>CP059069.1:0-1463280 GCA_017798145.1 Akkermansiaceae bacterium | reverse complement strand
GCTGGGGTGGATCTTAAAGCCATCATCTATGGAAATATTTTGGGTATTGCCAGTGAGGACATCGTGCAGGTGGTCGGGATCAGCGTGGTGACCCTGATCGTGCTTGGGCTGAAATGGCGGGATCTCATGCTCTTCTGCTTTGATCCGAATCAGGCGAGGACGCTCGGCCTGAATGCCGGTGCCCTTCACCTCACATTGCTCGCCTTGCTGGCGGCGACCTCTGTGGCTGCGCTTCAGGCAGTCGGTGCCATCCTGGTTTTGGCGATGCTGGTGACACCGGGCGCGACGGCCTACCTCCTAACAGATCGCTTCGGGAAAATGCTGTGGATTTCCGCCGGGCTGGGTGTCGCCACCTCTCTGGCCGGTGCCTACGCCAGCTATTTTCTCAACGGCGCCACCGGTGGTTGTATCGTCACCCTCCAGACGCTTGTTTTTCTAACAGCTTTCGTTTTCGCTCCGAAGCAAGGCATCCTCGCCGCCCGCCGCGCTTTGCACAAGGGTGCGGTGAAATCCTCTCCCATCCAGCTGCCATGAGCGATTTCCTGGAGCCTTTCCGTTACCCTTTCATGCAGGACGCCCTGCTTGTCGGCGGGCTGGTCGGAGCGATGTGTGCGCTGCTTTCCTGTTTCCTGATACTGAAAGGCTGGTCGTTGATGGGCGATGCTGTCTCGCACTCCGTCCTGCCCGGCATCGTCCTCGCCTACATCGCAGGCATCCCGTTGGCGATCGGTGCGTTCCTCGCCGGGTTGTTTTGCGCGACGAGCACCGGCTTTGTGAAACGCAACAGCCGCATCAAGGAAGACACAGCCATGGGAGTGGTTTTCACCGGCCTGTTCGCATTCGGACTGGTGCTGTTCAGCAAGACGCCCTCGGATCTCCACCTCGATCATATACTTTTCGGAAACATCCTCGGGATCACAAGATTCCAGTTTTGGGAAACGATGGGAATGGGCGGCGCGGTGATGCTGGTGACGCTGCTGCTGAGAAAAGACCTGCTGCTGATCTGCTTCGACCCCGGCCAGGCGCGGGTGATGGCGCTGCCCGATCGCTTCCTGAACTACCTGCTGCTCGGCTTGCTCGCTCTGGCCATCGTCGTCGCGCTGCAGGCGGTCGGGATTATCCTGGTTGTTGCGATGCTTGTCACGCCGGGTTGCGTGGCGCACCTGTGGACGGATCGCTTTGACCGCATGTTGGCCATCGCCTGCGTGTCCGCAGTGATCGCCACGGTGATGGGGATCCTCATCAGCTACCACATCGATGCGTCCACAGGTGGCTGCATCGTCCTCGTTCAGGCATCATTCTTTTTCGTCTCCCTGCTCTTCGCTCCCAAATACGGGATCATTGCGCGGAGGCGGAAAGGCTAGGGATCAAGCACCCATTTGTTCCCTGATTGTTGCCAACGCCTCGGAGGCGCTTGGGTCATCGGGGTGGATTTCGAGGAATTTCTCGAAGTTTGAGAGTGCCTCCTCGAGACGACCTTTCTCGGCGAGGATCATGCCTTGCTCGTAAAGGGCGATCATCATTTCCGGCTCTGCGGAAACTGCTTTTGTGAGAGCCTCCAGAGCGGCGTCCTTATCCCCGCTAACTCGGAGGATGTGGCCGAGTGCGTAGTTTGCGCGGGAGTCATCGGGGGCGAGCGAGACGGCTTTCTCCGCAGCGGCCTGCGCTTCGTTGGCCTTGCCTGCCTGCATGAGGGCGAGGGCGTAGGCGGAGTGGATTTCCGGGCGCTCGGGGGCGGCGAGGAAAGCGGATTCGTAGTGGCGGAGGGCGTTGTTGAGATCGCCTGCGGATACTGCTTCGGCCGCTTTCATGAGGAATTCATCGGCTTCGCTGAGGCCGAGCTCCTTGAGTTTTTCGGTAGCTTTTGCGGCATCTTCCTTGCGGCCGAGGGCGCTGAGCACCATGACATAGAGCTGCCAGGTCTCGGGGTCTGAGGGGTTTTCCGTGAGGGAGTTTTCCGCTGCCGAGAGGGCGGAGGTGAGATCGCCGGACTGGATCGCATCCACTGCGGCGTTGTAGAATTCGATGCTGGGTTCGCTCATGTGAGCGCAAGGATATCTCCGGGAGCAACGAATCCAAGGCCGGAATCAATGCTGTGTTTTCAGCCCTCCACCGACTTGACCTTGACGGATGCCTTGTCGGTGAAGTCCTTGATCCTGATATCGCCGATGGGTGGCACGTCCTTGATTGCGAAGGTCACGGTGTAATTGGTGAATTTTCCGTTGGGTGCCTCAACCAGATCCGCAGCCGCATGTTCCAGCACCTTGCAGCTTGCGGCAGGGATCTCATGGGATGCCTTCGGATCGGGTGCGTCCGCGAAAAGGCCGTCGGAATGCTGGTTGTTGACCCATTTCCCCATGTCCTCGGCGGTCGTCCCTTCGGCGAAGAGAAACAGCTTCGCAGAAATGGCAAATTTCGTATCCCTGTTGTCGATGCGGACTAGCAGGATCGCGTGTTGCTGCGCAAATTCGTAAAATCGAAGGGTGTCGCGGAAGCCTATCATCGAGTCGCTCACCTCGGTTTTCGTGGCGCCGTCGCCGCCCGCGTCGAGTATCGTTTCTGCGGAAAGGCAGGCGGTGCAGAGAAGGGAGGAGAGTAGGATGCTTGTGAGTTTCATATGTCTTGAGAAATTTTATTTGTAGTAGGATACCGGCCTCGGCTTCACACCGAGTTTCTCGTAATTGAATCCGTTGGAGAGGGGAGTATAATCTCCGATGTAGTCGATCTTGCTGTCCGGGGAAATTTCTTTTTCCATCCCGATGCACCAGTAAACCCCATTGACGAGGAGACGGCGCAGGCCGGGATTTTCAAAATCCGTTCCGCTGCCCATGGTTGAGTGGAGGACGCGGGCTTTCTTGCTATCCGTGGTGGTCCAATGCTTAGTCCATACGACGGGGAGGGGTTCCTTCTCGGGGTTGTCGGCGCCGCCCTGCTCGCGGCCGATGAGCGGTTGTCCCATGACCAGGGCGGTGCAGCCCTCGGGGAGGCCGGTGCCTTCTTTGAAGGTGCGATAGACGTCGGTGAGCCCCCAGATGTCCTTCACTCCTGTTAGAATGGGATGGTCTTTCTGCTCAGGGACAATATCGCCCCTTGTGGAATCTCGCGACCAATTCCCGTGGTGGTTCATGAAAGCGCCACCGACGATCTCGCCGAAGGACACCTGCTTCCCATCGATCTCGTAGGGCAGCCTGCCGATGAACCCGTGGTTCGCGGTGCGCAGCGCGATGAAGGGCTTTCCGGAGTCGAGGTAGGTGACGATGTTTTTGAGCTGATCCTCGGGCAAGGTCAGCATCCTATTGAAAAAGATCACCAGATCCGCGTCGGCGAGTTTTTCGGTGCCGGGGATGCTGTGGGTTTTGAAATCGGCTTCCTTTCCCTTTTCCGGATGGACCGGCATGGTGGGATCGACCAGGCCGTCTCCGTTCAGGCAAAAAAGCACGGTGGTATCGAAGCCATGGTGGGTGGATAAGATTCGCGCCAGCATCGGCATCGCCTGCTCGCTGCGGTATTCCTGATCTGCGGCGATGAGGACGATGTGTTTGCCTTTTCCGGGGCCTTCGCCGCCTTCGTAGGTGAGCCATTTCGCATCCTCGGCCGTGGCGATTCCGCTGCAGAGCAATGGGATGCGTATGTATTTCAGGAAACTGGGCGGGAAGTTGATTCTCATGGTGTTGGGAAACCAATAAGCCATCGCCGTCCCCTATGCAAACAGTAGATGGCAGCCACCGGATGCATTTCCAGGTGTATGACGATCGGAAGGCATCGATGGCTTCTAGCGTTTGCGACGCAGCAGACCGAGTGCTGTCAACGAGAGCAACAGGGTGGCAGAAGGCTCCGGGACGGCCGCGATGTCGCCGTTGAGCACGAAGGCCTGCAGGGATTTATGGTGGCCGAATCCCGAGCCGGTGGCACTGATGAAGGCGGTGTATGTCTCGCTGGTGCCCAATGAGGGTAGCGAGGATAGGTCGAGCGTCCTCTGATACTCAACACTGGGATAGCCCTGATCCCCGCCGAGATCGATGGTGCCGAGTGTTCCGCTGCTGCTCCCAACGAGCCGAAACGCCATCTGGCCCTGCTTGCTTCCCGTGGTGTTATTTCCTCCGCTTCCATTTGCGAGGCGCATGTCGAAAACGATGGATGTCAGGTCGATCGACGAGGTCGAACCGTCGAGAACAAGCGCGAAGCTCGTCACCCATCCGCCGGCGGTCATGTTCTGGTTCACATCGAGTTCCCCATCTGTGGCAGAGTGAAATCCCACGGCAGTCGTTCCGTCATCCGCATCGAAGAATGATAGCGAAGCCGCGGGGGCGATGATGCCGTTGACTGTGTCCCAGGAGCCGAATGTCGCCGTGTTTCCGGTTTTCTGTGCATCCCCGACATCGGCGAATGCATCGGCGAGAACGATCGCGCCAGGAAGCGTGTGGGCTGTGAGAAGCAGGGAGAAAAAAACGGGCGTGGATAAGTGTCTTAGGGGTTTCATCGGCTGGTGCTGTGATCTTTGGGTTTTTCCTATGATCTACCTGGAAAAAATCGCACCCATAGAATCATGATGGCAGAAGTGGGCAAGTATTTATTTCTCGGTGTGCAAATTTCCTATGTGGCGCAACGCATTATCGGGCACCATTTTTTCCATTTTGCCGATATTCGTTTGCGATAAGTGACAAAAAACCTCGTGCGCCTGAGTAAACCGGAATTCACTATCAAAGCCGTTACATGCACACAACTCAGATGAATCCACACGCTCCCGTCAAACGCTCCGTCCCATTCCATGCAATCCTGGCAAGCCTCTGCGCGCTGCTCGCAAGTGCGCAGCTGGCCACCCTTACCGCAGCGGTAGAGCACAAGGCGGACGTCGTCGTCTATGGCGATGCCTCCGGTGGCGTGACGGCGGCGGTGCAGGCGGCGCGGATGGGGAAAAAGGTGATCCTTGTTTCCCAATACGGCCACCTCGGCGGGCTGACCACCAGCGGGCTGGGCTGGACGGACATCGGCAATACCGCGATCCTCGGAGGGATTTCCCGCGAGTTCTACCACGCGGCATACAAGCACTACGAAAACGATGCCTCATGGAAACAGGAGGCACGCGCTGATTTCAAGAACGAGGGGCAGGGCACGAAGGCGCTCAACCCCGAGAGCGAACTCGCCTCGGTCTTCGAACCGAAGGTCGCGGAGGCGATTTTCGACGGCATGGTCGCGAAAGCCGGGGTGGAGATCGTGAAAGGCCGGCTCGATCTCGGGAAGGATGTCGAGAAATCCGAAGGGCGAATCATCCGCATCATGCTTGAGGGCGGGGCAAGCGTATCCGGGAAAATGTTCATCGACGCATCCTATGAGGGCGACCTGCTGGCCAAGGCCGGGGTGTCGTTCATGATCGGCAGGGAACCGAACAAGCTCTACGGCGAAAGCGGCAACGGCATCACCGGGCCATCGAAGAAAAACCAGCTCCCCGAGGGCATCGATCCCTACGTGGTGAAAGGCGATGCGGCCAGCGGCCTGCTTCCCGGCGTGAACCCCGGCATGGGAGGAGAACAAGGCGACGGTGATGCGAAGCTCCAGGCCTACTGCTACCGCATGGTGCTGACCGATGCGGAGGACAACCGGGTCGCCATCGAAAAGCCGGCGGGCTATGACGAGAAGGATTACGAGTTGCTGTTCCGCGCCATCGAGGCCGGGCAGAAATGGGGTTTCTTCAAGCTCTCCCTGATGCCAAACCGCAAGACCGATTCGAACAACAACGGCGGCATCTCCACGGATTTCATCGGCGAAAACTACGGGGACGGCTGGGACTGGTCCACCCTCGGCCACAAGGAGCGCGAGGCCTTGGCCGCGAAGCACCGCAACTGGCAGCTCGGGCTGGTTTGGACGCTCCAGCACCATGAGCGCGTGCCGGAGGCGATCCGCAAGAGCCACGCACCTTGGGGGCTGCCCAAGGACGAGTTCACCGACAACGGCCACTGGCCCTACAACCTCTACGTCCGCGAGGCGCGGCGGATGAAATCCGATTTCGTGATGACCGAGAACCACTGCAAGCTGAAGCTGCCGGTCGAGGATCCGGTCGGGCAGGGGGCATACACGCTCGACTCGCACAACACCCAGCGCTTTGTCCACAACGGCATGGTGATGAACGAGGGCGACATACAGACCTACCTCAGCGGCAAACCCTATGGGATTTCCTACCGCTCCATCGTCCCGAAAAAATCCGAGTGCGAGAACCTGCTGGTGCCCTGGGCGCTTTCCTCCACACACATCGCCTTCGGGTCGATCCGGATGGAGCCGGTGTTCATGATCCTGGGCCAGAGCGCCGCGACGGCGGCCTGCATGGCGATAGACGCCGGCATTCCCGTCCAGGACGTGCCTTATGGAAAACTCAAGGAGCGCCTCGTCGCGGACGGACAGAAACTGGATTGAGACCATGAAAATACCTGCATACCCATGGATGGCGTTCTGGATCGCGCTCTCCTGCTCCGCACAGGCGGATCCGGTGAGCGATTTCCATGACGAAAAAGTGATCACGAAAATCGCCTTCGGCTCCTGCATGGATCCGAGCAAAGGCGGCACTCCCATGTTCGGGGCCATCCTCAAGCACTCTCCGGACACGTTCGTTTTCCTCGGCGACAACATCTATGGCGACACCGAGGACATGGATCTGCTGAAGAAAAAATGGAACGAACTCGCCGAGTCCGATGGCTTCGGCAAGCTCCGCGAAAACACCGAGATCCTCGCGACGTGGGACGATCACGACTACGGGGTGAACGATGGCGGGAAATCCTATCGCATGCGAGACGAGTCCCAGAAGATTTTCCTCGATTTCTTCCAGGATGCGGAGACCTCCCCGAGGCGCAAGCGCGCCGGTGTCTATGCTTCCTACACCTATGGGGCGCCCGGAAAAACCTGCCAGATCCTGCTGCTCGACACCCGCTATTTCCGCGACGAGCTGCCTCGGGCGAAAAGCCCGGTGAAAAAGGGTGCGGTCGGCTGGTACGAACCGACCGCAGACACCTCGAAGACGCTTCTGGGCGAGGCGCAATGGCAATGGCTGGAAGAGCAACTCCAGGTCACTGCCGATGTCCGCATCATCGCCAGCAGCATCCAGATCCTGGCTCATGAAAAGGGCATGGAGAACTGGGGCAATGTGCCGCACGAAAGGCAGCGGCTCACCGATCTGCTCAAAAAGCACAAGGCGCACCATAGCTTCGCGATCTCCGGGGATGTCCACTTCGCCGAGCTGTCGAAATCGGATCTCGGAACCTACCCGTTTTACGATCTCACCAGCAGCGGCCTGACCAACACCAGCAAGGGCTGGGGCCGCCGCAAAAACCCTTTCCGCGTCGGCGAATCGCATCCCGTGATCAATGCCGGGCTCATCGAGATCGATTGGGAAGGCAAGACCCTCGAACTGGGCATCATCGACAAGGACGGGGAAAAAATCCTCCGCCAGCCGCTCAGGTTTTCCGATCTCGAATTCCGCTAGGCTAGGAAGGGCGATCGGGCTCGGGTCGGCATGATATGAGGGTTGACGCGAAACCGTTGGCCGGAAGAGCATTTCATCCGTGAGCAAACCCATGGAGCCGACCGAGATCGCAGATCCGCCAACCACCATACGTGGCATCCTCCGCCAGCTAGGCCCCGGCCTGATCATCGCCGGCTCCATCGTCGGTTCCGGCGAGTTGATCGCCACCACGGCCGTCGGCGCGGAGGCGGGGTTTGTCCTCATGTGGCTCATCATCATCGGCTGCGTGATCAAGGTCTTCGTCCAGATCGAGTTCGGCCGTTTCA
Organism: Akkermansiaceae bacterium; assembly: GCA_017798145.1. Classification (NCBI taxonomy): domain Bacteria; kingdom Pseudomonadati; phylum Verrucomicrobiota; class Verrucomicrobiia; order Verrucomicrobiales; family Akkermansiaceae; species Akkermansiaceae bacterium. Next base: position 1,455,504 of record CP059069.1, on the reverse strand, counting down.
CGATCACCTCGGGTAGCACCACGCTCGAAGGCCTCAACGAGGTTCCCGGGCCGCGGGCGAAGGTGAACTGGATCATGTGGTTCTGGCTGGTCTTCATCGTGGTTGCGCTGATCCAGCTCGGCGGCATCATCGGCGGGGTGGGGCAGGCGTTGGCGATCCAGCAGCCGGTCACCGAGGCGGGGCATATTGTGAACGCCGAGCAGGATGCGAGGATCCAGATCCAGGTGGCGGAAAGCATCGCGAAGCGTTTCGAGGGGCGGGAGGAAATGGCTCCGAAGCTGGAGGCCTTGGAAAAGGAGATTGCGGGCGCAAAGGCCGTGCTGGCCGAAATTGAAGGGCAGGAACCCGCCGTTTCCCACGACTCGATGATCTGGGCCACGGGGATCACCCTCATCTCCATCGTGCTGCTCGTGGTCGGGCGCTACCGCATGATCCAGAACGTTTCCACCGCGCTGGTGGCGAGCTTCACGCTGGTGACGATCGTGAACGTCTTTTACCTCCAGGCACTGCCGGAGTGGCGGGTTTCGTGGGCGGAGCTTTTGGACGGCATGAGTTTCCGCATCCCGGAGGGCAAGGGGCTTGCCGTTGCGCTCGCGGCCTTCGGCATCATCGGTGTGGGTGCGACGGAGCTGATCCAATACCCCTATTGGTGCCTTGAGAAGGGCTACGCAAAATGGACGGGGCCGCGCGATGACACCGCGGATTGGGAGAAAAGGGCGCGTGGCTGGGTGCGCGTGCTGCGCTGGGATGCGTGGTGCTCGATGATCGTCTACACCTTCGCAACGGTCGGTTTCTACATCCTCGGTGCCGCGATCCTGGGGCGCACCGGCCTCGATCCGGAAGGCGAGCAGATGGTGCGCACGCTCGGGCAGATGTATGTCCCCGTCTTCGGCGAGGCTGCGCAGGCGGTGTTCCTTTTCGGGGCGTTTGCGGTGCTTTACTCGACGTTCTTCGTGGCCACCGCGAGCCATGCCCGTGTCTGTGCGGATGCGCTGCGTGTCTTCGGCGTCTCGAAAGGGGATGAAACGACCTACCGCTGGTGGGTGCGGGCGTTCTGCATAGCCCTGCCGCTGCTTTTTCTGGGAAGCTATGCGTTTTTCAAGACGCCGAAGCAACTGGTTCTGGCCGGCGGTTTCATGGGTGCGCTGATGCTGCCCCTTCTCGGCGTGGCGGCATTGCATTTCCGCTACCGCCGCTGCGATGCCAGGCTGGCTCCGGGGCGGCTGTGGGACACCGGGCTGTGGGTGAGCATCGCGGGGTTGTTCGTCGCGGGCGGCTATGCGCTCTACAGCAAGATTCTTGAGCTTGTCGGGTGACCTGTTGCGGGTGAGGCGGACAGGAAATCCCGTCAATCTTGGCGAGTCGCCGGGAAAGCCCGTTCCCGTTGCAGGCGTGATCTCCAAATCACGGTTCCTCTCCTAGGCTCCGGGCGCGGTTGCGTGCCTGGTTGTGAAAAACAGCTCCATGCGGTGGTGGAGGTCGTCGTAGAAGCGTTTCTTGATCGCATCGATGGCGGCGCGCTTGTCGGTGTCGTGATGGGCGATGCGCTCCTCCTCAGCCCGCATTTTCTCCGCGAACGAGCGCTCCATTTCGATCAGTGAATCGAGGAACTCGCGGGCGGCGCGGGTGTGCTCCACGCCATCGACGAGGGCGTGCTCCAGATTCGCGTTGCGGGTGACGGCGATGAGGTTCCCCGAGGTGAGCTGATCCATGTAGCGGCCGCGGGTCTGGCGGAAGGCCTTATGCTCGGAGTCGAAGGTCATCTCGTCGCGATCCACCAGCGTGTCGTAGGGGCCGGGCTTGGTGAAGAATTTCACGATGAGCGGGATCGTGTCCACCAGCATGAAGAGCAGGGTGAGGATGATGTAGGTGTAGAAGGCGAACTGGCCTCCTTCGTTGCCGGCTTTGAAAAGGCGATGCAGCGCGAGAGTCTGGGTGAGGATGTCGCGGCGGGGCTCCGCCCGGATTGCGGCGAGGCGATCCGATTCCTCGGTGCCAACCGCAGCCAGCTCGTCCTGGGTGCGCTGGAGCTCGACGAGGTGGGTGTCGATCTGCTGCTTGATGGTTTCCCGCAGCGCGTTCTGCTGGGTGACGAATTGCTCGGCCTGGTCGCTCTCGACCTTTTGGCGCAGACCTGCGACACGCTCGGCCTCGGCTTTGTTGGCGAGTTCGATCTCCGCGAGCTTCGCTTCGAAAAGGGCGATGGCTCCCGCCTCTGCCTCGCGGGCGAGGGTTTGGAGTGTGGCTTTCTCGGCGGTCAGGTGTTCAAGCAATGCCCCGAGCCGTTTCGTTTCCTCGCGGCGCGGCTCAAGCTGGTCGGAGCGGATCGAGCGGGCGCGCGGCCCCTCGCCGGCGAGGCCGGAACGCTGGCCGTTGAGCTCGCGCTCGAACTCCGCCTGCCAGAAGGAAAGCTCGGTCTGGAGGGTGGCGTATTGCGGGGTCAGTTCGTCGGATTGCTTCTGGACGACATCGAGGCGGGCGCGGAACGGGGCGGTGGCCTCATCGGTGGCGGCTTTCAGCTCGGTCTGCTGTTCGGCGGTCAGGCCGGGTATGGCGGAGGAGGCGTAGTCGTTTTCCTGGAGGATGAACTTCGCCTGGAAGGACTCGTTCCAGCGGGTGCGCTGGTCTGCCAAGGCCGTTTCGAGCGATCCGATGCGGCTCCTGACCTTGTCCTTCTCCGCCGCGAAGTCCCCGCGGACGATCTCGATGTCAGCGGCGCGGTCGGTCTCGATCACCGAGGAGACGGTATCGCGGAAGAGCAGCAGGACGAGGGGGTGGGCGATGGTGATTCCCATCAGTATGGCGACCACGAGGCGCAGCGAGAACTGGGCCATTTTCCGGGACACCGACAGGTAGGGCCTGTATCCGGCGAGGAGGGCGCGGTCTATGGTGAGAATGATGAATGACCAGACCGCGGCGACGGGATAGATGACGCCGGGCTTGTCGGTGATCGTGGAAAGCGCATAGGCGCAGGCGATGAACGCGAAAGCGCAGGGGACGAGGACGGTGGCTCCGAAGGCGACGTATTTCCGCTGTTCCCAGTTGGGACAGCGCTCGAGGGTTTCGGTTCCCGCACCGGACAGCCAGAAAAAGGCGCGCTTCATGGGGTTGGTCATACCCTAAGGATACTTCGGCTGCGGGGACGGCTTATCAGCGGATCGGAAAAGTTTGGAGCGGCTGGCGGTGAGCGGAAACCATGGGCAGCCTGTCCGGGGCCCTCATGGGGAAACCACAAGGCGCTCTGTCTCCGGCTCGCTCTCGAAGAGGAATCCGTTTTCCTTGTAGGTCTTGAGGCGGAAGTGGGTGGCGGTCGACAGCACGCCATCGAGCGAGGAAAGTTTCTCCGAGACGAAACGGGCGACCTCCCGGAGATCCGGCCCCTCGACGACGACCATTAGGTCGTATCCGCCGCTGGCAAGGTAACAGGAGACGACCTGGTCGAAGCGGGCTATGCGCATGGCGAGGCGGTCGAAGCCGCCGCCGCGCTCTGGGGTGAGGCGAACCTCGATGAAGGCGGAGACGGAGGTGTCGCCGACGATCTCCGGGTTGGTGACGGCGTGGTATCCGAGGATGGTGCGGTCTTTCTCCCAGGCGGCGATTTTTCCGGCGACCTCGTCTTCCGTGGAGTCGATCATGTCGGCGAGTTCCTTGAAGGAGGCGCGGGCTTTGCGGCGGAGGACGCTGAGGAGTTTCATGTGGTCGGGGGAGAGGATATTTGTGGCGGAGCGGAGGTCAATGGAAAGGAAACGGGCGGGGGAAGCCAAGCTCCCGCCGCCCGAATGCGGTTGGTTTGTTTGGTCCGGTTTCAGTTCTTTGCGAGCAGGTCGCGGATCTCGGTGAGGAGTTTTTCCTCGGCGGATGGCTCCGGTGGTGCGGCAGGCGCTGCTTCTTCCTTTTTGAGGAGCCGGTTCATGGGCCGGACGAAGACGAAGAAGAGTACCGCACCGGTGATGAGAAGGGCGAGGATTGCATTGATCACCATGCCGAGGTCAAAGACCCAGAGCTTGAGTGAAACCTCGGGATTTCCGCCCGCCAGGTTGATCATGGGCTCGATGATCCCTTTGGTGATCGCCTCGACGATTTTCCCGAAGGCGGCACCGATGATGACCCCGACCGCCAGGCTGATTGCGTTGCCCTTGAGGATGAAGTCCTTGAATTCGCTGATGACTGTTGGTGATGACATAACGACCGTTTATGACATTTTTTCCGTAAATGGGAATAAAAAAAGCCAGCCTTCCCCGCGGTGGGTCAGGGGAAAAGCAGGCAGATCGGGGCGGGTGCCTTCACGGTGGATTGCGGGTCGCCGAGGAGACCCGTTTCGGGGTTGAGCGGGAGGACGGAAATGGTGTTGTCCTTCTGGTGGCCGCAGAGCAGCCATTTGCCTGATGGGTGGATCTTGAAATGGCGGGGGATGGCTCCTCCGCAGGGGGCGTGCTGGAGGAAGGTGAGCTGTCCGGATTGCGGGTCGCGTTGGAAAACGGCGATGGAGTCGTGGCCGCGGTTCGAGGCATAGACGAATTTCCCGGTGGGATGCACCTCGATCTCGGCGGTGGTGCTCTGCCCCTTGAAATCCTCCGGCAGGGTGGGGACGGAAGCGATTGTGGTGAGGGCTCCGGTGGAGGCGTCGAAGGAAGCTGCGGTGACGGTGTTGTCGAGTTCGTTGACGACGTATGCGTGCTTCTCGTCCGGCGAAAAAGCCATATGGCGCGGGCCGGCCCCGGGGGCGGATTTCAGGCCGTCGGGTTCGTTTTTCCTCAACTCGGATGTGGCGGGGTCGAAGGCGTAGATCAGAGTCTTGTCGATGCCCAGATCCGGGACGAAGAGGAAGCGGTTGGCGTTGTCGAAATAGACGCCGTGGGCGTGCGCCTCGTTCTGGCGCTGCTTGTTCGGGCCGGAACCCTCGATCTTGAACAAGGAAACCGTTGCCCCGGGCTTGCCGTCCGCATCGAGACGGATGGTGGCGACGGAGCCGCCGCCATAGTTTGCGACGGCCACGGTGCGGCCGGAGGCATCGACGGCGAGGTGGCAGGGGCCTTTGCCGCCGGAATCCGCATCGCCGAGTAAGGTAAGGGCGTAATCATCGCCGATGGCGAAGGAGGCGACCTTGTTTTTTCCGCCTATTGCGAGGAGGACGGGCAGCTCCGGATGGAGGGCGAGAAAGCCGGGGCGCTCATATGCGACGGCAAGCTTCGGCTCGCTGAGGCTTCCCTTTTCCGCATCGAAATCGGCGAGGTAAATGCCGTCCGCACCGGTGCCGATGAAGACCGGCTGGGCGTGGGCAAGGGGAATGGCGAGTGCGGCGAGGAGGAGATTTCTCATGCACTGATGATACGGTGGCCTCAGGCCGCAGGCGAGGCGAAATCCGGATCGCCGCCGCTCCCATCCCTTTTTCTTCCCGCATCCGCCCCCTTGCCTATCATCCGAGGCTTGGCAGGGCTCCCGGAAAGCCGGGGGAGGTCACACGTTGAACCCAAAGTGCCTGTTCGCGTTGTGGAAGCAGATGTCGGCGATGAGTTTCGAGAGGGTTTCGAAGTCGTCGGGGAGTTCGCCCTTTTCCGCCTCGGTGCCGATGAGGTTGCAGAGGATGCGGCGGAAGTACTCGTGGCGCGGGAAGGAGAGGAAGGAGCGGGAATCGGTGAGCATGCCGACGAAGCGGGACAGCAGGCCGCAGTTGGATAGGGCGTTGAGCTGCATTTCCATGCCTTCTTTCTGGTCGAGGAACCACCATCCGGAGCCGAACTGGATCTTGCCGGGGACGGTGCCGTCCTGGAACGCGCCGGTCATCGCGGCGAAGAGGTAGTTGTCGCGCGGGTTCATGTTGTAGAGGACCATTTTCGGCAGCGACTCCCGGGAGGCGAGGGAGTCGAGGAAGGTGTAGAGGGACTTGCCCTGGAGGGTGTCGCCCATCGTGTCGAAGCCTGCGTCTGCGCCTATCCTTTCATACATCAGCGAGTTCGTGTTGCGGACGGGGGTGAGGTGGAGCTGCTTCGTCCAGCCGCGTGCCGCATCGAGCTGACCGGTGAAGATGAGGAGGTAGAAAGAGAACTTTTCCTGTTCCTCCGCGGAGACGGCGTTCCCGGAGCGGGCCTTGTCGAAGATCGTGGAGGCCTCCGCATCCGAGCAGGGGAGGGCGGGGCAGCGGTCGAGGCCGTGGTCGGAAAGGCGGCCGCCGGCGGCGTGGAAATCGTCGTGGCGTTTCTGGAGGGCCGCGAGGAGATCGGAGAGATGGATGATGGAGATATCTGAGGCTGACTCGAGCTTCGCAAGCCAGGGGTTGAGCAGATCCGGCCTGTCCACCTGGAAGGCCTTGTCCGGGCGGAAGGTGGGCACGACCTTGGTGGGTATGCCCGCTGCGGCGATGGCAAGGTGGTCGTCGATGGGATCGGCGGGATCGTCCGTGGTGCCGACCACGCGGACGTCGAATTTTTCCAGCAGGGCACGGGCGGAGAAGCCTGGCTCGGCGAGGCGTGCGTTGGCCTTGTCCCAGATTTCGTCGGCGGTGTCGGGTGTGAGCAGGGTGTCGATGCCGAAGTAGCGCTGGAGTTCCATGTGCACCCAGTGGTGCATGGGGTTGCGGAGGGTGTAGGGTACGGTCTCCGCAAAGGCCTGGAATTTATCGCGTGGATCGGCATTGCCGGTGATGCGCTCCTCGTCGATGCCGTTGGCGCGCAGCAGCCTCCACTTGTAATGGTCGTGCCCTAGCCACATGTCGGCGATGTTGTCCCAGCGCTTGTCCTCGGCGATTTCCTTGGGCGAGAGGTGGTTGTGGTAGTCGATGATGGGCTGCCGGGAGGCGACCTCGTGGAAAAGGCGGCGGGATGTGTCGGAATAGAGCAGGAAATTTTCGTCTAGGTAGGCCATGGCTGCATGGATTCCAACGGATTCCCTGCGCTCTGGAAAGGATGAATCGGCGGGTGCCGTCACTGGGCGAGGTGCTCGGCGATCTGGATTTTCCTGGCGCCATGGCAGTGGCGCGGTTTTTCCGGGTGATTTCATGCGTTCCCGTTTTTCCGAGGCTTTTGTCTGCCAGGGGGCGGGAACGGCATTTGTCGCATCCCCATGCAATTTTCTGTTAGCCGGATGAAGCCCCCGGCATCTTCCGTTTCGGCATTGCTATCCCTTGCCGAGGAATCGCTGGCAGACACCCAGGGCGGGTTCGTCCTGGCGGATCATTTGCCCCGCAACCAGACGATCGGCAACTGGTCGGCGCGGGGGATGCATTGGTCGGAGATGGGGCCCTGGTACGCCGACTCGCCGGATTGTGGATCTCGCCTGGGCCAATGTCAGCTTGGCATGATCGGACTGGCGGCGTTTGATCGGGCGGTGAACGGGCAAGTATTGGACAAGGCGATGGCGGGGCGTGAGGGAATCCTTTGCGGCGGGGCGACCAATGCGCTGCGGTTGGTGGACGGCGCGGGGGACGGGCTGCCGGGATTTGCGCTGGAGGCATATGCTGGGAAGTGGATGGCGATGACGCCGGGCAGCGAGATCCGGGCGGATGTCAAAGATTGGCTGAAGGCTAGCGGGCGGAGCGTCTATTGGAAGCGGCTGGATCAGCACCAGAAGGAATCTCCGATGCATCTCTATGGCGAGGCGGTGAACGGGTCGTTCCTGATCAAGGAGAACGGGCTGGACTTCGAGGTCTCGTTCCAAAGCGGATACTCGCAGGGAATTTTCCTGGATCAGCGGCTGAACCGGGCGGAGGTGATGCGGCGGATGGCGGGAGGCGGGAAGCTGCTCAACCTGTTTTCCTACACCGGCGGCTTCTCGGTGGCAGGGGCGATGGGCGGGGCGGAAACGACCACGCTGGATCTCTCCGCGCCTTATCTGGAATGGGCGAAGCGGAACTTCCGCCACAATGGGCTGGATCATACGCGGCATCATTTCTGCAAGGGCGATGCGTTCCATTGGTTGAAACGCTTCGCGAAGCAGGGGCGGAAATTCGATGGGATCGTGATCGATCCGCCGACGTTTTCCCGCGACGAGAAGGGCAAGGTTTTTCGTGTGGAGAAGGATTTCGGGGAGCTGGCCGCGCTTGCGGGGAAGGTGCTGGCGAGGGGCGGATGGATGCTCTGCTGCACGAATTTCCGGGGGATTTCGGAGAACGACTTCATGCGGATGATTGCAATGCCTGGGATGGAGTCGGTGGCGATGCCGGAGGATTTCCCGGAGGAGGGGTATTTGAAAAGCGTGTGGTGTGGCTAGTGCGGGGCTTGGATTGCGAGCAAGGAGCGGCGCGCCCTATGGCCGCCGGATAAGAATGGAGGATATGGCTTGGGTCACAACAAGGAGCGGCGCGCCCTATGGCCGCCGGATAAGCACCGGGGAAATTGCTTCGGTTGCCGGGCGGCCATGGGGCACGCCCCTCCTTGGGTCTCCTTGTATTCCATCCTTGAGTTTTGCAGCGCCGTCACAACCATTCCTCCCATGCGTTTTCTTGACGATCTCGCGGATACCTCCACAACGCGGAACCGTCTCCCGCATTGGCAGCAGGCCGCAGCCACCTGTTTCATCACCTGGCGCCTTGCCGATTCGATTCCACAGGAACTCATGGCGAAGTGGAAGCGGGAGAGGGCGGAGTGGCTCGCGAAAAATCCCGAGCCTTGGGACGAAGCCCTCGAAGCCGAATACCATCGCATCTTCTCCACGGAGATCGACCGCATTATGGACAAAGGCCACGGCTCCTGCGTCCTGCGCCGCCCTCCTGTCCGCGCGATCGTTTCCGGCAGCTTCGCAAAGTTCGATGGATCCAGATACACCATCCACTCATCCGTCGTCATGCCGAACCATGTCCATCTTCTCGTCACCCCAGCGGAGACGCGGAAGATGGAGGACACAGTCCGTGACTGGAAAAGCTACAGCGCCCGGCTGATCAACCGGGAGATCGGGGAGGGAAGCGGGTCTCTCTGGCAGAAGGATTACTTTGACCGCATCATCCGCGACTGGGAGCACTTCTTCCGCGTGGCGAACTACATCCGCCGGAATCCCGGAAAGGCCGGGCTGCAAGAGGATGCTTTCGCGCTATATGAAGCCTCATTCGTGAAACGAATGCTCGGGTGACAACAAGGAGCGGCGTGCCCTATGGCCGCCGGATAAGAATGGAGGATATGGCTCGGGTTGCCGGGCGGCCATAGGGCACGCCCCTCCTTGGGAAGACTAGGGTTGCCGGGCGGCCATAGGGCACGCCCCTCCTTGGCATGTCGGCGATCGAAAGAACATTCCAAACTCCGCTGGCATTGTCTGCGGATTCTCGCGAAGCTCGCCCCGATGAACCCAGAAGAATCCGAGACCCGGCCGCAGCCGAAGCGCTTCCATTGGCCGACAACGCCGACCGGGATGAGCGCGGTCGGATTCTCACAGGTCGGGCTGTTTGTGATCGTGCTCTGCTACGTGCTCCACGAGATGAAGCCGGTGCTGCTGCCGCTCGTTCTCGCGGTTCTCGTCTCCCTGATCCTGAATCCGGTTTACCTAATCTTCCGGAAGCTCCGCCTGCCGCGCCTGCTGTGCTCCGGCCTGACTGTGGTGGGGTTGATGGCGATCCTTTCCCTCGGTGCCTACAATGCGATCCTCCCGGGCGCCGAGTGGCTGCGCAATGTGGATGAGGAAGAGGTGCTGGGTCGGGTGAGGGAGGTCTTCCGGCCGATGAAAGAGGCGCAGGATGGGATCAAGGAAATGGCGAGCAGGGTGGAGAAGGCGGCGAACGAAACCGCTCCTCCGGAACAGCCTGAGGAGGCGGCTCCCAGGAAAGCGGGGGAGGGAACGGCGGAGAAATTCGATGAGGTGGTGGAGGATGTGACGGCCCCCGATCCGAAGGTCTCCAGGGAAAAGGAGAAACCATCCGGAACCGGGAAGACAGAGGAGGCTGCGGATGCCCAGGAATCCAAGGCCGACAAACCCGTGATGGTCGAGATCCACGAGGATCCCGTCGGCATCCTGCTCACGGAGACGCGCGACTTCGGGCTGGGCTTCGCCGCCTTCCTGCTGATGGTCTTTTTCATCCTCGCGTACGGCCACCGCATCGTCGGCCAACTCTACCGCGATGCGAACCTTGAGGCCATCCTCGACAGGATGGGCAGCGAGGTCTCGCGCTACATGTTCACCATCACCATCATCAACGCCTGCCTCGGCATCTGCATCGCCGCGGCGATGTGGGCGCTGGGGATGCCGCGCCCTTTGCTGTGGGGTGTGATGGCGATGATCCTGAACTTCATCCCCTATGTCGGCGCCTTGGGAGGGACGCTCGTGGTTTTCCTTGCCGCAGCGGTGAGCTTCCAGGATCCCGGGACGGTGATCGCGGTGCCCATCGTCTATTTCGCCCTCACCGCCGTTGAGGGAAACCTGGTGACGCCCGCCGTCCTCGGTGGCCGCTTCCGCATCAATCCCCTCGTCGTCTTCGTCTGGATCTTCGCATGGGCGGGGTTCTGGGGCATCGCCGGGATGCTCATCGCCATGCCTGCCCTGGTGATCTTCAAGATCGTCTGCGAGAACACCGACAGGATGTCGAAGTTCCGGCGCCTGCTCAGCGCCTGATTGGGAAAAGGGACAAGGAGCGGCGCGCCCTATGGCCGCCGGATAAGAATGGAGGAGAGGAGTTTGCCAGTTGGCAGTTTTCAGCGTTCAGGAAGACTTTGGTTGGGTGCTTGGGTTGTCTGGCGGATGACATCCGCCGCTCCTTGGGAAGACTCGGCTTGCCGGGCGGCCATAGGGCACGCCCCTCCTTGGGAAAAGGGACAAGGAGCGGCGCGCCCTATGGCCGCCGGATAAGAATGGAGGAGAGGAGTTTGCCAGTTGGCAGTTTTCAGTGTTCAGGAAGACTTTGGTTGGGTGCTTGGGTTGTCTGGCGGATGACATCCGCCGCTCCTTGGGAAGACTCGGGTTGCCGGGCGGCCATAGGGCACGCCCCTCCTTGGGAAAAGGGACAAGGAGCGGCGCGCCCTATGGCCGCCGGATAAGAATGGAGGAGAGGAGTTTGGCAGTTCTCAGTGTTCAGGAAGACTTTGGTTGGGTGCTTGGGTTGTCTGGCGGATGACATCCGCCGCTCCTTGGGAAGACTCGGCTTGCCGGGCGGCCATAGGGCGCGCCCCTCCTTGGCAAAAAAGGGTGCCCCCGCATCTTGCGGAGACACCCATGTTTTTGTTTCCAGGGGGGAGTCACCCGGCTACGAGACAAGCACCAGCGCGGGATCGGACCACGGGCCGGGGCCGTTCGTGCCCACCGCGCGGACGTGGACGAAGACGTCCTCGCCGTGGGCGAAGCCGCCGGTCTCCATGTTCTGCGAGTTCGGATAGGAACCCCGGTATGTCCATGGCCCTGTCGCGGGATCCGGCGAGGACTCCAGCTCGTAGAAGTCCGCGAGCGGCTCCGGCTTGCACTTCGTCTGGATGAACCCGGTGATGCCGGTGGAGCGCACACGCACATCCTGCGGCATCCCCGGAGGCATGTGTGTGTGTTCCGGCGTCTTGCGCAGGTCGTAGCCGGTGTATTCCAGCCATTCGGGGTTGTCCTGCGCCACGATCTCCAGATACGGGGCGAGCTGCTGCAACAGCAGGATGAGCGGCTCGCGTAGCGCGTTGCGCTCCGCCGTCACTGCGGTGGACGTGATCTTGTCCATCGCCGCCTTGAGCGCCTGCGCCGCCGTGTTGATATCCGCGAGCCCCGGGATGGGGGAGGGGAATGGTTCCGGGAAATAGGTATCCCCCGGTATCCCCGCCAAGGTGGCCATGATATGGCTGGCCTTGGCATACAGGTCGTTGTTATTCAGCTTCGAAAAGCTTATGGTTAACTTTTGCATTTTCTTATCTTTCGGTTGGTATGCGTTTGATGCGACGCCTGCCCGCAGCGGCACTTGCCGGCGAGTCCGGGACTTCCCTCCATCAGGGGTCGTATCGGGTTGGTGTTGGCAAGACCCTTCCGGGTCCCTCGGGTGGGCGCGCTCGCGCCCGGGAAAGGGTTTTTCTTCGATGAGCGGGCGGATCTCCCCGGTCGGAAACGCCGTTCCCCCGGTCGGACACGCCGTTTCCCCGGTCGGACACGCCGTTTCCCCGGTCGGATAAGCCATTTCCCCGGTCGGACAAGCCATTTCCCCGGCCGGACAAGCCGTTCCCCCGGTCGGATAATTCACTTCCCCGGACGGATAAGCCATTCCCCCGGTCGGATAATTGATTTCCCAGGTCGGACAATTCGTTTCCCCGGTCGGACAAGCCGTTTTCCCGGTCGAACAAGCCGTTTTCCCGGGCGGACAATTGATTTCCCAGATCCGCAAATCCCGCCTGCACCCCTACTCCCAACCCTCCCTCACCGCCCCGGACTGGAAGCCCTAATGACATGGTTCACATATGCACGGATCCGCGAAAAATGGCAAGGGAAACGGGAATCGAAATCCTATCCCTTTGATTATCAAAGAGATACATATCCGGAAGATGATTAACTAATCTTACACATGTTGCAAAAGTCCCAAGGAGCGGCGTGCCTATGGCCGCCGGAGAAGCACCCGGATATGGCAACCCCAGCCCTCTCCCGTGCCGGTGCAGGCGGCCATAGGCACGGTTGAGGGATAGGATAATTTTTTAACAGTCCCTCCATCTGGAGCGCTCAGCTCCGGTCGCACACCCGTAGCATGTCAGAAGGAAGCGGCGACCGAAGATCGCCCCCCACATCGCCATCCGCCCCTCCTTGGCTGCACTTTGCCCTTCCCGAATGCAGTGGATTGGTTAGAAACCCAATGACAGATGCCGACTCCTGAACAATCCGCCCGCGAAACCATCGACGCCCAATTGGCGGCGGCGGGCTGGGCGGTGCAGGACATCAAGGAGCTGAACCTCTCCGCCTCCCGTGGCGTCGCCGTCCGCGAGCTGCAATCTTTTGGCGGTCCCGCCGACTACATCCTCTTTGTCGATGGCAAGGCTCTCGGCATCATCGAGGAACTCAACGCAATCCTCGTCGCGTGAAGAAAATCCTCATCATCGCCGGGCCGAACGGGGCAGGGAAGACCACCTTTGCGGAGGAACTCCTCCCAAACGAAGCGGGTTGCCCGGAATTCGTGAATGCAGATCTCATCGCCGCCGGACTGAGCCCCTTCCAGCCGGAGCAGGTGGCCTTTGCGGCAGGCCGGCTGATGCTGGAGCGGATCGCGGATCTGGTTGCTGCAGGGAAAAGCTTTGCGTTCGAGACCACACTCTCCACCCGGACCTATCTCCGTCTCATCCCTGTTTGGAAAAAGGCAGGCTATGTGGTGAAACTTTATTTCCTGAAACTGCCCGATGCGGAGTTTGCCATCCACCGGGTTGCCCAACGCGTCCGCTTGGGTGGCCACGATATCCCAACGGAAACCATACGCCGCCGCTACGCGCGCGGGTGGGTGAACCTGCAAGCCGCCTACATTGGCATTGTCGATGAATGGGCGATCTACGATGCTTCCTGCACCCCGCCAATCCTGATCGATACCGGCGATAACCCCGCCCCTGAAAAGCTCATGGAAGACGTCACCCCTTACCTCACGGACACCGGTAAAACCATGCCCGTCAAACCCCTCGACGATCCCGATTTCATCGGTGCGGAGGCTGCCCTCAAACGCGCCTCCGCCAAAGCCATCGCGAAAGCCCGCGCCGCTGGCTTGGAGCCCATCGTCAGCAATCCCGAGGATCTCCCCAAGCAACCCTGATGTCTCGCGCCCGTTCCATCGCCTCTCCCTCGTCCGCAGTAGCCTTGGCGAAGGAGGAAACCCCAAAGGATTCTACAGCCCCAACGGGGCGAAACATACCAGCCCAGGGAAACGCCCTGGGTCACTCACCCCCGGAGAATCAGAGCCCTTGCCGGAGCGCAGCGGAGACAGACAGCACGGTATCCCGGGCTGCCCCACAGGGGTGACCAACAGGAATCAACGGGCGGAACAAGTTTGGAGGATCGTGAAGCTTGAAGAGGTTGCCGAGTCCATTTAATACGGACATGCGGCAAGCTCCACACAGGAAGCGATTGGACCAAGGTTTCTTCGTATCACGGACATCCAAGATCGAAGAGTTGATCAATAAATCTTACACATGTTGCAAAAGTCCCAAGGAGCGGCGTGCCTATGGCCGCCGGAGAACCACTCGGAACAGTGACCGATTACCATTAGGTTTCGCCAGTGTTAGGACGCCCCCAAGCAACGGATTGACCGCAGGCAGTGATCAATTACCATCCCTTGGCGCCGTTTTGCTTCGATGACTTGGCTGCGGATTGACCGCAGGCAGTGATCAATTACCATAGCAGCTCCTTCCGGATCTCCTCGGCCTCGCTGCGGATTGACCGCAGGCAGTGATCAATTACCATCCGCAACCAGCCCGGCTCCAGGCGATTCAGCTGCGGATTGACCGCAGGCAGTGATCAATTACCATGTAGGTGGACGCCTTTGTCTTGCATTTTGCGCTGCGGATTGACCGCAGGCAGTGATCAATTACCATATCAGGACGGCTCTGGGGGTCGCCCATCTAGCTGCGGATTGACCGCAGGCAGTGATCAATTACCATGCAGCCACCTTCATCGAGGTCGCCATCTAGCTGCGGATTGACCGCAGGCAGTGATCAATTACCATACTACGGAATGCCGGAAGACATCCACGAAGCTGCGGATTGACCGCAGGCAGTGATCAATTACCATAGGCGCGTTGATCCATGGCCCGGCAAGCTAGCTGCGGATTGACCGCAGGCAGTGATCAATTACCATGGCGCGAAGATGTTTCTGGCAAGCGGCAATGCTGCGGATTGACCGCAGGCAGTGATCAATTACCATTGCAGGGGCATTGATCTTCCAGAACCCCCTGCTGCGGATTGACCGCAGGCAGTGATCAATTACCATGATGGCCGAATTGGTTAGTTCCACGCTTACGCTGCGGATTGACCGCAGGCAGTGATCAATTACCATTTGTTGCTGTTTTTGATGTCGGCAAGGATGGCTGCGGATTGACCGCAGGCAGTGATCAATTACCATATGCCAGCCAGCCGCTCCGCATGGTATCGCGCTGCGGATTGACCGCAGGCAGTGATCAATTACCATCAGGCTTTCCACGATAGGTTAGAACGTATAGCTGCGGATTGACCGCAGGCAGTGATCAATTACCATACCCTTGTCATCGGATGTAACCTTCACGGAGCTGCGGATTGACCGCAGGCAGTGATCAATTACCATCGTCATCGACCTCGCCAGTCCATCCGTCCGGCTGCGGATTGACCGCAGGCAGTGATCAATTACCATAAGGCACATGTCGAAGCCATCGCCGGGATTGCTGCGGATTGACCGCAGGCAGTGATCAATTACCATCCGCGCCGCCAGCTCTGCCGACATCCGCCGGCTGCGGATTGACCGCAGGCAGTGATCAATTACCATTCAGACGCTCTCATCGGCGTCGCCTTCTGGCTGCGGATTGACCGCAGGCAGTGATCAATTACCATATGAGGGAAGAGAGTGCCCCAGCGGCCGGGGCTGCGGATTGACCGCAGGCAGTGATCAATTACCATCGCAGGTGCATTTTGGTCAAGGGACGCGATGCTGCGGATTGACCGCAGGCAGTGATCAATTACCATCAGTCGGATTCCAGTCCGGTGTTGACGCTAGCTGCGGATTGACCGCAGGCAGTGATCAATTACCATCTTGGGGTTGTGGACGGCCTCGCCGCCCTAGCTGCGGATTGACCGCAGGCAGTGATCAATTACCATCACGCCACCCCGCGCCGCTTGCCAGCTCCAGCTGCGGATTGACCGCAGGCAGTGATCAATTACCATGCGCCAGCCGGAAATGATTTGTGAAATCGGCTGCGGATTGACCGCAGGCAGTGATCAATTACCATCCAGTAGCGGTCGAAGACATGAAGCATAAAGCTGCGGATTGACCGCAGGCAGTGATCAATTACCATAAATACAAAACCGTCCAAGCGGCGAAAGTCGCTGCGGATTGACCGCAGGCAGTGATCAATTACCATGGTAGTTCTGATACTAGCCTTTGTAGGTTAGCTGCGGATTGACCGCAGGCAGTGATCAATTACCATTTAAATTCGACGGCGCGGCAGTCCAGCGAGCTGCGGATTGACCGCAGGCAGTGATCAATTACCATATGAGGCCGAGCGGAGAGATTATGGCGGGAGCTGCGGATTGACCGCAGGCAGTGATCAATTACCATAGGAGATTCGGAACCGACTGATTTGCAGTCGGTTCCGAAGTTTCCTTCAAAACATTTCCAGTTGGGCAGGCGCTCCTTCGGTTCGGGTGCGGCGTTTTCCAAAATACACTTCCATCCTTGCGAACTGCTTGTCTGTGAACTGGATGACACGGACTTCACCATCCGGCGGGACGCTCATACGGACACGCTGCTGGTGGACTTCCGCGTTCTCCTTGCTGGCGCAGTGGCGGAAGTAGACGGAATACTGCATCATGGCAAAACCATCCTCCAGCAGGCTTTTGCGGAAGTCGGTGTATTGCCTCCGAGCCTTTTTGGTGTCGGTTGGGAGGTCGAAAAGAACGATGATCCACATACAGCGGTAGCCTGAGATGTTCATGTTCAGTAGGTTGGCACGACGAGCAGTTCGCTTTCACGGACAAGCAACCGGTAGAAGCTATTGATGTAGCGCGGGAGGACGGCCATGAGCGGGCCGCTTGTTTCGCCGAAGGTCACCGGTGCGGCAAGAAGGGAAAGCAGTTCCTTGCGGTGGCGGCTTTCTATGGCTGCGGTCTGGAGATCCGGTTCGTTTTCGAGAAGAGCCTGGACTGTCCGGTCAACCAAGGGGCGAAGAGGCTCCATCACGTCGTCAGCAAGGCAGAAAGGGTTGTCCCGCCTGTGGTGGAAGACGCCGAGGGCGGGCTGGAGCCCCGCTGATACCAATGCGCGGGCGGTGGCGGCACGGATGATGGCGTAACCATAGTTTAGTAGGGAGTTGAAGAAGGATTCGCTCATGGGATCGCGCTTGTCGTCCTGAAGATATCGGTCCGGGAAGCGTGCCTGCCAATAGAGGCGTGCGGCGCGGGCTTCGTGGTTCTCCGCGTCCCCGGATTTCACGTTTGCGGCGAGTGTTTGCAATCTGGCTTTGATGGATGGGGAGAGGTCGTTTGCCTGGGCGCGGATCTTCGCCTGGACGATGGCCTTCCATGCCTGCTCGCGTGCCGGGAGGGAAGCTCCCATCTGCGCCATCATCCTGGGTACCAGCTCGGTGTGGGTGAGGGTGGGGAGGATGAGGCCTGAGGGCAGGTGCTTTTCGTTGCAGATGACCACGACGGCTCCCGATTCAAGCAAGGCATTGAGCAGGGCAGAACTCAGTGAGATGGCGGGATGCTGGAGGATGAGCACGCCGATGTCCTCGCAGGCGAAGCTGCGTGTCTCCCCTTCATCGAGATGGATGACGAGCTGTCGCTGCTTAAGGGACAGGCGTGCTGCTCGTTGGGAGATCTCGAGGGTATGCTTGATCATCCTCTTTTACTTATTGGGTGTTACGCACTTCCCCGGTGGGTAGGATCTGAACCTTTCGAGCATTCGGGAACTTTTTGCCGAAAGAACCGGGCATGCACGATCTTAGCAAGGACTGTCCCGTCTCCGGATCTTTGTGTTGCTGTGCGGCGTCGGTATGATGGGCAAACCAGACCTGGAGTGTTGAAGTCGCCATGGTGTTGAACACGAACAGGACATCCTCACCGTCGACCGTGGCCATCATGCTGTCACCAGAGCAGAGGTGCATGAGGAACTCGGCTTCCGGCGGCATTCCCGCGAAAGTCCTTTGGATGACAGGTTCTTTGGCACGGTGGCGGCGGGATGCCTCGTAGAGGGTTACGGGCTCGAAGTGGAATTTCCCATCGCCGAGAGAGAAGATGGCAAGGTGGTGGGTGGAGGCGGACTGGACGTGGGTTTCGTGGTCGGTGCCTTCACGGATGGTGAGATGGGAGTAGGGGATGGCAGTGCGGACTTTGCGTATGGGCGTGCCGGAAGGCATCAGGAGCGGATTCTCCGGGGTAATGGCCTTGAGGCAGGCGGCATCACCCCCGTGGCTATTGATATACTCGCGGATGATGGCGGCGATACCTGAATCGCGGATGCCGGCGATTTCCTTCGCGCTGAGGTTCTGGATCGGCTTGCGAACGACGAGAAGCCCATCCGCAGTCTTGCCATAGTTTGTTTCCTTATGGAGCGCTCCGGATAGCTTGCGGCGCGGACGGTGGGATACCCAAATGGAATTGAGCGAGGACTCGACAGACGTCCGGAAGTTCGGCCAAGGGGGGGCGATGTTTTCACCGCTATTCGTGAGGCGGTAGATGCGTTTCCCCTTTTCCTTCGCCTCCTTTGCAACGAGAGAGAAATGGTGCTTGTCCAGCAACGCACGGATACGCCTTTGGTCGCAGAGGGCTATGAGAACGGCATCAAGGGCGTGGTGGCGGTGGTCGTCCCTGTTCTTGAGATCGATACCGTCGTTCCGGAGGAGGGAATGTAGCTGCCAGTGATCCCGGAGGAGGGCGGTGTGGGTTCCCTTTGTGCCCTGCACGAGGTGGGATTTTTCCATCAGGCGGGCGAGGTATTGGCGGGCGGCTTTCGCCATCCATGCCGTGTCGTTGAGATCCCTGTTTGCAAAACCCTCGGGGATTTCCTCCGCGTAGAAGCGTTTGCGCTTGTTCGACTGGAGGCTGCGGGTGCGCTGGATCATGGCTTCGTAGCCGTCCGGATCGGTGAACTCTAGCCACTCCCGGGGTGTCTTGTTTAGTTTGTCCCTGTTACATCCACGATGGCAGACAACCTTGTTTGCCATGCTGTTGTCAGCGGAGCGGCTGAAGGGGAAGATGTGGTCGATGTCGATCTCGCCAGCTCCACCGAGAAGTTGGGATTGTGAGATGGCCTTGTCGCAGTAGGGGCACTGCTTTTCCTGTTCCTCCCATAGGCGGACAAGCTGGAGTGCATCCCCGGTGGGGATGACGTCGTGGCTTTCGAGGAATGCGGCGGCCTTTTCCCGTTCCCTCTCATATCCCCGCGTTTCCTTTTCATGTTCCTTTCGCTGCTTTGGCCCCATCTTCAGGGAGCGCGCCATCTCCAGATGGATGCGGGATGGCTTGCCGTATTTCCGGATGAGGCCGTTGACGACCTTGCGCATCTCGGTAAGGGATCGAAGCACGACGGGATTGTTGATGACGACCTGCTGGGGATCGTAGAAGGGAGACTCCGAATCCAGCACTTCCTCAAGGCGGGGCAGGAGATCGAGGCTTTCCTTATCGTGTTCGTCGCGGCGCTGGTAGCCTGCTGCTGCCATTGCTGATCTCTCGGGTGATTTGTGCATGTAGAGCATGCCGCTGCGCATGTGAGGCAGGAGCCTTTCGAGAGCTTTGATGGATAGATGGCCGTAACCCGTGGGAAGTGAGAGGGACAGGAGTTTGTCGATCTGGGGTTCCTTGAGGAAGCCGAGTTTTTCTAAGGCTTCCCGGATATCCTCATCCGTGGCGGCGGGGAGGGTGAGGGCTTCGACGATACCGTTCAGCTGTGATTCCGTGAAGTTGTCCCAGGTCTTGCCGAGGATTTTCGCACCCTTGAGCTTGGCGTCGGTCGTTGTGCCTGCAATGGTGGTGCGCCCGCTGTTTTCGAGGTTGAAAGTGACGAGGGCTGGCTCCCGGGGGAAGGATTCCAATTTGCGGTTCTTACAGAGATTGACTTTGAGTGCATCTAGCTTCGGTTTGTCCTTTCCTGTCAGGTAAGCGACAGCAGCAAGGCGTTCATCTTCATGGAGCCGCCTTTCTAACGGGTTACCGGGTTCAGAAAGATCAGTTATCTTTAGGTTGTTGACCTCCTGGAGCATCCGGAACTCTTGGAAGCGGCGGTCTGCGACTGGAGCGCGGGTGTCGCCTGCCTCCAGCTCGCATTTGCCGATGGACCCCTCTTTCCAATAAACCTTCCGCTGGAAGAAGGTCATGCCTTCAATTCCGAATTGTTCGAGAAGGTTCTGTCCAGGTGCGGCGGGGGTAGGTTTTACGACTTTGATTCCGTTTTTGGGAATCCCCTCGGTTCCATGCCTTATGATGGGGGTGAGCTCAGGGTGCCATTGTGCCTGCGTTTCCCAAATGAGACCGAATTCATCGTGCAGCATCCTTCGACTGAAATGCCTGTTCCGGAGTCGAGTGGAAATGCCTTCCTTTTTGTAGGTTTCGTAGAGGTGGTTTCCCAAGGTCTTTGCACCGGATGTCGAGATGGTTTTTTGGAGGTCTGAGATCTCGCCAAGCATCCCCTTTGTCTCCTTGTCATCCGTATTAGCCTCCGTCTTGCGCAGGGAAAGAAAGCCCCGACGTTGGTTCAGGTGATAGATGATGCGCCCTAGTTCCTGGAGGGAAATCTTTTCAAGGATGGCGCGGTGCCTGAGTTCATATACGTCCAAAGCGAACCATTCCTCGCGAGCTTCGTCTTCCGCCGGTTTCCAACCTAGGGAAACTAGCGCTTCGGAAATTGCTTTCTTCCTCTCCGCCTTGCGTCTGATCCTCCTCCGCATGCCCCTGGCTCCACGGCGGTCTTGGTTTGGGTGTTTCTCTTTGGAAGAATTGAAGGCGTCAACAGCGGCGGGGAACACCCTGACCCCGGTATCGATAAACTCATCCTCTTCGGAAACGACCGACCAACCCAGCGATGCCACTCCCATGTCCAATCCCAATGTGTAATTCATAGGTTGACATACTCTCGGTTTTTGACATCATGTCTACGGTAATTGATCACTGCTTGTTGTCTTTTCGTAGCAATAATCAGATTTAGCGGGCTCTGTCCTACGGGACACCCCGCCCTTTTTTTGCCAGCGAGGGCTAATCAGGGGAAGAGAGAATACCGGATTGAATGAGGGCGGGTTCTCCTGGAGTGTCTCCGGAATGGGGAACAAAGCGGAATGGGGAACAAAGGGCTGAGGGAATTATTCAGAACGGCGGAGTAGCGCGTGGTGGAGGAGGCGTTGGCGAAAGAAGGGTGAACAAGGAGCGGCGCGCCCTATGGCCGCCGGATAAGAATGGAGGAGAGGAGTTTGCCAGTTGGCAGTTTTCAGTGTTCAGGAAGACTTTGGTTGGGTGCTTGGGTTGTCTGGCGGATGACATCCGCCGCTCCTTGGGAAGACTTGGGTTGTGTCGGCGGCCATAGGGCACGCCCCTCCTTGGGAAATGGCTTGGCTTGCCGGGCGGCGATAGGGCGCGCCCCTCCTTGGGGCTTGATTTGAAGTTTGAGGTTTGGGATTTGGAATTTAAGCTGCGGGAATGTCGAAGGTGATGGTTGGTTTGTCCGGGGGTGTGGATAGCGCGGTGGCGGCGGCGCTGCTCGTGGAGCAGGGGCATGAGGTGGTGGGCGGTTACATGAAAAACTGGATGAACGAGGAGGGGATTCCGGGCGATTGTCCTTGGGAGCAGGACATAGCGGATGCGCATGCGGTTGCGAAAAGGCTGGGGATCGAGTTCCGGGTGATCGATCTGATAGACCAGTATAAGGAGAAGATCGTGGAGTATCTGGTGAACGGATATGAGGAGGGGCTGACGCCGAATCCCGATGTGTGGTGCAACCGGGAGATGAAGTTCGGGGTGTTCCTTGATTACGCGATCAGCCAGGGATTCGAGGCGGTCGGCACTGGGCACTATGCGCGGCGGCGGGTGCTTTCCAATGGACAGGCGGCAGTGCTTCGCGGGGCGGATCCTAACAAGGATCAGAGCTATTTTCTCTCGCTGATGACGCAGCACCAGGTGGCGCACGCGCTTTTTCCGACAGGGGAAATGCTGAAGCCGGAGGTGCGGGAGGTGGCGCGGCGTTTCGGCCTCCCGGTGGCGGAGAAGAAGGATTCGCAGGGGATATGTTTCCTTGGTCAGGTGAAGATGGGGGATTTCCTGGCGCATTATCTGCCGGACAAGCCGGGCGAGATCGTGGATCTGGATGGCAAGGTGATGGGCGAGCACAGGGGGCTGCACTTCTATACGATAGGGCAGAGGAAAGGGCATGGGGTCGCCTCGCCGAGGGATGGGATGGCGTATGTGGTGGTGGGGAAAAAGGCGGCGGAGAACCAGCTGGTGATCGGCTGGGACAGGGAGGACACGGAGGGGCTCTACTCGAAGGAATGCATGGTTGGCAGTATCAGCTCGATCAACGAGGACATCGCCTCGCTAAAGCGGGTGGAGGCACAGCCGCGCTACCGGGCGAAGGCGGAGCTCGCGAGGGTGGAGGCGGTAGACGGCGGGAGGGTGAAACTGTTTTTCGGAAAGGCGCAGCGGGCCATCGTGGCGGGGCAGATCATGGCGTTCTACGACGGCGGGAGGATGCTGGGGGGCGGGGTGGTGGAGGGAGTTTGCTAGTGCCGGGTGATCAGTGATCGGTGATCAGTGGGAAGACTGGGCTTGTGTGACCTAAGGGTTTCCGGTGGGAGTGCGTTGTTGAAGGTGGAAACACCATGAGCCTGCATTTTGAAACATCCATTTCAGCGAAGCGCCGAGTGCATTGGGAGCGGGTGACTGCGGCTCTCTTGGGGATGGTGGCCGGACTGGTGTTCGTGGTTCTGGGCGCGGTCGTGATGGATGGGGTGAAGCTGCGGAAGGTGCCGGATTACCGGCCGCAGTTCGTGATGTTTGCCGGAGAGGAAAAGACGACATGCGGAGGCATGATCAGCTGCCCGGTTCAAAATCCCGTGAGAAGGAAACCTGTAGCCCCTTTGTCCGGTGTGATGCCGCTCGGTCTCTCGCCCCATGACCCTCCGGATCGGCTTTTCCTGACTTTTGAGGAGTTTGAATCCGCCCTGCCTGTGGTCGATTCCGGGGACGAAAGGTGGTGAGGGCTGTCCGGTGGGATTGACACCCCGGGCGTGTCCGAAGGATGGTTTCCCGTATGACGCTCTGGAACTACACGAAGATGGGATTGCAGCAAGGGCCAGTGCCGGAGGACGAGCTGCGCCAGAAGATACGCAGGGGCGAGATTGGGCCAACTACGCTTGTGTGGCGCGAGGGCATGGCGGGCTGGCTGCCGATTTCAGGGGTTGCCGAGCTTCAGGAATCCCCCCTTGCGACACCCACAGCGGATGCACCGGGTGGCCTAGCTCCTGTGATGGCGCCGGAACGGCAGCCTGCGAACCCGCAGCCGGGTCACATCCCGCTGCCTCAGCCACCCGCTTACCAAGGGAATTACATCGCGCCCCAGATCCCCAACTACATGTGGCAGTCCATCGTCGCGCTGGTGCTCAGTGGCGTGCTGATGTTGCTGATCTGCCTGCCCATCGGGATGCCGTTCGCGATCGTGGCCTTGGTTTACGCCAACAAGGTCGAGGGGTTGCGGGTTCAGGGCAGGCTCATCGAGGCCGAGTCCGCCTCGAAATCCGCAAAGGTCTGGATGATCGTTTCTTTTGCGCTTTCGGGACTGATCCTCCTGGGTCTCATCGGGATGTTCGTTTTCTTCGCCGTCGGCAGTTTCTGAATTCTTTGCCCGATGTGAAACTTGACTCCGCCATGCGGACGTGGATTCTAATGGTCTCATGTCCTGGTATTATTCGAAAAACGGAACGCAGCTCGGCCCGCTCACGGACGAGGAACTCAAAGCGAAGGCAAGCAGCGGCGAGGTTCTCGCCACGGATCTCGTCTGGAAGGAGGGGATGGCGGATTGGAAAGCCTACGGCCAGGTTCCCGAGCTGCATCCCGGCGGAATTTCTCCCCAGGTGCCGGCACTCGGCCAGATGGGTTCCGTGCCGATGCAGCAGCCTGCCGCGTATCCCGCCGGATACGCCCCGCAGATCCCGAACTATCTCTGGCAGTCGATCGTGGCGACCGTGCTATGTTGCATGCCTTTCGGCGTTGTGGCGATCGTGTATGCCGCAAAGGTGGACGGCCTTGTCGCACGCGGCGATATCGCCGGTGCCAACGCAGCATCGAAGTCCGCCAAGACCTGGATGAGCGTCGCCGTCGGTTGCGGGCTTTTTGTGCTCGTGGCATATGTCTTGCTGATCATCATTGGTGCCGCGAGCGGATCCCTGAACTAAAGCCCGCGACGTGCACAGGGACCGCGCATTGTGGGCTTCGCTTGCGGTGCTCGGCCTGGCATTCGCCGCCTACATGCTGAGGGAGACGGGTGGCGCCGGATGGATGCCTGGCTGCGCGTTCCGGAAGCTGACCGGGCTTGATTGCCCGGGCTGCGGGATGACGCGGGGAACCTATGCGCTGCTGCACGGCGATGTGGCCAAGGCGTTCTCATTCAATCCAGTCGGCATGGTGCTGCTGCCGCTGGCGCTGCTGGGCCTCGGAATCGAGGTGCTTGGCTGGGTCAGGGGGAAGCCGCTGCCCTTCCGGATCAACCCCGGGCGCTGGGGGGCGACGGTGATCGCGGTGGTGGTGATCGTATGGTGGGTGGGGCGGAATGTTTGGTAGGTGGCTGGGGAAAGGTTGCTCCTTGGCGCGGAGATACACATATTCCGTTCAGATGAAACCGGAATCCTGCAAGGAGTTCAGGGAACTTTTCCCCTCGTGTCTGAAGAAATGGTTCTGGCACTGCCTGATCAATGCCTTGCCCAGTTATCTGATAGCGGTGGTGTGGCTGGGGCTTTGGGCCTTTCCCGTTTCCCATGTGGCGATGTTTTGCGCGGTGTTCACCTTTGTGCTGGCGTATTCGGTGCTGACATCGCTTCCGGGGCCGCTTTCGAGAAATGACAGCCTGTTTGCAAGGGCGATGAACGCCGGCCTCCTCGTCAGGCTGGTCATATCGGTGATCACGGTGACGTTGATCCCGTTCGGCCCCATGCTGATGCTGACTCCGGATTTGTGGTGCGGACGGATCGCCGCAGCGGCAGTTGCCTGGGGTTATGATTTCCTCGGCTACAAGGCTACGCTCTTCGATCGCTTGGATGGCGGAAGCGGTGCCGTTCCCGGCTTCATGGAAGTCTATCTGACCACTATGCTGGAAGGGCTGATCCTTTCCTTCATGCTCTTCATCTTTTGCTTCATCGCGATCATCATCCTGCAGGTGAATGATAGGAAAAGGATGTTCCGCGAGGGTCGGATCTAACGGATGACCTCCGTGCCGATGCCGCCATCGGTGAAAATTTCCAGAAGCAGCGCGTGCGGCAGGCGGCCATCGACGAAGTGGACCTTGCGGACCCCGGCGTTGAGGGCGTCCACGGCGGAGCGGACTTTGGGGATCATGCCGCCGGAGATCGTGCCGTCGGCGATGAGCGCGTCGGCTTGGGCGCGGTTGATGGATTTGATGAGGGTGGAGGTATCTTTCGCGTCGGAAAGCAGGCCGGGGACGTCGGAGAGATAGACGAGCTTGGAGACGCGGAGTTCCTTGGCGAGGGCGGCGGCGGCGAGGTCGGCGTTGATGTTGAGCGGCTTGCCGGTGGCGAGCTCGGAGGCGAGGGGGGAAATGACCGGAACGATGCCCGCCTTGTGGGCGGTGTCCATGTTCGCGAGCTGGCAGCCGATGACCTCGCCGACGCGCCCGAGATCGACCTGTCCGCCGTCGGAGCCGGTGGCTTTCATTTTCTCGCCGAGGAAGATGTCGGTGCCGGGGATGCCGATGGCCTTGCCGCCGAAGTCGCGGATCATGCGGACGAGGCCGGGGTTGATCTCGTTGGAAAGCACGCGGGAGACGATGTCGATGGCCTCGTCGGAGGTGTAGCGGAGACCGTTGATGAACTTCGCCTCGATTCCGGATTTCTCCATGGCGGC
Source organism: Akkermansiaceae bacterium (assembly GCA_017798145.1). Classification (NCBI taxonomy): domain Bacteria; kingdom Pseudomonadati; phylum Verrucomicrobiota; class Verrucomicrobiia; order Verrucomicrobiales; family Akkermansiaceae; species Akkermansiaceae bacterium. Next base: position 1,429,861 of record CP059069.1, on the reverse strand, counting down.
GGAGATCGCCTTGCCGCCGCCGTGGACGACGATGGGGTTGATACCCGCCACTTCGAGAAAGACGATGTCACGCATCACGTTCGCGACGAGATCCGGATCCTCCATGGCGGAACCGCCCATCTTGATGAGGATGGTCTTGGAACGGAAGGCCTGGAGGTAGGGCAGGGCTTCGATGAGGGCGTCGGCTTTTTCGGCGGGGTTCATGGGAGAGGGTGAAAAGTGATCAGTAATCGGTGATCAGTGAAAGTATCGATTTTTACGGGTATGATCTCACGCTCCCTTGCGGTTGCGCGGAGTCTTTTTCGCAGGGGCTTTCCTGGCTGTTTTTTGCGCGGCCTTCTTCGCCGCTTTCTTCGCGGTCTTTTTTGGCGATTTCTTTGCTGCCTTTTTTTCAGGAATGGTCTTCTCGGCGGGAGGGGCTGGCCTTGGTGTTGCGGGGCTTGAGGTGAAGGTGAAGGCGATGGCGGTGAGGGTGCAGGCCAGCATGGGCAGGGTCGGGATCCAGGTGGAGGCTGCGGGGACGAGGATGAAATGGAGGATGAGCAGGGAACCCGCAAGGACGGCCAGGGGTAGTTTCCCGGAAAGCCGGGTGTAATTGCGGAAGCCGTAGATGAGGCAGAGGGCGGAGGCGATGAGCAGCAGCTCCGCATACCATGGCGGGCGCGGGAAGCTGCGGTTCGCCGATGTGCCCTCCGGATGGGTGAGCATCGCCACCGTGGGCACCAGGCTTTCCGAATAACGGATGGCGGCGGGCTCCGCGGCGGACAGTCCGTTGCGGATCACTGCGGGGCTCGCGGTGAGGAAATCGTCGGGAGCGTCGACGAGGTTCTCCGCAGGGATCCCGGGCAGGGAATGGCGCGGAGGTCTTATGGCAAGCCGCCCGAATCCATCGAGCGGGATGAACGGGCCGTCGGCACCGAGCGAGATCCACTCCCCCAGGCGGATCTGGATGGCATGTGGCGGCACCTTGAAATGTTGTAGCGCAACCAGCAGGTGGAAGGACAGAACCACGCGGTCGTCCCAGCGCGCCAGGAGCTGGGGGAGATCGGTCGTTTCCAAGGACTCAAGCTGGGTGAAACCGGCCAGCGAGCTTTCGTTTCCAAGCACCACATCGGGGATGGGTATGTGGTTGACCGCAGGCAGCAGGGAGCTGTCGCCCTTGACCGAGAAAAGCGGGACGGATGCGCGGCGGAAGGCCGGTGGGATGGGGCTGGCCACAGGGTTACGCGAAAGCGGGGCGGATGTGACGATGCCGGGAAAGGCATCGAGCTGTTGGTCGAGCGCCGTAAGCGAGATCACATCCGGTTCAGGCCACGACAGCGGCATGCCGATGGCAACCCTTTCCCTGCCCATGCGCCGGAGATTCCTCAGGATCACCGCGAAATCAACCGGCGAGGGCGGCGAAGTCTGGAACACTTTCTCAGGATCGTCCCCGATGACGATATCCGCGGGAAGGCTCCCGGAAACGTCCGGCGGGCTGTCCCGCAGCGTATGGAGCGTGAAGGGTTTGTCTTCCTCCCCCGTCCCGGAAACGAAGTGGGCCGATTTGGAAAAGGAATTCGCCGTCAACCGGAAGAATGCGCGGTCGATGGCGGTGCCGGGGACGAGGAGCCATGCCAGAACAGCGACCGCCTCGCAGATGAAGAATGTTTTGAGGCGGCGTGTCATGTCGGGAGGATGAAACGACGGGGCGGGATTTCCAACAAGCAAGATTGCCCCGCCGCAGGCTCAGGGAAGGGCGGCGAGGATGGCTGCGGTGACATCGTCGGGCGCAGCGGATGCATCGATGACCCGGGCGAAGGGCTCGTCCTTCACCGAGAGGAAAATCTCCCGGCAGCGCTGAAGGTTCGCACGTTGCTCGAACTCGTTTGCCGTGTCGCCGCGCGAGCCGATTCGTTTCAGCGCGGTGTCAACATCGAGGTCGAGGATGAGAAGGAGATCGGGGACGGGTGCGAAAGCCTCGTTGTCCTCGCGGATCTGCTGCGGATCAAAACCCCGTGCGCCCTGGTAGGCCATGGTGGAGAAATAGTAGCGATCCAGGATCACCACATTGCCCGCCGCAAGCGCGGGGGCGATGAGTTCCTCGACATGCTGGCGGCGATCCTTGAGGAATGTCCCCAGTTCCTCCTCCGGAGACAGCCGTCCGGTCTCGGCGGAGTTGCGCAGGAGCGTGCCCCACGGGCCGTCGGTGGGTTCGCGGGATAGGGCGACGGTGCGACCCCGCTCGATGAAATGCTCGGCGAGTTTCCGCGCCTGGGTGGATTTTCCGGTGCCGTCGATGCCTTCGAGGACGATGAACATGGTAAGAAAGTGGGAAGTGCCGAGTGATCAGTGATCAGTGGAAGAAACGGATACGCTTATAACAGGTGCGGAACTCGAACTGGTTTCATGGTGATTCTTTTTAGCCCAGTCCTTCAAATTGGACCTGAAGATTTCCTTGCCGCCGTAATTGACTGTGACCACCGCATCCATGGATCTGGAATATGTGACAACCTCATTGACGACAGTTTCAGACCACCTGCCATAATAGAAAGCCACAGCAGCACCCAGTCCATTCGTTTCCACGGGAAGTCCCAGTGATTCTTTGAGAGCCTTGGTCCGCGGGTCAGCGTCGAGTTCCGTCTCTCGGAAAGGGGTTGAACTTACAACCTTTACCTCGGCACCCGCTACCGGTGTCCCTGCATCCGCGTCGATTACCTGAACAACCACAGGGAAAAATCCCTTTCCGTCGGATATGCTGGAGGCAGTGGCGGCTCCTTGCAAAGCGATGAATGTAAGAATTGCGATTCTGATACGCTTCAAAACCGGTGGCGTCAGAAGCTGGAGCCGGATTATGTCTCGCTCGATGAGCATGGTCATGGTTGTGGAGTGTAAAAGTGCCGGGTGATCAGTGGAAGAGGTCAGAGATACCGGGCTGTTAGGTGGGCGAGGTAGTCGTCGGTGGACGGGGGCTTCCCGGTGGCCTTCTCCATCAGGGCCGGAGGGTCGATGGTGCCGCCGTGTCGGTGGATGTTTTCGCGGAGCCATGCGAGGAGTGGGGAGTAGTTTGCGGCGGCGGTGGCTCGTGCGATCTCCGGGATCGCGGTGGCGGCGGCGAAGAGCTGGGCGGCGTTGATGTTGCCCAGCGTGTAGGTGGGGAAGTAGCCGATCCCGCCCATGGACCAATGGATGTCCTGGAGGCAGCCATGGGCATCATCCGGCGGGGCGAAGCCGAAGGATTCCTCGAACAACGCGTTCCATGTCTCCGGCACCTGGGTGACGCCGATCTCACGGTTTAGCAGCATGCGTTCGATGCGGAAACGCAGGATGATATGCAGGTCATAGGTCGCCTCGTCCGCCTCGACTCGGATCGGCGAGAGCTCGGCGCGGTGGATGTATCCTAGGAAATCCGCGAGCGGAAACCCCTTGAGTGGTGGGAAGAACTCCTGCGCGACCGGATAGAATTTCCCCCAGAACTCCGGCGAGCGCCCGACCTGGTTTTCCCACAGCCGCGATTGCGACTCGTGGATGCCAAGCGAGACGGCGGATCCGGAGGGCAGGCCGAAGTCGCTTGCCGGGACACCCTGCTCATACATGCCGTGCCCGGCCTCGTGCATTATGCCGAAAAGCGAGGAGGTGAAATCGGTTTCATCGTAGCGTGTGGTCAGGCGTATGTCCTTGGGGCCGAGCGTGGTGCAGAACGGATGCGTGGTGGTGTCGATGCGTCCGGTCTGGAAATCAAAGCCGATCTCCGCCGCGATGAGCGCATTGAAATCCATCTGCGCGCTCACAGGATACGGGCCGTCCGGCAGGGTGGGGCAGGCGGCTTTCGCCTTCGCGACGGCCTTGGCGGAAAGGGGCGCGAGCTGTTTCAACAGATCATCGAAGAGCGCGGCGATGGCGGCGGTGGAGGTGCCGCGCTCGAAGCCTTCCAAAAGCGCGTCGTAAGGTTCCTCCGCAAAGCCCCAGAGATCGGCCTTTTCCAAGGCGAGATCGACGAGTTTCTGAAGATGGGGGGCGAAGAGCGAGAAATCCGATGCCTTGCGTGCGGCGATCCATGCGTGGTGCGCCGCGGACTCGGCGGTGGACTGGCGGGCGACGAGCTCCGTCGGCAGCTTCACCGAGCGGTCGCTCTCCCGGCGCAGTTCGCGCAGGTTGGCGGTGCGGGTGGGGTCGCTGGCATCATCGGATGCTTCGGCATCGGCGAGGGATGTTAGGAAACCCTCCGAGGTGGCGAGCCTGTGGGCGAGGGCGGCGAGGTAGGAGAGCTGCTCCGCGCGGTAATCGGCGGAGCCGGAGGGCAGGTAGGCTTCCTGGTCCCACGAGAGTATCGAGGTGGTGCTGCCGACAAGGGCGATTTCGCGGCTGCGGTCGTAGATGTCCATGCGCGGAGTTTGACCATGGGTGTGCGGATGGCCAGTTTTTGATTTCAGGAAAAACTCGTCATCCGGCGGATGCGTGGCCAACATGCCCGCGAGACCATGCAAATCCTCATCCGCAACATCGACCGCTCGCTGACCCAGCCCGAGATTGTCTGCCACTTCCGCAAGTTCGGGAAAGTGAAGTCCTGCGAGGTTGTCAAGGACGCGAAGACCGGCCAGTCCAAGGGCTTCGGTTTTGCGGAAATGCCGAACCTCGACGAGGCGATGAAAGCCATCGAGGCACTCAATGGCATGAAGCTCGGATCCTCTGCCTTGCGGGTAAAGCGCGCCGCGAACTCGACAGTCGCCAAGCACCAAGGCAAGCCCGGCGCGCGCTAGCAGCCCGCCACGCGCCGCATGCCGGCCATGGCATCGGACGGAGATCCGGAATGGCCATCAGGCTCGAATCTGCTGCGAGCGTAGCTCTGGTTGGCCTGGTCGGGCGCTTTTCCGATCAGGTCGGCGCAGAAAGATAGCCGCTGCCGTTTCGGATCGTTTCGCCGCCGGCTTTCATGGGGGGCGGCGGGGGATTCGCCCTTGCGGGCGAGCAGGGGGGCGGGTGGGTTGGTTCAGCCCGAGGATTGCATCATGACACATTTCGGCATTCTTCGGTCCCTTGTATTGCGCAATGGGGTGATATCCCCGGTGCAGAGTGTCGCCCCAACTTCCCTGAAGCAGGCGTCCGAACGGCTATTCCCAACTGCGCACCGTTTCCATCACCCTGTCCTCCGCGCCGTCATGCGTGCGGATGAAGATCTCCTGCAAGCCCTTCTCCGTCTGCGTCACGGCCTTGATGCCCCCGGATATTTTCCGCTGGACCCGCACCGAGCCGGTGCTGGTGCCCTTGCCGAGCGATTTCCCGCCATAGGAACGGCCTATGATGAGGGCGATGACGCCATCAATCGCCTCAATCCTGCGTATCGTTTCCTTGCACTCTTTCGAGGTGGATTGGTGGCGTCCGCGCGATGGCATGGCCGCTCATTCTTTCTCGAAATCCTTGAGGAATTTCCCGTGACCGGCCTCCTCGAGTTTTTCGGCCGGGATGAACTTCATCGCTGCGGAGTTCATGCAATAGCGTTTCCCGGTCGGCTCCGGGCCATCGTCGAAGACGTGGCCGAGGTGGGTGTTCGCCTTGACGGAGCGAACCTCGTCGCGGGTCATGCCATGCGAGGTGTCGGTGCCGACCTTCACCACGCCCTCAGAGATGGGTTTCGTGAAGCTGGGCCAGCCGGTGCCCGACTCGAACTTGTCCTTCGAGCTGAAAAGCGGCTCGCCGCTGACGATGCAGACGTAGATGCCGGACTTGTGGTTGTTCCAGTATTCGTTGTTGAAGGGCGGCTCGGTGCCGTTCTCCATGGTGACCTTATATTGCAGGGCGGTGAGTTCCTTTTTCAGGTTCCGCTGCTGTCCGGCCTGTTCCTTGGTTCGCTCTTCCGCAGGCTCGCTGCATCCCGCCAGCGTGGCGGCGAGGAGGCACAGGGAGATTCTTCCTAGATGTGGGATTGGGTTCATGATTGCATATGGGAGCGCTGCGACGGCCCACTTAGTCCATTTTTTTCCGGGAAGGGATCGGATGGGGCGAGATTTGCCCCGGCTCAGATCTCGATCTCGCCCTCGAAGACGAAGTCCGCCGGGCCGGTGAGGGTGACGTCGCAAAAGGTGGTGTCGCCGGTTTTCCTGAATCCGATGGATAGGGTGTCGCCGCCCTCGACATCGACCTTGACCGGGCTTTCCGCGCCGGTGAGGAGGTGGTGGATGAGGGCGCAGGCGACCATGCCGGTGCCGCAGGCAAGGGTCTCGTCCTCGACTCCGCGCTCATAGGTGCGGATGGCGATGTGGTCAGGGGCCAGAACCTTCGCGAAGTTCGCATTGGTCCCTGCGGGGGCGAAATGCCGATGCTCGCGGATCGCGCGGCCGTGGTTGAAGACATCGGTGTTTTCCAAGTCATCCACGAAGGCGACGGCGTGGGGCACACCGGTGTTTATGAAATGAATGTCATCGTGGAAATTCTCGATGCTCGCACCGGTCTTGATTGCGAGATCCTTGGGTTCCGACATGGCGATGCGGACATCATCGCCAACGATCTCCGCGGTGAGCGTGCCGGCGATGGTCTCGAACGAGACGGAGGAGGGGAGTTCCTCCTGTTCCGAGAGGTGAGCGGTGAAAAACCCGAAACAGCGCGCGCCGTTGCCGCACATCTCCGCTTCGCCGCCATCGGCGTTGTAGTAGCGGAATTTGTAGTCGGCCCCTTTTTCTGCGGGTTCCACGGCGAGCAGGCCGTCGGCACCGATGCCGCGGTGGCGGTCGCAGAGGGCGGCGATGGTGTCCTCGTCGAGGGAGATGGTGAGGTCGCGGTTGTCGATGACGATGAAGTCATTCCCGGCGCCGTTCATTTTGTAGAAGTGGAGAAGCATGCGGAAGGGATACTAGGCGCGGAATCCGAAATTCCAAACCCTATGTGAGCCGCTCAGCGGATGGCATCGATGAGCGGCTTTGTGAATGCCCGCACCGCCTCGGCGGGTTTTTGCTGGTTGAGCTCCACCTGTTTGACGATGGCGGATCCAACGATGATCCCATCCGCCGATTTCGCGACCATGGCTGCCTGTTCCGGGTTCGAGATGCCGAAGCCGACGCAGACAGGCACTTCCGTGTGCGCCTTGATCGCCGCGACCTGGGCCGGAATGGTCTCCGCAGGTGCCGAGTGCCCGCCGGTCACCCCGCTGCGGGAAAGCGCGTAGATGAAGCCCTCAGCCTGCGCGGCGAGCATTTTCACACGCTCCGGTGGGGTGGACGGTGCGATGAGCCGGATGTGGGAGAGGGACTTGTTTTCCGCCAGTTCCCCTGACAGTTCCGCCTCATCCGGCGGCAAGTCAAGGAGCAGAACCCCGTCCGCCCCGGCCGCTGCCGCGTCCTGCTGGAATTTTGCGAAGCCGTAGGTGAAAATCGGGTTCAAATAGGTGAACAGGACGATGGGGGTCTGGGTGTCTGTTTCCCGGAAGGCGCGGATCAGGTCCAGCGTGCGCTTTGTCGTCATCCCGGCTTTGAGGGCGCGGTCGGCGGCCATCTGGTTGACGATCCCGTCCGCAAGCGGATCGGAAAACGGCAGGCCGAGCTCAATGACATCCGCACCGGTTTCCGCGAGCGCATGCATCACCTCCAGCGAGAGGTCGAAGCTGGGGTCACCCGCCGCCACGTAGGCGATGAAGGCTTTCCGGCCATTGGCTTTCAGGGTGGCGAAGGTGTCGTCGAGTCGCATGGCGCGGAAGGTAAGCGCCGTTTCAGAAACTTGAAGCGCTAAATGAGCGGTCGCGATTCACCATCTAGCAAGCGCTGGGTGTCGTGTGCCGGTGTCTCATGACCGCGCCGCTTCTGGAGATGATCCACCGCACATCGGCGCGATGTCCGCAGCAGGCATCCATGTCGATGATTCGCCAGTGGATGAGGGCGGTGCCGCCATCTGCGGACAGGATCACCTTGGGGCCGTCGAGATTTCCCAAAAAATCCTCAAACTCGATCATGAGGTCATCAGGGATGCTTTCCTTGGATACCGTGGTTTGTCCGATCCTGCATCCGCCGAAATCGTTCCAGAAACGTTTCTCGATGGGGATTTCCCCATTGTCCCAGAAAAAACGGAACTGCTTGATCACCCCATCCTGCGGATGAACCCACCGGGGCAGTCTTTCGCCATTGTAAACGTAGATCGTTTCAACCCCGTCCTCGGTTTCCACGGACTTTTCCTCGATGTGTTCGTTCTTTCCGATCAGCGAGACCTCGAGGCGGAGATTGCCATCGGTTGAGACAAAAACACCTGATTCAACGTCCTCCGTTTTACCATGCCACGCTTCCTTTGCCTCATTGAGCTTGGTTGCAAAAACAACGGCTTCCTGATTCTCCGCGGAGAGGGCCAACCCGATGGGAGCCGATGTTGCGAGAGCTATGAATGATCTTCGTTTCATCATGTTCTATCCTGAGGTTGGCCGGATGGTATGAGCCATCCTGTGGCATGGCAATGCAGTCTTTTGGGCACATCCGGGGAGACGGTTGCCATGCGGGTCACCCCGCCATCGCATCCCACAGCAGCTTGATGGTCATGGCGAAAACCACGGCGAGGAAGATGGGGCGGATGAAAGCGGCCCCATTTTTAAGGACAAGGCCGGAGCCCAGCCGTGCGCCGAGCAGTTGGCCGGCGATCATGACCCCGCCGGCACCGAGATGGATGGAGCCAGCCGCGAGGAAAAACGCCAGCGCCCCGAGGTTGCTGGCGAGGTTGGTGGCTTTTGTGTAACCAGTCGCGGCGCGCAGATCCAGGCCGAGTAGCGCGACCAGCGCCACCATCCAGAACGATCCGGTGCCGGGGCCGAAGAAGCCGTCGTAAAAGCCCAGCGAGATCCCGAAGACGAAGGCGAAGAGGATTGGTGGCAGCTTGGCATGTCCGGGGTGGATTCCGAAACGGCGGTTGAGCGCGGTGTAAACGGCCACGGCGGCCAGCATCCATGGGACGGCTAGCCTGAGCAGCTCCTTGTCGAGCATGGTGACGGCGAGCGCACCGCCCATGCTGGCGAAGAAGGCCAGGCAGGCCGCGTGTTTCAGCCCCGGCGTATCCATGAGCCCGGCGCGGGCATAGCGCAGGGCGGCCATGGACGTGCCGAAGGAGGATTGGAGCTTGTTGGTGCCCAGCGCGATCTGAGGGGGCAATCCGGCGGCCAGCAGTGCGGGGACGGTGATGAGGCCGCCACCGCCTGCGATAGAGTCGATGAATCCTCCGCAGAAGCCGGCCAGGAAAAGCAGCAGGTATGTCAGCGGCGACATGGGAATCGTTGTGGGCCGGGATCAGATGCGTGCGACTGGCGAGCGAATCGACCCGAGGGAATGACTCGGTGGGTGCGGATTCCGCCGAAGACCCTATCCAACGAAGTGAGCCTGCTCAAGAGCTTCGTTGGCAGATCTGTCAAATCGATCACACGGCAAGGCAAGCCCATGATCATCGTCCGGATCAACCCCTTTCCCGATGGCGGTTCTGTTTTTACCTGTCCGGTGAGTGTTGGCCGGAAGCAATCGTTTGCCATGCAGCTGGAACGGGGTGGAATCCATCATCAGATCATTCGGCAACGAATCTGCACGGTTGGGGATCCGATCCGCAGCAGGCCGCTCCAAAGGGGTGTTATGAAGCTTGAAGATTTTTTGATGCCTGCGACAAAACCCATGACCTCGCAGCTGGAGCACCAGATTGGGAAATCCTGAGCAAGAAAGTTCACCGGTCTCCAGGGGCTTCCGCCGGCGGAGGTCGCCGCAACCTTGGGAATCCCGGCAATTGCAAGTGCCTGTAAGAATGGCATCTCTCCACTAACCACCTGATTGCGGGTTGAAAACCGGGAATCGGCGTTTAGTGTCGTGCCACCATGAGCAACAAAATCGTTCCCACCATTTCATCCGGCACCGCCGGCCCCGCTTGAGTCCTTCACCTTCCGCGCCTCTGGCAGAAGATGTGCCTCGGCGCGGCCGGGAAACTCGCAGACGGATATGCGAACTGCGGCCCCGGCTACGACATGATGGTCCTCGATGCGCTCGGCGTAGACCGCGAGGCGCTCGTGGAGTTCGTTTCGGCGAAGAGGCCGGCGTATGTGGAGTTCGAGAAATTCGTTTCCGAAAACGCGACCAAGCTGACCGAGGCTTCGGTTTCCGAACTGAACGCGGCGATCACCGGCTACCAGCACACGGACGAGACGCGGCAGGCGATCCTTTCCGCCGCCGGGCTGCCCGACGGCAAGCCGACGGATGCGGTCAACCTGAACAATCTCGACGACTGGCAGGAATTCCACGCCGCGGAGATCGCCTGAGGCGGCGTTTCACATCGCCACGAGATCCTCGAAGGTGACCGATGAGATCCCGGCGGCGGCCAGGGCGTTGAGCACATCGATCACCCGTTGCTGGCGCACGGCTTGGTCGACGCGCAGCATGACCATCGGCTCGTTTCCGGCGCTTCGTGCGGCGTCGTGGTAGAGCGCCAGCTGGCTGGAAAGCAGCGGGAGCTCGCGGCTTTCCATGCTTGTGTCGAGCTGCCGTTCGGAAAGGCCGTGGCCGGCATACAAGGCACCCAGGCCGTCTATCCTGATCACCATGGGAGGGATGGAAGGCGTCCCGGGGCTTCCCTGATCCCCAGGCAGGCTCATCGCGAGATCACGCTCCCTGGGGACGATGGTCGTGGAGACGAGGAAATAGATCAGCAGCAGGAAGCAGATATCGATGAGCGAGGAGATATCGAGATCGGCTTCGGGGAGGACAGGGCGTTCGGCGGATTTGTGGAGTGCCATGTTTCCGGAACGCAGAGGACCGGGAAAACCTTAGGCCAGTCCCAGCCAGCGCGAAATTCCGAGGCGTATCCCCGCCGCCTTGTGCTCGGTTTCCTCGTATTCCGCCTCCGGCACGGAATCCGCAACAATGCCCGCACCGACGTGGTAGCGGAGCTTTCCTTCCTCGCGGACGAGGGTGCGGATCGCGATGCTGAACTGGCTCTCGCCGTTGAAGCCCAGCCAGCCTATCGCCCCGCAATAGATGCCGCGCGGCTTGCCTTCCAGCTCCCCGATGATCTCCATGGCGCGTTGTTTTGGCGCGCCGGTGATGCTGCCTCCGGGGAAGCACGCGGCGAGCGCGGAGATCGCGTCCTCGCCTTCCGCAAGCCTCCCTTGAACGGTCGAGACGAGATGATGGACCTGCGCCAGGCTCTCAAGCTGGAGCATCTGCGTGACCTCCACGCTGCCGAACTCGCAGACCTGCCCGAGATCGTTGCGCAGGAGGTCGGTGATCATGACCAGCTCCGCCACCTCCTTGGGCGAGGTCTGGAGCTCCACGGCGGAGCGCCTGTCCTCATCCGCATCGTGGAAACGCGGCCGCGTACCCTTGATCGGGCGGGTCTCTATCCCTTTCCCGGAAACTTTCAGGAAAAGCTCCGGTGAGGTGCTCAGGACTTCCTTCCCGTCCAGCGCCATCCACGCCGCCATCGGCGCGGGACTTGCTTCCCGGAGCGCCTCGTACAGCCCGTAGAGCGATCCGTCCCCCCAAACCTCCGCCGAGAACTCCCGTGCCACATTGACCTGGTAAATGTCCCCCGCCGCGATCCATTCCTTCACACGCCGGACGGACTCCAGGAAATCGTCCCTGCCTGTTTCACCCCGGAAATCCCCCACCGCCACCGGCTCCTCCACCGCATTTCGCATTTTCGCGGAAAGCCCGCCGCGTTCCCACCATTCCCCGCTTTCCTCATCCCGGACGAGCATTTCCAGGTATTCCCCGAAAACGAAATCCCCCTCGTAATCCACCCACCCGCACAGCCCGCCGTCCGGGAAACCGTGGTCGCCACCCGCGCGGGCGTTCCCCGCCAGCGCCTCCCTCAGCAGTCCGAGATCCGATTCCGAAAAAATGGAGCCTCTGTGGATCCGAGCCGGATTCGCCGCGATCACCGACACCGGCCTGCCCGCTTTTTCGGGGATGTTCCCGGCGGTATCGAAAAAAACCAGTCCTCCCAGGTGGCGCAGGCGATCCGCAACCTCGTCCGCCGCAAGTCCACATAGCCCGGGCACCCGGGTCATTCCAACAGCAAGTTTTGTCACGCCGAAACAATGTCCTCCAAAGCCGGCGTCTCAACCCCAAACTTGCGTCTCCCGCCGTTTCAGCAATCAAAGGTTGCAAAACCCGCTTCCTTGGCTAAAAACCCGCCCCCGCCGGGATACCCCCGGCCACCAAACATCACACACATCAGCCATGAAGGATCTCAGCAAATACCGCAACATCGGCATTTTCGCCCACGTTGACGCCGGCAAAACGACCACCACCGAGCGCATTCTCAAACTTACGGGCAAGATCCACAAGATCGGCGAGGTTCACGACGGTGCATCCACCATGGACTTCATGGAGCAGGAGGCCGAGCGCGGCATCACCATCCAGTCCGCCGCCACCACCTGCTTCTGGCAGGGCCACCAGTTCAACGTCATCGACACCCCCGGCCACGTCGACTTCACCATCGAGGTATACCGCTCGCTCAAGGTTCTCGACGGCGGCATCGGCGTGTTCTGCGGCTCCGGCGGCGTTGAGCCACAATCGGAAACCAACTGGCGCTACGCCAACGACTCCAAGGTTTCCCGTGTCATCTACGTCAACAAGCTCGACCGCATCGGCGCCGATTTCTACCGCGTCGTCGCCCAGGTGAAAAAGATCCTCGGCGCAACCCCGCTCGTCATGGTCCTGCCCATCGGGACGGAATCCGATTTCGTCGGCGTCGTCGATCTCCTCACCATGAAAGCCCACATCTGGGACGAATCCGGACAGCCGGAGAACTTCAAGGTCGAGGAAATCCCCGCCGACATGGTTGACAAGGCCAAGGAATACCGCGCCCAGCTCATCGAGACCGCCGTCGAGCAGGACGACGAGATCATGGAAGCCTACCTCGAAGGCACCGAACCGACCATAGACCAGATCAAGAAGTGCATCCGCAGGGGCACCATCGACCTCGCGTTTTTCCCGACCTACTGCGGTTCCTCGTTCAAGAACAAGGGTCTCCAGCTCGTGCTCGATGCCGTCGTGGATTACCTTCCCGCCCCCATCGATGTCAAACCCCTCCCCGAAGTGGACGAGGAGGGCAACGAGACCGGCAAGTTCGCCATCATCGACCCGACCGCCCCGTTCCGTGGCCTGGCGTTCAAGATCATGGACGACAAGTTCGGCGCACTGACCTTCACCCGCATCTACTCGGGCACGATCAGGAAGGGCGACACCGTCCTCAACTCCTTCACCGGCAAGACCGAGCGCATCAGCCGCATGGTCGAGATGCACGCCGATGACCGAAAGGAAATCGACTCCGCGCAGGCGGGCGACATCGTCGCCATCGTCGGCCTCAAGAACGTCCAGACCGGTCACACCCTCTGCGACGAGAAAAACCCGGCCACCCTCGAGCCGATGGTGTTCCCCGATCCCGTCATCTCCATCGCCGTCGCCCCCAAGGACAAGGCGAACGCCGAGAAACTCGCCAACGCCATCGGCAAGATGATCCAGGAAGACCCCTCGTTCCGCGTCGAGACCGACGAGGAAACCAACGAGATGATCCTCAAGGGCATGGGCGAACTCCACCTCGACATCAAGATCGACATCCTCAAGCGCACGCACAAGGTCGAGGTCACCGTCGGTGCCCCGCAGGTCGCTTACCGCGAAACCATCACCAAGCCCGTCAATGACAGCTACACCCACAAGAAGCAGTCCGGCGGTTCCGGCCAGTTCGCCAAGATCGACTACACCATCGAGCCGGGCGAGCCGGGCACGGGGTTCATCTTCGAATCGAAGGTCGTCGGCGGCAGCATCCCGAAGGAATTCATCCCCGCCGTCGAAAAAGGCTTCAAGACCTCCATCGACAAGGGGCCGCTCGCCGGTTACCCCTGCCTTGATTTCAAGGTGACGCTCAACGAGGGTGGCTTCCACGCCGTTGACTCCAGCAACATCGCCTTCGAGATCGCCGCCAAGGCGGCCTACCGCCAGACCATGGTCAAGGCCGGCCCGCAGATCCTCGAGCCGATGATGAAGCTCGATGTCTTCGCCCCCGAGGAAAAGGTCGGCGATGTCATCGGCGACCTGAACCGCCGCCGCGGCATGATCCAGGGACAGGAGCCGACACCGGGCGGTGTCCGCGTCAAGGCCGAGGCTCCGCTTTCCGCGATGTTCGGCTATATCGGCGACCTCCGCACCATGACTTCCGGCCGCGGCCAGTTCTCGATGGAGTTCAGCCACTACGCCGCTTGCCCGAAAAACATCTCCGACGAGGTGATCGCCAAGGCCAAGGCCCGCGAGGAAGAGCTGCGCAAGTGATCCGTGGCGGCGGTTTCCAACCGCGATGCCTTTCGAAGCCCGCCGCTCCGGAAACGGACGGCGGGTTTTTCGCGCCGGAAATTGCGCATGGCCTCCGCCAAGCGGCAGCGCCGTGAACTCACCAATCCCCGCGAGTGAGGATGGCTTCCTGCCCGAAGGTGGTCTTGCCTTTCCAGCCCTCGCCATCGCGTTCGAAGGTGTATGGCCTCACCTTCTTCCAATCCACCTCAAGTGTGCCGTTATCGAGGATTTTCCAGGTGACGTCCCAGGTTTTCCCGACGATTTCCATCCGGCCGTCGGGATGGGCGATCCAGCGTGCCGTCTTGCCCTCGGAGTGCTGATCCCAGTTGCCGACGATGCCGCCCGTTCCGAAGGCTCCGGTGCTCCTTTTCGGGGTTTTCACCGGCTCGGGCGAAAGCAGTGCGATCCATGCTTCCTGGTCTTCCGCCTCATCCGCCTGTGCCAGCAAGCGCCGCTTGAGGCTCTCGTCCGTGGACTCTGCGGCGGCCCCTTGGAGGCGCGCCACGTAGGCATCGCGGATGCGGGTGAGATCGGACTCGTGGCTTCTCATGATCGCCGCTTCCCTGGATCGGGCGTCCGCAATGGTCATGGCGACTCCTGATGGAAGGCCGATGACTCCCTCAGAATCGGGGATGATGCCATCGACGATATCGCCCTTGAGCCGCTCCATGGAAGCCGCCTCATCCTTCTTGGCGCTGCGGGCGCTGGCATCCAGGCTGGAAGCGAGTGCGCCGCCGTTGTCCTGGATTTCCTTGTCGCGCTTCTTTCTGGCCTCGGAAATCAATGCGATGGCTTTTGTGCGCAGTTCCGGGTCTCCGGGAGCGGCTTCCTCCCCGGGTTCCGGTTCGTTCCCCACGACGGGAGGGAGTTCAGGTTCTTCGGGCGTGTCGTTCACGACGATTTCCGGCTCGGGCATCGGTTCGGGTTCTCCCTCTGCGGGCGGCTGGGGGCTGGGTTCCGGCTCCGGGGCGGCGGCGGGCGTTTCCGGGATGGCGTCCGCGTTTGCATCCGCCATGGCTTTGTCGGTTTCCCCGGACTTTCCCTTGAGCATTTGGTAGGCGAAAATCGCACCTAGGGCGAGTATCCCGATGATGAGGAATCTCCCGACAAAGCCACCGCCGCCGCCGCTTCGGGCACTGGCCAGCGGCCTGGCAGCGGGACGGTAGGGGGTGTTGCCCGCAGGGGTGGCGGCTGCCTGTTTCTGGAAGGCGACAGCCCATTTTTCCAAATCAGCAGCCATCGCGGCCACGGATGGGTAGCGCTGGGACGGGGTGAGGTGGGTCGCCTTGCGCCAGATCGTGTCAAGCCGCAGGCTGCCTGTCGGCTGGCTGGGCGGCCCCATGGAGCCTGCCGGATCGATGCCGGAAAGGATCTGGTGGAGGATGACTCCCACCGAGTAGATGTCCGCAAGCTCACCCGCCTGGCCGGGATCGTGGAAAACCTCCGGGGCGGTGTAGCCCGGCGTGCCCATCATCAGGCCGGAATCGCCCGAGTCCGAGGAGTGGGCCAGGCCGAAGTCCGCGATCTTTGGCTCCGCCTTGGTGGTGAGCAGGATGTTGGAAGGCTTGATGTCGCGGTGGACAATGCCGTTCTCGTGGGCGTGGGCGAGCCCGTCGCAGATGCCTTTGACGATGGCCACCGCCGCCGCAGGCTCGATCGCCTGGTTCCAGGCCGCCTGGTGGAGAGATCCCCCCTCCACGTATTCCATGACGATGTATGGCATCCCATCGACATCGCCGTAATCGAACACGCCCAGCAGGTTCGGATGATTGAGGCGGGCCATGGCCTTGGCCTCGGTGATGAATGATTCGCGGAATTCCGCATCGCCCCCGAGTTCCTTGGGCAGCACCTTGATCGCCACATCACGGTCGAGCGAGATCTGGCGGCCTTTGTAAACGGCTCCCATCCCGCCCTGGGCGATGAAGGATTCGATGCCGTATTGGGGAAGCAGACCTGCGAGAGCCTGTGGCGTGGGTGCTCGGAAGGCTTCGTCGCTCATGGTGATTGCGCGGCTTCTATCAGCATCCGCAAGGCGGGGCAATCACGTAGCGGAATTACATGATTTTTTTCCCGGGAGCCCCGCCATCTCAAAGCCCCCGGTATTCCGCGGCGAGGCGTTTCGCGGTGGCGATTGTGTTGCGGTGGAGCTTGGCGGTGAACTCCGGCTGGCGGTTGTAGCCGCCGCCGTAGAGGATGGCGACAGGGATGCGGTTTTTGATCATGGCCCGCAGCAAGACCTCGTCGCGGCGCTGGATTTCCTTGAGGGAAAGGTGCATCTGGCCGAAGCGGTCGTTGCGGTGGTTGTCAGCGCCGGAGATCCAGATGACAAGATCCGGGGAGAATTTGTCGAGCGAGTCGGCCAGGGTTTTGAAGAGTTGCTGGAGATACATCTCTCCCTCCACGTATCTGACGGTTTCCACATCCAGGGTGGAGGCGATTTTTTTCGTCGGATAGTTTTTCCCGACGTGGATCGAGTAGGTGAAAACGCGCGGATCGTCTCCAAGCAGGGAGGCTGTGCCGTTGCCCTGGTGTGCGTCCGTATCGACGACCATGACCTTGATGCCGGGGCGCTTGTCCTGGAGATCGCGGATGGCGATGGCGATGTCGTTGAAGACGCAGTAGCCCTCGCCGTGGTTGCTGAAGGCATGGTGAGTGCCGCCCGCAAGGCATACGCCCACACCCTCCTCAAGGGCGGCGTTGCAGGCGAGCCGGGTGGCCTCCACCTCGGTGGCGGAGCGGGTGAACAGGTTGGGCGAGGCGGGGAGGCCGAGCAGGATCTGCTCCTTGCGGTCGAGGGCGGAGGACTGGATTTTCTCGATGTAGCCGCGCTCATGGACGCGCAGCAGGTGGTGGAAATCCGCGGCCTTCACCTCGATGACCTCCTCCGGGCGGAGGATTTTCTCGGTGAGCAGCATGTCCTTGGAGACACGGAACTTATCCATCGGGAAGGGGTGTCCCGCAGGGAGTTCCAGCTCAAAGGCCTGGGAGTAAAAGCAGCGCATGGGGAAACCTTAAATTTTAAACCTTAAACATCAAGGAAGAGTCCCCGCGATGCGGAACTATGGTATGGCGGTCTCGTGAAAAAGCATGCAGTCTCATGCCCGATGAAACGATCCATCCGTTGCGCCGCCTATTCCCTCGCATCCATCGCCCTGCTTGGTGGGCAGGGATTCGCCCAGGAGCAAAAACACCCGCTCAAGCCCCTGCTGTGGAAAATCGAGGGCAAAGGGCTTGAAACCCCCTCCTACCTTTTCGGCACCATCCACCTCGGCTCAGAGCAGGTCACGACTCTGCACCCGGAGGCCCGCAAGGCCTTCGACTCGGCGGATGCGTTGTACACCGAGGTGCCGTTTGATGTCGCATCCCAGCTTGCGGCGGCACCGATGATGATGAGGAAGGACGGCAAAACCCTCGCGGAGTCCATCGGCAAGGAGCTTTCCGACCGCCTCGATGAGGAGCTGAAGCTCATCAATCCGGCACTCGATTCCACACCGTTCCAGCCGATGGCCACATGGCTTGTCGGGATGAGCCTGCCGCTCTTGCCGGATCAGATGGCTGGGAAAAAGGCGCTCGATATGCAGCTCTGGGAGCAGGCGGCGGAAGCCGGGAAGAAAACCGGTGCGCTCGAAACCTTGGCCGGCCAGCTCGGAATTTTCGCGGAGCTGACGGAAAAGGAACAGGTGGCGCTGCTTTCCGAAACCATGCGCATGCTCAAGAAGGACAGGGATGCGGGGCGCAACTCTGTGGCGGAATTGACGGCGGCCTACGTCAGCGGGGATGTGGCGAAGGTGGAGGCGGAGATGCAGAGGGCGATGAGGGAGCTGGCGGAAAGCGAGCACCGGGAGCTTGGGGAGAGATTGATGAAACGCCTTATCGCCGACCGCGATGTGATCATGGCAGCCACCATCGCGGAGATCCTCGCCAAGGAACCCGGAAGCGTTCATTTCTTCGCCGCGGGTGCGGGGCATTTTTGCTCGAAGACCAGCATACGCAGCCATCTGGAGAAAGCGGGCTACACGATCACCCGGATCGGGGGATGAACCCGATGAAGGTCGCCGTGATCGGCTGCGGCGCGGCAGGGGCTGCGGCCGCCGTTTTCCTGAGGCGGGACGGCCATCGGGTGGTGGCCTTCGAGCAGGCGCCGGAGAGCCGCGCCGTCGGCGCGGGCTTCCTGATGCAGCCAAGCGGGATGGATGTGCTGCGCGAACTGGGGATCCATGAAAGGGTGATTTCCCATGCCTCCGTCGTCAGGCGGCTGCACGTGCTCGAAAAGGACGGGCGCGATCTCATGGAGCTGAGCTACGCGGAGATCGGCCAGGGCATGTTCGGGGCCGGTTTGCATAGGCCGGTGCTGATGTCTGCTCTCACCGGTCTGGCGGAGAGGGAGGGCGTGGAAATCCGATGGGGAAGCCGGGTGGAGACGGCCCGCAGGCTGCCGGATGGCTGGGAGCTCTGCGGGGAAAAATTTGACCTCCTGTTGGTGGCGGATGGCGCACGCTCCGCCATGCGCAAGTTCCTTCTCGGCGCGGGTCGTGACCGGGGCTACGCCTGGGGGGCGCACTGGTTCATCGGGAAAAACAACGGGGTTTTCCCTTCCGGGGACCTGCACCAGGTGGTGCACGGCACAAGTCAGCTCGCCGGTTTCCTGCCGACCGGCCGCGAGACTGGCGGCAGCGAAGAGCTCATCAGCCTGTTCTGGAGCATCGAGATCGCCCGCGATGCGGCGATGCGGAATCTCCCGCTCGATGACTGGAAGGGCGAAATCCTCGGCCTCTGCCCCATGGCGGAAAATCTCCTCGCCCAGATCGGCTCCTGGGAGCAGGTGCTCACCGCCCGCTACGGCGATGTGAGGTTGCGGAAATGGCATGGCGAGAGGCTGGTCTTTCTCGGTGATGCGGGACATGCGATGAGCCCGCAGCTCGGCCAGGGCGTCAACCTCGCCCTCGCGGATGCAAGCTGCCTCGCCGCCTGCCTGCGTGAAATGCCCGTGGAGAAAGCCCTCCCCGAATACTCCCGCCGCCGCGGCCCAATCCTGCGCTACTACCAGCTCGCCACCCGCTGGCTGACCCCGGTTTTCCAATCGGATCACAAGTGGATCACTCCGTTCCGTCATGCAGGCTTCCGGGTTTCCCAGCGGCTCGCGCCTGTCAGGAAAACGATGACGCTCTCGATGGCCGGAATGATGAGGGGGATCTGAGGGGGCAGGGTGGGGGAGCTTCGTCTCCGGCGCTTTCCCGACGTATCCCTGTTCTTTTGCGGATTCGGCTTAGTTAGGTGCGGCCCATCCGGGCGGCGATCATGCGATGAGAGCCTTGAGGCGGGCGCAGACTTCCACGACGTTCTCGCGGGAGTTGAACGCGGAGATGCGGAAGTATCCCTCGCCGGCGGAGCCGAAACCGGAGCCGGGGGTGATGACCACCTGGGCTTCGCCGAGCATCTTGTCGAACATCTGCCATGAGGTGACGCCCGGCGGGCAGCCGACCCAAACGTAGGGTGCGTTCTCGCCGCCGAAGACCCTGAGCCCGAGCGAGAGGCAGGCCTCGCGCAGCAGTTTCGCATTGCCCATGTAGTGGGCGATGAGTGCGGAGACCTGGGCTTTCCCTTCCTCGGAGAAGACTGCGGCGGCGCCCTTCTGGACGGGGTAGGAGGCGCCGTTGAACTTGGTGGCGTGGCGGCGGTTCCAGAGCTGGTGGATGGGCACCGGGGTGCCCTCCTCGGTGCGGCCGGAGACGGTTTTCGGGATGATGGTGTAGGCGCAGCGGACACCGGTGAAGCCGCCGTTCTTGGAGAAGGAGCGGAACTCGATCGCGCAATCCCTGGCTCCCTCGATCTCGTAGATGGAGCGGGGGATGTCGCTGTCCTGGATGAAGGCCTCGTAGGCGGCATCGAAGAGGATGATCGCGTCGTTTTGCTTCGCATATCTGACCCATGCCTCGAGCTGGGCGCGGGTGGCAACGGCCCCGGTGGGGTTGTTGGGGAAGCAGAGATAGATGAGGTCCGCCTTTTCCGAGGGGACATCGGCGACGAAATAGTTTTCCGCGTTGCACTCCATGTAGAGCAGGCCGGCGTAGGCGCCGTTTTCATCGGCGTCCCCGGTGTTTCCCGCCATCACGTTGGTATCGACATAGACCGGATAGACGGGATCGGTGATCGCGATGACGTTGCCTTTTCCGAAGATGTCGAGGATGTTGCCGGTGTCGCATTTGGAGCCGTCGGAGATGAAGACCTCGTCCGCCGAGATGCCGAGGCCGGCGAACTGGTTGTCCACGATCGCCTGCCGCAAGAACTCATAGCCTTGCTCCGGGCCGTAGCCCTTGAAGGTGGAGCGGTCGCCCTGTTCATCGACGGCGGCGTGCATTGCATCGCGCACGGCGGATGGCAGCGGCTCGGTGACATCGCCGATGCCGCAGCGGATGATGCGGGCGGCCTTGTCCGGGTTTGCCTCGGTGTAAGCCTTTACGCGGCGGGCGATTTCCGGAAAGAGGTAGCCTGCCTTGAGTTTGAGGAAGTTGGAATTGATCGTTGCCATGCCGGAGGGTGTAGGCGCGGCGGGCGGGCGGGGCAAGTGCGGGGTGCGATTTTATGGCGGTTTTCCCCCGCATCATCCCCGGGAATGCGGGATGTCCGGCGAGGGGAGCTCCCCGGCGAGCCATTGTTCGAATGCGGCGTGGTTGGTCAGCTCGTATTGGTGCGTGCGGAAACCGAATTCGTTGCCGGTGGCGATGTTGGCGGGGAGGTCGTCGATGTAGAGGGTTTTCCCCGGGGTGAGGGAGTATTTTTCGATGGCGTGCCGGTAGATGTCGGGGTGGGGCTTGATGGAGCCGGTCTCGTAGGAGAGGACGGAGCCGTGGAAGACGGAGAATTCGGGGTAGGTTTCGAAAACCCAGGGGCAGTGGATGGAGTTGGTGTTGGAGAAGAGGATGAGGCGGTGGCCTGCGGCGGCGAGGCTGCGGACGGTATCCCACATGGGCAGGTTCGGCGTGAAGATGTTCTGCCAGGCGGAGTGGAATGTCTCCGGGGAGGCGTCCGTGCCGAGGGTTTCGATGGCCCAGGCGGTGTAGTCTTCCGTGGAGATGCGGCCGGTCTCGAACTCGTCTTTTTTGCCGAGGAGCCTTGCCATGGCCGCGGCGGGATCCGGGTGGGCGGGCGGAAGGAGTTTTGCGAGGGAAGGCTCGAAATCGAAGTCGAGCAGGACTTTCCCGATGTCGTAGAGGAAATCGGCCATGGGTTCAGATTTTCGAGAGGATGAATCTGGAGGCGGTGATGGCACCGTCGCTGCAGTTGTGGGCGGTGAGGGCGGCTTTCATCTTGCGCCACTTGGCGGCGCCGTCGGCGAGCATGTCGGAGACGGCGGCGGTGAGGTCTTTCGGGTTCTCGGCGAGATCGCCAGCGCCGAGCTGCTGGAGGAGTTGGAGATTTCCCTCCTCCTGGCCGGGGACGAGGTGGTGGATGAGCATCGGGCAGCGGGCGGCGATGGCTTCGTGGACGGTGGCTCCGCCGGCCTTGCCGACGACCATGTGGTGTTTCGTGATGAGCTGGGGGACTTTTTTCGTCCAGCCGAGCAGGCGGACCCGGCCGGGGTGGGCGGCCTTGATCTCGCGGGCGCGGGATTGGAGCAGGCGGAAGTTTTTCCCCATGACGATGGTGAGGTGGACCTCCGGGGAGGCTTCCAGGAGCGCCTTGCTGTGGCGGCGGACGAAGGGTTTCTTGGCGGTGGGGAAATAGAGGATGCGGAAGGGCTTGCAGGGATCGGTGGCATCGACCGTGGGGAGATGCGTGAAGATGGGGTTCACCGGGAAGCCGGTGGCGATGATCTTTTCCTGGGGGATGCCCCAGCAGCGCATGGTCTCGAGCGTCGTGCGGTCGGTGACGAGGAACCAGTCCGTGGGGGCGCGGAGCCATGAGGCGTTGATCTCGATGGAGTCGGTGACGACGGTGAACACCGGCACGCGGGTGCCGGCATCCTTGAAATGGCGCTCCAGGAAATACGGATAGACCGGGTAGGTGGAGACAATGGCATCGGGCCGCCACTCGGTGACGAGCGTTTCCAGGTAGCTCTCCGGGGCGCGCATGAGCGGGAGGTTGGGCCGGGAGAAATCGCAGTTGTCGGTTGCCTTGTAGATTTTTTCCCAGACCAGGGGGAGGTGGGTGGTGACAAGGCGGTAACCCCACTGGATGACGGCGGTGGATTGTGGGGCGGAAAGGACGCAGGGATCGGCGACGCGGGTCTCCGCACCCATGGAGCTGAGGGCGAGGGCGAGGTTCCGTGCGGCGCTGTTGTGTCCCTCGCCGAAGGCTGCGGTGATGATGAGGATTCTCTTTTTCTCGGGCATCGGGCGGTTTCTGGGCTGACTTTACGTGACAACGAGGCATTGCGTCGATGGGCTTTTCTGCTTTCCTATCCATGCCGATGGCGAAGGAAACGGAAAAGAAAAGCATCGAGTTGAAGCCGGTGGACGAGGAGGCGGAGAAGGTCTCGCGATTCGTCCGCCTGCATCCGGATGCCGTGGAGGAGGTCGTCGAACTCCCGCCGGTGCGTGTCGGCGCCATGGATACCCCGGAGGCAAGGCTGATGGCGGCGACGAGGGAGGAGCTCAAGACGCGCTCGAACGAGCCTCACGTGGGATCTCTGATCGAGAGGGAGGAGATCCGTGAGGAGGACCAGTGGAACGCCGCTCCTGCAGCCAGAAGCAGGATCCCCTGGGGTTGGGTCGCCTTGCTTGGGTGCGTTTTTTCGGGTGCCATCCTGTGGTCGCTCATGCAGGTGGGCGGGGCGAAGGACAAGCGGGTGCGCATCGAGGGCGCGGCGAAGCATACCCTGGAAAAGGAGATGCAGGAAGATATGGATGCGGTTTTGATGGTCGATGCAATCGAGACGACAGTGCGTGCTTTCTTCGACTCCCGGACGGTGGAGGAAATGAGGCGCTATGTCAGGCAGCCGGACCGTGTCGAGCCGCTGATGGAGAGGCACTACCTGGACTCGCCGCCTGTTCCCGTGCGGGTGGAGAGGATGGCCGGCCTGGAGCCGCTGACCATCGAGAACCTGGCGACATTCTGGATGGTGTCGTGCGTGTTTCCCGGCGGCGGCAAGAGCCAGGTTCTGGTGGAGGTGCTCTCCGCAGGGGAGGCGAAGGTGGATTGGGAGACCTTCGTCTGCTACCAGCCGATGGACTGGGATGAATTCGCAAAGGGCCGCCCTGGCGGCTACACGGGGGATTTCCGGGTATATGTGGAGCCGGACAACTACTATAGCTTCGAGTTCGCGGACAGCGCCACCTATGCCTCGTTCCGCCTGACGGCATTGGGCGGTGAGGAAACCCTCTACGGCTATGTGGCCCGCGGTACGGAGCTTGAGGCGAGGATGAACGAGGCCATCGGGCATAACAGGGGTGCCGCGACGCCCATGATGCTGCGGCTGCACCTTCCCGGCGGGGTGCTCTCCAGGCGCGGGGTGGTGGTTAGGGAAATGGTCGCGCCGCGATGGATCTTTTTGGAAGATCCGGAAAAGGATAAGCCCTGATGCGTGGTGTAGGCATGGCAACGGGGCGGAGATTGCCTTTCGGCGCGGTGCTTGCCGGATGCGGGATGTTTTTCCTCATCCAGTATCTTGTCGGATTGGCCCGCCTGGGGTCATCCTCGGGAGCGATGGAGAACAAGTTCAGTGCGCTTGCGCGTGACGAATACATGGGCTTCCTGGTTTGGCAAAACGTGCAGGTGCTTATCGCCTACGTGCTGCTCGCACTTTTGTTCGCGATCGTGCTGCAACCATTCTGTTCCGCGATCTGCCTGCGCTATGGCATCGGGAAAGCACGCTGGAGGGTCACGGTGGTGCTTGCTGGCGCATTCCTGATCCACGGGTATTTCATTCTCAGGCTGGTGGATACGCGCCCGTATTTCCTGGGTGACGCGAAGTTCGGCCACTGGTACTACGAGGTGCTCAATGTGGTGCCTGAGGTGGTGAAACCCGCCGTGTTTTTCTTCCTGTTCAAGGCGCTGCCGCTTGCCGTGGCGGCCTATGTGGTTTGGTGGCACTGGGCTGGCCTTTCGCGTCGCGGGCGCATCGCAGCTCCTGCGGTGGTCGCCGTACTGCTTGCGCTTTTCGTCTGGAAATCCGGATTCATGGCAGCCGCGGGCAAAGCGCCGGTGGCGGAAAAGGATGAGGTGCCGAACGTGATCATCATCGGCTCCGACTCCCTGCGCGCAGACAAGCTCGGCTGCAACGGCTACGTCCCGCGACGTGGCGACGGGCTGGCCGCAGGAGGGGTTTCGCCGCGCATCGATGCCCTCGCCTCGCGCTCCGCGAATTTCACCGGCTGCTATACCCCCATTGCCTCCACCCTGGAGTCCGGCACCTCCCTGATGGTTTCGCAATACCCGCACACCCACGGGTTGCGGCACATGTATCCGGATGAGGAAACGGTTGCCGCGACCAAGGCGAGGATCTCGCCCATCGCCCCCATCCTTGCGGCGAAAGGTTACGATACCGCCGCCTTCGGCGATTGGTGTGCAGGCTACTACGAGCTCATGCCCATGGGCTTCGGGCACATCTCCGTCTCCTCGTTCGACAATTTCAAGATCTACATGTCCCAGGCGGTGGTGATGGCTCACTTCGTCATCCCGCTCTACTTTGACCACCCCTTGGGCTACGCGGTTTTTCCGCAGCTCGGCTCCTTTGCGAGCTTCGTCACCCCGGAGGTTGTCACCGAGCGGGTGAAGGGGCGCCTGGAACAGGTGGCGGAAAGCGGCAAGCCGTTTTTCTGGCACGTGTTCTACTCCTGCAACCACCTCCCTTACCGCAGCCCGGAGCCATACTCCACCATGTTCGCGGATCCCGGATACGCCGGCCCTAACAAAAGCGGGGTCGATTTCGACATCGACTCCTTCATCGGCGGCACGGATCTGGAGAACAAGTGGAAGGCGCTCCCGGAAAAGGAAATCCGCCAGATCCGGGATCTCTACGACGGCTGCACCCGACAGTTCGATGACAACGTCGGGCAGATCCTCGATGCCCTGAAATCGAAGGGGCTGGATGAAAACACCATCGTCATCGTCACTGCGGATCATGGGGACAACCTTTACGAGGAGGGTGTCACCCTCGGTCACGGCCTCACCTTCGGGGGTGGCATGGGCGGGAACCACGTGCCGCTCGTATTCCATATCCCCGGCGCGCAGCCGCAGGAAATCCCTGCCACGGTCAGCATCATCGATATCGTCCCAACCATTGCCGATCTCCTCGGAGCGGAGAAGCCCGCCTCCTGGGAGGGGAAAAGCTTCGCCAAATGGCTGGATGGTACGGAGCCTCCCAGCAGCCGCGCTTACTACGGTGAGACCGGCTTCCCCTTCGTTCAGTTCCGAGTGCCCGGTGTCACGCGCCCCAAGTTGCCGCCCATGGATGGGATGACATTCATCGATGATTCCTTCAACTACCAGTTCGTCCTGAAGAAGGAATGGCAGGAACCGCTCGTCGCCGCCAAGCAGCGCTGCCTCATGACCGACGATTGGCAGCTCATCTGCACCCCCGCAGCGAATGGCAGCCGCCACTTCGCGCTATTCGAGCGCAGCGGGGGCGACTTCGGCATCGAGGATGTTTCCGCGGAAAACCCAGAAATCCACGCAGCCATGAAAGCGGCCTTGGAGAAATGGATGGACACGAAAACCGAGACGCCCGCAGAAGATGTCTTCCGGGCGTGGCGGCGTGATTGAAAACCATGGCGCTTCGATGGGGGCTGAATGGGCAGAGCGGCCTTTGATTGCCCGCCTTTTTGGCTTCCGCATAGCCGTGAGGCTGCTATGAATGGTGCTTTCCATTGAAAAACCCATTGCAATGACATCAGCACAAGCAAGCCCTCCGGAGGCTCTCCGGAACGCCGTGATCCGGCTCGCCGGATATTCGCAGGACGGAATCCAATCCATCGGCGCGTTCCTCGCCCAGCTCGCGGGATCGACCGCGCAGGATGTGATGACCTACATGACCATCCCATCCACCATTTCCGGCGGGCCGTCGATTTTCCAGGTTCACCTGGGATCGGGAAAAGTCCTGCACCCCGGCGACGAGGCGGATACGCTCGTGGCCTTCTACCAGGATTCCTACGACAACCATCTGAAATCCCTGCGTGAGGGCGGCATCTGTTTCTACGACAGCGATCAGGTCAAGGAGCTCAACACCGACCGCGAGATCATCCACATTGGAGTCCCCTTCACCTCCGCAGCCATCGAGGCGATCGGCGGCTCAGCGAAGGATCGCGGCAAGAACATCTTCGTGCTCGGAATGCTCTGCGCCGTTTACAAGCTCGATAAGGAAAAGCTCACCGCGATCATTTCGCGGAAGTTCGGCGGGAAAAAAGAGGACATCCTCCGCAATGCCCTGCTGGCCTTCGATGCAGGCTACGCCTGGCCGGTTCACGACATCAACCACATGCCCTTCGCCCCCGGCGAGAACGAGGAGGCGAACCGCCTCTCCACCGATGGCAACACCATGCTCTCTCTCGGCCTCATCGCCGGCGGGGTCCGTTTCGGCGCGGGCTACCCGATCACGCCGTGGTCGAGCATCATGGAGCTGCTGCGCTCAGAGCTTCCGAAATACGGCGGCATGTTCATCCAGGCGGAGGACGAGCTCGCCGCGGTCGCCATCGCGATCGGCGCGGCCTACTCCGGCCACCTCGCCATCACAGGTTCCTCCGGCCCGGGTTTATCGCTGAAATCCGAGGCAATCGGCTACGCCTGCATGGCGGAAATCCCGCTCATCGTGGTGAACATCCAGCGCGGCGGGCCATCGACGGGTTTGCCTACCTCCGTGGAGCAATCCGACCTCATGCAGGCGATCTACGGCTCGCATGGCGACGCCCCGCGCGTCGTGCTCGCGCCTCGCGATGTGCAGGATTGTTTCTACACCGCCATCGAGGCCTGCCGGATCGCGCGCGAGTATTCCACGCCTGTCATCATCCTTTCCGATCAGGCGATCTCTTCGCGCATCGAGGCCTTCCCGGAGCCGGACCTGGAAAAGCACTGGATGGAGCCGACGCTGGATCTCAGCGATCGCGGCGCTGATTTCAAACCGTATCCGCTCGGGAAAATCACCCGCCATTCGCCGCCGGGCGCGCGCTCCACGGAAGGGAAATATCCCGTCGTCACCGGCCTGGAGCACGACGAATGGGGGCACCCTTCCTCAAATCCGATCAACCACGAGTCGATGTCCGCGAAGCGCCGCGAAAAACTCATCCAGCTCGCCAACTCCCTGCCCGCCCCGGACTTTTTCGGCGACGAGCAGGGCGATCTCCTCTTCGTCGGCTGGGGCTCCACCTACGGGCCGATCAAGGAAGCCACGGACCAGCTCCGTGCCGCCGGCCACAAGGTCGGCTCGCTGCACCTGCGCCACATCCACCCGCTGCGCAACGGGCTGGGCGACATTTTCCACCGATACACGCATATCCTCGTGCCGGAAATGAACGATCCGGGGATCTACGGCCATGGCCAGCTCGCCACCCTGCTGCGCTCCGTCACCTGCAACCCTAACATCCGCTCGCTCAACAAGATCCAGGGCATCACCTTCCGCGTGAAGGAGATCGTCGATGGAGCCTTGAAAACACTCGCTCTCTGAACCCCGGAAAACCAACCATCATGTCCACCACACCTCCTGCCGAACCGCTCACCAAGAAAGCCCTCCGCGCCGACCACCCGACCTGGTGCCCGGCCTGCGGCGATTTCGCCGTGCTCGCGTCCTTCTTCAACGTCGTCGAGAAACTCCAGATCCCGCACGAGAAGATCGTCTGCGTTGCGGGCATCGGCTGCTCCTCGCGCTTCCCGTATTTCGTCAACACCCACGGCATCCATTTCATCCACGGCCGCGCCCTGCCGCTGGCCACCGGGATCTCGCTATCGCGCCCCGATCTCCATGTTTTCGTCTTCGGCGGCGATGGCGACGGCTACTCCATCGGCGGCAACCACCTGACGCATGCTGCGAGGAAAAACGTGAACCTCTCCTACGTGATCATGGACAACTACGTGTATGGCCTCACGAAAAACCAGACCTCGCCCACCACGCCCATCGGCAGGAAATCGAAGACCGATCCGCGCGGCGCGATGGATCGTCCCATCAACCCGATGACCCAGCTCGTCGCCACCGGCGCGACCTTCGTCGCCCGCACCCACGCGGCGCAGGTGAAGCACATGAACGAGATGTTCGAGCGGGCCATCCTGCATCCCGGTTTCGCGGTGGTGGAGACGCTTTCCGAGTGCACGATGTTCTATCCCGGCGCCTTCGACAGCGGAAACCCAAGGAAGGGCGGAGCCTTCGATCTCGTCGATGAGACCACCCAGGATCTCACCTCCACGGCCGAGGCGCTGAAACTCGCCGAGGACAACTCGCCCGGGAAGTTCGGTGTGTATTATGAGAATAAGCTACCGACAAAGAACGAGAACGAATGGGCATGGGTGAAGGATGCGCAGTCGAAGTCGCCGGATCTTTCCGGAAAGGATCTGCTCAGGAAGCGCTTCGCCTCGATGCGCTGATGTCGGAGCGATGTCTTTCCCGGATCCGCAGCCCAACGGGTGGCCCCATGCTGGCATGATTTCCCCCCTTCAGGGCGGCAGAACCTACGGGACCGGGGGCCACGGATTTTCCTTGGAAGGAATCCGTCACTTGCCCTTGCATTCCGCCTTCATCGCCGCCTCATCGGGTTCCCCTTCGAGATAGCCGAGGCCGGCGAGGAACTCATCGGTCTTGCGCAGGGTGTCGAGGAAATGCTTCGTGCCTCCCTTGCTCTCGTTGAAGAAGCCGTGCAGCTGGCCTTCGTACACGTGGAGTTCCGATTTCAGCCCGGCCTTCTCCATCTGGGCCTTGAATTTTTCCGCCGTGGCAACGGGGATGAGGTCGTCCTTGCTGCCAAGGAAAACAATGGCGGGTGGATCGTCCTTGCTGATGTTGTGCGCAGGCGAGATGAGCGGAAACCACTTCTTCGCCCTCGAGTGGCCGTAGCCATCCGGCCCGTTGTCATAGACGGGGTTGAAAAGCAGCAGGGCGTTCGGCTTCGAGGAGACCTCAGGGTTCTCATCGGCGGGATCGTCGAGGCCATCGGTCATGCCTGCGGCGGCTGCCACATGGCCCCCGGCGGAGCCACCGCCTGCGGCGATGCGGTCGGGATCGATGCCGAGGCGTTTCGCATTCGCCCTCACCCAGCGGATCGCCGATTTCCCGTCGGCGACGCATTCCTTGGGTGAGGTTTTCTGCCTGCTGGCAACGCGGTAGTCCGCGCAGATCGCGACCATGCCGCGCTTGGCGAGGTAGCGGGATTGCTGCTCGAATTGGGTGGGGGTTCCGCTGGACCATCCGCCGCCGAAGAAAAACACGGCGGCGGGGCGCTTGTCCTCCGACGCATCGTGGCCTTCCGGTTCGAAGATGTAGAGGTAAAGGTCGTCGCCGGAAGCCTTCTTGTAGATCTCCGCGCGCGCACCGGGGAGATCGAGCTTTTCGGTTTTCGCGCAAAGCGGGGATAGCAGCGCGAGGCTGAGGATGGTGATGGTTTTCATGGTTTGAGCTGGGGGAGAAGTTCGAGTGCGGCGGCGGGGGTTGTGCCCGGCCAGCCGTCGTTTTCCTGTTTCGCGCCGGGTGTGCTGCGGCCGTCGCGGATGGATTTTGAAAGCAGGTCGGCCAGCGCCTTGACGCGCTCCGGGTCATTTTCGGCGAGGTTGTTTGTTTCCGCGAGATCCGCTTCGAGGTCGTAGAGTTGCACGGGGTAGAGCCCTTTCTCCGCCTTGCCGGGCTTGGGATCCGACCAGCCACCGGAGCCGGGGCAGAGGATGAGTTTCCATTTCCCCTCACGGATCGCGAAGGAACCGTTGATCGAGTGGTGGATCGTGGATTTCCTGCCGAAACCCTCCTTGCCATCTAACAGGGGGAGCATGGAAAAGCTGTCTTCAGCGGCCGTTTCGGGGAATTCCATGCCCGCGACATCCGCCGCCGTGGCGAAGAAATCGGTGGTGCATACGGTTACCGGGCACTTGCTGCCCGCCTTCACCTTCTCCGGCCAGCGGACGAGGAAAGGCACGCGATGCCCGCCCTCGAAAATGTCCGCCTTGTGGCCGCGCAGCGGGCCGTTGACGAGGTGCCCCATTTTGGCGAGATCCGGGATGTCCGCCATCGGCGAGCAGCCGTTGTCCGAAGTGAAAATGACGAGGGTGTTTTCCGCGATGCCCCGCGCATCAAGCTCCGCAAGCACCTCACCGACAACCCAATCCGTCTCCATCATGAAATCCGCATAGTCGCCCATGCCGGATTTTCCCTGCCATTTTTCCGAAGGCACCAGCGGTGTGTGCGGGCTGGTCAGGGGCAGGTAGAGGAAGAAGGGCTTTTCAGCCGTTTGCCTGGCGATGAATTCGCGGCTTTCGCGGGCGAGGTCGGTGAGGACATCGGCCGCCTCGAAGTCTTCCGTCGCAGGGCCGGGGCGGTTGGGTTGCTTGAAGGCTTTCGTGACCGTGGGGATGCCGATCGGCTTGTCATTGCGCAGATAGACATACGGCGGCATGTCGAGCGATGCCGGGAAAAGGAAATCCTCGGTGAAGCCCAGCGCAAGCGGCCCGCGGCGGGCGGGCTTGGAGTAATCGATGTCCCAACCCGGGCCTTTGCCTGCTTTTGGCTTGTCCAGTTTTTCCCATGCCAGCCCGAGGTGCCATTTCCCGATGACTGAGGAACGGTATCCGGCATTGCCCAACAGCTTGGCGACGGTCATGCGGGACTCGGGGATGAGGGGATCGCTGAAGCCGTTGAGCACGCCTTTTTTCATCGGCGAGCGCCAGTTGTAGCGGCCGGTTAGGATGCCATAGCGGGTGGGGGTGCAGACGGCGGAGGATGTGTGGGCGTCGGTGAAATCCATGCCCTCCTTCGCCATGCGGTCGAGGTGCGGGGTGGGGATCTTGCCACCGGCGTAGGCGGGGTCGCCGTAGCCCATGTCATCGGCGAGGATGAAGATGATGTTCGGCGCTGAGAATGCGATCCCGGCGGCCAAGAGGGAAACGAGCAGGGTGGTTTGGGGCGTTCGTGGCATCATCATGACTCATTACCCTTCCTCCGGGGGCGGTCTGTCAAAGGGAAAGCCCCCGGCCTTGCCTTTCACGCATATCCCGGCATGGTTCCGCGGCATGCACCGCCATCCGCTCATGGAACAGATCAGGGATTACGCCCTCCGGCATCCGGAGGAAGGGGAAACCGTGGCGGCGTTCCTGGCTTTCGTGGAGTCCGAGCCGGAATGTTTCTGCCGTAGCCTTGCGGTGGGGCACATCACCGGCTCGGCATGGGTGGTGAACGGGGATGGCTCCGAAGTCCTGCTCACGCATCACCGCAAGCTTGACCGCTGGCTCCAGCTTGGCGGCCACGCGGACGGGGAAAGCGATGTTCTTTGCGTGGCGATGAAAGAGGCGGAGGAGGAATCGGGCCTGGTTGGTTTCACTCACATCGGGGATGGGATTTTCGATATCGACATCCATCCGATCCCGGCACGGAAAGGCGAGCCGGAGCATCTGCATTATGATGTCCGCTACCTGCTGCGTGCGAACGGAAGCACGGATTACATTGTCAGCGATGAATCCCATGACCTCCGCTGGGTGAAGCCCGACGATGTGGAGACGCTCACCGGTGAGCCTTCCATGAAGCGCATGGTGGAGAAGTGGAAGGCGCTCAGATCTTTTGTTTCCGGGGAGGGGATCAGTGCCTCGCCCCATGATGCCGCGAAGCGAAGGGCCGGGCTGCCTGGCGGTTTCCCTGGATCGCCGGGGCTGCGTTAGAGCCGTACGGCGAGCCGGACTTCCTTGCCGAGGGGGAAGAGCTTGGCAGCGGGTGACTGGGAGCGGCGGTGGATGCCGACGAGCAGGCCGACGGCTGCAAGGCTGAAGATGAGGCTGGTGCCGCCGTAGCTGACGAAGGGTAGGGGAAGGCCGTCGTTGGGCAGGGCGGCGGTGGTGACGCCGATGTTCACCATCGCGGGGACGACGATCACGCAAGTGAGGCCCAGGGCGATGCAGCGCTCGAAGATGTTCTTCGCCTGCAGGGCGATGCCGATGCCACCCACGGCGATGGCAACGTAGCAGATGACCACGCCCAGCGTGGCGGGGAGGCCCAGCTCCTCGCCGATGACGGGGAAGATGAAGTCGATGTGGGCGAAGGTGAGGGTGCCGAATTTCTCAACCCCGTTTCCGAGGCCGACGCCCCATGGGCCGCCGTTGCCTAGGGCGAGCAGGGCGCGCCACTGCTGCATGCCACGGTCGAGCTGGTGGATGGGGTTTTCCAGGTCCAGCCATGCCTCGATGCGGCCCCAGCGGTTCGCATCGTTGCGGATGTAATGGTATGCGCCGGCCATGGCGATTATGCCGGCGGGGACGGTGTAGATGAGGCGGGTGCCGACGCAGAACATGATGGCTCCCGCGGTTACGCTAAGGGAAAGGGCGGTGCCTACATCCGTTTCCGCCGCGATGAGGCCGAGCGGAAGGGCGACGATGGCGCCGGGCAGTACGAAGCCGCGCCAGAAGGTTTTCACCTCGGACTGCCAGCGGGTGAACCATGCGGCGAGGGCGATGACGATGACCATTTTCGCGGCCTCGGAGGGCTGGAACTGGCCTATTCCGGGGAGCATGATCCAGCGCTTGGAGCCGTAGATCTCCTTGCTGAAGCCGGGGACGAAGCAGAGGAAAAGCAGGATGCAGGCCGCGACGTAGGCGTAGGGCAGGCCTTTGCGGATCAGCTCCACGGGCATCCGGGCCATGGCGAAGGCGGCGGCAAGGCCGATGGCGACCATGAACGACTGGCGGATGACGAAGTGATACGGCTGCTCCAGGCCGCGCACCCATACGCCGGTGCTCGCCAGCATCACCAGCCCCAGCCCGCAAAGGAGGGCGACGGCGGAGATCAGGAGAGTGGAGCTATGGCGCAGCACTTGCTATGTGTTTCAGGGGAGCTTGAGCACCTGGCCGATCTGGAGTTTGCTCGGGTCGGTGATGCCGTTGAGGCTGAGGATCTCTTTCTGGCTGATCTTGTAGTGGTTGGAAATGCGCCAGATGTTCTCGCCGGATTTCACCGTGTGGGTGCGTGCGGATGTCACGGGAACGGCGCGTGGTGCGTCCTCGGTGCGCAGCGTAGCTGGACGGATCAGCTGGGCCTGGGCGGCATCGGGAGGGGGAAGGATTTCCACGAGGCCCTGATCCGAGGCAGGCACGGATGGGTTGCGGAGTGCGGCAACTTCCGGCGGATCCTCGGCGACGATGCGCTTGCGCTGCGGGATGCGGAGGACGACGCCGGGCTGGATCACGGCGCTGCGGTTCATGTTGCGCAGCTCGCTCTCATCGACGCCGTGCTTGGCGGCGATGAGCGGGTAATTGTCGCCCTTCTTGACCATGTAGGTGTTGTCTCCGTTGCTGAGCGTCGGGCGCGCGCCCTCCGCCACGGGAGGCATGGCAACTGCGGCGGCGGCGGCCGGTTTCGCCGGTTCCGCCTTTGTCGAAGCCTCCGGCGCATCGGTGCGCTTGGAGAGGTATTGCTTGTGGAAGAAAATCATCCCGATGGCGACGATGTGGATGGCGAAAATGATGCTCAGCGAGCGCGAGAAATTCACGCCGCCCTCTTCCATGTCATCGGCATCCGCGGTTGCTGCCGCAGCACGCTGACGCTTCGGCTTCGCCTTGTTGAAGAGGCGTGCGTAGAGCGTTTTGCGGACGGGGCCGCGGCGGGTGGGGAGTCGGTCGTATTTCATCTTGGGATAGGGTGGAATGGTTCAGTGGAGCTGGTGGACGAGATCCCGGAAGGTATCGCCCCTCTGCTCGTAGCCAGTGAATTGGTCGAAGGACGATGTTCCGGGTGAAAGCAGTATGGTGGAGCCGCGCGGGGCGAGGGAGCGGGCGACGTGGATCGCCTCCTCCATCGTTGCGACGGCGCTGGTGCGGACGGCCTGGTTGAAGAGGTCGGCCAAGGGGCGGGCGATTTGTCCGAAGGTGACTGCGGAGATCGCCTGCTGCGCGAGAATAGTAAGGATAGGTGAATAATCAAGGCCTTTGTCCTTTCCGCCCGCAATGAGGACGACAGGGCGTGTCTGGGAGCGCAGGGCGCAGTGGAGGGCGTGGAGGTTCGTGGCCTTCGAGTCGTTGAGGTACTCGACGCCGTCGAGGGTGCGGATGAGTTCGCAGCGGTGTGGCGGAGGGGCGTAGCCGTGGAGGGCGGCGGGGATGATGGAAGGATCGATGCCATAAGCCATGCAGGCGGCCATGGCGGCCATGGCGTTTTCCGCATTGTGGAGGCCGCGCAGGGAAGTCTCCGCCTCAAGATCCAGGAGGATGCGCCCGCCCTGGCTGATGGTGACGCCGTCCGAGAAGAAATCCGCATCTCGGGTCTCGGTGGAGAATGTGATCACCCGCGGCAGGAGTTTCCCCAGTTCCTCTCCGTGGCGCATGACGACGGCGTCCTCCGCCGTCTGGTTGTCGAAAATGCGGAGCTTGGCGTTCTTGTAAGCCTCCACGGTAGGGTAGCGATCCATGTGATCCGGCGCGAAATTCAGCCAGATGGACACTTTGGGGCGGAGGGCTTCGATGGTTTCGAGCTGGAAGGAGGAAAGCTCTAGGGCGATGGCGGCGGGGACGTCCGGAGAGAGGACGATCTCGGAGAGCGGTGCGCCGTAGTTCCCGCAAGGGGTTCCGCCGAGCCCGGCCTGCCTGAGGATGAGCGAGACCAGCTCGGTGGTGGTGGTCTTGCCGTTCGTTCCGGTGATGCCGATGATGCCACCATGGTAGTATCGTGACGCAAATTCCGTCTCCCCGATGAGCGGAGCCTTGGCTGCGAAGGCCTGCACGAGGTGCGAGTAGGTGTCGATGCCGGGGCTGATGACGATAAGGTCTGCGGAAAACGAGGCGGCATCGCTCTCCTGCATCCCGGCATGGATTTCCACGCCTTCCGGGACTTTCCTGAAGGCCGCGGCATCGCCCTTGTCCCAGATGGAGACGGCGGCTCCCTTGCGCAGGGCCAAGGCCGCCGCTGCGACCCCGGAGCGCCCGGCCCCGAGTATGGCAATGTGTTTTCCGGTGATGTCTGCGGGTGCTTTCACGCGATCTTGAGTAAGGCCAGCCCGAAGAGGGCGAGCATGATGGAAAGGATCCAGAAACGGATGATGACCTGGGACTCATGCCATCCCAACAGCTCGAAGTGGTGGTGGATGGGTGCCATCTTGAAGATGCGTTTCTTGCGCAGCTTGAAGGAGCCGACCTGGAGCATGACGGAAAGAGCCTCCGCCACGAAGACCCCGCCGATGATGACGAGCAGGAGTTCCTGCTTGGTGCAGATGGCGGCCGTGCCGAGCGCCCCGCCGATGGCGAGCGAGCCGGTGTCGCCCATGAAGACTTTGGCAGGGTGGCAATTGAACCACAGGAACCCGAAGGAGGCGCCGGCCAGGGCCATGAGGAAAACGGCGAGCTCTGCGATGAAGCGGTTGTGCGGGATGACGAGGTAATCGGTGGCCATGAAGAAGTGGCCGGCGAGGTAGGCGAGCACCGAGTAGCTGAGGGCGACGGAGATCGTGCAGCCGGTGGCGAGGCCGTCGAGGCCGTCGGTGAGGTTCACTGCGTTGGAGCAGCCGATGATGACCAGCACGAAGAAGGGGATGATGAGGATGCCGAGATCGATGAGCGGCACCTTGAAGAGCGGGAAGCAGATCTGCCCGATGCCTATCCTCTGGTCGCCGAGGCGGAAGCCCGCGGCGTTGTCCGCGATCTGGGCTGCGGTGGCGCCGTAGCCGGAAATCTCGGTCTTGAAATAGATGAAGCAGGCGGCGATGAGGGCGATGACGAACTGCCATCCGAGCTTGGTGCGGCTGGAGACGCCATCTGAGTTTTTTTTCTTCACCTTGGCGTAGTCGTCCACGAACCCGAGCAATCCGCAGGCGCACATGGTGCAGGCGCAGACGGCGACGAAGGGGTTGAAGACGCGAGCGCAGACCAAGGTGGAGATGAGGACGCTGGCGATGATGAGAACGCCGCCCATCGTCGGCGTGCCGAGTTTCCCGCCGTGCAGTTCCGCGAGTTTGTGGACTTCCTCCGCAGTCCGGATCGGCTGGCCGACCTTGAGCGAAATGAGTTTCCGGATGATGCGTGGGCCGATGAGTATGGAGACGGCGAAGGAAAGCAGCCCCGCCGTGGCGGCGCGGAAGGTGACGTAACCGAAGAGGTTAAGGAAAGAGAAGGTGTGAGCCCAGCCTTCGGTGCCGGATGTTTTCTCGGCTTGGAAGGCGGCGTACCAGTAATCGTAGATGGCGGTCAGCATGCGGTCGGGAAGGCGGTTTGGAGGACTTGTTCGATGGCGGCGGTGCGGCTGCCCTTGAAGAGGATGGCATCGCCGGGGCGTGAGTTTTCGAGCAGCCATTCGGCTGCCTTGCGGATGTCCGGGAAATGGGGTGCGGAGCCGCCCTCGGCGATGCCTTCCGCGCCTTCACCGACGGCGATTAGGACAAGCCCCTTGGCGACGGCGGCCTTGCCGATCCTGAGGTGGGCGGATTCCGCATATGCTCCGAGCTCGCCCATTTTCCCGAGCACGATGATGCGTTGCGAGCCTTCGGGAACCTGAATTTCGGCAAGTGTGTCGATGGCGGCTTCCATGGATTCCGGATTCGCGTTGTAGGTATCGTCAAGGAGGGTGATTCCATCGCATTCGATTCGTCTCATGCGGCCTGTGGTGAGGTTCACGGAGGAAAGCCCGGCCGCGATTTTCCGCGTGGGGATCCCCAGCTTCCAGCCAAGGGCGGCGGCGAGGAGAGCGTTCGTAACCATGTGCTTTCCGGGCACGGGGAGAAAGACCTCAGCGGATTCATCGCCTTCGATGACGAGCGTGAAGTGCGTGCCGCCGGTCTGCGGGCGGAGGTTTTCCGCACGGACAATGCCCCGCCCGTTGCCGACGGGGATCATCCGCGCCTTGGTGCGGGAGCGGAAGTAATCGTTGAAATCGCAGCTGGCCGGGGTGAACAGCAGGCCATCCTCGGGAAGGTAGCGCGCCAGTGTGCCTTTTTCCTCGGCGATGGCCTCGCGGGAGCCGAGGAACTCGATGTGGGCCGTGCCGATGTTGGTGATGATCCCGTATTTCGGGCGCGCGATCTCACAGAGTGGTGCGAGCTCGCCGCCATGGTTCATGCCGATCTCGTAGATCGCGGCGGTGTGGTTCTCCTCTGTCGATAGGACGGTGAGGGGCAGGCCGATGTGGTTGTTGAGATTGCCCTTGGTGGCGTTGACGTGGAACGCCTGTGAAAGCACGGCGGTGGTGAAATCCTTGGTCGAGGTCTTGCCGTTCGATCCGGTGATGCAGACGACCGGGATATCGAGCTTGCTGCGCCACCAGTGGGCGAGTCGCTGGAGGGCGAAAAGCGTGTCCGGGACGGCGATGACCGCTTTCCCTGCGGGGACATCCCCACCTGGCCATTGGTTCACGATCGCGACCGTGGCACCGGCCTCAAGGGCTTTTGCAGCGAACAGGTCGCCGTTGAAATTCCCGCCCCGCAGCGCGATGAAAAGCCCGCCCGGGAGCGGCTTGCGCGTATCCGTGAAAACACCATCCACCTGCGCGGACGCGGAACCCGCGACGAGCTTTGCGTCGAGGATACCGCAGATCTGGCTGGCGTCGGTTTTCATGGCCTTTGGACGGTCGGAGTGGCTGTTAGATTCGGGGTTTCAGAATCGGGGCGGCGGATTGGCGCGCATTTCAGCGATTTGCTGGGAGCGCCTGCGGAGCGAGAAATCGGCTTTCTTGCGGTCGTCGAAGTCGATGGTGCGGTCGGCGAATTGCTGGTAGGTCTCGTGGCCTTTCCCGGCGATGAGGATGATATCGCCGGAAAGCGCGTTGGCGATGGCGGCATCGATGGCCTCGGCGCGGTCAGGGATGGAGATGTGGGTGCATTTTTTCGGCAGGCCTTTCTCGATCTCGCGGATGATGGCATCCGGATCCTCGGAGCGGGGATTGTCGGAGGTGATGACGACCGCATCGCTGTAGCGTGCGGCGGCGGCGGCCATGAGCGGGCGCTTGGCCTTGTCGCGGTCGCCGCCGCAGCCGAAGACGGTGATGAGGCGGCGCGGGTCGAGCTCCTTGAGCGTGCGGCAGGCGTTTTCCACGGCATCCGGGGTGTGGGCATAATCGACGAAGACCGTGGCTCCACCGGAATTGCCGACGTTTTCCATGCGCCCCGGAACCTGCGGCGAGTCCGCAAGCGCGGCGATGGCCTGGCGGGGCTTGATGCCGCAGGCGGCGGCGGCGGCGATGGCGGCGAGGATGTTGTAGGCGTTGAAGCGGCCGATGAGCGGGGCTCGGACAAGGAAAGTTTTGCCCTTTGCGGAAAGCTCGAAGGCCATGCCGTCGCGTTTCTGCTGGAAGTTGTTCGCACGGAAGTCGCAGTTCACATTGAAGCCGTAGCGGAGCACCTGCATTTTCCCTTCCAGGGCTTTGGCGAGGTCGGTGCCGCGCGTGTCGTCGGTGTTGATGACGGCCGTAGGTTTCTTGCCAAGCGGATCTGCGGCCAGATCGTGGAACCAGGACGCCTTCACCTCCATGTATCTCTCGATGGTGCCGTGGTAGTCGAGGTGATCCTGGGTGAGGTTGGTGAAAACGGCGGCATCGAAGGCGATGTGGTGGACGCGCTTCTGGTGGATGCCATGGGAGGAGACCTCCATCACCGCACCTCGGCAGGCATTGTCGCGGAAGCCGGCGAGGATGGAATTCAGCTCGATGGCGCCGGGGGTGGTGTGTTTCGCGGGGGTGCGGGTTTCGCCGTCATCGATGAAGATGGTGCCGAGCAAGCCGGCGCGGTGCCACTCCGCCCGCATGATGTGGTGGAGTAGGAAAGCGGTGGTGGTTTTCCCGTTCGTGCCGGTGATCCCGGCGAGCTTGAGATCGGCGGCCGGCACGCCGTGGAATGTCGCGGCGAGGGCGGCGAGGGCGGCGCGGCTGTCCGGAACATGCAACCAGGCGGTGGTGGCGGGCAGCTCGGAGGGCGGTGCGGTCTCGGCAAGGAAGGCGGATACCCCTTTGCCGATGACATCATGGATGAAGCGGTGACCGTCGATGCTGGTGCCCCGGATGGCGGCATAGAGGCTTCCGGCGCCGGCCTCGCGCGAGTCCGCCGTCAAGGCCGTGATTTCAAGATCCTGCGGGCCGGAGGCGGTGACTTTGTCGAGGGATGATATGAGGGTGCGGAGAAGCATTTTGGAAAGGTGAGGGGCGCTTAGCGGTTGGCGATCGGCTCTTCGATCGGCTCCGTCGGCCTGAGGTTCATGTGGGCGGCGATGCGGGTGGCGATCTTGGAAAAGATCGGTGCGGCGATGGTTCCGCCGTAGCGCGGCACATCGTTTGTCTGCGGCTCGTCGATGACGACGTAGCAGACGAAGGCGGGATCATCCGCAGGCATGAAGCCGGCGAAGGAAACGACGTAACCGCCCTTGATGTATCCGCCGCGCTTGGGATCGTGCTTGATGGCGGTTCCGGTTTTGCCACAGACCTTGTAGCCTGGCACACAGGCTTTGGTGGCGGTGCCGCCGAGGAGCGTGACCTTGTGAAGGGCGGTGCGCATTTTCTGCGCGGTTTCCGGGGAAATGGGGCGGCCGCGGACTTCCGTGGGGAAATCTTCGATCACGGTGCCATCGTTGGCGACGAGTTCCTTGACGATCTTCGGGCGCAGCAGGCGCCCGTCACCGGCGATGACCGAGTAGGCGGTGGCCATCTGGATGGGTGTCACGCCGATGTAGTATCCGTAGGCGGCTCGGGAGAAGTCGATGGGGAGCTTTGGCACGGCGGCGGTGCCCGGGTTTTCCCCGCTGAGCTGGATCCCGCTGCGCTCACCGAAGCCGAAGCCATGCACATACCTGTAATAGCGGTTGACGCCGAGTTGCTTTGCCATTTTCCAGCAGCCGATGTTGTTGGACTTCTGGATGATCTGTTCAAAGGAAAGCATCCCCCCGGAGTGTGAATCCTCCACCGTGAACTTGTTTTCCTGGAGGACGTTGGGGCAGTGGAAAATCGTTGTGGGAGAGACAAGCTTTTCCTCAAGAGCTGCGGCGGTGGCGAGGATCTTGATCGTGGAGCCCGGTTCATACTTCGCCTGGATCGCGTAGTTGAAGGAGTTTTCCTCAAGATCCTGCTTGTGGTTCAGGTCGAAGTGGGGGCGGGATTCCATGGCGAGGATCTCGCCGGTTTTCGGATCCATGACGATGACCGAGCCGCGCCTGGATTTGAATTCGGCCAGCCCCGCCTCGAGTTCCTCCGCGACGATGGCCTGGATGCCGATGTCGATGGTGAGCATGGCATTGAGGCCGGAGCGTGGGGGCAGCAGGCTGCTGGCTTTTCCCGGGACGACCAGGCCGCGGGAATCCCTGCGGTGCTCGCGGCGCCCGTCGCGCCCGGCGAGATATTCCTCGATGGCGGACTCGATGCCGAAGCGGCCTGCCATGCGATAGGTGTCTTTGCCGTCCTCGCCTTTCACGGCCACCTCACCGGTGAAGCCCGTCAGGTGGGTGGCGATGTGCGGGTTCGCATACCAGCGTTTCAGGGAGTTCTCGAAGGCGAAGCCTTGCAGGTAATTGTCATCCACGATGTCGCGGAGCCGTTCCGCGATGTCGTCCGGGATTTCCTTGGCAATGGGGAACCACTTCGCCCCGGAGCCTTCGATTTCCTTGCGCAATTCGTCCTTGCGCATGCCGAGGGGGCGGGCGAGGAGCGAGATGGCCTGCGCCAGGTGCTTGCGGACGATGGCATCCGGGCTTTCCCTTTCGAGGATCTCACCGCGCAAGGCATGGATGCGGCGGATGCGGTCTTCGGCGGAGACCGTCCGCCATGCCGGTTCTTGCGATGCTTCCTGGTAGGCGAGGCCGAAGGACGCGAGCTTGGGGTCCATCAGATGGTTCTTGTCCACGAAGACGGATGAGACGGGAATGCTTTTTGCGATGGGATCGCCGTTGCGATCCACGATCATCCCGCGCTGGGCGATGATGCGCTCGGTGCGGTGGAAGGCCTTTGCCGAAGATGTCGCGTAGCGCTGGCGGTCAACGAGCTGGATCTGCACGAGGCGCGCGGAAAGTGCGCTGAGCAAGGTCACGAGAACCAGGCAAAGGAAGATGCAGCGGTGCTGGAAGGCGCGGTTCACAGGCTGGCGGAGGCGGAGGCGACTGCGGGTGTGGACGGCGGAAGCACGTCCTCGGAAACGCCGGGCGGGATGGGCACGAGATCCGTGCCGACATCACCAAGGGTTTTGCGGATCGAGAAGAGGTTGAGGATCTGGTCGCTGCGCATCTGCACGGTCCGTATCCCGAGCTGGTGCTGCTCGATGCGCCGCTCCACGGCATCGATCTCACGGGCCACCTTGATCTGGGAGTTCCGGAAAACGACATAAGTCACCCCGCCGAGCGCGCCGATGATTCCTGCGAGGATCATTGAGAAGATCGCGATCTTGGAAATGCGTGTGTGGTTTTCCTGGCGGCGTCGGTTCATGGCGTTGCTTGTTTTTGGGTGTGATCTCTCAGGTGGTGGCCGTGTCGGCTCCCAAAAGCTCGGCAACCCGCAGCTTGGCGCTGCGGGCCCGTGGGTTTGCGGATGTTTCCACGGCGGTCGGGGCGATTGCTTTCTTGGTCAGCAGCCGGAACCGGCAGTCCGGGTTCGGCCGGGCTTCCGGCCAGGTGGGATCGTCGATGTATGGCTGGGAATGATGGCGCAGGTGCCTTTTGGCCATGCGATCCTCGAGGCTGTGGAATGTGATGATGAGGAGCCTGCCGCCTGGTTTCAGGATGCTCGCTGCAGAGGAAAGGATGGAGGAGAGCGATTCGAGTTCCTCGTTGACCGCCATGCGTATCGCCTGGAAACTGCGGGTGGCGGGATGGGTTTTCCCGCTGCGCCCGATGGCTTTCTCGATGCAGGCGGCGAGTTCCGTGGTGGTGGTGAAAGGCTTCACCGAGCGCCTTTCGACGATGGCTGCCGCGATCCTGCGTGAGCGCGGCTCCTCGCCGAAGGTATACAATATGCGGGCGATCTCGCTTTCCTCCCATGTATTGACGAGATCGGCGGCGGTCATCGCCGAATTCGGCCCCATCCGCATGTCGAGCGGGCCCTCGCGCATGAAGGAGAAGCCGCGCTGCGCGGAATCGAGCTGGCGGGAGGAAACGCCTAGATCGAGGAGCAGCCCGTCGGCGAGCTCACCTGAGAGGATGCCGGGATGGTTCGGGATTTCGGAAAAATTCGCCTGATAGGTGGAAAACCTCTGCCCGAAGGCGGCAAGCCTCTGCGTCGCGTGCGCCAGCGCCTCGGGATCGCGATCCACACCGAGGACGGTGGCACCGGCCTTCAGTAGCAGCTCGGAATGGCCGCCTCCGCCCAGGGTTCCGTCGATGATGAACTTGCCGGGGGCGGCCTGCATCATCCCGGCCACCTCATCGGCAAGCACCGGAAGGTGGTAACCGCGTGCGGGAAACCCATCTGGCGCCGAAAAGGAGAAACCCTGTGCCGTGCCGGGCGCAGGGTTGGGTGATGGTCTGGAAAGGGAAACCGGCGGCCGCGCTGACAACCAGCCAGGAGCAGCGCGACGCACCGGTTCAGATAGCGGGTGAAGCTCTGTCCCGAGAGACCTCATCCGCCCAGCCAGAAAGCCGTATCGAAAGTGAAACGGGCGCCCCGCCGACAACCAGCCAGGAGCGGCGGGGGCGTCCGTATTTTCAAGACCGCGTGCTGTCCCGAGCGCGCGGCCTTGTGATTTTTCA
The DNA here is from genome assembly GCA_017798145.1 of Akkermansiaceae bacterium. Lineage (NCBI taxonomy): Bacteria > Pseudomonadati > Verrucomicrobiota > Verrucomicrobiia > Verrucomicrobiales > Akkermansiaceae > Akkermansiaceae bacterium. The sequence continues at coordinate 1,386,851 of CP059069.1, read as the reverse complement.
GAAAGGGAAACCCGTGCGCGCGCCGACAACCAGCCAGGAGCGGCGCGGCGCACGGATTCAGATAGCGAATGAAGCTCTGTCCCGAGAGACTTCATGCGCCCAGCCAGAAAGCCGATGGAAAAGGGAAACGAACGCTCCGCCGACAACCAGCCAGGAGCGGCGGAGGCGTTCGTATTTTCAAAACCGCGTGCTGTCCCGAGCGCGCGGCCTTGTGATTGTTTGGAAAATGTTCCCAACCCCTGCGAGCGGACGAACACGCCGGAAGCCGCCGTGAGGTGGACCGTCTCGCTCGCAAGGGTTGGTGGGTTGAACAGCATGTTGTCAGTTCGGGGTGTGGGATGGGTGAGTGGGAAAAACCTAGAATGCGCCGAATTCGTCCTCTTCTTCCGGCACGGCGGCGGTGCCGAAGAGCTCCTCGTACTTGGCCTTGGGCCAGATCTCGAAATGGCTGTGGCCGGCGGAAAGCATCACCTCCGTGTCGGGGGCTATGCCGGCGTGCGCCGCAAGGTCGCGGGGAATGAGCAGCTTTCCCTGGTCGTTGATCGAGGAATCGCGGAGAACCCTCTTCAGCCTGGTTTTCAGTTTGGCGAGCTTTTTCGAATCCGTGACGTTCTTCTCGAAGGTCTCGATCCGGTGCTGCACGGCTCCGGCGGTGAGAACCTTGATGATGTTGACCCCTTCTTCCTCGGAAGCCATCAGGTAGATCGGCTCTCCCTGCGGAGGGCGCCAGCCTGCAACGACGGTCACGCGATTCTTCGCGTCAGTCTTGTAGGACTGGGTGCCGTTGTAATGGAGGAATTGGTCGTTCATTTCGGGGATGACTATCGCGTCAACACCCAGAGAATGCACTCCAGTACACAAAGATACAAGACGAAATTGAACTTTTTTAATTAAATCGATTATCCCTTTGTTTTCAAAGGATTACGAGACCATTTCAGTCGGATTCCGAGTAGAATTTTAGTCATAACAAGGAAGGTTTTCTAAAAACTAAGGTCATTTTGAGGGTTTTTTTGGGGGATTTTAGACCTGGTGTACTGAGGATTCAAAAAAAGGCACGGTAGTGTACTGGTGGGACGGATCTGCCGGGTGGGTGTGGGATTTCCTCCGCGCCCTGCAAGCGAGCAGCTGTTCCTACCTAGGGAGGCATACGTAATCTATGACAGCGTGCGGCAAATACAAGCTGTGAATGGGCAAGGCCTCATGTTGGCAGCCATTCGGGGTGCTTTTCCCGCAGCGCGGAACGCACGGCGTCGTTGACCCGTTCGGAGACCGATATTGATTTTACCGCCGATTTCATTTTCAGCGCCTTTTGCAGGTCGCCGTCGAAATAGGCCGAGACTCGTTTCATGGAGTCACCAATGACTTAAGGCGTTATGGTGACAGGTAGCCCGCCCTCACACCTTCGTCTGGCCGTTTCCACGGACGCGATATTGGTAGCTGGTGAGTTCGCGCAGGCCCATGGGGCCGCGGGCGTGGAGCTTGTCGGTGGAGATGCCGATCTCGGCCCCGAAGCCGAACTCGCCGCCGTCGGCGAAGCGGGTGGAGACGTTGTGGAAGACGCAGGCGGAATCGATGGATCTGAGGAAAATCTCCGCCTCGGCTTCGTCGGTGGTGACGATGCAATCGGTGTGGTGGGAGCCGTAGTGGTTGATGTGGGAGATTGCGGCCGCGATGTCCCCAACGATTTTGATGGAGAGGATTTTCTCAAGGTATTCGGTGCTCCAGTCCTCCTCGGTGGCGGCGATGAGATCGGGGAGGATCGCGAGGCTTTGCTCACAGCCGCGCAGTTCGACACCTTTTTCGAGGAGTGCGGCGGCGACTTTGGGGAGAAATTCCTTCGCAACGGATTGCTGGATGAGGAGTGTTTCGAGGGCGTTGCAGACGCCGGGTTTCTGGGTCTTGGAATCTATGGTGAGCTTCAGGGCCATTTCCTGATCCGCCTTTTCGGAAACGTAGAGATGGCAGATGCCGTCGTAGTGCTTGATGACGGGCATGCGGGCGAGGGAGACGACGGTCTCGATGAGGCTTTTTCCGCCGCGCGGGATGATGAGGTCGAGCCATTGATCCATCCCTGCCATGGCGGCGACGGATTGGCGGTCGGTGAAGGGGACGAGCTGGATGGAATGCTCGGGGAGGCCGGCTTTTTTTCCGCCTGCGTCGAGTGCGGCGGCGATGGCGCGGTTCGAGTGGATTGCCTCGGAGCCGCCACGGAGGATGGTGGCGTTGCCGGTCTTGAAGCAGAGTGCGGCGGCGTCGGCGGTGACGTTGGGACGGCTCTCGTAGATGATGCCGATGGTGCCGATGGGGACGCGGATCTGCTCGATGCGGATGCCGTTGGGGCGCGTCCATTCATCGAGCACCTGTCCGACGGGGTCGGGGAGTGTGGCGACGTGTTCCAATGCTGCGGCGATGGCTTCGAGGCGTGCGTCGTCGAGGCGGAGTCGGTCGAGCATGGCGGCGGAAAGGCCTTTCGCCTCACCGGCGGCGATGTCCTTGGTGTTTTCGGAAAGGATTTCCGCCGAGGCATGGCGCAGCCCCTGCGCCATGGCGCGGAGGATGTTGTCCTTCTCCCCGGTGGTGAGCTGGGAAAGAGCGTAGGCGGCGGTGCGCGCCTGCCTGCCCATTTCGTGGATTTGCTCGGTGATGGGATCGGACATGCTAGTGGGCGTTGAATTTCGTGGATATGCCATTTCCCGCGACGATATCCGCGAGGCGCTCGGGGTGGCGGCCGTTGGCGATGTGGGTTTCGATCCCGGCCTCGATGGCGAATTTCACCGCCTCCAGCTTCGAGGCCATTCCGCCCATGGAGAATTTCCCCTTGTCGTCGCGGACGTGGCGGAGGACGGAGGAGATGTCGCCGACCTCGGGGATGAGGGTTTTCGTTTCCGGATCCAGCAGGCCATCGACGCTGGTGAGAAGGATGACGCGCTTTGCGCCGACGAGTTTCGCGACGCGGACGGAGAGCATGTCGTTGTCTCCGAAGCTGAGCTCGCGGATTGCGACGGAATCGTTCTCGTTGATGATGGGGAGGATGCGGGGTTCCTTGAGCAGGCGGTTAAACGTGTTGAGTAGATTCGCGGAGCGGCCTTCCGTTTGTATGTCCTCCGCGGTGAGGAGAATCTGGGAGACGAGGATATCGAAGTTGGAAAACAATGAGCTGTAGGTGCTCATCAGCCGCGCCTGGCCGACAGCGGCGCAGGCCTGGCGGGTCTCGATGTCCTGCGGGTATTCGCTGAGGCCGAGGGCGGAGACGCCGGAGCCGACCGCGCCTGATGAGACGAACATGCAGCGGTGGCCCTCGTTCAGCAGCCCGGAAATGGCCGCGACGAGGTGCACCAGCGCGGCGCGGTCGATCGTGCCGTCGGCGGTTTTCGTGAGGACGCCGGTGCCGGCCTTGATGATGGTGAGGTCTGGGAGCATGTGCGGGGGCGGATTGATATGCCGCCGGGGCGGAAAATGCCAATCCAAAGCTTGCCGGGGGTTTTGGCAAGTTCGCCTTGCGGATGGGGCTCAAGGTCTTTATGGCGGTGTGGTCACATATGAAATTCCCAATGAGATTCCTGTTGCTGTTGATTTTGCTCCTACCGATGGGCGCCTTGAATGCGGCGGAGGAGATTCAGCCAGCCTATCCCAAGCTTAGCAGCGGAAAGACGCAATATGCCGCATTTCCACAACCCATCGAGACCTACGGTGACACCGGCTCCGGGCTGTGGGGGAAAATCAAAGGCCGGGCGGCGGCGGATCCGTTCAATGTGGCGGCATCGTTGATTTTCCTGCTCGCCATCATGCACACCTTCGCGGCGGGGCCGCTCAACAAGATCGCGCACCGTCTGGCGCATGACCATGAGGAGCAGCTGAGGATACGCGGGGTGAAGGACGATGAACATCCGGACGGCGTGCCGGAGGTTTCCTTCAAGGCGACACTTTTCCATTTCCTCGGCGAGGTGGAGGCCATTTTCGGCATCTGGGTCTTCGCCCTGGCGGGAGCTGCCGCGTATTTCCACACGTGGGACGATTTCAAGCTGTATTTGAGCGAGGACAGGGAGTTCATCGAGCCGATGTTCGTGGCGGTCATCATGGCGATCGCGGCGAGCCGCCCCATCCTTAGGTTTGCGGAGCGGCTGATGGCGGTCGCGGCGAGGATAGGAAAAGGTTCACCGGGCGCGTGGTGGCTGAGCGTGCTGATCATCGCGCCGCTGCTGGGATCCTTCATCACCGAGCCTGCGGCGATGACCATCGGGGCGCTGCTGCTGGCGAAAAAATTCTACCGCAACAAGCCATCGGCGAAGTTCGCCTACGCGACGCTGGGACTGCTGTTCGTGAACATTTCCGTCGGCGGCACGCTGACGAACTTCGCAGCCCCGCCGGTGCTTATGGTCGCTGCCACGTGGGACTGGAGCACCCTGTTCATGCTGGAACACTTCGGTTGGAAGGCCGCGATAGGGATACTCGTGGCCACCGGTTCCTACTATGCGTTTTTCCGCAAGGAACTCGTGCAACTCGAGCGTAACATGGAGAACGGAGAGGATTCGTCCGGGCAACGCCTTCCATGGCAGGAGCGCGAGGATCCGATCCCGCCATGGATCACCGTGATCCATCTCGGTTTCCTCGCATGGACGGTATACATGGCGCATTACCCGGTGTTTTTCACCGGCGGCTTCCTGTTCTTCCTGGCGTTCCTGATGGCGACCCGGCACCACCAGAATTCGGTGTCGCTGAAAAGCCCCATCCTTGTCGGGTTCTTCCTTGCCGGCCTGGTGATCCATGGCGGATGCCAGGGTTGGTGGATTGATCCGGTGATCCGTACGCTGGGCAACCAGACGCTGATGTTCGGAGCCACCTTGCTGACCGCATTCAACGACAACGCGGCGATCACCTATCTTGCTGCGCAGGTGCAGGGGCTTTCGATCGAAGCAAAGCACGCGGTTGTCGCCGGGGCGGTGACAGGCGGCGGACTGACGGTGATCGCGAACGCGCCAAATCCTGCGGGGCAAAGCATCCTGTCGCGGTTCTTCAACGGCGGGATCTCGCCGGTGGGGCTTTTCCTTGGGGCGCTTCTCCCGACGATCATCCTGTATCTTGCATTCGTGTTTCTGCCAAACGGACCGGTGGAGCCCGATTCGGATGCGGCCATCCCGGAGGGGATCAGTGCTCCGGCGGTCGTGCAGGAGTGATTTTCCGGTCCCTATCACGGTGTTGTTTGCGGTGAGGAACGATTGTTCCCTGATTCCGTTGACAGCACCGGGATACCCCCGAAGAGTTCGTGCGCCAATCCGAGGGTTTTGTCCCCGAAGATGGCAGATGCCGTGCTACATACCGCTTTTCCTTGATCCAGAAGTTACATGACCCTGTCCGCCCCGATTCTACTAATCCTCTTGTTTGCCATGGTGTCGCCATGGTGGGTGGCGCGGCACCGCCTGTCATTTGTGGCGTTCGGCGGTTTGGCGCATCTCGGGATCGCCGGACATTACATCGCGCTCTTGGCGGGTGGCGGACGCCCATCTGAAACCGGCAGGCAGGTTTTCCCAACCGGGATCGTGGAATGGAGTTTCCTCGGCACTTCGTGGGGGCTGATGTTCGCGGCGCTTATCACCGGGATCGGTTTGCTGGTTTTTCTCTATGCGGCGGGTTACTTCGGGGCATCGGAAAAAGGGGTGAGGTTTTATCTGCCGTTGCTCGCCTTCGAGGCGGCGATGCTGGGGGTGGTGCTGGCGGATCATGCGATCCTCGTTTTCCTTTTCTGGGAGCTGACGAGCATCAGTTCGTTTTTCCTGATCGGGTTCCTGCACAAGGAGTTTTCATCGAGGTGGAACGCGCAACAGGCCTTGCTGGTCACGGGCAGCGGCGGGGTGTGTTTGCTGGCGGCTTTCCTGATGCTCGGCTCGCAGTGGGGAACCTATTCCTTCGAGGCGTGGCGCGGCCTTGCAAGCTCTGGGAATGCACCCTCGATGGCGGCGCTGGTGCTGCTTCTGTTAGGGGCGGCAACGAAGTCCGCGCTGTTCCCGTTTTTCTTCTGGCTGCCCAACGCGATGAGCGCGCCGACACCGGTGAGCAGTTACCTGCATTCGGCGACGATGGTGAAGGCGGGGATTTTCCTGATCGGGGCGCTCTTCCCGCTGTTCGCCTCCTCGGCGGAAATCATGCGGGTGATCGTGGCAATGGGCGCGGTGACCGCGGCGACCGGCCTTGTGCTGGGATGGGTGCAGACAGACCTGAAGAAAATCTTGGCCTATACCACGCTGAGTGTCCTCGGCTTGCTGGCCTTTCTGCTGGGGATAGGGACTCCGGAATCCGTCAGGGCGGCGGTGCTGCTGTTGCTCGGGCACGCGTGCTACAAGGCCGGGCTGTTCATGGCCGCCGGGGCGATCGACAAGGCGGCGGGAACGCGCGACCTTAAGATCCTTGGCGGGCTTGGGAAATCGCTGCCGCTGCTTTGCGGGATCTCGCTGGTGCTGGGGCTCTCTGCGGTGGGTTTCCCTCCCTTGCTCGGGTTCCTCGGGAAGGAATATGGTTACGGCCTCACGCTGCCGGCGCTGGGTTGGACGCTTGCCCTCGGAGCTTTCCTGTTCCTGGCGAATCTCTCGATGATGGTGCTCATCCTCCGCGTCGCGCTCACGCCATTCCTTGCCCGCGCGACCCGGGACATGCCGGACACCAAGCCCTTGCCGTGGCTGATGATGGCCGGGCCGCTGGTGCTGGCTTTGGCGGGCGTGATCCTGGGTCTCGGGGCTCCGCAGCTTCTTTCCCCCTTGGTCAACTCCGTGGTCGGCGGCATCACCGGTGAACCCATGGATTACCGCCTGGCCCTGTGGCATGGCTTCAAGCCGGCGCTGTTCCTGAGCGTCGCGACACTGGCAGGGGGATGGTTCATCTACCGGGCCGCCCGAAGCTACGGGAAAACCAATTTCCTCTCGCGCGGCCTCGGTTTTGCGGAGGGCGGATACAACGCATCGGTACACGGCCTCCTGAAGGGGGCTACGTGGATCAGCGGGAAAACGCAGAACGGCGACCTGCGGACATATCTTCACCTGTTTTTCGCCGGAATGCTCTCCCTCGTCGGTTACAAATGGTGGAGTTCGGGGTTCACGCTGGGGGATCTGATCATCGGTGTTGAGGGAATTCCGGTGCTTGAGGGATTGTTAGTGATCGCGATGGGTTTCGCCATTCTCATGGTGGTGATGACTCTTTCGCGGATCACGGCGGTGCTTGGCCTGGCAGTCATCGGGCTTGGCATGGCGTTCCTTTTCGCCCGCCTCGGCGCTCCGGATCTCGCCCTGACGCTGATGTTGGTGGAGTCGCTGACGGTGGTGCTTTTCATCTACATCGTCCACGGCCTGCCAAAGCTGCGCAACATCACGCGCGCCAAGGGGCGGGCTTTCGATGTGGTGCTCTCGCTCACGGTCGGCGCGGTGATGGCCTTGCTTGCCCTGAAATCTCAGACGGTGCAGCTGCATCCCACGATCTCGACGCAGCTCACCGAGTGGAGTTACTCGCTGGCCAAGGGCAAGAACGTTGTGAACGTGATCCTGGTGGATTTCCGTGCGCTGGACACCCTGGGTGAGATCACGGTGATCGCGCTCTCCGCGGTGGGCGTTAAGCTGCTGTGGCTGCGGCGCGGCAAAGTGGAGGAGGAGGGCGGGATATGAAATCGCTGCTCCTTCTCATCGCCTCGCGCTTCCTGTCGTGGCCGTTTTTCATCCTTTCGATCTGGATCCTCTACCGCGGGCACAACCTGCCGGGCGGCGGCTTCATCGGCGGACTGGTCGGGGCGAGCGGGTTCCTTTTCTATGATCTCTCCGGGTACGGGCGGCCGGAGCGCGGGCTTTTTTCGTTCAAGCCCTTTTCCTTCCTCACCCTCGGCCTGGGGACAGCGGTGCTTAGCGGCGTGCCGGGGCTGTTTGCGGGTGAGGGCTTTCTCAAGGGCTTCTGGCTGCCCGGCTTCGAGCTCCCGCTGCTGGGCTCGGTGCACCTGGGCACCCCGCTCATTTTCGATATCGGCGTTTACCTGACGGTGATCGGTTTCATCCTGTTGCTGGCCGGAACATTGGCGGAGGAGGAACGGACATGATCACCGTCCTCTGCATTCTCGTTGGACTGCTTTTCGCAGGGGCGACGTTCTGCCTGCTGCGCAGGAACCTGATGCGCGTGCTCATCGGGATACTCCTGCTCGGCCACGGTGTGAACCTGCTGCTGCTGGCGACGAGCGACCCGCTGTCGCGGGAGGTGGCGATCTTGGGTGAGGACGGTTTGCCGCGTGTCGCGAATTCCGCCGATCCGCTGCCTCAGGCGCTCATCCTCACCGCCATCGTGATCGGCTTCGGCCTGAGTGTTTTCACCCTGGTGCTGGCGAGGTCGTGCTACATGAGGAGCGGCGCGGACGACATCAGGGAAATGGGCAAGGAGGAAATGGAATGAACGATTTCCTGGTCATCGCGCCGATCCTGCTGCCCCTGGTCACCCTCATTGTGTGCCTGATGCTTGAAATGTGGGGTAAGGACGCGCGTGTGGTTTCCTTCTCCAGTGTGGTGGCCACGCTCGGGGTGGCGACCCTGCTCGTGGCCCGTGTCAATGGCGGCGGGGCGCTGACCATGGAGATGGGCGGCTGGCGGCCCCCGTATGGGATCGTGATCGTGGCGGACCTGCTGGCGGCGCTGATGATCTGGATCAGCGCGTTCGTGGTGCTGGTGGTGATGATCTACGGCCTTGGGGGCAGGCTTGCGGAGCAAAAAGGCGGGCATGTGCACGTGCTGGTGCAGGGTTTGCTCCTCGGGGTGAGCGGATCCTTCCTCACGGGCGATCTTTTCAACCTCTACGTATGGTTCGAGGTAATGCTGATCTCCTCCTTTGTCCTGATGGTGCGGGAAAAGGGACGGAAGCAGCTTGAGGGCGGCCTGATCTACGTGATCCTTAACCTCGTCGCCTCCGCGATGTTCCTCTGCGGCGCGGGGCTGCTCTACGGGAAACTTGGGACGCTGAACTTTGCGGACATGGCGATGAAGCTCCAGGGGGTCAACGATCCCGAGTTCGTCAACACCACCGGCTCCCTGCTGTTCGTGGCGTTCGCGGCGAAGGCGGGGTTGTTCCCGTTCTATTTCTGGCTGCCCGCCTCCTACCACCGTGCCGGCCCGGCGGTTTCCGCGCTGTTTGCGGGGCTGCTGACGAAAGTGGGCGTCTATGCGCTGCTGCGGACATTCACGCTGGTTTTCACGGATGCGAACGGCTTCTCCAACGGCATCATCCTCACCATTTCCATGGCGACGATGGTGATCGGCGTCCTCGGCGCGGTGGCGCAATACCACGTGCGGCGGCTGCTTGCCTTCCACATCATCAGCCAGATCGGCTACATGGTGGCGGGGATCGCGATCGGCACCCGGCTTGCGCTCGCCGCAGTCATCTTCTACACACTGCACCACATCGCGGTGAAGACCTGCCTGTTCCTCGTCGCCGGCGTACTTGAAATGCGCACCGGGACACCGGATATCCGCAGGCATGGCGGCTTTTACCGCAGCGATCCGCTGCTGGCCGTGTGCTTCCTCATCGCAGCCCTGTCGCTCGGCGGCATCCCTCCGCTCTCCGGTTTCTGGGCGAAGCTCAACCTCCTCCAGGCGGGTGTGGAAACCGGGGAATGGCTGTTCCTTTTCATCGCTTTGGCCGTCGGCATACTTACCTTGTTCTCCATGGTGAAAATCTGGAACGAATCTTTCTGGAAGGACAAGCCGGAGGGCGGGTGCGGCAGCTTGCCGCTCTGGCCGGGCAGGCCGTACGCCGCCATCATCATGCTCTGCTTGCTGACACTGGTCTTCAGTTTCTGCGGGAAATTCGTTTTCGAGCTATCGGAAAACGCGGCGGCCGCGCTGCATGATCCGCGCATCTACATCGAGGCGGTGATGGGAGGGGGCACCGAATGAAAAGGCAACGCCTGCCGTTTGCCCTCAGGGCGTGGGGATGGATCTCCTTCGCCGGATTCTATCTGGCGGAGGTCTTGCGCTCCAACATGGTCATCGTCTGGGACGTGCTCACCGTCGAGGACAAGACCTGCCCGAGCATCATCGCACTCGATCTGCCCTCCGAAATGACCGATAACCAGGTGTTGCTGGTCTCCAACCTGATGACGATGACCCCCGGCAGCCTCACCCTCGACCTGACGGCGGACCGGGCAAAACTGCTAGTCCACGTCCTTTACTCGCACGATGTCGAGGACACCCGCAGCTACCTGATGAAAAACTATGTTCACCGCGTTCTCGATCTATCCTGACATCCCCGTCGTTGTCCCGGAATGGGTGGTCGGCGCTTCCGCGCTGATGCTCGGGCTGGCGGTGGTCTGTGCCTTCATCCGCTTTTTCCGCGGGCCGAACACCCCGGACAGGATCGTGGCCTTCGATCTCCTGGCCAGCTTGGTGATGGCCTCGCTGCTGCTCACCGGGGTCTCCACGGGCAGCGAGTTCTACCTGCAGACGGTGCTCGGTTTTTCGCTGGTGCTGTTCCTCGGGACAGTCGCGCTGGCGAGGTATCTGGACAGGCCGGGCGGGAAAGGCTAGCGACAAACCGGAATAAGAATCATGGGAACTATCATGGAATGGATCGTATCGGCGGGATTGCTGGCAGGCAGTTTCTTCTGCCTCGTCTCCGCGTTCGGCTGCATGCGGATGAAGGACTCCTACGTGCGGATGCACGTAGCCACCAAGGCGGTGGCCTTCGGCGGAGGCATCCTTGTGATCACCTATGTCCTTTCCAATCCGAGCGTTTCCAACGTATTCATCGGCGGCATGGTGGTCGGGTTTTTCTACATGACACTGCCGCTCGCCGGTCATTTCCTCGGGCGTGCGATCTACCGGCGCGGGATCGAGCCGGAAAAGCCCTTCGTGGTGGATGAGGCCGGGGGCTTGTTGCCCCGCCATCGCCCGGAAGGGCAATGATCATTTCGCGCGTATCCTCCAGATCTCGCAGATCTGGTTGCGCTCCGGGATGCGGCTGCTGAAGCGGTCGGTCTGGCCGAGATAGACGGCCTGTACGAGCTGGCCGGGGCGCTTGATGCCGGAATAATGTTCAGCCGCTGCCGTAGCGCGGTCGGACGAGAGTTTCTCATTGGCAGTGGCGTCGCCCGTTTTTGAGGCATAGCCGATGATGAGGGTGAGATCGCCGTCCGGCACCTCGTTCTCTGCGATGGATGCGAGCTGCTCCATGTCTGAGGCACTCAGTTCGCTAGAGCCGGTTTTGTAACTGAGCGTGTGCAGGACGCTGGCGCCGAGATCGACGCCAAGTTTGCTGTATTCCGTGGTGAGATCGGAGTCTTTCATGCCCTCCAGGGTGCGGAGCCTCCGGAAAAGCTCGACGGCGGCGGGGAGAAGTTCGTTTTCTGATTTCGCGAAAAGCTTCGTGTTGTTGAGCTGTGCCTCAAGCTCTGCGACGCGGCTTTCGTAAAACGCCTTGGAGCGCAGCAGTTCGTCGTAGCGGCGCTGGAGATCGGCATAGTCATCGGCATTCACGGCACCCGCGGCATCGGAAAGCTTCGCGCGGACATCGGATAGTTCCATCGAGAGGGCGTCGCGCTGCGCCTGCAAGTCCGCGACGAGGCGCTTGAGTTGATCCGCCTCGGAGGCTGTAAGTTGTGCACGGCTCACCTCTGCCTGTAGCCTTTGGTTGTCCATGGATATGTCTTGGCGGAGTTTCTCAAGGCGGAGCACATCGGCATTCCGCTGAGAGATTTCCGAGTCCTTGTCAGCAAGCATTTGCTGGAATCTGCCAGCCAGGCCGACAAGTGTGTCGGTGTCGTTTTTCAGGCGGGCGGCGATGTCCTCGATCGGTTCGGAGCCGCCTTCGAGGGGAGGGAGTCCCATCGCCATGCGCTGGCGGTTCAGCTCGGAGCGGCGGGCTTCGAGATCCGCCTTGAGCGCGGCCATCACCGGATCATCCGTGGCAATTCCGGATTCCTTGGCTCCGTTTCCGCGCAGATTGATCACAGCGAGGACGACCACCATGATCAGAATCATGAAAAGCAAGAGGACGATGGGATTCACCTTTTCCATGGAGCGGGTGAACGTCCCTGTCCCAGCGCTCTGCTCCGGCACTTCCTTGGCATCCGCGTCCTTATCCCCTTCTTCGCCGCTCTCCTTGATTTTCTCCTCAGACATGGAGGAACCCTGTCCGCCGGGTAGCCCACCTGTCAATCCGGCATGAGGGAAAGCAGCAAGGCTCCGGGCTTGCATTTAATCTGATGTAACTGTAAATACCATGTAATGATTTCCCGAAGGACGCATGGTTTTTAAAATGACATAAGGAACATGATCACGCTTCATAGGTGCCTGATCTTTTCCTTGGTTCTGCTGCCGCATCTTTCGGCACAGGTCACCACCACCGGTTTCCAGAATCTCGCGCGACCTGAGGCTCCGGGGACTCTGCTGAGCCATCCGGTTACGAATGGTTCAGAGCCGATTGGAAGAACTACCTCGATCAATTATCTCAACGGTTGGGTCATCGTTGGCGGCGAGGCACCGGGGTCGCGGGTGGGTTCCGATCTTCAGATGCGGGTTTTTGACATTGCCGATCCGCAGAATCCGGTGCGGCGGCTGCCATCGGATTTCGGCCTGAGCTATCCTAACAACTCCTGGGTGCAGGGAAACTACGGCTGGAACGCCCACGGCACCGCCCAATCTGGAAATCTCCTGCTGCCAGATCCGATCCGCGTCACTGGCTTCGGCGGGCTGGTCGAGCGTGCGGGCAGCAACGGCGTCCCATACATCACGAACTTGCCCCTTTGGTTCAACCGCTCCTCGCAGGCCGGGCCGTGGGACGCCTCAATGCTTTGGTATGGCACGGAGGACCAGGATTTCGAGATCGCCCGGATACGCCCAAACAACTTCGGCACGCATGACCGGCGGGTCGTAGCCACCTTCGATCACGTCGGACCCTATGGCGGCGGCGAGTGGCATCCGATGTTTTTCGGAGACCTCCTGATCTATGCCCGCAGCGGCGGTGCGGCCAGCGATGGGGTGGTCGTTTACCGGCTTTCCTATCAGAATATGGACGATGCCGATCCGTCCAACGACAGCATCACGCCCCAGCTCGTAGGAACGCTCAGCGGCGGTTTCCAGGGTTATTGGCCCAATCTTTTCAGCGATGGCACCGGGCTATATGTGATCGGATCCACCACGGATATCCTGATCGGTGCGGACATCACCTCGGCAACGATGCCTGGCATGACGCCAAATCTCCAGACGGTGGCTAGCCTGACCGTCCCGGATTTTACCAACGCCTCGTACCCGGCCTATCAGGACAATTTTGGATTCATCCACAACCGCAAGGTCGATATGACCCGTTTCCTCGCGGGCGATGCGAATCCCATCGTGCTCACGCTCAACGAGGCAAATCCGCCGCGTCCCGCAGGTGCGCCCGCCCTGCCGCCAGGCGCAATCGCCGGAGTGAACACCTCGCAGATGTCCCTTCCTCTCGGAAATCTCTGGCTCACCGGGGGCTACCCGATCCCCAACACGAACCAGGGGCTGGGCGTGTGGGTTCACCAACAGGCGCCGGACACCACCGCGCCGCGCGTGAGCTACCACATCCCGCAGGCCGGCCGCACGAACTACCCGCGCCACGCGCCGCTGAGTTTCCTGATCCACGAGTATCCGCGAAACGGTGGCCCGCGGAACGGGATCGATTTCTTGGTGCGGGCGGTGAATCCGGACGAATCGCTGGGCAGCTTCGTTCCCGGATTCCTGATCCATGATTTTTCCGGAAACATGACCTTCACACCGGACGCGCCGCTCACTGCGGAAACGACCTATCAGGTGGATTTCCCGAGCGACCCCGCGCAGGAAATCGGCTTCCGCGATTCGGCGGGAAATTACATCGAGCCGCACTCGTTCCGCTTCTCCACGGGCGGCGGCTTGAACGCGCCTGAGCCGCCGGTTTTCAGCGGACTCGATGCGGATAACCATCAACCGGCACCGGGAGAACAGGTGACAGTGACCGCGGCTGCCACCGGCCAGGGCGCGCTGGAGTTCCGCTTCAACTTCGATGGGAGCTGGGGCGCGTGGAATGCCTCGCCCGCCGGCATCCACACTTACGCCACCACGGGGCGTCCGCGGGTGATCGTGCAGGTGCGCGATGCAAGCGGGAACATCGTCACGGACTCGCTGCGGCTGCTGGTTATCACCCCGCCTCCTGCCGGACTCCGGCCTACCCAAAGCGGAACCCTCGCCATCGGCGACGACCCGGGCGGCAGGCGTGTGTGGAGCGTTAACCCCGACTCCGATACAGTGACCGTGATCGACACGGCCAGCGGCGCGAAACTTGCCGAGCACGCGGTTGGTGAAAGCCCGCGCGGCATCGCCCGGGATGCGAACGGGCGCTACTGGATCACCTGCCACGGAAGCGATGAGATCCGCGTGCTTAATCCCGACGGCACTTCTTTCAGAAACATCACACTCGATTATGGCGATGCGCCCTTCGCAGTCGCCCCATCGCCGGACGGCACATTTCTCTACGTCACACTCTACGGCTCCGGTGAAATCCGCCGCTATTCCGCTGCGAATCCGGAAGCCGCCTACTTGTCCGCAGGCGGGCTGAGCACCCCGCGTGCACTGGCGGTCAGCGCGGATGGCTCGCGGGTTTTCGTCACCCGTTTCATCTCGCCCGAGCTGCAGGGGGAAATCAGCGAGTTCTCCGCGACGCTGGGCTTCACCCGGCTCATCACGCTCACCAGTTCTAACAGCAGTGACGGCGGCGACCGTGCCGCAGGCGTTCCGAACTATCTCTCAGGCATCGCGATCTCACCCGATGGCACGCGGGCGTCCGTTGTTTCCAAACAGGACAACATCCAGCGCGGGACTTTCTTCGGCGTTGGTGATCTCACCCATGAAACCACCGTCCGCAGCGTGATTTCATTCATCGACCTGACTGCCAACGCCGAGATCCCTCACTCCCGCCGGGACTTCGATAACAGCGGCAATCCCAGCGCCGTGACCTACACGCCGCTCGGCGATACCATCCTCGTCGCCCATGAGGGAAACAACCGCGTGGCGGGGATTGATGCGCTCAATCTCGCGCCGTTGTCCGTGCCGTTCACCACCGGCTCCATGCTGACCCAGCCCGCCGTTCTCACACTCGATGTCGGCACCGGCCTCGCACCCCAGGGGCTGCTCATCGACTCCGTTTCCGGGCGGCTCTTCACGCAGGATTTCATGGGGCGCAGCGTGACCGTGCGCGATGCCGCACCCTTGCTTGATGATAACGAAACCTCGCTGCCGCTTCTTGCCACCACGGCTGCGGTGAGCGCAGAGTTGTTAGATCCGGATGTGCTCCAAGGGAAGCGGATTTTCTACAACGCCGCCGATCCGCGCATGAGTGCAGACAGTTATATTTCCTGTGCGAGCTGCCATATCGATGGGGGCCACGACGGGCGGGTGTGGGATTTCACCGGGCGCGGCGAGGGCTTCCGCCGCACCACCGACCTGCGCGGCCGCAGCGGCATGGGACATGGCGCGGTGCATTGGAGCGGGAATTTCGATGAGATCCAGGATTTCGAACACGATATCCGCGGTCCCTTCGGCGGCACCGGATTTCTTGCGGACAGCCCGCAGCAATTCGCGAGTCGCCACCCGGGCCCCGCCAGCGGAAAGGCAGGCCTGAGCGCCGATCTTGATGCGCTCGCCGCGTATGTCAGATCGCTCTCCCACGAGCACACCCCGCGCAGCCCGGCGCGGAATACCGATGGAACACTCACCACCGCCGCCGTCCGTGGCCAGGCGGTCTTCAACGCGCAAAACTGCGCATCATGCCACAGCGGGCAGGAACTCACGAATAGCGCTTTGCTGGATGTCGGCACGCAGTCCGCACTTAGCGGCCTTCGCCTCGGGCAGGCGCTGCCGGGGATCGACACCCCCACGCTGCACGGCCTCCACGCCACGCGGCTTTACTTGCATCACGGGCAGGCGGAAAATCTAACGGATTTCTTCGGATACGCGGGTGGCACATTTGTCCAGGCGGCGGCTGGCGAGTCGTTCGGCGGTGGGGTTACTTTGGAAAATGACACGCCCGCAGAGGGAGGCGGCGGATTCGGGCGCGGCTACCTCGGTGGAACGGCGATGAACATCGACGGCACCGATGGTGCTTCCGGCGTCCGTTTTACAAACGTCGATGGGGGGGCAGGAGGCGCGGCTCGCATTACCTTGCGCTACGCGAAACGCTACTCGAACGGCACCGCGCGAATCCGCGTCAACGGCTCGGAACAACTGCTCAGCATCCTACGCCAGTTTCCCGACAACTCATGGCAAACCAGCGGCTGGCGGCACCTGACCGTCAACGCGACCCTCAACCCCGGAGCCACCAACACCATCGAAGTGGTGCGTGGAAACACGGACTTCGCCCTCAATTCCATCCTCATCGCAAATGCCTCCGATCTCGCCGCCGCCGCGCCACACCGCCTCGTCAATGCGCTGCCAGCCGGAGACCGCGCCGATCTCTTCGCATACCTCATGCAACTCGACGGACGTGATGCAAACGGCACACCGCTCGCCGCACCGCCTGCACCGATGCCGACCGGTCCCGCCATCGTCACCGCACCCCAGGGTGCGACACTTGCGGAAGGAAATGGTTTGAATCTGTTCGTTTCCGTGAGCGGCACCGGGCCCTTCGATTTCGAGTGGATGCGGGGTAGCACCGTTGTCGGGACAAACAGCCCAGAGCTGGAGATCGCAGCCGTGACGCCCGCCGATTCCGGCGATTACACGGTCTTCGTTTCCAACGCCCAAGGCAATGTCACCAGCGCCCCGGCGATCATCGTGGTGAACCCGCCGCTGCAAGTCACAAGCACCTCACTGCCGACGGCAGTTGTCGGAGTTCCTTACACATATAATCTCTCGGCAAGCGGCGGGATTTCGTCCCGCACCTGGAGTCTCGATGCGGGCGCACTGCCGCTCGGCTTCTCACTTTCCCCCACTGGCCAGCTCAGCGGGAATACGGCAGCCCCCGCCGTGGCGAGCTTCACCGTCCGCGTCTCCGATTCCTCCGGCAGCGATGCGCGGGTGCTCTCGCTCGATGTCACACCGGTAGCCGGTTTCGCGACCGACCCCGATCTCATCCTCCACTACACCTTCGACGAAGGCGGGGGAAACGTTGTTTGGGATAGCGCCACCGCATCCAACAACCACAGCACCCAGGTCAGCGGCGCGCACTGGATTCCCGAAGGCCGTTTCGGCGGAGCATACGGGCTCGCCAACACCAGCGCGACCATCCAGGGTTTCTTCCCTGCAAACCAGGCCGACCTCGATTTCGATCCGCGCGGCGACGAATACACCATCTCCGTCTGGGCGCGCAGCACCACCACTGGCGGCTATAACACCATCCTCGGAAAAGGCCGGAATACGGAGCCATGGGATGTCCAATACAGGCTCTGGATGACCAATACCGGCGGCTTCCTGCAGCCGGTCAACGGCGGCCAATATGGCCCGAATTACGATATTTCAGGTAATCCGATCAACAACGGCAACTGGCAGCTTGTGACCATGGTCAACACCAACGTCGCCGGAACATGGCGCACACGTGTCCATTACAACGGCGGCCCCGCCATTGGGGAGTTCGCGACGGGAGCCAGTGGACGCTTGCCCGGATTACTGCGGATCGGCGATACGACACGTGGCGGGAACTCCTGGAACGGCCAGCTCGATGATCTCCGCATCTACCGCCGCGCCCTCAGCCAGGCGGAAATTTCCGAACTATACACCGCCCCTGATGTGTTGGACTTCGATGATTGGGCGGCGTCTTCGCTGACTGCCGCCCAGCTGGCGAATCCCGGTCTCTCAGGCCCGTCCGGCGATGCGAACGGGGACGGTGTGGCAAACGCCATTGAATTCGCACTCGGCGGGGGTCAGCCGCTTGGGATACGGTTGGAAGGCTCTAACAGTGTGCTTACCTTCGGACGCAACAGCCTTGCGAGGAACCTGAGGCTGATCGTGGAGTGCAGCCCTGACCTGAACGAATGGACTGCCATCGCAACAGGGATTAACGGGCTGCCTCCAACCGGGCAGGGGGTGGCAACTTCTGAAACCCAGGGAATTTTTCGGGAAACAACCCTGACGCACCAGTATTCCGGAAGCAGAGGGTTTTACCGGATACGGATCGTCATCGAGTAGTGGTCAGGATTCCTCCATGATGCGCAGGAGTTCCCCGGGGCTATCTAACAGATGGGTCGGCTTCGCCTTTGCGAGCGATTCCCGGGAGTTGAAACCCCATGTCACCGCAGCGTGAGGGATGTTGGCCTTCTGCGCCGCTTTCACGTCGCGCAGCTCATCGCCGATGTAGAGCATTTCCTCGTGCCGCAGGGAAAACGTTTTCCGGATCGCGCGCAGGTGGCGTGACTTGCCGGTGAGCTTTGAGGTGGAGGAGATGAATTCGAAGAGATCGCGTATGCCGTGGTTACGGAGGAAAACATCGACGTTGGCCGTGGAGTTCGAGGTGAGGATGCCGAAGCTTCCCGTGCGGTCGCGCAATTCGCCGAGGGCTTCCTTCATTCCGTCGATGAGCTGGAGGCGGTCGATGTTCGCACGCATCATCCCGGTGCCACGGGCAATGATGGAAGGAACGCGGCGCTTGGGGATTTTCAGTTCCGCGAGGATCTGCTTGAGGGAGAGGTGGCGCAGCGCCCCGATCTCGTGTTCCTCCACGTTCCTGATCCCGTAGTCCGGCGCTAGCTCGTTGAAGATCCTGCGGGTTTCGCCGAGTGTGTCCGCGATGGTGCCGTCGAAATCGAAGATCAATGAACGGTATTTCATGAAGTGGTAAGGCTGTGCGCCCGCGCCGCTGTTAGCCAGCCAAAACCTGTGCCGGGGCGGCGGGGATCCTGTCGCGGTTCCCGCATGGCGGATCCGGGCTTTCAGCTAAGCTGGGTTTCTGCGAGGAAGCGGTAGGTGCCGCCTGCGGCATAGAGCTGGTCGTGGGTGCCTTGCTCGGCGAGGCGGCCCTTGGTGAGGACGAGAATTTGATCCGCATGGCGCACGGTGGAGAGGCGGTGGGCGATGACCAGGGAGGTGCGGCCGGCCATGAGGCGTTCGAGGGCTTCGTTGACGAGGCGCTCGGACTCGCTGTCGAGCGCGGATGTGGCCTCATCGAGGAGAAGGATTTTCGGATCTGCCAAAATGGCCCGGGCGATGGCGATGCGCTGGCGCTGGCCGCCGGAAAGCTTGGTGCCGCGCGGGCCGACCACGGTCTGGTATCCTTCGGGGAGGCCGCTGATGAATTCGTGGGCGTTGGCCTGGGTGGCGGCTTGCTCGATTTCCTCCTTGCTGGAGCCGGGCTTTCCGTAGGCGATGTTTTCAAGGATGGTTCCGCCGAAGAGCATGACTTCCTGCGGGACGATGGCGATCTGGGAGCGCATGCTCTGCAGGGCGATTTCCCTGGAATCCGTGCCGTCGAAGAGGAGCTTGCCGCTGGTGGGTTCGTTGAATCCGAGGATGAGGGAAAAAAGGGTGGATTTCCCCGCGCCGGAGGGGCCGACGATGGCGGTGCGCTGGCCGGAGGGGAGTTGGATGGAGAGGTTCTCGAGTACGGGCGCTTCCGGGCGCGAGGGGTAGGTGAAGCACAGGTCTTCGAGGGAGATTTGGCCGGTGATTTTTTGGGAGATTCCGGTTTCGCGCTCGGTGGGCATGTCGAGGATTTCTCGCAGCCGCTCGGTGGCTCCGGCGGTCTGTTGGAACTGGGAGATGATTTCCGGGAAGGAGCCCAGCGATGCGCCGACGAAGATGGAAAAGAGGATGAAGGCGAAGAAATCCTCCCAGCTGATGCCGCCCTGGGAATACATGCGCGCGCCGTACCAGACGACGAAGGCGATGGTGCCGAAGAGGGCGAGGATGATGAAGGATAGGAAGGCGCCGCGGGCTTTCGCTCCGCGGAAGGTGACGGCGAGGAAGGAGGCGAGCGAGCATTGGTAGCGGGCTTGCTCGAAGGCTTCGTTGGTGAAGGCCTTTACGTCGGCGATGTTCTGAACGGATTCCTCGATGACGGTGGATGCGTCCGCCAGGGATTCCTGGGCGGCCTTGGAGTGATTGCGGACTTTTCTGCCGAAGACGGCGATGAGCAGGACGACGACCGGGATGCAGCCGAGCATGACGAGCGATAGCTTCCACGAGGAGATGAAGATGAAAACCAGCCCGCCGATGAGGATGACGGTCTGGCGGACGGCCTGCGGGACGGTGGAGATGAGCGTTTCGCGTACGAGGGCGAGATCTGCCGAGACGCGGTTGGAAAGGGAGCCGCTGCGCTGCTCCTGGAAGTAGGGGATGGGCAGGCGCAGGAGGTGGGTGAAAAGGTCTTTGCGGAGCCGGTTGAGCGCGGACTCGCCGGAGCGGATGAAGCCCTGGACGCGGAAAAAGCCGATGGCGGACTGGAGGCTGAGGGCGGCGACCAGGTAGATGATCGTGCGGTTGATCTTCGCCATGATTTCCCCGGGAGGCATGGCATTTCGGAGGCCATCCACCGGGCTGCCAACGAGTTCCTTGAGGAAATAAGGAAACGCGAGGGCGAGTCCTGCGGTGACAAACAGCGCGACAAGCGATGGGATGAAGACCTTTTTCTCCCTCAGGAGATAGGAAAGGATCCAGCGGTTCGAGGAGATGGTTGGTTTCTTGTCCGCCGAAGGCATGGCGGATGGGAAACGATGAAGGCCGCCGCGTCAAGGCGGGGGCGGGTTTTATCTCCTGCGGCGGAGCAGCAAGCAGGCGCAGCTGATCGGCATGAGCAGGGCCGAAGGCTCGGGAACAGGTGCTGGAACCATGGCGATCGTGTTCCCGATTGCGGTCTCATACGAGCCAATGTAGCTGTAGAAACTGGCATTGCGCGATTCGAGCGGGTCGCCGGGTTCGGCAATACCCGGGATTCCTGTGTCAACGAAATTGCCGGGAATTCCGATTGAAACAGCCCACGCAGTGCCCTGCAGGAGGAGACCACTTAGGCCATGAGAGAACAGGGGGCTGCCCGAGTCCCCACTGGCCACCTGGGATTCATGGGTTGTCATATTGAGAGTGTTGTCACCGGCGATGTTCTCGAATGTCACGATCTGGTCGAAAGCGGCCGGATCCCCGAAGTTCACCGTGGTTTGCGGTGTGTTCATCGCTGTTGTTCCTGTATTGCGGAAACTTTCCCCCTGGTTGGTTCCCACCGTCTGCGCCATGGCCGCGCCGGGCTGCCCGCTGATGCGGTCGCCCATCATGAAGAGATCGGCTCCGGCAAGACCAGTTTCCTGCAGGGTGTTCGCAGGGATGGTCGAATACCCGTAGCGAGCCAAGGATGGGTGCATGGCGGCTTCCGTGTAGCCGATCCAGAAATCCGTCCCGGTCACGGTGAATCCGCCGCTGACGGTATAGGTGTAGGTCGGATCACCCGGGTTGTTTCCGGCCGTGAAACTGATGGTGGATCCGACGGCGGGGTGAAAATGGTTTGCGCTGATGAAATAGTTGGGTCCTATCAGGGTGGCCCAGCGGGTGCTGGATGTGTCCGTTGACCTGCCAACCCCCGAAAAATCATGGGCCGCCCCAATGAAGGAGGGGCTGTCGGTGAAGCGGTCGTTGGTCGCGTCGCTGTAATTGGCGACGGATATGGCCTGCACGAACTGGGAGGATAGCAGGAGCGTGACGAGTCCGGTTTTCATGTCGGCTGGTTTCGGTTCAGCATGATCCACAGTTCCCCGGATTGCCAAACCCGGTTCATTGCGGAGGATCTCAAGGTGTGCAATTTTTCCGGAATGTCAAGAATGGCTTGAATCATGCGTTAGGTGTTGTGTCTTGCGCTGGGCATGGATATTCTGCCGCGGATGAAACGGTTGGATCTGGCTTTTGCGTTCGGTTGCATGATCTTGGCAGGGTGCGCTCCGGGAGGAGCGGGCATGGGCGACATGCCTGGAGGCGACGATGGTTCGATCGGCGGCATTTCTGAAGTGCCGAACCCGGATGCGAAGATGGCCAAGGCCAGCGGCAAATCCCTCGACCAGCTCCAGCGCGGGCATGTGGTTTACATGCTCAATTGCGGGCAGTGCCACGAATACCCGCTCCCCGAGAATGTCGATATCATGGACTGGGAGGACGCCATGCCGAAAATGATCGGCCACGCCGGCTTGCCCTCCTCGGACGAAACGGCCGTGCTCGCCTACGTCAAGGCGGTGAAGAAAAGCAAAGGCCAGGAATTTTAGGCCAACCGGGCTTGCCAAGCCGCTCCGCACGTTGAAACTGTCGCCCCCGACGAGTGAAGAGCTATTTCCTACGAAGATTCCTGCTGATCCCGCCCACGTTGCTGGGGATCACCTTCCTGGTCTTCGCGATCACCCGTTTCGTCCCCGGCGGCCCCATGGACAGGATGCTCCAGCAGGCGGCGGGAAGCGCGGATGGCGGCGGTGGGAAAAAATCCTCCGGCGAGTCCGGCGGCGGCCTGAGCGAGGAGCAGATGGAAGAGCTTGAGGAGCAGTTCGGCCTCGATAAGAGCATGCCCGTGGCCTATCTGCAGTGGCTTGGCGCGTTGCCCCGCGAGGTGATGCTTTCCAAGGGCGAGTTCGGAGAGCAGGGCGACGATGTGATCGGCGGCGGCGGCGACGATCCGGACAACACCGCGACCTTGGTTCTTCGCGGGGACGGGCGGCTGGTGGAGGTCAGGAAAAAAGGGGAGGGGATTGTTTCCGCGAAATACCGGCTGAGCCGCATGAGCATCCTCGGGGATGGATGGAAGTTGCGCTACGAGGACGAGAACATGCGGCAGGAGAGGTTTCTGCGTCGCAGCCTGCCCGGTGCGGAAGTGCCCAGCTACTCGCCTCGCGTGGTCGCTTTCAAGACGGAATTCAGCGGTATCCTCCAGGGCGATCTCGGGAGATCGACCGTGTACAACGATCCGGTCTGGACGATGATCCTGGAGCGCGTCCCCGTCGCCCTCTACTTCGGCCTGCTCACGGCCATCATCACCTACGCGGTCTGCCTTCCGCTCGGGGTCGTGAAAGCCCTGAAACACCGCACCTTCATCGACAGCGCCAGCTCCATCCTGATCTTCATCGGCTACTCGATCCCGGGTTTCGCTCTCGGCGCGATCCTGCTGGTCCACCTTGGCGCCCGCATGAACCTCTTCCCGCTCTTCGGCCTGACCAGCCCCGGTTTTTCGGAAATGCCGCCGTGGGAGCAGGCCAGGGATCTCGCACACCACACCGTGCTGCCGCTGCTCTGCTACCTCGTCGGCTCCTTCGCGATGCTGACCATGCTCACGAAAAACAACCTCATGGACCAACTCTCCGCCGATTACGTGCGCACGGCCGTTTCCAAGGGCGTGAGCTTCCGCAAGGCGGTCTTCGGCCATGCGTTCCGGAACTCGATGATCCCGGTCGCCACAAGCGCGGGCAGCCTCATCGAGATTTTCATCGGCGGCTCCATCCTCGTCGAGACGGTGTTCGACATCCAGGGCTTCGGGCTGCTCCAGTACCAGGCGGTGGTCGCTCGGGACGTGCCGGTCATCATGGGCACGCTGACCATCGCCGCGTTCCTGATGCTGTTAGGAAAAATCCTCTCCGACATGATTGTCGCCATGGTTGACCCCAGGATCAAATTCAAATGAGCAAGCGATCCATCGCCATCTTCATGTTCCTGCTCGGGCTGCTTGCGGCCTTCGGGGAGCTGTTCGGCATCGACTTCCCCACAGCCCGCTGGTTCTTCGAGTCCAGCCGTGATGTGCCCTTGCTAAAATGGGATCTCGGCAAGGGGGAGTTCCTCTGGTTCGGCTGGCTCAGCTCCGCGATCCTGGTCTGCGCGGGCTCCTTCATGCTTGTGAAATCTTTCACGGGCGGCCCGCCGAATCCGGTGGCTTTGCGCAGGGCGAGGCGTTTCCGGGAAATCAGGCGCGGATACGTCTCGCTTTTGATCCTGCTTGGCCTGGCCGGTTTCGCATCGCTCGATCAGATGGTGGTGGGCAAGGAGGCGCTGGCCGTCCGCTACGAGGGGAAATGGTTTTTCCCCGCCTTCACGCCCAAGCCCTACAAGGGCTCCGATTTCGGCATCGGTGGCGAGTTGGAAGACGCCCCGGTGAACTACCGCAAGCTGAAGAGAGACTTCCGGAAAAACCAAACCGGGGGTCGTGTCATCATGCCCCTCATCCCATTCGGCTCCACCGATGACACCCTGCCGCCCCGCTCCCGTGCGCTTGTCGAGAAGCAGGGCGTCCATCACGAAACCGGTAGCAGGAAACCATACTTCGGTCTTGCGGCGAGATACCACGACATCGAAAAAGGCGACCTCCACCTCCGCTATACCATGCGCAACGGCAAGTTGAGTGGAGCTGTTGACGGCTGGGATGCGCTTGGCGAGAGGGTCTATACCGCGGAGTATGCGAAAGGTGAGAAGGTGAAGGAGAAATTCAGCGGCGAGGGCACGGTGGAGGATTTCCTCGCCATCGAAAGCGGCGAGATCAGGGCGCTCAAATACCATCCTTCCCCGCCCATCCTCGGCGAGTCCGAGAAAAACTGGCTGGGCACCACATCGCAGGGATACGATGTGCTGGCCTACCTCTACGGCGGCCTGCAGGTGAATTTCAAGGCAGCCCTCATCTTCCTGCCCATCGTCTATCTCGTCGGCATCGTCATCGGGATGCTCATGGGATACCTCGGCGGGTGGTTCGACCTGGTGATGGACCGCGTCATCGAGATTTTCTCCAACATGCCCTTCCTGTTCGTCGTCATCATCCTGTCGAGCATGGTGCCGGAGCAGTTCAAGGGGCTGCCCGTCATCCTCACCATCCTGATGCTCTTCGGCTGGATGGGCATCACCTCGCTGATGCGCACCGCCGCCTATCGCGACAAGGAACGGGACTACATCGCCGCGACCCGCGTGCTCGGAGCAGGCACCCCCCGCATCATTTTCCGCCACCTCCTGCCCAACACCGTCGCGATCATCGTGACGCTCGTGCCCTTCACCATGTCCTCGCTGATTTTCTCCCTCACCGCCCTGGATTACCTCGGCTTCGGCCTCCCGCCGGAATACGCCACATGGGGGCGCCTTCTCAACGACGGGCTCTCCAACCTCTCAGCCCCGTGGCTCGTCTCCTCCACCTTCTTCGTCCTCGTAGGCCTGCTTGTCCTCATCACCTTCATCGGCGAGGCTGTCCGGGAAGCATACGACCCGAAAAAATTCAGCTATTACCGTTGATGAAATCGCCCCTCAAAATCCTTCCCATCGCCGTAGCCGCCATCGCCTTGGCCGGTTGTGGCAGCGATGAGGTTAAGGCGGTGCGGACTTCCGGCTTCGAGGATTTCATCCCGCAATACAACCGCTACATCAAGGCATGGCTCTTGGAGCAACAGGAGCGAACATCGGAGAGCATCCGCGATGCGGAGCGGGGCATGCTCACCGCCGAGGGCGAAGCGCGCGAATCTATCGAGAGGAAACTCATCAACCTGAAACGCGAGGAGGAAAAATGGGAGTTTCGCCTCGGCCTGGGGGATTATTTCCGCTTCGGCGATCCTTCGGAAATCCCCCAAGACCTCACTTGGGAGGATGGCATGGAGCATGAGGAGATCGGCGATCCGAGGGCGAAAAAAGGCGGCACCATGCGGATGTTCATCCCCACCTTCCCGCCCACTCTCAGGCCTTTCGGGGACAATTCGAACAACGGCTTCCGAGGCACCCTCTACGACGAGATCGACATGCCGCTCGTCGGCCTGCACCCGAAGACCATGGAAATGATACCCGGCATCGCCCGGCAATGGGCCGTCTCCGCAGACGGCCGGACCGCGTATTTCCGAATCGACCCGGATGCGCGCTACTCGGATGGCGTTCCGGTCAAGGCTGCCCATTACATCTTCGAATCCTACCTGCGGATCTCCGACGACATCGTCAATCCCTATGCAAAGCAGTATTGGAAAGAGGAGATCGCGGGCTTCGTGGTCTATGACGAGCACACCCTTTCCATCTCGCTCCCTGAGGCGAAGCTTTACGCTCCTGCCATCGCCGGTGGCCTGAGGCCTTCCCAGCCCGGGTTCTACAAGGACTACGGCCCGGATTTCACGGAGCGCTACCAGTGGGTCTTCCCGCCTACGACCGGAGCCTACGAGGTGCTGCCGGAGGATGTGGTGAAAGGCGTCTCCATCACCCAGACCCGCGTAAAGGACTGGTGGGCGAAGGACAGGAAATACTACAAACACCGTTTCAACCCCGACCGCATCCGCCACGTCGTCGTCCGCGACGAGTCGAAGGCCTTCGAGCTCTTCCGCGCCGGCGAGCTGGACACCTTTTACCTCACACGCCCGAACTACTGGTACGAGAAATCCGAGGTCGATCCGGTCTTCAACGGCTACATCGAGCGATACACCTTCTACAACCAGTACCCCGCCCTGCCCATCGGGATCTACCTGAATGTCACCGCGCCGCTCCTCGATGACCTGGACGTAAGGAGAGGCATACAGCATGCGATGAACTGGCAGAAGGTGATCGATGTGATCCACCGGGGCGATTACAAGCGGCTCGATGCCTTCAACCAGGGCTACCTCCTCTTCAGCGATCCCACGATCAAGGCTCCCCGCTATTCCGTATCCGCCGCCCGGGCCGCTTTCGCCAAGGCCGGTTTCACCCGCACCGGCCGCGACGGCATCCTTGAGAGGCAGGATGGCAAAAAGCTATCCGTTTCCGTCAGCTACCGGGCGAGGCCGGACTATGACAGCATGTTCGCGATCCTGCGCGAGGAAGCGAAGGCCTGCGGCTTCGACCTGCGGCTGGACTCCAACGAATCTACGGTGGATTACAAGAAATCCATGCTAAAGCAGTATGAGATGAATTTCACCGGCTGGGTGATCACCCCGCCGGTTCCGGATTACCACCAGTTCATGCATTCCTCCAACGCCCGCGACGAAAGGGGCAACATCAAGCCCCAGACCAACAATCTCTTTGTCTGGGGACGGGACGACACCGACCTTCTCTGTGAGAAAGTCCGCAACGCCCGCACCGTGGAAGAGCTGCGCGATGCATCCGTCAAGCTCCAGCACATCATCCACGATGAGGCGATTTTTGTCCCGGGTTACACGGTGGACTTCGTGAGGCTGGGCTGCTGGCGCTGGGTGCGCTGGCCGGATTGCGAGGAAACCCGTTTCTGCCCGCCCATCCTCTACGAACCCTTCGAGGCAGCCGTTCATTGGATCGACGAGGGCATGGAAAAGGAAACCCTGGAGGCGCGGCGCGATGGCAAGAGCTTTGGCGAGGTGAACCGCATCTTCGACGACTACCGGTACAGCGTCTCCGACCAAGAACCCGGACCTACCGAAGAACCCGCAGAGGAAACGGAGGTGCCCGAATGAGTTCCGGAAACCTGCTTGAGGTGGATCGCCTCATCACTTCCTTCGAGACCGAGCGCGGCCTGCTCCGCGCAGTGGATCAGGTTTCCTTCAATATCCCCTACGGGAAGACCGTCGGCATCGTCGGCGAGTCCGGCTGCGGGAAAAGCGTCACCGCCATGTCCATCATGCGGCTCCTTCCCCAGCCCTCCGGAAAAGTCCTCGGCGGCGAGATCCACTTCAAGGGCGAGGATCTCCTCCACGCCAGCGACAAGCGCATGCGCGAGGTGCGCGGCGGCGAGATCGGCGTCATATTCCAGGAGCCCATGTCCGCCCTCAACCCCGTCCACCGCATCGGCAGGCAGGTCGCGGAGGTTTTCCGCATCCACAAGAAACTGTCCAAGAAAGATGCATGGGATGCAGCCACGGAAATGCTGGCCCTGCTCCGTATCCCCGCCCCGGAGAAACGGATGATGGACTACCCGCACCACCTTTCCGGCGGGATGCGCCAGCGCGTCGTCATCGCCCTTGCCCTCGCTTGCCGCCCGGATCTCGTCATCGCCGACGAGCCGACAACCGCCCTCGATGTCACCGTCCAGGCGCAGATCCTCGATCTCCTCAGAAACCTCCAGAGCGAGATGAACATGTCCGTCATGCTCATCACCCACGACCTTGGCGTCATCGCGGAAACCTGCGATGAGGTCGTGGTCATGTATGCCGGCCGCGTGGTCGAGAGCGCACCGGTCGATGAGCTTTTCGGCAACCCTCTCCACGCCTACACCCGCGCCCTGCTGCGCTCCATCCCCACCCTCGACACCCCGCCGAAATCCGTCCTGCCGACCATCCCCGGCACCGTCGCCGGCCTTGCGGATCTCACCCATGGCTGCCGCTTCTGCCAGCGCCTCGGCCGCAAGATGGAGGCCACCCGCGAGCGCCCGAAATTCAAGGAAGTCCAGCCGGGGCACCGGCTGGAAATCTGCAAGGAATGTTCCGACCTATGAGCGATTTCCCCATGCTGCAAGCCAACGACCTGCGCGTGCATTTCCCCGTCCGCAGCGGCCTCCTGCTCCGCCAGACGGGAGCCGTGAAAGCCGTGGACGGCATTTCCCTCGAACTCGCCGCCGGTGAAACCCTCGGCCTTGTCGGCGAGTCGGGATGCGGGAAATCCACCCTCGGCAAGGCACTCGTCCGCCTCCTGAGGCCCACCTCCGGCAGCATCCATTTCGAAGGCAGGGATATCTCCCAGATCGGCCAGCGCGCCCTGCGCCCGCTGCGCCGGGATTTCCAGATGATCTTCCAGGATCCCTCCGAATCCTTAGATGCCAGGATGAGCGTCCGCTCCCTCATCGAGGAGCCCTTCCGCATCCACAAAATGGGTACCCGCCAGGAGCGGAAAAAATGGGTCGATGAGCTGCTAGACACCGTCGGCCTCTCCCGCGCCGCCGCAGAGCGCTATTCCTTCGAGTTCTCCGGAGGCCAGCGCCAGCGCATCGGCATCGCTCGCGCCCTCGCGCTCAAGCCCAAGTGGTTGGTATGCGATGAGCCGGTTTCCGCCCTCGATGTCTCCGTCCAGTCGCAGATCCTCAACCTCCTCGTCGATCTCCAGAAGGAATTTGGCCTCTCTTACCTTTTCATCGCCCATGACCTCTCCGTCGTAAAGCACATCAGCGACCGGGTGGCCGTCATGTATCTCGGGAAAATCGTCGAGCTTGCCGATTCGGAAACCATCTACCGCGATCCGAAGCATGCCTACACCAAGGCGCTTCTTTCCGCCGTCCCCATCGCCGATCCCAAGGTGAAGCGCAAAAAAATCCTCCTTGAAGGCGATGTGCCATCACCCATCGACCCACCCGCAGGCAGCGCCTTCGGACACCGCATCAAGCACACCCGGTACGATGAGACGATAGGCATGGATCTCTCCCTCCGCGAGATCGCCCCCGGCCACTGGGTCGCCGCAGATCCCTGCTGCCTGGAGCCGGAGGATTGGAAAATGATATCCGCTCGGAGCCGCGCTCTGCAGAGCGCGAGCACAGCATAAATCGCGGGCGTCTCGCTTTCTGGAGAACGCGCCTCCGCCGCCAGGCATCCTCATTCATCCCGATGAAAAACCTCCTCCTCTGCGTCATGCTCTGCGTGATTTCCTCGTGTTCCTCTCCGGAGGATGAGCTCGCGGAAAATGGCGGCCACTCTTTCCTGCTGAGCGTTCAGGGACGCGTGGATGACGACGGCAACAGATTGCCGATCGCCGAGCAGGAGCTTGACCAGGCGATCCGGGCAGTCGAGGGACGCCTCGGAGACATGGGCTTCGCCAAGGTGCTGGTGACACGCGAGGATGTGGGCAGATTTCGGGTCATGGTTCCCGGTGTGGATGCCGAGGAAGCCGCGCGAATCTCCGCCATACTGGGAAAACCCTCATCCCTCGGCCTTCACGGAGTGAGCCCTCGGAACGACGAAACCAACGCCGGCGGAGTGACCCTCGCCCAGCGCGTCCACGACGGCGACGAGATCGTCCCGGGCTTCCGCGCCTCTACGCTCAAGGGCAAGGACGCGGACGGCATCGATTGCGAAACGCCCATCCTCATCAGCCGCCGCAAGGCGCTGGGCGTTGAGGACATTGCCAACGCCTCGCTCTCTCCCCACCAGCCGGATGCCGTTGACATCACCCTCAGCGCCAGCGGGACCGACAAGATGATCGCCTTCACCCAAAACATGCGCCCCAGCCTCGACCGCATCGCCATTGTGCTGGACGGTGAGGTCATCACCGCACCGGTCATCATGCAGGCACCGCTGGGGAAAAATTTC
Organism: Akkermansiaceae bacterium; assembly: GCA_017798145.1. Taxonomy (NCBI): domain Bacteria; kingdom Pseudomonadati; phylum Verrucomicrobiota; class Verrucomicrobiia; order Verrucomicrobiales; family Akkermansiaceae; species Akkermansiaceae bacterium. Next base: position 1,356,772 of record CP059069.1, on the reverse strand, counting down.
ATCATCTCTGGCCTCGATAAGCCCGGGGAGGCGAAGTCCCTCGCCATCTCACTGATGCATCCCCTTGATAACCCCCTGAAAGTCAAGGAAGTGCGCCGCATCCAGCCTGCCGGCAAGTAGCGCCCCGCTGGTGGGTAAAAGCATGAAAAATAATTCACGATTTCATTTGCGTATGATCCGTGCGATGTATCTTGTCATGCTCACCGGCACCCGTGCATCGGGGAAACCCCGGAGGGCGCTGCAGAAATGAACCAACTATCACTGAAAAAGCACCTCATCGCCCTTGCCACGCTGCCCGAGACGGAGTCCCCGGTCATCAGCGCCTATTTCGATGCCGGCCTCCCGCGGCAGGAGAACCGCATCCGCCTCAATGCCTGGGCCGCGCATGTCCGGCATTGTTTCCGCGGAACCCAGCTCCGCGATTTCGACGATGCGCTAGAGGAGGTCTCGGCAGCGCTTGAGATGGTCTCCGGCGGGATGAGTGCCGCCATTTTCTGCCGCTGGGGGGAGACTCCCATGGTGCTGCCGCTTGTCCTCAAGGTGCCGCTTGAGCCGCAATTCCACGCCCGCACCGTACCTGTGATTTTTCCGCTCGTGGAGGCGAAAGACCGGTTCCACCGCTTCGTGCTCGTGGTCTCTTCCTCGGAGAGCGCACGGGTCTATGAAATCAATCTCGGCGATGCCTCCGAAGCCCTCCTCGCGGAGCGCCCCGAGCTGCGCGAGCGCCTGGGCCGGGAATGGACGCGAGAGCATTACCAGAACCACCGCAGGGAAAGGGATGGCCGTTTCGTGAAGGAGAAAGTGGCAGTCATCGAGAGCCTGATGGCGAAGCGCGGGCACAACGCCCTGGTGCTCGCCGGCGAGCCGCGCTTCATAAACCGCCTCCGCGAGCAGCTTCCCAAACATCTCCAGTCGCGCATCGCCGGGGAAATCCATGGTGGCGTAACGGACTGCGCCATCAACCATGTCGTCCAGCAGTCGGTCTCCGTTTTCCTCCAGCAGGAGAACATGGAAAGCCACGATACCGTGCGCCGCCTCGAATCGGCGGTTCTTTCCGGCGGTCTGGCGGTGCTCGGCTATGGTCCGACCCTGCGGGCGATCGAAAGCCATCAGGCGGATCAGCTGGTCATTTCCTCGGATCTCCCTACATCGGATCGCGAAAGGCTCGTGCATCTTGCCATGAAACAGGACATCCCCGTGGAAACGGTGCGCAACAGCGAGACGCTGGCGCAAAACGGGGGCGTCGGATGCTTGCTCAGGTACCTCATGCCCGATAGCGGTTCAGCCCTCCTCAATGCAGTCTGAAGCGCGCGGGACATGATTTCACAAATGATCCGGATGCCTTCCCGCAGGAGTCCGCGAGCGGGATCAATCCCGCCGCCCTTTCGAGTTGCTCCCGGATGGCAGTCCGGGGCAAATGTAGCGCGTGAGCGTAGCATCCGGGCCAGCAGATCCGCAGCGCGGCATGATCGCCGACCTGCGGCTTTTGCCACGGCCTTTCTACCTGCTCATGGCGGGGTCTTTCATCAACCGCTTCGGCCACTTCGTCATCCCTTTCCTGGCGATCTACCTGCGGCAGCTCGGGTTTGAGCCGAAGGTCACCGGCTATGCGCTGGCGGCGTATGGCGCGGGTGGGTTTTTCGCATCCATCCTTGGCGGCTACCTTGCTGACAGCATAGGCCGGAAGCCGACCCTGCTCATTTCCACCTTCGGCGCGGCCGCCACAATGATGCTCCTCGCCTTCGCGAAATCCATGCCGGAATTCGTCGCCGGAGCCTTCCTCTCCGGGCTGATGACCAGCCTTTACTACCCGGCCAGCAGTTCGCTGACGGCGGATCTGATCGGAAAGGAACTCCGCGTCCGAGCCTTCGCGGTGCAGCGTCTCGTCATCAACCTTGCCACCGCCCTCGGCATGATGACCGCCGGGCTGGTCGCGGCGACGTCCTTCCTCTGGCTCTTTGTCGCGGATGCGGCAACGACGGTCATCCTCGCGCTCATCATCCTTTTCGGCCTCCAGCGGGGGATAGGCAAAAAGGCCGTCTCGAACGCCGGCTGGAGTGCGGCGATTCCCGTGATAGCAAGGGATGCGCCTTTTCTGCGCTCGGTCTGTGCATCGTTTCTGATGGCCTGCATTTTCTGGCAAACCGGAAGCTCGCTAGGCCTGCAAGTCACCGAGGGCTCAGGCCTCGATGAGAAAGCATACGGTTTCCTCCTCGGCCTCAACGGCCTGCTGATCGTGCTTTTCGAGCTCCCCCTGACCAACTGGACCCGCCGCCACGATGCCCAGAAACTCATGGCCGCAGGTTATGCGCTCATGGGTTGCGGCCTCGCACTCCTCGCGCTTGGCTCCGGTGCCGCCATGCTCGTCCTCGCCATGGTCGTGCTGACCGTCGGGGAGATGGTTTCCTCCCCCGTGGCCAGCAGCTACGTGGCGAACCTCGCGCCCGACGAGATGCGAGGCCGCTACATGGGATTCAGCGCCTTCAGCTGGAACATCGCCGCCGGTGTCGGCCCCATGGCCGGGCTTTGGCTATACGGAATGAGCCCGGGATTGCTCTGGGTGTCATGCGGGATCGCAGGGCTCGCGGCGGCATGGCTCATTGTGATCCGCCCGAAACCTGTGGATAAGCGCCTGTGAACAACATGTGGACGGCGTGTGAACAACCCGTTTCCTTGCTGAAAAACCCTTACGGCAGGCTGGTGTCGGCCAAGCGGGGCGGTTAATAACCTGTGCATGGGTTCGTGGGAAACGGCTGTTGGGATTCTGGAAAGAGCGGTGAAAGCCGGGGTGGGGGAGTTCGTGGTTTGCGGCGGCGCGCGCAATGCGGTGCTGCTGGAGGTGCTTTCGAACATGGAGGAGGCCGGGAAGGTCAAGGTCTGGAGCCATTTCGAGGAGCGGTCGGCCGGGTTCTTCTCCTTGGGCAGGACCATGGCGACGGGGAAACCCTGCGCGGTGGTGGTGACAAGCGGCACGGCGGTGGCGGAACTTTTGCCGGCTGTGGTCGAGGCGTTTTATCAGGCGAGGCCGCTGGTGCTGGTGACCGCGGATCGACCCGCAGGCTTTCGGGAAAGCGGAGCGCCGCAAGCCATCGAGCAGGTTGGGATTTTCTCCACCTATGCGACGGATGACTTGGAAAACTGGGATGGAAAGCGGCCGCTGCATCTGAATGTGGCCCTGGAGGAGGGTTTCACGATAGTGGAAACGGATTTCGGGGGCCTTGATGTCGGGGGGTTCACCGTGGATTTCGGGAAACCGAACGTCGGCGGTCTCGCGAGGTGGATACGGGAGCGGACGATGGGCGGTCTGGTCGTGATGATCGGTGATCTGGAACCGGCGGAGCAGGAAGAGGTTTTCCATTTCTGCGAGGATCTCGCCGCACCCGTGGTGGCGGAGGCGACGAGCGGGCTTCGCGAGGCGCTCCAACATCTCGCCGTGATCTCCCCGGACGAGGTGCTCAAAGCCGCCCCCCCATCGAAAGTCCTGCGCCTGGGCGGGGTGCCAAGCGGTAGGTTCTGGCGCGATCTGGAGGACATGCCCAAGGTTTCGGTATGGTCGGTTTGCAGGAACGGCCTGCGCGGCCTGGGGCGCGAGTCCGAGGTCGTCCGTGGATCATTGGAAAGGATTTTGCCCGCGATGGGCGAGATGGAGGAGATCGGCGACAGGGCGGAATATTTGGAAGGAGCGGAAGGCAGGGGCGAGCGCATTGAGGAGGCGATCGAGGCATTTCCCGACAGCGAGCAGGGCTGGATGAGGACGCTTTCCGTTTACGCATCGATCGCCGGAAGCGTCTATCTCGGCAACAGCCTGCCGATCCGCGAGTGGAACACCTGCGCGCAGTGGGAGAAGCCTGTCCGCACAGTGCGCGCGAACCGGGGAGCCAACGGCATCGACGGACAGATCAGCTCATGGCTCGGTGCCAGCGCGCACGAGGCAAACGCGTGGGGCATCTTCGGCGACCTCACCGCGCTCTATGATCTCGCAGGCCTGAAAATGCTCGGCCAGGTGGTGACGAAAGGCCGCGTCATGGCCGTGATCAACAACGGCGGCGGACAGATCTTCGGCCGCGTGCCGAGGCTTTCAGTCATGGGTGAAAAAGCCAAGGCCTGGATGGCAGCGGAGACACCTGTGGATTTCAGCGCCATCGCCAAGGCATGGGGCATGGACCATTTGCGAGTGACCCGCGCGGACGAATTCGACGGCGCGGGCAGCGATGGGAAGGCTGTGCTGCTGGAAATCATCCCCGATGCGGGGCAGACGAAGGGCTTTTCCGCATAGGAAAATTGGATTCGCCTTCGCAAGTCCGTTTGCCCCGAGGGTTGAAGAGTCCTGCGGACAGGAAAAGCAGCCCAAGGACATGGGTTGGGAAACGTATGGGCTTGTTTTCTGGAGCCGAAGTCTGTTGCTCCGCGCATTGCGCCAAATGGAATGACACCCGGATGAAAACACTCGCCGGGATCATGTGCCGAACAAGCAAGGAAGAGTGCTTGGAAAGCTGCCGCCAGGCTTATCCGCGCCGTAACCCAACCACTATTTGCCAGACAAACAAGAGAGAATCCATATGGGAAACGGAGTTGCTCCGGGTGTTTGGGAAAACAGCGGGCAAACCGAGGCAGGCGGTTCACCTGTCGGCGGCTTGTGTGGCAGCAGTCCTGGGATGGACGGAGAGACCGTCATTCGGGTGAGCCCCTCCTGGGGAACAGATCCACGTTCGGATCCACGAAGTCCGGCTCGTGGTTCTTCGCGTAGTTGAAGAGGTGGCGGTGCATGTATTCGAAGTAGGTTTCCTTCTGCCCCTTGTTGAGGCGGTTCCAGATGCTGATGTTGAGGGCGCGGCAGACCTTCTGCATCATGGCGAGGGTGAGTTGGCGTCCTTTGCGGGCTTTCTGGACCTGCTTGTGGTTGAGTTGCTCGGGGGATGCCTCGACGAGATCGTGGTTGGTCAGCGCCCATGTTTCCATGAGGGCATCAAGGGGCTGGGTGCCGTGTTCGCGCGGATCTTCCATACCGCTTGTCTAGCCGGGCGGGGTGGAAAGTCAAAGGCTGAAAGAACACGAGGGACGGCTCCCCATCATTCGATCGCTTCCGCGACATGGAGGGCGGCGAGATTGGCTTTCACATCATGGACACGGTGCAGCATGATCCCCTGGCGGCGTGCGAGGGCGGTGATGGCACAGGTCGGCGCATCGCGTTCCGACGGTTCGCTGGCAGCGGTGATTTTCGAAAGGAATGATTTGCGGGAGATTCCCAATAGAAGCGGGCGGCCCAAGGGCGCGAGGGTGGGGAGTGCGCGAATCAGGGCGAGGTTGTGTTCCAGGGTTTTTCCGAAACCGATGCCGGGATCAAAACAGAGGCGGGCGGGGTCTATGCCAAGCGCGGTGAGTGTTTCGAGGCGTTCCTGGAAAAACGAGCGGACTTCTCCCACGACGTCGGAGTAGCTTGGGGAGTCCTGCATGTCGGCGGGGGTGCCCTGCATGTGCATCACGACAATGCCGCAGCCCGTGGGGGCGCAGATGGCGGCCATTCCGGGATCGGCGGTGAGGCCGGAGACATCGTTGATGATGTCCGCACCGGCGGCGAGGGCTTCGCCTGCGACGGCGGCTTTTGTGGTGTCGATGGAGATCAGTCCGTCCCATTCCGCGCGGATTGCACGGATGACGGGGATGGTGCGGCGGATTTCCTCATCGGCGGAAACGGGGAGAGCGCCGGGTCGGGTGGACTCGCCGCCGATGTCGATGATGGCGGTGCCTTCGGAAATCATTTTTCGGGCATGCTTGAGGGCGGCGGAGGGCGCGTCGAACTTCCCGCCGTCCGAAAAGGAGTCCGGGGTGGTGTTGAGGATGCCCATGACCTGTGCACGGGTGCCGAGGTCGAGGTTGCGGCGCTTGGTTTTCCAGATCATCTTGCTGCCGGAGACTAGGTGCAAAACGGCGATGGGTAAGTGGAAAAAAGCGTTGGCATTTGTGGCGAGGGGCTTCCATGTTCCGCGCATGAACTGGAACGATACATTCATTGCCACCTTCGAACGCTGCGCGGAAGCCTACCGGAAGGGCGAATTTGATTATGAAACGGGCTACACGCAGGGGGAGCTGGATTTCCTCGAAGGCATCGGGTATCGGAAACGTGAGTTTTTCGATTTCATCGAGGATTTTGTGGATGGCGGGGAGCCCTCCGTGAGCACGGCGCTGCTGGTTGCGGCGGTGCGAAGGGATTACTTCCTGGTGGAGCAGAAGGGCGAGAGGAGCGGCAAGGAGATCTCCAGGGACGAGCTGCCGGCGCGCGGCGATGAGTTCGAGGGGATCGCCTACCTGCCGCGCATTCTCGTGAAAGCCCGTGCCAAGCTGCGCGGCGAGCTGGATCCGGATACGATGTTCTGCTGCGGCGGGGACAGGAATTTCCTCGCCCGCAACGGCGGCATCGCCCCGGCGGATTTCCTCCGCCACGTATGGGCTTCGGGGGGCGAGGACGCAAAGGTCGCCGCCTGGATCCGATCGCTTTGAAAAACCGGAAAGTCCCTGCTTTACAAGGCGGGGGCTGATACCCATATTCCGCCGCCCATGATTTTCGCTGACATCAACTGGCTCAACATTAGCATCAACCTCCTGCTGGTTGTCTTCGTCATCGTCTGCCTGCTCATGGCGCTCCTCATCCTCATGCAGCGCCCGAAGCAGGAAGGCCTCGGCGCGGCGTTCGGCGGTGGCGTGACGGATCAGGTCTTCGGTGCCCGCACGACCAACGTGCTGCAGCGCGGCACGGTTTACCTCGGCTCGCTGTTTTTTATCCTCGCCCTGACTCTCGCGATCCTCATCGGCAAGCAGTCCAAGCAGAAATCCCTGTTGGAGGATCCCAAGGATGCGGTGGCCGAGGCGAAAGCCGCTGAGCCGGCACAGCCAGAGGAGCAAGTTCCCGAAGTGCCGAAATCTCTCGTTGAGGAGCTTCCCGCCGAGGAAGCGCCTGCACCGGCCGAGGAAGCGCCTGCACCGGCCGAAGATGCGCCTGCACCGGCCGAAGATGCGCCTGCACCGCCCGAAGATGCGCCTGCACCGGCCGAGGACGTTCCGGTTCCCGCTCCTGATGCACCGGCAACAGAGGGAAACAACGCGGACAAACCTGAGTAAGCTTGCCGCTTGCAAGGTGTGAACGCGGACGAACTGGACGGCAACGAGGAATTGGATCAGCCGGTCTGGGCGCGCGAAGAGGCGTTTCCCGAAGCGGGTGAGGGGTATGGCTGGGTGGACCGCAAGGGGCGCAGGCATGAGTGCGAGACTTCCGAAGCGCTTTCCAATACCATCCGTGAGGACAAGGACAGTGCGGTCGACCTGGTCTGGACTCCTGAGTCCGCCCGCTGCCGCGTACCTGAGGAAATCGCATGCCTTGAGGAATCGGTCCGGGAGGTCAGGGCGCGCTGGGCGAGCGATGATCTCGCCGATGCCTGGCAACGGGTGAAGCTCTTCGGAGGCGGACTGGTTGCGCTGGTTGCATGGATGTCCTTCCAGATTTGGCTGACCTTTCCCGGCTTTGAGAGAGCCAACGCCGTTTCCCTGGATGTCATGCAAAAGGCGGCTCTGTTGTTGAAAGGTCTTTCTTCATCTGCGGCGGTGGGCATGGTGCTCCTGGCTTTCCTGGTCTTCGCATTCATCCCTTGGTATCAGGCGCAGAAGAGGTTGCGGGGTATTTCCCGGGCATCGTGCGGCCATGCGTCCAGGGTTCCTGTGATCCGCTTCGAGACCTGGCTCCATTTTCAGAAATCCCCCATCACATGGGTCATCATGGCTGTCATCTCGCTCGTGTTCATCGCGCAGGTCATCCATGACAGATCTATCATCGGATTCCACGATTCTGTGCAGAAGGCGGGGCTTGTGAAAGGCGCATACAGGGGTGGCGAGTATTGGCGGCTCCTCACGGCTCCCATGCTCCACGGCGGCATCGTCCACTTTGTGATGAACGCCCTCGCTCTGCTTTACCTCGGAAAGCGGCTGGAGGTTTTTGCACGCTGGCCGCATGTGCCGATGGTTTTTGTTTTTTCCGCTCTCGTCGGCGGCGAGGCCTCCGCCCGTCTTCTTGACGCTCCCTCCGTGGGTGCTTCCGGCGGACTCATGGGCTGGCTCGGCTTCCTGCTGGTGTTTGAAACACTGCACGCAAAGCTCGTTCCCAGCAGTGCGCGCAGGCGTCTCGTAGGCGGCGTGGTGATGACTGCGCTGATCGGCTTGGTGGGATACAGGTTTATCGACAACGCCGCCCACTTCGGCGGCCTGCTAGCCGGCATGGCCTACGCAGGGATAGTTTTCCCCAAATCCATTTCAGTCCTACGCCCGAAGATGAACCTGACAGACAAGCTGATCGGCACGGCAAGCATCGCCGCAATTGTGGCTGCCGCCATCATGGCTGCCATGAAAATGACGGGGTGATTGGGCAGGAAAAGTGGAGGTTACCCAAAACCTCGTAGCTACCTCATCATCGTGAATATGAAGCGGTGGCGGGACAGAAGCGAAGTTTTCAGTATCCTCACTGCTTTTCCCGCAAGCGCTCCTCAGGATCATCGCGCCACATGAAAAGCGCTTTCAGGACATCCTTGAAGTCGTTGCGGAGCTCGTGGTGCTCGCGCTGGATTTGGACGGCTTCCTTGCCTATCTCGTCCGGGTTGGGCTTGGTTGGACGGCTGGTGGCCGAAGGGTCGGACTCGGGGAGAGGGAGTTGGGATTCAAGCCTAGAAAGGAGGTTGATAACATCTGCGTGGATCCGCTCCACGTGGTCGCAGAGCATGGATGCCTGCTGGGATAGGTGATCGGCATCGGGCGCGAGGCTGGTCCCTGCGGCTTTCAGCTTGAGGCCGGAGGCGAGGTCGCGGACTTTTGCGCTGAGATCGATCCAGGAATGGTTCAGATCCCTGTCGATTTCCTTGAAAGTGTCGTGAAGATTATCGCTCATGATCTCGTAATATGCAGGGAATCCGGGTGATGACAACCGGGGATGTTGTCACGGCTTGATGCGCTGCCAGATTTCGTTGCGGCGCATGAACTCGGGTGTCCATGGAGGATCGTAGAAGGCGAAAAACGTCGATCCCATGGGCTTGAGTTTTTTTTCCGAAATGAGTTTTGCGAGGGCTTCTGCTCCCTGTTTTCGGTTATCCGGTTTGTCCCATCCCTTGAAGCGGAGGACTGCGTAGGTGCCGCCGATGATCTCGGTGACTTCCACCCCTTCACCATCCGGTGCCGGTGCGCCTTTCTCAGCGACTTCCGCTGGTATCATGAAACTCATTTTCCCCGATGAGGCGGCCTTGTCGTTTTTTTCATCCATGAAAACCGGGGAAGTCATCGCGATCTTCTGCTTTGCCTCGTTTTCCCCGCTGATGTATTTGAAAAGCTTGCGGAATGATTGGTCGCGTTTCCCCATGTCTTCCATCGGCGCGGAGACGACTTTGATCGCCTCGTATTTCCGGACTTCGAAATTTCCGTCTTTCTGGATTGATTCGTATTTCGGTTTCTCGATCGCGCAGGACGAGAGGATGCCACATATCAAAATGAAAAGAGCCTTCATGGTGGTGAAGGCTCGATTAGGAAAACAGAACATCAAACGAATTATTCGCTGGTGCCGTTCTTGATGATCTCCAGGAAGGACTGGGGATCGAGGGCTGCACCGCCGATGAGGGCGCCATCGATGTCCGGGCAGGCCATGAGTTCGGCTGCGTTGCCGGGTTTCACGGAGCCGCCGTATTGGATGCGGACTTTCGCGGCCGGTTCGGAGCCATAGAGATCGGAGATGAGGGAGCGGACGAAGGCATGGGCTTCCTGCGCTTGCGCGGAGCTGGCGGTGACGCCGGTGCCGATGGCCCAGACGGGCTCGTAGGCGATGACGATGTCGGAGAGGTCTTTTTCGGAGACTCCCTTGAGACCGTCGGTGACCTGGGTGCGGAGGACGGATTCGAGCTTGCCGCCCTCGCGCTCGGCGAGGGTCTCGCCGATGCAGAAGATCGGCTTGAGGTTTGCCTCGCGGGCTTTCTTGATCTTCGCGTTGATGGTGGCGTCCGTTTCACCGTAGATGGCGCGGCGTTCGCTGTGCCCGAGTATGACGTAGTGGACGAAGAATTCGCGCAGCATCAGCACGCTGACCTCGCCGGTGTAGGCTCCGGAATCGTATTCCGAGCAGTTCTGCGCGGCGATCTGGATCGCGTGGGCGTTCTTGCCGGGGTTCGAGTTGTGGAGCAGGTCGGCGAGCTTCGGCAGGGAGGTGAAAGGCGGCGCGATGACGATGTCTGCGGGGAGGTTGAAACCTTGGGTCTTGGATAGGAACGATTTGATGAAGTCTTCCGTTTCGGAGGCTCCCTTGTTCATTTTCCAATTGGCGGCGAAGATCGGCTTGCGGGACATGGTGTGGTGAGGTTTGGGGTGAGAGATGGATTACGCTTCGCTAAGCGCTGCGACGCCGGGGAGGGTTTTGCCTTCGAGGAGTTCAAGGGAAGCACCGCCGCCGGTGGAAATGAAGGTCATTTTGTCGTCGAGACCGAATTTGTTCACTGCGGTAACGGAATCCCCGCCGCCGACGATGGTCACGGCATCTGATTTCGCCATCGCCTCGGCGATCGCCTTGGTGCCGTGGGCAAAGTTCTCGATTTCAAAAACCCCGACCGGGCCGTTCCAGATGATGGTCTTCGCCTTTGCGATTTCAGCCTCGAATTCCTTGATGGCGACATCGCCGATGTCGATGCCCTCCCAGCCTTTTTCAACCCCGCCGCCCTGGCCGTAGATGCCGGTGACTTGGGTGGTTGCGCCGTCCTTGAACTCCTGGGTGATGCGGGTATCGGATGGAAGCAGGAACTCGACGCCCTTTTCCTTGGCCTTCGCGAGGATGCTGAGGGCGAGGTCGAGCTTGTCGGACTCCACGCGGGAATCGCCGGTCTCGTAGCCCTGGGCCTTGCGGAAGGTGTTCGCCATGGCTCCGCCGATGAGGAAGGCGTCGGCCTTTTCCATGAGGGCGGTGATGACCTGGATTTTGTCGGAAACCTTGGAGCCGCCCATGATGACGAGGAAGGGACGTTCCGGATTCTGGAGTTTCACCTCAAGGTATTCCAGCTCGCTCTCGATGAGGAAACCCATCGCTGAGACGGGGATGAATTTTGTGACTCCCTCCGTGGATGCGTGGGCGCGGTGGGCGGTGCCGAAGGCGTCGTTGACGAAGATCTGCGCGGTGCCGGCGAGTTCCTTGGCGAAGGCCGGGTCGTTCGCTTCCTCTTCGGCGTGATAGCGGGTGTTTTCGAGGACGAGCACCTGGCCTGGCTGGAGGTTTTTCCTCATCTCCGCAGCTTCCGAGCCGATACAATCGGGGGCGAGTTCCACATTCTGGCCGAGGATTTCGGAAAGGCGCTTCGCGGTCGGTGCGAGCGAGTATTTCGGATCCGCCTTGCCGTCGGGGCGTCCCATGTGGGAGCAGAGCACGAGCTTTGCGCCGCCTGTGAGGAGGTGCTTGATGGATGGGACGGCTGCCTGGATGCGGGTGTCGTCGGTGATTTGGCCATCCTTGAGCGGGACGTTGAAATCAACACGCATGAGGATTTCCTTTGAGGAAACATCGAGGTTGCGGATGGAAAGTTTCGGCATGGGCGGGGTGATGCACCAGCGATGCCATAGTGTCAAGGATCGGCTAGACGCGGCTGGAAAGGGAGAATTGACAGATAGGCATGTAATACGTAGTTTTACGGTATGATTAAGAAAATCACGAAGATCGGCAACTCGCAGGGGATCATTTTCGACAATACGATTATGGAACTCGCGCGGCTGAAGACGGGGGATGAGGTGGATCTCAAAATCCATCCCACCGGGGCGATCACCATAATGCCCATGAAGCAGACGCTGATTGAGGCATCGACCGCATCCGAAACAGCGAAGAGGCTAATCGGAAAGAACAGTGAACTCTTCAGGCGTCTGTCGTGAGCGTTCCTCTGAAGCATCCAACGGTGGAAGCGGTTCTTGCCATTCATGCCCAGGTTCTGGCCGCTCACGGCGGTGGAGAAGGAATCCGTTCGATGGAACTTCTGGAGTCCGCTGTCGCGGCACCCCAAGCGACGATGATGGGTGCGCCGATGATCAGCGAGCCGATCGAGGTGGCGGCTGCTTATCTTTTCTACCTGTGCAGCAACCACCCGTTCGTGGATGGGAACAAGCGCATGGCTCTTGCCACGTGCCTGGTTTTCCTGAGTGAGAACGGGTTGCTCGAAAACGAGGAGTTGGACGTCGATGCGTGGGAAAACCTGACTCTCGCGGTGGCGGCCAGCCTGCTTTCCCGGGATGAAATCACCGCCACGCTGAGGAAGCTGCTGGAATAGGGAGACGGCGACCGGAGATCGCCGCTACTTGGGCACGTCCACCCAGCGCCCTTCCTCGTGTGATTTGATGGAAAGCTCGGCGAGCTGGACGCCTTTTGCGCCTTCGCGCAGGGTCCATTTGAATGGCTCGTCGATGGCGACGTGCTTGAGGAACATTTCCCATTGGATCTTGAAGGCGTTGTCGAAGTTCAGCTGGTCGGGGACTTCGGTCCAGTTGTCGTAATAATTGATCGGGGAGTCGATGTCCGGGTTCCAGATCGGGCGCGGGGTGACGGATTGGTGCTGGGCCCAGCATTTGCGGAGGCCAACGATGGCGGAGCCTTCGGTGCCATCGACCTGCATGGTGAGGAGGTCGTCGCGGCGAACGCGGACATTCCATGAGGAGTTGAACTGGCAGGTGACGCCGGTGTCGGTTTCGAAAATGGCGTAGGCGGAATCGTCGGCGGTGCAATCGAAGGGTTTTCCCGCCTCGTCGAAACGCTCGGGGATATGGGTGGCGGCCTTGCAGAAGACGCGGGTGACGTTTCCGAAGAGGTTGTCGATGACGTAGCGCCAGTGGCAGTGCATGTCGACGATCATGCCGCCGCCGTCCTCGGCGCGGTAGTTCCAGGAAGGGCGTTGGATGGGCTGGCCCTCGTGCTCGCCGGTGAAGACCCAGTAGCCGAACTCGCCGCGAACGGAGAGGATTTTTCCGAAGAAGCCCTGCTCCTTGAGGAGTTGGTATTTGCGGATGCCGGGCAGCCAGAGCTTGTCCTGGACTGTGCCATTTTTCACTCCGGCCTTCTCGGCGACTTCTGCGATGCGGAGGGCTTCGGAGTAGAGGACGGCGGTGGGTTTCTCGCAGTAGATGTGTTTCCCGGCGGCGATGGCGCGTTCGAGGAAAGGGATGCGGTGGGGGGTGCCGGAGGCGTCGAAGAAGATCTCGTTGTAGGGATCGGCGAGGGCGGCGTCGAGATCGGTGGTGAAACGTTCGACACCGTATTTCGTTGCGAGGTCGGAGAGTTTGTTTTCGTTTCGGCCGGTGAGGATGGGATCGGGGATGAGGCGGGAGCCGTCGGGGAGGAGGATGCCGCCCTGGTCGCGGATCGCGAGGATGGAGCGGACGAGGTGCTGGTTGGTGCCCATGCGTCCGGTGACGCCGTTGAGGATGATGCCGATTTTTTTCATAAATTTTAAATTTGAAACTTTAAACTCGAAGGCAGTGTTTTAACCGCGAATGAACGCGGATTTTCGCGAATGATTAGGGAATATCTGGAATGGATTCGTGGAAATTCGCGTGTATCTGTGGTTAGAGATCTTTGGTAGAGGCGAGGATTTTTTGGAGGAAGTCGTGTTGGTTCATGGCCCAGTATTTGCGGGAGAAGATTTCGACTTCTGTGAGGCCGGTGAAGTTGGTTTTGCGGATCATTTTGAGGATGCGCGGCGTGGCGTTTACGCCTTCGCCGGGGAGGCCGCGGTCGAGGAGGGGGTGTTCGAAGTCGGGCTTGAACTCGCAGATGTGGAAGGCGAAGAGGTGGCCGTTGAGGGCGCAGGTTTGGATTTCTGTTTCGAGGTTCGTTTCCCACCAGACGTGGAAGGTGTCCACGGCGATGCCGACCAAGGGGTGGTTGATGCGTTGGGCGAGGAGGTTTGCGTCGCGCATGGAGGCGACGGCGGAACGGTCGCCCGCATACATGGGGTGTAGGGGTTCGATGGCGAGCTTGACGTTTGCGGCCTCGGCGGCGGGGAGGATGGCACGGATGCCTTCCTCGATCTGGTCGAGATTTTCCTCCGGGGATTGTCCGGGTGTGGCGCCGCAGACGAGGACGATCATGGGGAGGCCAAGGGTTTCGGCTTCGTTGAGGGCAGCGAGGTTTGTCGGGATGGCGGATTGGCGCTCACCGATGGTTTTCCCGGTGAAGAAGCCGCCGCGCACGAGGGAGACGGGGGTGAGTCCGGAGTCAGTGAGGTGTTTCCTGACGGCTTTCAGATTTTCGCCGGCGATGGTTTCGCGCCAGATGGAGATGCCGCCGATGCCGGCGCGGGCGTAGTTCTCTATGCATTCACCGATGGCCCAGGGTTGGTTCGTGAAGGTGTGGATGGCGAGCTGTGAGGGCGTCATGCGGGAATTTCAGGAGGATTCGCCGACGATGAGGATGCCGGGAACGCGGGTGATTCCCTGCGGCATCTTGTGCTCGATGATCTGTTCTTCCAGCATGGTTGCTGCGGTGCCGGCCAGCTTCCCGATGGGCATGCTGACACTGGTGAGAATCGGCCGTGAAAGCCTGCGCACCGGTGAGTTGTCGAAGCCGGTGACGGCCACCTGCAAGGGCACGGAAACTCCGAGGCGGTCGAGTTCGGAGACGACCACGGTGCCTACAATGTCGTTGACGCAGACGAGGGCATTGTAACTTTCCGCCATGGGTCGGATGGTTTCCGAGTTGATGGAGGCAATTTCATCGAAATGAATCACGTCCTTCCCAAGGTCGAAGGCGATGCCCCGGGAGGCGCAGGCGGCGGCCATTCCGGCAAGCCGTTCCTCTCCGATCTGCCCGAGGCCTTTGAGGGAGACGAAGGCAGGTTTGAGGTCGGGGCGGCGTTCGTTGAGGTGTCGGATGATTTCCGAAATCCCTTCCGCGTTTTCCGAGGCCACACAGGGCAGCCCGGTGATCTGGCGGTTGAGTACGACGAAGGGTGTGCCGAATTTTTCCAACTCGGCAAGCGTGGCGGTGCTGGGCCGGTTGAACGCGAAGATGAAGCCGTTGAGGTCGCCGCCTTTTTTGTGGGGGTAAGGCTTGAATTTCGGCGAGGCCGTTTCGCAAAGGAGATTGATGCCGCAGTGCTTGAACCCGGAATGGATGCCCTCGATGAGTGCGGCGAGATCATAGAACAGCGCACGTTCCGGTTCCTCGTGGCGGGGCAGGACGAGCTTGATGTTGAGGATGGCGCGCCCGCGGTGGCGGCGGATGGGGCGTTTCTTGTAGCCGAGTTTCTCGGCGGTGCGATGGATGTTTTTGGTGAGCTCCGGGGTCACGAGGCGGGATTGGTTCATGGCCCGCGACACCGTGGCGGGTGAGATATCCAATGCCTTGGCGATGTCTGTGATGGTGATCATTGTTAGACTACGTAGGACAGGCGTTTTGCGCAATCTGCGAGGATGCCTGCTTCCCATTCCGGGCGGGTGGCGGATTTTGGATGGGTGAGCGGGGAGGGGCAGCGGCCGATGAGGTTTTGGAAAACGGCGCAGGAGTGCTTGTAGGCGGGCACGGGGGCGCGGAATGAGACGTTGCCGAGATACTGGATGGCATCGGTGAGGGCGTGGTAGCGTTCGTCGCCCTCCAGCCAGTATTTGTCGCGCAGCGCGAAAAGCTCAGGGCAGAAGGCTGCGAGTCCGAGCAGGTAGTCGGAGCCGTATTCGGTCATGTCGATGGCAAGGTCGTTGCCGGTGAAGATCCTGAAATCCGGCCGGATCTCATCGCGGATTTCCAGGCGGCGGAGCTCCACGCCACGGTCGAGTGAGGAATGCTTGATCCCTTTCAAGGAAGGGATGCCCATGAGGCCACGTATGGTTTCCCCGTCGAAGATCATGCCGTTCGGTGCGAACATGGCACCAAGCTCAAAGCCGATCACCGACTCATAGCCCTCGCAGACCTGCGAATAAAGATTGACGATTTCGGAGGGTTTCCAGGAGTGGAAACGGGTTGTTTGGAACAGGATGGGGGTGCCGCCGTGGGAGACGATTTCATCCATCTGGCTGCGGTAGAGGCCGACGAGATCGCCCTCCAGCCCCTCGACGAATGCGCCTGCGATAAAATCCCTGCGCCCGGCAATGACTTCGGCGGTAAGCCTGAGGATCATGCTGCGTTCAGCCGGTTCGAGGTAATTCGCGTAGCCGGTGTCCATGTTCACCGCACAGCCGAGGCCGGCATCCGTGGTGCGGGCGACGGCGGCCTGGAACGATTCCCGGGAAATGCTGCCGTCCTTTTCGAAAGGCAGCAGGCAGGCGGCATAGCCGGTGGTGCGGCGCTTGAGTTTCTTGGAATTGTGGCGCGTGGCGATGGACATGGGTTGGTTAATTACATGCAAACAATAAGCCTGGCAACCACAAAACATCCACTTTGTTCTTTGCCTGCATATCTTGATACGGACAAGGCGGCGCGATCTTTCCAAGCTAGCGACCGCATTTCCTGAGTTTGACATATCGGCCGCTGCGGGAATGATCGGCGCATGTACGAAGCGACAGGAAAAATCAAAGTGATTAGCGACACCCAGACCTACCCGAGCGGATTCTCGAAGCGGGAGTTCGTGGTGACGACGGGGGATGGCAAATATCCCCAGGATCTGAAGTTCGAAGTGGTGAAGGACAAGACCTCGCTGCTGGACAGCTACAAGGAAGGCCAGGATGTGACCGTAAGCTTCGATATCCGTGGCAATGAGTACAACGGCAAGTATTACGTGAACCTTTCGTGCTGGAAGCTTTCGGGCGGCGGCGGTGGAGGTGGCGGGGACGAATACAATCAGGAAACCCCTCAGAACGAGCCATCGCCGGAGGATCTCCGGAAGGAGGATGACTTCGATGACGACGACATCCCCTTCTAACGGGCAGGCGTCGCCATTTCAGAGCCGATGCGGGCATAGAGCTCCGTTTGTAGGGCGGAATGCTCCAACAGGTCATCCGAGAGTTTCACTTTTCCGGGTTCGAAGATCGTGATGGTCGAGGATCCTCCGAACGCGAAGTAGCCTTTTTCCCGGCCTTTCTCCAGCGGCTTTCCGGGGGTGTATGTCTGGTGGATGGCTCCGACGCAGGTGGCGCCGATCTCAAGGATGAGGATGGTTCCGAAGCCCTCCGTTCTGAGGCTGCATATCGTGCGCTTGTTCGTCCAGAGGTAGGAGAGGTTTTGCGCAAGCGCGATGGGGGACACGGAAAACAGCGGGCCGGGGATGGTTTTCGTTTCCGAGGGGGTTCCGGCGGCGGGAAAGTGGAAGCGGTGGTAATCGACCGGGCAGAGGCGGGAGAGGACAAGGCTGCCCTTGGCGAATTTCCCTGCCAGCGCAGAATCGCCGAGCAGGGCGGGGAGGTCGAAGATTTGTCCTTTCACGAAGAAGGAATCGATTTTGGAGATGTCGGGAAATCCGAGGTGGCGACCGTCGGCAGGGAAGACGATGGGGGATTCCGCGATGGGGCGGGCTTCGGGCTTGAGCTTGCGGTAGAAGAATTCGTTGAAGCTGCGGAAGGAGGACGGATCATCGGCGAAGTCGGCGGGGTCGAGGCCGTAGCGCTCGATGAAAGGCCCCACCCTGGCGGCGGATTCGGGTTTTGACATGCGCTTCCCATACCATCTCGAAAAGGCGGCGCGCTTGACGAGGGTATGGAGGGAGAGTTTCCCGAGCGGGTTCCCATAGACCCAGCGGAGGGAGGATTCGCCATAGACCTGCTCGGTTTCGGTCGTGCCGGTGTGGCGGTTGAAGTATCGGATGCTATCCACGCAGCCAGTGAAAGGTCTGGAGAACGGAAAGTCAAAGGCCTGAAAGAGAAGGTGGCGAATGGCGTATTGTGGCGTGATTGAACTTGCGGGCGTGTGAGTCCGCGCCTATCTCCGGAAATGAAAGCCCTTTGCCCTATCCTGGCCCTTGTTTGCCTGATGATTTCCGCCTGCGAAAACAAGGCGGTTCGGATGAGCGTTGAGGAGACGCGCAAGGAGACCTCGAAAGACCGTTCCCCCAAGCTTTTCGCCACCAGCGACGAGCGATTCCGCAACGCCAAGCCCAGCCCGCTGAAGGGCAATCCGCCGGAAAACTGGCTGGTGCTGCCTGCGAGGGAATTCCGCGAGCTGAACTACCGCTTCGGCGAGTCCGGAGAGGCTTACGTCACGCTGGCCTCGGGTTCGGTGGCGGACAATGTGAACCGCTGGCTCCGCCAGTTCGGGCGCGATCCGCTGACGCCCGCCGAGATGGATGTGCTGGCCAAGACCCCCATCGCCGGAACCGAGGGGGTGTGGGTGGAGGCCACCGGATCGTATGCCTCCGGCATGGGCGCTCCCGCAAAAGCAGGGCAGGCACTCGCGGGCGTGATCGCGGAGGTCGGAGGCAGGATCCTGACGCTGAAAATGGTCGGCGCGGAGGACGAGGTGGCGGCGGAAAGGGAGGCGCTCAGGGCATTCGCCGCGAGCCTTGAACTGGCAAGGTGATTTTCAGGATGGAAACGAAAAACGACAGAACGAAACCGGAAGGCGGGAAGTCCAGCTTCCGCAAGATCTATGATTTCCTCTCGGGATTCCATCTCGCGACGGTCACCCTGCTGCTGCTCTTGCTTCTCACCTGGCTTGCCACGCTGGAGCAGATCGACAACGGCCTTTACCCGACACTGAACAAATATTTCAGCTGGAAATCCTGGTATCTCATCCCGGACATGGTTCCGGAAATCAACGGCAAGAAGCTGCCGTTCTTCCTTCCCGGCGGCTACTACGTCTGCGCCGTCCTCCTGCTCAACATGATCCTCGGCGGCATCATCCGCATCCGCAAGGGGCCGAAACAGATCGGCAACCTCATCTCCCATTTCGGCATTGTCTTCATGCTGCTTGGCGGCGGGGTCGCACACCATTTTTCCGAGCGCGGGAACATGGCGGTCGGCGAGGGCGAGGCCAGCGATGTGGCGGAGGACTATCATGAGTATGTCGTGGAGGTCGCGGAAGTCGTCGACGGGGAGAGGGACAAATTCCATGTCATCCGCGGGAAATACCTGACCGACCTCAAGGCCGGCAAATCCCGGATCTTCGATCTCAGGGATATCCCTTTCTCGCTGGAAATCTCCGGCTATCTGGTCAACGCGGTGCCTTCCAACCAGCTTGAGCGCCCGCGCCGCAACAACGAGTTGCTTGTCGATGGTTACTACCTTGAGGCGGTTCCCGGCGAGGTGGAGACGGAGCGGAACATGGCCGGCTGCTACGCACGGATGATTTCCAAGGACGGCACGAAATCCGATCCCTTCATCCTCGCGGGCGCGACCTTCCACCCGCTGACCGTCCGCGAAGGCGACCGGGTATTCACCATCGACATGCGCAAGCGGCTGTGGCCCATGCCCTTTGAGGTGAAGCTGGACACCTTCACCGCGGAGTTCCATCCCGGCACCTCGCGGCCCGCGAAGTTTGTGAGCGACATCCGCCGGGAGGAAAACGGGCAGGAGTCCGAGGTGACGATCAGCATGAACGAGCCGATGCGCTACGAAGGTCTGACCTTCTTCCAGGCCAGCTACGGCCCGCCGGGTGCGAAGCCGGGCGAGCCGATGTATTCGGTCTTCGAGATCGTGAGGAATCCCGCCGACAAGTGGCCGGAATACAGCCTATACATCGTCGCCTTCGGGATGCTGGTGACATTTCTAACAAAACTCGGCGGCCATCTGGGCGCCTCTTCAAGGAAACGGAAACATGAAGGATAAGGGATCAATCTGGGGACGCTGGGTCGTGGCCGTGCTGGCGCTGGGTGCGCTGGGCTTGGTCTTCGTCAACATGCTCATCGACAACATGCCCAAGGGCGAGGCGCAGAAAGTGGAGGGTTACGAGCCTTGGGAAAAAGCCACGGTTGAGGCCGTCGAGGCGCTGCCGGTGCAGGACGGCGGCCGGATCAAGCCGCTCTCGACCTTCGCGGGCTTCCGCATGCTGCAGCTGCATGGCGCACGCTCCATGAAGGTGCAGGGCAAGGGCGGCGAGGTCTTCAGGCTGAAGCCCACCGAGTGGATGATGGACACCCTGTTCCGCCCGCAGCTGGCGGTGGATCTTCCGACTTTCCGGGTGGACAATTCGGAAGTTCTCAAAGCCATCGGGGTGGAGGCAAAAGGCCGCCGCGACCGCTACAGCTACTCCGAGATTTCCCCCGGTCTCGGCAAGCTCATCGAGCTGGCGCAGTCCTATGAGCCGATCGACAAGAAGAAGCGCGACCCTGTCCAGCAGCAGACCATAGACCTTGCCTACAACGTCCGGAACTATGAGAGCATGTTGTCCTACTTCGCCTTCGCGAGGTCGGGTGTGGTTTTGCGGGGTTCGGGCGGCGAAGGCCAGCCCGACCAGCGGGCGGACTTCAGCGCCGTGATGACAACCGCGCCCCAGTTGCGCCGGGAAATCGCCCGCACCCAGCAGCAGGGCGGGGAGATCGACGCGCGAATGCAGGATCTCCTGCAACAGGTGCTGGAAGGCGCGAACTACTCGAAATTCGGCCTGTTCATCCTGCCTCCGAAAAACGCCTCGGACGATACCTGGCTGACCGCCGGTAACGCGATCATGGAGGTGATGACGGAGCAATCGAAAGACCCCGCCACCGCCATCGCCGATATCCGGCTGCTTGAGACGGCGGTGCGTTCCGTCCCCATTTCGGAAAAGGAGTTCCGCAAGCACTTCGTCGAGATCGAGGAGAGCACCGTGAAGCGGGCGAACTCGCGCGGGGAGATGAAAGGGATCGCCATGGAGGTCTCTTATTTCAAGTTCGATTACTTCCTCAACGCCATGGTGTTCTTCCTCATCGGAACGCTTTGCGCCTTGGCGATGTTCGCATCCGGCTCCGGTAAGGCGGCGAAAGCCCTATCGTGGGCGACCCTCGGCTTCACTTCAGTCGGAGCCGTGCTGTGTGTCATCGCCATCGTGAAACGCTGCCTCATCATGGAGCGCCCGCCGGTGGGAAATCTCTACGACACCGTGATCTTCATCGCGGCGACAGGGGTCATCTTCGCACTGCTCGTGGAGTGGATGTCGCGGAAACGTTTTGCGCTCGCCCTGTCCCCCATACTCGGCCTGGGGCTCATCATCCTCGCCCGCCGCTATGAGCTCGGCGACGGAGCCGACCACCTCGATCCGCTGGTGGCCGTGCTCGACTCGAATTTCTGGCTGGCGACCCATGTCATCACCATCACCCTCGGCTATTCGGCCGGGCTGCTTTCGGCCTTCCTCTCCTGCGGATACGTGCTTATGCGCGGGCTCAACCTCGATGGCAACGACAAGGATCTCCGCCGCTCCTTCACGAAAGCCGTTTACGGCTGCCTCTGCCTCACGGTGTTCCTCTCGCTCGTCGGCACCGTGCTGGGCGGCATCTGGGCGAACTATTCGTGGGGCCGCTTCTGGGGCTGGGATCCAAAGGAAAACGGTGCGCTGATGATCGTCCTCTGGACGCTCGCCATCCTCCACGCCCGCATGGGCGGCATCCTGAAGGAATGGGGGATCCATCTCGCCTCCGTCTTCACCGCCTGCATCGTCGCCTTCTCATGGTGGCATGTGAATTTCCTCGGCGTGGGCCTGCACAACTACGGCTTCACCGGGAAGGCGGGGATCATCTGGGCGTTCTATGCGGTCATGGTGGCGTTCATCCTCTTCGGCCTGATCGCGATTTTCGTGGAGCGCTACAACAAGGCTTCCGCAAAGGCGTTCAAGCAAGCCGAGGTCAAGGGTCTCGAGGCGTAGCACGCGATGGAGCTTTTCGCCGCCGATCCGGATGCGAACCTTCTGCCCCGCGATGGCGAGGCGTTTTATCATGGCCCGGTTTTCAGCGGATCCGAATCGGATGGGGTGCTGGCTTCGCTGCTGAAGGAGATCCCATGGGAGCATGATGAGCTGATGATGTTCGGGAAACGGATTGTCACCGCGCGGAAGGTCGCGTGGTTTGCGGATGATGGGATTCCCTATCCCTACTCCGGGACGGTGAAGGAGGCGCATGAATGGACGGAGCTTTTGCTCCGCCTGAAAACTGCGGCGGAGGGGCTTACGGGTGCGGCCTACAATTCATGCCTGCTCAACCTCTACCACGACGGCGCCGAGGGCATGGGCTGGCACAGCGATGACGAGAGATGCATTGTGCCGGACAGCTCCATCGCTTCGCTCAGCTTCGGCGCGGAGAGGAAATTTTCTTTCCGCCACAGGCAGACGCGGGAAAGCGTCTCGGTCATTCTGGGAAACGGCAGCCTGCTCGATATGCGCGGTGAGACGCAGCGGCATTGGCAGCACCAGCTTCCGAAGACGAAGAAGGCCAGCACACCACGTGTGAACCTGACTTTCCGCTCGATGGGGTAGTTGGATTATCCAAGCTTCTGGTGGAAGTTGTCCGTGCCCTTCACGGAGAGCACGAAGGCCTCCAGCAGCCTGATCGTCGCCTCAATGTCATCCAGATGGGCGGTTTCCACCACCGAGTGCATGCACCTCAGCGGGATGGATACGAGGCCGGAGGGGATGCCCTCGCGGGAGTTGAAGATCTTGTCGGTGTCGGTGCCGGAGAAACGACTGGAGGACTCGTGCTGGATCTCGATATTTTCTTTTTCCGCGATGCTGAGTAGGCGTTTGGCGATGAGCGGGTGGTTGCAGGTGCCGTGCGAAACGGATGGCCCCTTGCCGAGCTTGATGAGGCCGAATTTTGCGGCATCGATCCCCGGGGTGTCGGTGGCGTGGGTGACATCAAGGCAGATGCACATGTCCGGCTTGAGGCGGTAGGTGGCCATCATTGCGCCGTTGCCGCCGATTTCCTCCTGGATCGCGTTCAGGCAGACGAGGGTGACGGCGGGTTTCTTGCCGGACTCGGCGATTCGTTTCATCACCTGCGCGATGATGTAGGAGCCGAGGCGGTTGTCGAGGGCCCGCCCGATCAGGCGTTTGTGGGCCAGCTCCGCCGGGCCGTCCTGATAGACCATGGGGTGGCCAACGCGCAGGCCCATGTCGGAGGCTTCCTTGGCGGTGGATGCGCCGACATCGACCCAGAGGTCGTGCACGGCGGGAGCCTTTTCCGATCCGAGCTCGTCGCGGCGGAGGTGGATGGCGGTGTTGCCGATGATGCCGGAGACGACGCCCTTGTCGCCGAGGATCTGCACCCGGCGGCCACGGCCGGTGGCGGCATCGGAGCCGCCGACGCGGTCGATGCGGAGGAACCCCTTGTCGTCGATGTGCTTGATGATGTAGCCGATCTCATCGGCGTGCGCCTCAAGCATCACGGTCTTCTTCGATTTGCCCTCGAGCACGGCCCAGGTGGAGCCGTAGGCATCGCACTGGACGGAGGCGGCGATGGGTTTGAGGAATGCGGCCCAGACATTCTGGCCGGGCATTTCGAAGCCGGTGGGGGATGGGGTTTCGAGGAGGTTGAAGAGGAACTGCTTGTCGGCTTTTTTCATGGTGTGTGTGGGAAGTAGGGTAGCGGTCAGAAGGATTTCCGCAAATGCGAAGGGAGGATGTTGAGCTGCTCGCGGTATTTCGCGATGGTGCGGCGGGCGACCTTGATGCCCTGTGCCTGGAGGGCTTTGGTGATCGCGTCGTCGGACATGGGTTTGGCGGGGTTTTCCTGGGCGATGAGTTGTTGGATCGCCTCGCGGACGCCGGCGTTGGAGACCTCGGCGCCGCCCTCGGTCTGGTAGCCGGTGGCGAAGAAGGCGCGCATCTCCATGAGACCCTGCGGGGTGAGGATGTATTTTCCGGCGACGGCGCGGGATACCGTGGTGGCGTGGAGGCTGAGCTCGTCGGCTATGTCGTTCATCGTCAGCGGGCGCAGATGGCGCGGGCCCTTTTCGAGGAAGGCTTTCTGTTTGTCGATGATCTGGTGGGCGATGGCGAGGATGGTTTCCTGGCGCAGGGAGATGGAGCGGATCAGGCTGCGGCCGTCGCGGATCTGGTCGCGGAGGAAGGCGCGGGCTTTCTGGTCCACGCCGCTCTTGCCTATCATGTCCTTGTAGAAATCGTTGATGCGGAGGCTGGGGAGGTGCTCGCCGGTGAGGCGGGCGGACCATTCGCCGTCCTCGTTTTTCTCGATGACCACATCGGGGAGGATGTAGGGATTGCCGGTGGGGTCGAATTCGCCGCCGGGGTTGGGCGAGAGGCGTCCGATTTTTTCCGCAGCCTCGGCGATGCGCTCGACGGTGGTCCCGAGGGCGCGGGCGATCTGCGGGTGCCGCCTGCGGGCGAGATCCTCGAGGTGATCGCGGACGATGCGGTATTCGAGGGTTTCGGTGCCGGTTGATCTTTGCAACTGGATGAGAAGTGCCTCAGGGATGCCGGAAGCGCCGACACCGGCGGGTTCGAAGGTTTTGATGAGGTTGAGCGCCTTGCGGAGCTTGCCGATGGGCATGGATCCGTTGGCGGCGATTTCCATGAGCGGGAATTCGAGGAAGCCGCGGTCGTCGAGGTTGCCGAGGATGAGCTGGGCGGCTGAGCGGATGTCGGGGTCGATGAGGGAGAGGTCGAGCTGGTGCTGGAGGTGTTGCTGGAGGGTTTCCGGGGCGACGATGTTGTCGTAGAGGCGCTGGCGGCGTTCCTCGTCCTCCTGGGTCCACTGGTTGTTCCGGCCTTCGAGGATGGAGCGGTCGCGCCAGTCGTCATCGGTCTCGTTCATGTAGTCGAGGGAATCGGCCTCGTCAGGATCGGGCGCGTCCTCGTCGAGGGAGCTGATCTCGGTGATATCCTCGAGTGTGGGGTTCGTCTCCAGCGCCTGTCTCAGCAGCTGGGAGAGTTCCATGGTGCCCGCCTGCAGGATCTCGAGGCTCTTGCGCATCTGGGGCGCGAGCGTCTGGGACTGGGAGAGGGAGTGATGGAGGGAGGCTTCAGCCATGGACACGCGGAGTACGTGGCCAATTTATGGTTGGAGCGCTGATTTACAAAGCAATAATTGTGCCAATCGTAACTTTAATTATTTGACGGTTCTTGGAAATAGGGGATGCAGGTCCTCTCCCATTTGCCAGAAGGCACAGTCGGCGGATTCAAGCCGCTTTCCGATCGTTTGGAGTCGCCGAAGAGGGGTGTCCCGGGGAAATCGTGGGTCGGTAGCCTCAATCCTTCTTCTTGAGCAGCGGGAAGAGCACCACGTCGCGGATGGTCGGGGCTCCGGTGAGCATCATCACGAGGCGGTCGATGCCGATTCCGATGCCGCCTGCGGGGGGCATTCCGTGCTCGAGTGTCTCGATGAAATCGTAATCGACCTTTTGTTCCTCCTCGCCGCCGGACTGGTGTTCGAGGCGCTCGCGCTGGAGATCTGGATCGTTGAGCTCGGAGTAGCCGGGGGAGATTTCCTGGCCGTTGATGATGAGTTCGTATACCTCGACCGTCCTGCCGCCGGGGCTGACTTTCGCGAGCGGGATCAGCTCGCTGGCGACGCGGGTGACGAAGCAGGGATCGAAGGTGTGTTCCTCGACCTTTTTCTCAAACACCTGCTGGATGACCTCGTAGTCTTCCATTTTTTCGGAAAGCTGGACGCCGAGCTCTTCGCATTTGGCGCGGCGTTGCTCCGGGGTGATGTCGAAGAAATCGTCACCGGCCACACCCTTGATGAGATCGTGGTAGTTCGCGCGCTTCCAAGGGCGTGAGAGATCGATGGTGCGGGTGATTTCGCCCTCCTCGTTCTTGTGCTCGATCTTGAGGCCGCCGCAGAATTTCTCGGCGAGGTGGCAGGTCATTTCCTCGACCATGTTCGCCATTTCCTCGAAGTCGGAGAACGCCCAGTAGGCTTCCAACATCGTGAACTCGGGGTTGTGGCGGCGTGAGATGCCCTCGTTGCGGAAGTTGCGGTTGAGCTCGAAGACCTTGGTGAAGCCACCGACGAGCAGCCTTTTGAGGAAAAGTTCCGGCGCGATGCGCAGGGTCAGCGGCATGCCGAGCGCGTTGTGGTGGGTCTCGAAGGGGCGGGCTGCGGCGCCTCCGGCGACGGACTGGAGCATGGGTGTCTCCACTTCGAGGAAGCCGCGCTGGTGGAGGAAGTTGCGCATCTCCGCAATCATCTTGGAGCGGGTGATGAAGAGCGTTGCGCTTTCGGGATTCCCGATCAGGTCGAGGTGGCGCTTGCGGTATTTCGTCTCCCGGTCGGAAAGGCCGTGGAACTTGTCCGGCATGGGGCGCAGGGATTTCGAGAGCACGGTGAAAGAATCGACCTTGATCGTCGGCTCGCCGGTGCGGGTGGTGAAGGTTTCCCCGGACACGCCGATCCAGTCGCCGCGATCCAGGCATTTCCAGATGGCGGCCTGGGTTTCATCGAGGTTCTTGACGCTGATATATCCTTGGATGGCTCCGTGGGCATCCCCGATGCGGAAGAAGCAGGATTTTCCCATGTCACGCAGCTCGGTGATGCGGCCTGCGGTGGTGACCTGCATTTCATCGGAAAAACCGGCGAAGAGATCGGCAGGGGAGACGGTTGTCTCAAAGCGTGCACCGTAGGGATCGACGCCGAGATCCCGGAGTTTCGCGAGTTTGTCGCGGCGGACCTTGATTAGTTCTGCCTCGGTGGACTGGGGTTGGGAGGTGGCTTCGCTCATGCGGGCGAACTTTAGTAAGCTCGCCCGGATTGAACAGGGGAAATAATCGTTGGGGCGGCAGGGTTCCTGTGTTTTGGGAAAGCCGCAAATTCGGAGAATTCTGACCAAGGATGGCGCGGATCCTGTGGGACATAGCGGGGATCTCGGCTTGCCTGTAGGGAGAATCATCCGTCTTTCAGCCGATTCCCTGTCCAACCGTCAGGAAATTGCGCATGCTGATTACTTGGTTTTGCAAAGTATCAACCTATCAAGGTATGTCAGGTGGGCTGTGTTTTCTCGACTCCTTCATAGTACGAACATCCGTTGTTAATAACTCTTGTTCAGCGACTTATGAAATGGTTCATGCTTCGGGGTTATGTATTTCCCGCAGAATTTGCCCCTGGCCTCCATCGATGCGGTCCGTCCGGTGTTCATGATCGTCATGGGGGTTTTCCTGATGATCGTGGTGTGGCGGATGGCGAAGGAGACCGAAGGCTGGTCTGCCAGGCTGATGGTGGGCGGCGGGTTCCTGCTGTGCTTCGGGTATGCTGTCCTGATGCCCATGTATGAGGCCGGGCAGATCGAGAAATATCATCCCATGGCGCATTTGCAGGATCCCTCATCCGCCCTTGCCTGGCATGCGGTGAAGCTTGTCGTGATGAATGCCGGATGGCTCGTCTTCGGCCTCGGCCTGGCGCTGCACTCCGGTTTGCTCAGGATGCCGGCGGCACTGAAATTTCCCAAAACACAAACCATCGCCCCTAATGAATCTGTTGCTTGAAATCATTGTCCTGAACGGGTTCCTGCTGGATGCGCTCGGTGTCGCCGGCCTCGGGTTGCTTGCGATGGCGGCCGCACGTCTTGTGCGCGAGAAGAAATCCTGGGGTGGCTCGATGATGGCATACGGCGCCGCAGCGCTGCTCATTGCACGGGTCTATGTGCTGCTCGCCCCCCATTTCGTGGACCAGGCCTTCGTGGATGCGGTCGGCCCCTACGCATTCGAGCTTCTGAAGATCATGCCGATGACCTTGCTCACCTTCGGGCTGGCTGGAGTCGTCTGGGGTCTCTGGGGGCACGAGAAGTGGCTCAAGGAGAAATACTGATTCCGCCCGTCCTTGACACGCGTCGACACGTGGCGAAGCATGTTCCCAAGACAGGGGGGCTTCCCGAACGGGAGGCTGAGATTTTCCGGCGCGCGGAAGGAACCCTTCGAACCTGAAGCGGGTCATGCCGCCGGAGGGAGTCGGGGAAACAGCTGAGTTTTCCTGTTTTCCGAGGGCGTTTGATCCGTGAGATCCAACACACGAACAAAAACATGATCAGCCCCGAAGAAAACACCGGCACGGAGTCGAAACACGACGAATCCCGGGCACAGCTGCCAGCTTCCACCCGCGTCTATCTGCAAGGCGAAATCCATCCCGAGGTGAGAGTGCCGATGCGTGAGATCGCCCTGCACGACACCAAGGCTTTCAACGGGCGGACCGAGAAGAACGAGGCGGTGCGCGTGTATGATTGCTCCGGCCCGTGGGGTGATCCGGATTTCAGGGGGACTTCCGAGGAAGGTCTTCCGGCACTGCGCCGTGACTGGATCCTGAAACGCGGGGATGTCGAAGCCTACGATGGCCGCGAGGTGCAGCCGCAGGACAACGGTTATCTAACGGAAAAGCACGCGGAGTTCGCATCGAAGTCGGAGCGCGCGAACAAGTTCGTCGAGTTCCCCGGCCTGACCGCCGAGCGCCGCAAGCCGCTGCGCGCGAAAGGCAAGCCGGTCACCCAGAAATGGTATGCCGACAACGGCATCATCACGCCGGAGATGGAGTTCATCGCGATCCGCGAGAACATGCGCCGCGCGAAGATTTCCGACATGAAGGACGACATCGTCCGCAACGATCTCAACAAGCAGCACGCCGGCTCCACCCAATCCCCGGACAGCCCCTACACGCCGGGAATCTTCAAGCGCTTCCCGCAACGCATACCGGCGGAGATCACCCCTGAGTTCGTCCGCAGCGAGGTCGCCGCAGGCCGCGCGATCATCCCGCTCAACATCAACCACCCTGAGTGCGAGCCGATGATCATCGGGCGCAATTTCCTCGTGAAAATCAACGCGAACATCGGCAACTCCGCCGTCGCCTCCTCCATCGAAGAGGAAGTCGAAAAAATGCGTTGGGCCACCAAGTGGGGCGCGGACACCGTGATGGATCTCTCCACCGGGAAAAACATCCACGCCACCCGCGAGTGGATCCTCCGCAACAGCCCCGTCCCCATCGGCACCGTGCCGATCTACCAAGCCCTCGAAAAGGTGAACGGCAAGGCCGAGGATCTAACTTGGGAGCTCTACCGCGACACCCTCATCGAGCAGGCCGAGCAGGGCGTCGATTATTTCACCATCCACGCCGGAGTGCTCCTCCGCTTCGTGCCGATGACTGCCAGCCGCATGACCGGCATCGTCTCGCGCGGCGGCTCCATCATGGCGAAGTGGTGCCTCTCGCATCACAAGGAAAATTTCCTCTACACCCATTGGGATGAGATCTGCGACATCTGCGCGGCCTACGATGTGAGCTTCTCCATCGGCGATGGTCTCCGCCCGGGTTCTGTTGCCGATGCCAACGACCAGGCGCAGTTCGGCGAGCTCCAGGTGCAGGGCGAACTCACCACCCGCGCATGGGCGAAAGGCTGCCAGGTTATGAACGAAGGCCCCGGCCATGTGCCGATGCACATGATCGAGGAAAACATGGCCAAGCAACTCGAGTGGTGCCACGAAGCCCCGTTCTACACCCTCGGGCCGCTGACCACCGACATCGCCCCCGGCTACGACCACATCACCTCCGGCATCGGTGCCGCGATGATCGGTTGGTATGGCTGCGCGATGCTCTGCTACGTCACCCCGAAGGAACACCTCGGACTGCCGAACAAGAAGGACGTCAAGGACGGGGTGATCACCTACAAGCTCGCCGCCCACGCCGCCGACCTCGCGAAAGGCCATCCCGGCGCGCAGTACCGCGACAACGCCCTCTCCAAAGCCCGCTTTGAGTTCCGCTGGGAGGATCAGTTCAACCTCGGCCTCGATCCGGAGACGGCACGCGAGTTCCACGATGAGACGCTCCCGCAGGAAGGCGCGAAGACAGCGCACTTCTGCTCGATGTGCGGCCCGCATTTCTGCTCGATGAAGATTTCCGAGGATGTCCGCCAGTATGCGGCCGCCCAGGGGATTTCCGAAGAGGAGGCGCTTGAGAAAGGCATGGAGGAGAAATCGAAGGAGTTCACCGAGGCTGGTGCGGAAGTTTATGTGAAGGCCTAGGCGCGCGCCTTGGTCCGACACTGGTTTTGGCGGTTGTGGCCTGCTGCCACGGACTGGGGCGTGTTCCTCCTTGGGGCTTGCTTTGGTGGCCGCCGCAGGAAGAATCGCGGCGGTTATGGAAGCGATAAGGATCGAGAATGTGCGGAAGGTCTTCGGCGGGACGGTGACGGCTCTTGATGGGCTGAACCTCGAGATCGGGGCGGGGGAGCTGTTTTTCCTGCTGGGTGCCTCGGGTTGCGGGAAGACGACCTTGCTGCGCTGCATCGCCGGGCTGGAGACGCCGACGGAGGGGAAGATCTTTTTCGGGGAGACCGATGTCACTTCCCTTGCGCCGCACAAAAGGGAGGCGGCGATGGTTTTCCAGAGCTACGCGCTGTGGCCGCACCTGACGGTGGGGCAGAACATCGCCTTCGGGCTGGAGGAGCGGAAGGTGCCGAAGACGGAGATCAAAATGCGCGTGGCAGAGGCCTTGGAAATGGTGCAGCTGGGTGGTTACGGGGAGCGCTCCATCGACCAGATGTCAGGCGGCCAGCAGCAGCGCGTGAGCCTTGCGCGGGCGCTGGTGGTGAAGCCGCGCTGCCTGTTGTTGGATGAGCCGCTTTCGAATCTCGACGCCCAGCTGCGGGTGGAGATGCGGAGGGAAATCCGCCGCATCGTCAAAGAGAACGGCCTGACGGGGATTTACGTGACCCACGACCAGGAGGAAGCGCTGGCCATGGCCGACCGGATGGCTGTGCTTTCCTGGGGCAAGATCGGGCAGGTGGGGACTCCGGAAGAGGTGTACCGCAGGCCGGTGAATTCCTATGTGGCCGGTTTCATCGGTGAGACGAACCTGATCCAGGGCGAGGTGATGGAGATGCACGAGGGCTATTGTTTCGTGAAGGTCAACGGGGCGGCGCTGGTGGGTATGGTGACTTCCGGAAACTGGCGGCCGAATGCGGGCGATGCGGCGACGGTGAGCGTGCGCCCGGAGGTGTGGAGGCTGCACAAGGAGGGCGGGGAGAACGAGATCGCGGGGAAAATCGTGGAGCGCAGCTACCTCGGGCAGAGGATCGAGTATTTCATCGAGACGCTTGTGGGCAGGCAGCAGGTGGTGGAGATGAACCCGCATGTCATCCATGAAATCGGCGACGAAGTCGTACTCCATGCGAAGCATGGGGATGTGGTGGTGTTTGGAAAATGATGGCAAGAATCGGGCGTGCGGCAGCGTTCCGTCATATGCAGCTTTCCTCCCAAATAAATCGCATGATACGCCAGACAGCCTTTCTTTTCCTTCTCACAATTGCAGCGGCGGGCATTTCGCCGGCCGGACAGATTGCCCTGAAACTGGAGGCGGCGGTTGGAGGTGCGGAGGCTTTTTCCGAGGAATCCGGAACGTGGGTCATCGATGGTGCGATGGATGTGCTTGCGACACCGGAACGGATAGCAGGTGAGCATCATGAGGTGCTCGGGTTCGAGTATTTTTCGGTTGGCACGGTGCCGGAATTCAAGCTCCTGGCAGGGCCGGGCTTCGATGAGAAATCCGCCGTGATGTTACCACCCTTAGGTCACAGTGAGGGTTGGACGAGTTATTCGGCCAGGATATCCACCGCTGGGCAGCCCTTGCCGAAGGGCTGGCGCCAGCTGCGGCTTGAGCTGCCGCTCAAGGAAGGGCAGAGCCTGCGGATCAGGAAGCCTGTCATCAGGGCGGCCAATCCCGGCGAGTTCGATCCGCCGGCGGCCAATCCTGCCGCCTCGGCGGATGCTGCCATCCTGCGCGCCTACCTGGACAGGGATTTCCCGGCAAGCATCTCGGAGGTCAGCGTCGGCACGGATCTGATCCGCATCACCGGGAATGCGGGGGCGGGGAGCGACGGGGTTTTCCTGGCGGATATCCCGATGGATATCGTGCACGGAGATGCGAGGAGCTGGAAAATGTTGGTGGCGATTGGTTGCGGTGATGACGGTTCGTTCGAAGTGGATCTGCCCAGGTTCAGCAAACGCGACGGTCTGGACTACGACAGGCTTACTTCCCGTTGGCAGCTCGTGAGAAGGGACGACGCGGCCATCACGGCGATTTCCCATGCCCGGTATGCAGGCAAAGTGAACTCGCGGGGAGATGATCTGCCTCCGGCGAAACCTGCAAACAAGAAGGGGCTTGGCGGCTGGGGAGCGGGTCGGATTCCCGGAGAGCTCAAGGAGCTCGGCATTTCCTCGGTGACGGTGAACGTGATGCTCAGCAGCCTGATCTCCCCCACCCCCGTGGCGGGAAGCGTCCCGACCGAATGGCAGGGCCGCACCTATCACATGCGGGTTTTGCCGCTGACCAAGCTGGACGCAACCTTCCGCGAGGCGGCGGAGCAGGGGGCGATGGTTTCCGCGATCATCCTTGTGGCGAATCCCGCAAAATCCAAGGATCCGACGGCGAGCATGATGGGTCACCCGGATGCGGTGAAAGAAGGGATCTTCGCCATGCCGAACGTCACCTCGCCGGAGGGGATCGGCATCTATGGGGCGGCGCTCAATTACATCGTGGGGCGCTGGAGCCGCAAGGATGGCCGATTCGGGCGTGTGCATCACTGGATCATGCAGAACGAGGTCGATGCCGGGTGGGTGTGGACCAACGCGGGTGAAAAATCCGCGCTGTCCTACATGGATCTCTACCAGCGCTCGCTGCGGCTCATGGATCTCATCGCCCGGCAATATGATCCTCGCAGCAGGCCGTTCATCACGCTGACCCACCACTGGGCGCACGGCGGGAATGCGAAGTGGTATGGCTCGCGGCGGATGCTGGAGCTGTTGGCGGAATATTCGCGGACGGAAGGGGATTTCCCATGGGCGCTCGCCCATCATCCGTATCCGGAAAACCTGCGCAACCCCCGGGCCTGGGAGGACAAGGCCCCGAACTTTTCCTTCGACACGCCCAAGATCACCCCGAAAAACATCGAGGTGCTCGATGCCTACATGCACACTCCGACCATGCTGTTCCAGGGGAAGGAGGTGCGTCCCGTGCATCTTTCGGAAAACGGTTTCAACTCCCCGGATTACTCCGCGAAATCCCTGGAGGATCAGGCGGCGGGGATGGCTATGGCCTGGAAGAAGATCCAGCGGCTGCGCTCCATCGAGGCATGGCAATACCACAACTGGATTGACAACCGAAGCGAGGGCGGGCTGCGTATCGGACTGCGGAAATT
This sequence comes from Akkermansiaceae bacterium, assembly GCA_017798145.1. Classification (NCBI taxonomy): domain Bacteria; kingdom Pseudomonadati; phylum Verrucomicrobiota; class Verrucomicrobiia; order Verrucomicrobiales; family Akkermansiaceae; species Akkermansiaceae bacterium. Next base: position 1,323,772 of record CP059069.1, on the reverse strand, counting down.
TCCCGATGAAAAAGGCGATCCGCTGGGGAAAAAGCCGATCTGGCATCTTTACCAAGCCCTTGGCACGCCGCGCGAGGATGAGGTGGCGCAGCCATATCTGAAGACCATCGGCATAGCTTCCTGGGATGAGGTGATCCACAAGGGCGGGATTCGCTAAGCCACCGCCGGGCATCCAAAAGGCATCATGCAAACGGGTGTTGAATCTTTCCGGCATCGAAACAGGATGCGCGGATGAATTGCTTCGGTCAGATTGCGGAGCGCTTGCCGGATCCATTCCGGGTGCTGTGGCGGGAAACGGTATCCTCGACGAACGACGAGCTGCGTGCGCTGGCCGAGAAGGGCATGGCGGAGGGCTTGGTTCTGGTCGCGGAGGAGCAGCTGGCGGGGCGCGGCAGGAGGGGGGCGGAATGGTTCTCGCCGAAGGGAGAGTCGCTGGCGTTTTCCGTGCTGCTGAAGCCGTGCCAGCCCAAGGCGTTCTGGCCGCGGCTTGCCCTGGTTGCGGGCTTGGCGGTTGCGGAGGCCTTGGATAGGTGGGTGCCGTTGGCGGAGATCAAGTGGCCGAATGATGTGATGGTAGGGAGGAAAAAAATTGCGGGGATCCTGGTGGAGGCGGGGGCGGATTTCGTGATTGTCGGGATCGGGATCAATGTGAACAGCACGGGTTTCCCCCCGGGTCTTGCCGCGACCTCGATGGTCATGGAGCGGGGCGGGGAGCTGGAGCGCGAGGAGGTGCTGCTGGAGGTGGTGACACGGCTGGCACATCATGTGGGAAACATAGGTGCGGGCTTCGACCGTCTGCTCGGCGGGGTCAGGGAGCGTTGTTTCCTGACAGGCCATCGGGTGACGCTGAAATGCGCGGACAAGGTCAGGGAGGGCTGCGTACGAGGGATAGGCGCGGGCGGGGAGTTGCTGCTGGAGGCGGATGGGAAAACGGAGGCGATTTTCCAGGCGGATGAAGTCAGGCTGTTTGGGGAAAGGGGCTGATTGGCTTCGTTGGAAGATGTCAAGCCACGGATTGCACGGAATACACGGATGAGGCTTGTGAAAACCGTTGATTGGATCTTTTGCCCGCTTTGGATGGTGGGATTGATGTTGGGAGTTGGGTGCCTTGCTGCAGGGGATCTGGTGCTGCCGCAGGTCGCGACCGGGGAGCCTGCGGCGGGCAGGCGCGTGGCTGTCGCGGGTGAGGGTTACGAGGGGACGGCAGTCAGGCATCTGCTCTATCTGCCGAGGGATTGGGTGAAGGGGCGTAAGTATCCGGTCATCGCCGAGTATCCGGGCAACCGCTGGAAAGGTGGCTCGGGCGATGTCGATTCCTGCAAGCTGGGATATGGGATTTCCGGAGGTGTAGGCGTGATCTGGGTTTCCCTGCCATTCGTTGACAAGGAGAACGGGTGCAATGCCACCAGTTGGTGGGGCGACGTGGGGGCGACGGTGGACTACTGCATGGCGACCGTGAGGCAGGTATGCCGCGAGTATGGCGGTGATGAAACGAACCTGTTCCTCGCCGGATTCTCGCGAGGGGCGATCGCCTGCAATTTCATCGGCCTGCATGACGATGAAATCGCGAAGCTGTGGAGGGGGTTCATCTGCCATAGCCATTACGATGGGGTCAGGGAATGGGGCTACTCGGGGGACGGGCGGGAGGCTGCGTCGGCAAGGCTAAATCGATTGGGCATGAGGCCGCAGTTCATCAGCCATGAGGCGAGTGTGGATGCGGTCAAAGGGTATCTTCGCGATACATCTCCGGAGGGGGATTTCACGTTTGTGGCGATGCCGTTTGCAGAGCACACGGATGCCTGGGTGCTGCGGGATACGCCGGAGAGGAGACTTCTGCGGGATTGGTTGCGGCGTAGCCTTGCGAAGTGACCGCTTTCCGGGTTCAGATCGACTTTCCGGGAATGATCTTTCCCGGCCCCTGGATGCCGAGTTTTTCCTCAAGCCGGCGCAGCGAGCAGATGAGTATGAAGGAGAGCTGCATGAGCAGGTACCATGCGGTGAACTTGGAGAAATGGACGGGCTTCCAGCCGTTTTCCTGGCCTGGATATTGCCACGCGCGGGCGGCGGTGCCGAGGTTCTCGGCGATGTAGATGAACAGGGCGACGAGTGCGAAGCCCAACAGGAGAGGCATGCGCAGTTCCATGTCCTTCGGCCTGTAATGGATCATGGTTTTCCTGAAGGCGATGGCTCCGGCAAGGATGAGCGGCCAACGGATGTCCAGGGTGTAGTGGTGGGTGAAGAAATTCGCGTAGGCGAGGATGGCGATGGCTCCGGCGATCCAAAGCGGAGGAAATCCGGTGAAGCGGAAATGGAATCCGCGCCACGCGCGCGCCATGTAGGAGCCGACGGCGGCATACATGAAGCCGGTGAAAAGCGGGACGTTGCCGATGCGGAGGACGGAATTTTCCGGATAGCTCCAGGACCCGATCCCGGTGGAGGTTTTGAAAAGCTCCATGGCAGTAGCCATGAGGTGGAAGAGCAGGATGACACCGATCTCGCGCCAGGACTCAAGCTTCAGGAAAAACAGGGAGAGCTGGATCGCGATGGCGTAGAGGACGAGGAAATCGTAGCGGGCGAGGGGGATGTCCGGATACCAGATGCGGGTGGCGAGGATGCCTGTTAGAAGGAGCGCGCCGAAAATGCAGGCCCAGGCCTGTTTCAGGCCGAACCAGAGGAACTCGTGGATGCCCGGATGGCTGCGGGAGAGGGGGAGGAGGGCTTTTTCGATGAAGGTCATGAGAAATTGAACCGCTAACCCGCGAAGCCATGGGTTGCGAGGAATTGGAAAATTTCTTTTCCGGAGGTTCCTTCGCGTCTTTGCGTCTTCGCGGTTCAAGTTTCTTTCCCAATGCCTACTTCTGCCTCGCGTTGGCCTTGAGGCGGAGGGCGTTGAGGGCGATGAAGCCGGTGGCGTCATCCTGGTTGTAGGCTGCCTCCTGGCCGCCTTCCATGGTGGCGACGTGCTCGTCGTAGAGCGAGTGCGGGCTGCGGCGGCCGGCCTGCATGACGTTGCCCTTGTAGAGTTTCAGGCGGACTTCGCCGGAGACGGTTTTCTGGGACTCGGTGACGAGCGCCTGGATCGCGAGGCGCTCGGGAGCGAACCAGAAGCCGTTGTACACGAGCTGGGCGTACTTCGGGATGAGGGTGTCGCGGGTCATCTGCAGCTCGCGGTCCATGACCAGGGTCTCGAGATCGCGGTGGGCGGCGAGCAGGATGGTGCCTCCGGGGGTCTCGTAGATGCCCCGGGATTTCATGCCGACGAAGCGGTTCTCCACGATATCGACCCGGCCGATGCCGTGGGCTCCGCCGAGGGCGTTGAGGCAGCGCATGACACCGTAGGGGGTGAGCAGGGTGTAGCCGTCCTTTTCGCCGAGAACCATGAAATCGCCCAGTGAGGAGATGAGTTCGCCAAGGCCTTCGGTCTGTAGGCCGATGATGTTGCCCTTTTCGAAGAGGCACTGAAGCATCTGCGGCTTGTCGGGGGCTTCCTCCGGGGAGACGGAGAGGACATACATGTCCCGGTCGGCGGGGCCTGTGGCGTCATACCAGACATCTTCGAGGGCACCGGCCTCGAAGGATATGTGGAGGAGGTTGCGATCCATGGAGTACGGTTTCTTCATGGAGGCCTTGATCGGGATGTTGTTTGCCTCGGCATACTCGATCATCTCCTTACGGCCGGGAAACTGTTTGCGGAATTCCGCGTCGCGCCATGGGGCGATGACCTTGATGCCGGGGGCGAGGGCGGCGGCGGAGAGTTCGAAGCGGACCTGGTCGTTGCCTTTGCCGGTGGCGCCGTGGGCGATGGCATCCGCGCCTTCTTTCAGGGCGACTTCGACCATGCCCTTGGTGATGCAGGGCCTGGCGATGGAGGTGCCGAGCAGGTAGCGGCCTTCGTAGAGGGCGTTTGCCTGGAACATGGGGAAGATGTAGTCGCGGGCGAATTCCTCCTTCTGGTCGTCGATGTAGCACTTGGATGCGCCGGTGGAGAGGGCCTTCGCCTCAAGGCCGTCGAGTTCGTCGCCCTGCCCGCAATCGGAGCAGTAGGCGATGATCTCCGCGTTGTATTTTTCCTTGAGCCAGAGGAGGAGGACGGAGGTATCGAGGCCTCCTGAGTATGCGACGACGATTTTCATTAGATTCTGAGCTTTGAAATTCCAAACCCGAAAGAACACGGGTTCTTCGGGCGGCAGACTAGGCGAGGGGTGTCCTTAGGGAAGAGGAAACTGCGTTTGCGGGCATGAAAAAACCGGGCTTTCCCGAAAAGGAAACCCGGCATTGGGAGATCGGCGGATGCGCCGTTCAGTCCTCGGCGTTCTTGGCGGCCTTTTTCGCGGCTTTCTTGGCTGGGGCTTTTTTGGCGGCCTTCTTGGCGGGAGCCTTCTTGGCCACGGCTTTCTTGGCTGCAGGCTTCTCATCCGCTGGGGAGTCGGCTTTCTTGGCCGCTTTCTTAACGGTGGCCTTGGGGAGGATGCCCCCTAGCTTCGCCTGCTCCTTTTTGCGCTTCAGGTAATCCGCGCGGCGGCGGCGTTTGATCTTTTTGTTTGATTGCTGTGCCATGGTTGCTGGACAGTGGCTAGGGCAGCGAAACGGACGTATCAAGCCGAATCTTCAATTCATTCAATTCCAAGTGTTTGCCACGGAAGCCATCCTGATCCGCACAACCCGCCTTACGGACACCAGCCTGATCGTCCATTGGTTCACGCTGGGGGAGGGGCTGGTGAAGACGGTTGCCAAGGGTGCGCTTAGGCCGAAAAGCCCGTTCGCGGGGAAACTTGACCTGTTTTTCTCCGGGGAGATCGGAGTGGCGAGGGCGAGGGCGGGAGAACTCCACATTCTGCGGGAGGTCGCCATCTCGAATTGGAGGGAAGGTCTGCGCAGGAAATACGAATCCGCCCTAATGGCCGGATATTTCTGCCAGCTCGTGGAGGCGGCGGTCGAGCCGGGTCACGCGGATGCGGAGATGCACGATCTGCTGCGGCGCGGGCTGGATCACCTGGATTCCGAGGAGCCCGGCCTGAGGGCGATGCTGCATTTCGAGAAGCAGATGGCCGGACTGCTCGGGATATCCGGCGGCAGGGCTTCGGTGGCGGATTCACTGCTGCACCACCTGGGGCGCCTGCCTGCATCAAGGAAACAGCTGCTGGAGAGAATGGGCGGGGATTGAAGGTTTTCGCTGGCCATGGAGGGGTGTTGCGCATATCCATTGCAAATACAAAACAAGCTTCACCCATGGACACACCCACCGCGAATTTCATCCAGATCATGCAGGACAGGGTCCTCGCGCTCCGCAACGAGGGCAACCTCCACGAAGCCCTCCACGCCGCCAACGCAGCTGTCGAGAAAAGCCAGCACGCGCTCAGCCCGGATCTCGATACCATCGACGCCTTTGCCACATCGCTGGAGTCCCGCGCCGGGATCTTCCTCGAGCTGGGTCGCCATGATGAAGCCATCGAGGATGTGGAGCACGCCATCGACCAGCTCGAAAACAGGCCGGACAGGATCGCGCAGGTGGGCAGGCTCTACGCCCTGCTCGGTGCGGCGTTCGATGGCCAGGGCCGCAGCGAGGAGGTGACACGCGCATGGCAGGCTGCTGTGGAATACTTTGAGAAGCACGAACCGCCGCTCCTTCTTGATGTCGCCGCGATCACCAACAACCTGGGCTTCATCGCCAAGGCTTCCGGCGATCTCGATGCGGCGGAGGACCATTTCCTCAAATCCCTTGAGATCATGCACGCGGAGCTCGGCCAGAACCATGAGGAGACGGCCGCCGTTTCCAACAACCTCGGCGCCGTCTATCTGGCGGCCGGCTATCTCGACCAGGCGCGCGAGATGCACATGATGGCCTTGGAGACGCGGCGGGAGCTCTTCGGCGAGAATCACCCGGACACCGCCCAGTCCCACAACAACCTCGCCCTGGCGCTGCTGAAGACGGGGGACAGGAACTGGGCGCGGAAGCACTTCGAGAAAGCCTTGGCCGGCTTTGAATCGCTCGGGGCCGCCTATTCGGATGACCTGGAGTCCGTTGCCTCGAACTATTGCGATTTCCTCAAGGAAGAGGGCGAGGAGCAACTTTCTGAAATCATCGCGGGCAGGGTGAAGGATCTCCTTGCGGGCTTCTGAGCGGCGCACCCCTACTCGGATTCCGGTGCGGGAGCATCCTCCTCGGCCGGCTCCGGGCCTGATGCCTCCGCGAGTTTTCCAGCCTTCTCGAGGCGTGCGATGGACTCGGCGTCGTTGGGAAAGCGTTCAAGGGCTTCCTCGTAGGCTCGGACGGCCTTGTAGGGCAGGTTGCGGGCGATGAAATAATCGCCGAGGCGCATCGCCATCGGGGTGAGGATGGGTGGCGTGTTGAGCATGGTGGCGGCCTTCTGCCTGTCCGCTGCGCCGCGGAACCAGTTGAATGCGGAGCCGTGCCCGGCGGGGGGGCCGGCGAGGGCGAGCCTGCCGCGCAGCTCGGCGGCCAGCATTTCCAGTGCCCGGAAGGAGCGGTTCCATTCCGTCTGCTCGCCCACAGCTGAGGCGATGTTGCGCCGTTGTGCCATCGCTGTGCCGTGGAAGCTCAGCGCGGCGATGGTTTCCGAGGCTTTCTCCACATCCCCCGCATCGAGCAGACGCTGGGCTTCGAGTGCGATGCGGAGCCCGTCGATCCACCAATAGGCCAGGGATTTCTCACGGAAAGGTTCACTTTCCTTGGGAGGCGGCAGGGACTCCAGGGCCTTCTGTGAATCGCCGGGGGCGCTGCGCCGCAGCAGGATGCGAGCGGGCAGGGTTTTCGCATCCCAGAGGAGATGGCGGGTGCCGGGGGCGAATGGGCGCGCCGGGTCAAGGGTGGTGCCAGCGATCTTTTCCGCAGAGGCCAGGGCGTTGTCGAAATCCCCCTTGGATGCCATCGCGACGACGCGGTAGCACTCGGCTCGCACCCATCCCTCGCAATCGGCGGGACTTGCGTCATTTGCCTTCATCCAGGCCGAGTAAAGGCTTGCGGCGCGGCTGAATGCGGAGACCGCCTTCGCGTGCTGGCCGCAGCGCCACTCGTAGTGGCCGAGGACGTGGAAATACGGGGCGTAGTCCGGCACAAGCTGGCAGAGCCTGCGCGCCAGATCGAGCGAAGGGGCGAGATCCGGCCCCTCCGCACGGATGAGGAGCAAGGCATGGAGCGGGAGGGCGTTATCGGGATCCCTTTCGACGAGTTTCATGAGGCGTTCCTCCGCCGCATCCTGGTCCGGCGTGATGTCCCCGAACTCATCGTATCCCCCCCGCCCGAAGAGGGCTGCGAAAATCTCGGACTGCATCTCACCGGGGAACTTGTCCGCCACCTTGCGGAAAGCGACCGCCGCACCCTTTGGCCCTTCCTGGATGTATTTGATGAGGCCGAATGCGAATCCTCGCTCCAGCTCCGTGCCCGCGCCCTTGTTGATGAGGTCGAGCAGGCGGTTGGTGGCGGCGAGTCGGAAGGCATCGGTTTCCGGCGAGGGGGAGAGCATGCTGATGACCATGCCCCAATGTGCCATGAGGCATTGCGGATCGGCCTCCATGGCGATGGCGAAATGGCGCATGGCCTCGAACTCCCATCCTCCGTGGAGGTGGTTCAGCCCCTGTACGGTATGGATCTGGGCGGTCTCGTTCGCGGCGCTGACTGCGGTGGCCAGCCCTTTGTGGAAGTTGAGCACGGTGGGTGCGCCCAGCTCCGAGACCGCTGCCGGGATGCACTCCGCGACGGTGGGCAGCCGCACGGGGGGAGCTTCCGGCGGCGGCTCCCCCTGCGCATGGCAGGCGGCGAATCCGGCGAGCAGGAAAAGGAGCGTGTGCGGCTTCGGCATGCCACAAGGATGATGCAGGGCGGCGCATTTCCAAGGAAAATGACGCTCGCCTCGCTGCGGGTTTCCCCCCTAGTCTCGCCGCATGAAGCTTGGTGTGATCGGTTGCGGGAAAATGGGGACTGCGCTCGTGCAGGGCGCGATCTCGGCCGGGGTGGTGGACAAGGGCGGCGTGCTGGGCACGGATGTGATCCCGGCTGCCAGGGAGAACTTCACCAAGCAAACCGGCGCGGTGGCCACCGCAGAGATCGCCGAGGTGCTGGCCGCGTCCGATGTCCTGCTTCTCTGCACCAAGCCACAGGATGCGTTTTCGGCGCTTGCCGGGTTGGGATCCCATGCCGGCGGCAAGCTCATGATTTCCATCGCCGCAGGGGTCACCATTTCGGATCTGGAGAAAAACACCCCGGAATCCGTCCGCGTGATCCGCAGCATGCCCAACACTCCTGCGCTTGTCGGCAAGGGGGCCGCCGCCTATTCGCTCGGCGGGCGATGCAATGCTGCCGACGAGGATGCCGTGCGCTCCCTGCTTGGCGCTGTCGGCCTCGCCGTTTCACTGCCGGAAAAGCTCATGGACGCGGTGACCGGCCTTTCCGGCAGCGGGCCCGCCTACGTCTATCTCATCATCGAGGCGATGGCCGACGGCGGCGTCCGCGCCGGATTGCCGCGCGCGGAGGCCTTGCAACTCGCCGCGCAGACCGTCAGCGGCGCTGCCGAGATGGTGCTGCAAACCGGCAGCCATCCCGCCATGCTCAAGGACATGGTCACATCGCCGGGCGGCACCACCATCGCCGGGCTTGCCGTTCTGGAGGAAAAAAACGTCCGCTCCGCCCTGATCGGGGCCGTATCCGCAGCTGCTGCCAGATCGGCGGAACTCGGCAAACGGTGAGCCCGGGACATGCCCGCGTGGCATCTCCTGCAATTTGCTCTTTCACCCCGCGCCAAAGTTCCTATGTTTGCGGCATGACGAAGCGTATCCCATTGGCGTTGGCTGTTCTCGGTGCTGTTGTGACGGCGGTTTCCTGTGGTGGCGACGACGATCGCATCCCCCTTGCGGGAAACACGCAGGCCGCTTCCGGGGAGGGCGAGGCGCTCTATCGGATCGCCAAGGCCTCCGATGATGCGGGCAAGCGCTCCAAGGCGATCAAGCAGTATGGCCGGGTGGCGGACAAATACCCCTTTGCGCCTTCCGCCGCGATGGCCAGATACCGGGAAGCGGAGTTGCTTGAGCAGGAAGGCGATATCGTGGAATCCTTCGAGGCATACCAGAAATTCCTCCAGAGGTACCAGGGCAGCGGCCTATATTCAAAGGCTCTCAGCAAACAGGCGGAAATGGCGCAGTCCGCCGCGGACGGCAAGGTCAAGGCTGGCTTTTCCGGACTCAGGATCATCGGCATCAAGGGCAGCCTTTCCACGGATAAGGCCGTCGAGATGCTCGGACAGGTGCGCGACAACGCACCGCGTTCCGAAACCTCCGCCAAGGCACAGTTCACCATCGGCGAGCTGTATCAGGCGGAGCGGGAAGCCAAGAAATCCAAGCTCGCCATCGAAGCCTACCGAAAGCTCGTCCGCGACCAGCCCGACAGCAAGTATTCCGCCGAGGCGCTGTTCCGGGTCGGCGTCGTGCTGCTGGCCGAGGCGGACCGGGGCAACCGCAACCAGGCCACTCTCGACCTCGCCGACGAGGCGTTCCGCGACTACCTCATGCAGTATCCCGGCCATGCGAAGAACGCCGAGGCGCGCAGGCTCATGGGCAGCCTGAAAAGCAAGGATCTCGCCCGCTCGCTCGAGATCGCCGAGTTCTACGACAAATCCGGTCAAACCGAATCCGCCAAGATCTACTACCGGGAAGTCCTGAAAAACTCAGCATCCGGCAGCGCCCATGAAAAGGCCAAGGCCAGGCTCAAGGCGCTCGGCGAGTGAGTGATTCCCACCCCATGACACCGATCCCAATGAAACCCGCACTCCTGGCAATCCTCTCCCTCGCCCTCGCATCCTGCGCCGGCTACGGCCTGGGCGGCTCAAAGCCCCCTTCTTTGGCCAACGTGAAATCCATCGCCGTGCCGATGTTTGCCAACGGAAGCCTCGAACCCCGCGCGGAAGCCCTCGCCACATCCGCCGTCACCGATGCGCTCGTCCAGGACGGCACATACAGGCTCGCCGCAAGGGGAGATGCGGATGCCGTTCTCGAGGGCAGGATCCAGGGTGTCGATTACTCCACGCTGAGGAGTTCCAGGCTGGACTCGCTCCTCGCCGAGGAACTCACCAACGAAGTCACGCTCGCATGGGTGCTCCGCGATGCGAAAGACCCGACCAAGGTGCTGGCCAGCGGGACCAGCGCCGGATACAGCACGTTTTTTGCGGATTCAAACCTCCAGACAGCGCGCCGCAACGCTCTGCCCGATGCCTTCGGCAGAGCCGGCCAAAGCCTTGTGTCCCGGCTTTCATCCGGGTATTGATACGGAAACAACGAAAGGGGTGTAGGTCATCGCATGGCACGGCGCCCACTGAGAACAACCAGAATGGATCCCGACCTAGAAGACCCTAACAACCACGTCCCGCCCATCGCCCCGGGTGACGATTGGGACGATCTCGACGAGATTTCCGAGAAATCCCGCATGGGTCTGCCTCCGAGGAAAGCCGATCGCGGGCTGCCTCCGAAAAAGGAATCCCGCTCACCCCAGGTGAGCCGCCATGCACCCCTGCTCAAACTCGAGCAGGAAGGCCAATACAACCCGCTCAAGCCTAGCAAGGCCGCCCCGCCGAAAAAAACGGGACTGGAGCAAGAGGACGCCGCAGTGCCGGAGCAGCCTGAGATCCCCACCCGCAGGAAGGCAGCAAAAAAAACGGCGAAAAAAACAGCTGCGAAGGCGTCGAAAAGAGCGGGTGCTGCCAAGAAAAAAGCTCAAGGCCTGGTCGAGCCCCGCACCATGAAATCCAAGCCGGAGGAGCCGGAGCTGGTTCCGATGGACACCGAGGAAGCCGCGGATGCCAGGATCAGCCTGCCCCCGGCCCCGACCTCGAAGCGCCTGCGCGTGAATGAGATCGACCCCTCGCACGACCCTCTGGCCGGGCGCGCCGTCCGGAGAATGCCCGCTGTCCAAACCGCACCCGCAGCTGCGGCCGCCGCCGCCGAGGGCGGGCAGGTGAGCCCGCAGCCCACCATGCAGAAGCGCCGCCGCTTCAGCCGCGGGGAGCGCGCGGATTGGGGTGAGAAATCCGGCGGCAGCTCCCTGAAATGGATGCTGCTCACAGGCTTGGGCGTGGTTGCCATCGTGGTGCTGGCCGTTGTCCTCAGCCAGCTTCCGGATGGGAAAGGCAATCGCAGCCAGGATCAGTCGCTTTACAGCCAGATGACGCCGGACAAGACCAAGCCGGCGGATGAAAGCGATGACCTCAGGAACCTGGAGATCCTCACCAACAGCCAGGAAGAGGCGAAGTCGATCTTCGCCATCTACGCTTCCGCCGAAAACCCTGAGGATTTCATCCCATACGCCTACGCGGCGGAACGTAACAGTGAGCTGATCAAGAAGGAGTGGAAGCCCTTGGGCATGAAGGCCGGGTGGACAGCGGACGACTCGGTCTGGACGGTTTTCGACAAGGAAAACAGACGCTACGGGATCCTCGAGGGTACGCTAGCCGATTTCACCAGATTCAGCGCCTTTTTCCGCCAGGAGGCGGGTGTCCTGAAGATGGATTGGAAAGCCAGCACCGGTTACTCCAGCGCCGGTTTCGCCTCGCTCAAAAAAGGCGAGGGCGATGGCAGCGAGACCAGGGCGTGGGTGTCCATGGCGGATTTCTACACCTTCGCCTTCCCGGAGGAAAAATACCGCTGCTACCGGCTCATGTCGAAGGACGGCCATGTGAATCTCTGGGGTTATGTGCCGATCGGCGGTGGGCTCGATGAGGAATTCCTCAATCTTTTCCAGCCCAGCCAGATCACCGGGGAGGTGCAGGCCGATGCGCAGGTCATCCTCAGGCTGGGTCCTGGCCCGGTTGAGTCCCTTCCTGACCAATGGCTCATCGACGGGTTGCTGGCAAAGAGCTGGCTGGGCGAATGACCGGAGACTGACGAAGCGCCTATGATCAAACCTCACTATCACTGCGGTCGCTGTGGCTCGCTCTTCGGCTCGGAGCTAGGCCACGACGCCAACAGGCTTTGCGGCATCTGCGGGCAGAAGCCGGGCACCGGCGTTTGGCCGTCCTCTGGCCCGGGCAACGGAACTTCGCTGCGGGACGATGCGGTCGCGAGCTTCGCGAACAAGGGTCAAGCCCTCGATGAGGGCGGCCAGCGCGCTGTCCGGAAAAAGAAGCGCAAGAACCTCATGTTGCGGCTTGTGGTTGTCTGGGCACTGCTCATGGGTCTTGCCATCTGGTGGCACAACCGCAGAACCGGCCTGGCCGACAAGATCCAGGGCATGCAGGTGGCCAGGACAGACATGGCCGAAGGCACGCTGGCTGACGAAAGGATCGCCCTGCTCACTGCCGCGCTGCCGGATTGCCACCGCGCGCTCGGGGGCTTCCTCACGGCCGGCACCCCTGAAGGGCGCAACCAGTTCGTGGCGGATCCCATCCCGACGGCCGGCAGGATGGCCACCTTCTACGCCTCCAACCCCTTCCCCTCGGTCGATGCGAAAAACATACGCAGGGTGGGGCAGGAACCCCTGAAAATCGGCGATGAATGGGTCATAAACACCCGCTGGAAGGAAGGCGCGGATGGGGCGATCTTCGATGCCGTCTTCCTCCGCAAGGGCGGCACATGGCAGCTCGATTGGGAGCATTTCTCCCGCTACGGGGATCACCCATGGGCCCTCTTCCTGGCCGGAGGCGGACCGGAGGAAGGCGAGTTCCGGCTGCTCGCCAGGGAGGTCTCCGGCGATGGTGGGGCGGATCGCGGCGGGTCGCGCCTGCGCTTCGAACTCATCTCCCCGGTCTTCGGGAAGCCCCTGGAGACCGGCATTTCATCGCCGATTTTCGTGATCGAGCGGCGCAGCGACGAAGGCATTCTGCTGGAGGCTGCCTTTGCGGCCAGGCGGGATGGCAGGTCGATTTTCGGATCCACGATGGAACCCATGGAGCCGGACGGCCTGATCCGCGTCCGGGTGCAGGTGAGGCGCGGCGAATTTGGGGGCAAGAGGAGCTTCGAGCTCAGGAAGGTGATCGCCTGTCACTGGATCGAAAGCGATGTCACGGGCTTCGATCTCGATGAGCTCAAGGACGATCTCTTCGGCGGCAGCTGAGAAGCTCAGGGTTTCCCGGCCATCGCCGCCCGCATGTGGGGTAGGGGGCTTGTCCCGGGGAACCAGTGCCGGAAGGCGATGTCACCCTGGTGGATGAGCAAGCCCAGGCCGTTGGCGGTGCGGCAGCCGGTGCGCCGCGCGGCGGCCAGGAACGGCGTCTCGGGTGGCTGGTAGATCGTGTCGTAGGCACAGTGCCGGGGCGAGAGGAATTCCTCCGGGATCACCTGCGCGTCTCCGGCCTTCAGACCCAGTGATGTCGTCTGCACGAGCAGGTCCGCGGCATGGCAGAGGCCGGCGAGGGAGGGATCCGAAAACGGCACGGCTGCGATTTCCGTTTCCGGGGAAATTTTCCGAAGTCTTTCCGCAAGCGCCTCGATCTTGCCCGCACTGCGGTTGACAAGCGTGAGCCGGGCCGGCCTGGCGATGGCGCATTGCGTGGCGATCGCCTGCCCCGCGCCGCCTCCCGCGCCGAGGATCAGGGTGTGGACTTCGCCGGGAAAGAACCCGAAGGCCTCGCTCACCGCCTGCTCGAAGCCGGGGCCGTCGGTGTTGAATCCCGCCGTCCCGCCGTCCTTGAAAACGACGGTGTTGACCGCGCCCAGAAGCCGCGCCTGCGGGCATACCTCATCGCAGGCTTCCATCGCCTCGAACTTGTGCGGGACGGTCACGTTGCAGCCGATGAAGCCGAGCCCTCTCATCATCGCGAACGCCTCGCGGATCGCGCCGGGCATGACTTCCAGCCGCACGTAGGCCGCGGCGATCCCGAACGCATCCAATGCGGGCTGGTGCAGCTGGGGCGATGCGGAATGGGCGACAGGGAATCCCAGCACGGCGAGGCGTGCGGGTTTCTCCCCGGTGCATGAGGAGGCCAGGTTTGCGGGTGTCAGGTATCCGTGCATCGGGGACTCGCTTGTTCTAACAGATAGGGCGCAGGGAGCGGATGTTTTCGCGCAGCCGCCGTGCGGACCACTGGCCCGGCGCAGTGGGTGTCGAGCCCAGGTAGCCGTAGTTCAGGACGCTGCCCGCCTGGGCGCAGAGCAACCGCGAGACGGGGGCCAGGACGCCCATCCCCATCGTCGCCAGCGGGATTCCCGCATCATTCATCTGGAAGTGGGCGAGAGCCGTTAGATCATCCATCGTCCGCAGTTGCGCGGCCGCCTTGAAGGCGGCGGCACCCGCCTCCCTGGCGATACCCGCCTGGGCTTCCAAATCGCCGCGCGAAGGCAGTTTCTCGAAATCATGGTAAGAAGCGATCCAAGGCACGCCCTCCGCCGAGATCTCTGCGATCAGGGCCGCCATCTCAGGGATGGAGCGCGCCTCGATGTCGATGAGGGATGCATGGGGAAGCGCCGCCCGCAGCATGGCTGCGCGCGTTCCCACATCAAGATCCACCGGGGAACCCTCGCTGTGGCAGCGGGCGGTGAAAAGCAAGGGGAAGGGCGCCAGGTGCCCCCATGGCGCAGCACCGCCCTGCGGGAATTCGCGGTGGAGCAGGTCGAGCCTGATTTCGGCGATGTCGCACTGCCCGGCTAGCGATGCGGGGCTCTCCTCCGCCAGCGCCCTGGCATCGCCGATGCTGCCGACAACGGTCGTGGCGGGATCGGGAAACGGGAATGCGGTGCGCGGCATGGGCGTAGTCAAGCCATCGGCGCGGCCATCCGTCAACCGCTTGTCCGCCCGCCATGGGAGAAACATGGAGCATTTTCCTGAAAAAAGTTGGCCCGCCCATCCTTTTATCTGGCCAACCTGCCATCCTTATTCCTAGTTTCACGTGAAACCCGAAGCGCATGAAAAACAAAAGATTCACCTCCCTTGCCGCCGCCGCCTGCGCCCTTGCCGCAGTGATCTCAGCACCGCTTGCAGATGCCCAAACCTACAAGGTCGAGGGAAAGAAACCCGATTTCGACGATTTCCCCTCCCCTGATTTCAGCGGCGGGAAACAGAAATCCTTCAAGGCGAAGGACTGGCTGGAGATCGAGGCCTCGCTGAAAATCCAGATGTCTCCCGAGCCACCTTCCAAGACTGTCGATAGGATCCTGGTGAAATGGTACGTCGCGGTCGAGAACCCCGACAAGAAGGGCACCTACCTGCTCCTCACCAAGGACATCACCCACGTGAACGTGCCCCTCAACGAGGAGGTCTTCAGCTCCGTTTACCTCTCGCCCGCCTCCGTGCGCAGGCTCAGCGGGTCCGACCGCGCCGGCAAGAGCCTTGTCTATCTCGTCGGATACGAGGTGCTGGTCAACGGCGAGAAGGTCGCCCAGGAGACAAGCAAGGAAAAGGTGGGTTGGTGGAACAGCGCCTCGGACAAGATATCCCGCACGGAGAGCGTGCCACTGCTTGACAAGAGCGAGTCCGCATTCGCGCACATGTGGTGGGATCGCTATGCGGAGATCCTCAAGGAACGCCGCTGATACGCATAGATAGAAAACCACATCCCCGGAATTTCCCCAACGTTCACCGATCGCAAGCACACCATGGCCGATACCCAGACAACCGTCGCACTCAACCTAGGCTCACAGCGGATCAGCATGGCTGTGTTCGAGACATCCAAGAGCGGAGGGCTCATCCTGAAGGGATACGAGTCAGACACCATCATCGCGGACCCCGCATTCGAAGCCTCCCGGGAGGCGCAGATCCGGGTGGTCATCGACGACCTCATCGGGAAGCTCCAGGTGCCCAAGGCGAAAGTCCGCTACGCGGTGTCGGGCCAGGCCGTTTTCACGCGTTTCGTGAAACTTCCGCCGCTGCAGGATGACAACATCGAGCAGCTCGTGACCTTTGAGGCGCAGCAGCACGTCCCTTTCCCCATCAGCGAGGTCGTCTGGGACTACGAACTCATCCAGGGCGGGGAGGACAAGGAGGTCGTCATCGTCGCCATCAAGGGCGATGCCCTCGATGAGATCAACGAAACCGTCACCGGCGCGGGCCTGTCCACCGTCGAGGTCGATGTCGCGCCCATGGCGCTATACAACTCCTTCCGCGAAACCTACGGCACCCCCGACGAGCCTACGCTCATCATCGATGTCGGCGCGAAGACCAGCAACCTGCTCTACGTGGAGGGTCCGCGTTTCTTCACCCGCAGCGTGGCGATAGGCGGCGCATCCATCACCGCCGCCATCGCGAAGGAATACAACATATCCTTCCCGGACGCGGAGCACCAGAAGATCACCAACGGTCTCGTCGCCCTGGGCGGCGGCCACACCGAGACCATGGACGAGTCGCTCGCCGCGCTGGCCATGGTCATCCGCAACGCGCTGACCCGCCTGCCTGCGGAAATCGCTCGCACCACGAACTACTACCGCAGCCAGCACGCCGGAAGCGCACCCCGCAAGGTGCTGCTTGCGGGCGGCGGCGCGAACCTGCCTTACACGCTTGAGTTTTTCTCCGAAAAACTCGGCCTCCCCGTGGAGTTCTTCAATCCTCTCGGCAAGGTGGCCATCGCCAAGGGCGTCGATACGGACACTCTCCAAAGGGAGGCGCACACCATGGGCGAGCTCATCGGCCTCGGCCTGCGCGGCATCGGGAAATCGACGATCAACATCGACCTCGTGCCCTCCGCTGTGGAGGTTTCCCGCGCTGCGGATCGCCGCAAGCCCTTCCTGATCGCCGCGGCCGCGCTTTTCGTGGCAGGCTTCGCGGGCTGGGCGGTGTTCCAGAACATCGCCGCAAGCGCCGCCGAGGAAAAGGCGCGCATGATGCTCGATACACAGGAGAAACTTGCGCCAATCGAGTCCCAGATCCGCGGCCAGCTCAAGACCGAGGGAGAGCTTTCCCTCGTGGC
Organism: Akkermansiaceae bacterium; assembly: GCA_017798145.1. Taxonomy (NCBI): domain Bacteria; kingdom Pseudomonadati; phylum Verrucomicrobiota; class Verrucomicrobiia; order Verrucomicrobiales; family Akkermansiaceae; species Akkermansiaceae bacterium. The sequence continues at coordinate 1,306,934 of CP059069.1, read as the reverse complement.
GAAAGCCTACATCGGCATGGAATCCGACCATGCCTTCTGGTTCGAGCTCCTCGGCGAGCTGCGCGGCGCTTTCGCGAGCGATTCCGTCTGGCTCACGGAAATGTCGCCGCTCTATGATTACAATGCCATCCCGCCGACAGGGCCCAACGCGCCGAAGCCCACGGCACGCCCTATCGTGAAATCCGATTACGTGAGCTCCCAGAGCGGCGGCACCGCCATATCTGATCCGCCCGCCCCTGCCGAGGCGGCGAACCCGCGCCGCAACCAGCAGGCTGCCGCCCCAGGTGCCAATGCGATCCTCGTGAAGGGCTTCTGGAGGGAAAACGACCGCAGCCAGAACGTGGTCTCCGATCTCCTGAAAAAGCTCCGCGAGAACTCCACCACCTTCGCGTTTTCCGTGAAGAACCCGCAGGGCAAGATGACCCCCCTCAGCGATGAGCAGATCCTCAAGAGCATCAGCAGCGGTGCGAACAGCGAGGGCGACCTCGCCTTCCCCTTCGAGCTGATCCTTCCGCTTTCCCGCCAGGTCACTGTCCGCTGATCCCGGCAGCCCCCGATTTCCAACCCTATGAACTCCATCAAGAGCAACCCTTTCGTATCCGCCCTCGTTGCAATCACCGTAGTTCTCTGCGGCGCACTCTTCTACCTCGCTTCCAGCGGCGGCACCCGCTATGAGGAGGCGAAGGCGGCATTCGACGAATCGTATGCCAGCGTTTCCAATTCCGAGAGCATCGCCCTTTACCCAACCCTTGAGAACAGGAACGGAAAAGAGAAGGCGCTCAAGGAATACCGCCAGTCCATCGCCGAACTCAGCGGCCTGTTCGACAAGTTCCGCCCCGGCAAGCTTGAGAACACCAGCCCCCAGGTCTTCGGGGATCGCCTCAAGCAGGCGAACCGGGATATCACCAAGGCATTTGCGGCCGCAGGCTGCGAGCTTCCGGAGAAATTCTATCTCGGCTTCGAGACCTACAGCGGCGGCCTTGCCCGGGAGGAGGCGACCGGTGCGCTCGGCTTCCAGCTCGATGGCATCAGCCACGCGCTGCTCGGCCTTGCGGAAGCGGGCCCCAGCGAGCTGATCCGCATTCACCGCGTGACCTTGCCCGAGGAGAACGGCGGCAATTTCAACCCCGGCCCCAATGCCGTGGCCAGGAATTTCCCGGTGGAGATGACCTTCAAATCCTCCGAGTCCGCAGCCCGCGAGTTCCTCAGCTTCCTCGGTGCGACGGACAAGCACTACTACGTCGTCCGTTGCATCAAGATCGCCAACGAGCGGGATACGCCGCCCAAGGTGAGCGATGCGAAATTCGAGGACGATAGGCCTGCCGCCGCTGTCGCGCCGCAAGCTGCGGATCCCTTCGCTTTCTTTGCCCCGGATGAGTCTCCGGAAGACCCGGATGAACCCGCCCCTGCAGAGGGTGAGGAGCAGCCTGCCCCCGATGCGGAGGAGGCACCCGCCGAGGCCGTCGACAGCACACGCATCCTCGCACAGGTGCTGGGAAATGAGGAGGTCATCGTCTTCGTCCGCTTTGATGTTTCCATGTTCCTCCCGGCCAAGGAACTCCCCAAACCCTGAACCGCAAACCCCATCATGTCCTGGATTTCCAAAAATTACGAAAAGGCAGCCCTCGGCGGCGCCGCAGTTGTCGCCGCAGGCCTGGTGTTTGTCGGCTGGCAGAAATATGGATCGGTCGCTGAGGATTTCAGCGCCGAGGCCTCCGGCCCCGTTCCCGGCAAAAGCAATCCCGCCGTCAAGGAGGGCGATCTCGTGCCCACCGCCAAGGCATCCTTCAGCCTCAGCCGCTCCTGGCAGAAGGGCGATGACGCAGGCCGTCCCGTCGATCTTTTCACCGGGGTCGCCCTTTTCGTGAACAAGAACGACAAGACCAGGCCGCTCGATCTCATCGACGGCGAGATGGTTCACGACCCCATCCCGAACTCCTGGTGGATCGAACACCGCATCGACCCCGGCTTCGGGGACTCACCGCAGAGGGATGCGGATGAGGACGGCTTCTCCAACCTCGAGGAATACAACGCCAAGACGGATCCCAACGACAACAAGTCCTACCCGAGCTTGCTCACGAAACTTTCATTCGCCAGCGATGAATCCGTGCAATGGGTGCTTAGGCCCGGCTTCGAGTCGGATGGCAAGTTCACCTTCGAATACAGCGACGGCGCTGGCAGGAGGAACAACATCGGAGCGGGCAATCCGATTCCGAAGGGTCAGGTGTTCTTCGCCGATGGTGCCGCAAAAGGCCGTTTCAAGTATCTGGATTTCGAGAAACGCCGGGTGCTCAATGAGGCCATCAAGGCGGAGGTTGATGTAACATTCGTCATCATCGAGGATCAGAAGCCCAACAAGCTGGGTGATAAATACGAGATCCCGGCCATGTTCCGCAGGGGAGAGGCGGACAAGTTTTCCTACTACGACCGTACCGCCGTACTCACGCTTGCGGCGCTCGGCATGGCCGGCGAGGAGTTCCGGGTGGAGGAAAACACCGAATTCTCACTGCCGCCCGGCGGCGAGAAGAAGGATTTCAAGGTCACCCAGGTGACACCGGACCAGATCACCATTGAGGCGACCGGCCCGGACGGCCAGAAAAAGACCTACGAGTATGCCAAGGGCGATACCGGCCCGATCGCCGAATGAAGCCAACAATTACAGACTTTCGATAAAAAACGCTTTCCAAACCCCACGATTACAGCCAAAACCCTCAACGTTCCTTATGCAAAAAAAGCCTCTGTACCATTCCAACCGCAGCATAGCCACCCTGATGGCTCTTGCCTCGACCATGCCTTTCGCGATCTCATCCTCCCAGGCGGGTGAAGGTGCCCATTCCGGAGTGAGCGGCCTTGCCCAGCGCGAGATCATTCGCCGCCAGGAAGCCGTGGCTGAGTCCGACCGCCTTTTCATCCAGGGTCGCGAAGCCTACGCCAAGGCGGATTACCAGCAGTCGGTTGACAAGTTCAGCGCAGCGCTCAGCACCCTGCCAGATGCACCCACCCTTTCCGACCGTCGCGCCAGCTACACGGATCACCTCGCCAAGGCCAGCGTCGCCCTGGCACAGTCCTTCCGCAAGGTTGGCAAATACGACGAGGCGCGCGCCCTGCTCGACAAGGTTCTCTCGCCCGATGTCGATCCGGAGAATTTCGCGGCCAAGGCCGAGCTCGGTTACCTCGACGACCCGATCCGCACCAACCCAGCGCTCACCTACGAGCATACGCAGAATGTCGATGAGGTGCGCCGCACCCTCTACATGGCACAGGGCAACTTCGACCTCGGCAAATACGATGCCGCCAAGACGGATTACGAGGCCATCCTGCGCATCGATCCCTACAACACCGCCGCACGCCGCGGGATGGAGAAGGTTGCCGCCGCGAAAAGCGATTACTACCGCGCCGCCTACGATCAGACCCGCGCCGAACTGCTCATGCAGGTCGATCAGGCCTGGGAGCTCTCCGTTCCGGCCACCCTCCCCATCTTTACCGAACAGATCACCAACTCAGGCTCGTCCGACGGTGTTGCATACATCACCGAAAAGCTGCGCCGCATTGTGATCCCGAGGATCGACTTCGAGGACACCACCGTGGAGGAGGCGATCGACTTCCTCCGCCTCCGTGCCTCGGAACTCGATGTCCTGGAGCTCGATCCCGATAGGAAAGGCGTCAACTTCGTGATCCGCCGCCCCCGCAACACCGCTCTGGGCGGTGCTGACGCAGGGCTCGACGCGGCAGCAGGCGAAGGCTCGCTGCTCGGTGGCAACGATCCGGGCGCCCTCCGCATCAACGAGCTGCGCCTCCGCAACGTGCCGCTTGCCGTCGCCCTCAAATACATCTGCGATGCCACCAAGCTGCGCTACAAGGTGGATGACTTTGCGGTCACGCTGGTTCCACAGACCGAGATCGGCGAGGATTTCTTCACACGCACGTTCCGTGTCCCGCCGGACTTCGCAGCCAAGCTCGCAGCCGGCACACCGGGTGGCGCTGCGGCGGAAGCCGATCCGTTTGCGGAAGGTGCAGGAGCTTCGGGTGGCCTGCTCAGTGCCCGCCCGCCCATCATCGAGCTTCTACGCAACGCGGGCATCGTCTTTGCCGATGGCAGCTCGGCGACCTTGGGATCCTCCGGTTCCCTGCTGGTCACCAACACCCCGTCGGAACTCGATAAGATCGAACAGCTCATCGAACTCAACGACGACCAGCCCAAGCAGGTCAAGATCACCACGAAATTCGTTGAAATCACCCAGGAGAACAACGATGAGCTCGGATTCGACTGGATTGTCACGCCCTTCGGCCTCTCCAAGAGCCATCTCTTCGGAACCGGCGGAACGATAGGTAGCGGTGCTTCCCGCACCGGTGCCGATTTTGTCAGCCCCGTCAACGGAACCTCCATCCCCGGCATCCCTGCGGGAACGGATCTCGTCAGCAACATCGTGACCGGCGGTCTCCGCAGCGGTGATCAGGCGGTGAACCGCAACAGCATCGATGCAATCCTCAACAACCCGAGCCGCACTGCGCAGGCTGCCAACGTGGCGCCCGGCATCCTCGGCCTCACCGGCCTGTTCTCGGACGGCCAAGTGCAGATGATCATGCGCGGCCTTTCGCAGAAAAAGGGCATCGACCTGATGACAGCGCCTTCGATCACCGCCCGCTCCGGCCAGAAGGCGACCATCGAGGTCATCCGCGAATTCATCTACCCGACCGAATACGAACCCCCGGAGCTCCCGCAGCAGAACAACAACGGCGGCGGTTTCCTTGGCGGCGGCGGCGGCGGTGTTGGGATTGCCACACCGGCGACACCGACGGCGTTCGAGACGAAGAACACGGGTGTCACCCTTGAGATCGAGCCGACCATCGGTGAGAACGATTTCGTGATCGACCTGCGTTTCCTCCCCGAGATCGTCGAGTTCGAGGGCTTCATCAACTACGGCAGCCCCATCCAATCGCCATCCACGGACATCTTCGGAAACCCGGTCAACGCGATCATCACCGAAAACCGCATCGAGATGCCGGTCTTCTCCAAGCGGAGCGTCAACACCTCGCTCACCATCTATGACGGCTACACCGTCGCCGTGGGTGGCCTGATGCGCGAGGACGTGCAGAACGTGGAAGACAAAGTGCCTATCCTTGGAGATATCCCGCTGATCGGACGCCTTTTCCAATCCAAGGGCGAGAACCGGATCAAGAGCAACCTGATCATCTTTGTCACCGCACAAATCATCGATGCCACCGGGCGTCCGCTGCGTGGAGTTGATGCAGGGGCTCCTCCGGTGCCTGTCACGCCAAGCGGCGGCGGAGGTTTTGACGGGGTTCTCCCTGATCGTCCCCTCGATCTGCCCGAGTGATCGGGTTCGAATGATAACTCAACAGGGCGGGGGGCAACCTCCGCCCTTTTTCGTGGACGGAGCGTGGATTTCTGAAAGTTTGGGGCATGGGCAAACGGGCAATTCTGATCGTGCTGGATTCCGTCGGCTGCGGCGGCGCTCCGGATGCCGCTGCATACGGGGATGCGGGAGCGGATACCCTGGGGCACCTTTTTGAGGGGATTCCCGGCCTGAGGCTTCCCAATCTCGATTCGCTCGGCTTGGCCGGCCTGATGGGCAGGGAGCCATCCGGGCCGCTTAGGCAAGGCGCGTCGGCCTTCCGGTTGACGGAGGTTTCCGCTGGCAAGGACACCACAACGGGGCACTGGGAGTTGATGGGTTGTCTGCTGGAAGAGCCGTTCTACACCTGCGAATCGTTCCCGCAGGGTTTCGTGGACACCCTTGCGGCGGCATGCGGCACGGAGTTCATCGGCAACAAGGCGGCCTCCGGTACGCAGATCCTGGAGGAACTTGGCGGGGAGCATCTCCGTACGGGCTTCCCCATCCTCTACACCAGTGCGGACAGCGTTCTCCAGATCGCGGCGCATGAGGGGACGTTTGGCGAGGGCAGGCTGCAGGATGTTTGCCGCACGGCGCGACGGCTCCTTGACGAGCGGGGCATGAGGGTTGGCCGTGTGATCTCGCGGCCTTTCACGGGGGATGAAACCTCCGGCTTCCGGAGGACGGCCAACCGACACGACTATTCCCTGACACCCGGCGGAACCGTGCTCGACGATCTCGTGGCGAAGCACGTAGAGGTGATAGGTGTCGGCAAGATTTCCGACATCTTCGCCGGAAAAGCGATTTCCGTGTCCCATCCAACGGCGGGAAATGCGCACGGGATGGCGCTGGTGGGCTCGCTTTGCGAGGAGCGTGCGGATCAGGAAGAATTCATTTTTGCCAACCTCGTAGATTTCGATTCGCTCTACGGGCACCGCCGCGACCCATTGGGATATGCGAGGTGCCTCGTGGAGTTCGATGTTTGGCTTGGCGGGTTCCTGCAGGGATTGCATCCCGATGAGCTTCTCATGATCACGGCGGATCACGGCAACGACCCCTACCACCCGGGCACCGATCACACCCGCGAGCAGGTGCCCTGCCTTGTGGTTTCCGGGAATGGCTTCGATCCCGGTGAAATGCGTGTCTTCGCTGACGTGGGGGAGTGCGTTTTGCGGTTTTTCCAAAAAAAATCAAATCTTGCCAAAACCCGAGGATATGGGTAATCCGCAGGTGTCAATACGGGATACATCCGGAGTGACGCGCTTCGTCCGGTCTTTTACGCCATGGTCTCGGGAAGCTTTGATTGTGATGGCGTGACTCAAGAATAAGAAAAAATGGACATCTACGTGGGCAACCTGCCCTACACCGCTACCGAGGAAGACGTTACCGAACTCTTCGCATCCTATGGCCCTGTTGACCGGGTCAAGATCATCACCGACCGCGAGACCGGCCGGTCAAAGGGCTTCGCTTTCGTCACCCTCGGTGATCAGAGCCAGCTGAACACGGCCATCGAGGCTCTCGACGGCAAGGACTACCAGGGACGCGCGCTGCGCGTGAACGCCTCCGAGCCGAAGGAAGCCCGTCCGGGCGGATTTCGCAGTGGCGGCGGAGGCGGCGGTGGCTACGGCGGTGAACGCCGCGGCGGCGGCGGCGGCGGCTACAAGGGCGGCGGCGGTGGCGGCGGCTACGGCGGAGATCGCCGTGGTGGCGGTGGCGGCGGCTACAAGGGCGGCGGCGGCGGTGGCTACAAGGGTGGCGGCCGTGGCAACGACGACTGGGGTTGATCCCGGGTTAGCCTGAAAATTCACGGCATCCGCTCCCGATTGTGGGGCGGGTGCCTTTTCATTTTGCGGGGGCTGCGCCGAGATGGATGCGCTGGACCCGGGGTGTGATTCCGGTGAAGATGTCCCACACGATGGTGTCCGCCAGCGCGGCCACTTCGGCGGCGGGGATGTTCGGCCCGAAGAGTTCGGCTTCGTCGCCGTTGCGGACTTCGCTGTCATCCGGCAGGACTACGACGATCTGATCCATCGTGACCCTCCCTGCAATGGGATGGCGTTCGCCGCGGATGAAGACGCATGCCCCTTTTCCCGATACATGGCGCGGGTATCCATCGCCATACCCGATTCCGACTGTGGCGATACTGGTAGGACGGGTGGTGACGAAGCTGCGCCCGTAGGAAATGCCATGTCCTGCGGGGACGGTGCGGACGAGGGTGACGCGGGATTTCAGGGACATCACATTGCGGAGCTTTTCCTGGAGGGCGGGCAAGGGGGATACCCCGTAGAGCATGAGGCCGGGGCGTGCGAGGTTGCAGCAGCCCTGGGGATAGCCGAGGATTCCGCCGCTGTTGGAAAGATGCCGCCAGCGGAAGCGCTGCGCCCCGCCGAGCGTGCGCACCGTTTCCTCAAACGATGCGATCTGCCTGTTGGTGAATTCCTCGTCCTCGTCCGAGGAGGACAGGTGGGACGCAATGCCCTCGATCTCCAGGTTCGCCAGTTCCTCGAGCTGCGCAACTTTCCCGGCGATGCCCTCCGGCAGGAAACCGCCGCGCCCCATTCCCGTATCGACCGCGATGTGAACCGGAAGGGTCACGCCCCGGCGTGCTGCGATCGCATCGAAGGCGATGCCTTCCTCGACGGTGGAGATGCAGGGCGTGATGTTCCGTGCCACGATTTCCTCCCGCTCCTGCTCCCATGTCGCGCCCAGCAGGTAGATGCGGGTGGCGATGCCGGCTTCGCGTATCCTGCGCGCCTCACCGATGTTCGCCACCCCTAGGAACTCAACCCCGCCGTCCGCGAGCGCCCTGGAAATTTCCTCGAGGCCATGGCCGTATGCCCCGGCTTTCACGACGGCCATGATCGCGCAGCCGGATGCCTCGCGCGCGAAGGCGAGATTGGCAAGCAGGGCGGGGATTTGGATTTCCACCCATGCCCTGGGCGGGGAAACGGGGAGCTCGGGTTCGGTCACTTCCGTGAGGCTAGCTGCGCGGAGGATCTCCGCAAGGCCGCTGGAGAGGAAATGCGGCTGGAAGTTACCGCTTGCTCCCCGCCGTGATGGGGGCTTGCCTTTGGCCATGCGTCCCACCCTGCTGGTCTTAGCGATGGCTTTTCTCCTCACGGCATTCTCCGCCGGAAGGACTGCGGTGAATGCGATGGCGTGGCCCGCGCTCTCGCCGGACGGCGGGACGCTGGCCTTCGAGTGGCTGGATGATATCTGGCTCGCGCCATCGGCGGGCGGGGAAGCGGTGCGGCTGACGACGGATCCCGCCCGCGATTCCTATCCGAAGTTCACCCCGGACGGGAAACGTGTCGTTTTCACCTCCGAGCGCAGCGGCAGCCAGCAGATCCATTCCGTGAAAACGGATGGCAGCGATGCGCGCAGGCACAGCGCCAACACCGAGGGCTGCATGCTCAACGACATTTCGCCGGACGGCACCTTTGCAATCGCCCGGGGCGAGCGGGAAAGCTCCGGATACCGCCCGTTCCGGTTGCTGAGGATCAGTCTTCTGGAGCCGACCCGGGAGACCATGCTCTTCGATGCGACGGCGCATTCCGCCGCGGTTTCTGGGGATGGCATGCGCTATCTCTTCTGCCGGGGAGGGGAGCAGCCGTTCCGCTACGGCTACAGGGGTGCAAGGGCTTCGCAGATCCACCTCTTTGATGCGAAGGACGGTAGCTTCCGCGAGCTGGTGGCCGGGGATTGGGAAGCGCGCACGCCGCTGTGGCATCCGGATGGCAAGGGCTTTTACTATCTCTCCAACGAGACCGGGACATTCAACATACGCTTTTTCGAACCGGGCGGGGGAGCATCCAGGCAGATCACTTTTTTCAAGGAAGATTCCGTTGTGAACCCAGCGCTCTCCGCCGATGGGAAGACGATGGTTTTCCGCGCGGGTAAGGGCGTGTACCGGTTTTTCCCGGAATCCGGCAAGGCGCCGGAGGAGATCGACCTTTTTGCCACGGAGAAATTGCCATCCCGTTTCATCCGCAAGCTGAAAGTCAGCGGCACATCATCCACCGCCTTCGCGCGGGATGGGAAATCGGTCGTTTTCTCCTCGGCGGGCGATCTCTGGACGATGTCCGCCGGTGCGGAGCAGGCGGTGCGCCTCACCGAAACGGATGCCAGCGACGAGCGAGATCCGCTGCTTTCCCGGGATGGTTCCACGCTGTTTTTCCTGAGGGACGACGGTCTCCGCGCCGAGGTCTGCTCCGCCTCTCTTGCGATGGATGTGATCACGGTCTTGTCTTCCTCAGAGCGCTCAAAACGCAGCCTTAGGCTCAGTCCTGACGGCTCCATGCTCTCGTGGATCGAGGCAACGGGGGATCTTGTCACCTTGCCCGTTGCCGGTGGCGAGGAGAAGACCGTGATGCCATGCTGGGACTCGCCGACCTATGATTGGTCCCCGGACGGGAAATGGCTCGTCGTCGCGGCCAAGGACATTCACTCGAACCGCGATATCTGGATCGTGCCTGCGGACGGATCGGAACAAGCCCACAATCTGACAGCGCATCCCGCCTTTGATGGGTCGCCGAGATGGTCGCCGGACGGGAGCAGGATCGTGATTCTCTCGCGGCGCGATGCGGATGAAATGGCAAGGATGTGGGTTTTCGATGCCGCCGGAAAGCTGATCAAGGGCGAGGCGGATTTCGCCACGCTCGCGGATTCCCTGCGGCCCGTCGATACGGATGTCAGCGAGCCGACCCGTCTTGTCTGGGCGCCCGATTCCCGGTCTGTGCTTTTCCAGAGCCGGGACACCGCGGACAAGACGGTCTATGCCCAGCCCATCGGCGGCGGCGAGGTTAGGGAGTATGCGGATTTCCGGGGGATTCCGGCGGGCATTGCGGATAACGGGGCGATGTTCTGGCGACTGGATCGCGTGCCCACGGTTTGCTTCGGGCGCGTCAGGGAGGCGGAGTTCCGCTTCGGGTTATCCGTCAGCCAGGATCGCGGCGCACTCATGAGGCTGGGCTTTCGGCGCATTTGGAGGACGATTTCCGAGCGTTTCTACGATGAGGCGATGAACGGCAGGGACTGGCCCGCCATGCTGGCGAGGTATGAGGATGCCGCGGCCGCATCCCGGAATTCACGTCAGTTTGACCGCGTGGTTGGGGAACTGCTCGGGGAGCTCAACGCATCGCACCTCACTTTCCTCACCAAGCCGTGGGGTGTGAAATCGGTTCCGGAATCCCCGCGCAAGCCCACCGCCCATCCGGGCATCCTATTTTCCCAGAGCCTGGAGGGGCGGCTGGTGGTTGCCGGGACGGTGCCGGGCTCGCCGATTTCACGGCTGGACTATCCGCCGCGGGCGGGTGAGTCCATCCTCCGCATCGGCGGCAAGGCGGTGGATGCGCGCTCTCCTCTGGAGGGTTTCTTCAACGGGGCGGAAGGGGTGTCCCTGCCCATCGTCGTCGCGGATGAGGCGGGTGCGGAAAGGGCGATGGAACTGGTCCCCGTGAGCTACGGGGAAATCCGCAGCCTAGATCGTGCGGCCAAGATCTTGGCAGCGGAGGAGGCTGCGGGGAAGCAAGGCATCACCTACCTCCCTTTCCGCAGGATGAAATCCGAAGACCTGCGCGAGCTTGCGGTGGAGGTCTACAGGGCGTCCCTCGTTTCCGAAGGGCTGATCCTCGATCTGCGGGACAACGCGGGCGGGCGCGTGGCGGATGAGTTGCTGGGCATTTTCTGCCAGCCTGCGCACACCTTCACGGTGCCGCGCGGGGGCCCCCGCGGCTACCCGGTGGATCGTCGCATCAGCCCCTCTTGGGATGGCCCGATGGTGGTGCTTTGCAACGGCAACACTTTCTCGAATGCGGAAATTTTCTGCCATGCGTTCAAGCGCTTGGGGAGGGGAACCCTTGTCGGGCAGCCCACCAACGGAGGTGTCATCTCCGCCGTGCCGGTCAGCATCCCGGATATGGGCGAGTTGCAAGTGCCTTTCCGCGGCTGGTTTGATTCCAAAAGCGGCCGCGACCTGGAGCTCAACGGCGCCGTCCCCGATGTCCTTGTGCCGCTTGGGCCCGACGACCAGGCGGCGGGTAGGGACACCCAGCTTTCCGCCGCGATCAGCGTCCTTTCAAAAGACATCGCCGGGCGGCCCGCTCCGGTGGATGCGAAGATCAAGCGCAGCGGGGAATGACGAATCAGGCAAAAGCAATGCTTGTTTTCCTGCCAGTCCGCCTATACCCCCTCTTGCGCCCCTGTTGTGGGCCATCAATACAATGACCCAATTCATCATCTGGTGCCTTTCGGGCATCGCCGTCGGCATCGTCTTCGGCTCCTTTTTCGAATGGACCCTGCACAAGTATGTGATGCACAGGCCGGTCTGGAATTTCCGCTATGCCTTCCAGGCGCACGCCGTTGTCCATCACCAGGTCTTCAAGGCGGACGAGACCTATCACCTGATCAACGAGAAGGACAAGGAAACCATCCCGATGGCGTGGTGGAACGGTGCGGTGCTCGTCCTCATCGGTGCGATCCCGTTCGCGGCGATCTCGTGGCTCTTCAGCTCATGGAGCGTCGGATCATGGGGTTTTGTCGCTGGCGGTGCGATCGCGTTTTCCGCCTACTACGGCATCTACGAATACATCCACTGGTGCATGCATCTTCCCAAGGCGCGTCGCGTCGAGAAGCCCGAATGGTTCCGCAAGCTCAACGGCCATCACCTGTTGCACCACCGCTACATGCACAAGAACTTCAACGTCGTTTTGCCGCTCGCGGATTTCTGCCTTGGCACGCTTATCCTGCGCGCAAAGACGAACTTCATGCAGCCCCGCGGCCCATCCATACCGGACGTTCAGCCGAAGGTGGCCTGATACGGTCGCCCCGCCTCAGGCCGGCCCTGCGATATCCCCGAAGCCGTCCTCGCCGCCGGTTTCATCGAAATCCATTTCGCGGACGCGTTTCCTGTCTCGCATGGCCTCGACGAGCTTGCGAAGCTCCTCGCGGAGGCCGATGCAGTCGCGGATAGCCGGGATATCGAGCTTGGGCAGCGAGCGGTCGGAAGTTTCCAGGTGGACACTGCCGAGGCCGGTGAGTCTCATCCACCATTTCCGCTCTACCAGGATGTCCTTGACGCGGTAAAGCTCCACCTCATCGATGTGCTGGTTGAGTATCCCGGTGGTGATTCGCAGCCGCTCGGTTGTCACCTCGAAGACCTGGCAGCGGACGGTGAGGTAGCGCCACAGGGCGTAGGCAAAGGGGATGATGAGCGCGACGAAGGCCGGTGGGAAAAACACGCCGCCAACCGCGATGGCCGCCGTGATGAGGATCGCCGCGCCGAAGTGGCCGATGTTGAGCCATTGCGAGGGGCTGCCTTTCCAGAAAGTGTTTTCAGCTGACATGCCGCGAGATTGGAGGATTCCGGGCGGATGGCAATGCGGAACAATGGATGGTGAATCTTGCAGGCATGCCGACTCCTCTTCTCAACGCTTGCGCTGGTGCTCCGGGCATTTTAGAAACGCGTAACAAATGGCAGCGGGATACACGGAAGACGACATCAAGTCACTGGATTGGAGGGAGCACATCAGGCTGCGGCCGGGGATGTACATTGGGAAACTGGGTGACGGTTCCTCGGCGGACGATGGGATCTACATCCTGCTCAAGGAGGCGGTGGACAACTCGATCGACGAGCACATCATGGGGCACGGGAAAGAGATCCGGATCGACATCGACGACGAGAGCCGGGTGGAGGTGCGTGATTTCGGGCGGGGGATCCCGCTGGGGAAACTCTTCGATTGCGCGGCGCAGATCAACACGGGCGCGAAGTATGACAGCGAGGCGTTCAAGAAATCCGTGGGCTTGAACGGGGTGGGGATCAAGGCGGTGAATGCGCTCTCGGAATTCTTCGAGATCCAGGCATGGCGCGGCGGGGAGACCAAGGCGCTGGAGTTCTCCAAGGGCGAGCTTGCGGTGGACATGAAGAACCCGCGCAAGGACGACGGGCTCAACGGGACGAGGCTGGCCTTCGACATCGACAGGACGATATTTCCCGCGAAGACGAAGTTCCGCGATCCGCACGTGGAGAAGATGTGCCGGTATTATTCGTATCTCAACCCGGCGCTGACCGTTGTTTTCAACGGCAAGAAATTCCGCTCGAAGGACGGGCTTCTGGATCTGCTGAGGGAGGAGATGGAGACCGAGGCGCTGTATCCGCCCATCCATTTGGTGGGGGATGATATCGAGATCGCCTTCACGCATTGTGCCGAGAGCAGCGAGGATTACTACACATTTGTCAACGGCCAGAACACCTCGCAGGGAGGGACGCACCTGGCCGCCTTCCGCGAGGCCCTGGTGCAGGTGATCCGCGGTTTCTACAAGAAGCAGTATGATCCATCGGACATCCGCGCCGGGATCGAGGCGGCGATCTGCGTGCGCATCATCGAGCCGGTGTTCGAGAGCCAGACGAAGACCAAGCTGGGTTCGGCGGTGATTGCGCCGGAGGGTGAGTCGCTGCGGACGTTCATCGGGAATTTCCTGAAATCATCGCTGGATAACTATCTCCACAAGCACCCGCAGGTGGCGGAGGCGATCCAGAAGCGGATCATGGCCGCGGAGCGCGAGCGGAAGGATCTGAAAGGCATCCAGAAGATCGCGAGGGAGCGTGCGCGGCAGGCGAAGGTGCACAACAAGAAGCTGCGGGATTGCCGGGTGAGGTTCGACTCGAAGCACAAGCGGCGCGAGGAAAGCACATTGTTCATCACCGAGGGGGACTCGGCCTCGGGATCGATCACCAAGAGCCGGGATGTGGAGACGCAGGCGGTGTTCTCGTTGCGCGGCAAGCCGCTGAACACCTATTCGCTGCCGAGGAAAATCGTCTATGAGAACGAGGAGTTCGCCCTGCTTCAGGCGGCGCTCAACATCGAGGACGGGATCGAATCGCTGCGCTACAACAGGGTGGTGATCGCCACGGATGCGGATGTGGACGGGATGCACATCCGTCTGCTGTTGCTCACGTTTTTCCTGCAGTTTTTCCCCGAGATGATCCGCGACGGGCACCTTTATATTTTGCAGACGCCGCTGTTCCGGGTGCGGAACAAGAAGGAGACGATCTATTGCTACAGCGAGGAAGAGCGTGTGAATGCGATTTCAAAACTGGGCAAGAACGCGGAGATCACGCGCTTCAAGGGCTTGGGTGAGATCTCGCCGGACGAGTTCAAGTTCATGATCGGGCCGGACATGCGGCTGGATCCGGTGGAGTATGAGGAGGGTAAGGGCGTGAAAGAGCTGCTGGCCTTCTACATGGGGAAAAACACGCCCAGCAGGCAGGATTACATCATCGAGAACCTGCGCGAGGATGTGGACCGGCAGGTGGCGGTGGCTTGAGACGATGCGTGGATGGGCGGATCGACCCGCGCACCGGTGATCCTGGATTGCGCAGTGCAACTCATCTGCGCAGGAACCAGCAAGTGATGAAAGGCGGTGTTTTTGGAAAGTTCACCCACTGGCCGGGGAGTCGGTGCCTGCTGCATGATTGGTCAGGGCACCGACCGGGCAGGATCAGCCTGTGTCGCGTTCCGGAGAACGCGGTTCCTCATTGCCTGTGGATAGGGCGCTTGATGGGGCGGGTGGAGTTTTTTTCCTCCACTGGGACGGCGGCGGGGATGCGGGTGTTGCCGCGTGGGGAGGCTCCCTTTTCATCGACTGGGTCTAGGGGCGGAAGGACGGTGCCATCGGCAAAGGTGCGGGAATCACCGGAGACGTTGTAGCGGGAGTCCATGTCCGCCTGGACGTAGTCGAGCGCGTTGCTGCCGCTCACGATGGAGGGCTGGATGAAGATCATGAGTTCGTCGCGGTTGATGCCCTTGGTCTTGGTGGAGAACAGGCGTCCGATGCCGGGGATGTCGCTGAGGATGGGTATGCCGGTGACATCCTCGGAATCGTTGGTCGTGATGAGTCCGCCGAGGATGATGGTCTGGTTGTTGGGGACGGTGACAGTGGTCAGCAACTCGCGGGTGCCGATGATCGGGACCAGGCCCACGCCCTCGATGGGAGTGTTGCCGATGACATCATCGCTGACGAGGGCGATCTGGAGCGTCACCTCGTCCTGGGAGTTGATGAGCGGGATGACCTCCAGCTTGAGGACGACATCGCGGTATTCGATGTTTGTGCTGAAGCTGTTGTTGAACTGGTTGCTGCTTGTGGGGACGGCGATGCGGCGACCCGAGGAAATGGTGCCCTTCTGGTTGTTGGCCGTGTAGATGGATGGGCGTGAGAGGATGGTGAAATTGCTGTCCGTGGAGAGCAGGTTCACGTATGCGGCGAGGGAGTTGCCGATCTTGCCGTAGAGCGAGAGGCCGTTCTGGTTGGGGAAAAGACCTGCGGTTATGCCGGTGACGGGTGTGAGCAGTCCGGTGGGGTCGTTGTTGTTGACGGGGCCGCCGCCGATGATGGATCCGGCGACGCCTCCCTTGTCGTTGCCACGGAAGGATCGCAGCCAGTCCACGCCGGTCTCGGTGGTGTCGCCAAGCGAGAGCTGTCCGAAGACGGTGGAGATCATGACCTGGTCCGCCTTCACATCGACCTGGTCGAGGAGTTTCTCGATGATCTCGATGGCGGATGGGGGGCCTTGGATGACGATGGAGTTGGTGATGTTGTCGGCGACGAGCTGGGTGCGTCCGATGAGGAGGGATTCGGGGGCGGAGTTGACCTGGGGATCGGAGAGTGCGCTGCCGCGGGAGGCGGAGGAGCCGCCAGCGCCGCCTGTGCCGCCGAAGGAGTTGCCTTGCTGGCCGCCGCTGTTGAAGAGGCCGTTGTTGGATTGCTGTCGGGTGTTCTGCTGTCGGCTCGCGCCGCCTGCGGATGATTGCGACTGGGAGGCTTCCCCGGTACCGGTGCCTGTGAAGGCCCGGGTCAGGGCATCCCCGGCGATGGGCAGGAAATCGGCGACGGCGAGAAACTTCAGCTTGCGGCGCAGGAAGTTACGGTTGTCCGTCTGGGTGTCGAATTCGCGGACAAGACCCTCGACGAAGAGGAGATCGACGGGACGGCCCATGGCGAAGATGCGGTTAGTGCGTGCGTCCGGGATGATCTGCACGGGTGTGGATTCGCCGGCGGCACCTGTGGCTCCTGCCCCGCCCTCGATGTTGATGGCTATGTTGCCATTGGCGGCAGGCTGGGCTTGGGGCGCGCGCTGGACACCGGCGGTGTTGTTGGTGGTTTGCTGTTGGCCGAGTAGCTCGTTGAGGGTGGTGGCGAGTTCGGTGACATCGGCATATTTCACGTCGATGAAGCGGGTTGCGACCTGGGAGGATGGTTTGTCTATCTCCGCCTTGAGGTCGATGAGCTTGCGGATCAGGGAGGTGTTTTCGGTGATGACGACGGAGGCGGCGTTGGGTACGGCGGCGATGGAGCCGAAGGCGCCGAACTGGCCGATGATCTGGGTGAAGGTGCGGACGGCCTCATCCGGCTTGATGTAGCTGAGGCTCATCACGTAGGAGATGACGGCATCGCCCTCTGGGAGCGTGTCGTTTTCCGTGTAGACGCCGATGCCGATGCCAGCAGGTTTCACGCCAGCGGTGGCGAGGGTGAGGTAATCCACGCCCGGGAGGTCGGTGGCGGGGACGAAGATGAAGTTCTCGATGGTTGCGGCTTTTTTGAGGAGTTCGGCGGCCTCGCGGTAGGTGAGGGGATCCTGCGGGGATGCGTATTGGATGAACTGGAACTCGGCCTGGCTGGCGGCGGAGGAGACGATGACGCGTCGTCCGGTGTAGAGGCGGTAGAGATCGGCGAGGGCTTGTCCGGAGAGTTTCAGTTCCTCGATGGATTCGTTGATGACGGTGTCGCCGAGGTTCGCGGCGGGAGCGGGGGCTTCCGGGGCAGGAGCGGGGGCTTCCGGGGCAGGAATGGGGACGGCGGGAGGCTGGACGATTCCCGGGATGGCGGGGACTTCCTCGTTTTGCGAGAGGGCCGGCAATGCCAGGAAGGGGATGAGGATGAGCGGGGAAAGGCGCATGTTGTGTGGGTAGGTGGAAAAGGTTGCGGTTGTTGGAATGATCTATCTGCGGCGGTCGCTGCGGGGCTGGTAGCGGCTGTCCCGGCTGCTGCCCTGTGTTCCGGGGCTGTTGTTGCCGGCGGGGGCGGGTGGCGGCACGATGCGGGGGCGGGGCTGACGGACATCTGGGCTGCCGCCGTTCTGAGCGTTGGCATTCACCTGTCCCGCCATGGCCGGGGTGATGCCGGGAGGGAGGTTGCCCTGCTGCTGCTGGGGGGCGGCGGCGGGCGCTGACTTGAGGGTGATGAGCTCGGGCTCGAAGGAGACCGTGCCCTGGATGGATCCGGACGAGAGGACGACGGTTGTGCCGAGGGTTTTCCCCGGGTTCCGGTTCACGGAGACGACCTTGAACTGGCCGTTTCCGCCCGGCTCGATGACTTCCTTCATCTCCGGGTTTTTCTTGTTGATGATGGTGATGCGGTAGCCGCCGGGGACGGGTGCGATGCCGGCGAGGGTGTAGTCTTCGAGGGGGTTGGCCGTGGGTGCGGCCTCGGGGGCGGGCGGCTTGGAGGTGAAGGGGCTGTTGGTGTAGAGGCCGGTGTACTTCACGGGCGGAGCTTTCCTGGGGATATCCGCAAGTGCGATGGCGGGGATGAAAGCGATGAGGGCTGGGAGAAATGAGGTTTTCATGTTGCGGGAGGGAACCATTGGGAAAGGGTTGCGGTGCAGTCGATGAGGGTGTCGTCCTGGCTGTTGGGCTTGAGGACGATCTGGTATGCGGTGCGGAAGGCGGCGGGGTCGTTGACTTGTCCGAACCAATCGTAGAGCGCCTTTTCACGGCCGCTCAGGCTGATCTTGATCTGTGCGCGGTGGTAATGGGTGCCGCTGGTGTCGGTGGGGAGGAGTTCCTGGGTTTTGACGGTGAGGCCGAGATTGGTGGCCTGTGAGTATGCGAACTGCTGGAGCTTGGTCTGGACATCCTGGTAGGCGGCGGGTTCCGGTTCGTTGGCGGCGAGCCAGTCCATTTCCTCGGCATACTGCGCGGAGCTTTCGCTGATCGCGATGGCTTGCTGCAGATCCGCCTTTGCGGTGTCGAGGGAGCCGGAGTAGTTGGCCTTTTTCTGGGTATAGACGGTGAAGAGGAAAAAGTTGAGGATGACGAAGCCCGCGAGGAGAAGGAGGGCGAGGAGTTTTTTTTCGCGGTCTGACATGGCGGATACGGAAAGGGAATGCCGGTGGGTGGTGGCTTTGTCGGTGCAGGGGTTGCTTTCCGGCTGGTGAGGATGGACTGGGGATGGCGGGAATGGAACGCTAATCTCAAGGGGTCACGGCGGGCGGAGCGGCGGTGAACACGAATCCCCAGCCGCGGGTTGTCTGGCGCGGCTCCGGGGTCTGCCACTCGAAGAAGGCGAGGTCGTTGTTCCTGGAGAGGTTTTTGGAGAACTCGTTGACGGCCTGAGGCTGGGGTGCCTCTCCCTCAATGCGGATCTCCTCGGCGGAGATGATGGCGCTGGTGAGCCGTAGCCCGGAGCCGGAGGGGATGGAGCGGGCGATGCGGTTGAGGATATCGACCGTGTTGTGGTTGAGGTCGATGCCGTATTCCAGTTCGTCCCATTTCTCGATGTGGAGCCGGAATGCCTCCTGCTGTGGGGCGACTTTTGCGACTTCCGCCATGATCCTTTGGGTGGTGGAGTTGGTTTTCCAAAGGCCGTAGCCGAGGTATCCGATGGTGCCGAGATAGATGACGGCGAGGGCTGCGGCTGCGAGGATGATGTTCTGGCGTTTGCGGGCGGCGCGGCGGGCGGCGCGGACATCGGCGGGGAGGAGCTTTCCGAGGGGCTCGGGCATGATGGGCGCCGGACGGGCGGTGAGCTGAGTCTGGAGCGAAAGGGATCTGGAGAGCAGGGAGGTGTCCGTCTCGGGATCGGAAGACCATACGATGGCGGAGGAAGGCTCCGCGCGGACGCCCTGCATGGAGAGCTGGGCGATGGCAATGCGGATTTCCCGGATGAGCGATGCATCCGGGGAGGGGGATGTAACGGATGTCGCCTGGCAGTAGAGGAGTTTTCCCTCGCTGTGGATGGCGAAAACCCAGCTGCCCAGCTCGCGCCAGAGGGTGAGGGTGTTGCCGCGAGCGGGGAAGGCGCGGGGGGAGATATCGAAGGCTTTTGGGGATTTCAGGGGCAAATCCGCGGGTTGCGGGTTGCGCAGCACGACGGAGAGGAAGACGGAGTTTTCCGGACTCGTGAGGACAGGGAAGATATCGGTGAGCTGCCCGGCAAAGGGATCGGGACGAAGCCCGGCGCGTTCCGCGTGGGTGGCGGCGAGATCGGGGAACAGCGAGGTGTCACCGGTGGGGACATGCATGGGCAGGGCGGTGAGCGCCTTGACCGGGAAAAGGAAGATGACATCGCCCTGGGGCGGCTTGGCGATTTCCGAGGGCTGCGCCACCGGATGCGCCGAATGCATGGTCGGGGGTGCGCCGGGCGCGAGTGTCCAGAATTCCCATTCGGTTTCGCCAGGGACGAGGAGGTGTGTGCTGTTGCTTTTGGCCATAAGATTCAATTTTCAACATTCAACTTCCAAGGAAGAGTTGTGTAGCGTGGGTTTCCGGTGAGTGGATGCGTCGTCATTCCTGTGAGTTGGAATTTGGGATTTTGCGTTTAGGGCACGATCTCGGTCGTGCGGTCGAGGAGTATGGGTTTGCCTGTTCGGTTGCGGACGATGGCGGTGATGCGGCGGGTGGAGTCGCCCGAGCGTGCGGTGGACGTGATGCGGGTTGTCGTATCGTTGACGGTGAAGCGCTGGGCGATGAGTTGCCCTGTTTCTCCGCCAATGCCAAGCAGGGAAAGTGCGGAATCGACATCCTGGAAAGGGACGTCGTCCTCGGTGTCGCGTATGCCGTCGGCGCCCCGCACGGTTTCCGGGATGACGGATGCCTGCGCCTCGGTGACCTCGGCGGCGGCGGCGATGAGTTCCGCGCTGGCCTCGTTGAGGTCGAGCGTTCCGCTCGACCAGACGGTGAACCAGTTTTTCCAATCCGGGCGGATTTGCGCGACCTGATCCATGCCACGGACGAGGGCCATTTCCGAGATATCGTAGAAGGGGCGGTTGAAGGGCTGGTTGATGCGTCCCATTTTCTCGTAGTCCTCGATCTCCGCGCCGTTGAGGGCGACCTCGTCGTCGGCATCGACCCAAT
The DNA here is from genome assembly GCA_017798145.1 of Akkermansiaceae bacterium. Classification (NCBI taxonomy): domain Bacteria; kingdom Pseudomonadati; phylum Verrucomicrobiota; class Verrucomicrobiia; order Verrucomicrobiales; family Akkermansiaceae; species Akkermansiaceae bacterium. The sequence goes on along the minus strand of CP059069.1, from coordinate 1,286,446 downwards.
CGGTGAGGGCATCTGTGAGTGCTTGGGCGGAATCGAGATCGAGCCCCCAGTAGGTGAAGACGGATCGGATCAGGGACTTGTCCTCGGAAAGGATGAGGGTGTTGATGTTGAAGCGGGCGCCTTCGGAAGTGAGGGTGACATGGACCTCCTCGTTGTTCGCCTCGTCGAAGCGATGGAGCAGGGGGTCGTTGCGCTCGACGACGGGGTTTGTGCCTATGGCGATGCCGGTTTCCGCGAGCTGGAATGCGCGGGAGCCGTGTACCTTCGCGGTGGCCAGCTCCATGTCGAAGGAGATGACGCGGAGCGTGGTGACGGCGGCGAGGGAGAGGATCGCAATGAGCCAGAGCACCGCGATGAGTGCGAAGCCGGGTTTTGCGGCATGTCTTCGGGGAAATTTCATCTGCCGGGAGGTTTGATGATGATTTCCGGGTTGCCGGGTGTTGCGGGGTTGCCGGGTGTTGCGGGGTTGCCGGGTGTTGCCGGTTGGCCGGGGTTTTGGCCGCCACCGCCCTGGCCTTGTTGGAGCTGGCGCATGAAGATCTCGGGATTCTGGCGGGGCGGGATCCAGAAGACCTGGCGGATTTCCTCGCCTTGCGCACCGAAGGCGCAGGTCAACTCCATCTGGAGGGGGAGGCGGCCGGGGAGATCCCAGTCGTATTGGTATTCCATCGTCCTGCCGTCGAGCACGCGCCACTCGAAGTATGCGACATCAGTGAGGAGTATGATCTCGGCGAAAGGTTCTTCCGGTACGGCCGATGATGCGAAGCCCCCGCCGGCTGTTTCCGATGAATCCGGCTCGATGATCTCGTTCTCGTAGTAGCTAAGGACGATGTCGAGATAGCCGGAGCGGCGCTTCACGGTGGAAAGGCGTATGGCTTTTGCGGTGCGTTCGCTTCCGCCCCAGGTGAAGGAAAGCGGCACGTCCTGGAGGGTGAGATCCGTGAGGTAATGCGAGCCTGCATCCTCCACGGTCATCTCCATGCGGGTGTTCCCCGGCAGGGCTGAAATGCGGTTTTCCAGGAAATCGAAAAACGCCTGGTGCAGCATCTCCTCGTTCTGGGTCCGGATCACGTTCCTGCCGAGCGTGAGTGAGGCGTTGGAGGTGGTGAAAATCATACCTGCCAGCAGTGCGATGAGGAGCAGTGCGATGACCAGCTCCAGAAGGGTGAAGGCGTGCCTCGCGGAAGGGATGATCGGGTGATTGGGAGATTGGGAGATTCGGCAAGACAAGAAACGAACTCGCTTTCTTGCCCGAATATCAAATCTCTTCATGTCCAAAATCCCTCTCATGGCTGGTACATCAGGTTGTAGCGCCATGTTTCCACGGAGCGGGATTGCCATGCGCCGTTCTCAAACCAGTTCGCGGTGACGGTGATGTGGAACATCTGCTGGAGCAGCTCGCCGTCCTGGTTCTCGAGGTCTTCGATGGGGAGGATCTCGACATCGAGCTCGATGTCCGTGCCCTCGACCGGGATCTGGGTGACGCCCTCCTCGAGCGTGGGATAGGAAAGCTGCTCGGTGAGCGCGGAATCCAGGATGCGGGTGATGCGAAGCTCGCTCTGGGCGAGCCGCGCGGCATCCGCCATGCGGTGGAAGGCGACGGTCAGCCCGGTGCAGGCGATCGCGAAAACGCCGAGCGCGAGGACGACCTCAAGAAGGAGGAAGCCTTTGGTTTGCCTGGGGCTGGAACAGTCAACTTTCAACGATTGAGGAAAACGGATGGGCGATGGATCACAGATAACAAATAACTTCTGACGTTTAACCATCCCCTCAGTTCGCCTCCAGCTCGGACTCGGCGATGGTGGCGGTGAGAGGATGGTAGGTGTCCTGGGCGTAGCTGTTGCCTAGGGTGAGGCGGACGGTGATCGGTTCGGAAAGGCCGTCGGGATCGAAGCGCCAGACGGGGATGAAAGAGTCACTTGGCTTGATGAAATCGGTGGTGTTCCAGCGGCGGACGCTGAGGGAGATGTCGGGGTCTATCGAGATTTCCTGGCGGACGGCGCGGCGGTTTCCCTGCGCCACGGCCTCGCCGCCGATGGAGTTCCCGAGGGCGGTGGTGCGCTCGTTTTCCGAGGCTTGGGAAAAGGGCAGCAGCCGTACGAAGCCGGCGTGGAACTCGATGGCGTAGGGTGTCTGGTTGAGGATGGATGCGGTGCGGGCTTTCTTGGCGAGAAGCTCGATCTCGCCGGAGGCGTTGCCGAGCTTGCGCTCCGAGGAGTTGGCGAGCATCGCGGCGATGGAGCCGCCGGTGATCAGCGCAACGATCATCAGTGCGATGACTATCTCGATGAGGGTGAAGCCCGCTGGCGGCTTATTCCTGGGAGGACATGTCATCATCGGTGCCTGGCTGCTTGTCTGGTCCGTTGGTGTAGATCTCAAAGGTGGAGGCATCGATCTTGCCGGGGTTGCGGTATTGGTAAGGGACACCCCATGGGTCGAGCGGCACGCCTTTCCCTGCGCTGGCCCAGCGTTTTGGGACGGGGGGGCTGGTGGGTTTCACGAAGAGCGCCTCGAGCCCCTGGGAGGTGGTTGGCGGGTTGCCCGCGAGCATGGCGTAGGAACGCACGGCGGACTCGATGTTCTTGAAGTCGCCGTCAACGCGCTGGACTTTCGCACCATCACCCAGTTTGCCGAGCATGGCGATGGAGCCGCCGAGGATGACTGCTATGATGCCGAGCACGATGACGATTTCCAGGAGCGTGAAGCCCCTGGGAGAGGTGTTGGATGTTTGATGTTGGATTTTGGATCTTCCGGTTTTCATGGTGGTTTGGAGGTAAATGCCGTTGTTGGGTTAAATTGTCTGGAAATGGGTTGGCCTAGTCAACCGGCTGTGCGCGGAGCGGAGTTTCTTCGACGGGTTGTGCGCGCAGCGGGGGCGCTTCGCGCACCGGTTGGGCTCGGAGGGGGGGAGGGTCTTCGCGGATGGGCTGTGCGCGGGGAGGGTTTGGAGAGTTGTTGCGCGGTGAGGGGATGTTTTCCGAGACCGGAACGGCGCGGGCGGGGTGGATGGGACAGAGATCCGAGGAGGAGGGCGCGGTGTCAGCCGGCAAATTTTCCGAGTAGGAGGTGCCTGCCGCATCGCAGCCTGCGGTGGAGCGTTTCCCGGAGAGCCTGCAAACGGAGACAGTTGTGAGGGCTATGTTCGAGTGGAGTTCGCCCGCCTTGTAGTCGAGGCGGTCGGCGGTTTTCATGATATCGACCCATACCGGCAGGGACAGGGTGGAGCCGTAGCCGCCCTGGATTGTTTTCTTGGGTTGGTCGAAGCCGACCCACACCGCACAGGTGAGGTTCGAGGTGTAGCCTGCGAACCATGCGTCCTTGAAGTCGTTGGTGGTTCCCGTTTTGCCGGCGGCGTCCTTGGTGAAGCCGAGGCGTTTGATCGAGGCGGCGGTTCCGGAGGTGGCGACCTGTTCGAGGATTTTGGAAACCGACCATGCCGAGCCGCTGTTGGCCGCCTGGTAGGGGAGCGGAGGGGTGGTGTAGAGGATGTTGCCGTTGCGATCCTTGATCTCGGAGACGAGGAAGGGGCGGTAGCGGTTGCCGTCGTTGGGGAAAATCGTGTAGGCGGTGGCGACCTCCCACGGCGTGGCCTCCCAGGAGCCGAGGAAGGAGGATGGCGTTTCCGGCATGGCGGTGCCGAAGCCGGCGGCGCGGGAGACTTCCTTCACCTTGGAAACTCCCGCGTAGTTTCCGACGCGGACCGACATGGTGTTGCGGGAGCGGATGAGGCCGTAGGATACGGGGTTCATGCCGCCGAATTTCCCGTCGGAATTGTTAGGCCGCCATGTCGGCGCTCCCTTGATCTCGCCGCGCTGGATGGGGCCGTCGGAAATCATGGTGGAGGGGCGCAGGCCTTTGTCGAAGGCCGCGAGATAGACGAATGGCTTGAAGATGGAGCCGATCTGGCGGCGCGCCTGGATGGCGCGGTTGAACTGGGATTCGTTCGCATCCCGCCCACCGACGAGGGCGAGAACTGCGCCGGTGCGGTTCTCAATGAGCACGGCGGAGCCCTGGATGTATTCCGGCTCCTTGCGGTTCTCCGCGGGAAAGTTCTGCCATGCGGCGCGGGTCTGGTGCGGGTAACCGGAAAGGCGCTCGGTTTCGCGCAATTTTTTGTCGAGCGCCTCCTCGGCGACGGTCTGCAGGCGTTGGTCGATGGTGGTGACGATGGTCAGGCCGCCGAGCTGGATGTTTTCCTTTTCAAGGATGATCTCGAGGTCGCGGCGGATTGCGTCCATCGCGTAGGATTGTTGGTAGGCGCGTCGCCATGCAGGGCGCACCTTGATGGGTTCCGCCTTCGCCGCATCGGCTTCCGTCTGGGAAATTTTTCCCGCTGCGACCATGCGGGCGAGGGTGGTGTTGCGCTCGCGCTCCGCTTTCTCCATCGAGCTGAAAGGATTGTAGGCATCCGGGCCGCGGACGATTCCGGCGAGGAGGGCGGACTCGGAGAGGGTGAGCTGGGAGGGGTGTTTCTCGAAGTAGATGCGCGATGCCTCACCGACGCCCTTGATCTGGCGGCCCCAGTTGATCTGGTTGATGTAGGCCTCGAGGATGCGGTCTTTGTCGAGGGCTGCGTTGATGCGGAAGGCGATGGCGATCTCCAGGCATTTCCTGTCGAGCTGCTTGAGGAGTTCCCCGCGCTGCTCGCCGGCCTTGAGCTGGAAGACATCGGAGGCCAGCTGTTGGGTGATGGTGGAGGCTCCCTCGCGCTTGCCCTTGAGGTTCGCAAGGACAGCGCGGCCTATGCCGATGAGATCGACGGCACCGTGGGAGTAGAAGCGCTCGTCCTCGCGGGCGAGTATGGCCTTGCGAAAATTTTCCGAGACCTCCTTGAGCGGGACGATCTCGCGTTTCTCGCCGTGGATGCGACCGATCTCGGTGCCTTGGCGGTCGAGGATGATGGTGCGCTCCGGCATCCGGTTGATGCGGTTGAGGTCGTAGCGTGTGGAGCGGATGCCGTAAATGAAGGCGAGGACGGCGAGGAAACAGAGCCCTGCGATCACCGGTATCCCGCAAAGCCGGGCGAACAGACGGGTGACTGGCGACATGCCCTTTGTCAGCGCCAGGAAAAGGTGGAAGGGCCAGAGCAATAGCAGCGAGAGGGGATTGGGCGATCCGCCCCTGGCGGGCGCCTTCTCGCGCGGTTTGTTGCTCTGTTGCTTGCGTCTGGCCATTGCTTCTCTGGGGGGAAGGATAGGGTCAAACCGCCAACTTCAAACAGTAAAACTTGGAAAAGCTGTGGGAGGCCGTTTTACGGGGAATGCCGGCCTGCATCCCACGCAGCCCGCCAGGACGCATCGCCCATTGTCTGCATCATTTCATGCACCGCTTGCCAGGGGCGGCGGCTGATGCGGCGCGGCTCCCGAAATTTTTCCGCAGAAATGTTGAATGGACAGAACGCGCGGGCAGTCCAAGCTTGCGTTATGAAAATGAATCGAATCGTGCTGTTTGGTTTCGTGGCAGGGATTTCCGCCCTCGCCGTATCGTCCTGCGCCTACGATCCCTATTACTCATCCAGCTACGGCGGGGGCTATGGGGCAGGCTATGGCTACGGTGGGAGCAGTTTTTCCACCTCCTACTTCGTGAGCACCGGCAGTCCGCGATGGGGCTACGACCCCTATGCGGGAGCCTATTACGATTACACCCGCCGCTGCTACTACGATCCCCACCTGTACGGCTATTACCCCATCGGCTACCGTCCGCGCTACGTGGTCGGAGCACCGCATCCACACGGTTGGTCGAGGGGCAGCAGTTACTGCCCGCCGCCTAGCACTGTGCGCAGCTACACGCTGACCAATTACCAGAACCGCAGCGAACGCTACCGTTCCCTGGGCCGCTCCTGGTCAAGCAACGTCAGCGTGACAAGCCCGGGTCGCGACCAGAGGGGCTACAACAACAGCGATTGGATGCATCAGCGCTCGTCGGATGGAGGCCGCAGGGGCGTCTCGGGCTCCTACTACGGGAGCGGCATCCAGCGCCCCGCCTATGACGACAGGAGATCATCCTCATCCAGCGCTTTCCCAAGCCGCAGCGGAGATTTCAGCCGAGGTGGTTCCACGCAGCCTGGCGGATTCACCCGCCCGGATTTCGGGAGCCGCGAGAGCAGCGGTGCCAGCCGGGGTTTTGGGGGCTCCGGCCGTGGTGGTTCCGCACCTTCCATGAATCCCGCTTTTTCGAGGGATCAGGGGGCGGGTAGCGGCAGTGCCTTCGGCGATCGCCCGGCCGCTCCGCAAAGATCCGTCGCGCCGGCTCCACAGGCGGCTCCGCAGTTCGAGAGAAGGGGTGAAAGCCCCGGCGGAGGCAGGGGAGCCAGGCCGGACTCGGGACGCGGCGAGGGTCGGGAGATCCGCGGGCTTGGCGAAGGCTGAGCGATCCGGCGAAACCGCCGAAATCTCAGCGCCCGCTTGTCATGGCAAGCGGGCGTTTTCCGTCGGGGACAAGCAGCAGCCACCGGAAAACCAGGCTGAGGAGCAGTGCGGCTAGGCCGACATGGAGGACTTGCACCCAGGAGTAGATATGGATCTGGGCCATGACGAGACCTAGCACCATCTGGGCGATGACAATGGCCATGACACCGATCTGGCATGGAGTGACGCCGCCGGGTTGGCTCTTTTTCGCGAGGAAAAAGGCGTAGGCGGTTCCGATCAGGATGGCCCAGGAGAAGCTGCGGTGGATCAGGTAGATGGTGCTCCCCTCCAGTTCGCCGATCCAGGTCGCGCGGGGGGAATCGAGGTGAGCCTTGGAAAGCTCGTCCGTCATTTCCCTGATCTGCGAGCCCATGATACCCTCCGCAACCACCGCAAGCAGCAGGAGGGCGACGGAAAGCCTGGCGAGCCTTGCGTTTGCGGACATTTCCAGTTTCCTGGGCTTCTCAGTCCCAGCCCAGACGCAATAGGTGAGGACGCAGATCAGCAGCATCGCCAAGGCCAGGTGTATGCTGAGGATGCCGGGGGAAATGCCACTGAAAACCACCCTTGCGCCCATCCAGGCATTCGCCAGGACGAGCAGCAGCGCGGCGAAGGAAAGCCAGAAAACATGCGGCCGCCTTTTTCGCTGGCCGAAGGATGCGATGAATGTCGCAAGCGTGAAAAACCCGACGGGCAGTGCGCTGAGACGGTTGAGGAATTCTGTCCAGACATGCCTCGGGTTGAAATCCCTGCGCAAGGATTCGCGGGTGATCGTGCTCGGATCGCGCCCCAATCCTTCCGCTTTTTTCTGGAATTTCTCGACCGGCAGTCGGTCGAAATCGACCTGCTCCACGCTGGTTGGCGGGATGAGCAGCCCCCAGCAGGTGGGCCAATCCGGGCAGCCCATGCCTGCGCCCGAGACGCGGACGATGGCACCGATGAAAATCAGGGTGAGGACGGATGCGAGTGCGGCGATCGCGAGGCTCTGGTAGCTGGGTGCTTTCATCTGGGCGGCTATGCTCTTTTCGCCTCCACGGCGGGAGGTTCCTGCGCCGATGCCTGCGCCGGTGGCGTCACCTCAAGCAGTTTTTTCTCCGCCGTCCCGGCAGGCTGTTCTGCGGAGATGGCGATCCCGATCCAGCGGAACTCATCGCTGCCTTCCAGGATGACCTTGAGAACCATCGTCAGAGGCACGGCGAGCAGCATTCCGAGCGGTCCCCAGACCCAGCCCCAGAAGAGCACGGAGATGACGACCACAAGAGTGGAGATGCCGAAGCGCCTGCCGACAAGCATCGGCTCCACGAAGTTTCCGAGGAAGTTGTTGATGAGGAGGTAGCCGCCCGCGACGAGCACGGCGTTGGGCACTCCCGCGACGAGGAGGGCGAGTATGGTTGGCGGGACACCCGCTATGATGGAGCCGATGACCGGGATGAAGTTGAAGAAAAACGCGAGTATGCCCCAGAGGATGAAGAAATCGAGGTCGGCGATCCAGCAGAGGAATCCCGCAAGAATCCCCGTGAGCAGGCTTACGGCGGTCTTGATTGCGAGGAATCTCTGGATGTCCTGGGTGGCGCTCAGCATGCGCGCCAGGTTGGGACCCCTGGCTAGGCTGATGGCCTCAAGGCGGCGGCCGAACATGCGCGCCTCGCTTAGCATGAATACCGTCAGGATCAGGGTGATGAGGGACGTGCCGAAAAAACCGACGACCTGGCCGAGCACTCCGGTGCCGACATCCCAGATTTTCTCGAAGCGGATGTTCTGGAGATTGGCGACATTGTTGTTGACCACCTCGTTGATCTTATCCTGGGCATCCGGTATGCCGTATCCGCTCAGCTTGTTCGCAAGGGAGCCGGATGCCACCCGGATCTGGCTTGAAAACTCGGATGCATAGCGGCTGTTCCATTTCTCCTGGAGATCGCCGATGAGGGTGACCGCGAGGACACCGAGCGCAGCCAGGAAAACGAAGTCAACAGCAACGGTGAGTAGCACAGCGATGGCCCGCGGCACCTTTTTCTTGCGGAGGAAACTCAGCAAAGGGAAGCTGATTGTGGCCAGGAAAAAAGCGATGAGGACGGGCAGGAAGAAAGACTTCGCCTCGCGCAGGCCGGCGATGACGATGATGAGCGCGGCCAGCAGCAATAGCGCATTGCCTGTCTTCAGCCTTGCCGTCTTCGTTTCCCCTGACATCTGCATCCAGTAAATGCGCGGAGGGACTTCGCCGCAACTGATTATCTGCAAATCTCGGCAAGGCCGGTGGACTAGCGGAAGATGAACAGCAGGCTTACAAGCAGCAGTCCCAGTGCCAGGGAGGCGACCGCCATTGCGATGGAAAACCGCTTCAGCAAGCGGGTCTTCCTATCCTCCCTGAACTTTTCCATGTCACGACGGTTCATCCTTGGGATGATCGTGGGTTCGTTCGCCGCACGGTGGTAATGCCGGGAGAAGATTGCACGGTCGGGCTGGCGTTGCCGGATAGGTTGCCTGGCAGACATGGGGGTTTTGGGTTTTCGGCGGAAGTCCCCGCCGGGCATGGGAATAGCAGTGCGGTTGCTCCTTGGCGAGGAAATTGGTGGATCCTGCGGGTGGTGGGGAAAACCCGGATTTTCCAGGATATGCTGAACTCAATGACCACCTGGCTTTCGGCATCCGCACAGAATCCTTGCAGCCGTCGGTCGCATCGCATCCAATGCAATCAGGCAGGAGGCGCCCTAGATATCATGAGACTGCATTCCCTCATACCCCTTTCCTTCCCATTGCTGCTGGCTTCGGCCTTAGGCCAGGGATCCCCGCCCAACATCGTGGTCATCCTCTGCGACGACCTCGGCTACGGGGATGTCCGCTGCCTGAACCCCGGGCGAGGCAAGATCCCCACACCCCACGCCGATCGGCTCGCCGGGGAGGGGATGGTTTTCACCGATGCGCATTCCGGCTCATCCGTCTGCACACCAACTCGCTACGGGCTGCTCACCGGGCGCTACAGCTGGCGGACAAAGCTCCAGTCCGGGGTTGTCACCGGCCATGCACCCTGCCTGATCGACAAGGACAGGCAGACCATCGCGGGCTACCTATCCTCGAAAGGCTACGACACGGCGATCATCGGGAAATGGCACCTGAATTTCCAATACCTGGATCCTCGGACCCGCAAGCCGACCAGTGGCACGCCGGTCGGCTCTTTGATTCCGGACGGCCCCCTGGCGCGGGGTTTCGGTTTTTTCCACGGCTTCCACCATGCCCGTGAAATGAAAACCGTCGTGGAAGGGGACAAGGTGATCGCCCATGACGATGAGGTCAACATGCTGCCACGGCTGCGAGATCAGGCGCTCCGGTTCATCGCCTCGCGCAAGGGCGGGGGAAAACCCTTTTTCCTATATCTCCCCCTGGGCTCGCCCCACACGCCCATTGTTCCCACGGACGAGTGGAAGGGAAAGAGCGGACTCGGGGCATACGGGGATTTCGTGATGCAGACCGACGAGGTGGTCGGTGCGATCAGCGGTGCGCTTGAGGAGAACGGCTTCGGGGAGAACACGCTTGTCATTTTCTCCAGCGACAACGGCTGCTCGAAAGCCGCCGACATCAAGGGGCTCGCCGCGAAAGGGCATGTTGTCAGCGCTTGGATGCGCGGCTCCAAGGCGGACATCTGGGACGGTGGGCACCGCATCCCTTTCATCGCCCGCTGGCCTGGGAAGGTCGAGCCGGGCAGTCAATCCGCGGCGACGATCTGCCTCACCGATCTCTTCGCCACCGCAGCCGACATGCTTGGTGAGAAACCGCCGGAGAAAACCTGCGAGGACAGCGTGAGCTTCCTCCCCGCACTGCTCGGGAAGCCGATCCGCTCCACGCGCAAGGGAGTCGTCCATCACTCCATCTCCGGCCATTTCGCATACCGCAAGGGGGAGTGGAAGCTCATCCTGGCTCGCGGTTCCGGCGGATGGAGCTCGCCGAAGGAAAAGGAAGTCCCGAGAGGCTCTCCGAAAGGCCAGCTCTACCACATGGGCAAGGATCCTGCGGAAATGGACAACCTCTTCGGTAAGCATCCCGAAACGGTCGCAGAACTGCTCGCCGACCTCGAAGCGGATATCAGGAATGGCCGCAGCACCGCAGGTGCGGAGAGCAAGAACGACATCGATGACATCAGGCTCTGGAAGAGCGGGGAGAACCGGGGCGAATGAGGTCCATCCGTCCGCCCGAGCCTTGATCCCCCGGCTGCCCGCCTTCGCACCTTCCGGTTCAGCGGTGGCCGCATGAATTCTCTCGTCAGTCCTCTTCCGAACCGCCGAGTGTCACGTTGATGTTGTATTTGTTCTGCAGATGCGCATGGGCCTTGCCGGCCTGGCCGGATTTCGGGTGGCGGCGGCAGGTGAGCTGGAAGGTGCGGATCGCGTTTTCCTTTTCCTTGGCTTCCTCATAGGTGAAGGCGGTCTGGAGGGTGGCCTCGGGCGCGGCGGAATCGGCGACCATGCACTGGCCGTAGAGCAGGATGGCCTCCTTGTGCTCGCCGAGCCTGCGGTGGCAGGAAGCCATGCGGAAATTGCTTTCCGGGAAACGGTTCACCTGCCGGTAAACGCCGATCGCCGATTTCCAATCGGACAGCTTTTCGTAACAGCCGGCGATGGCCCAGAGATGTTCGTCGGCATGGTCGCCGTCGATCTCGATGAGCTTGCGGTAGATCTCTATGGCCTCCTTGACCTTTCCTTCTTCCAGATGCATCGCGGCGATGTTCTTCAGCCCTGCGACCTGATCCTTGAACTCCGCGTAGATGCGGCGGGCATCCTCGCGCTTGTCGCGCTGCTTGTACCACTCGGCCATTTTCCCTAGGATCCCGTCGTCGCGGCCGTAGCGTTCGGCGATCTCCTCGTAGATTTTCCAGATCTCCGCCGGGCGGCCGAGAGTGGCGTTGAGCCCCACGGCCTTGTACAGGATCTCCTTGCCTTCGTCCGGGCGTTCCTTGATGTCCTGCTGGAGGCTGGCAAGCAGCTGGTCGGCGAGGTTGATGGCGGCTGCTTTCGTTTTCTCGTCCTTGAGCAGGTGGCCGACGGTCTTCGCGGATAGGTTGAAGACGTTGTCGAAAAGTTCCTTGCCGGAATAGTTCGTGGCCAACGCCTTTTTGCCCTCATCGAATCGCTGGGCGAAGAAATGGATTTCGGCGAGCTCTCGGGCGGCGCTCGCGCAGGTTTCCTTGGAGGTCTCGGTGCGCTTGACCTTGAAGGCCAGATCCTGGAGCAGGGACATCTCCTCCTCCTTGTCCTGGTGCAGGCGGGCGTAGTGGAGCAGGTCGGTGCGGGAGCGGACGGCGATCTCGTGATCCGGATACTCACGGATGAGGAAACGGAAGGCCTCCTGGGCGCTCTTGACCTCGCCCATGGTGCGGTAGGCATCGGCCATGCAGTAGGCGGCGATGGTGGCCTCCTGGGACTCCGGCCAGTAGTCGATGACGGATTGGAAACCCTCGCGGAGCGCGGTCTTCGGTTTCTTGAGGTGCATCATCGAGTGGCTCCACATCAGCTGCGCGTAGGGCGCACCGGGGCTTTTCTCGTAGAGGGTGAGGAACTTCTCGTACTCCGCCAGGGCTGTCTTGAAATTCTTGTCGGTGTAATGCTTTTCCGCGATCCGCATCTGGTAGCGCTCGGTCTCCTTCATTTTCCCGAAAGTCTCGACGGGGATCTGTTCCAGAGGGGAGAGGGCGGGGGACATCAGCGGCAGAAGTGCGGTGATGGAGGCGAGGATTGCTCTGGGGAATTTCATTGCTTGGTGCTTTCCAGCCAGCGGTTGTATTCCGCGTGGGCGTAGTGGATGATGTTAATGCCGAGCTGATAGCAGCCCTCCCAGATCTCCTGCGGGACGCCGGAGTGGCCGTCGGCCCAGGCGTCGCCGATATCGCCGGGATGGTAATACACGGCGAGCCGTCCGTCCACCACCCAGCCGAGCGCGTTCGAGCGGCCGTGCGGGGCGACGATGGGGAGCTTCGGCAGCGGGTAGGGGATGCGGTGGATCGTGTGGTCGAGGTAGACGTTGATCGGCTCCACCTTTGGAAGTATCCGCTTCATCATCGACACGAACTGTCCCTCCCAGCCGGAGCTTCCGCCGTTGTCGGCGAAGAGCATGCCGTGTTTCTCCAACAGATACTCGCGGAGGATGAGGGCTTCGGAATCGCTGACATCGATTCCCTGTTGCCCGGTCATGTAAACCATAGGTGGGCTCTTGCGGGCGGGGAATGCCTTGAGCCGAGCGATCTTCATCGGCTCCGGCCGGTCGTTGACGGGTTGGCCGGTGCGGACGCCGTATTCGGTCAGGAGGTTGAGATCGGAGCCGCGGTCCATGTCCTGCTGCCAGTCGCCGCCGTCATAGATGAGCCGGATGAAACGCACCTTGCCGCGGGTGGTTCCTGCGGAAAAGCCCGCGCCGTCCGCCTTGCCCTGGCCGATCTGATAGAGGTGCTCGGTCACTTCCAACAACTGCAGTTCCACATCATCGATGGGCGGCGGGTTGAAGAGGATGCTGCTGTAGGGATTGATGACGTATTTTTTCTTGATGACCTTCTGGATCTTGACGGTCTGGCGGAGTTGCTTGTCCTCGCCGCCGCCGAGGGGTGCCTCGTAGATCGCGCAGCCGGTGAGCTTCGTCAGGAAAAGGAACATCATGCAGAACAGGGCGCTGTAGGTGAGCAGGGTGAAAACCGATTGCCTGAGCTTTGCGTTTTTCCTGCCGAAATACCATGCGGTCAGCCGCCGTGGATCCCATGTGCGGTGTTCGGATGGAGCGGGGCGGATGCGTTTCGTCTCGCGGTCCATCCACCAGACCGCCCATGCGAGGCCGAGGAAGAACGCGCCGAAGGCGCCCGCGTCGGAGAGGGAGGACGAAAGCGAATATCCGGAGAAGAGCAGGGGGATCTCGGCGACGAGCACCCATGCGGGGATGTAGGAGACGCTGAGCGCGGCCAGGTATGCGACCTTGGATTTTTTCCGGAAGTGTTTCACCCAATGGAAACACACCGGCATGGCCGAAAGGAAAAACAGGGCGTGGAACCACGTGGGGAAACGAAACCAGACATGCGAATCGAGCCATGCGAGGCACCACAGGATTGCGAAGATACCTGTCATCACGGCCGGGCGGCGGATGTGTTGCAGGAACCATTCCCATGCCCGGCGCCAGTCCATCACTCCAGGTCTTTCAGGAAGTCGTCGCCCTTGTCCTCGAGTGGGTTGGTGCCGGGAGGCGCGGCAAGTTCCTCGCCGACCCCGAGTTTTGAGAGTGGGTCGGGTTCCGGTGGCGCTTCCGGAACAGGGGTTTCCGGCAATGCCCCGGGTTCCGGCTGTTCATTTCCAGGGATGTTTTCCGAGGCCGGCTTGTCGGGCTTTTCATCGGCGGTGAAATAGGGGATCGCGGTGAAAAGCAGAAGCACCGCCGCGACGACTCCGGCTGAGATGAACAGGGCGCGGACCAGACTGTTGGAAGCTACGACCCCAAGCATTTCCTGCGGGCTCTTGCCTTTCAAGTCGCGGAGGAATGCCTGGATTTCCTGGACGGTCGCCTGGGAGTTGCTGCGCAATTCGCGCAGATCCGCCTTGGTGCTGGCCATCGCGGTCCGCTTGGGTTTCGTGTCTTCCGGTTTGATGTTCATTTTGGATTCGTTTCCTTCTCCGGTTCGAGGATGTGGACAAGGTCGCCGCCCGCCTCGCTGATCGCGGAGATCACCGGCTCAAAGTTGCTGGCCTTTGCCTCCTTGTGGACCTTCAGGAAAACATTGCGCTGGCCGGCGGGCGCATCGCCGAGGATTTCGGTGAGCCTTCCCGCGATTTCCTCGGGGGCGATCTCCTTTCCGTCGAGGTAGGTCTTGAAGCCGGCGTCGATCGTGACGGTGGCGAGCGGTGCGGCTGCCATTTCCACGTCCTTCATCCGCGCGGGCTCCCACTGGATGTGGCTGTCGTCCTGGGCGCGGGCGAGGATCACGAAGAAAATGAGCAGCAGGAAGCCGATGTCGCCCATTGCGAAGGAGGGGACGGATGCGGTGAGTTTCTTGCGCGGGAGTTTCATCGGACGTTGATCGTTTTCTCGGACTCCAGTTCGAGGGTGAGGATGCCACCGGCGTTGTCGATGGATTGCGATACGGCAAGCCACAGCGGGTAGGGGGTGTTCGGAGCGCTTTTCACCACCACGATCCTGTCCGCCTCGCGCGTTTTCGCCTTGAGCGCGGCGGAGATGCGGGCTGCGAACTCGTCCGGTTTCAGCGGGCTGCCGTTGAGGATGATGCTGGACGGGGTGATCGAAACCTCAAGGTTCTGGCTCTGGTCGCGCTTCTCGGATTTCTCCTCGGTCTTGGGCAAGGCCTGCGACATGCCTGTCTCCGGCTGCACCGCCGCGCAGACGAGGAAAAAGATGATGAGCGTGAAGGCGATGTCCGAGCTCGCGCAGGCGGGCGGATCGACCAGCATTTTCCCGCGATGCAGTTTCATTTCGGTTCCTTGTCTAGGGTCAGGCGCAGGGTGACGACCTCGATGAGCTCCGCCGCCGAGGACTCCACCTGCAGGACGAAGTCGTTGATGATTCCGGTGAAATAGTTGAACGCCATGTAGGCCGGTATGCCGACGACCAGCCCGAAGGCGGTGGTGAGAAGGGCCACGCGGATCCCGGAGGCGGCCGCCTGCACGATGTTCTGTTGGCCGATGTTCGCCTCGATGTCCCCGAAGGCGACGATCATGCCCTGCACCGTGCCGAGGAAGCCGAGCATGGGTGCGACCGAGGCGATCGTGGCGAGGATGGGAAGGTGTTTCTCGAGCGCGGCGACGATGTTCACGCCGTAGGTCTCCATGCTCTTGAGGACCTGCTGCTCCATCTGTGCGGGATCGTAGCCGAGGCGGCGCAGGACGAGGTATTTCCGCAGCCCGTTGGAAAGGATGGCAGGGACAGGGCCGGTGGAGGAATCGCACAGCTCCAGCGATTCCTCGACCCTGTCCTCGGAAAGCAGCGAGATCACCTCCGAGCGCAATGCCGAGGCATCGGTCTCCAACAGTTTGAGGCTGCGATAGCGCTCGATGATCACCGCCAGGGCCAGGATGAGGAGTGCAAGGATGGGCCACATGAAAACGCCCCCTTCGAGGAGGAGTTTCAGGGCGCCGGTTTCGAAAAAGCCCGCGGCTGTCGGGAGGTGGGAGAAATTGCTCATGGGCTTGGGATGGATCAGGCTGCAAGGGATACGGTGCGAGGTGAAGCGGGAATTTCATCCAACGGAGGGAAAGGAGGCTCATGGCCGCAACCCCGGATCCATGCAGCCCTCGCGGGGCGATCAGACAGGCGATCTGAAAAATTGTCGGATTCGGTGATACGGGGCAAAGCGCGGATGGCGCAAGCTCTCTTCATGCATCCCGGGAAAGCCACGCCTTCCCATCGGCTTCCGGAAGATGCATGGACTCTTCGGATGCGGAAGCCGCAGGAGGGGAGGCCGGCATGAGGCCGGGGAGTTCAGCGGCTGACACTGATTTCGCGGATGAGGACGTCGTTGCCGGCACCGGATGCGTCGAGGAGGAAGTTCCAGCCGAGTTTGCCGGTGAATTTGGCGTCGGTGATCTTCCACGTGTGGGTGTGCCATTTGTTTTCACCGGGGACGGAGAACCATGTTTCGGGCGAGTTGGTGCCGAAGGTGGATTCGTAGGTGAGGTTTATGGCGGTGGGTTTTCCCAAGCCTTCCTTGGTGGGAAGGCGTCTTGCGGTGACGGTGATCTCGAGGGTTGATGTGTCAGGCGGGACGAGTCCTGCGGCGGTGAGGAAAGTGGTGCGGAAGACAGGTGGATCCGCGCACAGGTGGAGGCGGTTCGCTCCCAGTTCCTCATCCCACGGGGTGTCCGTTGGGAAAAGCTGGTGGAGGCCGTCATAGCGGTTTTTTTGCCCGAAGGTGATGCTGCCTGCTGTTTTCCCGGAGTGATCGGCGGTCTCCGGGACGGCGGCGGGTGCGGTGGGGATCTTTGCGAAGGTGGCGGGATCGGTCTCGAGGAAAACATGGGCGAAGCCGAGCGAGAGGGCTAGGGGTGCGGCCTCTGAGAGGGCTTCCTGGCTGCCGGTCAGGGTGATGTGGACGGGCATTTCCGCGTCAACGCCATGGAGCGCGAGGAGCCTGCGGAGGGTTGGCAGGACAGTGGGAAGGACGGGGGCGATTCCTTCCGAGCAGGGAAAGGGGCTGAGGGAAATGAAATCGAATTGGTCTCCCGCGCCTTCACGCAGGGCATCGTCTAGGAATTCCAGGTCGTAGTTCGCGAGCGAGAATCCGATCTTGGCCTGGGGCGCGGCTTTTTTGGCGATGGTGAGCAGCTCGATGTAGCGGAAGGGGGTGTTCTCGTTGCGGGCGCCGAGGTTGAAGGAATCGAGGACTTCCCAATGCCTGATTCCGGTTTCAATGGCTTCGGTGGTTTCGGTGACGAAGCCACGCCAGACCTCATCCTTGGCCGGTACGGAGTCTGGGCGCAAGACACCGTATGGTAGGAAAGTCTCCGGTTTCGCGGAAGCTCCATAATCCGAGTCAGCAGGAGAAAAACGGACAGCCGTTGTGCCTACGGGAAGTTGCTGTTGTGTCCCGGGGGGGATGGAGATCCCGTATGGACTGGCCGCGAGCGTGGAGATCGAGGCGATGAGCGGAAGAAAGGCTTTCATGGGGATTCTGGACCCTTCTCGATTTCGCTGACCGACTTCCTGAAGTTCGCAAGGGCAAGAACGAATAGGATGGCGAATAAGATGATTGATATCGCGATGGCGGAAACAACAACGGCGTCTTTGCTGCTGTGGCTCATTTCCTCAATGACGAATAGGATGGGCGGGATCCATATGAAAAGCCACAGGAAGCCCTCGTTGGACATGGACTCGGCGATCACTGCGAGGACTAGGGCGACCACGCCGGAGGCGAGGAGGAAAAGCACGTAGTTGGAGACGCGCTGCGGCCCCTGCGTGCGGAACAAATTGACCAGCACGGCGGGGAAAAGGAGGGATGCGAGGCAGATCAGGCCGTTCATGATGTGATCATTGCTGTAGCCCGAATCGTTCAGGATGAATGGGATGGCGGAAACCGCTGTCAGCAGGATGCAGAAGAAGACACCGGAGGGCCAGCCCGGGAGCAGGAAAAAGCCTCCGAGTTTCCCCGCAGGGCCGAGCTTCGCGAAGCGTGCGAGGGTGGGGGCGGCGGGCGGTGCGAACTCCGTGAGCGAGATCGAGAAGACCGGGGTGAGGATGATGGTGAAGATGATGGGCAGGGCATCGCTGGACGTGAAGTCCATGGATGCCAGGACGGCGGCGACCAAGGCGACGCAGAGCGCGATCAGGCGGCGCAGGGTGGAGTGGTTTTCCGCATAGCTGGCGATGAGGGTGGTGCCGCTGGAGAGGGAAAAGAAAGCAAGGTATGCGCAAGTGGCAAGGTAGAGCGAAACGCCGACCTGGGACTCCGTGGTGGACAGGGAAACCATTTCCGCGAAGCTCGTGCGTCCGCCCCCACTGAGGCTGCTCGATACCATGCCGACGAGAAGCATGAATGCTCCGATGGGCAGGCCCACCATGGGCAGCACCGAGCGGAGGATGGCGGAGCCGGAGGCGGAAAGCCCTACGGTGATGGCCGTCAGTGTGGCGGAGCTCAGAAAAATGAGCGAGAGGATCATGATTTCCCCGAAGAGGTTCATCCCGCCGAAGAAATAGCGGAGGATCAGGTAGGGCACGATCGTGACCAGGATGAGCGCGGACTGGCTGACGATGGCGAACCATTTCCCCGTTACGATGCGCCACGCGGAGAGGCGGGTGAGGACCATCATGTCGATCGTGTTGCCCTTCACCTCCGCGGAGAGCGCGGAGATGCCACGCATCGGCTGGATGATGAGAACGGCGATGGAGAAGAAGATGAAGATGATCGTGGAGATCACCTGGCCCGAGTTGTCGGAGGCGGCGCCGGCCCCGGCGGAGAGCAGGACGATGGCGAGTATGGCCTGTAGGGTCATGAAGACCGCGACGAAGGACCTGGTTCGCAAGCCTTGGCGGAGCTCTTTGACGAGCATGGGCGAGAGGCGGTCGGGGAAATCTGTTAGGTGCACGGTGTTTTATCCAAAATTTTGAATTCTAAATCCCAAGAGAGAGGCCGGCTACGGGTCATAGGGGGGTTCCTGGGGGAGTTGCTCGGATTGCTGGGGCAGAGGGGGCGGGGCGACTGCGGGTGCGCCCTTGTCGATGTTTGCGAGGATGTCGATGAAGGCGTCCTCCAGGTTGCGCTGCTCGCGGTGGAAATCGACGACGCGGAGGTTGTCGCGGACCATGCGGGCGAGGACATCGGCGGCCTTGTTGGGATCCTCGGTGTCGATGCGGATGCGGCCGCCGTTTTTCCGGGACTCCAGGAACTCGATGTTCGGCTGGAGCACCGCCCAATCGGAAAGCGCCTGGGGATCGCCGTCGAGCTTCACGTCGTAGAGGACTCCGCCGAGCAGGTCGGTGGATTTTTTCAGGCTCTCCGAATCGCCGTGGTGGACGATGCGGCCGTTGTTGATGAAGAGCAGCGAGTCGCACATCTCGCCGAGCTCGGAGAGGATGTGGGAGGAGATGAAAATGGTTTTGCCTTCCTTGGCGAGTACGCGGATGAGGTGCTTGAGCTCGACGCGCGCCTTCGGGTCGAGGCCGGCGGCGGGCTCGTCCATGATGAGCACCTGCGGGTCGTGCAGCAGGGAGCGGCCGAGGCAGAGGCGCTGGGTCATGCCCTTGGAGAGCTTGTTGGAGAAGCGGTTGGCGAGCGGGATGAGATCCGTGAAATCCATCACCTCGTCGATGCGCTGGCGGCGCTCGGCTCCCTTGTATCCGAGGGCGCGGGCGTAGAAGTCGAGATACTCGAGCACCGTCATGTTGTCGTAGTTGCCGAAGTGGTCCGGCATCCAGCCGATGAGCTTCCTGACCTCCGCGGGGTGGTGGACGACATTGATCCCGCAGACCTCGGCATGTCCCATGGTGGGGTAGTCGAGGCTTGCGAGGATGCGCATGGTGGTGGTTTTCCCCGCCCCGTTCGCGCCGACGAAGCCGCAGACAGAGCCGTGCGGGATTTCGAAGGAGACCCCGTTGACGGCCTGGAGCGGGCCGAAGAAACGGTAGAGGTTGTGGACTGTGATTGCGGCTTCGCTCATGGAAATTCAATATTCAAAATTCAACTTTCATGGAAGAGGTTGGTTTTGCGTGGTTCTGTTGCTGATTATGAAGGACGGGATTTTCACGAGTTCACCGGATCCAATTTTCGCATTCCGAAGGGGAAGCCTGGCTTCGAGTGCGAAGGCGCAGGCGGGCTCCTTCAGATCATGTGGTTTGTTCCCGGGCGCAGTCATTAGGCTGTTTGTCGAAAGTTGAATTTTCAGCGGGCGATGGGGCCGGTGATGATGGTGGTGGTTTTCCATACTATGCCGGCGTGTGTGTCGATGGCGGGGGCCTTGTCGGTGAAGGCGATGAAGTGGTCGTTGCGATCCTCGATGCGCTCGAGGTATGAGCGGTTGCGCTCGGTGAATAGGTTCCTGTTCTTTCTCAGGAGCGGCATGGCCATGGTGGGATCCACGGGGATGAGCTTCACCCTGTTGCCCTTGATCACGTTCTCGGCGCGGTGCCATTGGCCGGAGGCGTCCTTGTAGAGAAGGGTCTGGATGGGGAAATCGAAGGTGGAGATGAGGGTGTCCGGCTGTGGCGTGGACTCGATGCGCCCGCGGGTGGGGACGACGGCGGTGATGAGCTGGCCTTGCTCGGAGCGGCTCTGGAACCATCCCCCGGAGGCGAAGAGCTTGCCGCCGGAAGGCTGGATGTCGTAGCTGCCGGAGGCATCGTAGCCGCTGGTGAAGCGCGACCATCTGTTTGATGCGATGGGAACCGGAACCATCAGCGCGGAGGCATCCACCGAGAAGGAAGGGGATGTCATCACGCCGGTGCGGGAGAACTGCTCCTGCTGTACGTATGCGGCGTTCTGGTTCCCATCCGGGCGGACTTCCATGAGGACGAGGCGTGTGCCATCGCCGCCAAAGCCGTCCTGGAGGATGATGAGGGCGATGAGGATGAGCGATGTGGCGACGGATATGATGGGGGTGGTGACGAAAAGGCGGTGGCGCTGGCCGGACTTCGCAAAGACGAAGAGGTTGACCGGGCCGACGAGGATCCCGAAGGCGAGGAGGATGACGATGAAGAGGATGTAGTTGAAGGATTTCTCGCCGAATGCGTCCTGCAGCGGCCATGAGCCATCGAAGTCGTTGGCGACCGATTGCATGCGGGTTTTCGCGACGCGCCCGGAGGTGGCGAGGTCTACGGTCTGCTTGGGGTTGAGCGTGAGGCTGGGGGCGATGGGGCGCACCTGCGCCTTGCCGAAGCTGGCATCATCGGGAATGCCGAGTGCGGAGAGTGTGGGATTTGAGGAGGAGTGGATGACGAGGTGCCCGCCGAGGCGGAGCCATGAGGTGATCGCGTTGCGCGGGCCGGGCGGGATTTCCGACCAATCGGAGTCCGTGAGCATGATGGTGTCGAATCCGGAGAAGGCGCGCCAATCGTCGGGGAGGCGTTTGGGATCGAACTTGGTGGCGAAATCCGAGGAGCCGCCGAAGCGGGAATGGCCGCCGCGGGAGGAGACTTCCGAATCGAGCGAGGAGGCGTTGGGGGTGTAGAGGCTGTTGCTGAGGAGAACGCAGGGGAAATCCACCGAGAAGGGCGAGCTCAGGGTGCTCTGTGTGTTTCCCATGGTGCCGCTGAGCCTGCAGCTCATGTTGCTGTAGTTCACGATGCCGTTCTGCGGGGCGAGTGGCACGAGGATGTCTGAGGTGACGGTACGGCCGGGAGGGGCGGTGAAGCTGAAGGTGGAGCTGGTCGATAGGCCGTTGTTGTAGTTCGTGGAGTCAGAGAAATCGAGCCGGACGGTGTGTGGCACCCTCTGGTTGTTTGCGATCAAGATGCGGACGGGATGGTATCCGCCGAGGCTGGGGTGGGCGAACAGCGCGGTGGCCTCGACGTGGGTGTCCGTCTTGGTATCCGCAACCTGGCGGAAGAGGGTTTCCTGGGCGGATGCGAGGGATGCCAGCAGGAGGGAAAAGGCGATAAGGCGGTTCATTCGTGATGCTTTGTGGGGTTTCGCTGCGGGAGGCAGCAGCTACGCGGGCACGAGGGTTTTCGGGGTTGCGGTGTCCTGGTAGGGGATTTCCTCAAGGAGTTTCGCGACAACCGTATTGGGGGTGTGGCCATCGACGCGGGCGTTGTAGTCGAGCACGATGCGGTGGCGGAGCACGGCTGGGGCGATGGCTTTCACGTCCTCGAAGGAGGCGTTGGTGCGGCCGTGGATGAGGGCGCGGGCTTTCGATGCGGATGCCATGGCGAGGGCTGCGCGGGGGCTGGCTCCGAAGCGTATCTGGGCGGAGGCGGGGGATTGGCCGGGGTGGGTTGAATCGGTGAGGCGGGCGATGTAGTTGGCGACGACATCGGGCATGTAGATGCGGCGGACCAGGGCGAGGAGTCCTGCCAGGGTCTCGGCGGTCATGATGGGGTCGACCTGCGGCTCGGTGCCGAGTTCGCGGCTGGAAACGATTTTCTGGAGGGTGGCGACGTCGTTTTTCGTGATCTCCAGCTTGAAGAGGAAGCGGTCGAGCTGCGCCTCGGGGAGCGGGTAGGTGCCCTCTAGCTCGATGGGGTTCTGGGTGGCGAGGACAAAGAAGGGGAGGGGCAGGTCGTGGGTTTTCCCGAGCACGGTGACGCGGCGCTCCTGCATGGCCTCGAGCAGGGCGGACTGGGTTTTCGGGGAGGCGCGGTTGATCTCGTCCGCCAGGACGATGTTCGCGAACAGCGGCCCGGGCTGGAAGACGAACTCGCGGCGGCCATCGACCTCCTGTAGCACGGGATTCCCTGTGATGTCGCCGGGGAGCAGGTCCGGGGTGAACTGGACGCGCTTGTTCTCTAGGCGCAGGAGCTTGGATAGGCCTTTGACGAGCTCGGTTTTGCCGAGGCCGGGGAGGCCTTCGAGGAGGATGTGGCCGCGGGCGAGGACGCCGGTGATCACCAGCTCGATGATTTCCTGCTGTCCGAAGAGGATCTGGTTGAGCCCTTGGTCAAGGGAGCGGAGGTGTTTCGCTGCGTCTGCGACTTCGGTTTCGGTGGCGTGATCCATGGGCTGAGGTTTGTGGAAACGCGGGGAAAGCGCAAGGACGTAGGTGGGTGTTTCTGATTGCTGGGGGACGGTTGCGATTTTGGAAACAGCAGGTGGGGTTGCATTTTTCACCGCAGAGCCGCAAAGGGCGCGGAGGGAGGCGAAGCCTTGCTTGAAGAATCTGATGCCGAGGAAATTTGGTCGCCCCGTTCTTGGACCGGTTCAGTTTTCAAGACCATTGAGGATGTTCTTCCTTGCCTCGTTGCTGATGTCGGCGGCGGCCACGGCTGCCCGGGCTGCCGCAGGGTCATATTCCTTCCATTGGCTCACAGCGTTGCGGATCATGCTTTCCCGGCTGGAGGCCTCGCTGATGCTTGTCGCCCAGTCGAAGGCGGATTCGGGATCACCCTGTTGTCCCAGGTCGGATACCAGCGCACCCACCGCCTGGTCGCGTTCCTTCCCCACGGCGAGTGTGTTGACGAATTCCGCGGCGCCCTTGATATCGTGGTTCCCATAATTATCCACCAAGGATTGGATCGAGTTCGAGCGTGATTCCCCTTCCGGCAGGCCCAACACCCACTCGGCGGCGGCTTTGGGATCATGCTGGACCCAAGTGCTGGCAATGCGTGATGCGGTGGCTCCGAAGGTCTTTTCGATCGCTTCCGGCGCGAGGTTCGCGGTCGCTTCCTTGTAGTATTCAAGCGCGGTGGAGTGGTCCTGATAGCTCAGGGCCTGGATGAGGTTGTTGAGGGATTGGTTTCTGGAATCCCCTTCAAGGGAGTTCATGATCCAGTCCCGCGCCGCCACGGGATCATTGTTCCCCCATGCGCTGACCAGGGTGCTGATCGCCTGCTGGCGTGACTTCCCGTCCTGGATACCCAGCGCATATTGGCTGGCGGCGGTGGCATCCTCACTGACCCAGCTATGCATGATCTGGCTCTGCACATTCATCCGGGCGCTACCACGGAGGTCGAGGCTGTCGAGCCATGCGAGCGCTGCCGTTTGATCGGTCTTGATCCACTCCCCGAGGAGGTTGCCGACCTGGTGGGAGTTTTGGCTTGTCAGGACCGAGCCGCCGAGAATGGCCGCAGCTTTCGCCGGATCGGTCCGCGCGATGGTGCTGATGATTTGGTTCATGGCTTGTTCCCTGGCTTGTCCGGCTGGCAGGGATTCCGCCCATTTCCGCGCGGCCTCGGGATCCAGTTGTGCCCATTGGCCCGCCAATTGCGAATATTGGTGGCTGGTCTGGTTGTTTGGGGGAAACGATGAAAGGAACGCGGCGGCCTTGGCGGGATCCTGCTGGGTGAGTTGCCAAATGCCGTTTTGGAGTGCCGTGGAGCGATCCGCCGCAGGCAGCCCGTTGATCCATGCGATGGCCGCATCGCTGTCCTGTCCCATCCAAGTGGAAGTGATCGAGGCAAGCATGTTGGTGCGGCTTGCTCCGGGCGTCATACCGTCGAGCATATCCAGGGCGCGCTTCGGGTCGGATGCCATGAGCGCCGTGGCGATGCCTTGCAGGGCTTGCTGCCTGTCCCAGGTTCCTTTGATCAAGTCGAGTTTCGCGATGGCTGCATCGGGATCGTCCTTCGCCCATTTTAGGAACAGGCTCTGGTAATAGCCGTAACCATTCAACTTCGTTGGCTCGGATGCAAGCAGACGGAAAACCTCCTCCGGATCCTCCGAGGCAGCTTCGTTGACGAATGCGTAGAGTGCCGACTGCCTGGTCTGGGCATTCTCGATCCCGGAAAGAAATTGCCGCGCCTTGCCTAGGTCCGTCCGGGCGATGGCTCCGATCACCGTCGAGATCATCTGCTGTTTCAAGTTATTGTCGCCGAATTGCGTGGCGGCGTCCCAGGCACCACCGGGATCGATCGCGGCCCAACGGTTGATCAGGGCGATGCAGAGCCGGTAACGGCGGGGGTTGGTCGGATCCGGTTTCTCAAGACCGATCATCAATGCGGCGATCTCATCCGCGCCCAGTTGCTCGATGGCCTGCAAGAATGTGATCGAATCCTGGCCATTCCAGTGATCGCCGGTCAGCTCAAGCAGGGCGGCGAGGCTGCGGGGGGAGGACGAAGTCCGCCCGGAGGTAGCCTTCGCTGCGGATGTGGTTCTCGATAAAGGGCGGGTGCGGGGATTCGCAGATGCGTCTTCACCGGGGGAAAGGGATTCTGCGTTATGGCCGGAATCGGCAGGCGTGCCGGCTTTGGTGATGAAAAACCCGATGCCGATTCCAACCAAGAGAGCCAACGGCGTAGCCGGGGTTTTTTTCATTTGAGCGAATTCATCAGGTTGATCGTGTTGCTGCAACCGAATATCCGGACGAATGACGTATTGTTAGGGTCTGCCGAGTTAGGGGCGCGCCTGCGAGACCAAGGGGTAAATCGGCCTGTCCCAAAGGTTTGGGGGCGATGGGTTGGCCATGCCGGGCTAGATGGTCGGGATATTTGGTTGGTCGGTCCACACGATTGGATCTCCAGGTTTCCCGGTGGCTCGCAGTTTCACTCCGAGAAAACGGCGACTTCTGCGCGAATTTCTTTTCCTCCGGGTGGACAAGAGGCGTTCATTCATTACCTTGCCGGCGCCAGATGACAGACCATACCCTAGAACCCGTCACCCCCGATCCGAAGAAGCTGCGCCGCACGGCGTGGATCCTCGTGGCGATCATGGTGGTGGGAGGGTTTCTGATCCTGCGGGCATACAACAAGCGGGCGCAGGAGGGTCAAAGCGACGACAGGCCAAGCTTCGTGACGCAGATTTCCCGGACCAAGGATCTGAGTTTCATGCGTCAGGATGGGAAACTGACGGATCTGCTTTCCCTCAAGGGCAAGGTGATCGCGGTGCAATGCCTGCCGCAATCGCAGCCGGATGAAATGACCAGCGGCGTGATGAGACGGCTTTCCGAACGATACGCGGAAGAGCCGGATTTCGCGCTGGTGACCCTGATGCTCGATCCGGGGAAGCCCGCGGATCTCAAGGCCGAGCTGGGAAAACTGGCGGGTGAGCTGGGTGCGGAGCTGCCCAGGTGGTCGGTTGGCACGAACGACAGGCGGACGCTCCACAAGTTCGTCAAGAACGAGTTCAAGGCGAACATGTTGCCGCATGAGAAGGGCGGTGAATGGGTGTATGATGGCTCGCTGGTGCTGATCGACAGGAACAGGCATGTTCGGCGCGCGGTGATTCCGCAGAAACGCGGGGGTGCGGCGTTTGTGGCTACATTTGATTTCGGGCAGGCACAGGGCTGGGACGAGAAAGGGGTCAAGACCGGCACGGAGAAGACGAATGTGGAGCAACTGGAAGCCCTGTTGGGTGAGACGGCGGACACCCTGCTTGCCGAGGAGGAGGTGATTTCCGAACAAAAAGGCGGAGCCACGGTGCTTTATGTGGGGATGGGTTTCGCCCTCCTTTTCGTTCTTCTCATCATCAAATCCAGGAGGGCGGCAAGCCCGCAGACATTATGACAAAAAGAAACACAATCATCCTATTCTATTGCGGAGTCGCGCTTGTCTGCGCGGCCATCCTATCGCTGGTGAATTTCCTGATCGTCCCGAACATCCGCGCGAACTCCCAGAAGACGGAATCATTCCAGAACGTCGGCCAGCAGCGCGAGAAGGAATGGTATCCGATCGAAAAGGATCTGGTCGCGACGAACCAGGCGGGGGCATCCGTGAGGCTTTCCGACCTGCGCGGCAAGGTCTGGGTGGTGGCCGAGTTTTTCGCGATCTGCCCGCATTGCGCGGAGCGCAACGGCGCGGAGCTGCGGGCCATCTACGATGAGTTCAGGGAACATCCGGATTTCCACATGGTCTGCATCAGCGTTGATCCGGAGCGGGACAACGTGGAGCGTCTTGGCGAGTATGCGAAGGCTCTCGGTGCGGAGACCGAGGATTGGTGGTTCCTGAATGCCGGCGAGGAAAAGGCGACGCATGAATACATGGAGAAAACCCTGAAGTTCCTCGGCGTGCGGGAGCGCACCGATCCGGCGGACATCGAGGCGAACGGCCGCTTCCTGCACGATCTCGGACTGATGGTGGTGGATCGGGATTTCAATGTGATCGGGAAATGGTCGCTGGCCGCAGCGAGGTCTGAGGAAGGCCGGGCGCTTGATCCCGGGCAGTATGAGCGGGACAAGGCCGAAATGGCCGCGCGCATCCGTGCGGAGCTCGCCAAGGGTGGGGAAACGACGAACTGACACAAGGATATGGCAACGGGCGGGGAAAGGAATGAATGGCTCAAGCGCAAGCCGGATGCGGTGCTTTCGGCGAAGCTGACGAGGGCGGCATGGGTTTTGACATCGCTGGTTCTGGTGCTGGTGGTGATGATGCGCTCGCCCTACAAGATCCCGCTGCCGGACGGATGGACGATGTCGTTCCTCCCGCCCGTCCACGCGGTGATCAACACATTGGTGTCATTGGCCCTGATTGGGGCGATTGTGGCGGTGAAGCGGGGCAAGATTGGCCTGCACAAGCAACTCATGTTGGCGGCCATGGCATTGTCCGTAGGTTTCCTCCTCTGCTACGTGGCCTATCATTTCACCACCGTGGAGACCAAGTTCGGCGGGATCGGAGCAATAAGATACGTGTATTTTTTCATCCTGATCACTCACATCGTACTGGCTGCGGTCAGTCTCCCCGCGATTCTCCTGACTTTCATCGCAGCGTGGACGAACCGCTTCGAGGCGCACAGGAAACTCGCCCGCTGGGTGTTCCCCATCTGGCTCTACGTCGCCCTCACCGGCCCCGTCTGTTACCTGATGCTGAGGCCGTATTATCAGTGATAGTGGGGATTGACCTCCGCCCGCCTTCCGGAAATGCTGTAGGCGCCGTATGAGATTGCCTCCCAAGAAAGGCCGCGTTTTCCAGGTCAGGCCCCGCCTGAATGTCCTGAGCAATGACGATGTGTGGGATGAGCTCGATACGATCGCGGAGGAGGGCTCCGGGGATGGGGATGGGAACGGGACCCAGCCGGAAGCGGAAAGGCTTGATCTCCGTGCCATCCTCACCTCGCTGCTTGGGGAGGAAAAGGTTTCCGCAACCGATGAGGTGAAGGGAGCCCACTCGGGGGACAAGTGGTTCGCAAGTCACATGCCGGACGTCGTGGTGTTTGCGGAAAGCACGGCGGATGTTTCCACGGTGCTGGCCTTCGCCCACCGTCACCGCATTCCGGTTACCACACGCGGCGCTGGTATCGGCTACGTCGGCGGCTGTGTACCGGTGCGCGGTGGCATCGTCCTCTCCACAGCGCGGATGAACAGGATCATCGCGATCAGCCCAAAGGATGGGGTTGCCGTCGTGCAGCCGGGGGTCATCACCGGGGAGTTGCAGGAGGCGGTCCGCGCCCTTGGCTGGGACTACCCGCCGGATCCCGCATCGCTCAAGGAGTGCTCTATCGGCGGAAATATCGCCACCAACGCCGGCGGGCCACGCTGCCTGAAGTACGGCGTAACCCGTAATTATGTGCTCGGCCTTGAGGTGGTGCTGGCAAACGGGAAGGTGATGAAATGCGGCGGACGCCTGCACAAGAACAAGACCGGCTTCGACCTCATCGGGCTTTTCGTAGGATCGGAAGGGATGCTGGGGGTTGTCACGGAGGCCACCCTGCGCATCATCCCCAAGCCTCCCGCCCGGGTCATGCTGGCGGCGGTTTTCCCCGATTTTCCCGCCGCTGCCAAGGCTGTGCAGGCCATCCTGCAGGCGGGGCACCTCCCCTCCGCCTTGGAAATCACGGACTCCTTCACGCTGGAGGCGGCGAGGAAACGTCTTGGCGCGGAAACCTTCCCCCCTGGCGAGGGGCACTTGATCGTGGAGATCGACGGCCGCCCCGCAGCTGTCCGCTCCGAGGGCGAGGAACTCTACAGGCTGCTCGTCGGATGCGGGGCTTGCGACATCCGGGTGGCGATGGACGATGCGGAGTGCGAGGCGATCTGGCAGCTCCGCCGCGAGTTCTCCTACTCCCTGCGCGATACCGGCCTGACCAAGCTCAATGAGGACATCGTCGTGCCGAGGGGGAAACTGGTGGAGTTGGTGGAGTTTGCCCGGATGCTCCAGAAGGAGACCGGCATCGCCATCGCCTGCTTTGGCCATGCGGGGGACGGGAACATCCACACGAACCTCATGGTTGAGAATTATGATGATCCCGAAGTCCGCGCCCGCGCGGATGCCGCCCTGGACATCCTCTTCACATGGGTGCTGGGAAAAGGCGGGGCGATCACCGGCGAGCACGGTGTTGGCCTCGCCAAAAAGCCTTGGATACGGCAGGCGCTCGGGGATGTATCCTTCGCCGTCCACCGCTCCATGAAGCGCACGCTCGATCCCCACGGGATACTCAATCCCGGGAAATTCCTGGATGAGTGAGCGGTGGCGGGGGCACGGTTTTCCCGGCAAAGGATTGCGGAGATTCGGTTCAGCTTGGTGGCAGAGGTGCCGGCTTTGGTAATTTGTAGTCGTGGCTCCATCCGCATTTCTTGCACAGCACGAGGCGGGATTGCGGCATCACCACGGAGAGTGCGCCGAGCAGCATGGGCGGGAAGAACATTCCTCCGAAGACGACCCACCATCCCTGGTTGCCACGCAGGTTCCTGGTGAATTCCGGGAACAGTCCCGGAATGATAAAGCCGCCCAGCAAGAGAAACGGGATGAACCCGTAGTAGGCTGTATTGCGCAGGATGCGCCCGATTTTCCCCGGCCCCATGCTGAGGTTGAAACCGTGTCGGAATACTGTGCCGCAGACGCCGCACTTGTCCGGCAGGTCATCCGGCCATGGGCGTGACAGGAACTGCCCTCCCCTGAGGTGATCTTGCGGAACATCACGGAATTTCCAGCTAGGCGACATGGCGGCGGTGTTGATTGCGAACCCGGTTTTTCTGAGTGAGTATCACATTTATCACAGTGGGAATAAGCAGTTTGGTGGTCGAGGTGTCAATGATCGCCTAGGTTTTGGTGGTGATGGGAGCAAGAAGGGTTGCTGAACCGAAAGATGGATACGGACAAGGGGGAGCTGATTCGCGGCTGTCGGAGCCCTGTTTGCATTCCTGCGTTGCGGGCTTGCTCCGCTGTGTTTCTGCACGATCATGGGGACATGGAAAACGACAGGGTGCTTTATCTGAAGGCGGGATGCCCATGGTGTACGGAGGTGGAGGAGTATCTGGGGAAAGAGGGGATTGCTGTGCGCAAGGTGATGGTCTCCGGGAACAGGGAGGCGATGGCGGAGATGGTGGAACTCTCCGGGCAGTCGAAGGCGCCGACTTTGGATTGGGAGGGGGAGATCCTGGCGGATTTCGGAGTGGACGAGCTGCTGCCCTTCCTTGAGGGCAAGGTATGAGTTTTTTTCCGGAAATTTCTAAGCTTTCCCCCCGCCCCGTGTCTCCTATGGTAGAGACATGAAAAACCTGATACTTTCCCTACTGATGTGCGGCTCGATTTTCGCCGCGGAGGCACCCGAAATGAGAAAACAGGCGGAGCAGCTGGAGAAGGAAGGGAATTGGAAGGAAGCTTATGAGCTGCGGGTGAAGCTGTTGCGCGAGTTGGACGACGGCGAATCCGGTGAGGATCTGAAAAAAGCCCTGAACTCGATGAACCGGCTGGGGGCTCTCAAAGGTTTTGATGAGCTTATGGATGAGCTGACGGATTCCAAGAAGGGCAATCCGGTTTTCATGCAGGCGGCCGGTCAGATGTATATGGGTGTCCAGCACTACGGCCAGATCGTGGACAACGCATTCCAGCGCGGCAATGACGGTAGGGGCGAGTGGAGGCAGGTGCAGGAGCAGGACAGGCTGCGGGCGCTGCAATGTTACGCGCAGGCATGGGAGCAGGTGGAGAAAGGCGGCAATGCCGAGGCGCAGTTGCTCATCAGCATGTCCCAGGCGCTCACCATGAACCGCATGGGGGGCTACCTGTGGCGGCTTTCCCTGAAAACGGATCTCACGGCGGTGCCGGACTATACGGAGCAAATCGACGTGATCACCAGCGAAGGCGCTCCGGTCGCTAAGGACGGCGAACCGGATTACATCGATATGCCGGCATCATGGGAGGCGTCGAAATCCGACGGCGAGCGCTGGCGCTGGCTGATGGCGGAGATCGGCAGGCTCACCCCTGAATCCGCGCCGCAGCAGGAGTTGCAATGGCTGCAATTTTGCCAGCAGAACTACGGCGTGAACACGCTGGCCTCCTACGGCTGGTGGTCGCAGCCGGATGTGAAGGAGCGCGATGGGATACTCCAGGCATCGACCCTGAAAGAGGAAGAGACGATCGCGAAGCTGGCGAACGGCGTGAAGCGTTTCACGCTTCGCGAAGACTACCAATTCATCCCGGGGCTGCGTAAGCTGATGCGAGCCGGGAAAGGTTCTTCGGAGTGGCAGGCGGGGGATCTGCTGGTGCAGGTTTTCCTGAACCGGAAGCAGTATGCCACCGCTGCAGAGACCCTCGATGAGGTCATACGACTTCACGGCGCGGGCAACAACGACAGCCGGGCGAAATTGCTCAAGCAGATCCGGGGCAACTGGAGCCAGTTCGGCGCGACCCCGACCTATTTCGCCTCCAAGCCTGTGGAAGTTCCTTTGACTTTCCGCAACGCGAAATCCGTGAAGCTTTCGCTGACGCAGGCGAAGGAGGAACTGCTGATGCAAGACATCATCGAGCATCTGAAATCGAATCCGGTCCAGATCGACCACATGAAGTCATCCTTTTCCCAGCTCGGAAGGGTGCTGATGGAAAAGAACAGGGATAGGTATCTCGGCGATGAGATCCGCTCGTGGACGGAGGAACTGAAGCCGGCGGCCGGCCATGAGAACACGGAGGCGAACATTGGGCTTGGGAAACTTGCGCCTGGCGCCTATCTCCTCAAGTCGGAACTTGAGGACGGGAACACCGCATGGATCGTGGTGTGGGTGAGGGATCTGGTGATCCTGAAACGCAGCGAGGCGGGCAGGGAGGTGATCTACCTTGTGGATGCGGCGGCGGGTGCGCCGGTGGCGGGTGAGCTGGAGTTCTTCGGTTACCACGCGGACTACCTGCAGAAGCCCGATGGCAAAAGGCGCTTCAACATCGTCACCCATCATTTCACCAAAAAGACCGACGAGGACGGCAAGCTGGTGCTGAAGGAGGAAAAGGGCTGGGACAATGACCGTTGGCATATCATCGCCCGTGCGGGCGAGCGCCGGGCATACCTCGCGGACAGGAACCTCAACTGGCGTGGCAACAACGGCAATGAATACCGTTACGTGGCGCAGAAAACCATCGGCATCACCGACAGGCCGGTGTATCGCCCGGGGCAGGCGGTTCACGTGAAACTGTGGGCCGGGGAGGCGCGGTATGATCTCGGGGAGGAGTCGGCATTCGCCGGGAAGTCGGCAACTATTGAGGTGCGTGATGCCAGGAACGAGGAGGTTTTCAAAAAGGACGGTCTCATCGCCGATGAATATGGCGGGATCACCTTCGACTTCGATCTCAAGGAAGAGGCGGCGCTGGGAAATTACATGGTCACAGTCAGGGGGGAGGTTCCGAACACGGGTTTCAGTTTCCGTGTTGAGGAATACAAGAAGCCTGAGTTCGAGGTGAAGGTGGACGCTCCTTCGGAACCCGTCGCACTCGGCGAGTCTTTTGAGGCGACCGTTTCCGCAAACTACTACCACGGCGCCCCTGTCACAGAGGCGACGGTGAAGATCAAGGTGGAGCGCAATTTCTACAACGACCGCTGGTTCCCCGACGGGCCGTGGGACTGGCTCTACGGACCGGGCTATTGGTGGTGTTACGGCGAATACCCGTGGTATCCGGGCTGGGGGGTATGGGGCTGCATACGCCCGCCCGCCCCATGGTGGGGTGATCGCGGCCGCATGGGTGCCCCGGAACTTGTGCTTGAGCAGGCTTATCCGATCGGCGCCGACGGGAAGGTGAATGTGAAGATCGATAGTTCGATCGCGAAGCTTGTTCACGGCGATCAGGATCACAAATACACGATCACCGCCGAGGTGGTGGATGCCTCACGGCGGACCATCGTGGGGAACGGCTCCGTGCTCGCTGCGAGGGAGCCCTATGATGTCACCGTCTGGCTGGACCGTGGTTATGCCCGGGCAGGCGACAAGGTGACAGGTAGCTTCGCGGCGCGCACGCTCGATGGGAAAACCGTCGAGGGCGAAGCGAAGGCGATCCTCTACAGATCCAGCGTCGATGAGGAAGGTAAGATTACAGAGAAAGAGGTGGCGAGCTGGAAGCCTGAGGGCGGAAACTGGGTTTTCGAGGCCTCTGAGCCAGGACAATACCGGATCGCGGTGGAGTTCACGGATACGAAAGGCCGCAAACGCGAGGGCGCGACGGTGTTCTCGGTGAGCGGCGCGGATGGTGCGGGCGATTTCCGCTACAACGACCTCGAACTGATCCCGGACAAGAAGGAATACAGACCCGGTGATACGGTGAAACTGCTGGTGAACGTGAACAAGCGGAAGTCCCGCGTCTGGCTGTTCATCCGCGCCAACCAAGGCAAGGAGGAGGAGACGAGAATCATCCGCATCAAGGGCAAGTCCCAGGTGGTCGAGATCCCCGTTGCGCTCGGCGACATGCCCAACTTTTTCATCGACGGTGTGACCGTCGCGAACGGCGAGGTGCACACGGTGACCCGTGAGATCGTGCTGCCGCCCGAAAAGCGTAAGCTCGGAGTGGAGGTGATCCCCGCAAAGGACAGGCTCAAGCCGCGCGAGAAAACCTCGCTGACGATCAAGATCACCGACTCCGAGGGAAAACCCTACAAAGGCTCGGCGGCAATCAGCATTTACGACAAGAGCCTGGAGTATATTTCCGGCGGGTCGAACGTGGGTGAGATCGTGCCGTTTTTCTGGGATTGGAAGCGCCACCACTACGGCCCTGGTGTGGAGGATTCCCAGAGCCTTTCTGGAAACCACATGCAGATGCCGAATACCACCTTCATGCAGCAACTTGGGATGTTTGGCGGGATACATGCGAACAGGCGATTCCTGAGCAGGGGGAAAATGAGGTCCGGCGACGGTGGTGGATTCGGAGGTATGCGTGAGGAAATGTTGTTCGAATCGAATTTTGCTACGGACACAGTGATGCCTGGTGCGCCGATGGCGAAAGCCGCCATGGCGATGGACTCAGCCGAGGGAATGTCGCATCAGGTTGGCGGCGGGTCGAATGGCGGGCAAGCGGCTCCTCAGGTAATGGTGCGCTCCGAGTTCGCCGACCTGCTCAAATGGGTCGGCTCCGTGGAAACCAACGAAAAGGGCGAAGCGACCATCGAGATGGAGATGCCGGACAACCTGACGACCTGGAAAATCAAGACCTGGGCGATGGGCAAGGGGACACGGGTCGGCGAGGGATCGGCGGAGATCGTGACCAGCAAGGATCTCATCATCCGCCTGCAGGCACCGCGTTTCTTCGTGGAGAAGGATGAGGTGACTCTGAGTGCCGTCGTCCACAACTATCACAAGGAGGCGAAGGACGTGACCGTGAGCCTGGAACTCGACGGCAAGAACCTCGAAAGCACCGGCGACATGGAACGCCGGGCGGTGATTCCGTCTCAGGGCGAGACCCGCATCGACTGGATCGCGAAAGCCGTTTCCGAAGGCGAGGTGACCATACGCATGAAGGCCATCGCCTCCGACGACTCGGATGCGATGGAGATGAAATTCCCCGTTTATGTCCACGGCATGGTGAAGACGGAATCCTACAGCCGTGCGATCGCGCCGGAGGGAGACAAGGCGGTGATCGAATTCACCCTGCCACAGGAGAGACGCCCTTCCGAAACGAAGCTGACGCTCAACTACTCGCCGAGCGTGGCCAGCGCGATGGTCGATGCGCTGCCTTACCTTGCGAGTTATCCGTATGGCTGCACCGAGCAGACGTTGAACCGCTTCGTTCCGACCACGGTGGTTCACCATATCCTCAAGGATCTCGGCCACGAGCTCGCGGCGATCAAGGACAAGCGTTCGCAGCTCAACCCGCAGAAGATCGGTGATCCCAAGGAGCGCGCGAAGGATTGGCAGCCGAAGAACCCGAACTGGAATCCGGTTTGGGATGAGGCGGAGGTTGCGAAGATGGAGCGGGCGGGGATCGCGAAACTGCGCGACCAGCAGAACCCCGACGGCGGTTGGGGTTGGTTCTCCGCCTTCGAGAGCCAATCCTATCCACATACAACAGCGGTTGTGTTGCACGGCCTGATCCTCGCCCGCGACAGCGGAGCGAAGATCCCGGCCGACATGATCGAGCGCGGCCTTGCATGGCTCGCGAAGCATGAGGAAACCGAAGCGGACAAGATCGCCAATTGGAAGAAGCGCGACAAGAACACCAAGCAGAAAGCCGATTCCATGGATGCGCTCGTCCGTCGCGTGCTCGGCGAGGGCGGCAAGGACAACAAGCAGATGGAGGGCTTCCTTTTCCGGGACAAGAACGACCTGCCGGTCTATGCGAAGGCATTGCTCGGGCTGGAACTCCATCGCACCAAGGATATCGAGAAACGCGACGATGTGATCCGCAACATCCGCCAGTTCCTCAAGCGCGACGAGGAGAACCAGACGGCTTACCTCGACCTGGGGAATGGCGGTTACTGGTGGTATTGGTATGGCAGCGAATTCGAGGCGCAGGCCTGGTTCCTGAAACT
Organism: Akkermansiaceae bacterium; assembly: GCA_017798145.1. Taxonomy (NCBI): domain Bacteria; kingdom Pseudomonadati; phylum Verrucomicrobiota; class Verrucomicrobiia; order Verrucomicrobiales; family Akkermansiaceae; species Akkermansiaceae bacterium. Next base: position 1,251,334 of record CP059069.1, on the reverse strand, counting down.
GCTCGCCGCCGCCGAGCCGGAGAGCCCGGATGCACGCGGCCTTGTGAAATATCTCATCAACAACCGTAGCCACGCGACCTACTGGAACTCGACGCGCGACACCGCCTACTGCCTGGAAGCCATCGGCGATTACCTCAAAGCCAGCGGTGAGGGCGATCCGAAACTCACCGTCGAAGTTCTGTTGGATGGGAAGGTTCTGAAGACCGTTGAGATCACCAAGGAGAACCTCTTCACCTTCGATAGCACGGTGATCGTCGCAGGCGACATCCTCGGCACCGGCAAGCATACCGTTGAACTGCGCAAGAAAGGCAAAGGCCCGCTCTACTCGAACGCATACGTCGAGTATTTCACGTTGGAGGATTTCATCACGAAAGCCGGCCTCGAAGTGAAGGTGGAAAGGACTTACTACAAGCTCGTCCCCGACAACAAGGTGATCGACGCCGTCGATTCACAAGGCCAGGCCATCGACCAGAAACGCTCGAGGATGAAGCGCGTGGAGTTGAAATCCGGTGACGAGATCAAGAGCGGCGACCTCATCGAGGTCGAGCTCGGCATCGACAGCAAGAACGACTACGAATACCTGCTCTTCGAGGATTGGAAGGCCGCGGGAATGGAAGCGGTTGACGTGCAAAGCGGTTACAACCCGAACGGCCTCGGCGCCTACATGGAACTGCGGGACGAGAAGGTTTCCCTGTTTGTGCAGAACCTGCCCCGCGGTCGCCACAACCTCAGCTACCGCCTCCGCGCCGAGATCCCCGGGAAATTCAGCGCCCTGCCGACCCGTGCCGAGGCGATGTATGCGCCGGAGCTGCGTGCGAACAGCGACGAGATGAAATTCAGGATCGGGGAGTGACCCTTGCTGTTCCCAGACATTCCGCACCCCCGCCAATCGGCGTCACGGCATCCCCTAGCGCGGGATCTTCACCCGCTCTACGGTGAAGGGAAGGTCGCGGGCGGTGATCCAGACCGATGGCTGTAGATCCGTGCCGCCGCCCTTCATTCCTAGCAGGACGACTTCCAGTTCCTTGCCCACCATGCTTTCATCGAGCGGAAAGTAGTAGGTGTAGCCCGTTTCCGGGGAGCGGGTGGGGTATTCCCATGGGTTGATGGGGTAGGAAACGGCGCGATCAGGCGCACCGATCAACTTCCCGTCCATGCGCAGGGCGGCGTAGCAGCCTTCCTTGCCATGTTTTCCCTCGACCGCCACGCAGAGGTAAGATGTCGGGGTGATCTCATCGGCCTTCACCTTGGCCGACCAGGCTGCCACCGCAGGGACGGCGGCGGGATGGGCGAAGAGGTTGCTGCCGCGCCAGCCGTCACGGGACAGGGGCAAGCCCGCCTTGAACGCCTCGACCTCCGCAATGCGGTCCGGCGCCTGCCTCATCCGGAAGTAGCGCCACTTGCCGGCGGGCGGATAGGCGTTGAGCGCCGGACCGTCCTGAATCATTTCCTCGGAGGGAACCCATGTCACGAGATCCTCGCTGAATTCCGCGCCATTCTCGGCATTCCAGATCAAGGTGCGGTCCGGTGCCTGGGTGGATATCCTGAAGACATCGAACTCCTGCGGCGATCCGAGGTCGATGCGCAGGCAGCCAGCCTCGATGCGGCGGTCTTTGCCCACGCCCATGAAATCGAAAACCGTGGTGGGATCGCCATCGAACATGAATTGGTCGGAAAGGGCGCGGGTCTTGATGAGAGCCTGGCCAAGGAAGGCGTCGCGGGCGTTTTTCACCGCCGGGATGGCAGTGGGTCCGGAGCGTTCCAAGCTGCGCATTTCCAGGGCGTTGTTGTCTGCCGCGTAGCAGGTGGCCTCATAGAAGCCGACCCAATCCGCCGGCAGCCCTGTTTTTTCCAAATCCCCGAGCTTGCGGTGCCATGGCTGCCTCAGGGCGATGGGCGTAAGCCTGTCGATCTCGATGTCCTGGCCATCGACGTTCCGAACGACCCGGTACGGCCCACCATCGAGCGAAGGTTCATCGCAGCCCTCCGTGGTTACCAGCACGAGCACGGAGCGGAAGGGATGGATGGTTATGCCGATGGGTGCGCCGACGGGTAGGTCTTTGCCGAGGATTTCCTCGTAGGGATGGAGCAGGCGCACCTCGCGGCCTCCCTCGCTTTCGAGGCCGATGCTTTCATCGAGGTCGATGTCGTGTGTCACAGGCTCCCAGGTGAGGTTGCGGAGGGTGATCAGCCGGGTTTTTCCGTCGCCCCGCGAGACCGCGTTCGGGCCATAGCTTTCCTCCGGAAGGACGATGCCCTTGGTGAGGATGTGGCGGTAGCGGCGGTGGAGGTTGAAAATGCGGGCGAGCTGCGGGAATTCGTCATCACGCAGAAACCAGGGGCTGCCGTAGAGCTGCGGGGCTAGGATCATGGAGCGGTTGAAGGCCTGGAGGATCAGGTCGTCCTGCCAGTAATCGAGGCATGAGGAAAGGCAGACACCATGGTCTTCGCTAAGGCGCTTCAGCTCCGGCGGCAGGCCGCGTGAGATCGCCTGGGCGCGGTTGTGGGTGGCGGTCTTGTTGTTGACCATGTGGACATCGATGTATGTCTCCGCGCCCTCCCAGAGGAAAGTCGTGGCGTGGGGTTCCGCCTTGCCGAGGTTGAGACGGTGGTTGAGCAGGATGAGATCCGGGCTGTGCTTGCGGCAGGATTCCATGAGGCGGATGAAGGCGTCCTGCTTCTCATCGCGCAGCTGGCCGCAGACGGCGTCCATTTTGAAAAGATGGAAGTTGTGATCCCGGCATAGCGAGGTCAGCAGCTCAATGCGGGCATCCTCCTCCTGCCTGGTGTCTCCGAATCCGTCCGGCCCGAGCCAGACGCCGAGGCGGCCTCCGAAGCCCTTGGCTTTTTCCGCAAGCGGGGCGAATCCGTCGGGGAACTGCGACTTGAATTTCCGGGTTTCGGTTTTTCCGTAGTAGTTAGGCGCGTCGATCGCACCGGCATCGAAGGCGTAGATGTCGAGTCGCATCCCGTATTCGTCTTTGAGCCACTGGAAGAAAGCCATGTTGGCCTCGGTCTGCGCCGTGGTGGTTCCCTCGTTGGTGTTGTCTATCCAGGAAAAATAGTGCGCCTGGGACGGCGTGTTCTCATCGGCTCCTGCGATGGGCGGCTTTTCGGCGGTGAGCGGCTGGGAGAGGATGGCCAAGGCAAGCAGGCTGCGTTTCATGCTGCGGAGGCTAGCGGGATGGATCCCGCCGGGCAATACAATCCCGATGGCATGCCCCGTCCGGTCAGGAAACGGGCTTCGGCCCCTGCCTGAGGACATCGAAGACCTGCGGAGGGACGTAGCGCCTGACCGTTTCCTCCCAGCCATCCGGGCCGGTGAGGGACTTGATCATGCTGGAGGAAAGCTCCGCGATATCGCGCGGCGGCATCAGGAATACCGTGGTGATCTCGGGCGCCATGTCGGCATTGATATGGCGCATCACACGCTCGTATTCGTAGTCGTTGGGAGAGCGTATGCCTCGAAGGATGTAGGCGGCATCCATCTTCTTCGCATAATCGACGAGGTAGCGGTTGTCGAAATGGGCGACCTCCAGTCGCCCGCTTTCCGGGACGGAGGCACGGAGCATTTCAAGGCGCTCACCGAGCGAATAGGAATAGGATTTCGCGGGATTGCTGCCGATCGCGACGATGAGCCGGTCAAACATCTGGAGGCCGCGCTCGACCATCCAGAGATGGCCGTTGGTCGGCGGATCGAAGGAGCCTGCATAGACGGCGGTGCGCATGGGACCCAAACCCTAAGCAACGAATTTCGAATTCCAAACCATTAAATGAGGGATCGTCGGCACCCGCCGATTGTGCTTCAATCTGGTACGGTTCATGCGCGATGCTCACCCGCATGAGCCTGCGCCAGCGGATTGCCGCCCTGATTTTCACTGTCTCGGTTTGCGCCTGGGCGGAGCCGCCCGCACTTTACGTGTTTGAGAACGGGCTCGGCTTCGGGGCCGATGGGGAAGAGGCGGCCTTTGTTAGGAAATCGGGCTATGCCGGTGTCAGCCAGATCCATGGGGGAGGCGATGTTCTTGCGGGAAAGGTAGCTGCCTATGAAAAGGAAGGGATCAGGGTCCTTAGCGTTTACCGAGATGTCGATGGCAAGGATCTCGATGCGGCAGGTCTCCGCCCGCTGGCGGGAAAGGGTGCGTTGATCGAGCTCACTGTCAGGAAAATCACCCCGGATACCCCCGCCCGCATCGGGGGTATCTGCGCTCTCGCCGAAACCCTGGATATGAAAGTCGCGCTCTACCCGCACCACGGCTTCGCTATCGCCACCATGCCGCAGGCGATGGAAATGGTTTCCAAGGTCGATCATCCCCGGCTTGGTGTGATGTTCAACCTTTGTCATTTCCTGAAAAACGAGGATCCTGCGGATCTTGAGAAAACCATCACTGCCGTGGGCGCCAAGCTTTTCGCTGTCAGCGTCAACGGTGCGGACGAGGGGGGCAAGGACTGGGTCGCCCTGATCCGCCCGCTGGGGGAGGGGGATTTCCCCATGCAAAGGCTTCTGGCTGTCCTGCGGAAATCGGATTTCAAGGGCCCTGTCGCCTTGCAGTGTCACGCCCTCAAGGGGGATAAGAGGGCGAACCTCAAGGCATCCATCGCCGCCTGGAAGTCCATCTCGCGGCTGGACAAGTAGGGACGGTTCCCGGAGTTTCGTGAGCATGAAACGATCCACGGGGAAACTCATTCAAGCCCTCACCATTTCCGTCCTCTGCCTGTATGGGCTGGCGTATGCTGCGGAGAAACGGAAGCCCAACCTGATTTTCATCCTCTCCGATGACATTTCGATGGGCGATCTGGGCGTCTATGGGCAGAAGCTCATCAAGACGCCGAACCTGGACCGGCTCTGCAACGAGGGCACCCGCTACACCTCCGCCTACACCGGCACCAGCGTCTGCGCACCCGCGCGCTCCTCCTTTTTCACCGGCCTGCACATGGGGCATTGCCCCACACGCGCCAACCGCGAGGCGAAACCGGAAGGCCAGCGCCCGCTTCCGGCGGATACCGTCACCGTCGCTAAGATCCTCAAGTCCGCCGGATACCAGACCGCCACGATGGGCAAGTGGGGCATGGGCATGTTCGACACCACCGGCAGCCCTTTCAAGAACGGCATCGACCACTTCTACGGCTACAACTGCCAGCGCCACGCCCATAGCTATTTTCCCACCTACCTCTACGATGGAGACAAGCGCTTCGAAATCCCGGAAAACGCCAACGGGCAAAAAAAGGCATATGCCCAGGAGTTGATCCAGCGCGATGTGCTGAAATGGGTAGGCGCAAACTCAGAGGAGCCCTTTTTCCTCTTCTACGCCATCACCCTGCCGCACGGGCGCTACGAAATCGATGACCAGGGAATCTACGCGGACAAGCCCTGGAGCGAGCAGGAGAAGAATTATGCGGCGATGGTTTCGCGTCTCGATTCCGATGTCGGCGCACTCGTCGCCCTGCTTGAGGAAAAGGGCATCGCAAAGGACACACTCATCGTCTTTTCCGGGGACAACGGCTCGTCCTTCCCTCCGGATTCAGCGCTCGGGAAACGCTTCGACCAGGCCATGGGAGGCAAGCTGCGCGGCTTCAAGCGCGGGATGTACGAGGGAGCCCTGCGGCAGGCCTCCTTCGCCTGGTGGCCTGGAACGATCCCCTCCGGGCGCGTCACCGATGAGCCATGGGCCTTCTGGGATCTCTTGCCGACCTTCGCCGAGCTGGGCGGCGCGGAGATCCCCGATGGCTTCCGCCCCGACGGCCATTCCCTCGCCACCTTCCTCAAGGGAGGGCCGGCTCCCGCCCGCGAACACTTCTACTGGGAACTCCACGAGGGCAAGGACGGGAGCAAGAGCATCCAGGCGATCCGCTTCGGCGATTGGAAAGCCGTCCGGCCCAAGCGCGGGGGGGCCGTAGAGCTCTACAACCTTGCCGATGACCTTGCCGAGTCGGACGATCTCGCTGCGAAGCACCCGGATCTCGTCGCCAAGGCCATCTCCATGATGAACGCCGCCCGCTCCCCGCACCCCGATTGGCCGGATCCCGCGGCAAAGGGGCGATGAGCTGATCCCTTGCCTGCCTTGGAGCGGAATATCTTCGCCGGGGGCGGGGATGCCTGCTTGCCAAGGCGGGGCGTGTGGATATGGTTGCCGCCTTAGGGGGAGATGACGCCATTTTTACGGAAAATACTCGGGCTGAACTGGGTGCTCGTGTTCGTGATGTACGCGCTGCTCATATTCGGTGTGTTCATGATCGAGAGCGCGGCGCGGCACCTGCCGATCAGTCCGGAAAAAATGAAGGAGTTCGGCTCTGCCGGGCTCTACTACGCCTCCCAGCAGAAGATGTGGATCGTGGTGGGCAGCGTGGCGTATTTCGTGGCGGCGCTCATCGACTACAAGTGGATACGCTGGCTCGGCATCCCGCTCTATGCGGTGAGCCTCGGGCTGATGGTGATGGCGATGCAGAAGGACGATGAGGTGCACCGCCTCGTGATCGCCGGGCTCAGCTTCCAGCCCGCCCAGCTCGGTGTGACATCGGGCATCATCATGATCGCCTGGCTGATGCAGGACCTGCCCAAGCTGCACCGGATCCTCGGCGACCCTTTCATACGCATCGGCATCATCGGCGTGGTATCCGCCGTCCCCTTCCTGATGGTGATGAAGATGGGGGACATGGGCTCCGCGCTGGTGTGGATCCCGGTGGTGATCGTTTCCCTGGTGGTGGCGGGGATTCCTTTCCGCTTCCTGAGCTTCATCGGCCTGGTATCCGCAGGCGCGCTTCCCATCCTCTATTTCGTGGTCCTGCCCCTCGTTTCAGAGCGCGGGCCAGACCGCATCGATCTCTGGCTGCGCATGATGCAGGGGCAGCAAGTGGACATCAAGGGCGACGGATACGCCCCGCACAACGTTTCCATGGCCGTGGGCAAGGCGGGCTGGAAAGGGGTCGGCTGGAAGGCGACTTCGGACAAGGGCTCCCTCCACGACAAGAGGTTCATCCCCCACCTCACGGCGCATAACGATTTCATTGTTGCGGTGATCGCGGAGGAGCTGGGTTTCCGGGGGATGCTGCTGCTGCTGGGTGCCTTCGTGCTCCTGCTGGTGCAGGGGCTTTTCATCGGTTTCTACAGCCGGGATGTGTCCGGGAGGCTGATCGTCTGCATGGTCGTCGCCCTGTTGTTCGCGCACATCTACGAAAACATCGGGATGTGCGTCCTGCTTATGCCGATCACCGGGATCCCGCTGCCGCTCGTGAGCTACTCGGGGACTTTCGTGGTGATCTGCATGTTCCTGCTCGGACTGGTGCAGAGCGTATGGGTGCACAGGCACCGGGTGACGCCGGAACAGGGCTGACTTTCAGGGTTTCTCGTCCGCCGAGTAGGTGTTCTCGTAGCTGTAGCCCTGGGCTTCCTTGCCGCGCAGGTGGGAAGGTTCCTTGAGTATGTCGAAGCCCGTGCCGCAATACATGCAGCGGAACTTCTGGGTGGCGATGATGGAGAGGGTTGCGCTCACGCCCTGGTTGAAAGGATAGAGGCGGAACGCCTTCTTGTGCGGCAGGGCGCCGCTATTGATGAGAGGGGTCCCCTTGCAAAGCGGGCAATGGGTGTTGCGCCTCTTGAAAAAAGCCACCAGCCAGGTGGCTGCCGTGTATCCGAGGGTGGCGACGAGCACCTTGGTGGCGAGAGGGCTTGGCTGGAAGAGGTAAACAGTGAGTGTGGTGGCGGCGGCGATGATCCCCATGTAGTGCATCGCGGAAATGATGACCGCCCTCACGAATGGCTGGCGGTGGGGCACGGAGCGCAGGCGCGAGACCGGATCCCGCTTCCCTTGCGGGGTCGGGCGGATGCGCTCGCAACTGATTTCCCTAGCCATTAAATCGACATGGATAGTCATTCAAACCGAAAGATTTGCAAGCGCGTATTTCCCCCGCGCCCAGGTCGGCGCTTGTTCCTTCAGGAGTCCTGCTCGATGGATTTCAGGGTCAGGAAAAGCTCATGCCAGCGGCCGAGTTTCGGCTCGATGGCGAGTTTCTGGCGGGCGAGGTGCTTGCGGATGGAGTTCAGGCAGGTGGTGTAGTCCTGAAAGAAGATGCGGAGCGCTTCCTCGTAATCGGTGCGCAGCGTATCCGCGAAGGTACCGCAGGTATCGAGCAGGGAGTCCTGAAAGTCCTTGGAGATTTTCCAACGGGTGATGAGTGCGATGGCAGTGCCGCCGACCATGAATACCAGCGCGATGCCGCAAAAGAGCCACGGCAGCCATGCGAAGCCGAAGATCCCGCAGAGGGCTCCGAGGCTGAGGAAGAGGAGGGTGGTGGCGGTGAATGATTTCAGCGCAAGGTTGCGGCGGCGCAGCTCGCGCTCAAGCGCCTTGCGGACATGCAGGTTGCCAATGCCCTGGTGTGCCGCGCGGCCTATCCGCTGCACGAAACGAGAGCGCGCCTGTTCGAGCTTTTCGGCGATGGGCTCCTGTTCATCGACATCCGTGCCTATCGCCTCCTTAACGCGGGTGCCTAGTTCCTGCCAGTGGCTGCGGCAGGCTGCGACGACATCCGCGCCGTCGGATGCCGCAACGGACTCCACGGCGAGGCGCAGCCGCTCGATGAACAGGGCTTCCGTATCGCTACCCGTCCTGTCGCCCACGAAGATGCGGAACACGGAGCGGGTGACACCGAGCCATTTCCTCAGGGAGCGGGTGACCCAAACGGCCTCGCTCTCGAACACCTCGGCCACACCGGCGAGGTGGCGAGGCAGGCGGCTGACCAGCCTTTCGCGCATGGCATCGATCTCATCCTCGATGCCCGAGAGGAAGCGGCTCTGGTCGCTGAGGACATGGGTCAGGTCTTCGATGCGATCCTCGATCTTGCGGAGTGCGTTGGACGCATTGTTGCTCCAGGTGTGGAGGGTTGCACGGCGCTCCGGGGAGTCGCAAACGCGGCGGCTGATGTATGCCTCGAGCGCCGGGAAGCCGCTTTTCTCATAATCGCGCTCGGCGAATGCGCCCGCCCGCTTGGCCTCAAAAGCCATTTTCCCGGACACCGGGAAAATCTGCGGGACGATCCCGATCCGTTGGACGGAAAGGTTTGTCATGTGCTCCATGATGACCTTGATGTCCGCCGACTCGCGCTGGTCCGCCTGCTGGATCACGAAGGCAATCCTGGGATGGCATTCCTTCGGGAGGCCTGAGATCAGGTTCCAGGTGGCTCCGCCCCAGGGGTTGGTTACGGGGAACACGAAGAGGATGAGGTCTGCTACGGGCAGGAAGCGTTCGGTGATTTCCTGGTGCCCCTTGACGATGGAATTCGTTCCGGGCGTGTCCACGAGGTTGAAGTCCCTGAGGAACTCGATGGGGCGGTATCGCTCCTCCAGCGAGGGGGTGGTCGCCAGATCGCGCGGCGGTGCGCCGTAGCGATACCAGATCACCCTGTCCGTTTCCGGCAGGATGTTCACCTTGCATAGTTCCCGGCCGAAGAGGCCGTTGATGAGGGAGGATTTCCCGGCGTTGACCTCCCCGCAGACGACGAAAAGGAAGGGTACGCCGAGATCCTTTTCCAGGCTTTCGGCGGCAAGGGCGTCACCGAGATCCGTGGAGGTGTCCTCGGCAAGCTCAGTTATGCCACTGATGACCTGCGAAATGCGCTCGCGGGTGGCAAAGTAGCGCTCGCCGAGATTGAGCTGGCTCACTTTCTGGGGGGGGATGCGGTTCGCTCAAGGGGCGGGAGTGATGGAAGCCTGCGCGGTCGGCGCTTCGGTTTTCATTGCGATGAGCTGGGAGACCGTGACAAAGCTGAAGCCCCGCTTGAGGAGGCCGTCCAGTGTGGCGGGCATGGCATCCACCGTCTGCGAGTGCAGGTCATGGGCGAGGACGATGCCTCCCGCCGTCGTAGAGGAAAGTATGCGGCTGGTGACCACGGAAGGGCCGGGGCGTTTCCAATCGAGCGGATCGACGGACCATAGGACGGTGGGGTAGCCGAATTCGGAGTGGACAAGCTCGCGCTGGCGTTGGAGCAGGCCGCCGTAGGGCGGGCGCATGGTGCGGGGCCGGACACCGGCGGCGCGGCCGATGGCATCCTGGCAGCGCTGCATTTCCTGGCGCAGTTCGGAATCCCCGAGCTTGGAGAGCAGGCGGTGGGTATGGGAGTGGTTGCCGATCTCGTGGCCTTCCGCGACGGTTCTGCGGAGCACTCCGGGGTGCAGGTCCACGCTGCGCCCGATCACGTAGAAGGTTGCCTTGATGTTGCGCTGCGCGAGCATGTCGAGCAAACGCGGGGTGTTCTGCGGGTGCGGGCCGTCATCGAAGGTGATGGCGATGTAGTTCCCTGAAACCAGCACGCGGGAAAAGGTGACTCCGGCACCTTTGGAGAAATCGCTGGAAAGGCTGCCGACGTTGTTGCGCGGCACCGGGCCGCCGACGGAAGGGGTGCGGTAGCCGGTGTTCGGTGTGGTTTTTACCGGTCCGCCGGAGCTGGCGAGGGCGGGGGCCGCCTTGCAGCTTGTGAGGGCGGCGGTTGCCAGGACGAAGCCGCGCCGGGTCAGCTTGCCGAGCTCGGGATTGGCGGAGAGATTGTTGCCGATGCGTTGAAGGGGATGTTCCATGGGATGAGGTGAAATTGAGCTTGCCAAACGATGCATGGCTTTTGAGGCCGTGTCACGCCCGGATTTCCTGAAGGAGGGTGGTTGGCGTAGGCATCGAAGGCCTTTCAGGCGCTCGCGAGGCAGCCCGGACAGTTTTGTGCGAAGTGGCCTGGCTTGATTTCGCGGAGCTGGGGCGGGTGATCGGTGACGCAGAGTTTGGCATCCCCGAGGAGATTGCGCGGCTGGAAGGCGCAGCCTTGCGGGGGGCTGGTGAGGTTGGGCGGCAGGCCGGGGATGGTGATGAGCGGCTGTCCCTTGGGCTGGGCGGAAGGTATGGATTTCAGCAGGGATCTTGTGTAGGCGTGGAGCGGATTGCTGAAAAGATCGGCACGTTTGGCGCTTTCCACGATGCGGCCGGCATACATGACGTTGATCGTGTCACACACACCGGAGACGACCGCGAGATCGTGGGTGATGAAAATGACCGCCGTGCCGAGGTCGCGCTGGCGGTCGCGGATGAGATCGAGAACCTGTTTCTGGACGGTTACGTCGAGGGCGGTGGTGGGCTCGTCGCAGATGAGGAGCTCGGGTTTCGTGATGAGCGCCATGGCGATCATGACACGCTGTCTCATTCCCCCGGAAAACTCATGGGGGTAGGAGTTGATGCGTTTCTCGGGATCGGGGATGCCGACTTCGGCAAGGGCATCGATCGCGCGGGTGATGGCGGCTTTGCCCCGGATGTTTTCGTGCAGTTCGAGAGGTTCCGTGAGTTGGTCGCGCACCCGCATGAAGGGGTTCAGGGAGGTCATGGGATCCTGGAAGATCATCGAGATGCGCTTGCCCCGGATTTTTTGGAGCTGTTTTTCCGGAGCCTTGAGGAGGTCGATCCCATCGAAAACGGCGCTGCCTTTCTCGATCCGGCCGGGAGGGATGGGGATGAGGCCGAGAAGGGAGTAGCAGGTGACGGATTTCCCGGAGCCGGACTCGCCGACGATGCCCAGCGTCTGCCCTTTGTCCACGGAGAAGGATACGTCCTCGACGGCATGGACGACGCCGTTGCGGGTGTGGAAGCGGGTGGTGAGGTTCTTTACGTCGAGGAGCACGGGAGAAACCCTAGATTTTTAAACTCTAAACCTCAAGGAAGAAGGCTCGGACGATGCCGTCGGTGATTTCCTCCGGGGTGAGTGTTGCGGGGAAACGGAGCGCCTCGGATTCGTCCGGCGGTTCAAGGGCGGCGAGCTGGCCGGCGAGCATGTCCGGGCGCATGAAATGGCCGGGACGGGCGGCGAGGCGACCGATAAGGGTGGCTTCGTCCCCATGGAGGAAAACCGTGGCCAGGTCTTGGCCGAGGGTTTCCCGGTAAGAGCGCTTGAGCGCGGAGCAGGCGAGAACCGTAACGCGATCCGGCGGGGCGGGTGCGATCACCTCGTCTCGAAGCCTGATCAACCATGGGAGGCGGTCGGCATCATCGAGCGGGATCCCCGCCGCCATCTTCGCGATGTTCCCGGGCGGATGGAAATCGTCCGCATCGAAAAAAACGCCCCCAAGCCGTGAGGCGAGGAGGCGGGCTATGGTGGTTTTTCCGGAGCCGGAGACACCCATGATCAGGACGACCCTCGGATGCCCCGGCCTCATTTCAGGCTTTGTCGAGGATGCTGTTCCAGTGCTCGACGTTGTCCTTCTGGGCCTCGAAGAGATCGGTGGTGTCATCATGGATGGTGACCGAGGTGATCTTGTCGCCTTGCTTGATCTTATCGACGACGTCCTGGCCGTTGGTCACCTGGCCGAACACCGAGTGCTTGCCATCAAGGTGCGGGGTGGCGTTGTGGGTGATGAAGAACTGCGAGCCGTTCGTGCCGGGGCCGGCGTTGGCCATGGAGAATACGCCGGGTGAGCGGTGGCGGAGATCCGGGTGGAACTCGTCGGCGAACTTGTAGCCCGGGCCGCCCCGGCCGGTGCCGGTCGGGTCGCCGCCCTGGATCATGAAATTCGCGATCACACGGTGGAAGGCGATGCCATCGTAGTAGCCGCGCTTGGCGAGGTTCAGGAAGGCCGCGCAGGTCATCGGGACCTTGGAGGAGTAGAAGGTGGCGTCGATGTCGCCGGCGGAGGTGTGGAGTGTGATCTTGATGTCGTTCATGAGATTGGGTGGTCAGTGTGCAGTGATCTGTGTTCAGTGGAAGTGGAATTTAGCTGCCCGAGAACCCAGCGGTACTCGGCGGCGATCTGCTCTTCGACGGGGCGCTGGAGTTTTCCGGGAAGGACTCCCCAGGTGTAGGTTTCGATCTCGAAATGTTTGCAGGCGGACGGATGCTTGCGGAACCATGCGAGGGTCTGCTCCACGTGGTTGTGGGTGGAGGCGAGCGGTGCCTCCGGCTGGGCATCGAGCGGGATGTGGAAATGGACGCGGGCTTCGGCGAAATCGGATGGGTTCGCTTTTCCTCCATCTACGGCGGCGAGAAAAACGGGCAGGTCGAGGAACCTTTCGAGCGAGCCATCCGGGCGGCGGGCGATGACCTGGTGGAAATAGGTCGGTTCGTCGAAGCCGCGGATGGCCTCGATGGCGGCGGGGTTCCCGGGATCGAGCGAGAGGGCGTTGGAGAGGTGGATCTTCGAGAGGCGGATCCCGGCGTCGCGGATCGCATCGAGCGACGGGGCGGCGTCGTCGAACTCGATGGCGAAGTGGCAGGAATCGAAGTTCAGGCCGATGCGTTTCCCGAGGATGGCGGGGGATTTCGCATGATCGTGGAGGCGTTGGAAAAACGCCAGGGTCTCCGCGGTGTTCTCGAAATGTCCGAGCGGCTCCGGCTCCAGGCCGAGGTGGAGGTCGAGCTGGTGTTGCTGCGAGAGATCCTCGATGTAATAGGCCATCTCGATGAGGTTTTCCCGGATCGGTGCCTCCTCGGCGTGGAAGGTCTTGTGCGAGCCGGGGAGTGTGGAGACCGAGCCGCCGACGTTTTTGGGGGCGATGGCGGCCAGGATCTGGAAAAGGTCTAGCGTGTAATCGACCCGTTCCCGGCTGGTCCAGTCGGGGAGGAAGACCTTTTCCTTCACCCGGGTGCCGTGGAAGGAGCCGTAGGGGAAGCCATTGATTGTGAAGACATGCGAGTTTTTTTCCGCGAGCCAGTCCTGGAATCTCCCGAGGTGATCGCCCGAAAGAAGCTCGCGGGCGGCGAGTGCGGACAGCCGCAGGCCGATGGGGTAGGACTGGTTTGCAGGCTGCTCGCCGGACTCCAGCAGGCGGTCGCGCACCGCCATGACATGGGTGTCGAGAGCACGGAGTGTTTCCGCCCACGTTTCGGCAGGGTGGATGTTGGTGCAGTAGCCGAGGGTCATCCTTTGGGTAAATGCTGAAAGGCTGGAATCAGAGTCGCTGCTCAGCGGCCTTGGCGACGCGGAGCATCATGGCCTCGCCGAGGTGTGGTGCGAGGATCTGGAGGCCGACGGGGAGATTGTCGGAGCCGTCGAAGGAGGTCGTGCCGCAGGGGACTGAGATCGCGGGGATGCCGGCGAGGTTCGCCGGGATGGTGAAGATGTCGGAAAGGTAGTCCTGGAGCGGATCGTCCGAGCAGGAACCGATCTTGCGGGCGGGGGTCGGGGCGACCGGGGAGAGGATCGCATCGACCTTCGCGAAGGCTTCGCTGAAATCCCGGGTGATGAGTTTCCTCACCTTCTGCGCCCTTGTGTAGAAGGCATCGTAGTAGCCGGAGGAAAGCACGTAGGTGCCAAGGATGATGCGCCTCTTGACCTCGGGGCCGAAGCCGTTTTCGCGCGACTGGTGATAGACATCGATGATGTCGGCGGGGTTCGGTGCGCGGTTTCCGTAGCGGATGCCATCGAAGCGGGAGAGGTTCGAGGAGGCCTCGGCCGGGGCGATCACGTAGTAGGCGGCGACGGCGTATTGCGTGTGGGGCAGGGAAATGGGGACGAGAATCGCCCCCTTCGCTTCCAGCTCCTTGGTGGCTTTCTCCACATTCGCGCGGACTCCGGGATGGATGCCCTCGCCGAAATATTCGGCGGGGATGCCGATCTTCACTCCCTCGACCCCGTCGTTGATCCCGGCGGAATAATCCGGCACCGGGACATTGAGAGAGGTCGTGTCGAGAGGATCGTGCCCGGCGATGGCCTGGAGGATGAGCGCCGCATCATCCACCGAGCGGGTCAGCGGGCCGATCTGATCCAGCGAGGATGCGAAGGCAACCAGCCCGTATCGGGAAACGCGCCCGTAGGTGGGCTTGAGGCCGACCACGCCGCAATGCGAGGCGGGCTGGCGGATCGAGCCGCCGGTGTCCGATCCGAGCGCGGCGAAGGCCGTGCCGTCCGCAACCGCCGCAGCGGAGCCTCCCGAGGAACCGCCCGCGATGCGTTCCGGATCGCGCGGGTTGCGGGTGAGCTGGATGGCGGAGTTTTCCGTGGCGGAACCCATCGCGAACTCGTCCATGTTCATGCGGCCGAAGGGGATGGCTCCCGCCTCTTTGAGTTTCCGGATGACCGTGGCGTCGTAGGGCGCGGTGTAGGCATTATCGAGAAACCTCGAGCCGCAGGTGCAGGGCTGGCCCAGGGTGTTTATGTTGTCCTTGATGGCGATGGGCAGGCCGCCGAGGGGCTTTGAGAGATCGGCTTTCCCGGCCGCTTCCAGGGCGGCATCAATGTCATGGGAAACGAAGGCGCCGGTCATCGCGTCGCGCTCGGAGATCTTTTCCGCAAGGCTGCGGAGCATGGAGGAGGGCGTGGTTTCGCCGTTCGCGTAGCTCTGGCGGAGGCTGGTGAGGGTCATTTTCTGGGTAAAAGCTGAAATTTTGAAATTCTGAAATGCAGAGATTTCCTTTTTGTTCAGGCGTCGGCGACGACTTTCGGGACGCGGATCTGGCCTTGCGCTTGTTCGGGGGCGTTGGCCAGGACGAGGGAGGGGGCGAGGCTGGTGCCGGGGCTGTCGTCGCGCATCATGGCGAGGCTTGCGTGGTCTTCGGTGCCCAGATCGTCCGGCAGATCCAGGGCGGAAAGCGATTCGACATGGTGCAGTATGGAATCGAGCTGGCCCTGGAAAACGGTGGCTTCCTCCTCGGTGAGGTCGAGGCGGGCGAGCTTCGCCACGTAGCGGACATCGATATGTTCGTGGGACATCGGCGGAAGACTTGGGGAGCGTTGCCCAAGAATCAAGGGCTTTCCACCTCGCCGGTCATGCAGCAAAAGTGCCCCATCAATTTTTTTAAAGAAAGTTTGAACATCCGTAAAAGTTTAAGGTCTATCCCCCTTGAAGACCGGCCATGCCGCCTTCATGTAAGGGTGTAACAGCAGTTGTCTATCCGATCTCATGGGTGTGGGTGAAGAGATGGCAATCTTATCGGCCGCCGGGGTAGGGACACCCCGGCGGCCTTCCTTTTTCCCTATCGTCCACGCCCGTCACTTGAAGAGGGCGTCTATGCCCATCGCGGATTTCCTCAGGATTTTCGGCATGTCCCGGGGGTTGCGGGGCTTGAAGAGGCGGAACAGGTAGCCGAGCAGGTGGAGGGTGAAGAGGTGGTCTATGATGCGGTAGCCGCGCTGTTTCCGCAGGAGGATTGAGGAGGCCCACGAGAGCGTGCGCCGCTTCACCTTGAAGGGTTCGAAGGAAAGCTTGATCCGGTAGCGTTGGCGGTCATGGGAGGGGTGGCGGTGCTTGTACCCCTTTTTCGCGGAGCGGATGCGGGCGGAGAGCGTCTCATCGAAAGGGAGGAAATAGTAGCGCCTGGCAAGCAGCAGCAAGGCGAAGAAATCCCGCATGTGAAGGATGTCGGCCACGGGGAGCTCCGCCTCCCTGGCAAGGCGTATCATTTCCGGGAAGAGGGTGGCGGCTCCCTCGCCGGTTCGTATCGTTTGCTCCGGATCCGGGACGAAGTGGCGGAGCACCTTGCTGACGGCGTGGTTGATGAAAAGGCAGTCCCAATAGACATTGAGCAGCGGCGGGATGCGGACGCGGCGGAAGAACAGCTTCTGGCGCGCGAAGTCCGGGATGTACAGAAGTTCGTTCACCAGCGTGTCGGCGTGGCGCAACAGTTCCAGGGCGGCGGCGGCCTTGTCCGCGCCCAGGGCTTCGGAGACCGATTGTTCGACGCTTTTCCCGTAGCGGAAAACATGGACCGCGGCAGCGGCGTTGAGCCGGATCCAGATGTCCGGGTTTGGGTTTCCTGGCAGGAAGGCGAGCCGGCGGAAGCGGTGCCAGCCGCCCGTCTGGCACCACACGGAGATGCCAACCATGTTCTCCGCGCCCCCCAGCTCGCGGGCGAAGCGCTCGCAATCACGCCCGATGTAGGACGGGTATTCGCCCGCACCCTCGTATTCGCGCCGCGCCTGCAGCTCGATGATCTTTTTCTGCCTGACGCGGAAAAACGCCTTGTTGAGCGGTATGTGGCGGAAGAAATCGCTCTCGCCGTGCTTCATGGAGACGATGAAATGTTCCGAGTCAAGCCCGGCCAACGTTTGCGCAAGGGTGCCGCGGTGCCAGATGAGATCGCCGATCCTGTGCGCGCCGACGGTCCAGGTGCGGAGGATGAGCGTTTTCCCGGCTTCATCGAAGAGCGGGAGGAGCCTGCGCAGCAGCCGGTTGGTGTCGCGCGGGTTGCGCAGGTGGAGCTTGGTGCGGATGGGATCGGTGACATCGTTGCCGTCGCTCTCGCCGATGCGGAGGACGAGTCCTGAGAGCTGCGGGAAATCGGCGAGCACGCCATCGACGAGGGACAGGTAGTAATCCTCCAGCTCGTCCTTTTTCCCCGCTAGCGAGGCCTCGATGGCCGGGGTGAGGGGGATGATGTCGCTGGTGAGATAGACGGCGAGGTTGAACTCCTCGGTGAGGATCTCGAAGAGCGCGGCGAACTGTTCCCGGAAAAACGCGATGTCCGCCGCGATCCCCGGCTCGTGCAGCGGGTGCGGAGCGAGATGGGCGAGGTCGTCGAGCGTTACGGCGTTGTAACCGAGCGCGCAGACCTCGCGGGCGAGGTGCCGCATGTCCTCCCGGATTTGCGCCCACTGCGCCCCCGCCTCCGGTCCCGAGGTCTTGAGGTGGGTGAAAGGGATCTTGGACCAGTTGATCCGCCGCTTTTCATAGCCCCGGAAGAACGGGCCGATGGCATCGATGAGGAACAGCTCCATGCGGATGCCCCGCAAGGTGGCGCGGCGGCGGCGGGAAGGGAGTCCGGCACTGTGACGGGATCGTCACCTTGCTTCCCCGCCCGGGCTGCAAGATTGCCGGGCAAAGCTTGCGGATGTTCTATGGTGGACAAGGGGCGGCGCGAATTCTTCCGCCGGATGGGAATGTGGGAAATGCCTCGGGATGATCTTTCCGGGGTTGCCGCGCGCAAGCATTCGCGCCCCTCCTTGGGGCAGGGGACACGCTCCCTCATTCCCGTTCTCCATCTCGGCGGGCGGATGATGGGGAAGATTTTCCGGAGCGAAGATGATTTTTGGGTTGTCAAAGCGGGGGCGGGGAGACTTACTCGCCGCCCGCCCGCAAGGGCAGGCCGTGAGGCCCGATAGCTCAGTTGGTAGAGCAGCGGATTGAAAATCCGCGTGTCCCTGGTTCGAATCCGGGTCGGGCCACCACGTTGCATTCAACGTAAGAACGCGTAGCCCTGCCCGACCAACTCACATCATCCGTCGGCGAATTGGTTGATGGCATTCAGCGATCCGGGTGGATCGCGCTTCCGGGTTTCCTGGAAAAGGATCTTGCCGGCGTGCTTTCGGCGGAGAGCCGGGCGGCCTGGGAGGAGGGCGAGTTCCGCCGGGCGGGGGTCGGGCGCGGGAAGGATCTGGTGATCCGCGAGGATGTGCGGATGGATCATGTGATGTGGCTGCGGGATGGTGAGATTACGGAATGCCAGCGGCGTTACCTCACGAGGCTGGAGGAGGTGCGGCTGGCGCTGAACCGGGGGCTCTACCTGGGGCTGATGGATTTCGAGGGGCATTTCGCGGTGTATCCTGAGGGCGGTTTCTACAAGCCGCACCTCGACCGCCACCGGGAGACCTCCGATCGGATCGTGACTGTGATCCTCTACCTCAACCCCGGCTGGGAGCCGGGCGATGGAGGGGAGCTGAAAATATGGACGCAGCCGGGGGACAGGGAGGGGGAGTTTGTGATGGTCGAGCCGAAACTGGGGACGCTGGTATGCTTCCTGGCCGGGGATCATTGGCATGAGGTGCTGCCCGCGGGGAAGACGCGGGCCAGCATCACCGGATGGTTCCGGAGCTCGCGGGGCTAGGCATCGGGGCGGTCAACGAGCCGGCTGAATTTGTCTTCCAGCATGCGCAGGGTTTCCGGATCGCCGATCTGCTTGTGGTCCGCCGTGGTGATGTAAAGGGTGTCCATGGCCACCCCTTTCTCCGTGCAGATGCGGGCGTGCGCGGTGTCCAGGCCAGCCTCGTTGATGGTGTGGAAAAGGTCGTGCAGCAAGCCTATCCTATCCTGCGCCTGGATCTCGACGGTGGTGCAGGTGGGGTGGAGATCGTTCGACACATGCGCGCGCACCGGCACGGAGAGGCCGGTCTCGGTGCGGGGTCTGAGGAAGTTCGCCTTGCGCTTGAGGTAGGTTTCCGGATCGTAGGTTTCGGCTCCAAGGATGTCGGTGAAAGTTGCGGTGACGCGGTTGCGGGCTGCCTCATCGGCGATGGGCTCGAAGTTCGTCGTGCAGACGCGGAAGATGTTGAGTACGATCTCGTCGCTGCGGGTGAAGAGATCTGCGGAAAGGATGTTGATCTGCTCCGAGGCGAGGGCGCAGCAGAGCTTTTCGAGGAGTAGCGGGCGGTCGCGGGAGGCAAGCACCATCTCGGAGTATCCTTTTTCCGGCTCATCGATCCACTTGATGCAGAACGGATCCGGGGTTTGCGCGTCTTTCTCCGCGAGCAGGAAATGGCGGACGGTGCGGATCTGCGTCTTGATGTCCGACGCCTCGCGGTAGGCGAAGGCGGCCGCCGGGGTGCGGTCGAAGTGCTGGCGGATCTCCGCATGGTAGTCCTCGCGCATGATGGCGGTCACCTCGGCGCGCGCCGCCTTGCGGTCGGCATCGAGCTTGCGTGCGAAGCCCTCGCGCCCTTCCTGCAGGAACCTGCGGGTGGCCTTGTGCAGGTTTTGCATGAGGGATGCTTTCCAGCCGTTCCATGCTCCCGGGGCGGTGCCGTTCGTATCGCAGTAGGTGAAGAGATAGAGGGCATCGAGCTTCTCCGGGGTCTTCATGATCGCGGCGAACTCCGCGATGACCTCCGGATGCTCCAGGTTGCGCGTGGTGGCGGTGCGCCAGAAGGTGAGGTGGTTGTCCACCAGGAACATGATGAGTGCGCGGCGCGGCCCCTTGATCTGGAGGCGTGAGCAAAGCTTGATGGCGAGCATGGCGGAGCCATCGATGTGCTCGCGGACGTTTTCCGAGCGCCCGGTGTCATGCAGTATGAGGGCGATGTAGAGGGCGTAGGGATCCACGATCTGGTGGAAGATGCGGCGGAAAACCTCCAGCGAGGGATCCGTGCTTCCGACGAGCTTGTCGAGCTCGTCGATGCAGCGGAGGGTGTGCTCGTCGGCGGTGTAGCGGTGGAAGAACTCGTGCTGGACGAGGCAGTCCAGCGCACCGAATTCCGGCAGGTATCGCCCCAGGAAACCGATGCGGTGCATCTGCCGAAGGGTCTTGGCGACCTCGCCCTTGCGCTCGAGGATGGCCTGGAAGGTCTCCCGGTTCGCCTTGAGGTAGCGGAACGGCCTGTCGATGTCCTCCCAGTGGCTGGCGACAAGGCGGCGGAGTTGGGGGGAGAGCCGCAGGTTGCGCTGCTGGCAGTGCTGGAAGAGGCGCATCATGCGGTGCGGATCATCCCTGAAAATGTCCTGGTTGGCCGGATGGATGCGGCCTTCCTTGGCGATGAAGCCGTCGAACTCCTCGCGCTTCTTTTTCCGAAAGGTCAGGTAGGAGCCGATGCCGCTCTCGGCGACGGTTTCCTGCTGGATCTCGAAAGTCTCCATCAGGGAGGTGGTGTGGCGGTAGAGGGCGCGGGTGTGGCGGTAGTAGTCCCGCATGAAGGCCTCGGTGCGGCGCAGGATGCTGCGCTGCGGGTATCCGAAGGCGGTGGCCACCACTCCCTGTAGCTGGAGTGTGAGGATGTCCGTGGATTTCCCGCTGTGGTAGTGGAGTTGGTTGCGCACCCGCATCAGGAAATCGTATGCCTCGTCGATCTCGCGCAAGGTGGCGGCGGTGATGAGCCTGTCATCGACGAGCTTCTGCAGGTTTTCAGATCCCGTCTTCACCCGCGCAACCCAATGGATGTTCTGGTAATCGCGCAGGCCGCCGCAGGATTCCTTCACGTTCGGCTCCTGCAGGAAAACGGTGTGGGAGCTTTTTTTGTAACGGGAGCGCAGATCCTGGCGCCGCAGTGCCACGAAAGCGTCGGGTTTTTTCGAGAGGCAGTTTTTCGCGAATTTCTCCACGAGCTCCGCATAAAGCTCCGTGTTCCCCGCGATGAGCCGCGTGTCGATAAGCGCGGTGAAATTCTGCGGGTCCGCGCGGGCTTCCAGGATGCACTCGGCGGTGGAGCGGCAGGAGTGGCCGACCTTGAAGCCGACGTCCCAGAGCGGGTAGAGGATCTGCTGGACGAGTTCCTGGACGGGCTTTGGCAGCTTCGTAGAAGCCCGCGGCAGGAGGAAAAGCAGGTCGATGTCGGAGCCCGGGTTCAGCGTGCCGCGCCCATATCCGCCGACGGCGACGAGTGCGATGGGGGATTCCTCGATTCCGTGGGAGCGGATGGTCGCCTGCAGGATCGTGGAGATCAGGGTGTCGATGAATTCCGCGCGCGCCCGTGCGATTTCCAGCCCCCCTCCGCCCGCATTGTGGAGGGCGAGGATGCGCGCCTGCTCCGCGCCGATGTAGCGCTTGAAAAGGGCGGTGCGCTCGGCGGGGGAAAGCTGGCCGTCGATGGCGGGCTGGAGGGAAACGGCTTTCGTTGCGGGTGTTTCGGGCATTGTTGGAAATTCTTGGGCTCAGGGGCTGATCGGCGTGAGATCCAGGTAGCGGATGCCGAAGGTGATGATGTAGGGGAGGGTGAAAACCGAGACCACGGTCGTGGCGATGACCACCTGCACGGCAACAGCCGGGCGCCCGCCGTAGATCCGGGCTAGGAGGATGGGTACGAGCGCGGCCGGCATTGCCGCCTGCACCAGCAGGATCTGGCGCAGTTCGGCGGCCATGGGTATGAATTTCGCGCAGAGGATGATGACGGCGGGCATGATGGCCAGGCGCACCACGCACGCGGCGGTGATGATTCTCCAGGAGGGTTTCTCATTCCCTGCCAGATCCATGATCGTCGCCCCCGTCATCATGATCGCCAGCGGGAAAGCTCCGGTGCCGAGCATGGAAACCGCCGTTCGCGGTGGGCCGGTGACCAGATGATCCACATGCAGGATGACCAGCACAAGGCCGATCCCCACCGCGATGATGGGGCCGTTGGCGAGGCGCTTCCACGGCACGCCGGTTTCCCCGGACATCAGCATCACTCCCACCGACCAGATCGCCATTTCCACGCCGATGTTGTGGACAAAGAGGAGGGCGACGGCGGATGTGCCCCATAGGATCTCAACCACGGGGACGGCGGTGAAGCCATAGTTCTGGCAGCCTGTGGCGAGCGCGAAGGTGCGTATCCCGTGACCGGGCGTGAGGCCGATCGCTTTTCCCGCAAGGTAGCCGATGCCGATGCCGAGGATGATGAGTGAAAAGCCGAGTCCCGTGCCGGTTGCGAGAACCTGTATATCCCGCAGCACCTCGGCACCGAGCATCTTGTCGAGGATGAAGCACGGCAGCAGCACCGAGAAGATCACATGCATCACCCCGGCGTCATGCTCCTGCTTGAGCACGCCAAGCTTCCTGAGCGCCGCCCCGCCTGCCATCAGCAGATAGACGGGCAGCACCGAGAGGATGACTGTGGTGGGCGAGATCAAGTCGTGGAGGTTCGGCGGGTGAGGCGGAAATGTCGATTGTGTAGTGTTTCGGAGTTTGATCCACAGCACCGCGTGCCCTCGTCCATCCCGGGCATTCCGTAATCCATGCCGGAATCAGGGAAAAGGGCTCGGAATCCACCCTAGCAAACTCCTCGAACTCCGCCATTCCCGTCTCCTCACCACCATCGCCGAGCTCGCCCTGGCCTACGATTGCCTCGCCGGGAAGACCGTGGAGAAGGGGAAACAGGCGGTGCATGCCTTCGGAGAGCTCTCCTTGGGCGGGCAAAGCGATTTTCAGGCAGCTGTCAGCCTCCGCTTGCTTCCGGTTTTGGTTGCGCCGGGGGGTGGGATGGGGCTAGGTCTGCGTATCGAAAAGCGCTCTTTCAGTTTCATGTTGGCCAGGCGGTATCTGAATCCGCGCCGCGCCGTGCTTTCATCCTTCACCCTGATCTCGTTGGTCGGGGTGTTGCTGGGCGTGCTGGTGCTGGTGGTGGTGATGGCGGTGTTCGCGGGGCTGGAGCGGAATGTGAAGGAGCGGCTGCTCGGGTTCACCCCTCACGTTCTTGTTAGGACGGTGGCGCTGCCGGATGAGGAGGATGCGGCGCCTTGGCAGGATCTTGCGGATGAGGCGGCGCGCATCCCCGGTGTTGCCGGTGCGACGGCGTTCGTGGCGGACAACGTGATCCTCGATGTCGGCTCATGGCAGCGGCCGGTCAGTTTCCGGGGGATAGACACCGGCGATGCGGCGCAGGTGAAAGGCGTTTCCGACATGCTGGATCTGGAGAATTTCCCCGATTCCAGCGCCGATCTCGGTCTGGATGACAGGGCGGTGATTTCCTCCATCGTGGCGGAGCAATTCAAGCTGCGGGTGGGGGACACCATGCGGCTGTATTCGACGCGGAACTTTGAGGGGGTGATGCAGGCCTACAAGGCGACCGAGAAGCCGGTGGCGCGCGAGGCGTATGCGGACGACTGGGCGACGGTGTCCGAGGTGCTGCGGGACAAGTGGTCCGAGGACGGGGAGAATTTCACGATGCCCGCCGATGACCTGATCGGCGCGTATCATGCCCTTGAGATGATCTTCGCCGAGGACATCCGTGCCCCGGAGCGTGAGATGGTGGAAAATCTGCTGCGGGCGATGGAGGGCGGGGAGCGCGGGGAAGGAGATGCTATCTTCCGCTTTTCCAAAGACAACAAGGAGGCGGTGATCGATGGCTTCGATGCGTTGGAGAAAACGGATGCGGAGAAGATGGATGGCGAAATCCTCAAAGGGCTCAAAAGCCTGGTGCTGCCCAAGGAGGCGGTGGTCGCCGGGATCTACTCCGCCTCGCAGATGGCGGTGACGCCGGATCTTTTCGTGCCGCTGCCGCTGGCACAGGATCTCGCGGGGCTGGGAAGCCAGGTGCAGGGGATCGCGCTGCGGCTGGAGGATCCGTATGAGGCGGAGGAGGTGGCGGCGGCGGCGAGGAAAAGCCTTGGCCCGGAGCGGTATGTTGAGACCTGGGGCGACCAATACCAGGCGTTCTTCGCGCTCATCAGCCAGCAGCGGGTGATGATGTATTTCGCGCTTTCGTTCATCGTGCTGGTGTCGGCGTTCTCGATGATGGCGGTGATGTTCACGGTGACGATCCAGAAGAGGCGCGAGATCGGGGTGATGAAGGCGCTGGGTGCCGCGCCGGGCCAGATCGTGCGGGTGTTCCTCTATCAGGGGATGTTGCTGGGCTTGCTCGGGGCGGCGCTCGGGGTCGGCCTCGGGCGCATCGTGATCCATTTCCGCGGGGTGGTGCAGGAGGGGATGCGGCTGATCGGGTTCGATCCCTTTTCCGCGCAGCTGACCGGATTCGGGGTCTTGCCGGCATTCAACGATCCCCTGGAGCAGGCGGTGATCGGGTTCCTCGCCTTTGTTTTGTGTTCGCTTGCGGCGCTGGTTCCCGCATTTTTCGCAGCCCGCAGCGATGCCGCGAAATCCCTGCGCAATCTCTGACCATGGAAATCTGGCTCATCATCAACGGCAAGCGTTCCGGCCCGTATCCGGATTATGAGATCCGTGGCAGGATCGAGCATGGGGAAATGGGGCGGGATGAAATGGTCTGGCATGAGGGGCTGGCGGAGTGGACGCCGGTGGGTGAGCTGGAGCTGTTCAGCAAGAGCTTCGGAGGTGGGCGTGCGAAGGCGCTGCCACCTCCGCTGCCGACCGGGCATCTCGATAAGTCCGGACAGCCGAATCCGCATCTGGGCAGGAGGTTCTGGGCCCGGTGGCTGGATCTGATGGGTTTTTCCGCGCTTTGGTGGCTGGGGATGTATCTGAGCGGCAGGGATATCGAGGTTGCGATGGCGAACATGTGGCTGCTGCTGTCCATGTACATGCCCTGGTTCGCCATCGAGTCCTGGTTGCTCCACAGCTTGGGATGGACTCCGGGAAAATGGCTGATGGGCTTGAGGGTGGTGAACGAGGACGGCTCCGCCCTGGCGCTCAAACCGGCGGTCTGGCGCTCGCTGCGGGTGATGGTCACGGGGGTGGGTTTCGGCTGGGGCCTGCTGGCGGTCCTATGCAACGCGATGAGCTGGTTCACGACGAGGCGGCTCGGCAAACCGATCTGGGATCACATCGGCGGGCACAAGGTGGTGGCGCGGGATATCGGCGCATTCCCCATCCTTGCCATGATCTTCGCATTTCAATTCTTTTTGGTAATCCACTTTTGCGTTCTCGGAAGATATGCGATGAAGCACCAGATGGATGAGATGACCCCGGAGCAGCGAAAGATCGCTGAGCAATGGGAGAAGATCTATTTCCCGGAGAGGAGATGAGGGGTCTTCTTCTCCTGGCGGACTGAGCTGTCCACCACCTGCCCGGGCGTGACGATATCGAACCAGCCGTTGCGGTGCACGGCATCGAGGTGGCAGCCGGAATAGTGCAATCCGGCCACCACGAGTGTGGCGCAACTGAATTTCCCGCCGATCTCGGAAATGGAATCGGGCTGATAGGGCTTGTTTCGGAGTCCGAGCACTCCCGCGTAGTCGTAGGCATGTTCCGCATTCCCGGCGGTGATGGTGACCTGCCGGGAGAACCCATGGAGCCTTGCCAAGTCGAGATCTCCGCACGGACGGTAGGCGACCCAATGCTTTCCCTCCAGGTAATCCGTGGCCGCATCCGCATTGGCCGCCTGTTTCATGGCGATCTGGAGCAGGCGGAGATCCGATGTGGCAAGGTCGTTTCCAGGATCGGGTACGATTAGGGCGATGTGTCCGTAGCGGAATAGGTCGTAGGGGATCTTCTGGATTTTCCCCTTGCGCAGCTGCGTCCACGCTTCGCTGTGGCTCATGTGGAAGGCGATCACGTCACCCGGCCTGAGGGTGGCGATGGCGGCGCTTTCGGATGGGGTGCCGGGATGGTCGTTGCGGGCGATGACATCCATCGTTTTCCCTGCGTTGCGAGGGGGCCTTTCCGCGAGTGAAAAGGGCAGCCGGCCCTTGTGTGGGGTCTGGCTCCCGCAACCTCCAAGCAATGAGAGCAGGATAATGACGGCCAATGGGACGGTGATTCGGCGGCTGCGTTTTTTTGTTTTGGTTGTCACAGGAGTTTTGAACGGATCCCTGCGTCCGGAAGTCCGCAGGAAAGGTTTTTCCCAAACCAGCGGTAGCGGTTTGCGGCGAAGCGGTCGTATGCGAAGCCACCGGCGGATTTCGGCAGCCATGAGGCGCAGCAGGCGGCTATCCGCCACATGCCGCCGAGCGATTCTAGCAGTGCGATCACGGCGGGGAATTTCGTCAGGATCGCGCCATCCGCCTCGATGACCAGACCGGTGAGGTGTCCGGAGCCGGATGTGGCTTCCATTTGTTTGCCGCGATCGCTTTGCAGGGTGGTGAAACGGATGATGTCCCGATCATCCTGCCCGGCCAGGAAACGGATGGAGCGGCTGCAGGTCGCGCAATCGCCATCGTATGCCACGATGATCCTTGAGAATTTTCCGGGTAGCCAGCGGTGGTCGAAGGTGAAGGCATGGATCATGAGCATCCCGAGGCTGAGATCGGCGAAATCCACCACGAGGATGATGCCGATGTGCAGCAAGACCATCACCAGCCAGATCCACGGGCGGGTTTTCCTGAAGCAAGCAAGTGGCAGGTATAGCAACTCGGCGGCAAGCGTGAACCAGGTTGCGGAGGCCAGGAATCCGTCAGGAAGCGCGAGCATGGAATCACGGATGAAACCTGGGCGGGCGAGGGGGTTTTCTAACAGGAATCTCATCGCGCTGCCATCCGTCCAGGAAGGGGAGTGGAGCTTCGTGTATCCGCTGAAGGTGTAACCGGCGGCGAGTAGAAACCACGCGCAGCGAGGGATCCAGGCAGGCATTTTCCAATCATCGCGGATCCTGCCGGTGGAAAGGGGCTCGCCTCCGGGCACGATGGCAGAGAGTGCCAGCAGCAGGCCGACGTATGGGATGGATGGATTGGAGATGAGGTTGTTGCGGTGGAACAGGGCGGTCCAGCCGAACCAGAGGACAATGGAGACAAGCGGGCGTAGGAATCCCGCTGCGTAGCAGAGCGAGAGGGCGACCAGCGATATCAGGATTGCGGCGAGGGAGGCGGGCGGAAGCCCGAGGTTGAGCGGATTCGGGAAAAGCCCTGCGGCGGGATTGAGCGATGGGTCGCCGATCAGGCCGGTGCTTCCAAAGAGTTCGGTGGCGTAGGGAACGAGGCCGGTGAAGTGGATGGCGAGGTAGGCTCCGAAGATGATGCGGAAAGCGGTGAATTGCCATGCGGTCATGGCGTTGGATGAGGCGTTCATGGATTTGCGGAGTTGGTTTGGATTTCATAAATCCACGGGCCGTGGCTTTCTCCGTCGCGAGGAGTCACGATGACTTTCAACCCGTTGACGTCCGCCGGGATGCCGAGTTCGGAGCGCATGGCTGAGCCCGGCGAGAGTGACTGTGCGAAGAGGTTCTCGCGAAGCTCCATCGGCAGGCGCGGAGCAAAGGCGAGCGATGCGCCGTAAACGTTGCGGCGGTTGTATGGGCCATGGAGGCGGGAATAGATTTCCGGTGTGAGCGTCATGACCCACGGGTCGCCATCGCGCATCCCCTCCAAACGGAAGCTGGCTGCGAAGGCCTCGTAGCCGTCCGCTTCGCAGAAGACTTTCGGGAACGGTGATATGCCGCTTGCGAGCCCGGCTCCACGAAGGATTTTTGATCCAGTAAGGTATCCGGCCATTTGCAACGAGCCGATCCCGAGCAGGAGGCAGGCGATGAAGTTGCGCGTTTTCATGGGTTGTGGAGTTGTTTCGACATGGTGCAGGCCCAGCGTTTCGAGCAGCCGATGCAGGTGGGTGCCAGCACGGGGGAGGGTTCCGTTTTGTGGACGTCGCGGAAGGCGAGCATCTCGATGACGCGCTGCTCCCTGGCGGGATCGAACCCGCAGCGCGTGGGGGATTTCTCCGGGTTGTGAAAGGTTCCGAAAAGCCAGTCCCACAGCGGCAGATCCGCGTAATTCTGGGTGTGGTGGTTGCGCTTGTGATGGATACGGTGGGATTCGGGGCGTTGGATGAGGAATCCCAGCCAATGCGGGGTGCGTATGTTCCAGTGGTAGAAATATTCGGCGACGGCGGTAAGCCCGGTGTAGATCACGGCGGCGGTGACCGAGCAGCCGAGCAATGCATAAACCAACGTGGCGCTGATGAGTGAGTTCAGGAAAATTTCGAGCGGGTGCTTGTAGAAGCTGGCGAGCAGCTCGATGCGGCGGGGCGAATGATGGAGCTGGTGGCAGAGCTTCCAGAAAAAAGCGGACTCGTGCCTGACGCGGTGCCACCAGTAGTAAACAAAGGTGGAGACGAAGTATGCGATCAGCGCGGCCGGGATATCGCCGAGCCATGTGCTGAGATGGAAAAGCGAAGCCGCCGAGAGCCATTTCTCCCAAGTGAACCCGGCGAGGATGACAACCCCGACCTGGGCGAGATTGACGAGCAGGATGCGCAGCCACCAACCGCGAACCCGGGGAAGTCCGTTGGCAGGCCAGATGCGCTCGATGAGCACCATGAGCGCCGCGATGCATATCAGGAGAATCAACATGCTGCGACAATGCCCAATCCTGCTGTATCGCGTGAGTTGAAAATTATTTACAAAACATCGATAAAAACGATGATCAGGGCATGCAGGATCTGAATCTACATCATCTGGAGCTTTTCCACCAAGTGGCCAAGGCGGGTGGGATCACCGCCGCCACCCGCGCGATGAGCTATGGCATCCAGCAACCGGCGGTGAGTGCGCAGATTTCACTGCTGGAGGCGGGGATGGGTGTGCGGCTGTTCCATCGGAGGCCTTTCAAGCTGACTCCGCCCGGACAGGAGTTGTACGATTTCATTGCGCCGTTTTTCGGGAAGCTGCCGCAGGTGGCGGAGAGGATTGCGGGCAAATCCTCATCCCATCTGCGCATGGCCGCGCCCGGGATCGCGATGAAGAATTATCTGCCCGAAGTGATCTTCCGGATCAGGAAGAAACATCCGGCGATGGAACTCACCCTGCTGGATGTCGGGTCGGAAGGCGTTTTCCGGCTGCTCGAGAGGGAGGAGATCGATCTGGGCATCGTGGATCTGGATGCGAAGGTGCCACAGGGTATAAGCAAGGAGACGCTTGGTTCGCTGCCCCTGCTGTTGTTGTTGCCCGCCGGCTTGCCGATGCCGAGGGGCGGCCTTGCGAAACTTGCCGGGGAACAGGCGCTGATACGCACTTCCTCCAGATCGTCGATGGCGAGGATGTTCGAAAAAGGGCTGGCGAAGAAAGGCATCCGCTGGCCCGCCCGCATGGAAGTCAGTTCCATCGAGCTGGTGGAGGCATACGTATCGCGGGGGATGGGAGTTGGCGTTACGGTGAAGGTTCCCGGCGTCGGGTTTTCCAAGGCGGTGAAAACGATCGAGCTGAAGGATTTCGGGAAACTTACGATCGCCGGGGTATGGCGGGGTACGATTCATCCGCTGGCAGCGGAGGTGCTGGCGGAGCTCAGGCGGGTGGCTTCGTCGATCTGAGCATGTTCATCACTTTTTCTGCCGGAGCTGCTCGAGGCGGGAGAGGGGTTTGGCGGGCGGCGTGGCACCGGCGACTTCGGGCTGCGGTTTTGGGGCGGGCTTGCCTTCTTCCTTTTTCGGGGCGGGGTCGATGCGCAGGGTTCCGCCCTGGCCGGTCTGGTGGGTGACCATTGCGTCGCCTTCCGGGACGAGCACCTTGCAGAGGAGGCCGGTGGTTTTGCCTGGTTTTGCATCCGCGGCGATGGTGAGCGGGAAGGTGATTTCGGACTGATCCTTGGTGAATTTCACCGGTGACGAGGTCACGCCGAAGGGAAGCGAGAGCAGCTCGGCGGTGGCCTCCCCGCTGAATTCGCGGAGCTGCTCGATCTTGGCGAGCAGGGCGGATGGTTCGCCGATGCGGCCTGCGGCGAGGTCTAGGGTGAAACTGAGGTAGGGCTCGGCGACGATGAGTGGCGCGAATTGCGAGGAGACGGAGCGGCGACCGTTCGGGGTGTCTGAGGCGGCCATCACGCAGATCTGCCATGTGCCTGCCGCCGCTTCGGCGCTGGCGTTGAGTTCGTATTCGGCCTCGGTTTTTTCCGGCGGGATCTCAACGGTGACCGGGCCTGTGATTCCGGGTGGGAACCACGGGAGTTTCGCGGTGATCTTGCCTTTGAAATCGCCGCTTCGGGTCACCTGCATCCTGAGCATGAGCTTGCCGTTTCTGACGATGGGAACGGCGGGTGGGGCGAGCTCGATGGAGAACGGAACGGCCTCGGTGACGGCGGTGGGGATGCGATCCGAGGAAAACGAGTGGTAGGTTCCCTCGTTGTTGACCTCTATGTGGTGGACGGTGTCGGAGAGTGCTCCGCTGAGGTTTTCCGGGGCTTGCTCGCCGGTGGCGCGGATGGTGAAAGCCTGGAGGGAGGAGCCGGGGGGCGCGTCCGGCGATGCCTCGAAAATGACCGGGAAGCTGTTGAGCGATTTCGGGACGGGAGGCGCGATCATGCGGATGCCGGGGGGGAGATCCACGGTTTCGAAGGCGATGTCGCAGGCGGTGTTCTCACGCTTGAGCTGGATTACGGCGGCGCTGCGGTTGCCGCGGGGGATGGTGAAAAACTTTTCCTTCTGGGATTCGTTCCGTTCCGCGACGGGAAGCGATGCGGAGATGGCCGGCCTGCGGTTTTCGATCTCGATACGGAAGGTGAAGTCCGGGCCGGTGCGGCCGAGCTGGTCGCGGAGCTGGAGGTAATACGTGCCGTCTTCCGGGCAGGTCCATTTGATAAAGCTGTCCGGTGATAGCTGGTCGTCGTCGCTGGAGATGAGTGTCTTGTATTTCGCATCGCGGACCGATAGCACGGAATCGAGAGGCGAGCCGAGCGAGCGGGCGATGAGGCGGATATCGAGGTTCTGGCCTTTTTTCGCGGTGAAACTGAACCAACGCTGCGGGCTGGTGGCGTCAAGGATCCCATCGACGGCAGAGGGAATGGGCGGGAAGGGGTGGGCGAGATTGAGCCCGGTGTTGTTTTGCGGTTGCGACGAATGTTCGAGTGGCGAGACGGCGAATGGGACGGGCGAGGGGGCGGTCTCGCCGTTCTGCACCGGGTGGATTGCGAAATCCGGGGAAGCTTCGGAAGGGAGCGTGACGGTTTGCACGAAGGGGCCGGTGGGATCGCCGATGAATGTGAGATCCAGGGTTTCGCCGGGTTTCCCTCCGGGCGGGAAGACCGCAGTGGGTCTCGGGAAGGTGCCGATGTGGAGGCGGTATTTCGAGCTGTCGCCGCCCTCGTAGGCGGCTTCGCGGATCACGATGCGGTAGTCCCCGTCCTCGGGTGCGATGAAGGAAACGAAGGGATCGGTTTTCAGGAAAGGCGAGTCGTCGCAGGAGGCGATCTCGGTGTCCTTCGGATCTAGGACGGCGATGTAGGCATCGAAGAGCACGCGCCCGAGCCGCATCGCCTCGGCCTCGACGGAGAGCCGCTGGCCTTTTTTCAGGGCTACGACGAACATGTCCACGTCCTCGAGGGTGATGGTTCCCTCGACGGTCGTGTTGAGTTCGACGCGCTGGATCGGGTTGGGGTTTTCCTCGAACTCGACCGATTTCACGGAAGGGAAGGGGCCGACCCAGAACGGGCGCACGTAGGAGATGTCGTATGCGGTGCGGATGCGGACGGAGTGCTCGCCGAGGGGTGCGTCGGGCGCTATGTGGAGGGTGGCGGTGGCGAGTTTGTTGTCCTTTTCGTTCACCTTGAGTCCGGAGAGGGAGAGGCCGGGTTGGTAGGTGATGAGTTCCTGGAAGGAGGCGATGTTGTCATCGCGGAGGGTGACCGTGACGTCGGTGCCGCGCTGGCCGCCGGCAGGGGATATGGGGGTCAATCCGAAGGATTGCGTGATCAGTGCCAAGTGAGCGGTGATCAGTGGAAGAATACGAGGCTTAGCCATGGCTACGCTTTCTTTGAGAGGATGGCGTCGAGGATGTCGCCGCCGTCCACAATCTCGATGGGGCGTGCGCCGGGGGACATGAGTTCGCTTTCGGCGTTGATGCCGATCTGGTGGTAGATGGTTTTGGCGAGATCCTGGACGCCGACCTTGTCCTCCTCGGGTTCGCCACCAAGCGCATCGGAGGAGCCGTGGACGTAGCCACCTTTCACGCCGCCGCCGGCGAGCATGGTGGAGAAGACGCGCGGCCAGTGGTCGCGCCCGGCGGTGGGGTTGATCTTGGGGGTGCGGCCGAACTCCGAGGTGACCATGACGAGGGTGTTGGCGAGCATGCCGCGGCGGTCGAGGTCGCGGATCAGGGCGGCGATGGCCTTGTCTGTCTCGGGCATGTTTTTCTCGATGCCGTTCTTGATGTTGTCGTGGTGATCCCATCCGCCTGCGGTGAGCGAAACGAAGCGGACGCCGCCCTCGACGAGCCTGCGGGCGAGCAGCATGCGCTGGCCGGCCTGGGTCTTGCCGTATTCCTCCTTGGTCTTGTCGTCCTCCTTGGAGAGGTCGAAGGCCTCGCGGGCTTTCTGGGAAGAGATGAGCTTGTAGGCGTGCTGGTAGAACGCGTCCATGGAATCGAGCGCATCGGATTTTTCCAAAGTGCGGAAATGGTCGTCCACGGTCTGAAGCAGCGAGCGGCGGCGCTCGAAGCGTTTTTCATCGACCCCTGCGGCGAGGTTGAGGTCGCGCACCCGGAAATTGGCCTGTGCGGGATCCGCACCAAGGGCGAAGGGGCCGTAGGCGGAGGAGAGGTAGCCGGAGTTTGCGTATTCGTTTGGGACGCTGGGGACGCAGACGTAGGGAGGGAGATCGTTGCGTGGGCCGAGCTCGTGGGAGACGACGGAGCCGATGGAGGGGAAGGCGAGTGCGGGGGATGGGCGGTAGCCGGTGAACATGTTGTGGGTGCCGCGCTCGTGGGCGGCCTCGCCGTGGGACATGCTGCGTATGATGGTGACCTTGTCGGCGATCTTGGCCGTTTCCTTCATGAACTGGCCGAACTGGATGCCGGGGATCTTGGTGTCGATCGCGCCGAAGGGGCCGCGGTATTCGGCGGGGGCGAAGGGTTTCGGATCGAAGGATTCCTGGTGGGCGAGCCCGCCGGGGAGGAAGATGTGGATGACGCTTTCGGCGACCGGGGTGTGGAGCGGGAAGGTCTTGGTGGCGGCGCTGGCGCGCGATCCGAGGAACTGCGGCAGTCCCAATCCGACGGAGCCGAGCAGGCCGACGTAGAGGAACTCGCGGCGGGAGGTGTAACGGTCGAGCGGGTTTCCTGGGCAGTGGGGCTTCATGGAGCAATGGCGGCTAACCCGAGGGATACGCGGCATGGAGCCGTCATGTTGCATGGAATCGTGATCTTTCCGGCAAGCCGTGGAAGGCCGATATTATGGGGTGCAGCATGCGTGGCTTTCGTGTAATGCTGCGGCAGATGAAATTGCCAGAAATGAACGGCTTGGAGGTGCTCGGCACGGTGGGCACAGGAGAAAGCGGCAGGGTGTTCGCGGCGCGGGATGATGACGGGGTGGTGTGGGCGGTGAAGGTTTTCGAGGGCATGGCGGTGAACCGGGGGCTGCTTTCCAGGGCGGTCGCGCGGCTCGAGGCGGGGGGGTGGCCTGCGGGGCTTGCACCGATCGAGTCTGCGGATTTGGAAGGCCGGCCGGCGTGTTGGGTGCTGCCCATCTACGGCAAGGCGGAAGAGGAAGGGGAGAATTTTTGCTGGAGTCCGGCAAGCCTGCAGCACCGGCTCGGGGATCATCCGGGCGAGAATACGTGGGATCTTGTGATGGAGATCGGGGAGGCACTCGCCCAGATGCACGCGAGGCGGGTGGTGCACGGGAACCTCAAGCCCGGGAACGTGTTTTTCGGAGATGGCGGCGAGGTGAGGCTCACCGACTGGAGCCTGGGCAACATGCCGGGGATCACCCATTTCGATTTCACCGACGCCCTGCTTTACCAGGCACCGGAGCAGCTGCTCGATCCGGGCGGATACTTCGAGGAGGATGGCTATCGCTGGGATGTGTTCTCGTTCGGCGTGCTGGCGTTCCGCTTGCTGACGGGGCGCTTCCCGCGCTGCAACGAGATTTTCACTTCGGTGGCGCCAAGCGACGGTGAGACACGCATGGAGGGCATCCACGCGGACTCGGAAAAGATCGCGGCCAGCCTGCTGCAGGAGGCGAATTTCTCATGGGCGTGCGAGCCGCGCAACCTGCTTGAGTCGGGCTACCGGGAGTGGGTGGGCAGATGTCTGCGGCTTGATCCGCCGGAGCGGCCGGGTTCGATGGGGGCGGTGATGGAAGGCTTCGCGCAGGTGGAGCGTGATGTGGCGGCACATTCGGAGCGGGAGAGCCTGATGGACCAGCGCAGGCGGGCGGTGAGGTTCGGGCGGCGGGCGGTGTTTTTCGCGGGGATGGCGGCGGCAGCCTGTGCGGTTTTCGCAGGGCTGTGGCTTCTCACGCGCAGCAGGCTCCAATCCGAGCGGGCGGAGGCGCAGGGCGCGAAGCTTTCGCTGGAGACCAAGGCGGAAAATGCGGTTCAGGAAATGAACGCTGCGGTGGTTGCAAAGGCGGCGGCGGAGCATGAAATGGAGTATCAGCGCGATCTCGGGCTGGCGCGGCTGGAGGCCTCGCGGCTCATCGGCGACAGGCTCTTCGACTGGGCGATGGAGAAGGGGCGGCGCGACCTTCCCCCGCTCGACGGGCGAGAGCTGCGGCTGAAACGGCTGGAAAGGTTTTTCGAGGATTTCCTGGTAAGGACGGCGGAGATCAAAAGCCTCGACGACGAGCGCTCGCGGGTGCGGCTGCAGCTTGCGGAAGTCTCGCTCGCGGCGGGCGATGCGGAAGCCGCGGAGCGCAGGCTCGCTGAGGCGATCTCCGCTTGGACAGGCTCCGCACCCGATGGCGACACAAAGCTCCGGCTCGGCAGGAATTCGCTTTTGCTCGCGCTGCTGAAGCTGGAAAAGGGGGACGAAAAGGCCGGTGAGGCGTTCCGTGAGGCGCGGGATGCGCTCAACGCGGTGCCGCAGGCCGATGTCGATTCCCAGCGCCTCCAGCAGTTGCTGGCGATCCTGGATTTCCAGGAAGCAAAGCTCCTTGCCGCAGCGGGCGAGGACGGGAAAGCCCTGGATCAGCTCATGCGGGCCACCCAGAAGCTCAACGAACTCGCCGACGCCAGGCCGGATGCCGCCGTGCTGCGGTCTGAGCTGGCAGCGTGTTTCCTTTCCTCCGCGACGATCCTGGAGGGGATGGGAAAGCTCGGCGACGCGCGCGAAGTGCGAGCGCTGGCGGTGGCGGAAATGGTGCGCCTGCTCAACGAAAACCCAGAGGACATAGGCTTGCGGCTGGATCTGGCCGGCTGCTACGGCGCGATGGCTGAGGCTTCCGTCCTTTCCGGCGATGTGGCTGCGGCGGAGCAGGTTTCCGCAGAGGCGATGAAGCTCCTCGACGGTGTTTTGCAGAAACGTCCAGACTCCACGGTCGCGGCCGCCAGGAAGGCGGCGCAGCTCGGCCTGCAGGCGGGGCTGCTGCGGGACAAGGGCAAGGCGAAGGAAGCCATGGCAGCCTTCGAGCAAGGCATCCAGCTGCTGGAACGGCTCGGTGCGGGGCGCGAGCCGCTGGTGGATTACCGGCTTGCCTTGCTGTGGTGGCAGAAGGGCAGGATGCTCGGCTACGATGGCAAGAAGCAGGAGGAAATCGCACTGCTGGGAAGGGCCAGGGATTCCCTGATGGATCTTGAGGCGAAAGGTTTGGAGAGCGGTCTGCCGGTTGAGGAGCTGCAGCGGTCAAGCGCTTATCTGTTAGGGGATTTCGCGCTCGCGCTTGAGCTGGCGGACAAAAAGCAGGAGTCCGCGGCGATCTACCGCGAGGCGGTTTCCCTGTGGCAGAGGCTGGTGAAATCCCGGCCCCAGAGCGAGGAATACCGCGAAGGGCTGGAGTGGATACGCCAGCGGGCGGAGGATCTTTGACAAGCCGGGCTCATGTTGGAGGTGGTGTGCGCCGTGATTTCCGATGCCCGTGGCAGGATCCTTGCCTGCCGCAGGGGCGAGGGCAGGCATCTTGGCGGGCTATGGGAATTCCCGGGCGGGAAGGTGGATGCCGGGGAAAGCCACAGCGACGCCCTGAGGCGAGAGTTGCAGGAGGAACTCGGAATCATCGTTTCGGTGGGAAACAGGCTGAGTGCTCAGGTGGAATGGGCGGACGGCGATGTCTCGATACGCCTGTCGGCCTTCCATTGCAAGATCATCCACGGCCGTGCGATGGCATTGGAGCATTCGGAAATCCTCTGGTGCGATTTGTCCGGGCTTGCCGCACTGGACTGGGCGGAGGCGGACCTGCCCATCCTTGCCGAAATCTCAGGCGGTTTTTCTGGCGATCCATCCTGAGTGGATTATCCTGAGACCATGTTGTTTCCGGCAAAATCCAGAAATCGCAGCCTGATGGTCGCCGCAACGGTGTGTATTGCGTCATCCGCATCATCCGATGCCATCGAGATCGAGATCGACTACTCGCTGGATGCGAACGGTTTCTTCAACCAGCCAGGGTCCAAGGAGGCTTTCCGTGCCGTTTGCGATTATTTCGAATCCATATTGACCGACGATCTCGCAAGGATAGACCAGTCGGAGTGGACGGGTGAGACATGGGCCGCCAGGGTGAGGAATCCGGCCACCGATGTGGTGGAATCGATCCCCGGAAAGGTGATACCCGCCGATACGGTCGTCATCTACGCCGGAGGCAGGCCGCTGGGCGGCTCGCTCGGAAGGGGCGGCCCGGGCGGATACTCGGTGACTGGCACCGGAGCGGACGCGCAGGCGTGGTTCAACCTGGTGGAAACACGCGGTGAATCGGGGGCTCTGCAGGTGCCGCCGAGGGACTTCGCATCATGGGGCGGCTCGGTCGCATTCAATACGTCCACGACATGGAATTTCTCGCTCACTTCGGCGACGGGCAATCCCAGTTTTGTCAGCACCGCCTTGCATGAGCTCGGACATATTTTCGGAGTCGGCACCTCCGCATCCTGGACCGCCTACATCATCGGCTCCGTTTTCACCGGGCCGAAGTCCGCTGCGAGCTTCGGGGCAAATGTTCCGATGTCCGGTGACGGGGCGCACTGGCGGGACGATGCCGCCTGCGTTTTACCGAATGGATACAACCCACTCAACCCGCTCAATGTCCTCAGCAAGACAGTCGGGCAGTTCGGCACCCCGGCGGGGCTGGACCAGATCGCGAGGATGGATCCAAGCAGCTGCCAGATCCCTGGAAACCACCTGGTGTTCACCGAGCTGGATCTGGCCGGGCTTGATGACATAGGCTGGGACATCACAAGCGCCCCTCCGGCGGAAATCGTGGCACCCGCGCTGGCGATTTCCCGTAACCCCTCCAACGGGCATGTGACACTCTCATGGACGGCCGAAAACTCGTTCGCATACCAGCTCGAGGAATCGCCCATCCTTTCGGGCTGGCAGGATCTCGGTTCCCCCGTGTCCGGTGTTTCCGGGCCGGCCTCCGTCACCGACACAACGCCGCCCACCGGGGCGAATTTCTACCGCCTGGAGGTGGGGCCAGCCCCTGCGCCGGTGACACCGCCTTCCTTCGCATCCGCGCCGGAAATGTGGCTCGGTGAGGCCGTTCACGGATCCCGGGAGCCGGCGGTGGTGGAAAATTGCGGTGGCTGCGCAGCCCATTGAAGCGGCGTTTTCCGACGATCCGCCAAGTCCGGCACCTTTCCTGCTACCCGGCACCAGACCATGGGACAAAAGAAGCCAGGACTGGCCATCATGACATCCGGGGGCGACTCCGCAGGGATGAACCCCGCCGTGAAATGCGCGGCGGAATACGCCGCCCAGCGCGGCTACGAACCCTACCTCGTCTATGACGGCCTCAAAGGCCTGGTCGCGGGCAGGATCGTCCCGGCCACCAAGGATCTGCTTTCCGGAATCATGCACAAGGGCGGCACCGTCCTGCGATCGTCCCGCTCGCCGGAATTCTATGACCTGGCTGTCCGTCAGAAGGCCTACGACAACCTCAAGTCCCATGGCATCGGAAAGCTCATCGTGATCGGAGGCGACGGCTCGTTCCGGGCGCTCAACCAGTTTCATGCGGATTTCAAGATCCCCTTCGCCGGCATCCCCGCCACCATCGACAACGACATCGCCGGCACCGACTACTGCCTCGGCGTTGACACGGCCCTCAACGTCATCCGCCAGTCCATCGACTCGATCCGCGACACCGCATCCTCCTTCTCCCGCGCCTTCGTCGTCGAGGTCATGGGTCGCCACTGCGGGTATCTGGCCCTCACCTCCGCTCTCTCCTGCGGGGCGGAAATCTGCCTTGTCCCGGAAATCGAATACAACCTCGACACGATCGGCGCGCGCATCAAGGCGGAGATCGAGGAAGGGCGCGGTTACGTCATTGCCGTCGTCGCGGAGGGCACGAAAATGGGGGAATACATCACCCGATTCATCAACGACTCCATCGGAATGGAGGCGCGCCTCACCGTCCTTGGCCATGTCCAGCGAGGCGGATCGCCCACCGTATACGACCGGATCATGGCATACAAGTTCGCCGTTGCCGCGGTCGATGCACTGGAGGCCGGGCACACGAATTCCATCATGATCTACAGGGACGGCACCTACGGCGAGCTTCCCATCGAACAGGTGGCGGATGCGAAATACAAGATCGACCCCGCGCTCCTGAAACTCGGCAAGCCGCTCGGCTGCTGATCCCTTGCCAGCCGGGATCGCGCTCCTT
Organism: Akkermansiaceae bacterium; assembly: GCA_017798145.1. Classification (NCBI taxonomy): domain Bacteria; kingdom Pseudomonadati; phylum Verrucomicrobiota; class Verrucomicrobiia; order Verrucomicrobiales; family Akkermansiaceae; species Akkermansiaceae bacterium. Next base: position 1,212,623 of record CP059069.1, on the reverse strand, counting down.
AGGGTTCCCCCAAGGCCATGAAAAAATTCCTCTCCTCAGTTTCACTCGCTCTCGCGCTCCCAGCCGCCGGGGCGACATCCACGCTTCAGCAAGCCCTCGATTCCTTTGCCGCGGACCAGATCGAATCCCGCGAAATCGCCGGGGTCACCGCAGAGGTGGGCAACCGCGAAGGCATCCTCGCCGCCGCCACCGCAGGTTTCGCCAACATCGCAACCGGGGAGAAACTGGCGCCGGATCACATGTTCTGGATCGCCTCGATGACCAAGCCCGTCACCGGCACCGCGATGATGATGGCCGTCGAGAAAGGCTTCGTCGCGATCTCCGATCCGGTTTCGAAACACCTCCCGGAGTTCAAGGATCTCAAGGGTGCGGACGGAAAACCCGCCACAATCACAATCGCCCAGATCCTTGCCCACACCAGCGGACTTCAGGATCTGGATGCCGGGGAAAACGCCACGACCACCACACTCGCCGAACTCACCGCACTCGTTTCCAGGAAGCCCCTCCATTTCGAACCCGGCTCCAAATGGCAATATTGCCAGACAGGGATCAGCACCGCCGCGCGCATCATCGAGGTCGTTTCCGGAAAATCCTTCCCCGATTTCCTGAACGAAAGCCTCTTCACCCCCCTCGGCATGAAGGACACCACCTTCAACCTGACCGAGGCCCAAGCGAAGCGTCTCGCCGTCTCCTACGCGACCACCAAGGACGGTTTCCAGCCCCAGCCGGTGAAAATTTTCTACGGGAAACCACCGACCTCCACCGATCGCTTCCCCAGCGCGGCGGGCGGCCTCTTCTCCACCGCCGCCGATTACGGCAGGTTCGCCCGAATGATCCTCAACGGCGGCGAGCTCGACGGAAAACGCTACCTCACCGCGGAATCCATCGCGGAAATGACCCGCTCCCACACCGGCGATCTGAAGGCCGGCTTTGTCCCGGGCAGCAACTACGGCCTCGGCTGGATCCGTGTGGCCGAGCCGGTCGGCGTCACCGCCCCGCTCTCCCCCGGTTCCTACGGCCACGGCGGAGCCTATGGCACCCAGGCATGGATTGATCCCGCAAAAGGACGCTACACCGTGATGATGGTGCAGCGCACGAACTTCAACAACGGCGATGCCTCCGGCACCCGCAGGCAGCTTCAGGAGGCGGCTGCGAAGTGAGCTAGGCTTGCCAGCGAAGAGACGAGCCCCACGCTTGCATCTCCGGAGTGGCTCCCCATCCGAAACAAGGCGGGAACATGCGCGGCAATCCCGTGCCCAAGGCGTCCTGCAACAGGCCTGTGAATCTGAACGGGACTGGCAAGGAACCGGAAGTGGCCTTCGCCGCCGTGATGCGCGAAATGTTCCGCCTGGGGGGATGGACAGGGGTGCCTTGGTGGGTTAGGGTGGGGTATGAAAGACGCCGGGCTGATGCTGAAAGATGCGATGGATGAGTTTTCCTGCCAGACGGGAACCTTGCACCGGGCGGAGGGCGAGTGGCTGCATCTGGTGGCGCATGCAGGGGTGCCGGAGTTCCTGCTGGAGAAAATTTCCAGGATACCCTTCGGGAAAGGGATCGCGGGCGTGGCGGCGGCGACGCGTGAACCGGTGGAGCTGTGCAATCTTCAGCAGGATCTCGGTGGGGTGGCGAAAGAGGATGCGAGGAAAACGGGTGTCTCCGGTTCGCTGGCGGTGCCGGTCCTTTCGCAAGACGGCAAGTCGGTGATAGGGACCCTCGGGGTGGGCAAGGTGGTGCCCTATGATTTTTCGGATGCCGAGAAGGCGCGGCTGGCAGAGATCGGGGCGGGGATGGCGGCTTGTCTCTGAAGCGGAGCGACCTGCCATGTTCCCCGCATTTCTCACCGTCCTTGTCATAACCTCGCCCCTCACGCTCTGGCTTTTCGTGATACGGCGCTACTGCATCAGGAATGGCATGGCTTACACGCCGGGGGCGAACTGGGACACCACCATGTGGATCGACTGGCAGGAGGCGCGCGAGCTCGCCGCGCTGCGTGGCGACCGTGCGATGATACGCTGGTGCCGCCTGTTCCTTGCGATCAAGCTGATCTTTGCGGTGCTTGGTTTCCTCGCGCTGGCCGGAAGGGTGGCGCTGATGTGACTGTGGCGGCCTTTGCCATGCGACCCGACGGCGAAATCCCTCGGGACCGCGGCTTCGCCCCTGCCTGGTGAGATATCTATCAGATCTCGCCCTTTTTTGTATTGCGGTATGGCCGTCCATGTGGGTTTTTTAGGGCGATGAGCAAAAAGAAAATCGGTTTTGTGGGGGCTGGGCGGATGGGTGCGAACATGGCGCGGCGGCTTCACGACATGCACTACGATGTCACGGCGATCCATGACCACTGCCATGAGGTGGCGGAGGCGGTGGCTGCCGAGATCGGGGCGAAGGCGGTTATGTCACCTGCGGAGGTGACGGCGGCGGCGGATGTGATTTTCACGGTGGTGACGGATGATGCCGCAATGGTTGGGATTTTCTCCGGTGCGGGATCGCTCCTGGAGGGGGCGGAGGGCAAGACCTTCATCAACTGCGCGACAGTAAGCCCGGAGGCGCATGAGATGGCGGCGGAAGCCGCGGGCAAGGCCGGTGCGGAGACCATGGCGGCGAGCATGGCGTCCTCGATCACCCAGGCCCGGCAGGGGACGCTCTATCTGATGGTGGGCGGGGATGAGGCGGTGTTTTCCGAAAACGAAGCCCTGCTCCGTGACATTTCCTCATCGTTGAGATACGTCGGGCCGGTCGGGAATGCGGCGAAGATCAAGGCTCTGGTCAACATGGTGATGAACATCAACACCGCAGGGCTGGCGGAGGGGCTGGGGCTGGGCCATGCCCTTGGCATAGACCTGGATCTTTTGCGGGAGGTTTTTGCGCAGACGGGTGCGAACTCGCGGGTGCTGGAGACCGACGGGGACGATATGGTCCTGCGGGAGCACGATTGCTTTTTCTCCGCCTCCCATGCGGCGAAGGACAGCGGGATCGCCAACCGGATCGCGGAGCGTGCGGGCGTGAAAGTCCCGCTCTCTGAGGCGACCGAGGCGCAATACAGGCTGCTCATCGGGATGGGACGCGGGGAGTTGGACAAATCCGCCGTGGCGGAACTCACTTTCCCGGGGCGCGCGGAGAACTGAAGAATCATGACCACGACAGGCCAGATCAGGAACGAGCAGGGGGAGCGGATCGACACCGCATTCCACGGCGGAGACAGGCAAGGCGTGATGGTTGTGCTCGGCCACGGGGTGACCGGGAACAAGGACAGGCCGCTGCTGGTGGCCATCGCAAATGGGCTTTCGGCGAAGGGTTGGCCCTGTGTAAGGTTTTCGTTTTCGGGGAACGGGGAATCCGAAGGGAGCTTCGCCGATGCGACGATCACCAAGGAAACCGGGGATCTGATGGCGGTTCTGAGGGCGGTGCCGCAGGAGCGGCGGATCGCATACATCGGGCACAGCATGGGGGCTGCTGTGGGTGTGATCAACGCGAGCCGAGGACTTGCCATCCAGGCTCTGGTTTCCTTGGCAGGGATGGTGCATACGGGGGAGTTCCTGGAAAGGGAGTTCGGGGATGTCAGCCCGGGCGAAGGGAACATGTGGGATGAGGAGGGCTGCCCGCTATCCAAGGCTTTTTCCGAGGACATGAAGCAAATCGGAAGCCTTGTCGAAACGGCGGCGAAGGTCAGGCAGCCATGGCTGCTGATCCACGGCACGGCGGATGATGTGGTGCCGCTCCAGGATAGCATCGACGCCCATGATGCGGCGAGGTGCGAGAAGAAGCTGATCCGCATCCCGGATGCCGGGCACTCCTTCGATGAGGAGAGCTACCCGGTGGTGGTGGAGGCCATCGACGCGTGGCTGACGCAGTGCTTCGGCTAGCAGGCCTCTGCCTATTTCACTTCCAGAAGCAGCCCGACCGGATCGTGATCCGAGGCGGGCTCGTGGCCTTGCTTGCCACGTAGCGGATCCGGCATGGCCTTTGCCTGTTTTTCCCTGAAGCCCATGGTCATCATGTAGTCGAAGGTGGTCGGCTTGAATTTCTTGTCCCATGGGGGGTTGTGCCAGGTGAGGCGCTGGTCTTTCGGCGTGGAATCCCATGAGTTGTGGAAGCCGGCCTTGACCAGGTCAGCAACGACGGTGCACTTTGGGAACTGGCCGTCGTGGTTGGTGTTGAAATCCCCGCCGATGAGCCAGCCCGCGATCTTGCGCCCGGCGAAGCGTTTCTCCATCTCGGCCTTGTGGGCGAGGATCTGGCGCACGGATTCCGCGCGGGTGTTGGCCACATCCTGCTCGCCCTCCGGGGTGTTGCTGCCGCCGTTGCTTTTCAGGTGGACGGAATAGACCATGATCAGGCCGCCATCGGGATGGAAGAGGGCCGCGAAGGCAAATCCACGACGAAGGTTCGGGAGGTTGGCTGTGGGCTTGAACGGCTCGAAGAAGGCGGAATCCGCCTTGAGGTTCGAGGCGATGCAGCACTGCTGCAGGCCGAGCTTGTCGGAATCCGGTTCCGGAAAACGGCTGAAGACATCGACTTTCATCCCCGGCATGGTGGCGACGAGTTTTTCGAAAGCCACCTCATCGCTGACTTCCTGTGCGAGAAGGATGTCCGGCTTGAGCTTCTCGAGTTCCGCCTGGACGGCTGCGAACTGCTTGTCTTTCTCATCCTGTTTTGCGTTGGGGCGCCCGCCGGGGAACCACTCGATGTTCCATGAGAGCGCCCTGACGGGTTCTGCGGATGCGGTCATTGCAGCACTGAGTGACAGCGCGAAAAATGCGGATTGGAGGATACGATTCATGGTGATGGTGAGGGTCTGGCCGGGGTATCAGTAGGCGGGATATCAACCGGTGGCAAACGAATCCCGGAAAGGCTACGCAGAATCCGCATTGCTCCTTGCACCATGGCACACGGATTGCCAGCCTATTGCGCATGACCCGAAGGATGTCCCTGTTGCCGTGGCTTGCCATCATTCTATGTTCTCTCAATGGGCCGAATGTCCTGCATGCGCAGGACAACGAGCCGATTGTCCCGGTTGAGGACGTCGCGGTGGCGGGAAAGCCTGCTCCCGATCCGGCTGTGCAGGCGCAGGGAATCGACCAGAAAATCGATGCGGTCTTTGCGAAATCCACAGGCTGGTTCGTTTCCGGGATTTTTTCGACCATAAGGGTCGCGGGATACGATGTGCTTTGGATCGTCCTCTGGCTCGCGCTGGCAGGTGTGGTTTTCACCCTCGCGTTCCGCTTCATCAACATCCGCGCCTTTCCGCTCGCGATCCGAACGGTGAAGGGGAAATACAGCGATGAGTCCGATCCCGGGGAAATCACCCATTTCCAGGCGCTGGCCACCGCGGTCTCGGGGACGGTTGGGCTGGGGAACATCGCGGGTGTCGCCATCGGCATCTCGATGGCCGGCCCGGGTGTGGCGTTTTGGCTTTTCCTGAGCGGATTCCTCGGCATGGCCACGAAATTCGCGGAATGCACACTCGGGATGAAATACCGGGAGATTGACAAGCAAGGCCGCATCCAGGGCGGGGGCATGCAGTATCTGCGCAAGGGCTTTGCCGATCTGGGGCTGAAACCGGTCGGTGTGGTGCTGGCGTTTTTTTTCGCGATCTTCTGCGTGTTCGCATCCTTTGGCGGCGGCAATGTTTTCCAGATCAACCAGGCGACCGCCCAGCTCCTGAACGTGACCGGCGGTCAAGCCAGCTTTTTCGCTGACAAGCAGTGGCTCTTCGGGCTGATCATCGCGGTTGCGACAGGCTTGGTCATCATCGGAGGCATCAACAGCATCGCCCGCGTGACCTCGCGGCTGGTGCCTCTCATGTGCGTGGTCTATGTCATCAGCGCGGCCATTGTGCTGGTGGTGAATGCGGGGCATATCCCCATTGCGCTGCGGGAAATCGTCACAGAGGCGTTCACCCCGCGCGCAGCGGTGGGCGGAGGGATTCTCGCCGCATTCATCTGGGGCATGCGCCGGGCCACCTTTTCCAACGAGGCGGGGATAGGGTCCGCGCCCATCGCCCACTCCACGGCGAAGTCACGGATGCCGGCCAGCGAAGGGATCGTCGCGCTGCTCGAGCCGTTCATAGACACCGTGGTGGTCTGCACGATGACTTCCCTGGTGCTGGTCACGACCATGCACTTCGACAACGACTCGGGGAATTTCCTGATCAATGGCCAGGCTTTTGAGATCGGCAACCCCGCGAACAACAGCACCGCATTCGGGATCGGGCTGACCTCGGCTTCCTTCGAGACGGTTCATTCGGGCTTCAAGTATGTCCTGTTCATGTGCGTGCTGCTGTTCGCTTTCTCGACGCTCATCACATGGAGCTACTACGGGCTCCAGGCATGGCAGTTCCTGTTCGGGAAAAACCCGCTCGTCGCCCTCTCATACAAGCTGCTGTTCTGCGTCATCATCGTCGCCGGAGCTGCCGCCTCCATGTCCAGCGCGATCGATTTTTCGGATGCCTCGCTCTTCGCGATGAGCGTTCCGAACCTCATCGGCGTGTATGTGCTGATGCCCGTCGTGGCAAGGGAGCTGAGGAAATTCCAAGCCTACACGAAGCATGTGGATGCCGGTGACTCGCTGGATGAGGCGGAGGCCAAGGTCTCCGCCGAATGATGCGGTTGGACGTTTCCCTGAATGCATGGAAAGCTGCGGCTGACAATGGCGCGTGAATACAAACTGCAGCGATCGAAGCCGGTTTCGGCCTCCGGGATCGACTACGAAAAGGAACTCAACGCGGAGCAATTCCGTGCGGTCAGCTCGCCGCCCGGAAAAGCGCTGGTGATCGCCGGGGCGGGCTCTGGGAAAACGCGCACGCTGACCTACCGGGTTTCCTGGCTGCTGGATCGCAGCGAGGATGCTCGCAACATCCTGCTGCTGACCTTCACCAACAAGGCCGCGCGGGAAATGGTCGAGCGGGTGCGGGCGCTGGTGGCAGGAGATGTCTCGGATCTCTGGGCGGGGACGTTCCACTCGATCTGCAACCGCATACTGCGCCGCCACGCGGAGGAGATCGGTTTCACGAAATCATTTTCCATCCTCGACAGGGACGACCAGAAATCCCTTATGAACGCGGTGGTGGCCTCCTGCGACATCGATACGAAGCAGCGCCGGTTCCCGAAGGCGGACGTTCTCATTGCGATGTTCAGCCTGATGTCGAACACCGGTGCGGAACTGCGCGATGTGCTTCATGCGAGGTATCCGTATTTCGCCGACAGGGAGGATGAGCTCGAGAAGGTGCGGGAGGGATACGCGAAGAAAAAGCGGGACACCAACTCGCTGGATTTCGATGACATGCTGGTCATGGCGGTGGAGCTTTTCCGCGGGCATCCGGATGTCTTGGAAATCTATCGGAAACGTTTCCGCAACATCCTTGTCGATGAGTATCAGGACACGAACTCGGTGCAGAGCCAGCTGATCGACCTCCTGGCGGGCGATTCAAACAGCCTCATGGCGGTCGGGGACGATTCGCAGTCGATCTACTCATGGCGCGGTGCGGAGGTGGATCACATCCTCAATTTCAAGAAACGCTACCCGGATTCCGTGGTGCACACGATCGAGACGAACTACCGCAGCGTGCCGGAGATCCTCGATCTCTCCAACGCGGCGATTTCCGCCAACCGGATGCGCTACGAGAAAAACCTGCGCTCGTCGCGCGCGGAGATCGGCGCGAAGCCGGCGCTGGTGGCGGTGGAGGATCCTTCCTCGCAGGCGATGTTTGTGGCGCAGCGGATGCTGGAGCTGCGCGAGGAGGGGATCGAGCTCTCGGAAATGGCGGTGCTTTACCGGGCGCATTTCCAGAGCATGGAGATCCAGATGGAGCTGACGCGGCGCGGCATCCCCTTCGCGATCACAAGCGGCCTGAGGTTTTTCGAACAGGCGCACGTCAAGGATATCGCCGCCTTCCTGCGCTTCGTCACGAACCGGAGGGATGAGGTCAGCTTCAAGCGCATGGTCGAACTGTTGCCCGGATGCGGACCGGGAAGTTCGGAGAAACTATGGCAGAAATGGTTGCGCGATCCCGCTTCGGGAAACCCGGAGCCACCGGGGAAATGGTCTGAGGTTTTCCTGTCGTACCCGGTGCCGAAGAAGGCGGCAAAACCTTGGGAGCAGCTCTGTTACACGCTCGACGAGCTCAGTCCCGGCGGGGAATTCGTCACGCCCTCGGAAATGATTTTCAGCGTGCTGGAGGGTGTCTACGACGACTACCTGAAGGAAAGCTTCGATAATTACGAGCTGCGCCGTGCGGACATCGAGCAGCTCATCCAGTACGGTACGGCCTTCGGGGATGTGCTGGAGTTTCTGGCACAGCTTTCCCTGATGGCCACCACCGATGTGGAACCGACCGGTGACAGGGCGGAAGCCGATGACGACAAGGTCACGCTCTCATCCATCCACCAGGCGAAGGGCTTGGAGTGGAAAGCGGTTTTCCTCATCTGGCTGGTGGACGGGCAATTTCCCAACGGGCGCATATTGGAAGCGGACGATGAGGCTGCCCTTGAGGAGGAAAGGCGGTTGTTCTACGTCGCACTTACCCGGGCGAAGGACGAGCTCTACCTCAGCTACCCGATGCTCAATCCGAAAAGCTACACGGGCGACATCCTCTGCCGCCCCTCGCGCTTCCTCAACGATTTCCCGAAGGAGATGGTGGAGGAGTGGAACGTGGGGAGCGAGTGGGTGGGTGATGACAATCCGTTCTGAGCAAGGCGCCCCCTTTCTTTCCGCCGCCGGGGCCGAGGCGGATCAGGTGATCCGCGACGGCGATGACATCGGGATGATGTTCGATGATGATGACGGAGTGGCCGGAATCACGGAGCCGGAAGATGGCTTCCAACAGCTTTTCAACATCTCCGAAGTGCAGGCCGGTGGTCGGCTCGTCGAAGAGATAGAGGGTGTGTGGCGAGCTTGGCCGGGAAATTTCAAGGGCTAGCTTGAGGCGTTGGCATTCGCCGCCAGAGAGCGTGCTTCCGGCTTGGCCGAGGCCTAGGTAGCCTAGCCCCAAGCCGTCCATGGTATGTAGCAGGCGGTAAAGTTTCGGTATGGGGCGGAAGTGCGCCTTTGCCTCGGACACAGGCATTTCCAGGACCTCGGCGATAGATTTCCCCTTGTATGTGATCTCGAGTGTCTCCCGGTTGAAGCGCTTGCCGAGGCAGGCCGGGCACCCCGTCCATGCGTCTGGAAGGAAGTGCATCTCGATCTTCAATTTGCCGTTGCCCTGGCAGCGTTCGCAGCGGCCGCCTTTTGCGTTGAAGGAGAAGCGGCCTTTGCCGTAGCCGCGTTGTTTGGAGAGCGGGAGTTTTGCGAAAAGATCCCGGATGATGTCGAAGGCGCCGATGAATGTGGCGGGATTCGAACGCGGCGAACGACCGATGGAGGATTGGTCGCAGAGGACGAATTTTTCGATGTGCCCGAGGCCGGTGATCGAGTCGTGGGCACCGGGTTCTTCCTTCGCATTGTTGAAATGCCTGGCAAGTGACTTTGCGAGGATGCCGTTGATGAGGGTGGACTTTCCCGATCCCGAGGGGCCTGAAACCACGGTGACCTGGTGGAGGGGGATTTTCACCGTCAGATCCTTCAGATTATGTTCCCGGGCACCGTGGATCGTGATGAATCTGGCCTCCGGGTTCCGCGGGCCGCTCTCTGGCAAGAATCGCGGAATCTCCCCGCGCAGCCATTTTCCTGTCGGGCTTTCGATATCAAGGGGTGAGCCCTCGGCGAGAATTTCCCCTCCCTGCGCGCCTGCGCCGGGCCCCATGTCGATGAGGTGATCTGCGGCGCGGATGATGTCCTCGTCGTGTTCCACTACGACCACCGTATTTCCGATGTCGCGGAGGCGGGTGATGGCGGAGATGAGGCGTGCGGTGTCCGAGGAATGGAGGCCGATGGAGGGCTCATCGAGGACGTAGATCACGCCGGAGAGGCCGGCCCCGAGTTGGGTGGCGAGCTTGATGCGCTGGACTTCGCCGCCCGAGAGTGTGCCGGAGCATCGGTCTAGCGTGAGGTAATCGAGGCCGACTTCTTCCAGGAAGGTGAGGCGCTTTTCGACTTCGGCTGCGAGGTCTCCGAGCGGGGCGGGGGAGGATTTCAGGGCGGAGATCCATTGCTTGGCTTCGGAAACTCCCAGTTGGCAGAACTGCATGATGCCCAGCGAAAGGCTTGGCGGATGCAATCCGCCGCCACGAACTTTCACGGACTGGATTTCGTTTTTAAGGCGGAGGTTTCCACAGGATTTGCAGCCTAGGCCTTCGCAGGCGGGGCATGCACCCTCGAGGGTGTTGAAGGAGAAATGGCGGGGGGTGAGATCACCGAAGATCTCCCCGCTGCGGGGGTTGCGGTAGGAGGTTTGGAATGTGAGTTCGCGGTATTCGGCCTCGCCGGGTTTCTGCAAGAGGACTTTCGCTTCCGCACCGCAGAGGCGGAGGGCGAGCTCGATGGAATCGGCGAGGCGTGACCCGATTCCTTCGCGGATTACCAGGCGGTCAATCACGATCTCGATTTCCGGGCTGGCATGATCCGCAATGGTGACCTCGTTGATTTCCCTGATCTGCCCATCGATGCGAATGCGGATGAAGCCCTGGCGCTGGAGGTCGCCGAGCAGTCGTTCGGGTTCGGCGGCTTCCGCTTTGGGGACGGCGGCAAGGATGATGAGCTTTGTGCCTTGTGGCTGGGCGGAGAGCTCGGAGATGATTTCGGAGGGACCCATGCGGGTCATGGCTTGGCCGGTTTCTGGGTCGTGGGGGATGCCGATTGCGGCCCAGAGGATGCGGAGGTAATCGTAGATTTCCGTGGCGGAGGCGACGGTGGAGCGGGGGGAGAGGCCGCCGACGCGCTGTTCGATGGCGATGGCGGGGTTGAGGCCTTCGATGGAATCGACATCGGGCTTCTCCAGCTGGGATAGGAACTGGCGGGCATAGACCGAGAGGGACTCGACGTAGCGGCGCTGTCCCTCCGCATAGAGGGTGTCGAAGGCAAGCGAGGATTTTCCGGAGCCGGAGGGGCCGGTTATGACGGTCAGTTTCCCTTTCGGGATGGCGACCGTCAGGTTTTTCAGGTGATGCTGGCGTGCACCGCTGATTCGTACTTCGTTCATAAGTTCCAAAAAATCCCCACCCCCCGAAGAGCTGCGACAAGCATGAGGCTTATCGGGATTCTTTCAATGTCCAAGGGTTGCGATGCGGGGGTTTGTTCTCGGCTGCCGGGCTAACGAGATCATCCGGGGAATGGGGTTCACGTCGGAATCCGACCTGTCGGAAAAATCCGCCCCAACCATCGAAAGACCTCCCATAGCCCCCTGCGACATTGAGAAATCCTCCGCAGAAGGCCCCTACAAGGCACGCACCGAGCGCTAGTGAATGTTCGCCGCCAACCAGTCCCTGAAAGTCTCCCAGTGCTTCGGGAGCTCCGTTGCCACCTTAGGCCGATCGGCAAGAACCGCCAGACGTTCCGGGATATCGACGGTTCCGGCTCCCAGCTCCTCATCCATCACATCGGGAAACTTCGCGGGATGCGCGGTCTCCAAGGTGATCGTTTCGGCACCGGGATTCGCCTCGCGGTATTTGCCCGCAGCAAGCCAGCCGACCGCTCCGTGGGGATCAATGTTGTAGCCGTAGAGGGATTTCACCTCACGGATGGCCGCACGGGTTTCCTCATCGGAGAAGCTCATCCCGCCCATGCAGCCCTTGAGTTCCTGCCATGAGTTTCCGAAAATGGCCGTCATGCGGACGAAGTTCGATGGTGCCCCCACATCCATCGCGTTGGAGATTGTCGAGATGCTGGGACGCGGTTCGTAGCTTCCGCTCTCGAGGTAGCGCGGCACGACGTCATTGCGGTTCGTGGCTGCCACGAATCCCTCGACGGGCAAACCGAGCTGGCGGGCGAGAAGGCCGGCCGTTAGGTTGCCGAAATTGCCGGAAGGCACCACGAACACCGGCTTTGCCCCCTCCTCCAACTGGCGGGCGGCATGGATGTAATAGAAGCTTTGCGGAACGAGCCGCGACAGGTTGATCGAGTTCGCAGAGGTGAGGTTCATCCGCTCGGAAAGCTCCCGGTCGAGGAACGCTTTCTTCACCAGCGCCTGGCAGTCGTCGAAGGTTCCCTCGATTTCCAGCGCGGTGATGTTCCCGCCCAGCGAGGTGAGCTGCTTTTCCTGAAGTCCTGATACCTTGCCCTTCGGATAGAGGATCACCACCCGCGTGCCCGGCACATTATGGAAGGCCGATGCCACCGCACCGCCGGTATCGCCGGAGGTCGCGACCAGCACGGTCAGCATCCTGTCATCATCCTCGGTCAGGTGAGCCATGAGCCGCGCCATGAAACGCGCACCGAAATCCTTGAAAGCCAGAGTCGGCCCGTGGAACAGCTCGAGGATGTGGTCGCCGGGATCCAGCGTCACCACCGGCGCATCGAACTCCAGGGTGCCGTCCACGATCTTCTTCAGGTCATCCGCCGGGACATCCTCGCCGAAAAACGATTCCGCCACGGCGAAACCGATCTCACGGAAGGAAAGCTCCCGGTAGGACGACCAGAAGCCCTCTCCGAGGACGGGCATAGCATCGGGCATGTAGAGGCCATTGTCCGGCGGCAGCGAGCGGAGGATCGCCTCTTTCAAGCCGACCCGATGGCCGGGGTTGTTGGTGGAATGATATTTCACGAAACACTCACTCTCGGATCACTCAACCACATGTACGCCGCGCGGGTTGATCCCTGACACATGCACTTGGCAGTTGATGGGGATCGCCTGGAAAACCTTCTCCACCGCCGCCCCGACCTTGCGGGCGCTTTCCTCGCCCTCACACAGTGCGAAGACCGAGGGTCCGGCACCGGAGATGGAGAATCCGAGTGCCCCGGCGGAGAGGGCGGCGCGTTTCGCCTTGTAGAAATCCGGGATAAGCTTCTGGCGGCGCGGCTCGGCGATCACATCATGGATGGAGCGGGAAATGAGGCCGTAGTCCGACTGGATCAGGCCGCAGAGAAGGCCGCCGAGGTTGCCGATCTGTTGGGTGGCGTTCACCAGCGGGATGTCCTTGGGCAGGATTTCGCGGGCGACCTTGGTCAGGATCTCGATGTCCGGGTGGACGACAGCGGCCCAGAGATTTTTCGGGGCGGGGATCTGGGCGATGTCGAGTTCCTCGTTGGAGCGGATGAAAACGATGCCACCCAGCAGGCAGGGGCCGACGTTGTCCGCGTGCCACGCCCCGTCCGCCGAGGCCTCCCCGGCCATCGCGAAGGGTAGGAGCTGGCGTTTTGAAAGTGGCTCGCCGATGAGCTTGTTGACCGCATACGCACCTGCGACGGCAGATGCGGAGGATGAACCGAGGCCGGAACCGAAGGGCATCTTCTTGTGGATCTCCATCTCGATCCCGCGGTCGAGCATCCCGAGGTGCTTGAGCAGATCGAGCGCCGCGACGCCGGCGGTGTTTTTCTCGGGATCTTTGGGCAGCTTGCCCCCATCACCGGTGATCTTGGTGATCTGGAAACCCGGTTTCTGGGAATGGCGGACGACGATTTCATCGCCGGGCGAGTCGATGGCGAAGCCGAGCACATCGTAGCCACAGGCGACGTTGGCAACGGTTGCCGGGGCGAAAACTCGGATCTCTTGGTTGGCGGACATGGCAGGATTTCCCGATGAGGGGCGGGAGTCTGCTTCGGTTCCAGCTCGGATATCAAGCCCCACTTTGGCCGCAGCCGGCTTCAGAAAACCACTTCCTTGCCCAGCTCTGCGATATCCACCGTGGCACCCTGTTCCTTGAGGGCGGCCTCCAGGTGTTCCGCGGATTCCGGTTCCCCGTGGACGAGCCAGGTGTGGGTTTTCGGCCCCGTGATGCGATTGTGGTAGTCCACCAGCTCGGAGTGATCCGCATGGCCGGAAAAGGAATCCACGATCTCGATGTTCGCGTTCACGCGGAACTCGTCGCCGAGGATTCTAACGGTTTTCTCTCCATCGCGGATGCGCCGCCCCAGTGTGCGCTCTGCGCAGTAGCCGACAAAGAGCACGGTGGTTTTCGGATCCTCGATGTTGTTGCGCAGGTGATGGAGGATGCGCCCCGCCTCGCACATGCCGGAGGCGGAAATGATGATCGCAACGCCTTTGAGATCGTTCAGCGATTTGGAGCCTTTCACCGATCGGATCAGGGTGAGGTCTTCGAAGCCGAAGGGGTTCTGTTTCTCGAAAAGGGCGGCATACACTTCCTCGTTGAAGGAATCGGGATGCAGCCGGTAGATCTCGGTGGCGCTCACCGCCAGCGGGCTGTCCACGTAAACGGGGATGGGCGGAAGATCCTTGGAAACGAACATCTCGTTGAGCACGTAGAGAAGCTTCTGCGTCCTCTCGACCGCGAAGGCGGGGATGAGGATTTTCCCGCCGCGCTTCGCCGCCTGCTTGATGACCTTGGCAAAATGGTCGTCGAAACCGGGAGGCGCCTCATGCTCACGCCCGCCGTAGGTGCTTTCCATGAGCACGAAATCCACGTCCTTCACGGCCACCGGATCGCGCAACACTTCGTTGCCGCCCCGGCCGACATCGCCGGAAAACAGGAAGCGTTTCTCGACCCCGTCGGACTGGTCCTTCACATCCAGCACGACCTGCGCGGACCCGAGGATATGTCCCGCGTCAACGAAGGTGAGCTCCACGCCATCGCAGATTGTCAGAGGCCTGTCATAGCCGAGGGTCACGAACTGGCGGAGGCACTTTTCCGCATCCTGCTCCGTGTAGAGCGCCTCCACCGCAGCAAGCCCGCTGCGCTTGCGGTGTTTGTTGAGCCACTCGATGTCATGTTCCTGGATCCGCGCGGAATCCCTCAGCATGATCTGGCAGAGATCGCGGGTGGCGTGGGTCGAGAAGATTGTGCCGTTGAAGCCTTTCTTGGAAAGGTTGGGCAGGTTGCCGCTGTGGTCGATGTGGGCATGGGAAAGCACCACGACATCCACCGATGCGGGATCGAAGTGCGGAAAGCAGCAGTTGATCTCGTAGGCATCCTTGCGGCTGCCCTGATAGAGCCCGCAATCCAGGAGGATGCGCTTGCCATTCACTTCCAGCAGGTGCTGGGAGCCGGTGGTGGTTCCGGCTGCGCCGCAAAATTTGAGTTTCATATGGATACGATCCTCTCCAAGCCGCCGTGCGGCGCAACGAAAATCATGTTAGGGCGGGTGTGGTTCCCACAGCTGCCTGTTTTGGATCACCCCTCGGAACCCTAGCGGAGCAGCGCGAGGATGGGTGCCGGATACACGCCGAACACCAATGTCAGGACGGTGAGTGCTCCGATGGCGATTTTCGAGATCTGCGGCAGTGCGATGGTGGTGTTATCGCCGGCGTCTATCCACCACATGGCGCGGATGGTCTTGAAATAGTAGTAGAAGCCGGCGGCAGCTGCGATGACCGCGATGCCGATGCCTATCCAGAGGCCGGACTCGGCGGCTAGGGAGAAGACGAAGAATTTCCCGATGAATCCTGCGGTCAGGGGGACTCCGGCAAGGGCGGCGAGCAGGATGGTGAGGGCGAGGGCGAGCAGGGGATTGGTCTTGCCAAGGCCGTTGAAGTCGGTGACCGCCTCTCCATCACGGTGGATGCGGATCTGGGCGAGGATGAAAAACACGCCGAGCGTCATCAGCAGGTAGGTGGCGAGATAGAACGAGACCGCCTCGGTGGAGGTGACGCTCCAGCCGGAGACGGGACGCCATGCGGCGAGGGCAAGGAGCAGGAAACCCGCGTGGGCGATGGAGGAGTAGGCGAGCAGCCGCTTGAAATTCGTTTGCGGGATCGCGGCGAGGTTGCCGTAGAGCAGGGTGGCTCCGGCGATGATGAGGAGGATGGTCAGCACCTGGTTGCGGACAGGGGAGCTTTCGCCGAGGAAGGGTGTTAGGAAACGGATCAGCAGGACGAAGCCTGCGGCCTTGGAAGCCACCGAGAGGAAGGCGGTGGTGGGGGTTGGTGCGCCTTGGTAGACGTCAGGGATCCACATTTGCATCGGCACGGCACCGACCTTGAATCCGAGCGCGACGAGCACGAGTGCGATGCCAAATAGGAGCGGGATTGGGGATTGGAGATTTGGGAATGAGGATGGGATGAGATCGAGTCGCATCGTGCCGGTGGAGCCATAGACCCAGGCGATGCCATAGACGAGGAAACCGGTGCTGAGCGCACCGAGGATGAGGTATTTCACGCCCGCCTCCAGCGAGCCTACGTTGCGGCGCATGTAGGCGACGAGTATGTAGAAGGTGATCGTGACCAGCTCCAGCGCGACGAATGCGCCCGCAAGGTCTTTCGCGGAGGCCATCCACATCATGCCCGCGCAGGCGAAGATGGGGAGGGAGTAGAATTCCCCGGTGCCTTCCTCGGAGTCCGGCGTTTCGGTGAAACGGGAAAGGATCTTCCGGTAATCGACCGCCATCAGCAGCACCAGCGCGGTGGCGAGCAGGGCGAAGATCTTGTAGAAGCGGGCCAGGGAATCGAACTGGTAGAAGTTCCAGATCGGCCAGCCGGCCCAAGCGGAATCGGGTTTTTCATTCGGGCCGATGGCGAGGCAGGTGGTGATGAGGATCAGGACCAGGCCGATGGCGCCCGATATGCCAAGCCATGATTTGTTTTTCGATGGCACGAATGCCTCGAAAATCAGGATGGCGAAACCGAGGGTGACGGTGAGGGCTTCGAGGTAGTAGGCGGGCATGGTTGGAAAGTGGTTGGTGATTTGTTATCGGTTAGAAGTGTTCTTCCTATGTACTGATAACGAATAACATCTAACTCAATGCTTCAGCAAATTGAGCAAAAGGTTCGGGTAGCAGCCGACGGCGAGTAGGGCGGTGATGAGAAGGACTGCCGGGATATGGTCGGCGAGGGTGAGGTCGGCGGCGTTCTCGGTGGATTTCACGGTTGGCCCTTGGAAGATGTTGCGGTAGGCGCGGAGCATGTAAACGGCGGAGATCACCACGCCCCAGATGGCGAGGATGCAGGCGATCTGCACGGGGCCGAGGCCATTGGCCGGGACGTAGTTCTCGAAGGCGGAGAGGAAGACGAGGACTTCGCCGGAGAAGTTCGCTAGTCCGGGGAGGCCGATCGAGGCCATCGCGGCGATGCCGAAGAGGAAAGCCATGCCGGGGGCGGATTTTGCGAGCCCGCCCATGTCCGCGAGGTCGAGGGAACCGGTGCTGCGCTCGATGCGATCCGCGAGGCCGAAGAGAAGTGCGATGGAAACGCCGTGGGCAAACATCAGGACGACAGCGGCGGGAAGGGCGAGGGTGTTGGAGTCTGGCGCCGCTATGAGTGCGGCGATGGCAAGGAAGATGTAGCCCATGTGCATCACCGAGGAATTGCCGAGCAGGGTATCAAGGCGCTTCTGGGAAATGGTGACGAGCCCGACCCAGAGGATGTTTCCGAGAAGAAGAACGAGCAAGGGGGTCAGCCATGCCTGGAGGCCTTCCGGGACGAGCGGGATGGCGATGCGGAGCATCCCGTAGAGTCCGAATTTCTTCAAAACCCCGGCGTGTAGCATGGCAGTGGGCGCAGGCGCGCTGGCGTAGGCGGGTGCGGCCCAGGAGTGGAAGGGGAAAAGGGAGACGAGCGTGCCGAAGCCGACGATGAGCAACGCGGCGATGCCTTTCTGGGCAGCGGGGCCTATGGTTCCGGCGGCGTTCTGCATTTCCCGGAGGTCGAAGGTGCCGGTGAGCGATGCCAGCCAGACCAGCCCTGCGAGAAGCACCAGCGAGCCGAGGCCGAGGTAGATGGTGATTTTCCAGGCGATGCCGCGGCGGTCGCCACGGCCGAGTATGCCTATCATCAGGAAAGTGGGAATCAGGGCGAGTTCGTGGAAGGCGTAGAAGAAAAACAGGTCGGTGGAAGCGAAGGCACCGAGCGCCCCTGCGGAAATCAGCAGTGAGGAACCGTAGTAAAGCTTTTCCGATCCCGCGGGGGCCTTGCCCGACATCACGGCGGCGAGGGTCACGATGACCGAGAGCGCCACCATCACCAGGCTCATCCCATCGATGTATCCGAAGGCTAGGTGGATGGCTGGCTTTTCAAGCACGGGCAGCGAGAACTCCCAGATTTTTTCCCGCCAGCAGAACATCGAGCCGAGGCCTAGCACCAGGTTGATCGCGGCGGCGGCAATCGCGGTGAGGCGGGCCGGAGCGCCGAAAAGGATCGCGAGGAATGCGAGGATGGGAAGTGCGACGAGGAGGGCGAGCATTGGGAAAAATGACGTTGGGGCGGAAGGTTCCGCTTCCGCAGGGCGAATACAGCCGACTTGCGGCGGGGGGAAAAGGGCAAAATGGGGCGGGGAGGGGAAATTTGGATGGATGCCGGAAGACAGGGCCATCGGTGGCAACCCCTGCCACCCCGCCATCCGCGTGGGCTCGGATGGAATCCTGTCGATTCATGGCCGCAGCCAAGGAAAAAATGCTCAAGTTTCACGATATTTCCCGGTTGACATGCCCGCCGCGGCTGCCCTAGCTTTCGCGCCCCTTCGGGAAACGAGCAATTTCGCGCACGTCCCGCAGGACTTCCCATCCAAAGAAATGAAGACATTTTCCGCAAAGCCGCACGAAGTTGACCGCAAATGGTATGTGATCGACGCCAAAGGCAAAGTCCTCGGCCAGGTAGCCGTCGAAGCCGCGCGTTTGCTCCGTGGCAAGCACAAGCCGATTTTCACCACCCACGTTGACACCGGCGACTTCGTCGTGGTGATCAACGCGGATCAATGCGTACTGACCGGCAACAAGGAAACCGAGAAGATCTACACCCGCTTCACCGGCTACGTCGGCGGCAAGAAGGTGGAGACCCCGCACAAGCTGCGTGAGCGCCGCCCGGTGCTCCTGGTTGAACGTGCTGTCTGGGGCATGATCCCCAAGACCCGCCTTGGCCGCGCCCAGTTCGGCAAACTCAAGGTCTATGCCGGCGAGAGCCATCCTCACGAGGCCCAGCAACCGGCCGTCCACGAGATCCGCTAACCTAACTTTCCAACACCATGCCAGCCACCGAAACCAAGAGCGCAACCGGGCGCCGCAAGACCGCAGTCGCACACGTGCGCCTCTCCGAGGGAACCGGGGAGATCACCATCAACGGGATCTCTTTCGAGGAATACCTGCCGACCATCGACCTCCAGAACACCGTCATCGCGCCCTTCCAGGCCGTCAACCTGGTCAACAAGTTCGACGCAAACGTGGTCGTCAAGGGCGGCGGCAAGCATGCCCAGGCCACCGCCATCCGACATGCAATCTCCCGCTCGCTGACCTTGGTCGATCCCGAGCACCGCAAGCTCATCAAGCCGGAAGGTTTCCTCACCCGGGATCCTCGCATGAAGGAGCGCAAGAAATCCGGCCAGCCAGGCGCCCGCGCCCGCTTCCAGTTCTCCAAGCGTTGATCCGCTTTCCGAACCTTTTCCAAAAAGCCGCTCCTGTCCGGAGCGGCTTTTTTTTGCGGCGGTTTCCCGGATCCCGCGCAACTTTGCCCTGCCGCCGGTGTTGCACGGCTGATTCCATTTTTTATCATCATGAAAACGAACGTATTGATTCCGGGTTTGGCACTGGCCATCGGGCTGGGTGTGGGATTTGGCGTAGGCAAATCCGGCGGTGACCCCGCCACCGCCGATGGCCTTGAGGCACTGAACGCCCGAACGGGCCCCGGCGCGCGCCCGGGGATGGACAGGGCGGGGGAGCAGCCAGGAAGGGACAAGAAGGCGAGGACGCTCGATGAAATCTACAACAAGCCGGGACAGAGCAACCGCATCCAGGCCTTGCTCGACCGCTATGCGAGCCTCGGCCCCGATGAGTTCGCAGGGGAGGCGGAGAAGCTCGATGCATTGCCTTTCAACGAGCGCATCCTCGCTTCCGTGCTGCTTTTCGGAAAATGGGCGGAGGTCGATCCGACCGCCGCGATGGCCTTCACCGACACCATGGGTTTTGCCGGTGCCTTCGTGAAGCCGACCGTTCTCCAGGGCTGGGCGAGCACCGATCCGGTCAACGCCGCGAAATACTATACCGACAATCCATCCCAGTTCGCCATGATGAACATGATGGGCGGGCGCGGCGGGCGTGGCGGCATGGGAGCCCAGGGACCAGGGGAAATCATCGCCGGCGAGTGGGCGAAGCAGGATCCCTCCGCAGCGATGGCATGGGCATCCGGCCTGAAGAACAACAGCGGCCAGGCCATGACCGCCGTGATCTCCCAGGTTGCCAAGACGGATCCCACCAAGGCGGCGCAAATGGTCGGCGGCATGCCTGCGGATGAGCAGACCGCCGCCTACGAGAACATCGCCAAGCAGTGGGGCGCAAAGGATTTCTCAGAAGCCCGTGCCTGGGCGAACGGCCTTCCCGAGGAACAGCGAGCCGCCGCCATGTCCGCGGCGATAGCCGGGCTTGCCCAGGGCAGCCCTGAACTGGCTGCGGCGGAGATCGGAAAAATGACCGATGCGGATGCGATCCGGGATGCGGTGCCGACCGTGGCGATGAACTACGCCCGCTCCGATGTTCGCGGATCGATGGACTGGCTCAACAGCCTCGACAACGACGATGCGAAACGTGATTCCATGCGTCAGGTCATGCCGATCTGGGCCGCCGCCGACAGCGCCGCCGCCATGGATTTCATCAAGGGGCAGACCTCGCCCGAAGTGAAGGATCGTGCGGCGGAAACCTACGTCTGGAGCAACCGGAACTCGCCGCCGTCAGAGCTCGCGGAAGTCGCCGGCATGATCACCGACGAGGGCGACAGGAACCGGGCGACAGGTATCGTCGCAGCCCGCTGGATGCAGGAGGACAAGGCCGCCGCCACCCAATACATAAACGGAAACACGGCCATCCCCGACGAGATGAAGGAACGCCTCCTCAGCGGCCAACCCATGTGGGGTGGCGGCGACCGTGCCGGGCGGGGCCGCGGCGGGGACTGAGCATTGAAATCCGCGGGATCAGCAACCGACGCGCCGGGCTGAGTGCCAGAGGAAACGGCAGGGGTTGCCGGGCGGCGGGATCAACCCTTCCTTGGGAGGGCTGGAGGAGGATGCTGCAATCGGATCGCGGCTCAGGTCACGATCTCGTAGCCTTTCCGGTATGAGCCTTGGAGCAATGGGTTGGCGATGTCCGCGTATTCACCGGTGAAGCTTTCGCTTTCCGGATCCAGGGAGAGGTGCTTGCCGAGCGTCAGCAGGTGTTTGGATGGGTCGATGCCGTTTTTCACGAGATGCTCCAGCATCCGTTCGATGGCGTCCGTGCTCGCCTCGTCCTTGATGGCGGATTTGATGTCGGCGGGTGTCGTGGGTCTGCCGAGTTTCCAGGAGATGTTGCCGATGTGTGCGAGAGCGGAGGAGAGGTGCCCGTTTTCCGCGCCATGGGAGTACGGGATTTTTCCCGAATGGCAGGAATCGACGAACGACTGCATGTGAGATTTCCCGCCTTTGAAGGTTTTGAGCTTTTTGCCGTCCTTGTCATAGGCGGAGCAGCCGGCGCCGTGGCCGCCGGAGAGGTGACCGCCCTCGCATTCGATGATGTTGCCTATCCTTTCGCCCCGGTAGTCACCGGTGGGTAGGCCGCGGACCTCGAAGACGATGGGAATGGGATAGTCGTAGTAACAGACCTGGGTGTTCGCCCAGTTTCCGTCATCCACGTAGCCGAGGCGGGCACCTACCGATACGGTGGAGGCGGGGAGCTTGGGATCGCCGATGAACCACCGGCAGACGTCGAGCTGGTGGGGGCCCTGGTTGCCGAGGTCGCCGTTGCCATAGTCCTGCTGCCAATGCCAATCGTAGTGGAAGCGCTTGCGCGGTATGGGGACTACTTCCCGGGGGCCGCACCAGAGATCGTAGTTCACCGAGCTTGGGGGAGCGATGGGTTTTCCGACCGTTCCGATGGATCCTCGCGGCTTGTAGCAGAATCCGCGCGAGAGGGTGATTTTCCCAAGCTCACCGGATTTCAGGAAATCGAAGGCCTCGTGCCATGCGGTCTCGGAGCGGCGCTGGAAGCCGTGCTGGATGACGGCACCGTATTTCCCCGCCGCGTTGGCGAGCTGGCGGCCCTCCCGGACATTGTGGGAAACGGGTTTCTCCACGTAGGCGTGCTTGCCGTTGGCGGTGGCGGTGGTGGCGATGAGGGCATGGAGGTGGTTCGGGGTGGCGATCACCACGGCGTCGATGTCCTTGGATTCGCAGGCTTTCCGGTAGTCGCCGAATTTCACGACCCTGGTGCCACGTTTTTCGAGCTCGGCGGCGAAGCCCTCCGTCACTTCGGAATCTACGTCACAGAGGGCTACGAGAGTTGCACCCTTGGCGTTGATGACCTCGTTGGCCAGGCCTTTTCCGCGGCCATTGAAGCCGATCACACATACGCGGAGATCGCCGTTGGCGCTGCCCGCCGCCCGGGCGAAAGGGGGTGTGAGCGCGAACGCGCCGGCGAGTGCGGTGCTGGAGAGGAAGCCGCGGCGTGTGGTGTTCATGGCCGTTTTTTCAGGGCTTTGATGAAAGCGATCTGTGGATTTCATCGAGTTTCGCGGATTCCAGCGAGCCGCTGTGGATGATGACCGTGTATTTCAGCATGATGGACTCCCCTTTTTTCAGGACATGGTTCCCTGCCTTCTTGTCTTTGTTTTTTTCGAAATCGTGGATGCCGAAGGGGTTTGCGGCGAGGAGGCCGTAGTCGCGGGCGTGCCAGTGGGTGGGGTGGCGGAAGGATGAGGGGTCGTCGAGGATGGCGACGACGACGGGTTTGCCGAGTTCGTCCGGGGCCGGAGTAGGCGGCCATGTGGCGCGCTTGCCCCAGGCGTCGAGGTCGGTCTCGCCGTTGGAGTTGGTTAGGGTGGCCTTGGCCTCCTTGCCTTTGACCCTGAGGGTGCGGTCGGTGCGGATGGCGAAGGTGCCTTCCTTGGTATCGCCGAAAACGACGTCCCCGTTGCGTGCGGTGAGCCGCGAGCTGATGTCGATGCGCAGGGTGTCTGCGTCCGGGCGCGAGATGAAATGGCGGCGGTCTTCGGTGAGGATCGCCGCCGCTCCGTCCACGCTCCAATAGAGATCCGCGTTGAAGCTCGCGACCCCGTTTTCCACTTTCTCGCCATAGATCGATTTCTCCTTGATGGATGCGTCCTTGTTTCCGGTCCCCGCCCAGAAGTCGTAGCCATTGACATTGCCGTGGGAGAGCCAGACGCCGCGGTGGTGGGGGTGGTCCTTTTCCTCGGATGGGGCGTCCTTTTCCATGGGCCAGTGGCGGAGGATGTTCGCGCCGGAGGGGGCGGTCAGCGGATAAAGGTAAGGGACGCGGTAGTCGGTGCGGAAGGATGTGATGAGTTTGCCGCCATCGAGTAGTTGGAGCGTTCCGTCAGTCCTGGCGAAAGAGAACTCCGCTTTTGCGGCAGGCGCTGATATTGCGAGGGCGATCGCCGCAGCGATACGGGGGGCATGCATTTTCATGGGATGGGCGCGGTAAACGGTCGGCTACGGTTTATGGAAGAGGTGTTTTTCATGAAAGGAGGATATTTTCGGAATAGCATCCGTGGGAATCCTCTCTAATGTGCAGAAGATGAGCGAATTCGCGGAATTGGTTGATGCCCATTATCAGGCGCTATATCGGTTCGGTTACTCCCTGACGAGGAGCCCGGACCGGGCCTCGGATCTTGTGCAGGAGACATTCTGCATCTGGGCGGAGAAGAACGCCCAGCTGCGTGACAGGAGCAAGGCGAAGACCTGGCTTTTCACGACGCTGCACCGGGAGTTCCTCGGGCAGAGGAGGAAGATGTCGCGGTTTTCCGACGAGCCGGTGGATGAGAACCGCATGGGCGAGCAGGAGTTGGGGGAGGACGGCGCGGAGCGCCAGATGGACGGGCAGCGCGCCGTGGAGTTGCTGGGGGAGATGGATGAGATCTATCAGGCACCGCTGGCGCTTTTCTACCTGCAGCAGCACAGCTACAAGGAAATCGCCGAGATCCTCGATGTCCCGATAGGGACGGTGATGTCGCGGCTTTCGCGGGGTAAGGAAATGCTGAGGAAAAGGATGGTTGCGGAGCCCTCTAGCGGCCCCAAGAACCTTGTAGATGTGAAACCGGAACTTTTTGAACACAGAAATGGATAGGGAGAGGGCAAAATTCGTATTGCGGAGCTTCCGCCCCGACGGGGCGGATGCGGTGGACGCGGATTTCGCGGAGGCGCTGCAGATGGCGACAGGAGACCGCGAGCTTGGCGAGTGGCTTATGAGGGAGCGCGCCTTTGACGCGGAGTTCGCGGAGGCCTTGGCGCGTGTCGATCTGCCGGAAGGGCTGCGCGAGGGAGTGCTGCTTGCTATGGTCAGGGGTGAAGGCGGATTCCCGAGAGTCGATCAGGAGGGCGAGCGCGAGATCATCGTGGCGATGGCCGGCATAGCGGTTCCGCCCGGGCTGCGCGGCCGTATCCTGGAGGCCATGGAGCAGACGGCGAAGGTGCAGCGCGAGAGCTTTGGGTGGAAGCGTTTCGGCATTCCGCTGGCCGCCGCCGCAGGGGTTGCGCTGGCCTTTGTGTTTGTGGATGGGAGTGCGCCCGCCGCGGGTAACACGGCAGCGCGCCCTATCACTGTGAAGGCCGTGCAGGCTGGTTTTGTCAGGACATTCGAATCCCCGATTTTCAGCCTGGACCGTGAGGATGAGAAGCCGCCGCAGCTCATGTCTTACCTGCGGGGCAAGGGGCTGCCATGCGGGAAGGGCTATCTGCCTCCCGGGCTGATCGGCGTCAAAGGGCTGGGCTGCCGCGAGCTGGTGATCGATGGGAAGCGGGGGTCCCTGCTATGCTTCGATGAGGCGGGCGGCACCGTCCATCTGGTCATTTTCCGCAAGAAGGATGTCGGCTGCAAATTGCCAGGCATGGCAAGCCCGATGCTGGAACAGGACGGCCATTGGGCGGAGGCAAGCTGGTGCAGCGGAGACTTCGTCTTCGTCCTGCTCGGGATGCGCGACAAGGAGAGCCTTGCCGCAATGTTCTGAGCGGGAAACGGATTCCATCGTGATCTGCGGCGCGTAACTGGGGCCATGACCGCCGCCAACTACGGTTAACATGGTAGTCGGGGAGATGTTTTGCTTTGACGAAATACCGGGAATTCTGTAGCAATCGGCGGCAAAGATGAAATGTCCGCGATGTGTGCAGCAGATCCACCGCGCTGCCGCGGGCTGCCCTCATTGCGGTTTCAATCTGGGGGATGCCGATAGGGTGTTCGGCAACGAGGAGGTGAAGCTCCGCAGCCTGACGGATACGGCGGGGCTTTTCCGGAGGGGGGAGCGGGACAGGCTGGAGGATGAGATCTGGCGTTTCGGCGCGGCTTTCCCCCAGATGTTCGTGGCGGTCTATACAGGCAGCCTGGGCGAGCTTGCGAACCTCCGGCAATTCGGGTTCTGGCTCCTCAACCGCGGTGTATTCGAGGATGTGGCGGTGGAGAAACCGAACGAGGCAGGGGTGTTGTTCGTCATCGACCCGGACTCGAAGGCGGCGGGAATGACCTTCGGCTACCTGTTGGATCCGTTTATCGAGGAGCAGGATAGCTTCGAGTGCCTTTCGCGCGCCCACGCGCACTGGCTCGAGGGCAGGTATGCGGAGGGGATGCTGCGCAGCCTCAGGCATCTGCGGAAGATCCTTGCCAAGCGCAGCCGGCAGGTGAGGCGCGATCCGGAGAAATACGAGCGCAAGGTCGCCCCCCCGGTGGCGGTGGGGGATCTGGTTCGGAAAATCCGGGGGGACCATCGCCCTGCAGCTTCCACGGAAGCGGCGAGGAAGGAGGCGGAGCGATGATGCGCCACCTTTCCATCCTGCTGCTGGGGTCTTGCCTGGCGTCCGCAAACTCGGAGCCGCCGCTTCCGGACTGGAATTCCGAGGAGCGCAGGAAAGCCATTGGAGGCGGATGGGTCGCAGGCGGATCGCTACTTACATACGAAGCCTTCCCCCCCGAAGAGGAGGAGGCGGAGACCCCCCTGGATGTCGAGGGGCCGACTGCGGAGGAACTTGCCGGTTTTCCGGAGGATGAGAACGAGGTCTCCGAGGAATTCCTGGCGGCTTACTTCGCGGAGCGGCCGGAGGGGCATCTTGTCGATCCGCAGAATCTACTCTCCACGCGGGAGAGCCAGGATCTTGAGGCTTTCCTGGCGAGGCACTCCGGGGACTCATCCATCGAGATGTATGTGTATCTCTTCGGGATGGACCAGCAGATCCCGGGCGATGTGCGGGAGGAGGAGGTCGTGGAGCGGCTGTATTCGGTGGGAAAGCCGGCGCTCGTGGTCTATTACCATCTTGGAGCGCCGCAGCGAGCTACCGTTTACCTCAGCCCGGTGATCACTGATTCGGTCTCTGCGGCCGAGCAGAGGCGGGCGCTTGAAAGCTCCGTGATGCAGGCCTTCGGCAGCGCCCAGCCCTTCGAGCAGCTGGAGGCTTTCCTGGTGCAGATGTCCATCCGCATCTACTGGATGGAGCGCATGGCATCCGGGATGGCGGATGAAACGATGGAGGAGATGCCCGGAGATGTGGTGGCGGTGCCGGCTGGGAATGAGCAGCCCAGGCCGAAACGTTTTGAAGTGCCCGCATGGGGGCGGCTCGCCCTGTGGTCGGCTGCCGCCGCGGGTGGCGGGCTTCTCGCGCTCTGGAGCCTGGTGATGTGGTGGCGCAGCAGGGTGAGGTTCCGTTTCCCGGAGTTCGAGGTGGAACCGAGGCTGGGCGGCAGCCATGCGGCGGGGATAGGTGCGGTCATTTCCTTCGCGAGCCCCTCGCTGCCACCCGCGAAGCAGCGCAACCAGGTGCCGGACTACATGCGCCGTGCCTGAGCTTGGCATGATATTGCGAATGATTGGTTGATGAACGGCAGGCTGCGGGCGAGGCTCGCGGCGGATGGACAGGCCGGGGATGACAATCGAGGCGCAGGAGCGCGGGGGGGAGATACGACTTGCAGGGAAACTGGGGGAGATGACCCTGCCGAAGCAGGTGCTGACCCTTGCATTCTGGCCGCTGCTGGAGCAGATCCTCGCATTCTTTGTGGGGATGACGGACATCGTCATCGCCGGGCGCATGGCTGATGGAGCGGAGCGCGTGGCGATCCTCGATGCGATGAGCCTTGGCGGCTACGTGGGATGGTTCATCTATATTTTCCAAGGAGCGGTGGCGACCGGTGTGATGGCATTGGTTTCCAGGGCGACGGGTGCCCGCGACCCCAAGCTCGGCGCGCTGGCGCTGGGGCAGGGGCTGTGGCTTGGATTCATCGCCGGGCTGGCGGCTTTCTTCATCCTCCAGATCGGCCTTTCCCCCCTGATCCATTGGATGGGTCTGAGCCCCGAGGCATCCTCACAGGCTGAGCGATACATCCGTGTCTTCGCGTGGTGCGGGCCGCTGGCGGGGGCGATGTTCGCGGTGAACGCCGCGCTTCGCGGATCGGGCGATACGAGGACGCCTTTCCTGGCGATGGTGGTGGTGAACCTTGTCAACGTCGCGGTCAGCGTCCTGCTGGTATTCGGGCCGGCTCCCTTCGGCGGGCACGGGGTGGAGGGCATCGCGCTGGGAACGGTGGTCGGCTGGGGCGTGGGGCTTGTGACCGTGGTGCTGATCCTGGCGCTGAAGCGCAACGAGGGCCTGCGCTGGACCCGAGAGGGGCTGGGCTTCCACGGGGAAACGATGCTTCGGATCTGGCGGGTCGGGGTGCCGCAGGCGGTGGAGATCGCCGGCATGTGGGTGATCCATTCCTATGGGCTGCGGGTGATCTCAAACCTCGGGGAGAAGGGCGCGCTGGGGGCGCATTTCATCGCCGTGCGCCTGGAGTCGATGAGTTTCTTGCCCGGCTTCGCGATTGCGGCGGCGGCTGCTGCTCTGACCGGCCAATACCTCGGCGCGGGTGCCCCGGGGATGGCGGTCAAGGCTGTCCGGTTTTCCTGGAAGCTGGCGGTTGCGCTGATGGTGTCCATGGGACTCTGCTTTGTCCTGGGCAGGGAGTGGCTCATCGGCCTGATGGCTCCCGGCAGCGGCTTGCATGAGCGGTTGGCGGGTCCCCTGCTTGTCGTTTGCGCGTTCACCCAGCCGTTTTTCGCCACCTGCATCATCCTGAAAACGACGATGCGCGGGGCGGGAGCGACCAAGCTGGTGATGCGCTGGGCGTTCGGCAGCATGATCTTTTACCGGGTAGGAGTGCTGTGGGTGCTATCGCAGCTCGGCTGGATTTCGCTGACCGGGGTTTGGATCGTCCTGGGGCTGGATCTCGTTACGCAGGCTGTCGTTTTCTCCCGGTTGCATTTCAAGGGGAAATGGCTGGAGGCGAAGGTGTGAGATGGGTGGATTCATGCAACCGAGAGCATGTAGGCGAGTAGCATCGTGCGGGCAGACCAGAGAACGCTGCGGATCCAGTTGGTGCGGATGAGGAGTTCCATTGCGGCGTGATCGTGGCGCCTGCCGAGCTTATGGTGGAGTGGTGCCTGGAAAAATGCGGTGCTTGCCCAGATGAGGGCCACTGCGATGAAGCCGAGCAGGGAAGGCGTGCTGCGGAACATGATGAGATGGAGTGCGGCGAGGCCAAGCTCGAGGAGCATGGGGAGGACGACAAGCATCCCCATGCGCAGGCAGTGGAAGTCGTGCAGGGGCAGGAAGGATTCTGGCGGCAGTCTGCGAAACTGCGGGTAGGTGAGCAGCTGCACATGCCAGATGACGCCTGTCATCAGGGCGGAGATGACAAGCTGGGCGATGAGCAGGTGCGTTTCCGGAACAATGGGAATGGGGGTTTGCACAAGGGGATCGAGGGATTCCAACCGGGATCAGTCCTGTCCGATGATGGCGTATGCCTTGTCCAGCGCGCTGCGGTACAGCCAGGCCTGGTCTTCCGCGTTGTCATGTCGGGAGCCGCGCTCGGCGACCGTGGAGAGCATTTCGCGTAGCCTGGCATCGAGGGATTTGTCCTTGGAGAGGGACATGAGGCACTCACGGTAGATGGCTGCGCACTTCGCAGGGTCTCCGGAATTGTAGATCGGCACCCCGCGGTCGATGGCGTTCTCGATGCTTTTCAGGGCGCTGGCGGGTGCGTCCGATTTTTTGTCATTTCCTTCAGGCAGGAGGACGGCGTCGATGATGTGGATGATGCCGTTGTCGCAGGCGATATCGGTGGATAGGATGGTGGATGAGTTCGCTTTCAAAGTGCCGTCCTTGATGGCGAAGTTGATCGTCTGTCCGGAGATGGATTTTGCCTTGCGGGCGTTGAGGGCATCACCTGCGGATACTTTCCCGGGGATGGCATGACCGGTGAGGATGGACCGGAGTTTCCCGAGGTTTTCCTTTTGCAGGAGGGATTCCACGGTTCCCTCCGGAAGACGATCGAATGCCTCGTCGGTGGGTGCGAGGATGGTGATGGGTCCATCGGCGCTGAGGGCATCGACGAGGCCGGCAGCCTTGACGGCGGCGATGAGTGTCTTGAAATTCCCGTTTTTTTCCGCGACCGCGAGGATGTCGTTTTCCGGCGGCGGCGGAAGGAGGACGGAATCGATCACATGGATGACACCGTTCCCGCAGGCTAGATCCGCGTCAAGGATGGCGGCATCGTTGACGCGCACCCGGCCTTTGGCGAAGGCGATGTTGAGCGGAGAGCCTTGGAGCGATTTCACGCTGCCTGACTTGAGCGCATCGGCCAGCCCGGCTTTTCCACGGGTGACGTGCATGGTGATGACAGCTTTGAGTTGGTCGATGTTCTCCGGCTTGAGCAGATCCCCGACGGTGCCTTGCGGCAGTTTTGCGAAAGCCTCGTCCGTGGGAGCGAAGACGGTCAAGGGGCCATCTCCGGAGAGGGTTTCCGCGAGGCCTGCGGATTGGATCGCGGCGGCGAGGGTCTTGAAGCGACCGTCCTTTGCGGCGGCGGAGAGGATGGAATTGCCGTCCTCTTGCTTGTTCGCACCGTATGTCCTGATCCAGTCGATCTGCATTTCGAAGGCGCCCGCTTTCTTGTCGCCGAGAAGTATCCCGAGGCGGCGGATCTTGGCAGGGGTCGAATTTTCGTTATTGAGGCTCATGCCGCGGAAGCTTCCTGTGAAGTCGGAAAACGGGATTTCCACCTCGGTCCATTTGCCTTTTTCCGTGGGGAAATCAGCGGAGAAGGAAACCTCCATGCCACGGAAGCGTGCATCGGTGGCGAGTCGGATCTGGTAGGTGCGGCCATCGCCCTTGACGCGGGCGGCGAGGCCTTTCGCATCGCTCAGATCGAGGGAAACATCATTCGTCCTCAGGGAGGAGAATCCGCCGTTGTTCTCAAGCGAGAGGTTCCCGCTGAAGCTGAGTATGCCGTCCGCGCCGATCGAGAGCTTGCCTTTGGAAAGGCCGCCCATGACGCCGTCGTTCACGACCTGCCATCCGAGTTTGCGTGACTCATCCGGGGAGAACTCGGCGACGGATCCGGGTTTTGCGAAGGCGGTGCCTGGCACGAGGGTGAGGGTGAGGCATGCGGTTGCAATGGCCATTGCTCTGTTGGGATGTTCCATGATGCATCAAGGGAACACCGATTCGGTCACTTGCCAGCGATATTAACATCGCGGCGTTTTTTCCGCAGGCAAGGCGGCCGGATCAGCGGGCGAGGAATTTGCGCGACTGGACGACGTATTTCAGCGCCCAGCCCTTGACCTTTGACTGCTCCTCCGGGGAAAGGGTGCGCACGACCTTTGCGGGGGAGCCGAGGACGAGCGATCCCGGGGGGATGATGCTGCCGCCTGTGACGAGCGCCCCCGCGCCGATGATGGAGCGCTCGCCGATCTCCGCGCCGTCGAGGATGATGGCACCCATGCCGACAAGCACCTCGTCCTTTACCATGCAGGCGTGGAGTATGGCGGAGTGGCCTATGGTCACCAGCTCCCCGACATGGCATCCGTAATCATCGGAGAGGTGGATGACGGCGTTGTCCTGGATGTTCGAGCGCGGGCCGATGCGGATGCGGTTGATATCTCCGCGCAGCGTCGCGTTGTACCATACGCTGGCCTCATCGCGGATTTCCACATCGCCGATCAGATCCGCGCTGGCGGCGATGAATGCCGTCGGGCTGATGCTGGGGAATTGTCCTTCGTAGGGTTCGATGGCCATGGTTTCAGGGTTGTTGCCGGTTGGAGGGCTCAGCCTCATTGTTCTTTCCGGGATCGGTCAGGGTTTTCCAATCCGGGGTGCCGTGGTCGATGCGGATCAGCTCGCTGGCGTAGACGGCATCTTCGTTGTGAGGGTCGATCTCGGCGGCCAGGGTGATTAGGAAATGCCCGAGGAGGGTGTTTTCGCCCTCGGCCTGCTGGAGGAGGAGCTGGCCGCGGGTGAGAAGGAGGCGGGCCAGCACCTGCGGGCTGTAGTCGGCCTCGGTTTTTTCCGGCATGATCCCCTTGGCGAGCTGGAACTGGGTGACGACGGCCTGGCGGTTGCGCGGGGAGAGGTGCAGGGCGAGCGCGATGATGCGGCGGGCTTGGCCGGTGCTGGCGGCGGACGCTTTTTCCGCCACGATGCGGTTGGCGGCATAGGCGGCGAGGTTGGTGGCGTATTCGTCCCGTTCCGTGTTGAGCATCACGAGCTCCGGGGAAAAGGCGCTCACCTTGATCTCAAGCGGTTGCCAGTCGAATTTTTTCTCTTCCGCACGGGCAAGGGTGGAGCCGAGGGCGAAGATCGCGATCATCGGGAATTGCCATGTTTTTCTCATCGCGGTAGAAGATGGGAAAGCATGGGCGAGTGGCAAGTGACAAATCCCGACGACCTTCTGGCCTGCCATCTTGTCGGACCGTTTGCGAAGGCGTATCTGAAGGACAGGCTGCGGGAGGATCTGCGGCGAAGGGTCGCGGAATACCCGGATGGCGACGATGCGGCGGTGGTGAGGGAGATTGCGGCGTATCTTGCGGAAAGGCCGGCGCTGAAAGTGGTTGCGGTGTTTGCGGCGCTGCCGGGGGAGGTGAATCTGCGGGCGCTGCCGGGTGTGATCGAGAGGGTCTGGGTTTTTCCCAGGGTGGAGGGGGAGGAGTTGGTTTTCCATGAGGTGGGGGATTTTGAAAAGGATCTGAAAAAGGGGAAATTCGGGATCCTGGAGCCGAAGGCGAAGCTAAGGAGGGTGAGGATCGATGAGGTGGATCTCTTTCTCTGCCCGGGGCTGGGCTTTGACCTGAAGGGCGGGAGGATAGGCAGGGGCAAGGGTTTTTACGACAGGATGCTGGAGCGGGCGCGCCCGGATGCGGTGAAGCTTGGGGTTTGCTACGGCTACCAGCTGGTGGAATCGATCGTCATGGAGGAGCATGACGCAAGGATGAACGGGGTCATCGCGGGCTGATTCCATGGGTTTCCCTTGCATCGGGCGGGAAGGCTCCTATTTTTGGGGATCATGAAACTGACAGAATTGCTCTCAGCCGTGCTGCTTGTCGCAGCAATCCCGACAAATGTTTCCGCGCATTGCCAGGTGCCTTGCGGGATTTTCGACGACGACAACGTGATCGGTTCGATGAACACCGATTTCCTCACGATCGAAAAAGCGTGTGTGGAGATCGCCGCGCTCTCGAAGGATCCCGCTGCCAATGCGCATCAGATCGTCCGCTGGACGACGAACAAGGAGACGCATGCGCAGGATCTCCAGGAAAAGGTGCTCAACCATTTCATGGCGCAGCGTCTGAAACTTCCGGAAAACGATGAGCAAAATGAGGCCTATATCGCTAAGCTCAGGCTCTGCCATGAGGTCATCGTTGCGGCGATGAAATGCAAGCAATCCACCGATATGGCCAACGTGACAAAGCTGCACGATCTGCTTCATTCCTTCGCCAAGGAATTCGGGACGAAAAAGTGAGCCTTTGGATTCCAAGGGTGAATTTTTTGCTCGCTGCGGTTTGCGCGGCCTCCGTTTCGTGCTCGGAAGTTGCGCCGGCTCCGCCGACGTCGGTTGGCGAGCCTAAGGCCAAGCCGGTGAAAATGCCGCCGACGAACCGCAAGCTCGGCAGCTCGAGGGGAATTGCCCTTGACGAGTTTTTCGCGCTCCAGCAAGCCGGCGCCGCCCTGGTCTACGATGTCCGCGTCGCATACTTCTATGCCAAGGATCACATCCCCGGGGCGGTGAACTGGCCTTACACCGAGTATGATGCCCAGGTGCAGAAACGCGACCTCGAGATCCAGCGAGCCCTGAACGATGGCAAGAAGGTCGTCTTGTATTGCTTCAACAGCGGCTGTCCGGAAGCACGCAACGTAGCGAAAAAATTGGCGCGCCGCGATTACGACATCCTGGTTTTCGGTGCGGGCATCGACACCTGGAGGGAGGCAGGGCTGCCTGTGGAAACGGGCAAGACCGCTGAGTGAGGGCCGGCTCTTCTGATTTCAGGCGTCGCCCGGCTTGGCCTTGGCATATGGTAGCCGAGTGGGCGAGGTGAGCTGGAAATAGGTGTCGAGCGCGGTGGATGCGAGCGATCCGAGGCAGGTGAGATCGATGGAGCCGTCTTCGCCGAGGGTGTTTTCCGGAAGCTGGACGAGGAGGACTTTCCCGATGATGAGGACGGTTCCGTTCGCCTCGATGGGAACCGTGCCGACAAGCTCCAGGGCATAGCGAAGCCGCGACTCCGAGACGAATGGTGCTGCGATGTCTTGCTCGAAATGGGCTGTCAGGCCGGTGGCGTGGAACTCCGAGACATCGCGCGGATAGCGGGCGGAGCAGGCGTGCGCCTTGCCGAGGATGTCCGCGTGGACGTGGTTGATGGTGTAGGATTTCGTGGCGAGGATGTTGGATAGCGTATGCCTTTCCACAAGATCCGGGCGCGATACCAGGCCAATGAGGGCGGGGTTCGATCCGAGGTGGGTGACGGTGGAATAAGGCGCGAGGTTGGTCCGCCCGTCGGCACAGATGGAGCCGATCAACGAGATGGGTTTCGGGCCGGGAAGGGAGTTGGCGAATTGGACGCGCGCGAGCTTGTCCATGGCATCGATGTCGGCGCTCGTGATGGTTTTCATCCTGGGATCAGAAGGTGCGTATGGAGGACAGGCCGCCATCGGGGCGGAGGATCTGGCCGGTGATGAAGGCGGATTCGTCGGAGAGCAGGAATGCGGCGAGGCGGGCGACATCCTTGGGGTTCCCGACGGCTTGCAGCGGGTGGCGCTTTTCGGCGGCCTCCATCTTCGCATCGTTTCCAAGGAGCGTGGAGGCAAGCGGGGTGTCGGTGAGGGAGGGAGCGATCACGTTCACGCGGATCTTAGGTGCCAGCTCCGCGGCGAGCGATCTCCCGAGCCCCTCGACGGCTGCCTTGGCGGCGGCGATGGAGGCGTGGAAAGCCATGCCCTGTGCGACGGCAACGGTTGAGAAAAGCACGATGGATGCGGCGGGGGATTTTTTCAGGGCGGGGAGGGCTTGCTGGATGGCGGCTACCGCTCCGAGGCAGTTGACCTGGAAATCGCGGAGGAAATCCTCGGCTGTCAGGCGGTGGAACGGCTTGAGGTTGATCGTGCCGGGGAAGTAGATCAGCCCGTCGAGCGTTTCGGGGAGTTCGATGGGGGAGGGGTTTTCCGCATCGAAGGGTTGGACGTGGATGCCGAGTTCGGTGAGTTGCCCGGATGAGCGCGAGGCGGCGGTGAGGGAATGGCCGGTGCTTAGCAGGAGCTTTGCGGTGGCCAGGCCGATCCCGGAATTCCCGCCTAACAGCAATGTGTTTTTCGTCATGGCGGAAGGTGGGGTGGGATCATGGCCGCGCAAGCGCGAATTGACGATCAGGAGTCCGGCACGATTTCCCGCAGCGGCAGATGCACGAAAGTTCGTTCGGCGATGCGCGGGTGGGGGAGAGTGAGCGCGGGGTGATCCAGGGTCATGCCGCCGAAGGTGAGAATGTCGATGTCGATCACGCGCGGGGCGTTGCGCACTGGCGAAGGCTCGCGCCCCAATTCCCTTTCGATGGCCTGTGTCCGGGCCAGGAGCTCCAGGGGATCCCCGCCGGAGTAATCGAAGGCAACGGCGGTGTTGAGGAATCGCGGGGAGCCGGCCGGGCAGCCATCCGGCTCCGTGTCGTGGATGGATGCCACCAGAAATGGCCGCTCCGGACAGGCCAGGCTGCGGAGGCTGGATATGGCCGCGGCGATGTTCGCCTCACGGTCACCGAGGTTGGAGCCTAGGGCGATGGCTACGAGCGGCACGTTGTCGGTGGGTTCTGGAATTCTTCGAACAAAAGGCTCCCGCCGATTGTGTCAGTCCTCCAGGTTGTAGAGCTTGCTGATGCCGTAGTTTTCCTGCACACGGAGATTCGCCTCGGCTACCTTTGCGGAGGGAATGATGAGTGGCCGGCGCGCACCATAGAGCTCGATGACATGGAATTCCGGGGGCTTCTCCGCATACAGCAGCCCGTGGGCGTGGCTGAGATCGCGCACGGCCACGCCATCGATCTTGTCCACGGCCAGCCCGCTGAAATCATCGACCTGCGAGGTGACGGGATCCGGCTGGATCTGGGTGAGCATGACGATGTCTTTCTTTTCCTGGAATATCCCTTTGGAAACATAGTCCGAGTAGAGGCGCCGGACGGTGATGTCCGTGAACTTCGAGGTGGCGAAGAGGTTCGTATCCAGTGGCTGGAACACAAGCCCTGCAAAGACGACGTAGCGGGGTTTTTTCTCATACTGGATGGAATACATCCTGGATGGCGGAAGGGGCTTGAGCGTAATCTCCACGTCGTTCCAGCCGCCATCGCGGCGGAAGCGGACGGCGAGCTTGTCTCCGCTGAATTTCCGCTCGACGATCTCGTTGAGATCCACTTTCTCGCCATCGAAGAGGACTTTCCCATCGCTGTCCACGGTCTTGCCATCGAGCGAAATGAGGATGTCACCCGTTTCCATGATGCCGTCCACTGTGCTGGTGGGCACCACGTTGGTGACCAGGACGCCTTCGCCGCTGTTGGGCAGGCCGAGGGCTTTGCGCATCGCCGGGTTGTGCAGGGGGAAGGTGCTCAGGCCAAGATCCGCGTAATGGTCGTATCTGCCGTCCGCGATGTCCTTCAGGAAACGTTTCACCACGGGCGTGGGTATGATGTAGCCGGTGTTGTCCGCCTGCCGCAGCCCTTGGAACGCCACTCCCACGACTTTCCCATCCTGCAGCACTGGGCCGCCGGAGTTGCCGGGGTTGATCGCCGCGTCGATCTGGACAACAAGGTGGGAGTCCGAGCGGCTGTGGGAATAGGGCTGGAAGTCGATCCGGGAGACAATTCCCTTGGTGACGGAGATGCGCTCGCCACCGACGGGATAGCCGATGACCGTGACCTGGGACTCCAGCACGGGCACTTCTCCGAGGGAAAAAATGGGAAAATCCTCAAAGTCCGAGAAATCCTCCAGCGAGATGATCGCAAGGTCACAGTCGTGCGCGATGAAATCCACCTTGGCCGGGTATTTTTCCGGTGAGCCGTGAATCGTCACGAGGATGCGCTGGTGATTTGAGACGACGTGCGCGTTGGTCATGATCTGGTTTTTCCCGATCAGGAAGCCGGTGCCTATGCCCCCGCCGAAACGCCCCGAATTCCATGGAGTCTGGTAGTCCGGTGTCTGTGTTGCCACCTCGATCCGGAGGACGGAGCGGTAGAGGCCGGACGAGCCACCCTGCCCCCGGACGTTGGCTGTTAGAAACAGGCTGATCGTAATGGCCAGGGCGTATGCGTAGCGGTTCATGTCGGGGCTGAAGCTATCCGCGCCGTTCGAAATGGCAAAGGAGAAGTGTCCGGGATGTTGTGAATTCCCGGAATGTCCGCTTCCGTTAATCGTGGGATTGTGTGATGTTAGATATTTTCATAACATGTTGGAAATGAATGGGTAATGTATGCATACAAAAATACGTGCGTTTCACTTTCCAAAAGCATCTTGCGGAACCGACCACCATGAACAGACTGGCTGCCGCCTCTCATTCCGCGCAGCGCTGTCATGATCCGGGGGGAGAATGACGGACGCGTGGGGTGAGGGGTCTTTGCGTGCATCACCTCGATGCGAGCGCCAGCAATGTCTGGAATTTTGGTGCGGTCTCCTCCTTGTCGGCGATGAGCGTTTCGATCCCCTGGAAGCCGGATTTCTGCATCATGGAGTGGATATGGCTCTCGGAAAACCCGAGCCAGCGGTCTGCGTAGAGCTCGCGCGCTTCGGGAAAATTGTGCTGCAGCAGATCGAGGATGATCAGCCTGCCGCCGGGCCGGAGGATGCGGAACGCCGAGTCGATGGCACGCTGCGGGTTCTCCGCGTGATGGAGCGCCTGGCTGAGGATGGCGAGGTCGATTGATTCGGCGTCGATGGGTGGCTCTTCGATGTCACCGATGCGGAATTCGAGGTTGGTGAGCCCGTTTGCGACGGCCAGTTTCTGGGCGTAATCCACCATTTTCGGGGATAGGTCGATGGCGATCACCTTTTCGGCACGCTGCGCGAGGAGCTGCGAGAGCGTGCCCTCGCCTGCGCCGAGATCGGCCACGCGGCGGTAATTGAGAACCTTGATGAGCGCTTCGGCGAGGGCTTTCCAGGAGCGGCCCGGCACGTAGTCTTTCCCGAAACGGCCTGCCAGCTCAT
Source organism: Akkermansiaceae bacterium (assembly GCA_017798145.1). Lineage (NCBI taxonomy): Bacteria > Pseudomonadati > Verrucomicrobiota > Verrucomicrobiia > Verrucomicrobiales > Akkermansiaceae > Akkermansiaceae bacterium. The sequence continues at coordinate 1,175,205 of CP059069.1, read as the reverse complement.
CGAAGTAGGCGCGGGCGTAGTCCTTGCGCTTGGAGAGGATGTGGCGCAGGGCGGTGTTGTCCGCTCCAAGCTCCGGGATCTCCCCCGCCGCTCGGAGCGTGATCGGCAGCAGGGCATCGGGTATGTCGGCGGAATAGACGTTGTTTTTCCCGCTTCGTTCATCGTTCACCAGCCCAGCGGCCTTGAGCTGGGAGAGCTGGGTGGAAATGCGGCTCTGCCCCATCCCCATGATTTCCTGAAGCTCGGCCACGGTCAGCGCGTCCTGGAGGAGCAGCGACAGGATGCGGAGCCTTGTGGGATCGGAAACCAATTTCAGGGATTTGATGATTGACTCCATGTGGGTAAAGTTTACATCAACGCATCGCGATTTGACGATACGAAAATTGAAAAACACATGAGCACCTACATATTCTCCTCAGAATCCGTCGGCGAAGGCCACCCGGACAAGGTTTCGGACACCATCTCCGATGCCATCCTCGACGCCTGCCTGGCCATCGATCCAAAGAGTCGCGTTGCCTGCGAGACCTTCGTGAAAAGCAACATCGTCGTCGTCGGCGGTGAGATCACGATCCCGAAACTCCAGGACAAGAAGAAAGGCACGACCAAGCCGATCGACGAAGTGATCAACATCGGCAAGGTGATCCGTGATGCAGTCCGCGGCATCGGCTACACGAACAGCGACGATGTCTTCCACGCCGACACTCTTTTCATCAACAACTATCTCACCATCCAGAGCCCGGACATCGCACAAGGCGTTGACGCAAAGGCGGCGGAAGGTAAGAAAACCGCCAAGCAGGGAGCCGGCGACCAGGGCATCATGTTCGGCTACGCCTGCAACGAGACCCCTGAGCTGATGCCTGCGCCGATCATGTTCGCGCACCGCCTCGGCCGTGAGATGACCCGCATCCGCAAGGCCGGCAAGCTCGCACCTTGGCTGCGCCCGGATGCCAAGACGCAGGTCTCCGTCGAATACGTCGATGGCAAGCCGACCCGCATCGTCAATGTTGTCATCTCCACCCAGCACACCGCGGATGTGACCCACGCGGAGATCGAGAAATTCTGCATCGAGCAGGTCATCAAGAAAGTGCTCCCGAAGGAAATGCTCACCTCGAAAACCGAGTTTCTCATCAATCCCACCGGCAAGTTCGTCATCGGCGGGCCCCAGGGCGACAGCGGCCTGACCGGGCGCAAGATCATCGTCGATACCTACGGAGGCAGCGGCCGCCACGGCGGCGGCGCCTTCTCCGGAAAGGATCCCTCGAAGGTCGACCGCTCCGCCGCCTACATGGGCCGTTGGGTCGCGAAAAATGTCGTCGCAGCCGGTCTCGCAGAGAAGTGCGAGGTGCAGTTCGCCTATGCGATCGGCCATCCCGAACCGGTCAGCGTCCACATCGACACCTTCGGCACCGGCACCGTCGATGACGCGAAGATCCTCGGCGCCGTGCTCAAGGTTTTCTCCTTCAATCCCGCGGACATCGTCAAGCAGCTCAACCTGCTCCGCCCCATCTACTCGAAGACCACCAACTACGGCCACTTCGGCAAGGAGGATTCCGACATCACATGGGAGAAGACCGACAAGGCCTCCGCCCTCAAGAAGGCAATCGCCTGAGCAATCACACTGAACACCGACAACTGAACACTAGAAATATTTTATGAGCTTCACAGACTACAAAGTAAGGGACATCGGCCTCGCCGATTTCGGCCGCAAGGAAATCGACATCGCCGAGCACGAGATGCCCGGCCTGATGGCGACCCGCGAGAAATACGGCAAGACCAAGCCGCTCCAGGGCGTCCGCATCATGGGCTCCCTGCACATGACCATCCAGACCGCGGTGCTCATCGAGACGCTTGCGGATCTCGGCGCAGATGTGCGCTGGGTCTCATGCAACATCTTCTCGACGCAAGACCACGCCGCCGCCGCGATGGCAGCCCGCGAGATCCCGGTCTTCGCATGGAAAGGCGAGACACTTGAGGAATATTGGTGGTGCACCTGGCAGGCGCTCGTCAACAAGGACGGCCTCGGCCCGCAGCTCATCGTCGATGATGGTGGCGACGCGACCCTGCTGATCCACAAGGGCTACGAAATGGAAAACGGCTCCACCTGGCACGAAAGCCCCGGCGAGAGCGAGGAGGAGCAGGTCATCAAGGATCTGCTTGCCGACATCAAGGTCAGGCAGCCCGGTATTTTCCACACCATCGTCAAAGACTGGAAAGGCGTTTCCGAAGAGACCACCACCGGCGTTCACCGCCTCTATCAGATGGCCAAGGCGGGCACCCTCCTTGTCCCTGCGATCAACGTCAATGACTCCGTCACCAAATCGAAGTTCGACAACCTATATGGCTGCCGCGAATCCCTGCTTGATGGCATCAAGCGCGCCACCGACGTGATGATCTCCGGAAAGGTCGGGGTCGTGCTCGGCTACGGCGATGTCGGCAAAGGCTGCGCCCAGGCTCTCCGCGGAGCCGGCGCCCAGGTCGTCGTCACCGAGGTCGATCCGATCTGCGCCCTCCAGGCGGCGATGGAAGGTTTCCGCGTCCTCACCATCGAGGACACCCTCGGCTGGGGCGATATCTACGTCACCACCACCGGCAACAAGGACATCATCACCCTCGATCACATGTCGAAGATGAAAGACCAGGCCATCGTCTGCAACATCGGCCACTTCGACAACGAGATCCAGATGGACAAGCTCAACAAGGCGCCTGACGTAACCCGTCTCAACATCAAGCCGCAGGTGGACAAATACACCTTCCCGACCGGCAACAGCATCTACATGCTCGCCGAGGGTCGCCTCGTGAACCTCGGCTGCGGAACGGGCCATCCGTCCTTCGTGATGTCGAACAGCTTCACCAACCAGACGCTCGCCCAGATCGACCTGTGGGAAAACCGGGATAGCTACAAGGCCGGACAGGTGACCGTGCTTCCGAAGCATCTCGACGAAGAGGTTGCACGCCTCCACCTCGCGAAGATCGGGGCGAAGCTGACCCGGCTCACCCAGGCACAGGCCGACTACATCGGACTTTCCCCGGACGGCCCGTTCAAGGCGGATCATTACCGTTATTGATCGGTTTTATCCGAAACGAATCCAAAAGCCAGCCGTTGGAACACGGCTGGCTTTTTTGTTTGGCAAAAATGCTTGGTTTATCTCATGTGATGCAAATTTTTGTCACAAACGAAACGAAAGAAGGCAGCGTATCGGGTCCAGAAAATGGATGGGCATCAGCATGCTGGAGCAGATGGGGAATTTGCAGGGAACCGCATTCTCCGAGAGCCTGAGTCAGCCTATGTGGTGAACAAGGTGCGCGAGGGGCTGTCTTTCGATGAGTTCCACGCGATGCAGGAAATCCCCGGGGTTACGGAGGAGAAGATGGGCGCGTTGCTGGGGATGTCCCGCGCCACCTTGCACCGCCGGAAGAACACGGGTTTCCTGGATCGTGCGGAATCGGATCGGCTTGTGCGCTACGCCAGGGTTTTCAGGACGGTCAGGGATTTCCATCGAAATCAGGAAACAGCCGCCCGTTGGCTCAATAGTCCGGAGATGGCCTTCAATTACGAGAACCCGCTCGATTATGCGGATACGGAGATCGGGGCGCGGGAAGTGGAGGCGCTGATCTGGAGGATTGAGAACGGGGTGCCAAACTGACATGGCCGTTTTCTACCGGATCGTTGGCAAGCACCGCGCCGCCACCGCGATGGACGGCGAGGCCGCCAGGAAGATGGGTGGACGCTGGAACCCGCAAGGGGTTCCCGCCGCATATCTAACCGAATCGAGGGCGCTTGCAGCGCTGGAAATCCTCGTCCATGCAGGGTGGGATGCCGTGCGCTTGCCATGGGTTGTCATCACGGTGGATGTGCCCGGGGAAATCACCGATTCCGCCACTCCGCGAAACCTGCCAGCTGGCTGGGATGATCTCGAATCACCATCGCCATCCCGCAACTTCGGTGCTGGCTGGTTGGAGCGAAGTGCGAGTGCGGCCATCCTGCTGCCAAGCGCGATCATTCCCGAAGAGCGCATCCTGATGGTCAATGTGCGGCATCCCGATTTCGTGAAAATCAAGATCTCCCAACCGCAGCCATTTCACTTCGACCGCCGCTCGGGCTGAACTCAGATGCCGGACAGCTTGGAGATCATCGCGGAGGCGATGGACAGCACCAGCAGGAAACCGCACATGTCCGTGCAGGTGGTGAGTATGGGGCCGGAGGCGAGCGCGGGATCGACCTTGAGGCGCTTGAGGAAAAGAGGGACGAGTCCGCCGAGTAGAACTGAGAGGATGGTGTTGAGGCAGAGCGCGATGAAGACGGTCAGGCCGAGATAGACGTTGCCTTTCCAGAGAGTGGCGATGGAGCCGAGCACAAAGCCGAGCACAATGCCGTTGATGATGCCGACCGCGCCTTCCTTGATGACCACCCGCCAGTAATCTCCGGGACGGAGGATTCCGAGCGTGAGCTCACGGATGGAGACGGCTACCGCCTGGTTCCCGGAACAGCCGGACATGTCGGAAACGATGGGCAGGAAAACGGCCAGTGCGATGACCTCCTGCAAGGTCGCCTCGTTCGCGGCGATCACGGAGGCCGCGGCGATGTTCAGCACGATGTTGGGCCCGAGCCAGGCGAGGCGCTTGATGCAGCGGTCCCGGATCGGCATGGAGCGGAGTTCCTCCCCGTTGACGATACCGCTGGCCTGAAGGAACATTTCCGCCTGGTCTTCCGCCGTCTCATGCCTGACCGCATCCCTCGGGACGACCCCGAGGATGTGTCCCCCGGCATCGACCACAGGCAGCCCGAAGTATGGTTTCCTCTCGAAAACCTCCGCAAGGTCCTCCAGCGGCATGGTGTCGACCACGGTCAGGGGATCCGGGATCATGAGTTCGCGCACCGTGATGTTGCGAAGGGAAAGCACAAGGTCCCGGAGACGCAGCACACCGATGAGGACTCCGCCCGCATCCACGACGTACAGGTATTGCACATCCCGGTCAGAGTAATCCTCCGCGTGCTCACCGAGATCCTGGAGCACTTCCCCGACGCTGCAGCTCTCGCGAAAGGTCACCGGCCTGCCGCGCATCAGCGATCCCGCGCAGCCGTCCTCATACTCGAGGCGCTTCCTAAAGCTCCTCCTGATCCCCGGATCCGCGATCCCGGCGATGATTTCCTCCGCATCGTCCTCGTGGAGTTCGCGCAGGAGATTGGATGATTGTTCCGTGGGGAGTTCGAAAAGGATGGCGGCGGCCTCTTCCGCGGCCAGTCCTTCGATGATCTCGACGGCCTGGGCCTCGGTGAGGTGGGAGAGAAGTTTTGCGGCATCCTCCGCACCGAGGATCTGGATCAGCGTTTCCGCACGTTCCGCGCTCAGGCGCGAGACGGCGCGGCGTTGGTCCTCCCAGTCGAGGGTCTTGATTGCCCCAAGGGCGCGGATGCCGTCCCTGGCACTGATCGCAGCCGAGAGGGCTTCCAAGGCCTTGGCTATATACTCCCTGTCTTCCTGGACTGTCTCCGGCATGGGCGCTACCATTCACTCTTTCCCCGCCCCGTCAACCGCCGTGCGATTCACTCGACGATGACCGGCGTTCCCACCGAGACGTTCTCGAAGAATTTCTCCGACATGTGATGGGGCATACGGACACAGCCGTGGGATGCGGCGTAGCCCGGAAGGTATCCGGTGTGCATCCCGATCGCGTCGTTGAAGCGCATGAAGTTGGGCATAGGCGCGGGATAGAAAACCTGGCCGGGGCCGGGTTTGTCCTTCCGGATATCCGCACTTTCGTTGACGGTCATCCCGGTGGCCTTGTCCTTGATGACACCATAGAGTGTTGATTTGTGGTCCTTGCTCTTCTGGCTGATCTCGTAGGTGCCGGGTGGGGTGCCCTTGTCCTCCTTGCCGGATGAGATCTTGGATACGCCGACAAGTACGCCGGATTTGTAGAAATACGCCTTCTGCTCGCGGCGGTTGATCTTGATGAGCGGGGAGCCGGATATGCCGTCACCGTCCCAGTAGGACACATCATCGGGGATGGCCGGAGCCGGATGATGAGGGCCGCCCGAGGCAGGGCGTGAGATCGGGCCGCCTATGCCCGCCATGTAGTCGGAACCCGGCGGCGAGCTGTTCAGGCAGGACGCCAGCAGGAGCGAGGCGGTGAGTAGAAGCAGATATTTCATGTTTGCGAAGGACTTATGCCGCATTTTCGCCGGGAATCAAGGTTGAACATGGGCGGATGGCGGGGTTGCAGGCAGCTGCGGGATTGTCTACAAGGGCGCAGCGATGGATGAGAAATTGCAATTGCCGGGGCATTACGAACTGGAGCGCGAGCTTCGCGAGCAGTTGAGCGGCAGGCCGGGGCACCAGCGCTGCGTGGTTGGGCATGACGAGCTCTTGCTTGTCCTGCACGAGGTTCCCAAAGCGGGCGTGCCGGAGCGGGATGCGCTGTTTTTCTGGCGCAGGATGGACGGGCGCTGGATCCAGCCGGGGGGGCCGGGGCTGGATGAACTCGGCGATCTGCTGGATCGTTATGCGAAGGCGATCGATGAAAGGGAGGAGTTGCTTGAGAAAACGGAATCCGCCCAGGATCTTTTCGATATCCTGAGGCATGCCGGGCCGCTTGCGCGTACCAGCAGGAACCTTGTCGGGGCATTGGACCAGGCGCTTGTACAGGAGCCGGAAGACAGGGAGGTGAGGGCATACCGGGACAGGGCGCAGGAGCTTGTGCGTGCATCCGAGCTGCTGCACACAGATGCCAGGGAGACCATGTTTTTCTGGCAGGCGGAGGCGGCCGAGGAACACGCGAAGTCCGCGGAACGCCTCGGGAACATCCTCTTCAAGCTCAACCTCGTCACCGGATTTTTCCTGCCGCTCGTGGCCTTCGGCGGGCTTTTCGGGATGAACGTGGAACTGCCTGAATTCGTCCAGGGGATGTTCTGGTGGATCTTCTTCGGCGGACTCATCGTCGGCGGATTGCTCCTCAGGTATGTGGCCAGCGAGAAGCGATGAGATGCGGTTTCACCGATGGGGCAGGCTGCGTTCCCGGGTAGGCTACCCGCACGAAAAAAGCGGAAGCCGTTAGGGGCTTCCGCTCTATGAATCCTACGGCCAGGCGTTCCTACGAACGCGTTCACTCACCCGTTGGTGAGATCAACCGTCTCCTGATCGGCGGGGGCGGCGCCCATGCTGAAGCGCCAGCGAACCTTGTTGCGCTTGGAGGCGGTGCGCAGCTTGCGCTGCTTGCGCTCGGTCGGGGTTTCGAAGGCGCGGCGGCGGCGCATTTCCTCGAGGATTCCCTCGGAATCGAGCTTGGTTTTGAGGCGTTTGAGGGCGCGGTCAACCGGCTCCCCTTTTTTCATGTTCACTCCACGCATGCTGATGATTTTCGTTTGTTGTAAGTCTTGGATCTTGTTTGGGGCGCGGTGTATGGGCTTGAAGTGCTGGCAAGTCAAGCTTGAAACCGGGCCGCTTGGTTTCACTCACCGAGTCCGAAGCGGACGAAGCGGGTGACGGTGAGGGTGTCGCCGAGTTCCTTCCCCTTGTTCTCGAGGAGCTGGGACACGGTGGTATCGGGGTCTTTGACGAAGCCTTGCTCCAGGAAGCAGGATTCCGCGAAGAACTTGGAGAGCTGTCCCTTGAGGATGTTCTCGATGATGTTCTCCGGCTTGCCTTGCTCGAGCAGGCGGACCCGGAAGATTTCCTTCTCCGCATCGACGATGTCCTGCGGGATGTCGTCGCGGGAAAGGCCTTTCGGGGCGGAGGCGGCGATGTGGAGGGTGAGATCCTTGGTGAGTTCCTGGAAGGCAGCGGCCGACGCGGTTTCCGGCTTGGTGGTGCCGACCTCGAGGAGCACGCCGACCTTGCCGCCGAGGTGGATGTAGGAGGCGACGACCCCGCCCGGGGCGGCATCGAAGCGGACGTACTTACGGAGCTGGATGTTTTCCCCGAGCTCGAGGACTTTTTCCTTCACGAAGTTTTCAAGGCTGCTGTCGCCGTGGGGGATGGCGAGGGCTGCATCGCGATCCTTGGCATCGGAAGCGGAGAGCTTGTCGGCGATGCCGGAAACGAATGCCTGGAAGTTCTCGTTGCGGGAAACGAAGTCGGTCTCGCAGTTGACCTCGAGGAGGATGCCGGAGGTGGTGCTGTCGTTGACGCGTGCGGTGATGATGCCTTCGTTGGCCTCGCGGTCGGACTTGGTGCCGGCCTTCATGATGCCGCGCTCGCGGAGCAGCTTGATGGAGGCTTCGATGTCGCCGTTGGTTTCGGTGAGGACTTTCTTGCAGTCCATCATGCCGGCGTTGGTCTTGTCGCGGAGTTCCTTGACGATTGATGCGGTGATCATTTGTGGAAGTTTGCTGGTTGGGAGTGTTCAGTGTTCAGGGAAGAGGCTGATTGAAAATCGGCGGCTCTCCGGGGTGAATTACTTCTTCTTTGCCTTGACCATGGCATCGACCAGGTTCTGGAGGATGATGCGGATGGATCGGATCGCGTCGTCGTTGCCGGGAATCGGGTATTGGACTTTGGCAGGGTCGGCGTTGGTATCTACGATTGCGACGATGGGGATCTCAAGGCGGTGCGCCTCGGCGACGGCGATGGTCTCGCGGGCGGAATCGACGATGACGATGGCATCTGGCTTTTTGTCGAGATCGCGGACACCGCGGAGGTTGCGGAGTAGTTTTTCGCGCTCGCGGCCGAGGGCGGCGAGTTCCTTCTTGGACATGGATTTGAACTCGGGTTGTTTCTCGATGTTCTCGAGGTAGCGGAGGCGCTCGACGGATTTGCGGACGGTGGTCGCGTTGGTGAGCATGCCGCCGAGCCAGCGGTGGTTGACGTAGTGTTGTCCGGTGGCCTCAGCGGCCTCGCGGATGGCATCCTGTGCCTGGCGCTTGCAGCCGACGAAGAGGACGTTCTTGTTTTTTCCTGCGAGATCTGCGAGGAAGTCCGCGGCCTTGTCGAGCTGCTGGACGGTTTTCTCGAGGTTGATGATGTAGATCCCGCCCTTGTCCTTCATGAGGAAGGGCTTCATGCGCGGGTTCCATTTTTTCGTTTGGTGACCGTAGTGGACGCCTGCGTCCACCATATCTGCGATTAGTTCGTTGACCATTTTGTTTGTTCTGCTTGTCCCGTCTTGAATCAGATCGGGCGATTCTGGAGTCCTGCCACGCATGGTTTCCCAAGGGCTCCGTTGTTCTGAGGTGGCTGAAGGGGCGGGGGATTTACGGGTTCCGCGGAAAAAGGGCAAGCATTTTCACGGAATCTTCCAAGATAAGGACTCATTCCACGACGGGCAGCCATTCCGGGAGTGTTCCGGGGACGCCGGCCAGGCGGGGGTTGGCCTCCCACTGGTCGTCCTTGCCGATGATGCGGGATGCGATGCGGCGGAGGGAGTCCTTGGCGTCGATGTTGCGCACGGGGCTACGGAGGCGGTCTCCGGGGGCAGCCGGGTCGAAGGACCAGGAGAACATGATACGTGAATCGACCATTCCGGGCTTGGCTCCGTGGGTGCGGGTCTCGCCGAAGCGCATGTCGGCGAGCCATACGCCCTTGGCGTGGGGGCGGGCGATCCACCAGCCGCGTGAGAACCATGTGAGGGTTTTGATTTCCCGCTCGCCCAGGAAGGGTGCGAGGGCTTCCTTGCGGCGTGGATAGACCGTCCACCGCACGGGCGTGGATGGGAGTTCGAGGACGGAGCGGTAGCCGATCCAGATCTCGTCGCCCCGATCGACGGCAGAGCGCCAGAGGAGTGTGTTGAAGGCGGTGGGTGCCTCCATGCGGCGCTCGCAGGTGATTCCCCGGCGGGCGAGATCCGCCTCGAAACCGGCGGAGGCGATGAATTTCATGGCGATGGAGAAAAGCACGTAGCCGGTGCTGAGGCCAAGCCCCCAGCGGAGGATGCGGGTGCGTTTCCGCTGCTGTTTTTTGGTGCGGAGAAATGCCAGCCAGGCGAGGGAAGCGACGAGCGGCAGGGTGTAGAGGGGATCGATGATGAAGAGGTGGTTGAATGCGATGCGGGTTTCCGAAAACGGCCAGAGGACTGAGGTGCCATAGACGGTGAAGCAATCGATGAGGACGTGGGTGGACCATGTCAGGAAGACGAAGATACCGGCGCGGGCGGGGCTGATTTTTTCCCTCTTCCATAGATTCGCCAAGGGCTTGGCGAGAAACAGCGAGGCGATGACCATGAGCAGCAGCGAGTGGCTGGCACCGCGGTGGTGGTAGAGGTTCCCGGCGGTGTCGAGGAACGGTGCGGCGATGATATCGAGATCCGGCAGTGTTCCGAAAAGCAGGCCCCAGGCGAGGGCGCGGTTGCCGAGTTTTTTCCCGAGGACGGCCTCGCCGACGGCTGCGCCAAGTGCTGCTTGGGTGAGGGAATCCATTTTCGGGTAAAAACTGAAAGTCTGAAAGTCTGAAGCGATGGGTCAGTTTTCGTTGATTTCGGGCTCTTGGGGAGGATTGAGGATGGTGCCGAACTCCCTCCACAGGAGGCGGGTGATGTTGGAGTTGATGGCGGCCATGGGATCGTCGAGGGCTTCCGGGGCGGGGTTGTAGGAAGCGGATTTCGCGAGGTGGGCGCGGATGAGGTTGAAGGAGGTCTTGAGGAGGTCTGCGGCGAGGGCTTCCGGATTGTCGGTGGTGAAGGACAGAACGTCCGTGGAGGGTGCGTTTTCACCGGCTCCGGTGATCCATACGGCGACGGGCGTGGGCGCATCCGTGCTGCGTATGGAGCGGCCGATGTTGAGCTTGAAGGAAAAATCCAGCAACCCGGAGGAGGCGGTGCCCAGGTCTGAGCTGATCTGGCCGAGGATTTCCGGGAGCACATCCGCGAATTTCTCGCCGGTGCCGACATGGATGAGGACGGGCAGGGCGGCTTCCTTTTGTGAGTTCCAGCGCGGCAGGGTGGGGCGGAGCAGCGTGATGGCGGAGAGGGCGGATTTCGTTTCCTCCGGATCCGCCTGCGAGAGGTCGAGCACGCGCTCGTAGGCCAGCAGGGCGCGCTGGAATGCGCCCTCGCCCTCCAGCGCACGGGCGAGGGCGATCAGTTTCGCGGCACCTTCCGGGGCGCGGTCGGAGTAGCTGTCGAGCTGCGGGGGCGACTGGATGTCGCCGAGTTCCACGGGATCGATGCGGATGGGGTCGGGCAGAGCCGGTTCGCTGTCCGGGAGAGGGATCCTGATGGAGATGGCATCGTCCTCGATGCGTGAGACGGGCAGGGAGGCGAGGGCTTCCGCCCGTATCATTTCCAGCCTGGCCTCGGATGGTGGGGTGAGGAAATCCATGCTACGTGTGCCTCCGACCCAGATCAGGGCGACGCTAATGAGGCAGATGGGTATGGCGAAGTAGAGGGGGATTCGCATGATGTTTTCTGCGTGACTCTAGGCGGGGAAATACGGAAGGAAACCAATAAAAAGCCCCGGAGGCGATGAACCTGCGGGGCATTTCTGGAATGATATCGGGGCTGCGGTCAATCGGCGCTCTTGACGAGCAGGGCGCGCTTGCCGACGCGCTCGCGGAGGTAGTGGAGCTTGGCGCGGCGGACTTTGCCACGGTTGGTCACCTCGATCTTGGCGATGCGCGGGGTGTGCACGGGAAATACTCGCTCGACGCCCTCGCCATAGGAAATTTTCCGCACCGTGAAGGCGGAGTTGATGCCGCTGCCGCCCTTGGCGATGACGAGGCCTGCAAAGATCTGGACGCGCTCCTTGCCGCCCTCGACCACCCGGCAATGCACCTTGACGGTGTCGCCCACGTTGAATGATGCAACGTCTTCCTTGAGTTGCTCCTGCTCGATTTTCTTGATGATGTCCATGGCGTTGGTGGTTGCGGAAAGGTATCTGAATTTGCGCTGCGTGAAATGCAGCCTCATGCGCGGGGCGAGATGGCTAGTGGATGGGTTCGCCTTTTGCAAGGGTGAAATTGGGAAATAAATGCGGAAATGCGCAAAACCCGTGATGGTGGATCACGGATCCTATTTTCCGTAAACGGAACCGGGGTCGAAAGAGAGATCGGTTTGGGTGAATTCCAGCGCGGCGGGGCTGCCTGGGACGATCTTGCGGTAGAAGCAGGAATCACGCCCGGTGTGGCAGGCTCCCGCGCCGATTTGCTCGACCACCAGCACCAGCGCGTCTTGGTCGCAGTCGGTGCGGATCTCGATGATTTTCTGGGTGTGCCCGGAGGTTTTCCCCTTGTGCCAGATTTCCGAGCGGGATCGTGACCAATAAACCGCCTCGCCCGCTTCCAGGGTGAGCTTGAGGGATTCCGCATTCATGTATGCGAGCATGAGAGGTTCCTTGGTGGTGGCGTCTACCGCCAAGGCCGGGATCAGCCCGTCGGAATCGAATTTCGGGGCGAATTCGCCGGATTCCTCGATCTGTGCCTTGTCCTTGCGTGGGGAAAATGGGGTGCTGTCTGGCATGGTTAGGCGAAGCTAGGTTTTGCGCGGGAAAGGTCAAGGGCTGGGAGTTGCGCAGCGGCTGCGGTGAGAGAAATGCTTTGCGGGGAAGGGAAGTGTGGGCTTGGCTGGCGGTGTGACGATGAATGCAGTTGAATTGGCGGAATCCGCACGGAACGGTGGGGCTCCGCCGGATGGGATTTCCATGGAGGCTAGGGCGCTCTGGCATTGCCTGGCGGGGAATTGGGATGCGGCGCATGATCTCTGCCAGGAGATCCCGGGAACGCCTGGATCCTGGATCCATGCCTGGCTCCACAGGCAGGAAGGCGATACGGGGAATGCCGGCTACTGGTATTCGCGGGCGGGGCGCACGATGCCGGGCAAGGGTGTCTCGTCCGAGGAGGAATGGAAGGGTATCGCCAGGGAGCTTGTCGGCTGAACGATCATGGATTTTGCAGAACGCCATGAGATCTGGATCTCCCCCTACACGCTGCGTGCGCGGGGTTTCCTCAATGCGGTTTCCTCCCGCCGGGAGTTTTCCGGAGTATTGATCCGGGTGGGCAAGGGATATGGCTGCATCCACCCGTGGCCGGAGCTGGGAGATATCCCTGTCGGGAAATGCCTGGAGGATCTCAAGGGGCGGCGTGCCTGGCCCATTGTGAGGCGGGCGCTGAGGTGCGCGGAGTTCGATGATGCGGCGCGCGTTGCGGAGGAGTCCTTGTTCGAGGATATGGAGGTGCCGACCAGCCATGCGACGCTGGTGAAGGCGGATGCGGCGGAGGTCTCGGCGGCCGTGGCGGCGGGCTTCACGGTGGTGAAGATGAAGGCGGGACGAGATCTCGCCGCAGAGGCCGATTTCCTGGGGAAAATGGTGGCGGCTTATCCAACGCTGCGGTGGCGGCTGGATTTCAATGAGGTGCCGGATCCGGAAACGGCGGACGGGTTTCTAACAGGGCTCCCGCCGCAGGTGCGAGAGGCTCTCGATTTCATCGAGGACATCTGCCCGTTTTCCGAAACCACATGGGCTGGGCTTTGGAAAAAACACCGGGTACCGCTGGCGGTGGACCGAGAGTCCGGGCCGCACCGCAAGGCGGCGCAGCTCACCGTCATCAAGCCTGCGCTGGACGAGCCTTTCCTGCTGGCGGAAGCGGCTGCGATGAACGGCCAGGCGGTGGTGGTGACCAGTTACATGGATCATCCGCTCGGACAGGCCTTTGCGGCATGGGAGGCGGCGCGTATGGAGCTGCTTTTTCCGGGGTTGGTGAGGGTCTGCGGGCTGCAGACGCACCATCTTTTCGAGAACAATGCCTTCACGGAGGCGCTGGGCGAATGGAAGCCGGGGTTCACGGTTCCTGGCGGCACGGGCCTAGGTTTCGATGATCAGCTTGATGCGCTCACCTGGGTGAAACTTTCATGAATGTGAAGGCTGTCAGATCGGCAAGGTTCTGGGAGGACGAGGGATGCTACCCGGACGGGGTGCCTTTCCACACATCCGGCAGCACCGGGCAGCCGAGGTGCATCGTGCTGCCAAAAGAGGCGCTGCTGCTCTCCGCGCGGGCGGTGAACGAATGGCTCGGTGCCGGGGCGGATGCGGTCTGGGGCTTGGCGCTTCCCATCGATCACGTGGGTGGCTTCGGCGTGGTGGCGCGTGCCCATGCGGCGGGCTGCGGGTTTTCCCGATACCAGGGAAAATGGGATGCCCGGAAATGCGCGGGCTGGCTGCGGGAAAGCTGCGTCACCCATCTTTCGCTGGTGCCGACCCAGTTGCACGACCTCCTGGGCGCGGGCATGGAGGCTGCCCCATCCCTGCGTGCGGTGGTGGTGGGTGGCGGCAGGCTCCCGGATGAAATGGGGCAGGCTGCGCGCGATGCCGGCTGGCCTGTGCTGGCCAGTTACGGCATGACGGAGACCTGCTCCCAGGTGGCGACCCAGGCGCTGGATTCGCTCGGCCTGCCTTTCGCGGAAGCTCCGCTCCAACTGCTGCCCATCTGGGATGCGGAGCTATCCGATGCCGGGCTGCTGCGCCTGCGCGGGGATGCGCTTTTTTCCGGGACGATCACGGACGGGGGATTCCGCCGCAGGGAGGGCGACTGGTTCACGACCAACGACAGGGTGGAGCTTTCCGCAAGGACGGTCAGACCTCTGGGCCGTTCCGATTCCCTCGTGAAAGTCATGGGCGAGTTGGTGGATCTGGACGGGATCGAAGCGCGGCTCGGCCGGCTTTGCGGCGAGCGTGGGAAAAGCGTGGCGGTGATCGCCGTCCCGGATACCAGGAAGGAACACGCCCTGATCGCTGTGTTCGAGGGCGAGGCATTGCCTTCCGCGGTCGATGATTACAACCGCCAGGCACCGGGCCCGGAGCGCATCTCGCGGTGTCATGTGGTGACTGGTTTCCCGCGCTCGGATATGGGGAAACTGCTCCGTGCCAGCCTTGCCGGGATGTGCGGGCAATGAGGCCTTGCAGTTTCCGGAACCCGTCATCGGGATAGGGAGTCGGTGATCGCCGCATGGCTGTTTTTGGCCATGGCTTACAGGGCGGAGTATTGGAACAATGATTGCAAATGAAAACCCAGATCCGTCTTGCCGCAGGTGTCCTTGCAATTCTCGCCTCACCCCTCCTTCCCGCAGCGGTGGTTGTCTCATGGGATTTCGATTCGGGGGTCGAAGGCTGGACGTCGTCACTGCCCGTTTCCCCTTTCACGCAGACAACGGTCGATCCTGTCGCCGCATCCGGAGGATTCCTCAGCGGAACCGCGCTTTCCAACAACAACGATCCACAGCTTTACCGAACCGGGCTGAACCTCACCCCGGGAGCCGGCGAAAGCTGGGTCGCCCTCACTTTCCGCGTCCGCGAAACCCAGGATGCCGATAACATCGCGAACCCGGCACAAGCGGCAGGCATCGTCACTGTGTTCAACAGCACGGGACTCATTCTCAGCCTAAACAATTCGTCCCAGGCGATCTCATCCCCTGCAAACGGAACGGTCGCGGCGGATGGATGGTTCGAGGTCACTTATAACATCAGCGGATTCAATCCCGCAACGCCCATCACCCAGATCCGCCTAGATCCCATCGGCGGCGCCCGATCGAACAGCAACTCGGAAACCGCGAACAACCTTTTCGAGGTCGACTTCATCCGCCTGAGCGACAGCTCCGTGATCCCGGAGCCGTCAACCGCGCTTCTCGCCTTCGCCGGAGCGCTTGGCCTTCTTCGCCGCCGCCGCCAGGTGTTCGCTTCCCTTCCATGAAACGGCTGCCGGTTCGCTCCGGCAGCCGTTTTCCCATCACGCGGGTTCCCCTCGATGTGTGTTTCGGATATGTGTTCGTGGAGCTTTCCGGCTTGGCGCAAGGGCTCCGGAGAGGCATTTTCATCCCATGCCGAACCAATGGACAGGAAAAGGAAACCCATACACCCGCAGCGAGGTCATCGAGCGGCTGCATGACACGCTCTCGAAAGGAACCGCGATCATTGCCGCAGGAGCGGGGGCGGGGATCAGTGCCAAATTCATCGAGAAAGGCGGGGCGGATCTCATCATCATCTACAACAGCGGCCGCTTCCGCATGATGGGTCATGGCTCGACGGCGGGTCTCATGGCCTATGGCGATGCGAACGCGATCGCGATGGAGATTGGCGAATACGAGGTGCTTCCCATCGTTGAGGAAATCCCCGTGATCTGCGGGGTGCACGCCACCGATCCCCGCCGCCGCATGTGGCACTGGCTGGGGAAGGTGAAAGACATGGGTTTCTCCGGAGTGAACAATTTCCCCACCCACACGATCGTGGACGGACACTTCCGCGGGGTGCTTGAGGAAACGGGAATGAGCGTGGAAAAGGAGTTCGAGATGATCGGGCTCGCACGCAGGATGGATATGTTTTCCATCGTCTATGTGGGATCTCCCGAGGAGGCAAAGCGCATGGCGGAGAACGGCGCGGATGCGATCATCGCCCATGTCGGCACGACCGTCGGCGGCTCAATCGGGGTGCGCGATGCGGTGGTGAGCTGGGAGGAGACGATCAAACGCACCCAGGACATCATCGACGCGGCGAAGACCGTCCGCGATGACATCTTCTACCTCTGCCACGGCGGCCCGATCAACACGCCGGAGGACGCCGACCGCGTGATCCAGGCGACGGATTGCGTCGGCTTCGTCGGCGCATCCTCCCTGGAGCGGATGAGCGTTGAGAAATCGCTGGAAGATCTCACCCGCCAGTTCAAGGCCATCCCGATCAAAAGATGAAGACCATCGCCGTCCTCGGAACGCTGGACTCGAAGGGCGCGGAACACGCGTATCTCGCGGAACTGATCCGCGCGCGCGGGCACGCACCGCTCCTCATCGATGTGGGAACGGGTGCGGAACCGGCCATGAAGCCGGATGTGACCCGATACGAGGTCGCCGGGGCGGCGGGACTGGAGCTTGATGCAATCATTTCCCGCAAGGATCGCGGCGAATGCGTCACGGCGATGTCGCAGGCGGCGCCGATCCTGCTTTCGAGACTTCAGGCCGATGGGGAAATCCACGGAGTGATCTCGCTCGGGGGAGGGGGAGGCACGGCGATCGCCACTGCGGCGATGCGGGCTCTGCCCATCGGTTTCCCGAAGCTGATGGTCTCCACCCTCGCTTCCGGCAACACCGCCCATTACCTCGGCACCAGCGACATCACGATGATGCCGAGCATCGCCGATGTGGCCGGGCTGAACCGCCTTTCCAAAACGATCTTCGCCCGCGCCGCAGGGGCGATCTGCGGGATGGTCGAGGCGAGGATCGATGTATCGGACGACAAGCCGCTGATCGTAGCCTCCATGTTCGGTAACACCACCGCCTGCGTCACCGAGGCGAAGCGCATCCTTGAGGAGAACGGCTACGAAGTGCTGGTCTTCGCCGCCACAGGAGCCGGCGGGAAATCGATGGAAGCGGTCATCGAAAGCGGCATGGCCGTCGGCGTCCTCGACATCACCACCACCGAGTGGGCGGATGAGCTAGTCGGCGGCGTCCTCACCGCCGGGCCGACGCGCATGGACGCCGCCGCGAAGGCGGGGATCCCCGTGGTGATCGCGCCGGGCTGCCTCGACATGGTGAACTTCGGCGAGCGCGCCTCGGTGCCCGAAAAATTCGAGGGACGCAATTTCTACATCCACAATCCCCAGGTGACCCTGATGCGCACCACGCCGGAGGAATGCGCCGAACTCGGTCGCATCCTTGCGGAAAAGGCGAACGCCTGCGGAGCGAACAGCGCGATCCTGATCCCGACCAAGGCGATCAGCGTCATCAGCGCGGAAGGGCAGCCATTCCACGATCCCGAGGCGGATGCGGCGCTTTTCGAAACCATCGGAAAACATGCCACCGTTGAGGTCGTAAGAATCGACGCGGAGATCAACGATTCCGGATTCGCACGCGCCTGCGCCGAACGCCTCCTGACACTATTGGAACAAAGCCCATGAAACACCTGCTCCTTTTTCTCGCCCTCCTCCAGGTCGCAGCCGCTGCAGAACCTCTCCGTGTCTTCATCCGCTCCGGCCCGAAGACGCATCGCCCGGGCTGCCATGACTATCCTGCGTTCCTCAGGGACTGGACGGCGTTGCTGAACGAACGCGGTGCGAAGGCCACCGGCGGAAACGATTTTCCCACGAAGGAACAGCTCGCGGAAACGGATGTGGTCATCCTCCACGCCTCGGAGGCCGGGAACATAGACGGGGAAAACAGGAAAAACTTCGAGGCCTATCTGGAGCGCGGCGGAGGGGTCGTCGCGATCCACGGCGGCGCGGTCTCGCGGGATCACGGCTGGTACAAGCAGGTCATCGGCGGATCATGGAACTTCGCCCAGACGAAATTCCTCGAAGGCCAGATGTCCCTGTATTTCACCGACATCGAGAACCCGATCACGCAGGGCGTCTCGAACTTCGACCTCGACGACGAGATCTATTACGACATGGAAATCCTTCCCGAGGCGAAAATCCTCGCTGCCGCCTACACGCCGAAGGCGAAGGACGGGAAAGTCGGCAAGGACAACCGGGTGAACGTCTATGACATCCAGCCCCAGATGTGGACCTATGAAACGGGAAACCGGCGCGCCTTCGTCTGCATCCCGGGACACGTTTACGCGAATTTCTCCCATAACTCCATCGAGAGCGTCCTGCTCCGCGGGATCGCATGGGCGGGGAAAATGGACGATGCCGATGCGCTTCTAGCAGACAGGGAAAAGACCAGGTCCGCCCTGCGTTATCCCGTCGGCGGCCCGACCCGTCCGGAAGAGGCGGCGGCGAAGATTGAGCTGCATCCGGAGTTCGGGATCTCGCTTGTCGCCGCGGAACCGCTCATCAACAAGGCGATGAATCTCGATTGGGACGAGAAAGGCCGACTATGGGTGGTCGAGAGTCCCGAATACCCGAACGGATTGCGGAAAACGAACACCGATGTCTGGAAGGATTCCGGTTCGATCGCAGCCGGTGCCTACGACCGCGAACCCACGGACCGGATCAGCATCCTCTCCGATGGCGACGGCGACGGGCGCATGGATCAAAAGAAGGTTTTCGCCGACAAGCTCGAGCTCGCCACCGGATTCGTCCTTCACCGCAATGGCGTCATCGCCGCCGCCGCGCCGGACATCTGGTTTCTCGAGGACACCGATGGCGATGAGGTCGCGGACAAGCGCACCAAGCTCTACACCGGCCTCGGCAACGGTGACACCCACGCCGTCATCAACAACCTCCGCTGGGGGCTGGACGGTTGGATCTATGCCACCCACGGCTATTCCGCCGGAAATGTGAAATGCCTCGGTGCACCCGAAAAGCCACCCGTGAACATCGGCTCCGGCGTGGTTCGTTTCAAACCCGACGGTACGGAGATCGAGATGTATTCCAGCAAGCGCGGCAACACCTGGGGACTCTGCATGGGCACCGACGGCCAGGTTTTCTGGACCCAGCCGACCAGTGGCGTCGTCTTCTTCCATACCGTGCTGCCCGAGAGCGTTCTCCAGAAAGGGAAATTGCCAGGGACGGAAAGTTTCCACGGGATGGTAGCGGGGCAGAGAACCTATCCGCTCATGGATTGGCAGCAGGCCGCCTACCGGCAGATCGACTGGGTCGGCTCCTACACCGCCGCCGCGGGTTGCGCTGTCTATGAGGGCGGGGCTTGGCCGGAGAAATGGAACCTGAGCTACTTCACCGGGGAGCCGACGATCAACATCGTCAGCCACTATTTCGTGAGGCCGGATGGCATCACCTACACCGCGGAAAAGGAAAAGGGCAGGGAGGAAACCGAGTTCATCCGCAGCAGCGATCTCTGGTTCCGCCCCATCGATACCCGCATCGGTCCTGACGGCGCGCTGTATGTGATCGATTTCTACAACCAGGCGGTGATCCACAACGACACCCGCGGCCCGAAACACAATCCGGCGAACGCGGCGGTCAGGCCGGATCGCGACCATTACTTCGGGCGGATCTGGCGCATCCAGCACAAGCAGGCGAAGAAAATCGGAGTGCCGGTGATCGACAAGGGCAGCCCGGACTCGGTCAAGGCCGCTCTCGGCAGCCCGAACGGGCACACCCGCCAGACCGCCATGCGCCTGCTCCGCGAGGCGGGAAATCCGCCGCAGGCCAAGACCGGCTCCGAGGCCATGGCGACCTACGGAAAATTCCGGAATCCGGAATCCGCCGAAGACCGCAAGCAACTCATCGCCGCTTTTTCCGAAGCGAAGGACAACTGGACGAAGTCCGCCCTGATCGCCGCGGCCAGCGAGAATCCCGTCGCCGTGATCACCGATTGCCTCGGCTCCTCCGCGCCGGGAAACACCGAACAACTGGCCGGCAATCTCGTGCGCTCCGCGCTTTCGGGCGATTCGCCGCAACACGTTTCCGAGCTGATCCAGGCGGTCGCCGGAAGCGTGACGGCCGAAGGATCGAGCCTGCGCGCGACGATCCTCCAGGAAATCGTTGCCGCCAAAACGGGCAAGGTCGCACTCGACTCGCCGTTGGAATCCTCCTTGGTGAAACTGCTGGAAGACCCCGGGACTTCCTCCGCCGCCATTTCCCTCATCAAGCGCTTCGATGAGAGCGGCGAACTCGATGCCGCAGTGAAAAAACGGGTCGCCCAGCTCGTCGCGGATCTGTCCGGCGAATCCGCCACGGAGGCCGAGCGGATCGCGGCGGCGAAGTCGCTGATTTCCATCGGCAACAAGGAGGCGCTGGATTCCACGATGGCCATGGTCAGGGACGCCAAGGCCACGGCCAGCCCGATGAACCTCGCGATCATTTCCGCCTACGCCGATTCCCCGGAGGTCGTCAAACTGGCGCTCGCCTTCGCTCAGATCGCGGAACCGCTGCGTATCGCGGCCTTCGAGGGAATCGTGAAACATCCGGGAGCCACGCTGAAACTCCTGGAGGAGATCGAGGGGGGGCGGATGCAGGTGGGGGAGCTTTCGCCGAGCGACATTTCCCGCCTGTTCAGCCATCCGGATGGGAAGGTTCTGGGGAAAGCCAGGCAGATGAACGACAAGCTCCGTCCCGGCCTGCGGGAGAAGAACGAGATCATCGCAAGCCTCCTACCCGAGCTTTCCAAACCGGCGGATGTTGGGAACGGCAAGGCCGTGTTCACCGCCGCCTGCGCCGTCTGCCACCAGTTCGGCGATCTCGGCACCAGCCAGGTCGGCCCCGCCCTGACCGGGATGGGAACCCATGCCCCTGCGGAGCTTCTGGGTCACATCGTCAACCCGAACCTTGAGGTCGATCCGAGTTTCTGGCAGTGGAACATCACCACCAACGACGGCAAGTCCATCGCCGGCACGGTGACCTCGGAGAACGCGACCACCGTCGCCATCCGCAACCAGGGCGGCGAGATGGAGATTCGGAAATCGGACATCAGGATCCGCGAGAACACCCGCCGCTCGCTCATGCCGGAAGGGCTCGAAGGTCTCGGCGCAAAGAACATCCGCGACATCATCGCCTACATGGGAGCCGCTGACAGAGCGCGTCTCGGCACGGAGGAAAAGAAGGAGGCCGCTCCCGAGACCAGCCTGTCCGATCTGCCGCCGGACAGCACCGCCGCCACCGGGCAGAAATTCCTCGAACCTCGCAGGACGGACGAAAGCTTGCGCGTACTCCTCGTCGGCGCGGGATCTTCGCACCATTTCCCGCGCGATTTCATCGCCACGGATCGCGCGACACTTTCCAAGACCGGCGCGGATGTGATCGGCACCATGAACCTCGCCGAGGCGCTCGATGCCATGCCCAAGGCGGATGTCCTCGTTTTCTCCGGAAACCACGACCAATGGGGCACCCCGGAATTCCAGAAAGCCCTCCACGATTTCGCCGACGCAGGGAAGGGGATACTCCTCCTCCACGCCGCCACATGGTCGCACCCGTGGAAGGGCTACAACGAACGCTTCGTCGCCGGTGAAACGAAAGCCCACGGCAAAGGGGATGTGGACGCGGAGCGCATCGCTTCCGCCGATCACCCCATCCTCAAAGGTGTTCCGGAATCCTTCACCATCGCCGACGAGTCCTACCACTTCAGATTCTCCAGCAAGGACGGCCACACCACACTCATCGAGAACCAGCCCGACGGCAAAAGCCCCGACCGCCACCCCGCCCTCTGGATCGTCAACGACCCGAAGGCACGCATCGTCGCCTACACCCACGGCCACGACGACAAATCCCACGCCAACCCCAACTACCAAACGATAATCACCAACGCCGTCCAATGGGTTTCCGGAAAATGATCTTCCACTGATCACTGCTCACTTGGCACTAGCCACTTATTACCATGTTCACCCACGCCCACACCGCCTCGACCGAGACCATAGACGGCCGCGACCACATCTGGCACTCCAAGCCCGGCCTCACGCCCACCGATGATCTCCTCGTCGTCCACTGCACGATCCCGCCCGGCGGCTGCCATGCCTTCCACACCCACCCGAACAAGGAAGAGGTGATCTACGTGATCGAGGGCGAGGCGGAGCAATGGCTGGAGCAGGAGAAACAGTCGCTCGGCCCCGGGTCATCGGTGTATGTGCCGAAGAGTGCCGTCCACGCCACGTTCAACCGCACCGACCGGGATCTGAAATTCATCGCCATCATCACCCCATGTTCCGCCGAGGGCGAGATCCACGTGGCGGTGGATCAACTGGAGCCTTGGAAGGCATCCTTGGCCCAGGAGGGTATGCATTCTGCCGCCGGATAGGAATGGAGGATATGGCCCGGCTTGCCGGGCACAGGATCCAGCCCTTCCATGGTCACTTCACTTCCGTGAGCGTGAACTCCTTTACGGTGACCCCGCGGCTGCCTTGCTTGAGTTGGAAGTGTAGGGTGTTCTTGCCTTTGTCGAGGGAGAGTTCGATGGGTTCCGACTGCTGCCACATGCCCAGGGTGTATGGGACGGGGGTTTCCACGGGTTGCTTGGAATCGTTCACGGCGAAGGTGAATTGCTGTCCGGTCTGGACGGTGGCGACTTTTGCGGTGAGCAGGTATTTCCCGGAGAAGGGGAGTTCGAACTCGTAGTCGGCGGTGGCTCCGCCGAGGAAGTGGACTTGCATGCCCCCGCCGAAGCTTTTCATGGCGGCGGCTTTTCCGGATGACTTCCCATGGGCGACGGCGGGGATGGTGACGTTGCCGTCTTTCACGATGATATCCTGATCCGCAGCGGAGACGGTGTCGGAAGCGACTTTTTGCTCGCGCTCATTGGCCTCGCCAAGCTCCTGGCCGAGGGGGCCGAGGGTGACGGCGGTTGCTGCGAGAAGTTTCCTCTGGTAACGGGCCATGCCGCTCCAGAAGCCGCCGTCAATTTTCCGGCGCTCGTTATAGGCCTGCTCGCCGAGGATGCGGCTGATCCATTCTGCGCGGAGCACTTTCAGGTATTCCTCGGTGCCGTGGGCGCGTGCCTGGGTGTCGAGCAGGAACTGGTTTCCGCTCATCGAGACCTCGTCCTTGTCCCACCAGCTGTGTTGGAATCCGGCACCGAGGTTGACGACCCAGCCTTTGGGTGTCCAGTGGCTCACGGCGGCGTGGGCTTTCTGGGTGACGCCCCATGTGGGGATGCCGAAGCAGCGGAGCATGAAGCGTCCGAAGAATGCGCGGCGACCGCAGACACCGCCGTTGCGTATGATGTTCTGGTGCTGCTGGAGGGAGGGCTCGTCGTACTGGACGTTCTGTGAACCGTAGGGGACTTCGCTTTTTACGGCGGCAACGTAGCGCCAGCCGTAGTCGTTGTTGTAGATGTGATCGGGGCGGTAGTTGCGGAGCATTTCGCGACCCCATGCGAGGATCTCGTCGGGGGAATCGCAATTGATGGCGTGGCGGTATTCCCAAGTGGTGAATTCCTTGAATGCGGGATCGAGCTCGCCGGCGAGGAAGGCTTTCTCGTAGTGGAGGTAGCGGTTGACCGGATCGATGGTGGCCGGCGCGTCGGTTGCCTCCTTGGGATTGTTTGCGTTGATGGGGCGGGCGTGCTCGAGGGCGGTCGCCAGTGCGAGGCGGCGCAGGTTGCCATCGGCGGCCTTGCTGCTGGCCTTGTTGATTTGGGAAAAAATTTCCATGGCCCGGCCGTATTCGCCGAATTTTGCGCCGCCGGCGACGAGCATCTCGACGATGAGGGAGTCGTTGGCAAAGAGCTCGTCGATGAGCGCCGCGTGAGCGGCTCCCTGCTGGGCGAAGGCGGCGAGGCCACGTGGGGTGGCGTGGATCATCGCCACACATTTGGCGAGCTTGGGATCGTGGTTGCCGGTGGATAGTACGGGGGCGAGATCCGCGAGGAGGGATGTGGCGGCGGCCAACTCGTCGGCGCGGGCTTTGGTGAGGGCGGCTTGTGCGGCTTCGTTCGCCTTTGCAAGCTTGGGTTCATCGGCCTTGGCCTTGTCCCATGCGGCCTGGCGCTCCCTGAGGGCTGCAAGGCCCTCCTGCTTGTTCTTCTCCCAGTTGGCCAGATCCTTTTTCGCAGCCTCGCGCTCGGCGTCGGTGGTGGCTTTTTTCAGCGCGGCCTGGGCTTGGGCGATGCCTTTTTCGGCTCCGCCGATCCACTTGTTCTTGGCATGATCGACCAGGGCTTTGCCGGAATTCACCTTGGCGAGTGCCTGCTGGGTGGCGGAGGCTGCGGCCTCGGCCTTGCCGGTGGCCTCGATCGCGGCCTTGAAGGCGGCTTCCTTTCGGGCGTCAACCTTGGGGAGGTTTGCAGTGATTTCCGCAGTGAGTGTCCCCAGCGCTTTTTCGTAGCCCTGAAGCAGCGTTTCACCGGATTCGGTCAAGGGGGCATCGGCTTGCTGCCTGGGCTTTGCGGAGGCGATGCCCGGCGCGAGGGCGATGGCCGCGCCGAGGAGCAGGGCTTGGAATGGATTTCTGGTTCTCATGATGGTGGTTCGGATTTTCCGTGAGCGTAAACGTGGCTGCGGTGGCGTAACTTTCAAGGAACAGTGGAAGGCGGCCGCAGCTTGCCGCTGCCGGCCGATTCCCGGAATATGCAATCCGCCGCCACGGCTACCGGCCCGCGAGTTCCTGGCAGGTTTTTATATCGAGCTTGCCGGAGGCGAGGAGGGGGATTTCATCGACGGGGACGATGAGGCGGGGGCACCAGAGGGAGGTGAGGCCGTGGTCGAGGAGCTTGTAGCGGAGGTCGATGCACTCCTGCTCGAGGGCGACGCCGGCGATCGTGGAGAGCAGGACGATGGCCTCGCCCTTCTGCTCGTCAGGGACTCCGACGATGGCGATCTTGCGTTCGGTTTCCGAGTCGAGGTTCAACACCTGGTTGATGGCGGACTCGATGGTTTCGTGGGGGACCATTTCCCCGGCGATCTTGGAGAAGCGCGAGATCCGTCCCTGGATGTGGAGGAATCCATCGGCATCGAGGAAACCGACATCGCCGGTCTTGAACCAGCCGTCCTCGGAGAGGACTTCCTTGCTGCGTTTTTCGTCGCGGAGGTATCCGGGGAAAATGTTAGGCCCCTTGAGGATGATGATGCCGGGTTGGTCGAGGGGGACGGGCTGCTCGGTGGCTGCGTCTGTCAGGCGGATCGCGATGCCGGGGAGGAGCTGGCCGACCGAACCGTTGCGGAGGGCGGGCATGGTGTGGGCACCGCTTTCCGTGGCCGGCTCGGGGAGGTTGACGTTGGTGGCGGGTGAGGTCTCGGTTAGGCCGTAGCCTTCCATGGGGCGGACTCCGAACTTTTCCTCGAACGCATCGGCGAGGTTTTGCGGGAGTTTTTCCGCTCCGGTGACGACGAGCTTGAGGGACTCGAGCTGGGCGGGGTCGATGCGCTTCATGTATCCGCGCAGGAATGTGGGGGTGGCGAGAAGGACGTTGACCTGGTGGAGGGAGATGAGCTCGGCGAGGCGTTTTGTCTCCAGCGGAGAGGGGTAGGTGACGATGTTGATGCCCTCGATGACGGGATACCAGAGGGTGACGGTGCAGCCGAAGGAGTGGAAGAGTGGCAGGCAGCCGAGGAGGGAGGCTTCGCTGCCGATGTTGAGGCGGGACGCGAACTGGGCGACGTTGGCGAGTACGTTGCGGTGGGAGAGCGGGACGCCCTTGGGTTCGCCGGAGGAGCCGGAGGTGAAAAGCAGGACGGCCTCGTCGTTGTTGCGGCGTTTGTTGAGGCCGAGGATTGCGGCGATGGCGGAGGTGGGGAGGAGTTTGGTGAGGAAAGCCCATTTCACGATGGATTTCTTCAGCTCAGGGATGGTGCGCTCGATGAAAATGAGGTCGCGGTTCGGCGGCCAGGGGAAGGTGGAGACTTTGCGGACGAAAGGATCCGCGGTGATGAAGCGGTCGACGTCCGCCTGGCGGATCGAGGAGCGGATCGCGTTGTGGGAGGCGGTGAAATTGAGGTTCACCGGGATTTTTCCGGCGAAGAGGACGGCGAGGTTGGCGATCAGTCCGCCCTTGCCGGGTGGCAGGACGATGGCGACGCGTGGCTTGTCGGTCTCCTCGCGGATGTGTTGGGCGAGGGCGATGGCGACCGGAAGTATCTTGGAAAAGGGAAGCACCATGTCGTCCGCCCCGTCGATGAGGCGATCGCCGGGATTGTTTTTCAGGCCATGGAGGAGTGCGGTGGCGAGCGAGGTGGAGAGGATGGCGCGCTTGGAATAGGCATCCGAGAAGGCTCCGAACAATGCGGCCTGGAGGGTGGGGACGGAGGAGTCCTTGGGCGGGATCGCCTCGGCAAAGGCGATGACAGCAAGGGGCAGGGAGGAGATTTTCTCGATGGCCAGGCAGGACTCGCGCGGGCAATCGAGCGCGATGGGCAGGATAGGCAGGCCGAAGGAAGTCAGGGTGATGAGATGGCTGGAGGGGATGTGGATGGCTGTCGCAGGCCGGGTGGCAGCACGGCCGGGGACGAAGAGCAGGATTCCGTTGTCCCTTAGGAATTCGGCGAATTCCTTGCCGGCGACGGCTGGGTTCTTGTCCTTGCGGGAAAAGATCGCCCCGGAGCCGGATTTCTCCATGTGGGAGCGCAGGGCGGGATCGTGCTGGTCGTCTTCCTCAATGAGGTAGGTGATTTTCCTGCCGGAGAACTGCTTTTCGAGATGCAGGAGCTGGTTGAATTCGAGCCGTCCCGGGATGGCCAGGAAGCCGGTGGAGGGGATGCGTTCTGGGTGGAGGATTTGGATGGCGGACATTTTTGGAGAGTTTCCGAGGGAATTGATGCGGATTTTTCCACAGGATACACGGAGATAATCAGGATTCGACCCAGTTTTCCAGCTTCAGTCCCTCGGTGTGGGAAAACACGCGGGTGTTTCCGGTGACCGGGGAGAGTCCGTGCCCGATGGCGTGGCCGGCGATGAGCGTGTCGGGCGAGGCGATGAGGGTGGCTTTGGAGGCGATATCCTGTCGAATCCTGGGGGTGGAAATGGAGGAGTTTTTCGAGAGCGAAAGGATGGTGGCCGCATTGGTCAAAAACCCAAAGAGACCCAAGTGCCGGGATGGATTTGCGGAATGGAGCGCCCCATGACATTGGCACATGGTGGGTGACGGACGAAATGAACACCGCGCTTTCCATGCGGGGATATCCACATCCTTTTCTTGGTGGTGGGTCAAGAAAGCTCATCCTACCCATCGTCATATCGTGATTTGATGATTTGATTCTTGAATGGTCGTTTCAGGCGGATAGTTTCCCTGCATGGCGCAGGAGGATTTCACAGCGGAATTGGAAAAAAGCCTTGGGGAGCGGATCTTGGTGCTCGACGGGGCGATGGGGACGACGATCCGGACCTACGGGCTGGACGAGACGGCGGCGCGCGGGGAGAGGTTTGCGAAAAACGACAAGGATCTGCTGAACAACGGGGACATCCTTTCGATCACCCGCCCGGATGTGATCGCAGACATCCACCGGCGTTTCTACGAGGCGGGCTCGGATATCTGCGAGACCAACACCTTTTCGGCGACTGGCATCGCGCAGAGCGAGTTTTTCGTGGAGGATCCCCGCGAAAAGGGCGGGCGGAAAGATCCGGAGTTTTTCCAGAAAATCCTGGAGGACGATTTCCTCAACGAGCTCGCGTGGGACATGAACGTGAAAGGCTCCCAACTCGCACGCAAGATGGCGGACGATGTCGGCACGGACACCGGTGTGAAACGCTACGTCGCCGGCGCGATCGGGCCGCTGACCGTTTCCCTGAGCAACTCGCCGGACGCCGAGGACGCGGCATTCCGGGTGGTGACTTTCGACCAGGTGCTAGAAGCCTACCGGATGCAGGTGAGGGGGCTGATCGAGGGCGGCTGTGACATCCTGATGATCGAGACGATCTTCGATTCCCTCAACGCCAAGGCCGCGGCGGTGGCGGTGCGGGAGGTTTTCGATGAGGACGGGGTGAAACTTCCGGTGATCATTTCAGCAGCCGTTGGGCTGGGAGGTGAAACGATGATTTCCGCGCAGAAGGTGGAAGCGCTCTGGAATGCTTTCATGCACGTGAAGCCGCTCGCCATCGGACTGAACTGCTCGCTCGGCCCGGATCTCATGCGGCCGTTTCTGGAGGAACTCTCCGAGGTGGCGCAGACCTATGTTTCCGCCTATCCGAACGCGGGCTTGCCCAATCCGCTGGCTCCGACCGGCTTCGATCTGGAGCCTCCGCACATGAAGGAGTTCATGAAAGGCTTCGCGGAAAGCGGCCTGATCAACTTCGCGGGCGGTTGCTGCGGAAACACCCCGGAACACGTCCGCGCCATCGCCGAAGGGGTCAGGGGCGTGGCTCCGAGGCAAGTGTCGAGATGATTTTCACCGCAGAGGCGCAGAGGTCGCGAAGGGGCGCAGAGAGAAGATGGAGTTTATGAAAACTGAAAAAGCACGATTGAATGAACTGAGTGAGCGGGTGATTGGTGCTGCGATCGAGGTGCATCGGGATCTTGGTCCGGGGCTTTTGGAGTTCACCTATGAGGCATCTTTGATGCATGAGTTGGAGTTGCAGGGGTTCAAAGTGAAGAGGCAATTGTCGCTTCCGATCAGATACAAGGATCTGGAGATCGATGATGCCTATCGTATTGACTTGCTCGTCGAGGATTCGCTCATCATCGAGGTGAAGACAGTAGAGAGCCTTTTGCCGATCCACTCCGCCCAACTCTTGACCTACCTGCGCATGTCCGAAAAGCATCTCGGACTTCTCATTAATTTTCACACAATCCGTTTGGTCGATGGAATCAAGCGCCAAGTCCTGAATTTCCCCGAATAAGAATCTCTGCGACCCTCCGCGAACCTTTGCGTCTCCGCGGTGAAAAATTCACATCCCACCATGAACGATATCAAGCCAGCCCTAAGACTCTCCGGCACCGAGGCCTACAACCACGATGAGGGAAAAGGTTTCCTGATGATCGGCGAACGCACGAACGTGGCGGGCTCCCCGCAGTTCGCCAAGCTCGTCCGCGCGGGCGATCTGGAGGCGGCGATCGAAGTGGCGCGCCAGCAGGTCGCGAACGGCGCGAACGTGATCGACATCTGTTTCGACGACGGCCTGATCGACGGCAAGGCGATGATGGCGAAATACCTGGATCTCCTCCAGGGCGAGCCGGATGTGGCGCGGGTGCCGATCATGGTGGATTCCTCGAAATGGGAGATCCTTGAGGAGGGCTTGAAGCATCTGCAAGGCAAGGGGATCGTGAATTCGATCTCGCTCAAGGAGGGTGAGGAGGTTTTCAAAAAACACGCCCGCCACATCATGAAATACGGCGCCGCCGTGGTGGTCATGGCCTTCGATGAAAAGGGACAGGCGGCGACCTACGACGAGAAGATCCGCATCTGCGAAAGGGCTTACCGCATCCTCGTCGATGAGGTCGGATTCAATCCCAACGACATCATTTTCGATCCCAACATCCTGACGGTCGCGACCGGCATCGAGGAGCACAACAACTACGCGCTCGATTTCATCAACGCGACCCGCTGGATCAAGGAGAACCTGCCGGGCGCGAAGATCTCGGGCGGCGTTTCCAACATCTCCTTCTCGTTCCGGGGCAACAACAAGGTGCGCGAGGCGATGCATTCCGCGTTCCTTTACCACGCGACCCAGGCGGGGATGGACATGGGCATCGTCAACGCCGGGATGCTGGAGGTGTATGACGAGATTCCGAAGGATCTGTTAGAGTGCGTCGAGGACGTGCTGCTGAACCGCCGCGACGACTCCACCGAGCGGCTGTTGGATCTCGCCGAGAGTTACAAGGGCGTTGGCGGGAAGAAGGTGGAGGAGGATCTTTCATGGCGCGAGGAGCCGGTGGAGAAGCGACTCGAACACGCGCTTTTGAAAGGAATCGACCGCTTCATCGACGAGGACACCGAGGAGGCCCGCGTGAAGTATGGCAGGCCGCTGAAAGTGATCGAAGGGCCGTTGATGGACGGCATGGGCGTGGTCGGCGATCTTTTCGGTGCGGGGAAAATGTTCCTCCCGCAAGTCGTCAAATCCGCCCGCGTGATGAAGAAAGCGGTGGCCTGGCTTTTCCCCTACATGGAAGCCGAGAAGGCGGAAAACCTCGCCGGAGACATCGAGGCGATCCAGGCGAAGAACCCGGGCATGTCCTTCGATGACGCCCTGAAAGTCGCCGAGCGCGGCAACTCCGCCGGTCGTTTCCTCATCGCGACGGTGAAGGGCGACGTCCACGACATCGGCAAGAACATCGTCGGCGTGGTGCTATCCTGCAACGGCTTCGAGGTCACCGACATGGGCGTGATGGTCTCGTGCGACAAGATCCTGGACAAGGCGATCGAGATCGGCGCGGATGTGATCGGGCTGTCCGGACTCATCACGCCCTCGCTCGATGAAATGGTGCATGTCGCCAAGGAAATGGAACGCCGGGGTTTCACGGTTCCGCTGCTGATCGGCGGCGCGACGACCTCCGCCGCCCACACCGCCATCAAGATCGCCGAGCATTACTCCGGCCCCGTCGTCCACGTGCTCGACGCCTCGCGTTCGGTGCCGGTCACGACCTCGCTGCTTTCCAAGGACGGGCGCGACGCCTTTGTCGCCGATCTGCGCGAGAAGCAGCGGAAGGCGCGCGAGAATTTCCTCGGCGGGCCGAAAAAGGAGACGGTTTCCCTCGAAGAGGCGCGCGCCTCCGGGTCGAAGTATGATTGGGATTCCTATTCTCCGCCTGTGCCCTCCTTCACCGGGACGAAAACCGTGGAGCCGGAGATCGGAGAACTCGTGGAATACATCGACTGGACCCCGTTTTTCCATGCGTGGGAGCTGCGCGGCGTGTGGGATCGCGAGAAAAAGGAGCTCAAGACCAAGAACGAAGGCGGCGCCGCCGAGGCGAAAAAACTTTATGGCGAGGCGTGTGAGTATCTCGAAAAACTGGTCGCCGAAAATCGTCTCCAGGCGCGCGGCATCTACGGGTTTTTCCCCGCGAACTCGGTGGGTGACGACATCGCCGTTTTCAACGAGGACGGCAGCGAACGGACGAGGTTCCACACGCTCCGCCAGCAGTTGAAGAAGACTTCAGGGAAACCGAATGTCGCGTTGTCAGATTGGGTGAAGCCGGGAGCAGGGGATCGTGGGGGCGATCTTCGGTCGCCCTCCGATCCCCGCATCACAAGAAACACAAGCGGCAGCCTCCCCCACTGGTTCAAAGAGGGAGCCACCTATGCGGTTACATTCCGGCTTGCCGATTCGATCCCGCAATCCGCATTGGAAGAATACAGCAGTGAAAAGCGGATGCTGGAGGAAATCGAACAGAAAGCCGAGAAGGAGGGAGAGGAAACCACCGTCAGGGATGCGCGCGCCAAAATCGAAGCGCTGTATTCCGAGAGGATGGAGGCGGCTCTCGAAGCCGGACACGGCGAGTGCCACATGCGCAGGCCGGAGATCGCGGCGATCGTGCGGGATGCCATTTTGCGCTTCGAAGGCGATAGGTTCGAGCTCGGCGCGTGGTGCGTGATGCCGAACCATGTGCATCTTTTGATCAAGCCGTTGGGGAGCCATTCATTGTCCGAAATCCTCCAAGGGATGAAGTCGTTTTCCGCGAAGGAGGCGAATGCGCTTCTCGGTAGGGAGGGGGCGTTTTGGCAGAAGGAATCTTATGACCATATCATCCGGGACGGGCAGGATTATGCGAACCAGAAGGAGTATGTTTTGAGGAATCCCGAGATGGCTGGTTTGGCGGGTTGGGAGTTTGTGGGTGAGGGCGGCGGCGGGGGGCGACCGAAGATCGCCCCCACGTTCGCCACAGACTACATCGGAGGTTTCGTCGTGGGCATCCACGGCGCGGACGAGTATGCCAAGGAGCTGGACGCGGCGAACGACCCTTACGGCTCGATCATGGTGAAGGCGATCGCGGACCGGCTCGCCGAGGCCTTTGCCGAAATGCTCCATCACCAGGCGCGGATCGAGTGGGGATACGAGGCGGAAGGCGAGTTGACCAAGGACGCGCTGATCCATGAAAACTACCAGGGTATCCGCCCCGCGCCGGGCTATCCCGCGCAGCCGGATCATACCGAGAAGCCGATCCTTTTCGATCTGTTGGGCGCCACCGAGGCCACCGGCGTTTTCCTCACGGAAAGCTGCGCGATGCATCCCGGCGCGGCGGTCAGCGGCATTTATTTCTCCCATCCGGAGAGCCATTATTTCGCGCTTTCGGAACTGCAGAAAGACCAGGTGGAAGACTACGCGAAGCGCAAGGGAATGTCTGTCCAAGAGGTCGAGAAATGGCTCGGCCCCTGGCTGGGGTATGCGTGAGTGGGGGCGATCTTCGGTCGCCTCCCTCTCTTCTCTGATCTGCAGCGGCGACCGGAGATCGCCCCCACGTTCAGAATCTCCTCAGCCTATCCACCGTTTTCCCTTTCCCAAGGATCGCGAAAATATCCCCGAGATCCGGGCCATGGGCGCGGCCGGAGAGGGCGACGCGGACGGGAAACATCAGTTGTCCGGCTTTCGCGCCGTTCGCGGCGGCGACTTCGCCGATGGCTTCTTTCGCTTTTTCCGCCGACCATTCGGACAGTCTATCAAGCTGATCCGCGAGCGCCGCGAGATGGGCGGAGTTGGGGTTCGCTTTAGCCTTGGCGACGGCTTCCGCATCCTGGGGGGCGTCGTCTGTCAGTAGGAAGTCGATGGCGGCGGGGATTTCATCGAGGAGCCGGACTTTCTCTTTCACGGCGGCGATCACCGTAGGGTAGGCGTCGTTGACCGGAAGTTTCGCGGCCTCGACGAAGGGCTTCGCGAGTTCCGCGAAATCCTCCGTGCTGATTTTCCCGATATGCTGCTGGTTCACCCACTTGCACTTCTCGAAATCGAAACGGGCGGGGGCGCGGTTGATGGCCTCCAGCGAGAAGCGGTCGATGAGTTCGGCGAGGGTGAAAATCTCGTCATCGGACTTCGACGACCAGCCGAGAAGGGCGATGAAATTCACGACCGCTCCGGAAAGGAAGCCTTGGCGCGGATAGTCGCCGACGGCGGCACCGACGTCGCGCTTCGACATCTTGGTGCCGTCCGGGTTGAGGATGAGCGGGATGTGGGCGTATTGCGGCGGCTGGGCGCCGAGCGCCTCGAAGAGCTGGAGATGCTTCGGCGTGTTCATCAGGTGATCCTCGCCGCGGATCACGTGGGTCATTTCCATCTCCAGGTCATCGACGACGTTCACGAAATGGAACACGTAGGAGCCGTCGCTGCGCTTCACGACCATATCGGGGGTGTTTGATTCGTCGCGGTAGTCGATGGTGACCTCGCCGCAGACGAGGTCGTGCATCGTGATCGGCTTGCGGTCGAAGCGGAAACGGTAGGCGTCACCGTCCTTGTAGAGTCGGTCGGCGGCGAGGAGTTTCTCGAAATAGGCGTCGTAGATGCCGTTGCGCTGGGATTGGTAATAAGGGCCGTGCGGGCCGCCCTTCTCCGGGCCTTCATCCCAATCGAGTCCGAGCCAGTTCATGCCGTCGAAGATCGCCTGGCGGGCTTCCTCGGTGTTGCGGGCGGCATCGGTGTCCTCGACGCGCAGGATGAAGGTGCCGTTGTGCTTCCGGGCGTAGAGCCAGTTGAACAGGGCGGTGCGGGCGCCGCCGACGTGGAGGTAGCCGGTGGGGGAGGGGGCGAAGCGGGTGCGGACGGTCATAAATTTCAACTTTCACGAAGGCTAGCCTTGCAGGCTGCGGAGCGCGCCGCGGATGAGGGCTTCGGCGGTGGAGGCGGGGTCTTTGTCGAGGATGGCGCGGACGGCCTTGCGTGCTTCGACCTGCTTGTAGCCGAGGGCGATGAGGGCCAGCTCGGCATCGGCGGCTTCGGTGGAAACCTGGCCGGAGGCGGCGTCCTGCCAGGTGTCGGTGACGCCGACCTTGTCCTTCAGCTCCAGGATGATGCGCTCGGCGGTCTTTTTCCCGACCCCCTTGGATTTGGAAAGCAGCGCCACATCGCCGGCCACGACGGCGGACTTGAACATCGCCACGGGCATCCCGCTGAGGATGGCGATGGCGATGGCCGGGCCGATCCCGGAGACGCGGTCGATGAGAAGCAGGAAAACATCGCGCTCCTCCTCGGTGGCGAAGCCGTAGAGCGTGTGGGCGTTTTCCCGGATGTGCAGGTGGGTGCGGAGATCCACGGCGGCTCCTTCCGTTGGATGCAGCTTGTCGTAGGTGGAGATGGGGATGACCGCCTCGTACCCGACCCCGTGGCAGTCAACGACCAGCCGGTTCGGGTAGGCCTCGATGATTTTCCCTCGGAGTCTTGCGATCACGGGGAGAGGATTCGGGGGAAAGGGGCCATGATGCAAGAGGGAAGCTTCAGGCATCCACCTTCTGCGGGCGGATATTTCCGGAAATTCCAGGTTTCCAGACAGCTTTCCGCTATCTAGGTTTGGGCATGGCCGACGGCGAAGAGGAAATCATAGTCTGTTATTCTTGCGGGGCGCCGATGAACATCGCTTCCGTCGCGCCCTACTCGCGTGTCGTTTGCCCGGCATGCAATGCGGAGAACAGGGTCAAGAAACAGTTCGGTCCCTACACCCTCACGCGCCGCCACGCGATCGGTGGCATGAGCTCCGTTTTCATCGCAAACGACGAGACACTGGGCCGCGAGGTTGCGTTGAAAATCCTCAGCGAGGAGTATTCGAACGACGAGAAAAGGATCGCAGCCTTCGAGCAGGAAGCCCGTCTCACCGCATCCTTCAGCCACCCGAATGTGGTGAGGGTGCTCACGACGGGGCGTGCTTTCGGTCGTTTCTACATCGCCATGGAATTCGTGCCCGGCGGGCACTTCGAGCACCAGATCCGGGAGAAGGGGGTGATTTCCGAGGCGGAGCTGCTGCCCCTTGCCATTCAGGTGGCCGAGGGTTTGAAAGGTGCGCAGTCCGCAGGGCTGATACACCGCGACGTGAAGCCGGGTAACATCCTACTCGATTCCGAGGGCAACGCCAAACTCGTCGATTTCGGGCTGGCTCTCGTCACAAAGGGCGGGAAGGCGACGGCGACCGAGATCTGGGCGACCCCATATTACGTGCCGCCGGAGGCGATCGAGGGGCAGCCGGAGGATTTCCGCTCCGACATCTACGCCTTTGGTGCGACGCTCTACCACGCGCTCGCCGGCAAGCCGCCCTGCGACGAGGAGACGATGGCCACCGACAAGCTGCGCGAGGCGAAGCAGCGCATCATCCCGTTGAAGCGCGCCGCCCCCCACCTGCTGGACGAGACCTGCGCGGTGGTTGACAGGGCGATGGCATACCAATCGATCCAGCGCTTCGGCAGTTATGATGACATGATCGCCGGTTTGAAAACCGCCCTGAAGGCAGCCCATGGCGAGGCTGTGAAGGATGTTCAGGGCATAACGAAGGCCGAGCGCCGGGCGGAGCTGAGGCGGACGAAAAAAAGGGTCAATTTCATCTTGGGCAGTGTGGTTGTCGTCGCCGTAACAGGGCTGCTGACCTTGCTGGTGGTGCGCTCCCGGTCTTCCGCAGATACCGGGACGATGCCCAAGCCACCCATCGTTGAGAACGCTCCGGAAGATGCCGGTGACAATCCCGTCGAGGTCGCATCTCGCTACGCATCCGCGAGGAAGGCGATGGAAAACCAGGGTTACCGAAGGGCGGAGGAAATTTTCACATCCCTGCTCCAGGATTCTTCCGTTCAGGAGCCGACCCGCACCTGGTCCGGGATCCAGGCGCTTGTCGCGGCGATGATGGATGGGCGCATGAATGATGCGAGGAAAGTGGCGGATCTTGCCGAGCAACACCTGTCCATGGATTCCGCCGGAAGCATGGCTGGGTTCCGAACCGGAGTCCGTCCCGTGCTCCTTGATTTGCGACGCCCCGGCTTTTTTGATGCGCAGTCGCTCGATCTCGGCTCGGTCGGGAATGAGCGTTTCATGGGCTATCTCATCGCCGGACTGAAAAACTGGGAGCAGGGCGGGCTGGATCAGGCCGTCCCTTTTTTCCGCAGGATCGCTTCCGAGCCTTCTCTCGGTGGCGACGCGGTACTCGATCTCTATCAGGTAGCGGCGAGGGCTTATCTCAAGGATTACGATGAGCTCTCTTCCGCGGGTTTTGGAAAGGATCCCGCGACGCCGGATGCCTGCCAAGTTGCCATTGAAAACCTCAACGAGACACTCAGCCTGCTACAGACGAAAGGCCGGGCCCGGTTCAACGTCCGCGCCAGACAGCTGGATCTCGCCAAGCTAGAAAGAACCCTCCGCAACCCGTCCCCGCCCGAGGAGGGCGGCATTGATGTCATGGATGAGATCGGCTCGCTGGCCGCAGGCTATGCCTTCCAGGATATGGTGGATCTGATCTCAAATCTCCAGGGAGACCCACAGCGCGGAAAGCGGAACTCCTTGCTGCTGATGGCCCAATCCGCCCTTGTTTTCATGGCGGACATGGAAAAGGCGCTCCAAGGCAAGCCGGTTTCCCTACCCCTCAAGCTCAACGACGGCACTGCCATCACCTCCCTGGTGATCCCGGATGGGAAAAAGCTGACAGCGAAGCTGGCCAACGGTGAGATCCGCGAAATCCCATGGGAGGATTTCCCCCCAGACCAGCTCCTCGCGCTGCAGGCCGAGCTCGCAAAAAGAGCCTCAGGGGATGAAGAGGCCCTGCGCAACCAGGCTTCCGCCGTCGCATTCGACTGGCTTGCCGGGAATAGGAAAAGAGCTGTGCAGAGCGCCGAACTCCTTTCCCGCAAAAACGAGAAATTCGGCGAGATATGGAAAGCGATATCGCCCGGATTGCCGGACTAGCGGATCGGTGCAAAACGTCTCCTCACGGTCTCCGGCACCTCGTTTTCCGCAACCCATGTGCGGACGGCGGCATCATCCCTTTTCTGCCACTCGCCCAACATCCTGTGGTAGAGCCTGAGCTGTTGGCCCGGATCCGAGACGCCGCTGATCCATGCCGCCGATTGCTCGGGCGCCCGGTGGTCGCAGCTCCACACGAACGACTCCACCACCCTGTCATAGCCCGGCGTGCCGGCCAGCGATGAGACCCAGCGGGCCGTGCCCTCGATGTTGTTCGCCGACATGGAGGGCACGGTCGCGGCGGCCGCGTTCGCCCTCGCAGCAGGCTGCAACGAGGAAACGAACTCCACCGCCTTGTCCACATCCAACCTCGCCAGCCGTCCCGCCACATCCCCGGAGGCGCGGTTCTGCAAGTCCCCGCTGCCCATCGATGCCACCCAGTCGGCCGCCGCCTGCGGATCGCGCCTCGCGAGGTTCTGGGAAATCATCATCACGAAGCTGCCCTTGAGATGCTCGTCCCCGATGGTGTCCGGAAATGCGAAGGCCGCCTCCGTGCCTTTCATCAGCAGCGCTTTTGCGATGGCATCGATCGCCGGCCCCCGCTCGGCGCCCATGGGCATGCCTTGCGTCAACAGCGCCGCCTTGCCGATGTCGTAGGACGCGATCCCCTTGATCACGGATGCGAGATATGGGTTCGCCCCCTCGCCCTTGTGCTGGTCCATGGCCCATTTTTCCGCCGCCGCCGGATCCGCTACGGCCCAGACCTCCAGCACCTCGCCGCGGTTGCGCGACATTCCGGGGTTTTCCCCGATGTAATCCAGCGCGGCCAAGGGGTCGGCCTTCGCCCAAGCCTGGAAAAGCAGCTCCATCTCGGTGCTGGTGTTCCCATAGTGATCGAGCTTCCGAAACTCATCCGCCACCTCCTCGAAATGTTCCGGCGAAAGTCCGTCGAGGAAATTCATCAGGTTGCGCTGCCTGTCATAGGTGTCGGCGATCGCATTGATCCGCCCCAAGGCCGCGCGGGCACCGGCCTTCGATTCCGCTGCGGCACCCGGTAGGCTCCGGCGCTGCATTTCCGCGGCGGGGCGGCCTGCGGTGTCCGCACCGGAGATGATCCTTGATCCCCTTTCCCTTTGCTGCGGCAAGGCGGATCCGCCCGCATCAGCAGCACCAGTTTCCTTTTTCGAGACGAAAGCCACGGCGATCCCGAGGGCGAAAATGCAGGCATGGCTGAGGATGACGGTGGATTTTTTCATGGCACTGGGGGACGGATACGCCGGAATGCGGCCGGTGTTTCAGGCTTCGACGTAACGGCTTGCAGTTTCCGCCCAATGCAGGGAGCTTCGGGCGCATGGGATACCGCACCAAACCGGAGGAAACTGCTGGCATGCCCAAGGGCATCCCCCACATCATCGGCAACGAGGCCGCCGAGCGCTTCTCGTTCTACGGGATGAAGGCGATCCTTGCCGTCTTCCTCACCCAATACCTCTATCTGATGGATGGCTCCCCGGGGAAGCCGATGGATGAGGCGCGCTCCGCCGAGCTTGTCCACCTCTTCGGCGGCGCGTTCTACCTCACCCCTTTCATCGGCGCCCTGCTGGCCGATGTTTTCTTCGGGAAATACCGCGTGATCATCTGGCTCTCCCTGATCTATTGCGCGGGCCACGCGGCGCTCGCGCTGATGGGGAATTTCGGCCAGTCCGAGAAATGGATGTTCGCCGGGCTGGTTCTCATCGCCCTCGGTGCGGGCGGCATCAAGCCCTGCGTCTCCGCCCATGTCGGCGACCAGTTCGGCTCCCGAAACCACCACCTCCTGCCGCGCATTTTCAACTGGTTCTACTTCTCCATCAACCTCGGTGCCTTCGCCTCCATGCTGCTCACCCCATGGCTCCTGGAATGGTATGGCCCCCACTGGGCCTTCGGTGTGCCCGGGGTGCTCATGGCCATCGCCACCCTCGTTTTCTGGATGGGCAGGAAACGCTTCGCGCACGTGCCGGCGGGTGGCACCGGGTTCCTGAAAGAGGTTTTCAGCAGGGAAGGCCTTTTCGCAATCCTCAAGCTCACCCCCGTCTATCTTTTCGTCGCCGTTTTCTGGGCGCTCTTCGACCAGACCGGCTCGACATGGATCTTCCAGTCCCAGGACATGGACCGGAATTTCCTCGGCATCAACTGGCTGCCCTCCCAGATCCAGTCGCTCAACTCCGTCTTCGTCCTCACCTTCATCCCCATCTTCTCCTACTTCATCTATCCTTGGGTTGAAAAATTCTGGCCGCTCAGCTCCCTGCGTAAAATCGGCATAGGCCTCCTGCTGATGACCGCCGCCTTCGTCCTCGTCAGCATCATCCAGGTGCGCATCGATGCCGGGGAAAGGCCGAACATCTCATGGCAGATCGCCGCCTTCGCCCTGCTTACGGCCGCGGAGATCATGGTCTCCATCGTTGCCTTGGAATTCGCCTACACCCAGTCGCCAAAGACCATGAAATCCTTCATCATGTGCTTCTACCTCGCCGCCGTCGCGGTCGGGAATTTCCTCGTCGCCGGAGTGAACCACTACATCCGCATCCCCAGCGCCGCCGAGGAACAGCTCGCCGAGGCCATCGCCCAGCTGCCAGCCGATTGGCAGGACAGCCCCCGCACCGTTGTCCTGCCCGGATACGACAAATCCGACCCTGGCAGCCCCTTCATCCGACGCATCGGCAAGGATGCGGGCATCCCCCTCGAAGTCCCCGGCCAGCAGTCCCTCAACCGCGCCGCCGAGACCATCATCTCAGCCGCATCACGCAATGCCGAGACCTTTCCCGATAAGGAAACAGGAGCCAAGATCCTCGCGGATTCCAAGGATCACTGGGGGCGCCCGCTGCGCTACCTCATCCTCAACTCCACCGCTGCCCGCATATGGAGCGCCGGTCCCGATGGGAAATGGAACACCAAATGGGACATCGGAATCATCATTTCGAAATCGCAGCCCGAACCCGAAAGGAAACCCTCATGGATGGACTCGATCCGTCCGGACGAGACTTGGCTTTCGGTCAGGAAAAAGGAATTGGGCATCAGCTCCGGCGATGATAGCGGGGCAGGGGATACCTTCACGAAGACCACCTTCTCCGGCGGCCAGGTGCGTCTCCAGGGCGCATCCTACTTCTGGTTCTTCAGCGCTCTCATGGGTGCCACCGCCCTGCTCTTCATTCCCTTCGCCATCATCTACCGCCCGAAAAGTTACCTCCAGGACGAGTGAACGGAACGCCAACTCCAGCCGGTGAGTCCACACCTGCCGCAGTCTTCCACGGAGCACGATCACTCGGCACCGTTCGCTGCTGCGAAGACCTCCCCCTCGCTCTCGCCGATGATCACCGCGGCACAAGAGTCGGAGAAAACATTCACCGCCGTACGGCTCATATCCAGCAGCCGGTCCACCGATAGCAGCGCGACCACCGCCGTCTCCGCATTCGGGATCCCGGAGTTCTTCAGGATCAGCAAAATCGCCACCAGGCTCGCCGAGGGGATGCCAGCCACACCCACGCTCGTCAGCAGCGCCGCCACCACGATGAAAAACTGCTCCCCAAGGCCCAGCCCTATCCCCATCACCTGCGCCACGAAAATCACCGCCACGCATTCATAGAGCGCCGTTCCATCCATGTTCACCGTCGCACCCAGCGGCAGGGTGAAGCTCGCAACCCGCTTCGACACCCCTGCGTTGTCCTGCACCGCCCGCATTGTGACCGGCAGCGTCGCCGAGGAGGATGCCGTGGAAAATGCCAACAGCAGCGCCGGCCTCATCGCCTTGAAATGAGCCAGCGGGCTGGTCTTTCCGATGAATTTCAGCGCCAGCGGAAGCACCACGAAAAGATGCAGCCCCAGCGCGAAGAGCACCGTGAAAAAGTATTTCCCCAATTGCACGAAAAGCTCCACACCGGTCTCATAGATCACCGGCAGGATCAGCGCATACACCCCGATCGGAGCGGTCGCCATGATCCATTTCGTCACTGTGATCATCGCCTCGTTCGCCGCACCGAAGAAATACCGCACGCTGTCCCCGCTATCGCCCGGCAACTGTGTCGCCGCGACCGCAAACAGGATGCTGAAGACGATCACCCCCAGCATCTGCCCGTTATCACTCGCCGCGCTGATCACGTTCTCCGGCAGCATCGCCTTGAAGATCCCCAGGAAATCCTTGCCCTCGCGCCCGCCCGCCTCGGCCACCTTCGCTTTCAGCGACTCATCCGCCTCCGCTCCCATCTTCTCGAACGCCGCCCTGATCGTCTCGTTCGGCGCCCCGTCGCTGATCCCCGGCTGCACCGCGTTGACAATTACTAGACCCACAGTAATCGCTACCAGCGAGGAGCACAGGTAGAACCCCACCGTCTTCGCGCCCAGCCGCCCGAACCCCTCCACGCCCTTCATCCCCGTGATCCCGGAAATCACCGCCGTCACGATCAGCGGCACGATGATCATCTTCAGCGCCCGCATGAAAAGATCCCCGATGAAGCGGCATGTCTCCAAGGCTCCGTTCACGAAATCCGCGTTCGCCGAACCCTCCGCCGCGTCCCGGAATAGCCCCCGCAGCGCGAGCGCCGTCAGCGTTGCCAAAACAAGTGAGATCAGGATCTGCCAGTGGTTCGCGAGCCGTTTCATCCGCCCAGCAAACCCGATCCACGCACCGATGGGAAGCCGCCACCCCGCTTTTCTCATCCCACAACCCCGCCCGCAAATTTTTATCACGCTCAATATCAATCACTTTCGGAATCAAGCCCGTTCGCTTCCCCTGATACTTCGGATAGCTTAAGGAAATTTTTCAAATTCCCGGCACCGCCCCCCACAACCCGTTTCGCAGAATTTTTTTTCGGCCCCCAGCGTCATGAATGCGATCAATCCAAAGCCCCCTGAAATCCCCATCCTTCCAATGCATATTACAATGTAAACACCAATCAAAACCACTACATGTGGTATTGTGAATAATTTGTGGATACCACATCTCCAAAATCGGATTGACCGGACACCCCGCTTTGCTCCAGTCTCCACAACGCTGTGCAACAGGCCTACGACCTGTTTTTCCACCAAAATTCAACCTCATCACAATCCACCAAATGTCCACCACCACCACAGTCACCCTCGGCGCCCGCACCTTCACCCTCGACAAGGCCAAGGCCGAACTCGCGTTCAACTCGAAAAAAGTCATCAACGGCAAGGAAACGATGTTCTTCAACATCCTCCCCCTGAAATACCAGTGGGCCTACGACCTCTACAAGACGATGAAGAACAACCATTGGGAGCCGGAGGACATCTCGATGCAGAAGGACGTCGAGCAATGGCGCTCCAACGAGATCTCCGATGTCGAGCGCTGGATCATCAAGATGGGCATCGGCTACTTCTCCGCCGCCGAGGGCATCGTCGGTGACAACGTCCTCCACGTCGTCCGCGAGGTCGTCACCGCCC
Organism: Akkermansiaceae bacterium; assembly: GCA_017798145.1. Lineage (NCBI taxonomy): Bacteria > Pseudomonadati > Verrucomicrobiota > Verrucomicrobiia > Verrucomicrobiales > Akkermansiaceae > Akkermansiaceae bacterium. The sequence goes on along the minus strand of CP059069.1, from coordinate 1,132,807 downwards.
CGGAACTGAAGCTCGTCCTCGGCCGCCACGCCCATGAGGAAAACATCCACGCCGACAGCCTGGTTTACATGATCTCCTCCCTCGGCATCAACCCGCACGAGTGCGAAGCGATGTTCGAGGACGTCCCGACCATCACCGCGAAAAACAACTTCGTCGTCTCCAACTCCCGTGCACTCCGCCGCGACATCGACCTCACCGTCACCGAGAACAAGCAGGCGCTCGCGAAAAACATCTTCATGTTCGGACAGATCATGGAGGGCACCCAGTTCTACGGCCTCTTCGGCATGATCCTCTCCCTTTACCGCCAGAACAAGTTCCCCGGCATCGGCCAGATGTTCCGCTACACCCTCCGCGATGAGTCGAACCACATCGAGGTCTTCCGCAACCTCCTCATGGATCTCATCGACGAAAACCCCGACATCTGGACGGAGGACTTCCGCGCCGATCTACGCGACACCATGGCCGAAGGCATCCGCCTCGAAAAAGCCTTCATCCGCGATTGCCTTCCCGTCGCCGGCCTCGGCCTGAACTCCGCCGAGTTTGAGGAATACATCGACTACATCGCCGACCGCCGCCTCACCTCCTGCGGCCTCGCCCCGCTCAACGAATCCGTCTCCAACCCCTTCCCATGGCTCGCGGAAATGATGGACATCAAAAAAGAACAGAACTTCTTCGAAGGCCGCGTCACCGAATACCAGAAGGCGGCGGCGCTCACCGCTGTTCATGATGATGATCTGTAAATCGCCGCAGGCGATCAGTGACGAGTGCCAAGTGAGAAGTGAGAAGACCTAGTTCGACCCCTGCTGCTGCCTGAACATGAGTGATATTGACACCTTTGAAGACCTCGACGTTTGGAAACGTGGTTGTCAGCTAGCAGTGGATATCCACGTCGCCTTGGCCGAGTCCAAGGACTTCGCGCTTCGCGGACAGATGGAACGATGCTCGCTCTCCATCCCGTCAAACATCGCCGAAGGATCGGAGCGCGATAACACCAAGGAGTTCATCAATTTCCTCCGCTACAGCAAAGGCTCCTGCGGCGAACTCCGCACCCAGCTCTACGTCGCCGAAAAAGTCCGAGCCCGCCTAGGCGCCCCGCCAATGGAAGGATCCCGCACAATGATCCAAGAAACCCACGAACTCTCCCGCATGATCAAAGGCCTAATCAACGCCCTAAAACGCCGCCTCGATCCATAATCCACGACAGCCAAGCCCCGTCTTTTCTTCTCACTTCTCACTTCTCACTTCTCACTCGCCACTAAATCTTCCACCGCTTCCCACCAATCAAAAAATTCCCAACCCTTATATCGCAATGTACCGCTCCCTAAACCTCGCCGAAGACAACATCCTCAAGCAAGTCATCTCCGACCGCTTCGAACTCGCATCCACCGACCGCCCCTTCGACTGGCGCGGCACCATCCCCGCAGACAAGCGCACCCCGCACGCCGACATCATCGTCACCCGCGGCGACAAGGAGACCCAGTTCTCGCTTGAGGACGTCGCAGACGCGATCGGCGATTCCCTTGCCGACCTCCTCATCGCACGCCACGAGGACGAGAAATCCATCTTCTCCGACGTCAACCGCAACTTCGTCTCCCAGGTCGCGCACAACGTCGCCATCTCCCTCACGAAATCCCTCGAGCAGGGCGGCCGCCTCCGCCTTTCCGAGGCCGATCTCTACCTCCTCATCGAGAAAGCCCTGCTCGAAAACGAAGCCTACGACGTCGCGAAGTCCCTCGCATTCCGCCGCTCGCTTGAGAAAACCGGCCATGTCGATATGGGAGCCGGCCCGCACGCCCTTCCCGTCCGCCTGATCCGCCGCAACGGCAACGTCGTGCCATGGTCCGAGACCAAGATCGAGATCGCCGTAAGGAAAGCTTTCCTCACCATCAAGGAAAACCCCGAGCCCGCCATCGACATCGCGAAAGCCGTCACCGAGCGCGTCCGCCGCGGTGACCAATCCTTCGTCCACATCGAGGACGTCCAGGACATGGTCCAGGAGGAACTCATGCGCCAAGGCCACTTCAAGGCCGCCGAGCATTACATCCTCTACCGTGCCCAGCGCAATCTCCTCCGCCGCGAGGAGGAAAACGAGGCCGCCGAGGATCTCGCGCAGGACTCCATGATCGTCGTCACCACCGATGACGGCACCTCCTCCTTCTGGGATGGCATGGAGCTGAAAAAACGCATCGCCTACGCCTCCATCGGCCTTTCCCTCAATCTCCCCGAGGCCGACATCGAGCGCGAGCTCCGCCGCTCCATCGGCTCGGAAATCTCCGCCAAGGATCTCAAGGCCACCATCATCCTGAACTCCAAGACCCTCATCGAGAAGGACGCGGACTTCGCCAAGTTCGCCGCCCGCATCCTGCTCTCCTACATCTATGAGGAAGTGCTCGATTGGTCCATCTCCACCGATGGCATCGACAAGCTCAAGCAAGCCCACAAGGCCGGATTCAAGTCCTACCTCAAGCACGGCGTTGCCATCAAGCGCCTCCACCCCGAGCTGCTTGAGAAATACGACCTCGAAAAGCTCGCCGAAGCCTTCGATCCCACCGCCGACCTCGATTTCGACTACCTCGGCATACAGACCCTCTACGACCGTTACCTCATCGTCGACAAGACCTCCGAGAAGCACCGCCGCATCGAGACCCCACAGTTCTTCTGGATGCGCGTCGCCATGGGCCTCTTCAAAAAGGAGGAAACCAAGGCCGAGGACTGGGCCATCCGCCTTTACAACCTCTACAAGGGCCGCCGCTTCTGCTCCTCCACGCCGACCCTCTTCAACTCCGGCACCCTCCACTCCCAGCTCTCCTCCTGCTACCTCTACAAGGTCGACGACTCCATCGAGTCCATCATGATCCGCGGCATCGCGGAAAACGCCTTCCTGAGCAAATGGGCCGGCGGCCTCGGCGGATCGTGGACCGCCGTCCGCGGCACCGGCGGCTACATCCAGGGCACCAACGGCGAGTCCCAGGGCATCATCCCTTTCCTCAAGCTCCACAACGACCAGCTCCTCGCCGTCAACCAGGGCGGGAAACGCAAGGGCTCTGGCTGCGCCTACCTTGAGACATGGCACAACGACATCGAGGACTTCCTCGAGCTCCGCAAAAACACCGGCGACGACCGCCGCCGCTGCCACGACATGAACACCGCAAACTGGGTCCCCGACCTCTTCATGAAACGCATGGAGGACCGCCAGAACTGGACCCTCTTCCGCGCCAACGAAACCCCCGACCTCCACGACCTCTACGGCAAGGCTTTTGAGGAAAAATACGAGCAATACGAAGCCCAGGCCGCCGAGGGCAAGATCTGGTCCCGCGTCATCCCCGCCATCGAGCTCTGGAAATCCATGCTGAAAATGGTCTTCGAGACCGGCCACCCATGGATCACCTTCAAGGACCCGTGCAACGTCCGCTCCCCGCAGGATCATTGCGGCGTCATCCACTCCAGCAACCTCTGCACCGAGATCACCCTCAACACCTCCGATGAGGAAACCGCCGTCTGCAACCTCGGCTCCGTCGTCCTCGACTCCCACATCAACCGTGACGGGGCCATCGACCACGACATGCTCAAGGAGACCATCACCGTCGCCATCCGCGCCCTCGACAACGTCATCGACATCAACTTCTACCCCACCCAGGCCGCCAAGACCGCGAACTCCCGCCACCGCCCCATCGGCATGGGCGTCATGGGCCTGCAGAACGCCCTCTACAAGCGCAACCTCGCCTTCGCATCCGATGCCGCCGTCGAGTTCAATGACGAGATGATGGAGGCCATCGCCTACTACGCCTACAGCGCCTCCAGCGATCTCGCCGCCGAGGTCGGCACCTACTCCAGCTACGAGGGCTCCAAGTGGAGCAGGGGACTCCTCCCGCAGGACACCGTCGATCTCCTCGAGGACGAGCGCGGACGCAAGATCGATGTCCCGCGCGGCGGGAAAATGGATTGGTCCGTCGTCCGCGAGAAAATCGCCAAGCACGGCATGAGGAACTCCAACGTCCTCGCCATCGCCCCCACCGCCACCATCAGCAACATCATGGGCACCACCCCATGCATCGAGCCGAACTACAAGAACCTCTACGTGAAGTCCAACCTCTCCGGCGACTTCACCATCCTCAACACCGAGCTCGTCCGCGATCTCAAGAAGGCCAACCTCTGGTCCCCGGAAATGGTCGATCAGCTCAAATACTTCGATGGCGAGCTCGACAACATCGATGACATCCCCGAGGCCATCAAGCAGAAGCACAAGACCGTCTTCGGCATCGGCCACGAATACATCGTCGATGCCGCCGCCCGCCGCCAGAAGTGGATCGACCAGTCACAGTCGGTCAACCTCTTCCTCGCCACCCCGGATCTCAAAACCCTCAGCCACATGTACCGCCGTGCATGGGACAAGGGCCTCAAGACCACCTACTACCTCCGCACCCTCCAGGCATCCAACGTCGAGAAATCCACCGTCAACATCCAGAAGGAACAGCGCGGCCACATGGCCAGCACCACCGCCGCCACCGCAGTAACCAACGCCGCCGCCGCAACCGCGAAACGGGAGTTCACGGCCGAAGAAAAGCGCGTGTGCTCCATCGACGCGATGCTCAACGGGGGCGAGTGCGAGGCTTGCCAATGAAAACCAATCACCACGCCTACCTGCCCTTCGTAGCTTCAGCGAAGAAGGGCTCCATCGATGCGATGATGAACGGGGGAGAGTGCGAGGCCTGCCAGTAATCCCCCATTTCACTCGGTTTTTAACACGCAACTTAAACTGCTTTAACTTCAGAATGTCTCTATCTCACTTATTGAAGTATTTTCCGACTGGGTACGACCGAGGGGAGAAGCAGATTTTAAACGAAGTCTTTGTTGCTCCCCATCAATTAGCCTCAATCCTGGGGGCTCCTTCAGGTAATCCGCGAATCTTGGTTGGCCGTAAAGGCGTAGGGAAAACTGCGCTTTTAGAACACTTAAGCTCGGTATATGAAGAGGCGGGAGTCCCAGTCCTTTTCATACGTCCTGAAGATATCGACACAGATCAAATTGGAGATAAGACAGATATAGCATCTCTAAAGAAATGCATTTATGATTCAATCATATCATCGATCGCATCTAAGATTGGTGTTGGACTAAAGGGAATGCTTTCTGGAGATAAGGCAGCTCTATATAATGAGGCGGTATCTTCGGGAAAGCGAGATGCTAGCTTTATCGCTAACATACTTTACGTGATCCAAACCATAGGTAAGCCAATCGCTGATTTGGATGGGCCATCCTTAGTGAAAAAGCTGTCTCCTTCGAAGAATTCTTCTGCTCTGAGTTCAGCTATGGATTCCTATTTCAAATCGAATAAGACTACAGCATATTTGTTTATTGACGATACTGACCAGATTGCTTCGCCTGAAGATCCGTCGCATAAAAATAGGATATGGGCGTTAATTTTAGCGTTAAGGAAGATTTCTCAAGATTGTCCTGAGCTGAAGTGTATAGCTACGTTGAGAACTGAGGTTTGGCTGAGACTTACCAAAAACGAGAAAGGCCAGAGAGATCAGATTGACCATATCCGACCGTTAATTATTCCCATGCGCGCGCCTGAGAGTCACATGATTGAAATTGTCCATAGAAGGATACATAGGGCAGCTCAGGAGATCGACCCTTACATATCAGAACAAGATGCATTTGGACTGTTCTTTGAAAATTCTGATGTTAAGTTGCCAACTAGTAACAACGAAAGGCGGAGTTGGGAGGCTTTCTTGATAAAAAACTCAAGAGAACGGCCTCGAGATACGGTTCAGTTGATCGAACGACTCATAGGAAGTGCATCTCAAAGAAATTCCTCAAAAATTGGAGATATTGACGTTGATAGAGTGATGTCAGCATACTCTAAAGATAAAACCGAGGACTTGGCAGTTGAAATGGGAGAGATATGCTCCAACTTTCTAGAGGTGGTAAGAAGTTTTGCGGGTAAAGACTTTGACTGGAAATTTGAAGAGTTACATTCGTTTCTCTCGAAGCTTCCGTCAAAGTTCGGTCTTTATGTTTTTGGTTCACCATTAAAGCCGGAAAAGGCAGAGGATGCTTTAATTCTTTTGAGTATTCTTCACGAATCGGAATTCATCAACTGCCGAGTAAAGGATAAAAGTAAACCCCTCGGTTATAATCATATTAATTTTCTGGATGATCCTCATTTTGTTCAGAAAGACCGGTGGAACGAGTTACAAAATACACTATGGGAGATTCATCCCGTCTTTAGGTCTTTCCTGCTTTCTTGCTAGCGTATCGTCAGAATTTCTGATCTTGACCACATCGCACCAATAGTGTTCATAAGAACCCATGAAGAATCGTCCTCAATCCTCGGCTTCCCATTCCGGCCTCACCTGCATAGAGATTTGCTCGGGAGCCGGTGGGCAGGCGATTGGGTTGGAGAGGGCAGGGTTTGAGGCCTTAGCGCATGTGGAGTTTGACCGCCATGCCTGTGAGACGCTTCGCCTGAACCGTCCGGACTGGAATGTGGTGGAAGGGGATGTGCGTGATTTCTCGGCGAAGGAGTTCAAGGGCGTGGATCTGCTGGCCGGCGGCGTTCCCTGTCCGCCCTTCTCGAAAGCGGGAAAGCAGCTCGGTTCCAACGACGAGCGCGACCTTTTCCCCGAAGCCCTCCGCCTGGTGGACGAATGCCGCCCCAAAGCCGTCATGCTGGAGAATGTCCGCGGCTTCCTGGATGCCGTGTTCACCGATTACCGGATGAGCCTCAAGAAGGATCTCAAAGCCATGGGCTACGAGGCCAGTTGGCATCTTCTGAACGCCTCGGACTTCGGCGTCCCGCAGCTCCGCCCCCGGGTCGTCGTCGTCGCCATCCGCAAGGATCTCGTTTCCAACTTCTACCCGCCCATGCCCCTGACCGATGGCATCCCCACCAAGACCGTCGGCGAAACCCTCGTCGATCTCATGGCCGCCAACGGCTGGGAAGGCGCCTTGAAATGGGCGGCGGAGGCCAACGAAATCGCCCCGACCCTCGTCGGCGGTTCCAAGAAGCACGGCGGAGCCGATCTCGGCCCGACCCGCGCCCGCAAGGCATGGGCATCCCTCGGCGTCGAAGGGAAATCCCTCGGCAACGAAGCCCCGCCCAAAGGCTTCACCGGAGTGCCAAGGCTCACCCTCCGCATGACCGCCCGCATCCAGGGCTTCCCCGATGACTGGCAATTCGCAGGTGGCAAAACCGCCGCCTACCGCCAGATCGGCAACGCCTTTCCGCCACCGGTGGCGTATGCCGTCGCATCACGGATCAGGGATGCCATCAAGGCCGTCGCGAAACCGGCGAGCGCAGCAGGTTGACTAACCGCCTGATTGTTTCCTGGCCTTGTTCTTTTTCGCACGGTCGGCCTCAAAACGGCGTGCCGCCTCGCTCAAATCGTCTGGAAGATCGACCCAGTTCGTGAGACGGTAGTTGCTCACCGTCCGCTTCTCGATCTTGGTGTTCTTCGTCTCTATATCCAGTCCGAGATAACGAAGTTCCCGCAACCGCTTGCGCCAATCGGTCTGATAGTCTTCGAAATTCGCCACGAATTCCAGCAAGTCGCAATCCACCCATTCACCCGACTTCGCGTGAAGCATCTCCGCAAGACGCCGATGGACGGAATCATGGGTTAGGATGGTCTCCATCAGGCTGGGATCGAAACTGGAAAAGTAATTCCGCTTGCCCTCGTTGCATCCGCTGCAAAGAGCCCACAGGTTTTCCTCGTTGCTCGGCCCGCCCCACTCCCTCGGGATCTTGTGGTCGATGTGCAGTTTGATTTTATCCTCGTCAACGGTTCTTCCACACATCCGGCAACGACGGCCATCGCGGTGGATGATCTTGGCGCGGAGCGTCTTTGAAATGACGCTGTAGTCGTAGTCATCCGTATTCCGCTCCTTTACGAATTGGTAGATGAACCTGCGTCCAGCGCGCTTTGTCGCGATCTCATAGTAGGGGTAAAGCTCCCTGAGTCGCTTATCCAGGTGTTGCTGGCCTTCGATTCCACCGAGCTCCCGTATCTGTTCGATATCCAGCCCATCCGGATTCTCCCGTAGCAATTTGAGGATTTCCAGGTGGATCGCGGAGAGTGGCTTTTTCTTCGGCATCGGATTCATTTCCTGGGGTTACCCTTGCCGGTCATCAGCCACTGGAGATCAACCTTCAAAACCTCCGCAATGGTCGGGAGTTCGAAATCGAATACAGCTCGATTTCCACATTCGATTTTCGTGATCGCCACCCGGTCAAGGGACAGGCCTTTTGCAGCAAGGCGACCTGAGAGCTGGTCTTGGGTAAGCGGCGGATCGAAATCCAGACGAGCGCGCCGTATTCTTGGCCCGACGATGTTTTTTGGATGATCCGTCCGGCTATTGGGCAGCTTCACACCGCGAGGCTACATATCCATGCATGATCGCGAGTTCTAAAGAAGAACATTGTTCTTGATCCGAACATGGTTTTTGCTCGAGAATGTCGAAGTAAAAAGCCAACTCCCCGATGACAACACCTCCCCATGATCCCGGCCTGATCGTTCCCACCGATGGCTGGGAAAACAACTCGTGGACGAACGGTGATCGGGCAGACTCCGCAAGGCAGGCTATCGAGTATTTCGGGCAACAAAGGGGCATGGATACTGACGAGGAGACTCTTTCCATCGATCTGCTCACGGACATTCTGCATTTCCTGCACTCAAAGGGAATCGATCCTCAGAAAACCGTGAATATGGCCATGATGCACTACGAGGCGGAAGCCACCGGATGATCTGCCGAGAACAGAAGGGGAGCCATCCCAACACTTCGGGAAAAACACTATGCCAAAAAAATCGCATGAAAGAAAGGCAGGTGGCGAGCTGGACGACTTCCACCGCCACGAAGCACTGGATCGGGTGTCGGTGTGGCTGGATCATTTTTCCGAACACATCGCAGCTCATCCCGTGATTTCCAGTTCCCCGGACTTTTCCGCTCGGTGCGAAAAAATCACTGACCTCTGCGGTGCGCTTTATCAGGCGATCGGCCAGGAAACTCACGCAATCGAAGCAGGGAAGATCCGCGCCATTCGTGATCATTCGTGAAATTCGTGGTTCAATTCTTACCCCATGCCCATGACCTCCAAAAAATCCTTCGCTCCCGTCATCCTCTACGCCGAGGACGCCGAAGCGGTCCACGACGCCTTGCTCGCATCCGGCCATACCGATCTGGCGCAAAAGATCCGCCTGAAAGCGAATCGCAGTCGTCTCGACAAAATGTATGCCGAGCACGTCGTCTGTGGCAGCGATGATGAATTTGATCACGACGATGAACCCGTCATTTCCCAGGGTGCAAGCGGAGCATACGTGATGGTCTGGCGATGGGTTTCCAAAGACGATATCCGCGAAACGCTAAGGGAGAAGAAGTGCGGGTGATGATATTCGAACTCATGACCGCCGTCAGGCGCCGGTGGTCAGGCGATTGGGTTGGAGAGGGCAGGGTTTCTGGAAGAAGTGCCGAGTGATCAGTGATCAGTGATCAGTGGGAAGAGGGCATTCGATGTGGTGGAAGGGGATGTGCGTGATTTCTCGGCGAAGGAGTTCAAGGGGGAGAGGCTGACACCAGTCTGCCATGACCATCGTTTCGCGTGGCAGACTGGTGTCAGCCACTCCCAATGCCTCCAGCTCCTCCATTGACAGCAACGGGGAATCGGAGCACCCTCAAGGCAGTGAAAACCCAGCCGCCATCCCGGGAATCTACGGCCATAAACGAAGCGCCTTCGAAGATGCCGCTCAAGCCGTTACCAGTGGAGAAAGTTCGCGCCCAGGTGATCCAGCACCTTGCGGAAGCGAGATCCGAAATGTTCTCCGAAAACTACGGCCGCTTCACCGGAGACGACCGCTCCTGGGACATCTCCTTCTGGCAAAAGCAAGGCCCGGCGGCGATTTTCGATGCCATGTGGGGAATGATCAAGGACCACCGCCTGCTCACAAAAAACGATGCTACAGAGCCAAGACTTCAAAGAACTGTTGAGCGTTTTGGCAAGGCATGAGGTGCGCTACCTTGTGATTGGCGGCTACGCCGTCATGCTTTACTCGGAACCCCGCTGGACAAAAGACCTCGATCTTTGGATTGCCATTGATCCCACCAACGCGCGCGCCGTCTTCAATGCGCTCAAGGAATTCGGTGCCCCTCTCACCGGCCTCACCACAGCGGACTTCTCCGAACCCGGCTATTTCTACCAGATGGGCAACCCTCCCTTGCGGGTCGATGTCATGATGGAAATTCCCGGCGGCGACTTCAACGAGGCATGGAAGAGGCGCAACACCGTTTCCATCGGAAAAGACCCGATTCATTTCATCAGCCGGGAAGACCTAATCTCTGTCAAACTCGCCTCGGGACGCGATCAGGATCTCAAGGATGTCGATGCGATCAGAAAATCCAAGCCGGACGCATAAGGTGCTTCATCGCAACATTCCAGCCTCAGAAATTGACACAAGATCCGAAAACTGTTCAAAAGAACCCATGAAGAATCCTCCCCAAACCACGGTTTCCCAGTCCGGCCTCACCTGCATAGAGATTTGCTCGGGAGCCGGTGGTCAGGCGATTGGGTTGGAGAGGGCAGGGTAAAGAAGTGCCGAGTTAGCAGTGATCAGTGATCAGTGATCAGTGGGAAGAGGGCATTCGATCTGGTGGAAGGGGATGTGCGTGATTTCTCGGCGAAGGAGTTCAAGGGCGTGGATCTTCTGGCCGGTGGGAGTAGGTACGTCCCGCGCCTTGGGGGCTGGCGGGCGTCGCGCCCGGTGTGGGAATAAGTCGATTACGGACGGCGGGACGCCACCGGTAACTCAAGGTGCGGGGACGCACCTACTCCACTCGGAGGGAATCGATGTGGATCAAGTCCTCCGCTCGTCAAAGAGGCACTTTGAAGACGAGGCGGGAGAGCCGCTTTCCGCCTAGCCAAAGCGGGATAAACGCTTATTCTTCCACCATGTCAGCATCACTTAGAGCAATCGAAGCCACGGTCTCGGAGGATGGCACCGTCACGTTGGCGGAGCACGTCACCGGCCCTTGCAAGGCTGTCCTGACCCTGCTTGTGGAGGAACCAACGCCGAACGCAACCACTTTGGAAGCGATGAACGAGCCGTCGGAAGGACTCCAGCGCTACAAGACCGCCTCCCAAGCGAAAGCATCTCTCGGCATCTGATGAGGGAAATCGTATTCAAGAAGCAGTTTAAGAAGGACGTTGAACGGATCAAACGCACGGGGCGGCCCATGGACAGGCTCGCCGAAGCCATCGATCTCCTCGCCGAATCAAAGCCGCTACCGCCCATCAACAGGGATCATCAGCTCGTTGGAAACATGAAGGATTATCGGGAATGCCATCTTGGTGGCGACTGGCTGCTCATCTACCAGGCAACCGAGGAAACTGTCACCTTCATCCGCACCGGCACCCATACCGAACTTTTCGACTGAACCACCGCCCCCACCTGCATCGAGATTTGCTCGGGAGCCGGTGGTCAGGCGATTGGGAAGAAGTGCTGAGTGCTGAGTGATCAGTGATCAGTGGGAAGAGGTAGTGAGAAGTGGGAAGAGGGCATTTGATGTGGTGGAAGGGGATGTGGGTGATTTCCCGGCGAAGGGGTTCAAGGGCGTGGATCTGCTGGCCGGCGGCGTTCCCTGCCCGCCGTTCTCGAAAGCGGGTAAACAGCTCGGCTCCAACGACGAGCGCGACATTTTCCCCGAAGCCCTCCGCCTGGTGGACGAATGCCGCCCCAAAGCCGTCATGCTGGAGAATGTCCGCGGGTTCCTCACCGGATGTGAATTGGCTTGGTTCCGCTGACTCCCATTTCTGATTTTTCGGCCACTCTCCTCTCGTCTTCCAAAGGCAGCGCTTCAATCTTTCGCGACAGTGCATCGCTTCGGGCTGAGATTGCTTTTCCAGAAAGATTCAGAAAAACTCACACCTCATGCTTTCCGAACTTGATCTGCTCCTGGATGTCACCCGGCGACTCGAAGAGGCTGGTCTGGAATATATGCTGACAGGCTCCATGGCTCTGAACCACTACGCCCAGCCCCGGATGACGCGGGACATCGATATCGTCATCGCGCTTGGGCTGAAGGATCTTGAAATCCTCCCAGGTATCTTTGGAGAGGAATTCTACTTCAGCGAGGAGGCGGCGAGGGGAGCCGTGCTCGAGCAATCGTCTTTCAACGTCATCCACAACGAGAGCCTGATCAAAGTCGATTTCATGATCCGGAAACGCGAGGACTACCGTCTCGTGGAGTTCGGCCGGCGCCAGAGGATAGCGGTGATGGGGCAGTCCCTGTGGATTGTCAGCAAGGAGGATCTCATTCTCTCGAAGCTCGATTGGGCGAGGGAATCCGGGAGCGAACGGCAGCTCTCGGATGTGGAAAATCTCCTCGCAACAGGAGCCGATAACGGCTACTTACAGACATGGTCTCAAAAATTGAACCTGACAGATATGCTGACACGGGTTTCTCGATAGCGGATACCCCGGCCGACCTGAACAAACATCTCTTCGATCGCATGATGGAGAAATCAGGGGCGGAGCGTCTTATGATCGGTTGCCGGATGACAGATACTGCCCGGGAACTCGTCTGGTCTGGAATTTCCAAAGAGCTGGCCGAACCAAAGCGCCGACAGATCTTCCTCGAAAGGTTCTACGGTGAAAGTCTCTCCATTGCCCACTGATCACACTCACCTGCATTGAGATTTGCTCGGGAGTCGGTGGGCAGGCGATTGGGAAGAAGTGCCGAGTGATCAGTGAGCAGTGGGCAGTGATCAATGGGAAGTGATCAGTGAGGAGAGGGCATTCGATGTGGTGGAAGGGGATGTGCGTGATTTCTCGGCGAAGGAGTTCAAGGGCGTGGATCTACTGGCCGGCGGCGTTCCCTGTCCGCCCTTCTCGAAAGCGGGAAAACAGCTCGGCTGATCCACTGAGACCCCGACAGGGTTCCTACACTAGGGAGAGGCTGACAGTTCTTAAGAGTTTTAACCACGGATTGCACGGATGGGCACGGATAAGAGAAGGCGAGATAGGGAATTTGCTCTCCTGTCAGGGTATCGTCCTCTCGGGAACTGATTTACCATGTCATTCTTACGCGTCCTCATCCGTGAACTCCGTGCAATCCGTGGTTCAATCATCTTCGCACTCCCTGTTGTAAGAACCTTGGTGACCCCGAGTTGGCTCCGAGCTTGCAAAATTGCCTCCCGCAACTAGCCTGATGCGATGAGAAACATCCACTACACGCTTTACCGGGAGGACTCCGATTACGTGGCGCAATGTCTCGATCACGATGTCTCAAGCTTCGGGGCGAGCGAGGCGGAGGCTCTCGCCAACCTCAAGGAGGCACTCGAACTCTACTTCGAGGATCTTCCGGAATCCACACCCACGCCGAACATCTCAGGTGTGACCGTGGGCGAGCTGGCGATCGCATGACCCACCGCGCTCCCGATGCCGAAGCGCCTTTCATCCGCCGAGTTCATCCGCATCCTCACGGATCACGATTTCCGCTTCATCTCACAAAAGGGCAGCCACACGAAATATCGGAACGCGCTCGGCCAGACGGTCATCATTCCCCATCCGCGCAAAGACATCCCGATAGGAACCCTCCGCTCCATGATCCGCCAAAGCGGATTGCCGGGCGAACTCTTCGATTGAACCACCAGCATGAAACCGGAAGACCTTTATCATCGCTTCGTCCGCTGGTCGGAGGAAGATCAATGCTACATCGGCTATTGTCCGGATCTCTATGAAGGCGGCGTCTGCCATGGAGAAAGCGAGGCGGATACCTACGCCCGACTCTGCGGCATCATTCTCGACGAAACCGAGCACCGCAGCGCCAACGCGGAAACCCTCGCGGCAATGAATGAAACCGTGGATGGTCTCCCTCGCTACCCAACCGCTGCCGAAGCCAAAGCCGCGCTGGGCTTCTTGCCATTCGGGTCTGTCCTCGCACCGGGCAGTGGGAGGACGATATGAGCGGGGTGAATTCAAAGCCCAAGGAGCCGAGAATCATTCCCGGAACCGGGAGGCTTGCGCTGAATCTTCTCCTGAGTGCGAAGGTGGCGAAGTTCTGCGGGATCAAACCACCTGAGTTGGTGAAGATGGCAAATCAGGAGGAATGGGAGGGGAGCGGGCACCCGTGGTTTTCAAATTGGCGCTGCGAGGAGGCTTTCGGAATGAAAGGGACGAAGGAGAAGGTGATTTTGGTGACGAATGAACGATCCAGGTATTCGGTTCTCATCCGGATTCCCGGGAAGGATCCGAAGGCTCTGCTGGTTGCGGTTCATTCCGCAATCATGCGGTCATTTGACCGATACGATGTGCCACGCCCTGCGAGAGTCGAGCTGATGATCCGAACCCTCTCGGGTGCCGCGCGCAGTCTGACATCGTTTCAAAATCAACTGATGTACCATTTGGATCATTTGGTGGATAGGGGGGAATTCGAATTCCTTGATGATCTGGAGGTTCCGCTCAATGACTGTCCCACGAAGATGAAAGGGGAGTATGAGATTCCTGCCCGTGTTTTTCCGAGACTGTGCGAAGGTGATCCGCCATTCGGTTCGGATGGATCCTCGAGTGTGATCGTCCCGTTTTTGAATTGAATGGGGTCATTTCCGATTGGCGCAGGACTATGTCGGATTTCGTGAAACGGGCAGGGATAGTTGCTCCGCACCGTCCGCTCTGTGGCATCGGTTCATCACCCGTCAACATCCTACCCCACGGCTCGTTTGCATCCATCTTGGAAGGCGGGAGGATTCCACTTTCAGCCTGAATCGTGCCGCACCCTTTCCCGGACGGCTTGGAAAGCCATCCCTGCCAAATCATGGAACCCTAGGCTGCGGGAAAGAGGCAAGGGTAGGCGGTCACTTCAATTCGACATTCCCTGCGACCCTGGATTCGTTCCCTACGAAAAGCTCCCCATCGATTTGCATTTTCAGCGTGCCCAGATCCGTTCGATCCGCGATTTCGATCATGGTTCCAACCGGAATCGGGGTTTCTTTTCCCTCGTGGTTCAGGAGGCTGAAACCCTTCGTGCATAGAACGGTTGCCGGATATTCAATCGTTGCAAGATCAAGGGATTTCCAGCCGGAATCCGGTTGCGGTTCGGTGATTGGATCCTCCGTTTTCTGCGCACCCTCCATCTGGCTCCCTTCCTGTCCCCCGGCATTTCCCGAAACTTCCGGCAGGCTCTTGTCGGTTTGGGATTCCGAACGGGTGGCCTGATCATCGGTCCCCGAACCCAGGAATTTTTTCCCTATCACAATCGCCAGGATCAGAACCGCGCAGAGAACGATCAAACGCACGAGTCCACCTAGCTTGCCCGACTTCTTCCCCGATAGATCGATATTCGCCGAGCCTTCCGCTTTGATCAATTCCGCCTGATCGATCAGATAGGATGCCTGCAGCGCCCCCAGGTCCTTGATCAGTTTCTCAGAAAAATACCCGAAGCTCCGGAGATAGCCTTTTTGCCCCTCATCCGCGGGTTCTTCACCTGTTTGTTTTTCCGGGATATTCCTGAGAGCCCCCTTGATATCAGCCATGCTACGGATCCTGCAGCCACGGCCATTCCCATGCAAGTCCGCTTATCTTTGGGGGCAGGCGCCGCATTTCATATTTCCCTGAGATTGGAAAGGGATGGCCCCGTCGCATGAAACTGCTTAGTTGCGTTTCCTTTTGGTCTCGGCGTATTCGCTGGGAAGCATGAAGGTCCAGCCCTCGGATTTCAGGAAATCGAGGATGGCGGCGTAGTCCTTGAATCCCTTTTCGCTGAAGCCCGTGGGGTGGAACTGGATGGCGGCGAAGGTGAGGTTCGGGCTGTCCTTTTTGGCGTAGTCTTCCTTGAACTTTTGGAAATCCGGCTTGCCGGTGCCGTCGTGTTCACCACGCAGGCTCATGGGGAGGAGTATCCTGTCCCTCATCGCCATGGTGGCGGGCGCGCCGGGGTTGCAGAAGACGAGCTTGAGTTCGGGGATTTTGCCGAGGGCTTTCGCGGTGTCCTGGTCCATCGCGTTGAACGGGCCTCCGAAGACCGTGAAATCCTTTCCAAGCGCGTTCTTGTAAGCCGCCTGCGCTTTCTCGAGGTGCTTGATCTGGTGGGCATAGCCGGAGCCCCCGAATTCGGATTTGTTCTTCCCGCCCTCTGTCCAGCGCTTGTGGTCCCACCCATGGTTCCAGAATTCAACCATGCCGGTCGCATCCCATTTTCTCAGCCACTGGTGGTATGCGGAGCCCTGTTTCTCCAGCGAATCGGCGATGATCCCGGCGGAGACCTTGATGCCCTTGTCATGGGCGATTTTGAAACAGCGATCCCATTTCCCATTTGCCGTCCTGACGTCATCGGTTTTGACGATGGCGATGCGTTCGGTGGCCGCGCCAGCCGGGATGGCGAGCGCTAGCGCAAGGAGCAGGGTTTTCATGATGTCCATGAAATCACAATGCGTAAGGGAAAGGCCTTTAGCAAGTGCCCGGCGTAATGAGCACGATAGCAATAGTCTCGACCTCGGCGAACATTCGCGCGTACTTTTCGACCGGATCGAACCAGCCCGATTTCCCGGGTTGTCGCATCCTGCAGCAGCTCCACCTAGCACCGCCCCCACACCATGTCAGCGAAACGCATCGCCCGTCCCCTTCATCGTCGCCTTGCCTTATGGCTCGTCGTGCCCTTGCTCATTTCCCTCAGCACCGGGATCTTCTACCGCGTGGGTCGCTCCTGGTTCGGCATGGAAAAACCCACCGGGCAGCGAATCCTGGATTTTCATACCGGGATGGTGCTCGGCGAGACCGTCTCACTGCTCTACACTGCCTTCACCGGGCTTGGCCTGCTCCTGCTGGCGATAAGCGGCGCGCGGCTACTGTTTGCCTCCCGTGCTTCCCGCGGTGCGCGTGGCCGCCACCGCCTTGTTGCCTGGGTGTTGCTGCCGCCGTTGATCGCGACGTCGGTGACCGGGCTCGGCTACCATTTCGGAGGGCACTGGTTCGGTTGGGAAGAGGGCACGCTGAAGCTGCTGATGAACATCCACCAGGGAAGCTGGCTCGGCCCCACCCTGCGTCCTTTCTATATCCTGCTGGTTGGCGGAGGTCTGCTGATGCTGATCATCACCGGTATGGCCATGCTCCGCCCAAAAGGAAAGTCCACGAGGCCCAAGGCGTAGGGTTTCCATGAGTGGCGGTAGTCCCCGCCATTCCACATTCATGCGTTTCCATCCACTTTCCGTCAGATGGATCAGAGGGACGGTGAGGCCGGTTCGACTTCATTATGACCCCATGCTTGCAGGGTTCGCGGATTGCCCGCGATAGGGGGGCTTGTCTTCTTGCAGGAAGTGCTTCGCGCTTGAGTGATGGACCGGAAAAGGTAGCGTGAGCGGCAGGTATCCGCTTTCGGTTTCGCACCCCGCGGGACGAGCATCAGGTCTCTCACCATGGCTAAACTCTACTTCTACTACGCTGCGATGAATGCGGGCAAGAGCACCGTCCTCCTGCAATCGAGCCATAACTACAAGGAGCGTGGGATGAACACACTGCTACTAGCGCCTGAGATCGACCAACGTGCCGGGATTGGGAAAATCGCTTCGCGCATCGGCTTGGAAGCAAACGCAAGGACTTTCAGCCAAGACGACGACCTGCACGCCCTTGTCAGGTCGACCGATGCCACGCCGCCCATCGCCTGCGTGTTGATCGACGAAGCGCAGTTTCTGACTCCGCCGCAGGTGGAGCAACTGTGCCAACTTACGGACGACACCGGCATCCCGGTGCTTTGCTACGGCCTGCGCACCGATTTCCAAGGCAAGCTCTTCCCTGGCAGTGCGGCGCTGTTGGGTTGGGCGGACAATCTGATCGAGCTGAAGACGATCTGCCACTGCGGCCGCAAAGCCACGATGAATCTCCGAACCGATGACAATGGAAATGCGATCAAGGAGGGTGCCCAAGTCGAGATCGGCGGCAACGAGCGCTACGTCTCCATGTGCCGGAAGCATTTCCGCGAAGCGATGCGCTGATCCCATTGTCTTGTCCTGGCTTGAGGCGAGCCACGGACACTTTCCGTAAGACCACATTTGATGTGGGCCGATCGCGGAATGAGACAGCTTCGCCTTGCCATGATGGTGTGATCCGGATTATGTCCGAATCACATTTATGCTGATCGGACTTGAAGCCGCCGCCCGCAGGCAGGCAATGATCGCCAGTATCTGGAGTGTGATCTCATGGGCGGTTCTTGTCGGATCCTGGTTTGTGAGTGAGGAGGGTATCCCGGCCTTTTCATGGGGGGTGACCGTTGCCATTTCGCTGGTGGTTCCTTTTGTGGTCCTGCTCACGCTGCCGTTGGGGAAAATTGCCGATCGCTTGGCCAGGCATTTGAAACCCGAGCCGCCGTCTCAACAGTTTGACAACGTCGTCACCGAGATCGCCATCGCCTTGGTGGAGCCGGTCGAGAGCATCCAGACCTACCGGTGTGAGGTGCCCAATATCGCGATGTTGCCATGTTCGGACCGCGAGATCGTGGTGGCGACCACAGGGGCGCTGGAGGAACTGTCCCGCTACGAGCTTCAGGCACTGGTTGCGGCGCAGTTCGCGGGAATGCGGAACCGATGGTGCCGCATGGCGACACGTGCCGAGATCATGTGGTGGGCGATTCCGTGGTTTTTCCCGATCGGTTTGTGCGGCCTGGCGCTTGACCGCCAGGTCGCGATGGTCGTTGCGTTCTGCTTTTTATTTGTCTGGGCGTTCATGCCCCGCAAGACGGAACACGCACGCGATCTATGTGCCGATATCGTTGCGGTGCGTACCACGTTCGATCCCCAGTCCCTCGCCAGCGCCATGCGGAAACTTGCCGAGCATGCCCAGGCCGCGACCCAGATCAGATTCGGAGCATGGTATCTGCCAACGAATCCGTTCCTCGTGCTTCCCAAGCGTCATGGATCAAAGACCACGGTCAACGGCCGTTCCTGGACCCAGGCGGAAGAGGTGAGGATGGAACTCTTGCTCCGCGCCGACCGTGCCGAGGCGATGGCGAAGGGCGGCAAAGCAAGCGATTTCACCGGACGGGAGTTCTCCAGGCGGTGGGGAAAATTGGGCAAGTGATCTGCCTGAATGTGCTTGGTTCCCGCTATTTCAAATTTCCCCCTCGCCGGAGGAAAGGCCGTTTGCCAAAAGTCCTTGCCGAAACGGGATTGGATCACGTTCTGGATTTGTGCCGCTGTTCGGAAATGATTTCACAGTTCCTGCCTTCTCGGCAATTCCTTTTGGCAAAAGGTCTAAGCGGTGGGTCGCGAGATGTGGAAGAAGTGCCAAGTGATCAGTGGGAAGAGGTTGGTGGGGTTCAGTTTTTTAGGGAAAAGGGGAGTAAGGCAGTCGCAAGTGGATACGAGGGGGTGGATCTTTTGGCAGGCTGGGCGACCGACGGTTTGCTTTTGGGGTCGGGGAGAAGGAGCGGTTCCGACCTTGATGCGGATGATGGAGAATTTTGGGGCGGATGTGGCCTGTCGGTTGGAGGCGGATCGGAAGGTCGGAGTCCGGAGCGGGTTTTGCAAACCAAGGAGCGTATCACCAACAGGATGCATGATCTGGGGTAGTTCATGAAGGGGTTGCTGCAGCGTTTCACCCAATGTTCAACGGCTGGCACAAGAGCGGACGGGGATCCTGTGGGCAACGCTCCAAGAGAGTGATCGTGGAGAACGGCAGGCGCGCGTGTGAGAGCCTGCGGTAAGCCCAGCATGTCCGGAGCGGCGGATACCCGGAAAAAGACACCGTTGAACTATGGTGTCGCAGGTTTTTGGTTGCCAATCTGCCGAGGCAGAGGCTAGGTTTCCCCACTCCAAAGCCTCGGTAGCTCAGTTGGTAGAGCAGAAGACTCTTAATCTTTTGGTCCTTGGTTCGAATCCAAGCCGGGGTACTTCCTTTTTCAGGAAGGGGCGGCAAGGAGGCAGGGATCAGCTGTCGGCGTTTTCCGCCTTGTCGAGCACCTCGACCTTCACGGGCACGACACCGCGGTTGACGAAGCCGAGCTTTTCGGCGGTGCCGATGGTGACATCGATGATGCGACCCTTGATGAACGGGCCGCGGTCGTTGATGGTGACAACCTCGGACTTGTTGTTGGCCATGTTGACAACCCGTACCTTGGTGCCCATGGGAAGGGTCTTGTGGGCGGCGGTCGGGGCGTTGTTGCAGAGGGTTTGGCCGCTGGCGGTCTTGGTGCCGTAGTTGGTCTTGATGGAATACCATGAGGCCTTGCCGTGCTGGACGGATTTGACGCGGTATTCGTCCTTATTTACCTTGGACAATGCGACAGAGTTCGCGTTTCCGGTGTCGGCGCAGCTTGGGATGAGGGCGAGGCCTACGAAGGCGATCATCGCGGATCTGAATTTCCGTGTGTGTTTCTTCATGGTTTTGGTGCCCGTGGGCGGGCATTCCTTAATTCGATTCGATATCATTGGCAATCAAAAAAAGAGGTTGATTTCGTATCGCCGATGGGAATGTGGGTTCGGTTTCGTAAGGCAAGTAAAATCAAACGGTTATGAAAAATTGGTGAAGTCAATTCTGTAAATCTAAGGGCGTCGCGATGCCGGTTTACCCAATGAGATGTATGGGATTCCCGGACTGGAAAGCCATGATGTTTTCCGCAGTGATTTGCATGAGTCGTGCGCGGGCTTCCGCTGCGGCCCAGGCGATGTGGGGCGTGAGGGTGAGGTTTTTTGCGCGGAGGAGTGGGTTGGTGCCGAGGATGGGCTCGGCGGAAACGACATCGCAGGCGGCACCGGCGATTCGGCCGGAGTTCAGCGCGTCGGCCAGCGCCTGCTCGTCGATGAGCGGGCCGCGGGCGGTGTTCACGAGGAAGGCGGTGGGTTTCATTTTCGCGATGGCGGCCTCGTTGATCATCCCGTGGGTCTCGGTGGTCAGGGGGCAGTGGAGGGAAATGACGTCGGATTTTTCCAGGATCTCCTCGATGGATGCCCACTCGAAGGGGAAGGTGGTTTCGGCGGAGCGGGAGCGGGAATGGCCGAGGATGTTCATCTTGAACGCGGCTCCCAGCTCGGCGGTGCGCTGGCCGATGCGTCCGAAGCCTATGATGCCGAGGGTTTTCCCTGAGAGCTCGCGGAAATTCGGGTTTTCCCAGAAGCAGAAGTCCTTCGAGGTTTCCCATGCGCCTTCGTGGGAGAGGGTGCTGTGGAAGGCGGGGCGTTTGTAGAAATCGAGCATGAGGGAGAAGACGAACTCCGCTACGGCATCGGTGGAGTAGATCGGGACATTGGAGACCGGGATGCCCTTTTCCGCGCAGTATGCGGTGTCCACGATGTTGTAACCGGTCGCGAGGACGGAGATGAATTTGAGATTGGGGAGCTGCGCCAGCGTCTCCGCGGAGAGCGGGCACTTGTTCGTGAGGATGATGTCCGCGCCTTTCGCGCGTGCGACGATTTCATCGGTCGGGGTGCGGTCGTGGACGGTGAGTTTGCCGAGGGCTCCGATGGCGGTCCACGGGTTGTCGCCGGGGTTGAGGGTGTGCCCGTCGAGGACTGTGATGTTCATGGCACGAGGGTCTGCCGAAGAGGCCCTGGCATCAAGATGGAAGGAGAGCATGGCTGCCGGGCAGCAATACGCAGCGCCTTCTTGCGCGGTCAGGGGATTTTGTAGAACGGGTTGGGGAGCTTGTAGGTGCGCTCGGAATAGCCGCCCTGGAGGTCGCTTTGTTGGTCGCCGAAGTTTGCGACGATGGTGTAGCCCTCCTCCGTGAGCTGTTTGCGGGCGCGGGATTTGAAATCGACGGCGGATTCGGACGGGGTGTTTTTCCGGGGCGCGGGGCGGAGGATGAGTCGGTCGTATCTTCCCATGCCCTCGTTGCGGAGGTTGCGGTGGGTGGCTGCGCGGGAAAGTTCGGTGCGGCCGGTCAGGAAGACGACCTTGTAGCCGAGCGCGCTGGCGGTATGGTAAATCTCGCGGATCGGGGTTAGGGCGGGGGCATCGGCTTCGCCGACCCACATGTCCCACTGCGGCGGCTGGTATCCCCAGTCGGCGGTTTTCATGTGGGGAAGGTTGGAGAGGACGGTTTCATCGATGTCGAAGATGACGGTGAGGTTCTTTTCGCCGGAGGCGGCGCGGTGCCCGAGGTAGGGTTTTGCGCCGGCGACCGCGGATTCGAGATCGCGGAGATAGGTGCCATCTTCCGCGTAGGTGGTAATCCGGGTCTTGAGGTCGGAGAGGTTGGGCGGCTCGCTGCCCAGCGGGGCGCAGGCTGCGATGGCCAGTGCGGGGATGAGGTGGAGAAGCGGTTTCATCAGCATGGACTAGGGGGTGAGCTGGTCGTGGAAGATGTCGATCTTTTCCGTCTCGAAGCGGCGCAAGGCGGAGCGGAAATCGTTGACTGCCTGGTGGCGCTTGGTTGCGGAGAGGGCGGCGATGATTTCCTCGCGGCATTCGTCGATACTACGCAGTTTGGCGGCTTTCCGATCCGTGACGGTGACGATGTGCCAGCCGAGCTTGGTGCGGATGAGGGTGGGTGAGTCCTTGGGAAGGTGGAAAACAGATTCTGCGAAATCGACAGGCAGGCGCTTGCGGCTCATCCAGCCGAGGTCGCCGGCTTTTTGCTTGGTTGAGGTGTCTTCGGAGAGTTCCTTGGCGAGGGTTGCGAAGTCCTTTTTCTCCGCCTTGAGATCGGCAAGGGCCGATTCCAGGGTGGCCTTGGCCTCTTCGGATGGTTTGTTGAGGGTTGCGATGAAGATGTGGCTGGCGCGGATACGCTCCGGAACGGTGAGATCCTGTTTGTGGGTTTGGTGGAATTCCGCGATCTCCCCTTCGGAAACTTTCACCAGCGGATCGACGCGCATGGCGACGTATTTCTCCTGCTGGATCCGCGCGGCGATGCGGTTGCGGAGGGCGGTCTCATCGGCGATGCCCATGGACTTCATGGCGGCCTCGAGGTGGCCTTTGGTCTCGAACCTTGAGGCGAAGCGTTTGATCCGCTCATCGGTTTCCTGATCGGAGACGGGGAGTTCCTTGGTGTTGACCTTGGCCTTAACGCGGATCAGTTCGTGGTCGATGAGTTCGCCGAGGGCGGCGTAGGTGATGAGTTTTTTCGCATCGGGGGATAGGTCGGCAAGTTCCTTGCCCTCAAGCCAGAGACGTTCATGGATTGCGTAATCGAGCTGGGTGCGGGTGATCTGGTGGTTGAAAACCCGTGCCACCACCCCGTTCGCCTTGGCCATTGCGATGGATTCCGGGCTATTGGGATTGGAAGCCTGGATGCGCCTGTTCAGCGGGCCGTTGAAGATATAGAGATCCCCGGCAAGGTAGCCGAGCACAAGCAGGTAGGCGCCGAAGCGGAGGGAGAATTTGGTGAAGGAGTTCATGGTGAAAGCTGAAAACTGAAACGCTGGAAGACTGAAAATTTTCCCTTCTTCATTTCAGCTTCAGAGGATTTCAGATTTTATTCCCTACCGTATCTCGATGGTTGCGCCGGGCCGGATGAGGGTGGGGAGGCGGATTGCATCCCAGTTGGCGAGGCGGATGCAGCCGGCGGATTGGGAGCGGCCTATGGTTTCGGGATCCGAGGTGCCGTGGAGGCCTATGCCCGGGCGGGTGGTGCCGTTCCAGATGATGCCAACGGGTGAGTTGGGGCCGGGGGGGATCATCAGGGCGTTTTCAGAGCGCTTGCCGGTGTCGAGCAGTTGCTGGTCGTAGCGCCACCAGGGCAGTTCGACCATGTTCTTGAGCTTCCAACTGCCGAGTTCGACGAACTGGGGCTTGCCGGGGGTGATCGGGAAGGATGCGAGGAGGGCTTTGTTCGGAAGCGGGGCGGATGACAGGCCGGGATCGGAGATGATGTTGGGGCGTGGGGCGGCGGCAAAGATCCGCACCTGGTTGTTTTTCGTATCCACCACCGCATAGCGCTCGCCGAGGTCTTCGAGTTCGGAATAGGAGCGGTCGGTGAGGAGCTCCACCTCAAAGGCTTTGACGTTTGGAACGATGATTGTGTCGCGGGGTTTGAGATTGTTGATCTTGGAGGCGGAGTTGAGCGAGATGAGGTATGGGACATCGGTGTGGTAGCGCTCGGACATGAATTCGCCGATGCTGCGGTAGGACATCTGCTTGGCCTTGGCCTGCTCCGGCCTTTTGTGGGAGAGGCCGGGGTTCACCCATTTCTCCGCGGCCTCCGGCACGATCGCGACCGCATAGGGATTTGGAACGGCGGCCCGTGCCGCGATGTTTGCGGCGCGCCAGCTTTCGATGGGATGACCCTGGTTTTCGTTCCACGACCGGACGGCGAGCTCGGAGAAACGCCCGATTTTCCCATCGATCACTCCCGGGCCGAAGTTTGATTGGTCGAGAAAGATCTGGAGCCGGACGGCATCGTCGCCTGTCGGTTTTTCATCGATGCTGGCGGTGGGATCAGCCGCGGTGGCTGGGATCGGCATGGGAGCCGGTGTGGGGATTGGCAGCGCAGCGGCTTCAGGCGCTTGTGGGGGAAGCGCTGGTCGAACTGTGATGGCGGGTTGCGGTGGCTGATCCTCGAAATCCAAGGGCAGCGCCTTGAGCACGGGGCGGTCGGTGTTTTCCGTCTGGGAAAAGGCAGCGAACGGGAGGACGAGGAGAACGGTGGTCAGGAAACGCATGGTCATGCTTGGGACGGTTCGGCTGTGGTTGTGATTCAGGCTGGCACGAGGAAACTTTCCAGGCGTCCGGCGATGTCAGCGGGGACGACGGCGCTGATGAGGATGTCGTTCTGCTCGTAGTCGGTCGAGAGGACTTTCGCGTCCCTGTGGAGGAGGTTGAGAAGATCTCCGCGCACCTGGGGGATGCGGTAGTGGCAGCGGGAGACGCGGTCTGCGAGGATGTGGGAACAGGCCTTGAGCAGTGCAGGAAGCCCCTCTCCGTTGAGCGAGGAGGCGCGGATCGCATCCGGAAAGGTGCGGTCGAGGAAGGCGATCCTTTCGGGATCGCTGACTGCGTCGATCTTGTTGAGGACGGTGATGGTGGGTTTGTCAACCGCTCCGAGCTCCTCGAGGACTTTCATTGTTGTCGTTTGGAATGTTTCGATTTCGGGGGCGGTGGCATCGAGGACGTGGATGAGGAAGTCGGAGAGGACGGATTCCTCCAGGGTGGCTTTAAAAGCCTCGACGAGGCGATGGGGGAGGTTGCGGACGAATCCGACCGTATCGGTGATGAGCAGCGGCTGGCCGTCGGGTAGCTCGATACGGCGGGTGGTGGTGTCGAGGGTGGCGAAGAGCATGTCCTTGGCCATCACATCGGAGCCGGACAGTATGTTGAGCAGGGTGGATTTCCCAGCGTTCGTATAGCCGACGATGGAGCCGTGGGGGGTGTCCGTTTTTTCGCGCTCCTTGCGCTGGGTCTTGCGCTGCTTGCGGACGATTTCCAGCTCGCGCTTGCAGCGGTCGATGCTGAGGTGTGCGAGGCGGCGGTCGATCTCGATCTGTTTCTCACCCATGCCGCGCTCCGCACCGCCACCGCCGCCGGAGCCGCCACCGCCGCCCTCGCGGTCAAGGTGACCCCACATCCTGGCAAGGCGTGGGAGGGCGTATTGCATTCGCGCGAGCTCCACCTGAAGGCGGGCTTCGCGGGTCTGGGCGCGCTTCGCGAAAATGTCGAGGATGACCTCCTCGCGGTCGATCACACAGAGATCTGCGAGCTTTTCCCACTCGCGCTGCTGGGAAGGGGCGAAGCTGTTGTCGAAGACGATGACATCGCATTCGTGCGCCTTTGCGAGCGCTACGATCTCCGCCGCCTTGCCGGTGCCGCAGAGGAATTTTTTCTTCATCTCACGGGGTTTTGATAGGACTGAATCCACCACCTCGATGCCGAGGGTGGAGACGAGTTCGCCGAGTTCGATGAGGAGGGAGGCGGATTCGTCCGCCTCGTGGTCGTTGAAATAGAAGCGCACCAGGAGGGCGCGCTCGACCATTTCCGGTTTCTGCCTGACTTCGAACATGTGGTCGTGATGCTTAGCACAGCTTAGGGAATGGGCAATCGTGAATGAGCGCCTGCCACTCCCGGTTTTTTTCAATTGTCAGCTTGGTTCGCAGGGAAAGAATCGGGGCATGACGGATATCGAAGTGGTTGGGACAAGGAAATGCCAGTGGGGCGAGGGTGCGGTTTGGTGGGGCAACGCGCTGCTGTATGTGGACATCGAGGGGAAAATGATACATCGCTTCACCCCGGATACCGGGCTGGAGCAATCCTGGGAAACCGGACAGCGGGTCGGAACGGTGGTGCCGCGCGAGGGTGGGGGATTCGTCTTCGCGGGGGACGAAGGGCTGTTTTTCCTCGATGAGAAAACGGGAGACATCGCCCCGATTGGCGATCCGGAGCCGGACAAGGCGGACAACCGTTTCAACGACGGGAAATGTTCTCCGGACGGTCGGTTTTTCGCCGGGACGATCAGCCTCGTAAAAAAGGAGGGCGATGCGAAGCTCTACCGCCTCGATCCCGATTTGAGCCTCCACGAAGCCTATGGCCCGGTGACGAACTCGAACGGGATCGTGTGGTCTGCCGACGGGAAGACCTGCTACTACATCGACACCCCTCGCAAGGAGGTGCTGGCCTTCGAGTATGCGGATGGAAACCTGAAAAACCCCCGGGCCGTGGTTTCCACGGAGCATCACGAGGCCTCGCCGGACGGGATGGCGATCGATGCGGACGGGAACCTCTGGATCGCGTTCTGCCATGGTGCCTGTGTCTGCTGTTTCAGCCCGGAGAGCGGGGAGGAGTTGCGCAGGGTCAGCCTGCCATGCCTTGAGACGACGTCTTGCGCCTTCGGTGGCCCGGATCTCGGCGATCTCTACGTGACGACCGGGATCCACAAGATCCGGGTGGAGGAGCATGCGGGTCGATTGTTCCGCATCCGCGGGCTGGGTGTGCAAGGCCTGTCCGCAAACGCTTTCAAGGGATGAGGCTGATCCTTGCATCCGGCTCGCCGAGGAGGCGGGAGCTGCTGGAAAAGGCCGGCCTGCATTTCGAGGTGATCCCCTCGCCAGCCGAGGAAATCCATGACGCCTCGCTCGGAATGGCCGGGCTATGCGAGGAAAATGCCCGGCTCAAGGCGGCAGCGGTGGCAGTCCATCATCCGGAGGCGATCGTGATCGGTGCGGACACGCTGGTATTCCTCGAAGGCGAACCGCTCGGAAAACCCAAGCACACCACGGAGGCCGCTGACATGCTCCGCAGGCTTTCGGGCCGAGCCCATCATGTCTGCACCGGCGTGTGCATCTGCGGGCCGGGTGGCGAGGTGAGACGGCTGCATGCTGTGACGGAAGTCCATTTCCGGGTCTTGGATGAGGAAACGATCCGCGGATACCTCTCGAAGACCAGCCCCCTGGACAAGGCGGGAGCCTATGGGATCCAGGATCACGGGGATATGATCGTGAAGCGGATCGCCGGCCCCTATGACAATGTGATGGGGCTGCCGGTGGAGGAGGTGATCCATGCGCTTCGGGAAATGGGGTTGCCCATCCCTCCGGGATAGGCGAAGAATCGGACATGTCCCTGCCACGGCGATATCCGCTGATCTTCAATCCCCGCGCCCGCAGCCAGAAGGGCGGGAAGGCACGGCAATTCCTCATGGAACACGCGAACCGCTTCGCCCTCTACGCGACGAACACCGGGCAGGAGGCGGTGGATCTGGCGAGGAAATTTGCGGATGACGGCGAGCCGGTGGTGATCGCCGCAGGTGGCGACGGCACGCTCAACGCGGTCGTCTCGGGGTTGGCCGGGAGCCGCACGGCGCTGGGCGTGATGCCCGCCGGGACGATGAACGTCTTCGCCCGCGAGCTTGGCATCCCTTCCAACAGTCTTCCGAAAGCCTTTGAGGTCATCGAGAAAGGCCTCATCCGGGAAGTGGACCTTTTCTCCGCGAACGGAGCGCCTTTCGTGCAGATGGCCGGGGTCGGCTTCGATGCGAAGGTGATCGAGGAGACCACCTGGGAGAGCAAGAAAATGCTCGGACCGCTGGCCTATCTGCTGGCAGCCGTGAAAGTGCTCGGGGAAAAGCCGCCGAAGGTGGAGGTCACCACGGCGGAGGGCAGGCGGGAGACCGGGGTGGCTGTGCTGTGCGGGAACGGCTCGCTCTATGGCGGTCAGTTCCGGCTGTTCCGCAAAGCGGACAACACCGACTCAATGCTCGATGTAATCGTTTTCAAGGAGGCCGGTTACCGGTTCGTCCTGGATTCCCTGGCGGGCATTGCCCGCGGCGGGATCGATCTCGCGGATTCGACCGCGTATTTCCAGTCATCCGGAATCACGGTGACATCGGATCGCGAGGTGCCCGTGGAGATCGACGGCGAATGGCTGGGCCGATACAGGCAGGTGGAGTTCCGGGAAACCGACTCGCGTCTGCGGGTGCTGGCTCCGGAAGTAGCCTGCGGAACGCCGTTCATGGACACCATGAGATCCATTTTGCAATGGCCGTCAAAGCCCTTGGAGAAACCCTTGCCCCAGACACCTTGATGGCGAGGCGGAGATCAAGGCTGTTCACATGGTTCAGGCGCATCATCCTGCTCGGCGGTGTGTTGTTTTTGCTTGGGGTGGCGCTGATCGCCTACACCAACCTGCTCCCGGCCTGGGCATCGCGGGGCAGGCTTTTCGAGGATGCCGCCACGCTCCCGGCGGCGAAGGTGGGGCTGGTTTTCGGGACGACCGATAGCATCAACGGCCGGGAGAACCTGTATTTCCGCTACCGCATCGATGCCGCCGTGAAAGTCTGGAACGCGGGCAAGGTGGGTACGCTCATCGTCTCCGGGGACAACCGCAGCAAGTACTACAACGAGCCCGAGAAAATGAAGGCCGCGCTGATTGCGGAGGGCGTGCCGGGGGATCGCATCGTCTGCGATTACGCGGGGCTGCGCACCTTCGATTCGGTGGTGCGGGCGAAGGAGATTTTCGGTGCGGACACGATACTGGTCATCAGCCAGGGATTCCAGAACGAGCGGGCGATCTACCTGGCGCAGGCCTATGGGATGGAGGCTTATGGATTCAATGCGCGCGACCTGGGCTTCAGGGCGGGTTTCAGAACGAAAGTCCGCGAGGTCGGTGCGCGAGTGAAGATGTGGCTGGACATCCATTTCCTCGATACCAAGCCCACCCATCTCGGCGAGAAGGTGGAAATGCCGGAGTGATCACTCTGCCAAGCAGTAACGGACGATGGGCGAGTTCGCTTTCTCGGAGACCGCGAAGATCGTTTTCCCATCGCGTGAGATGGCGACGGCCTCCGCCTGCGCCAGGCCGTGGGCTCCGGGCTGAAGCGGTTCTACCGAAATGGCATCGGCCCATGTCGCTCCCTTTGCGCGGCGGAAAACGAAGACCCCGTGATAGGTGACGATGGCGGCCATGCCGCCGTCCGCAGAGATGTCCATCCCGGTCGGCTGGTTGCGGAATGCGATGGGTAGCACGAGGCCTCCGGCCTTGGGTCCGGTCGTCCCGACTTTCCGGGCGATGGGATGTTTCGCCGGCGCCAGCGGTAGTTCATAGACACCCGGCGGGTCGGTGCGCTTGCTGACGAGGATGATTTTCCCGCCCTCCGGATCGACGGCCACCGCCTCGCAATCCCGCGGGCCGTCCTCATACGTGAAGCGGATTTCGCGCGCAGGGCCGGTTTTTCCGGAAATGTTTCCGCCATCGGGCGGGAGCTGCGGCTCCGGGATGATGTAGAGCATGCAGGATTCCCGTTTGGATTCGTTATCCCCGGTATCCGCGATGAGGAGATATGGTTTCCCACCCAGAGTGAAGCTGGCGAGATCCTCCCAATCCCTGTTTTCCGCATCCCTCATGGTGACGGAGCCCCGGGCTGTGCCATCGGTTTCCGTAAGGTGGATCTCGGTGCCGCCGCCGCTGTCATTGATGATCCAGAGGAAGCGCGGGTCGGTGGGGGAAACGGCAAGCCCGCTGGCCTCCGTGATGGCGGGGCAGGACAGCTTCGCAACGCCCGGCTGGAGCCTGAAAGATGGCTCCGCCCAGAGGCTGGAAGCGGTCAGGAGCAGGATGGGCAAGCGGCACATGGCTGTTGGTTTCCGGTCAGAGGCTGTTAGCGAAAGCGGCTGCGGGCATCCGCCTGGATCCCTCCGGCTGGACATCGGAAAGGGCCAGGGATTTCCCCCCGCAGCCGATGAGCAGCTCGCCCTCGTGCCTGAGCAGCTCTCCGGCAGCCAGGCGGTGATCGCGGATTCGAACAGGCGGGAAGATTTTCAGCCGCTTGTTTTTTCCTTTCAGGGAAACTTCCGCATAGGTTCCCGGCCAGGGGTCGTAGGCGCGTATTGTCCGCTCGATGGCTTCCGCCTCCCGGGAGAAATCCAGGCGTCCGTCCTCGCGGAGGAGCTTTGGCGCGTGGCTGACTTGATCGGGATTCTGGGGAATGCCTGCCTTTGGGTTTTCGCCAAGGATCCCCAATGCTTCCGAGAGGGCGGCGGGGCCGAGGGCGGCGAGGCGGTCGTGGAGTTCGCCGCCGGTTTCGTTTTCCCCGATGGGGATTCTTTTTGCGGTGATGATATCGCCCGCATCCAGCCCGCGGATGACGTGCATGATGGTGATGCCGGTTTCCGCATCGCCGTTCGCGATTGCGGACTGGATGCAGGAGGCTCCGCGATATTTCGGAAGGATGGAGGCGTGGAGGTTGATGATCGCCTTCGCAGGGGCCTGGCGGACAGCTTTCCCGATGATTTGCCCGTATGCCATGACAACCGCGATGTCAGGCGAAAGCTCTGCGAGTTCAGCGGCGATCTCCCCGATCTTTTCCGGCTGCCAGACGGGGATGCCGTGTTCCAGGGCAAGCGTCTTGACCGCCGGCGGCACCGTGCTGCTCTGGCTGCGCCCGACCGGCTTGTCCGGCTGGGTGATGAGGACGCAGGGCTTGCGCCCGCTTTCGATGAGGTGGCGAAAGGTCGGGAGCGCGATGTCTCCGGTGGCGATGAAGGCGATTTTCATGATATGGAGAAGGGGTTCGTAAGCCCTTTGCGCGGGATGGGGTCTTGCTTGTGAAAGGGGTTTCAAACCTCTTCCCCATATTCCAGGAGCGAGGCCGCCATGTCGCGTGCCTGCTTTCCTCCGCCGCCCAGCATGCGGACGAGTTCGTCGATGCGTTTCTCGCCATCGACCGGGTAGAGCTTGGAGCGGGTCCGGCCGGAGGCGACTTCCTTCTCGACGACGAAGTGGTGGGCGGCGATGGCTGCGACCTGCGGGAAGTGGGTGATGGCGATGACCTGGTGGAGCTGGCCGAGAAGCGCCATTTTCTTTCCGACGGCGCGGGCGATCTCACCGCCGACGTTGGCGTCGATCTCGTCGAAGACCATGAGCGGGGTGGCGTCCTGCTCGGCGAGGGAGGATTTCACCGCGAGCATGACACGGGAGATTTCCCCCGAGGAGGCGATCTGGCGTAGCGGGTGGAGCGGCTCACCGGGATTGGGGCCGAAGAGGAAGTTGCAGGACTCCAGGCCGTGTAGGGTGGGCTCCTTGAGTGCGGTCAGCTCGACCTCGAAGGAGGATTGCTTGAACCCGAGTTCCTTGAGCTGGGAGGCGATGTCCTTGGCGAGTTTCGGCGCGGCCTTCTTGCGGGCGGCGGTGAGTTTTTTGGCAATCGCTTCGAGTTCCTTGCGGGACTCTACCAGCGCGGCGGTCAGTGCTTCGATTTTCTCGGAGCGGTTGTCGATGTTGTCGAGGCGTTCGGCGATGCTGGCTTCGCGGGAAATCACGTCCGCGATGCCTGGGCCGTATTTGCGTTTCAGGGACTCGACGAGGTTGACGCGTTCCTCGATGGAGGCGGCTTCCGAGGGGTCGATATCGAGTTCCTCCGCGTATTCGGTCAGGGTGGCCTCGAGATCCTGGAGCTCGATGGATGCCGTTTCCAGGGCTGCGAATTTCTCGGAAACGGAGGGATCGTAACGTTCGAGGTCGCGGACGAGGCGCTGGAGATCGGAAACGCGGGAGAGGATGCCATCGTCATCCGACAGGGCGGAGACCGCCTGGGCGGCGAGTTCGACGAGGCGGGTGCTGTTGGACGAGCGGTGGTAGCGATCCTGAAGCTCGTCGCCATCGGCTTCCGTTAGTTTGGCGGAGGAAATTTCCCCGAGCTGATAGCGGAGGAGTTCGAGTTCTTGTTCGGATGCGTCGGAAGCGTTCTGGATTTCCTCAAGCTCCTGGGATTTCTCCCGCCACGAGCGGTAGGCGTTGCGGTAATCGGTCAGGAGGGGGTCGTTGCCTGTGAAGGCATCCAGCATGGCGAGCTGGCGTTCCTGGGAGAGCAGCGATTGGTGGTCGTGCGGGCCGTGGAGATCGACGAGCCGTTCGCCGATCTTTTTCAGGAGGGTGAGGGTGACGGGGGAGTCGTTGATGAACTGGCGGTTCGCGGTGGCTCCGATGGAGCGGCGGATGATGATCTGGGTGTCCTCGCAGGGTTCCAGGCCGCCCTCTTCGAGGATCGCGTTGATCTCGGAGGGGTCTTTCATATCGAAGACCGATTCAATGGTGCAGGTGTCTTCGCCGGTGCGAATGAGGCCTTTGTCGGCGCGTTCGCCGAGTATCATTTTCAGGGCGCCGACGATGACGGATTTCCCTGCACCTGTTTCCCCGGTGACGGAAATCAGGCCGGAGCCGAGTTCCCATGCGAGTTCGTCAACGAGGGCGAGGTTTCGGATCTTGAGTAGGGTGAGCATGGGGCGGTGTTCGCTGCGCATTGTGCGCAGGGGCCGCTGGGGATTTCAACGCAAAGCGACGGGTGCCGGTCATTGCTTCGGCGCGGGGGCGGAGCTGCGCCCGACCGCATAGCGGTAGCGGACGATGGCATCCACGATGCCCGCTGCGACGGCCGCCTGGTAGGATTCGTTGGCGATGAGCCGGGCTTCGAAGGGGTGGCTCATGAAGCCGCCCTCGAAAAGTACGGCAGGGTGCTTCACGCCGGAAAGGACGCTGAAGCGGGCGCGCTTGATGCCGCGATCGAGGGTGTTGTTGCCGAGACGGCGCAGGACTGAGCCATGCAGGGCGGTGGCGAGCGCGATGTTTGCCGAGTCGTGCTCGTTGCCGGTGCGCTCCACGGCATCGCTGGCCTTGAGTGCGGAGCCGTAGTGGGAGACGCCGGGAGGCGAAAGCGTGAACGTCTCGATCCCGCGAGCCGTGCGGCTGCCGGGGCTGCCGGAATTGTGGTGGATGCTGATGAAAATCGCGTTTTCCTTTACGGTGTTGGCGATGTTCACGCGCTCCTGCAGGGAATAGAATCGGTCGGTTTCGCGGATCAGCTTCACCTTGAAGCCCTTGGCCTCGAGGAGGGGTTTGAGGCGCAGGGCCATCCTGATGTTGTAGTTCGCCTCCGTGCCTATGGGGTTGGTGGTGCCGGGATCCTTGCCGCCGTGGCCTGCGTCGAGGATGACCGTGCGGAAATCGCCGGCGTTTTTGATGAAGTTGGGGCGCAGGACGGGATCGATGAGTTTGGCGAGATCCATGCGTGAAACATAAACGCCGTTGCCCGAGGTGATGACCGAGTTCGAGAAGACGAACTTCACGTTGTTCATCAGGCACTCGTTGCCGCCAACCTTGAGCTTCATCTCCACCTTTTCGTTCTCAAGGGTGATGTTGTTGCCGGTGCGGGTCAGCTTGCTGAAATTGTAGAAGCTTTTGAGGCTTTCCACGGAAACGTAGTCGCGTCCGCCAACCTTGACCATCTTCCAGCCGTTGTTGGTCGTCTCCGCAGATGTCAGCCTGAGTGGTGCGGAGAGGGCGACAAGGAAACAGAGGACGCCGATGATCGGTGTGCCAAGGTAGCCTTCGTTTCGCAAATGCATGGTGGTTTTCCGTGAAAGGCCGCAAGATACAGATTCCGGGATCGCATGACAATCCCATTTTCCTCAATCCATGAGCGGGCGCCCCAGCCCTGCGGCAAGACCACGCGGGGAACGAGTCGCCCATTCTGGATTTCCCCTCCTGAATGGAATTTCCCGGGAAATAGGCGCGGATACCCGCGATACCTGGTTTTCCAAAGCCAGCCCGCCTCCTTCGGCGGATTCGTTTGTTGCCGACGAAATCCGCTTTGGCGCGTCCTACGCCGACGTGAGTCCGGTTCCGGAGCAATCGTTGTACGGTCTGCTGGGCTTGGCCTCGGCGGGTCTTCTGTTCCGTCGCCGGCCGCCTGGGCTTTTGATATCAAAGGATCCCCCAACCGACAGCCGCTGCCGAGTTGGAGCGGTTTTCATTTGAACCGGGAGTGATCCGCGGAACCTAGCCCCACGGTGAGTGATTGCTGGCCGGAATGGTTCCCTGATGTGCTGGGATTTCCCGAATCCGATGGCCTGGGCTTGTTCCGAAACGAAAGCTGTCTCAGCGCAGGCCGCGCAGGAGGAACTCCGCGTTGGTCTTGGTCGGCTTCAGGTTGTCGAGGAGCGTTACCAGGGCGTCTCCAATGGGAAGGCCGGCGAGCTGTTTGCGGACGTCGATGACTTTCCGGAACTCGTCCGGGTGGTAGAGGCGGTCGTCGTTCCGTGTGCCGGACTGGGGGATGTGGATCGCGGGATAGACGCGGCGCTCGGCGAGCTCGCGGTCGAGGCGGACCTCCATGTTTCCGGTGCCCTTGAATTCCTCGAACACCACGTCGTCGAGGCGGGATTCGGTTTCGATGAGGGCGGTGGCCAAAATGGTGAGGGAGCCGCCGTTCTCTATGTTGCGGGCGGTTCCGAAAAACTTGCGGGATTTCTGGAGAGCCGCCGGGGAGACACCGCCGGAGCCGATGGGGCCGCCCTGCATGGCGGAGTTGTGGCCGCGGGCGAGGCGGGTGAGCGAGTCGAGAAGGAGCACCACATGTTTCCCGAGCTCCACCATCCGCTGGGCGCGGGCGATGACAAGATCCGCAACCTGTGCGTGGCGCTTGGGGGTTTCATCGAAGGTGGATGCGAACACGGGTAGCTCGACGGTTTCCTCGAAATCGGTGACTTCCTCCGGGCGCTCGTCGAGCAGCAGGATGACGAGCTCGATGTTCGGGTTGTTTGCCTTGATGGATTTCGCGATCTGCTTGAGCAAAATGGTTTTCCCGCCGCGCGGGGGGGCGACGATGAGGCCGCGCTGGCCTTTCCCGAGCGGCGCGATGAGGTCGATGACGCGAACGCCGAGGTATTCCGTCCCCTCTCCCTCGAGGTGGATGCGGCTGTCCGGGAACATCGGGGTGAGCTTGTCGAAATCCTGCGGCTCCACCCAATCGGCGGCCGGGTTCCCCTCGATTTCGAGGATCTCCGCGGTGGTGAGGTATTTGTCGCGCTGGACGGGTTGGCGGACTTTCACTTTCAGCAGCTGGCCGTTGCGCAGCTTCGCGTCGTTGAGGACGGGGCCGCCGATGTGGATGTCGTCCTGCGAGGGGCGGAAAGAGCGGTGCGGATCGCGGATCATGGCGAAGTGCTCCTTGCCGAATTCGATCACGCCCTCGCAGGTCACGTTGGTGCCGTTGGCGGTGTAAAAGCAGATGATTTCGTAAACGAGCTGCGCTTTCGGGATGCCACCCTGGATCTTTGCCGGGATCTCGGCGGCGATCTTCTGCAGCTCGGAAAGCGTTTTCAGGCGGAATTCGTTGAGATCGACTGCCTCGGGCACGGGAAACGGCGCGGGCTCCTCTTTTGCGGGAGCTTCGGCAACGGCGACCACCTCAGCGGCGGATTCGGGTTCTTGTTCGGTTTGTTCTGACATGGAGAGTGGTGGGAAAATTTTGCAGAAGCGCTGGATCTGGGCTTCGAGGACGGCGGGCTCGCCGTCGTTCCAGAATACGATGTCCGCGCGGACGGATTTTTCTTCGATGGGGAGCTGGGCGGCGATGACGGATTCGATCAGCTCGTCGTCCCAGCCGTTGCGGGCCTTGAGCCTTGCGACCTGCGTGGCGCGGGTGGTGGAGACGCTGATCGCCTGCGACTGGCCGAAATCGAAGCCGTTTTCGAAGAGCAGCGGCACGTCCGCAAGGAAGCACCGCGCCCCCTGTGTAGCCGCTTTTTCCTTCAGGGCAAGACATTCCTGCCGCACGCGGGGGTGCAGGATGCCCTCAAGCAGCTTGCGTTTCGCTACATCCGTGAAGACCGCCTCGCGGAGTTTTCCCCGGAGGACTTTCCCGGTCTTCGGATCGAGGACGCCTTCACCGAAGTGCCCGGTGATTTCTGAGACCACTTCCGGGGAGTCGAGCAGCGCTTGGACAGATTCATCGCAATCGAAAACCACGATGTCCGGCATGCACTCCCGGAAAATCCGGATGGCGGTGGATTTTCCCGTGGCGATGCCGCCGGTGAGCGCGAGGGTGAGCATGGGGGGCATTGAACCGCCAAGAGGCCACGACCGCCAAGGAAGAAACGCGAAGCCCCCGGAAGCGGCGTGTGCTTCCGGGGGCTATTTTCACGGGGTTCTCAGACCCAGTTCTGGATGATCCACCAGTAAACCGGGATGCCCAGTACGATGTTGAGCGGGAAGGTGATGCCCATGCTCATGGTCAGGTATTTCGCGGGGTTCGCCTCCGGGAGTATGTCTTTCAGGATGGCTGGGGCGACGATGTAGGAGGAGGAGGCGCAGAGGATCACCAGCAGGAGCGAGTCGCCATGCCCGAGGCCGAAGATCTTGCAGAGCAGCAGGGCGATGCCGCCGTTGACGATGGGGGCGATGATCGCGAAGGCGGCCAGGACGGGCGGGAAGGATTCCATTTCCCTGAATTTTTTCCCGACCAGGGTGCCCATGTAGAGGAGGAAAAACACCAGCATCCCGGTGAACATGTCGCCGCCGATGAAGCTGGAGAGCGGCGATTTCTCGGTGCCGAGAACCGTCAGCGTGTAGCCGATCACCATGCTGCCGACAAGCACCAGAAGGGTGCCGTCGGTCAGCGCATCCCTGAGCACGATCCTGGTCGATTTCGTGGCTTTCCCTTTCATGGCGATCTGCGCCATGACTACCGAGAGGATGATCGCGGGGGTTTCCATGACGACGAGCGCCACGGTCATGTAGCCTTCGTAGCCCACCCCGAGGGAGGTGAGGAAACCGGCCGCCGTGATGTAGGTCAGCGTGCTGTTGGAGCCGTAGGTCGCGCCGATCGCGGCGGCATCCGCGATGCCGAGTTTTTTCTTCAGCAGGTAATACGAATACACCGGAACCAACGCGCTCATCCCCAGGATGATGGCGATGATGATGACCCCGTCCCCGAACATGCTGGAGTGGTAGAGGCTCACCCCGCCCTTGAACCCGATGGAGAGCATCAGGTAGAGGCTGACGAATTTCACGATGGGATCGGGGATGTGGAGGTTGCTTTTCAGCATGACGGCGATGAAGCCGAGGATGAAAAAGAGAACCCCGGGGTTCAGGATGGCGGTGAGTATGTCCATGGTGTCTTGTGTTGTGTTGGTTGTTGCGTTTCTTCCTGGAAACGCGGTCAGGCTAGGGATGCGCGAAAATTCTTTCCAATAGATGTTTCAATCCGTATCGTTCTTAAAAAGCGAACGTAGTATGAATTTCCTGAACTATCACCACCTCCGGTATTTCCGGGCCATTGCGCACGACGGCACGCTCACCGGTGCGGCGCAGGGTCTCGGCGTTTCCCAATCCGCCGTGAGCGTGCAGCTGCGGCAGCTGGAGGACAGCCTGGGTCAGGATTTGTTCCTGCGGGAGAAGAAATCCCTTGTTCTGACCGAGGCGGGGCGCATCGCCCTGGAGTATGCGGAGACCATTTTCCGAAACGGCGAGGAGATGGTGAGCGTCCTCGGCGGAAGGCCCACCGAGAAACGGCAGGTGCTGCGTGTCGGCAGCGTCTCGACGCTTTCGCGAAACTTCCAGCTTGCCTGCCTTCAGCCTTTCATCGCCCGTGCGAATGTGGAGCTGGTGCTTCGGTCCGGTAGTCTCGCAGAGCTTTTGTCGCAGCTGAAATCCCATACCCTCGACATCGTGCTGTCCAACCTGCCGGTGCGCCGCGACGCGGAGAACGATTGGCACAGCCATCTGTTGGAGCAGCAGCCCGTCTCTCTTGTCGGGAAGAAGCCCGGGCGGGGAAAGCGCTTCAAGTTTCCCGACGATCTTGGGAAAACCCCGCTGCTCCTGCCGTCCCTGGACAGCCACCTGCGTGCGGCCTTCGATCTGGTTATGGAAAGGCATGGCATACGCCCTGTCATCGCTGCGGAGGTGGATGACATGGCGATGTTGCGTCTCCTTGCGCGGGAGGGCGGCGGGGTCGCGCTGGTTCCGCCTGTGGTCGTCACCGGAGAGCTGAAGCGGGGCCAGCTCGTCGAACTGCACCGATTCTCCGAAATCCACGAGAATTTTTATGCGATCTCACCCTCAAGGCGTTTCCCGAACCCGCTCGCGCAGGAGTTGCTGAAGGAAGCGAAGGGTGCAGCGGCGATCAAGGCATGACGTGGATTCGGCCTGCCAGGCAGGTTTTTTGGTTTCGATGGGAAATCAGAGCCTGAGGTTCGGATCGATGTCGCCGTCGAGAGGATCGCTGAAGCCTGCGAAAAACCTCAGCAGTCCCGCGAAGGCGATCATCGCCGCGTTGTCCGTGCAGACACCCGGCTCCGCGACCGCAAGCTCCAGCCCTTCCTTCGCACAGCGTGCCGTAAGCGCATCGCGCACCGCCCGGTTCAGGCTGACGCCGCCCGAAAGGCCGATGATCCCGGTGTTCGCAAGCTTCGCCGCGCGCATGGTTTTCTCCACCAGCACCTCCACCACCGCCGCCTGGAACGAGGCCGCCACATCTGCAACCTTCGCGTC
Organism: Akkermansiaceae bacterium; assembly: GCA_017798145.1. Taxonomy (NCBI): domain Bacteria; kingdom Pseudomonadati; phylum Verrucomicrobiota; class Verrucomicrobiia; order Verrucomicrobiales; family Akkermansiaceae; species Akkermansiaceae bacterium. The sequence goes on along the minus strand of CP059069.1, from coordinate 1,094,138 downwards.
CGGCTCCTTCTGCAAGGTGTAGAGCACCGCCGTCTTCAGCCCGGAGAAGGAGAAATCCAGCTCGCCGCCCTGCATCATGGAGCGTGGGAAGTCATAGGCCGTGGCGTTCCCGCCCTTCGCCGCCTTCTCGATCTCCGGGCCGCCGGGATACGGCAGCCCTAGCATTTTCCCGACCTTGTCGAAAGCCTCTCCCGCCGCGTCGTCGCGGGTGGTGCCGAGCGTTTTGTATTCGCCCGCGCCACGCACTTGCATCAGCAAGGTGTGCCCTCCGGATACGATCAGCCCGACATGCTTCGGCACCTCCGTTCTATCCATGAAAGGCGAGAGCAGATGCCCCTCCATGTGGTTCACGCCGACGAAAGGCTTCCCGGAAACGCAGGACATCGCCTTCGCCGCCGTGCTCCCCACCAGCAGCGACGAAGCCAGCCCCGGTCCCATCGTCGCGCCGAAAACATCCACGTTCCCCATGCCCATCCCCGCGGTGCCCAGCGCCTGCTCGACCAACCCGTTCAGGCAAAGCGAATGGCTCCGCGACGCCACCTCCGGCACCACCCCGCCGTGCTCCCGGTGCTCCTCGATCTGCGACGCCACCTCGCTGGCAAGCACCTCCGTCACGCCGCCCGGCTCGCCCCGCAGGATCGCCACCGCCGTCTCGTCACAGGAACTCTCTATCGCCAGGAAAACCGCCACGCAGCGATGATCCATGTCTCCCCGCGTTCAGGCAATCCCTATCGGGCTTCCGGTTCCTCCCAATTGTTTGCGAATTCGCGGAGATCAGGGAAAAACTCCGAGTAGAGTTCCCAAAAAGCCTCTTCGTTCCCGATCAGGTCCTGTTCCGCGCCGAGCACCGCGGCGGCTACCGGAGCCCTCGTTGACACACGGCGAAAGGTGAGAGCCAGACCCTCCATGCTCGCATAGCTGCCCAGCCAGTTTTCCGAGATCATGCGGGGGATGACCGCCCGGAAATTTTCCGGAAGCCATGGTTGCGGCGCCGAAAGCGTTTCGTGGCATTCCCGTATGAATTCCAACCGCTTCGGCCTCCCTCCCGGCCACTGCATCGATAGGAAGTAGTCATAGAACACATCCACCACGATCCCCGCCAGCCTCCTCCTTTGCGGCTCCAGCAATGCCTTGGCCTTTCGGAAAGTGGGATGTGAATCCGTGAACGCATCGATGGCCCGGTGCTTGCGGATCCCGCGGATCACGGCTTCGGGATAACTCCCCCTCAGGCTCTCCGGAGTGCCTTTCACAAAGTCCCCGAGAAAATTCCCGATCAGGGATTCATCGGTCGGCTCCGCGAGGTAGAGATGGGCTAGGAAATTCAAGGCGCCCCGAACATGAAGCCTCCCGGGCCGATGCGCCACATTTCACTTCTCTCCCGCCAAACTTCCTCCCATTCTCCGCCCCATGCCCCTGGTCACCGTTGCACGAGATCTTTCCGCCTCCGCCCTCATCCTGTGTGCGTCCGCCAACATATCGCAAGCGGAGGAAACCTTCCGCTCCCTCTCCGTCGGCGCGACCCCGGAGAGCGCGGCCTTCGGTTTCGACGGGAAACTCTTCGTCACCCTCATGGGCCCCAAGCAGGAAAAGGGCGATGGCGATGGCCGGGTGGTCATGGTCGATGGTGACAAGGTCAGCGTCTTCACCGAAGGCCTCAGCGACCCCAAGGGCCTCGTTTTTTTCGGAGGAAAACTCATCACCGCCGACCTCATCCTCGATGAAAAAACCAACAGCTCATCGTCCCGGATTCCAAGGCCGGGCTGCTGGTTTTCATCCCGGTGAAGTGAAGTCGAAACTGAAAAAATCATGCCGGACAGACGAACCTTCATAACCAGCGGCATCACCGCCCTCGGATCCGCAATGCTCGCCGGAAATTCCCAGGCAAAGGAACCGCTTGGTAATCCATCGTCAGACAGCGGATGCAGCTACCTTCTGCCGTCCTTCAAAACCGGCAGCCGCCTGCTGTTCCAGGGTGACTCGATCACGGCCATGAACTGGGGTCGCAACCAGGGCGACCGGAATCATTATCTGGGTCACAGCTACGTGTATCTGATCGCGGCAAGGCTCGGGGTCGATATGCCGCAGGCGCAGCTCGATATCTACAACCGTGGCAACAGCGGGAACACGGTGGCGAATCTCCGGAAGCGTTGGGAGAAGGATGCCATCGGGATGAAGCCCGACCTCCTAAGCGTTCTCATCGGCACCAATGACGTCGGCAGCGGAGTGCAGGCGGATGCCTTTGAGGCGGACTACCGCCAGATCCTGGACGACAGCAGGAAATCCAATCCCGACCTGAGGCTCGTCCTCCTTGATCCCTTCGTCCTGCGTTCCGGGAGATTGAAGGAAGAGGGTGCGTGGACAAGCCGCCGGAGCGCCACCGACAAGCTCGGCCTTGTTGTCGCCCGGTTGGCGAAGGACTACGATGCGGTGCACATCAGGACGCAGGAAATTTTCGATGCCGCAGCGGAAGCGGTGTCGCCCGAGCATTGGATCTGGGACGGCATCCACCCCCTCCCGCAAGGCCACGAACTCATCGCACGCAACTGGCTCCAGGAAGTGAGCGCCCGCTGGCCCGCATAAAACAGGCAGGGACGGCAATCCTTGCCGTCCATATCTCGCGGCGCGATCCCCGGGAACCATCCGCCAAGATCCCACAAGCCGTCAGATATGGACTTTTAGGGATAAAAGTCCCTGCCTATGATCACTCCCCAAATCCTCGGGCACCGCACGGCGCTTCAGTATTATTCTCGCCAGAAATCCTGTTTTTCGCTGAGGTGTGCCCTGTAATTGCGTAACCGTTACAGAATTAAGAATGCACATAACACGAAACAAAGCCCAGGGATGTGTGATGGCCCGCATCATGAGGAATTGCGAGATGCACCAGAAGAGCTTTCCGCTCAAAGAATACAAAACATGGAAGGCTGCCGAGGAGGCGGGTCGCGAGTGGATTGTCGAACAGAAGAAAATCCTGCCCCCCTCGCGGATGAATGAGGAAGGGAGAATGACGAAGCGGAACAAATCGGGGGTCGTCGGGGTTTGTTTGGCACGGTCCATCCGACGGAAACCGAACCGGAAGAAATACGTGTATTGGAGGTGGATCGCGCGTTGGCCGGACTGCCCCTACAAAGGGGGATTCATGTGGACGATCAGTGAAGAGACTCCCGATGATGACGCGTTTGCCCTGGCTTACCTTTCGCGCGAAATGCGCTCGGTGGATCGCGACGAGGTTTGTAAGAAGTTATCGAAGATATACGGAACCAAGAAGCATGCGGAGATCATGGAGAAAAAGCTGCTCGAGCTGGTGTAGTTCTCTGGAGTTGCAGGATAGTTCCCGGTTTCTCTGCGACCATGCTCCCACATCGGCACAGCAACAGGCAGGGACGATCTTTGCCTCTGGCCATCTCCGCTTCGCTCCGGTTCCGAGTCGTCCATATCTCGCGGCGCGATCCCCGAGAACCATCCTCCAAGATCCCACAAGCCGTCAGATATGGACTTTTAGGGATAAAAGTCCCTGCCCGTTTCCGTCGCCCCCCCAACATCCGTGTTGGACGTCCGCCCCGGGATGCCCCACGTTCCCCGCATGCCGTTTTCCGCTGAATATCCCCGACTCCTCGAGAGCCCGACACCGTTGATGCGGCGGTTCATGGGCTTGCTGGATGAGGCGGTTTCCCTCGAAACGCTTGCGCTGAAAAGCCAACGGGCGACGCGTCAGAATTTCGGCAAGACGATGCGCCTTTTCGCCCCGCTCTACGTCTCCAACGAATGCGTGAACAACTGCTCCTACTGCGGCTTCTCCCGCGATGCGGCGATCCTGCGGACGACCCTCACCGTCGATCAGGTGGTGACCGAGGCGAAATACCTCCACGCCCAGGGCTTCCGCAACCTCCTCCTAGTCGCCGGGGAGCATCCGAAATTCGTTTCCGAAGGCTACCTCCAGAAATGCCTCGATGCCCTGATCCCGCTTTTCCCGACGCTCGCGCTGGAGGTCGGCCCGATGGAGGACGACCAATACACCGAACTGGTGAACCACGGCGCGGAGGGACTCATCGTCTATCAGGAAACCTACCACCGCGAGACCTACCAGACCCTCCACACGGCAGGGCCGAAGAAGAATTTCGATTGGCGGCTCGATTGCCCGGAGCGGGCGTATGCGGGCGGTTTCCGCAGGATCGGCATCGGCGCGCTGTTCGGGCTGGCGGATTGGAAACACGAGGCGCTCTCGCTCGCCGCGCACCTCGAATACCTTTACAAGCACTGCTGGAAGGCGCAGTTCTCCGTCGCCTTCCCGCGCATGAGACCGTATGCGGGAAATTACCAATACGAACCCGATCCCAACCGCTACCTTCCGGATGCCGCGCTGCTCCGCCTGGTGACCGCCTTCCGCATCACCTTCCCGCAGTGCGCCATCGTCCTGTCCACCCGCGAGCCCGCCCCGCTCCGCGACGCGATGGCCCCGCTCGGCGTCACCCACATGTCCGCCGGTGCCCGCACCGAGCCCGGCGGTTACACCGGAGCCGGTTCCGACGACCTGCACCTCACCGTCAAGGGTCGCCGCGTGGAGCTTTCCGAAAAATCAGGAAAGGAAAAAGCCACCGAGCAATTCCAGATCCACGACACCCGCAGCCCCGCCCAGATCGCGGAGATGCTGCGCGCACAGAACATTGATCCGGTGTGGAAGGATTTCGATCAGGTGCTGGTGCAGGCGTAGCGGCGATCTTCGGTCGCCGACCTGAAAGATGCGGGTTGGAAACCCGCGCTCCCGGTGGGCTCAGGAATCCTCCCGGATCAGGTGTTTCGGGAAATCCTCCACGCGCTCGCAGGCGATCTGCTCCATCACTTGCTGGAGCTGGCGCTTGAGCATGAAGATGGTATGTTCGCCGCCCTTGTTGCCCATGGCGCAGACGCCGTACATGAAGCTCCGTCCCATGAAGGCGAACTTCGCGCCGGTGGCGAGGGCACAGGCCACGTCGGGCCCGGAGCGGACGCCGCTGTCGATCATCAGGGTGGTCTTGTCGCCCACCGTGCGGACGAGTTCTGCGAGCGGCTTGATAGTGGATTGCCCGGCATCGAGCTGGCGGCCGCCGTGGTTGGAGACGATCATGCCATCGACACCGCAGGCGATGGCGGACTCTGCGTCCTCGGTGGTGACGACGCCCTTGATCACAAGCTTGCCGGGCCAACGGTCGCGCAAGGCCTTGATCTTATCGGGATTCAGCCGGCCCTTGAAGGTCTTGTTCATGAACAGCCCGAGGTGCTTCATGCTGAGGCCTTTCGGGATGTAGGGTTTCATCGTCTGGAACTCCGGAGCACCCGCGAAGAGCTGGGAAAACGACCAGGTAGGGTGGGTCATCATCTGGAAAATATTCCGCATCGTCATCCGCGGCGGGATCGAAAGGCCGTTGCGGATTTCCTTGGGGCGGTATCCGAAAGTCGGCGTGTCGGCGAGGATCACCAGGGTCGGGAAACCGGCGACCTCGGCGCGTTTCAGGAGCTTGTCGCGGAGATCGTCCTCGACGGGATGGTAAAGCTGGAACCATGCGTTGCCCTCGGTGATTTCGGCGACTTTCTCGATGCTGGCGGTGCCGACCGTGCTGAGGATGAAGGGGATGTTTGCCTTAAACGCGGCTTTCGCCAGAATCTCGGTTGCGCGCGGCCACATTAGCCCCTGCAGGCCGATGGGTGCGATCCCGAACGGCGCATCATACGTGCGGCCGAACAATTCCGTTTTCTGCGAGGCACCTGCATAATCGCGCAAATAATACGGCCTGAGCTGCACCTCGCGGATCTCCTCGGTGTTTCTCCTCAGGTTGATTTCAGAGAAACATCCGCCCTCCAGGTAATCGAAAGCGAAGCCGGGCATGCGCCGTTTCGCCCTCTGGCGCAGGTGTTCGATGGAGGGCAGCGATGAATTGAAGGATTCTTCCATGGGTTTGGTGGTTGTGGCAGGCAGCCGCAAACTAGAGTGACATTCCGTCATGGGAAAGGCAGATTTTCCCCCAAACATCACAGTCCCTGCAAAGTTGTCGAGTAGGTTTCCTTACCATCCACATCGTGGTGGGTGAAAACGGCCTTCTTGCCGTCCACGGTGATCGAGGCGAACCCGCCCTTCACGCGGAGGAACCTGTGCTCCGGGCGCTTGTCCTTCGGGTTCCAGCCTTGCGCATGGGCGTCCGAGGCCGGGCCGCAGCCGAATTCGTTGAGGCCGGTCTCGGGATCGACGGAGTGGTATTGCCAATGGCGGTCGCCGTTGATGACGAAGCAGCCGGGTATGGAGTTGAGGAATTTCCGCAGGCGCTCGCCCTCGTGGTGGAAACCCTCGTTCGCGTGGTTGTCGTTCTTGCCGCCACGGTCCGGGCCTACGACCGGCGTGGCGGAGATGTAAAGTTTGAAGGTGGCGTCCGAGGCTTTCATCGTCTCTTCCAACCAAGCCCATTGCTCTTTCCCCAGGATCGATTTTTCAGGACCGTCTTCCATTTTGTTAGGAGAGCGGAACTCACGGCCTTCCGGCAGCCAGATCTGGAGGTTCTTGCCCCAGCGGAAGGTACGGTAAGGTTTCTCGGATTGCGGGATCTGCTCGCGCCAGATTTTCAGCCCCTGCTCCCACGTCAGGTCGCCGTATGTTTGCCCGGGCCAGCAGTCATCCTTAAGGAGGTCGTGGTCGTCGTGCATCCAGTAGCTAGGGATACTTTTGTGGAAGGTTCTCTGAAAAGGCAGGGAATACATGCGTCCCCATTGGTAGCGGGCGAGTTCCATGTTTTTCGCGAGCGGCGGCTTGCGGTCGTAATAAAGGGTGTCGCCCGTCTGGATGAAAAACGACGGCTTCAGGGCGAGCATGGAGCGGTAGATCCTGTGGCCGTTTTCCATGTCATCGCGGAGCTCGAATTCCTGGCAGGTGGAGACCGTGAAGGTGATGGGTTTATCGTATGAGGAGAGGGGAGCGGTGCGGAATTCGCCTTTGATGGCATCGCCCCTGCCGTCCACCTGCCCCTGCGCCTCGTAGGCATATGCGGTATCCGGTTCAAGGCCTTCGAGTTTCACCTGATGGCAGAAATCGGTCTCCGCATCCACGGAAGTCCACGCAGTGGAGGACAGGTTTTCCCTGTCGTTGTCCTTGTAATAGTGGAAGCGTATTTGTCCCCCGCATCCCGGCACGCTCCAGTTCGGCGCGTCGGCTTTCCATTCATCCACGCGGTTGCCGGCTTGCTTGTCCTTGGTCAGGCGCGCCCATAAGACCGCAGTGGTGTCGGTTACCTCGCCGATCTTTACGCCGTTGGCGAGACCGATGGCATGGCATGGGAAATGAAGGAGAAAGAGGATAGTTGGTATTTTCATTCGGTTGGTGTGGGCGATCTTCGGTCGCCGCTCATTGGGTGGGAACAGGGGGCGACCGAAGATCGCCCCCACGTCACCGCTGCAGGCGCAGGTCTGCGATGACGATCCTGTGATCGGTTTTCCTGGAAACAATGACGCCGCAGCTGACTGGCTGGAGCTGGCGGGTGGCGTAGATGTGGTCGATGCGGTGGATGGGGAAGCGGCGGTGGAAGGTGTTGCCCCAGCCGCGTCCGACCACCGAGAAGGCATCGTCGAAATCGCGGATGAGCTGGCGGTGTACGACATCGGTGGCTCCCGAGTTGAAATCGCCGCCGAGGATGGTCGGGGTGGAAGTGAAAGGGCGTGTCTGTTCGAGCACCTGGAGTGTAACGGACAACTCCTTTCGGCGGAGATCGCGGTTTTGCCGGTGGAGTGAGCGGGAATCCGAACTCCACAGGCGCATGTCGGTTGCGGCCGTGGCGAGGTGGATGTTGACCACCTCGATCTCGGTGCCCTCCGGAAGGCGCATGGTGACCTGCTGGTTGCGCGAGGCCGGGTTCCTGACTTCCCGGCGGATCTCGAAGCGGGTGACGATGCCATTGGTCTGGTAGGCGCGGAAATCAGCCTGCCCGCCGTAGAGGTTTTCCGCGACCTGTTTCACCCGATGGGGGAAGACCTGCTGCAACAGGACGATGTCCGGATCCCATTTCCTGAGGTCGTCCATCGGATCGCCGTAACCGAAGCTGGCGCAGTTCACCGTGGCGACGCGGATGATGCGCTGGCCGTCGAGCATGACGGAGCGTTCGACGGCGATCTTGGGGTGGTTGAAGTTCGAGAGTGCCTTCGCCTCATCCATCGCCACGGAGAGGGTGACCGCCCAGACGGCAGTGACGATGAGCGAGAGCGGTGCGCGCAGGAAGCAGAAGGCGATGACGGAAAGCGCAAGCCCGATGCCGCCCCAGAACCACAGTGGGAAGACGGTGAAAGCGGCGAGGGAGTCCGGCTGGCTGGCGTAAGCCCAGACGGTGAGGACATGCATCAGCAGCGATGCGCCGACGAACACCCAACCTGCTGCTCGCCTTGTTGTTGACATGGTTTCTAACCGCGAATGAGCGAGAATTCTCGCGAAATGGATTGTCTTCCTTGGGGGTGGAAGGTTGGAACTTACATCCCCGGTATGCCGAGGCCGCCGGTGAGTTTCTTCATCTCGGCCTCCGCCTGGTTCTTGCCCTTGGCGATGGCTTCCTGGACGCCTTTGAGGACGAGATCCTGTAGGAAATCGACATCCGAAGGGTCGACCACGGCGGGATCGATCTTGATGGAGAGAACATTGCCCGCGCAGGTGGCGCGGACTGTCACCTTGTCGCCGCCGACCGAGACCTCGACCTCCCGTTTCGCGAGTTCTTCCTGTTTCGCCGCCAGCCCTGCCTGCATCTGCTGGGCCTGTTTCATCAGTTTCTGTATGTTCATGATCAGGTGTGTTCAGTTCCCGAGGATCTTCGCCTCGAATTTAGCCATCGCCGCCTGGATGAGCGGATCCTTGTAGAAGGTGTCCTCCTCGGTCTTTTCCTCCGGCTTGGGTTGTGGGGCGGCGGCTTCTGGCTTGGGAGCCTGGAACGGTGTTTCCTCGTCCTCGTCACCGCCCTCGGGGGCGTTGGCGATCAGGTCGTCGAAGGCGGCCATGGTGTCGCCGGGTTTTTCCTTGCGGACGGGAGGAGCTGGCTCGGGCTGCGGTGGGGCGACGGCCTGGGGTGCGGGAGCGGGCTCTGCCGCCGCCGCGGGTGCGGGAGCGGGTGAGGAAAGGTGATCCGCACCTTTCGTGAGTATGCTGATGACATCGGTGATGCGGACTTCGGAAAGCACCTGGATCGCCTTGATCATGCCAAGCTCGAAGTGCAGGCGTTTGTTAGTGGCCCATTTCATGCGACCTTCCGTTTCCGCGAAGACATCGATGGCGGCGAGGATGCGCTCCGGGGCGTATTCGCCGGCGTCATCGAGGAGTTTTTCCCAAAGCGCTGCCGGGATGCCCTCGCCGTCGGCGGAGGGGTCGAGCTTGGCGATGAGCAGGCCGCGCAGGCAGCCGATGAGCTCGCCGAGGAGCTGGGAGAGCTCGCGGCCGCTTTCGGATTCAGTCTGGATTAGCTTGAGGGCGGCAGGGGTCTCTCTGGATAGGAGTTCCGTGGTCAGGGCGGCGACCTTTTCCCGCGAGGTGAAGCCGAAGACGTCGAGCACGTTCTCCTCGGTGATCGTCTCTCCGCAGAAGGCAACGAGCTGGTCGAGCATGGACTGGGCGTCGCGCATCCCGCCGTCTGCGCCCTTGGCAATGGCCCATGCGGCGGTCTTGTCGAGGGTGATGCCTTCTTCCGAGGCGATGTGGAGCAGGTGATCGGCGATGGTCTGGGTGGAGATGGGGCGAAGGTCGAAGCGCTGGCAGCGGGAGAGGATGGTAGGCAGGATTTTCTGAACCTCGGTGGTGGCGAAAATGAACTTCACGTGCTCCGGCGGCTCCTCGAGGGTTTTCAGCAGGGCGTTGAAGGCCGCGTTGGAGAGCATGTGTACCTCATCGATGTAGTAGATCTTGAACTGCCCGCGGGCCGGGGCGTATTTCACGGATTCGCGGAGATCCCGCACCTGCTCGACGCCGTTGTTGGAGGCACCGTCGATTTCAAGGACGTCGAGCGAGCGGCCTTCGGCGATTTCGCGGCAGACGTCCTCATCCGGGTCGAAGTCGATCCTGGGGCCGCCGGTGCAGTTGAGGGCTTTGGCGAGGATGCGGGCGGTGGAGGTCTTGCCGGTGCCGCGCGGGCCGACGAAAAGGTAGGCGTGGGCGAGGCGCTTTTGCTCGATGGCATTGCGCAAGGTGCGGACGACATGATCCTGCCCGAGGACGTCGGCGAAGGTCTTGGGGCGATACTTTCTGGCGAAAACCTGGTAACTCACGCCCCCGAGCATAGGGATGGGGGCGGGTTTGTCATGCGGGGATTTTCCGGATTCCTCCGGTAGCTTTCAAATCCTGCCGTAACAGGCGATGTTTTACCCTCACCCCGATCGGATTTTCCCCACGTGCGACGCGCTTTTCGATCTCCGGGGGCAAGCCTCGTTGGATCGAAGGTGATCCTTCCGTTGATGGCCAGATCCCATTGGAAACCGAAAGCTCGACGCTCCCGCTCATGCCGCTAGGCTCCCAGAATGATTGCAGCGATGGAACTGGGCGGCACCAAGACGGTGGTCGCGATTGGGGAAAGCGACGGAACTTTGATCGAGGAGCGCCGTTATCCGACAAGCACCCCGGAGGAAACGTTCCAGAAGGCGATCGAATGGTTTTCCGGAAAAGGCACGCCGGAAGCGATGGGGATCGCCGCCTTCGGGCCGGTGCAGGTCAACCCAAAGGCCGCGAACTGGGGCGAGATGCTCCCCACGCCGAAGCCGAACTGGAGCGGGTTTTCGATCACAAAGACGCTGCTTGCGGTGTTTCCTGAGATGAAAATCACCTTGGAAACGGATGTGAACGCCGCCTGTCTTGCGGAGGCGCGGATCGGTGCGGCGGAGGGCTTGGAAAACGTCGCGTATATCACCATCGGCACCGGGATCGGGGCGGGGGTGCTTTGCGATGGCAGGCTGTTGCACGGGGCGCTCCACCCGGAGTTCGGACATCTGCTGTTGCCGCGCAAACCCGGGGATGATTTCAAGGGCGCTTGCCCGTTTCATGGCGCATGCCTGGAAGGCATGGCCAGCGGGCCGGCGATTGCGCGGCGCTGGGGAACTCCGGGCGGCGGGCTTCCACCAGGGCATCCCGCGTGGGACACCGAGGCATGGTATCTGGCGCACGGGATCCAGGCATTGCTCGCCGTTGCCCCGCCGGAAAGGGTGGTGATCGGCGGCGGGGTCTCGCAGGCGGAGGGGCTGCATGAGAAGACGGAAAACCTGCTCCGCGAACTTGCGGGCGGGTATTTCCCTGCGGTTGAGAATTCGCCCTACGTAGTGCCGCCGAAGTTCGACCAGGAGGCCGGCATCCGCGGCGCGCTGATGTTGACGGGGCTGTAGTTTTCCTATCGCATCGCCACCGCGATGTTCCTTTTGATACCCTACGAGATCGAGACCTTGAGGCAGGAGCGCCCGTGGGCGAACTGGATCCTGGTGGGCCTGTCCACACTGGTTTCCCTCGCAGCCATCTTCGGTGTGATTTCCGAGGAAGCGATCGACAGGATGGTGCTGTGGGGCTGGAACCCGGCTGGGCTCATCGGGCACATCTTCCTCCACGGCGGCTTCATCCACCTGATCGGGAACATGATTTTCCTATGGGTTTTCGGAAACGCCGTGTGCACCAACATCGGGAATCTCCGCTACCTCGCCGCATTTTTCGGCTGCACCCTGATCGCCGCCGCCGCCCACAATCTTTTCGACGGCGGCCCGGCCATCGGGGCCAGTGGTGCGATCAACGGGGTGGTCGGGATGGTGTTGGCGATGTATCCGTTGAACCGCATCCATGTCTGGTGGCTGTTTCTCATCAAGGGTGGAACCTTTGCGGTGAAAGCATGGATCATCATCGTCTTCTGGCTGCTGTTCGATGTATGGGGTGTTGCCACCGGCGGCTCGATGATTGCCTACTGGGCGCACATCGGCGGGCTTGCAGGCGGGGTTGCGATCGGTCTGACCGGGTTACATCTCGGTTGGATCGAACTCACCCGCTACGACAACCGCTCACTGCTCGATATTTTCACTGGCAAGGGAGCCGAGGAGATTTTCTGAGCGATTTTTCGGCGCATCCCCATCATGCCGGGAGCGTGAACTGACCCATCTACATCCCGATCTCATCCTCGATGAACTCGGCAACCTGATCAGGTAGCTCGGCGAGGGCTTCGTAGAGCTCATCCTCGATGCCTGCGAGGTATTCGGATTCGGTTTCCGAGTATTGGTCGCGGTCATCGCCACGCGTCTGGCACCACTGGCTCGCGTTGAGCGCATCGACCACGGCGCTGGCTCCGACGAGGTCGAAGGAGCTGATGATTCGCCTGTGGTTCAGGGGTGTCTGCCAGAACTCGTGCAAGCCCTCGCCTTCGGGGTCGAGCAACTGGACGGTCTCGACAACATCCATCAGCGCGCGTTCCTGGCGTGTCAGGCCGCCATCCGCGGATTTCTCCTCAAGCCGGTCGATCAGCAGGGTGATCTCATCATCCCATTCGATGGGTTCGTATTCAAAAGTCATGTCGCCGGAGAACTGGGGTTGATGCACCGCAGGGTCAAGGCCGAATCGCAACGAGTCCCGGAGCGAACCCCTTCTTTCAGATCGGCTCCACATCCACCTCCACCGTCAGGCTCTGCCCGCCCGCGCCCAGCGTCACGCCCCGCAGCGGGCTGACATCGGAGAAGTCGCGCCCCCAGGCGACGGTGATGTGGCGCTCGCCGGGGAGAAGGTCGTTGGTGGGATCGGCATCGATCCAGCCGGCGGTCTCTCCGCAGAAGATGGAGACCCAGGCGTGGGAGGCATCGGCACCGGTGAGGCGTTTCTGGCCGGGAGGGGGAAGCGTTTCCAGATACCCGCTGACGTAGCGTGCGGGTAGGCCCAGCGAGCGCAGGCAGGCGAGCATCACGTGGGCGAAGTCCTGGCAGACCCCGGCTTTTTTCTGGAGAACCTCGGCGACGGGGGTGGCGACATCGGTGGCTGCGGGGTTGAAATCGAACTCGCGGTGAATGCGGTTCATCAAGGCGGAAGCGGCCTCAAGGATAGGGCGTCCGGGCGGGAAATCGGCGTTGGCATATCCGGCGAACTCATCTCCGAGCGGAACCATGGGCGAGGAGAAACGGAACGCGCCCGCCTCGGTGCCGGGGGTGAGCTTGTCGGCGCCGGCGGCATCCCGTATCGTTTCCCATGGTGGGGTGGAGGAGGGCTCCGGCCTGGCTGTGGGCAGCACTTCCACAAGACTCCGCGCCGTCACCTCAAGCTCGCCGTGCGCGCCCTCGCACTCGAAGTAGGTGGTGACGTTCCCGTAAACGTCGTTGTGGCGGCTGCGTCCGACCGGCTCCGGGACGATCTCGATCACATGCCATGGGCAGCGCTGGCCTGGAAGGAATCTCGGTGCGAGACGGGCGAGATGGTGGGAGACTGTCACCACGCCTTCGTACACATATCTTGTCCGGTGGGTCACTTTGTATCGCACGCCATCGGTTTATCCCGCGGTGTTCCGGGTGTCGATCTTTACCGGGTTGGCATTGCGCGCGGGGCTCAGACACCGCAGGGTGGGTGCAGCCGCAAGAAAGCGCTTCCGGAAGGCGTATCTGGCATACATACCATGAACATGACAAACCTGCTGCCCGTAATCGCCCTGCTCACCTGCCCCGTTTTCGCCCAGGTGGAGGAAGGCTTCACCCCGCTGACGAACGGCAAGGATCTGACCGGTTGGAAAAAGGTCGGAGGTAACGGCGAATACAGGATGGTGGACGGCGAGATTGTCGGCACAGGGCGGAAGGTGAATGCGAACACGTTCCTGATTTCCGAGAAAACGTATAGGAATTTTGATTTCCGCTTCGAGATGAAGTTCGACACGCTCAAAGGGAATTCCGGGATGATGTTCCGTGGCTTGCAGAAGGAATCGGCGGATGGCAACGGGCGGGTCTTCGGCTACCAGTGCGAGCATGACAACGGCATGGCCCGGGCATGGACCGCCGGGCTCTACGATGAGGCGCGGCGCGGCTGGCTTTTCCCGGACAAGGCGGACAAGGCGCAGTGCGCGGCCTTCACGAAGCAGGGACAGGGGATTTTCAAGCCCGAGGGCTGGAACGAGATCCGCATCCTATGCGAAGGCAATCACATCCAGATTTTCCTCAACGGAGAAAAGCGCGTTGACTACACCGACGAGGATCCGAAAAACGCCACCGCCGAAGGATTCTTCGGAATGCAGGTGCATGCTGGCGGTGCAACCGATGTCCGCTGGAAAAATCTGCGTATCAAGGAGCTTCCCTGAGGCAGTCTCACAGGGCGGATGCTCCCCAGAACACGTTGGATGCGGATTTCTTGGCGATCTCCTGCGCGGAAAGAGGAATTGCGTGTCCGTCGTGGAAGACAACGATTGCCTTGTCACCATGGCGATACGCAATGTTTGCCTTTGAACCGTATCCGGCGAAGGGAGCGTCCGCAGTGATGAATGCGGCGGTGCGGGAAGCGTCGTCGAGCTGGGCCTTGCGCAGGGGGCTTGCGTCCACGGGGGTGGTGTAGCCGTAGCTGGCGGCGAGCGTCTTGTAGCCGGACGGTTTTTCCCGAATCACAGCAGGATCCATCATGGAAAGCTCCAGGCTGGTGTTGGCCGAGCCGTCGGCAGCATAGGTTGCCGATCCGCCCTTGATCTGGCTTAAGAAATCGGGGTTCTCGAACCAGAGGTAGGTGATGCCTTCCACCGTCTCACTCGGCGGGACGAACTTTCCGTTCTGCTCCGTGGCGTAGCCCATGTTGGCCGCCTGGATCTGCCTGAGGTTGTTGGTGACGGCGACCTTGTCCGCCGATTTCCTGAAGCGGAAGACAGCCGTGGAGCTGAGGGCGGCGAGGACGGCGACAATTGCGATGACGACGAGAAGCTCCACGAGGGTGAAGCCATGGGAAGGGGGGATGCGGTTGTTTTTCATGCGGTATGTTCGGAGATTGGTTGCCCCTCACATCCAAGCCGCCCGCATGCCAACAGCCTGCACAGGATCGCATTCCACCGATGAAAAACAGCTATCCAAACCGGAATTCAAGATGTCTGGCAATCATACCCACGGCTCCGGCCATCGTCACCGGTGCGGATGCCTCCGCCTCGATGCAGGTCATGGAAACCCCATCCAGCCCGCACGGGGTTATCGAAAGGAACGGTGGCAGCGACTCGCGGGTCACGTTGATCGCAAAGCCGTGCATGGAGACCCATTTTCGCACGCCGACCCCGATGGAGGCGAGTTTCCTGTCCTCAACCCACACCCCGGTCATCCCCACGCGGCGACCGGCCTGCACGCCGAGATCTGCGCAGGCGGAAATGAGTGCGTCCTCAATGAGGCGGAGGTGGAGATGGAGATCACGCCCGCGCGGGTTGAGGTCGAGTATGGGATAGCCGACGAGCTGGCCAGGTCCGTGGTAGGTGGCTTGGCCTCCACGGTTCGTCTCGAATACGGGGTGCGGCAGGCTGGCGGCGGCACGCAGCGAGGATTGGTCGCGGAGGCGGCCTATGGTGTAAACCGGTTCATGCTCTAACAGGAATATCGTGTCATTGCCCTCGCCGGAGAGGATGGCTTCGACAGCCTTTTCCTGAAGCGTGAGGCCGTGGGCATAGGATACCGGCTCCGGGATGGTGCGTATCTCCGGCATCATTGCGTGACCTTGGTGATGGCGGAGTTTTCCTCGCCGTGACTGAACTCCCTGTCCAGCGGCATCCCGGGAGGCTGCGCGGGCGGGCTTGCGCATGATGCGGCGGCAACGCAGGCCATGCAGAGGAAGAGGAATTTCATCTGCCCTGATTTGCCGGGAATCCCATCTCACGGGCAAGCAGAAAGCGGGATCTCATTTCCTGCGGAAAACCGCAACCCACTCCTTCCCTTCCCGTCCGGGGTAGGCACGCTCCGGAATCCAGCCGTGCTCGCGGTCGAACCATTCCGCAAAGCGGGCTTCGATTTCCGTGGCCGTCGAGTTGAAAGGCGGCCCCTGGTTTTCCTCGCCGGGGCCTTGGGGTGTGAGGAAAAACACGCCGATGAGGCGACCGCCGGGCGCGATGAGATTCGCACAGGCCCGGGCGTAATCATCGCGCCGTGAGGGATCGATCGCGCAGAAGCAGGTATGCTCCCAGAGGGCGGAAAACGACCTGCCTTCCTGCCAACCGGGATGGAGGAAATCCGCGAGCTCGTAGGTTTCCGCACCGGCTTTGGGATGTGATTCGGCGGCCGCAATCGCAAGCGGGGCCAGATCAACGCCAACCGATGGCAGGCCAGATGCGGCGAGCGCCCGGACATCGTGGCCGGAGCCGCAGCCTGGCACGAGCACCGGGCCATCGCCCCAGATTTCGGCGCCGAGTTTTCCCAAAGCTTCCAGCAAGGGCGGTGCGGCCTCACCCTTTTCCCAAGGGGTGTCGCCGGTTTCGTAACGCGCGTTCCAGTCCGTCATGGGTCGAAACTAGCCCTCCATTCCCGTAGGTCAAACCAAGCTGCGATCCGGTGGCCGCGATGCGATCTGCAAGAACCGGCTCCGACAGGATGTAATGCCGGGATGCTCATGAAATCCCTCGCCCACCTTCTTGTTGCCGGCATGTTGGCGCTGCTTGCACGCGCAGGGGAAAAGTCCGGCCACCTGTTCATCCTTTCCGGCCAGTCCAACATGACGGGCAGCCTGAGGAAAGGTTTCACCGACAGGGTCGCCGGGTCTTTGGGTGAGGATGAGGTCATGATCGTCCAATGCTCTCGCGCCGGGCGCGGCATACGCTTTTGGGTCGCGGACTATGCGCCGCCCGAAGGCCATGAATTGCAAGGCAGGCTCACGGGTGGCAACGGCGAGGAATTCCTGCGGCTGGCCAAGGCGGTGCGAGACAGCTGCGATGCGCGCACCTTCAAGACCGTCACCTTGATCTGGATGCAGGGCGAGTCGGATGCCAGCCGTGATCTGGGCGCGGCCTACGGGCGAAGCTTCATCACGCTCACGGGCCGCCTCAAAAAAGAGCTCGGCATCGAAGAGATGCATTTCGTGATCGGCCGCATCAGCGATTACGGCCTGCATGGAGACGCGGCCGAGGGCTGGAAGCGCATGCGCGCGGTGCAACAGAAGATCGCGGAAGACGATCCCCTCGGATCATGGATCGACACCGACGACCTCAACGGCGGAGATGCAGCCAAGCCCGAGGGAGATCTCCACTATCCAAGCGGAGAATCCGTCAAGCTGGGCGAGCGATTCGGGGAGGCGGCACTCAGGCAACTGGCGGATGCAAAGGCTAGATAGAGGCCGTTTTGGCGCGTGGAATGGCTCATCGGAAACATGTGGGAACCCATCACTTCATGAAGCATGGGAGATGCGTGTGTTTTTTCCCCGTGATAGGATCGGCGCACCCTCGGCGTTCCCGGAGGAAACCGCCGTGTACATTCGCAGTGCTTCACCGTATCTGCGGCGAAGCATAACCGAACGAAACGACCCAATGAAAAAATCATGCATGCCCGAATCCAAGCCCCTACGGCAGGTCTTTTCCGCCTTATTCTGCGCCGCCCTTGCCGGAAGCATCCCCACGGCAGCGCAGGCCGCCGATCCCTACTCGGGCATGCTTGAAGCCTTGCGTTCCGAGATCAGTGCGAAACTGCCCCGATTCAACGACGCCTCCCGCGCGGGCATCGAAGGAGCCAAGGACTCCAAGGCGCGGGTCGAGGCCGCCAGAAAGCTGCCTGAGTTGGACAAGTTCCTCGCCAGCGATGCCCTCGATGCAAAGCTGGCGAAATTCGTCATCCTCCATGAAGCCACGCCCGCCGGACTGGCTGAATTCGCCGCCAAGGGAGCCGAGCAGAGGAGATCAATCGATGCCCTGCTGGCAGACGACCAACTGATGCTTCAGATGGCCATCGCCGACGGTGCGCGCCCAGTGCATGGCCGCGATTCGGAACCGGCCAACTATGGCCGCGCGATGGGAATTTACACCGCAATCCAGAAAGCCAGTCCCAAGGCCAAGGAGGGAGTGTTGCAGCGCCTGGCCTTGGCGGTCAGCCTGGAATTCAGCGAACCGCTTGGGAACGACGGGACAGAAGACGCTCCCGCCAAACCCGATCCCATCGATCCGGTGAAACGCTACCTGCATTTCGAGAAGGCCTACCAGGCCGGTGAGCTGGATGCGAACTTCGACCGCCTGGGCATCTGGGACCTCCGCTTTGTCGTCTGCGCCCCGGAAGGCGACGAGGCTCTCGCCTGGGGGCGTGAAATGCTGCGCAACTACCGGCCCGATCATATTTTCACCGAGAACGAGGGCTGGCGTTATGCGAACCTCGTCAACACCGATGTCCGCTACGGATCCATCGACGTCGGAAAGGACCGGCCCGAACTGATGGGGCCACAGAACATCCTCATGAATGGGGGGATCTGCGGGCGCCGTTCGTTCTTCGCGCGCTTCATCTGCCGCGCTTTTGGGATTCCCGCCACCGCGCGTCCCAGCACCGGCCACGGAGCCTCGGCACGATGGACGCCGCAAGGTTGGGTCGTTGTCCTCGGCCCGGGCTGGGGTAGTGGCAAGTCCACCACCCGCTACCGCACCGACCGCGATTTCCTCGCCACCACCCAAGCGCGCGCCCGCGCAAACGAATTTCTCAAGGTGAAGCGTGCCTATTGGATCGGCGATGCCATGGGAGAGAAAAGTTGCTACACGGAGTTCGACCCGAAGGCCGCCCCCGCCTTCTGGAATGCCGTCGCGCTGGCCACCCAGAGGAGTATCATCGAGAAATCCGGGGCGGTGACACCCGATGCCGTCGGTGCGGATCTCGGCGAGGCCGACGGCAAGAGCGACGCCGGGGAAAGCAAGCCCATCCCTCCCGATGCCCGCCAGATCACCCGGGGCGAAGACGGCACCATCACCATTCCGGCGGCGGCCTGCGCGCAAGCCACGGGCGACAGCGAGGATGTGATTGCCATGGAGAGCTTCGGCGGCGGGATGCAGGTGTTCCTGCCGCGCTTCCTCCAGCAGAAGCCGATCCTGGTGAGGGGCGGATCCTTGCGCCATGAGGCTTCCCTGTGTGAGTCCGCGACACGCCATTGGAGGGGCGCGCGTCCGAAAAAATCCAAGGATCTGCGCGGCTTCAGGGTCGCGGTGACGCCGGACGGTGAACGGGCCGAAAAGGAATTCGCGGTCGAACTGGCGGACGGCGTGGCGATGGAGTTCGTTTACATCCCACCGGGGAGGTTCCTCATGGGAGGCGACCTCAGGGAAAAGCAAGGCGACGTTCTCGCCAACACCCCGAGACATGATGTGACCCTCACCAAGGGCTTCTACCTCGGAAGATACGAGGTAACCCAGGCTCAATACGAGGCGGTCATGGGCAAGGCACAGGGAAGCATGGGCAGCGGCCCGGATTATCCGGCGGACGGAGTGAAACCTTACAACGCCCTGCTGTTCTGTGAGCATCTCTCCGCGATGATCGGCTTGGAAGCGCGCCTGCCGAGCGAGGCCGAGTGGGAATACGCGGCCCGCGCAGGCACCGGCACCCGCTGGTTCTTCGGCGACGAACCCTCGAAGCTCGGGGAATACGCCTGGTTCAATGGCAACGCGGGAGGAAAGTCCCATCCGGTCGGCCGGAAAAAACCCAACCCCTGGGGGCTACACGACATCTATGGCAACGTCGCGGAGTTCGTCCGCGACGAACACTCGGAGGATTACTACGCGAACAGCCCCGGGATCGATCCGGCAGGGCCGCTGCTGGGAACCCATTCGGAAATGGATTACACGATCGAGGTGCCCAAGGCCGGCACCTATACGCTGACCGCCAAGGTGGCCACCTCGAATGTCGGACAGTCGCTCCAGCTTTCCGTCAATGAGGACAAGTCCCCCACCACCATCGCGCTGCCCTTCACGATCGGGTTGTGGGCAGAGAGCGAGCCGGTCACGCTGAACCTCAGGCAGGGCAAGAACATCCTGCACTTCTGGCGCGATCAAGCCCCGCAGTTTGGCGTGGCTCTTAAGTTTTTCATCCTGATGCCGCCGGGCAAAAATTAGGCTCGGTCATGGACATTACCGTGACCGGTCGATAGGACTTTTCAAAACCACCCTCAATGAATCCCATGACACGCCTTTTCCATATCACATCCATCTGTTTCTTCATCGGGGCTCTCACGGCCACCGCCGAAGACGGACCCGGCAAGCCGAACATCATCCTCATCATGTCCGATGACATGGGATACTCGGACATAGGCTGCTACGGCGGTGAAATCGAGACTCCAACGCTCGACCGCCTAGCGGCGAACGGCCTGCGCTTCACCCGCTTCTACAACACCGGCCGCTGTTGCCCGACCCGCGCCTCTCTCCTGACCGGGCTATACGCCCACCAGGCGGGCATCGGCGAGATGACCAACGACGGAGGCCAGCGCGGATACCGGGGCGACCTGTCGCGCAACGCGGTCACCATCGCCGAGGCGCTCAAGCCCGCCGGCTACCGCAGTTACATGGCGGGCAAATGGCACGTGACCAAGCAGCTCAAGCCTGAGGGCGACAAGAGCAACTGGCCTTTGCAGCGCGGCTTCGACCGCTTCTACGGCACCATCATCGGTGCCGGTAGTTTCTTCGATCCCTGGACGCTCACACGCGGCAACGACGCGATCACTCCCGAAAACGACGAGGAATACCAGCCGAAGGAATACTACTACACCGATGCGATCAGCGACCACGCTTCCCGTTACGTCCGCGAGCATTCCAAGGATCATGCGGGAAAACCCTTCTTCATGTATGTCTCCTACACCGCCGCACACTGGCCGATGCATGCCCTCGAAAAGGACATCGCCAAATACAAGGGCCGCTATGACGCCGGATACGAGGCGATCCGCGAGGCACGTTACGAAAAGATGAAGGCGCTCGGAGTCATCGGCGACTGGAAGCTGAGCCCCGCGGACGCTTCGTGGAAAGCGGTGGATGAGTCCGAACGGGCGTGGGAGCTGCGCTGCATGGAGGTTTATGCGGCCATGGTCGACTCGATGGATCAGGGCATCGGCCGCATCGTCGAATCCCTTCAAGCCACCGGCCAGCTCGACAACACGCTGATCCTGTATCTTCAGGATAACGGGGGTTGCGCCGAGGCCAACGGTCGCAAGACCCCGAAGCGCCCGCTGCCGGACGACATCGTCCCGATGGGGAAAGACGAGCTCCAGACCATGATGGTCCCCCAGAGATCCCGCGACGGTCGCCCGGTGCGCACCGGTCCGGGGGAAATGCCCGGCCCAGCCGACACCTACATCGCCTACGGCCGCAACTGGGCCAGCGTCTCCAACACCCCGTTCCGCGAATACAAGAGCAGCAACCACGAGGGCGGCATCGCCACCCCGCTCATCGCCCATTGGCCCAAGGGCATCGCCGCCCGCAACGAACTGCGCCACGAGCCGGGTCACCTGGTCGATCTCATGGCCACCTGTATCGAGCTCTCCGGTCAGGAGTATCCCGCACGCTTCGCCGATCACGACATCCTGCCGATGGAGGGCCGCAGCCTGGCAGGCGGTTTCGCCGCCGACCGCACGGAGGAGCGGGTTTTGCTCTTCGAGCACTTCGGCAAGGCCGCGATCCGCAAGGGGCCGTGGAAACTGGTGCGCGCAGGGGAAACTCGGCCGTGGGAACTTTACGCAATCGAGGACGACCGCTCCGAACTCAACGATCTCAGCAAAACCCACCCGGAGAAAGTGCGCGAGCTGGCCGATCTCTGGGAAAAGGAGGCCGAGCGGACCTTCATCTATCCGAAGCCCGCCGGAAAAAAGAAACGTTGAGCCACTTTTCCCCCAAAGATACCAAAAGCCATGAAACCCCATCCCATCTTCGCCGCCACCTTCGCCTGGGTTTACGCATTCATCGGCGCGTCTGCAGCCGAGCCGTCGCTTGAGCCCTCTGTCGCCGGGCCATTCCGTGACAACGGCGTGCTTCAGCAAAACATCAAGCTGCCCGTATGGGGGCATACGCTTCCCGGTGCGAAGGTGACCGTAGGCTTCGACGGGAAATCCGCCACGGCCACCGCGGATGCCGAAGGGCGGTGGCGCCTCCTGCTCGAGCCTTTGACCGCCGTGCCCCTCAAGTCGGTCAACGACTCGCCGGAGGGCAAGACGATGACGGTGGTCTGCGCGAAGGACGGCGAGCAGGCCACCAAGCAAATCCGCAACCTGCTCGTCGGCGACGTGTGGCTTTGCGCGGGCCAGTCAAACATGGCGGGTCGCATGAAAACCGGCAGGGGCGCGCACCATCCCGCGGACTCGCTCGACAAGGCCGACTACCCCGCGCTGCGCCTGCTGGGCGAGGATGCCTGGCTTGTCTGCTCGCCGGAGACGGCCCCGAACTTCGGCAAGGTGGCCTTCTTTTTCGCTCGCCGCCTGCAGCAGGACGCCCTGATCCCGATTGGCCTGATGACCCGCGCGGTTGGCGGCTCGAACATCGAGAGCTGGCTCAACGAACCGCCTTATCCCACTGGCAAACATTACACCGAACTGCTGGAACCCTTGGTCGGTTACGGCATCCGCGGAGCCGTCTGGTATCAGGGAGAGAGCAACATGAAGGACGGCCGCGCCTATCACCCGAAACTCAAATCCCTCATCCTCGGATGGCGCAAGGCCTGGGGACAGGGCGACTTCCCGGTCCACTACGTCCAGTTGCCGGGTCTCGGCGAATCGACCACCGAAAACCCCGCAGGCGGTGACGGCCGGGCCGAGATCCGTCAGGCCTATGTGGAAACCCTCGCACTGCCCCACACCGGCATGGCGGTCACCCTCGACGTCGGTACCAAGGGCGAACACCCGCCGAACAAATACGACACCGGCGACCGGCTGGCCCGATCCGTCCTCAACAAGGTCTATGGCATGAAGAAAATCACCGCCTGCCCGCTTTACAAAAGCCATGAGATCGAGGGGAAAACGATCCGCGTTTCGTTCACCGATGATGCGGAGGTGGGCCTGATGGTCGCGAAGAAGGCGGAAGGTTTGCCGGACGGCTTCCTGCCAGCTGTTCCCACCCCGGACGCAAAGCTCCAGTGGCTGTCGATCCAGGACGCCGACGGCGCATGGCACTGGGCCGATGGCAGGATCGACGGCTCCGAACTCATCGTCTCGGCCGGGGGCGTGGAGAAGCCGATCGCCGTGCGTTACGCCTACACGGGCCAGCCCCTCGGACACCTGCTCTACAACACCGACGCCATGCCCGTCGGGCCATTCACCACCTGCGGGTATGACCGCCAAACCCCACCCATCGGAAAATGACCCGTTCATTCTTTTTGCTGGCCTGCCTCCTCCTCGGTGCCATTCCGGCTTTCATCGGCTCCGCCAAAGCTGATAGCCCTCATTCCAAGCCGAACATCATTTTCGTGGTCGCCGACGACATGGGCTTCATGGACACGGGCTACAGCGGCAACCCCATCGTCAAAACCCCTCACCTCGACCGCATGGCGGCGGAGGGATTGCGGTTCGATTACTTCTATTCGGCCGCCGGAACCTGCTCTCCGGGGCGCATGGCGATCCTGACAGGACGCACCCCGCTGCGCGCACGCATGGTCACGACAGTGGGCGCGATGCAGGAGGGGGAGGTCACGGTGGCAGCCGCGCTCCAGACCGCCGGCTACGAGACCGGCCACTTCGGCAAATGGGGTCTGGGCCGTGACGGCACCCACCCTCTGAAGGTCGGATTCGATGAGGCCGTATGGAGCAAAAACTACTTCGACCTTGGTGCTGCATTCTTCGTGGGCGACAGCGACAAGCAGGATGAGGCACCGATCAAGACCACCGGCGACACGTCGGTGGCCATCATTGAGATCGCGCTCGATTTCATCGGGAAACGCGCGGAACGCGGCCAGCCCTTCTTCGCCCAAATCTGCTTCGGTTCGCCGCACGCCCCTCACCAAGCCGCTGAGGAATTCAAGAAGCTCTATCCCGATCTCCCCGAAGCGGAACAGAACCTGTGGGGCGAGATCTCGGGGCTCGACGCCGCCGTCGGCAAGCTGCGCGGAGAACTGAAGCGGCTCGGCATCGCCGAGAATACCCTGCTCTGGTTCGTCAGCGACAATGGCGGGATCTCAGACACTTCCGGCATTGAGAAAAAGGGACGCATCGGCGCGCGCACCATCGGACTGATTGATTGGCCACGGAAAATCCCCAGGCCCATGCGCTCGGATGTGCCGGTCTGCCATATCGACATGTATCCCACCGTGCTGGACGTCGCCGGCGTCAGCATGGGGCACCAGCCGGTGATCGACGGTGTGAGCATCGTCCCGCTGTTCGATGGCAGGATGGAGAGCCGCCCCAAACCGCTGGGCTTCGCCTCTGGCCGCTACGCTGGCAAGAGCGAGCCCCCCTCATGTGAGATCCTGAATTCGGCATGGATCGACGGTCGCCACATCCTGCGGCTCGACGCACCCAGCAAGCGGCGCAGGGAGGAATCCGTGACGCTCTACGACATAGTGGATGACCCCGGCCAGGAAAAGGACATCGCGGGCGGGCATCCGCAGGAAGTGGGGAAAATGCTCAAGGAGCTCAAGGCCTGGCAAGAGGGCGTCAAGGCGAGCTTCGCGGGAAAGGACTACCTGCGGTGAAACGATAGCGATTCGCCGACGAAGCATTCAGGAAACATGGCATGTGCCAGACGGTTTGTTCCGTCTTCCCGGCGAGATTTTTGAAAGTGACCGTTGGGTCTTGGAATGGCAGAGGAATTCTTTCTGTGGAGGCGAGTGGCAAAGGTCAGACCAGCCTGCGGTCGAGCAGCTTCGCGCGGATCGGATCGGATGCCTGAAGGTGGGCGAGGGCTATGGCGAGTGCATCCGCGGCATCCGGTGGAGGGGTTTCCGAAAGCCCTAACAGGGCTCTGACCATGAACGCGACCTGCGATTTGTCCGCCGTGCCTTTCCCGACGACGGCCATCTTGATTTTCCGCGGGGCGTATTCGTACACGGGCAGGCCATGGTCGGCGGCGGCGATCAACGCGGCGGCGCGGGCCGCACCCATCGAGATCGCCGTGCGGTGGGACTGTACGTAGATGATTCCCTCCACCGCCACCTCGTCGGGCTGGTGCTTGGCGATTAGGTGCACGAGGTGGGTGCGGATCGCGGAAAGCGCGGCGGATTGCGGGATGGACTGCGGGATGGAGATCACATCGTAGCCGAGTACGGACGGTTTGCGCGGATCGCCCTCCAGGATGGCGTATCCGGTGTTGCGGACGGCGGGGTCTATGGCGAGGACGCGCATGAAGGGAGTTAGGCGGGATGATGCCTTCCATGGAAGCGGCAAATCCATCGCTGCAAACGCTTTTCATGGTTGTCAGGGCGCTTGGGAAAATGGATGCTGCCCCCGGTGAAAATCTTTTCCCTGATAGCTGCGCTCATGGCGGTGTTTGCCGGTGCGCTTGCGGCGCAAATGCTTTCCGATGCAGACATCCCTCCCCGGCCATCCTCCGGATTGTCCGACAATGGCGGGGTGCTTGGGAAAGATCCCGCAGCCCGCCAGCGCATCATCGAGATCATCCGCGATCTGGAAGCGCGCCATGGCTACCGCCTCTTCGTGATCCTGGAGCGCGTCCTGATCTCCACATCGCCCAACGACCTCGCTTCGCAGCTCCAGCAGGAATGGCTGCCCGACGGCGGCGGGCTGGTCATCGTCTTCGAGTCCGATACCCGCAGGCTCGGCTTCGGGCGCGGTCTGGATGCCAGTGAAGGACTGGTCGAAAACAAGGCGGGAGTCCCCGCCTACGAACTGGTCGCGAACATCTCGCAGGTGCTCCAGGATGCCGAGCCGGAAAAGGACCCCGAGCTCTATGTGGAGAAGCTCGTCTCCGGGATAGGTGAGAACCTCCAGGGATATTTCGCGCGCAAGGAAGCACCCGTCGATGGCAGCCGCTCGCTCAAGCTGGCGCTCATCACCATCGGTGCGCTCTCACTGCTGGCGCTATGCGGCATGGGGCTCGGGTGGCTCATGGGAAGATCCGAAAAAAGGAGATTCCAGAAACGGGTTTTCCCATCCGTGGCGGTGCCCGAAAGGCTCGCCGCACCCTATGGCGGGGGCGGGGGGGGGCACGGCAGCTTCGGCACCGGCGGTCGATAAATTTGAAATACGATTGGGGTTTTGGCGCGGCGGATGCTAATCCTTTCGCCAGACCCCAAAACCCTTCCAATCATGTTCAAAGGCTACGCCTCCGATAAGTTCTACGACGAAATGTTCGCCCCTGACGGCAGCGTCAGGCCGCACTGCGAGCCCCTGTTCGGCAAATTCCAGCAGATTGAGACCGACGATTTCCTCTCCCGGAAAGCGACCAGCGAGCTGTATTTCATGCGCCAGGGCATCACCTTCAACGTCTATCACGACAACCAGGGATCCGAGCGCATCTTCCCCTTTGATCCCGTCCCGCGCGTCATCCCCGCCGACGAGTGGGAGCTCATCGAGGCCGGCCTCACCCAGCGAATCGCCGCGCTCAACCTTTTCCTCAACGACATCTACCACGACCAGGAAATCCTCAAGGACGGGGTCATCCCGCGCTTCTACATCGAGGAGGCGAAAAGCTTCCGCAAGGAATTCCGCGGCGTCGATGTGCCGAAGGACATCTACATCCAGATCTGCGGCAGCGATCTCATCCGCGGCGCGGACGGCACCTACTATGTCCTCGAGGACAACGCCCGCTGCCCCTCCGGAGCCTCCTACCTCCTGGAAAACCGCAACGCACTCAAGCGTGCCTTCCCCGCACTTTTCGACTCCCTCGGCGTCCGCCCGGTCGATTCCTACCCGCGCGACCTGCTCAACATGCTCCACCACATCTCGCCCCGCCGCGAGGGCGATCCGGTCTGCGTGCTGCTCACCCCCGGCTGCTTCAACAGCGCCTATTTCGAGCACTGCTACCTCGCCAGGAAAATGGGCATCGAGATCGTCGAGGGCCGCGACCTCGTGGTGAAGGACAAGTTCGTCTACATGCGCACGACGAAAGGCCTCGTCCGCGTCGATGTCATCTACCGCCGCATCGACGACGACTTCATCGATCCCGTCGTCTTCCGCAAGGACTCCGTGCTCGGCGTCCCCGGCCTTATGAACGCCTACATGGCCGGCAACGTCGCCCTCGCCAACGCCGTCGGAACCGGCATCGCCGATGACAAGGTGATCTACTATTTCGTCCCCAAGATGATCGAATACTACCTCGGCGAGAAACCCATCCTGCCGAACGTCCCCACCTTCCTGCCCTCCGAGGAAAAGGACATGGATTACGTCATGAAAAACCTTCCCGAGCTGGTGGTGAAAGCCGCCAACGAATCCGGCGGCTACGGCATGCTCATGGGGCCGACCGCCTCCAAGGAGGAGATCGAGACATTCCGCGGACTCATCAAGGCCGATCCGCGCAACTACATCGCCCAGCCCGTCATCT
The DNA here is from genome assembly GCA_017798145.1 of Akkermansiaceae bacterium. Classification (NCBI taxonomy): domain Bacteria; kingdom Pseudomonadati; phylum Verrucomicrobiota; class Verrucomicrobiia; order Verrucomicrobiales; family Akkermansiaceae; species Akkermansiaceae bacterium. Next base: position 1,066,785 of record CP059069.1, on the reverse strand, counting down.
CCCTCTCCCAGTCTCCCACCTGGTGCGATGGCGCCATGGAGGGCCGCCACATCGACCTACGCCCCTACATCATCAACGGCGAGACCGTGAAAATCGTCCCCGGCGGCCTTACCCGCGTCGCCCTCAAGAAAGGCTCACTCGTTGTCAACTCCTCCCAGGGAGGCGGCTCCAAGGACACCTGGGTGCTCAAATAAATCCAAAACACACGACCCCATGCTTTCCCGCGTAGCCAACACCCTTTACTGGATGATGAGATATGTCGAACGCGCCGATAACCTCGCACGGCTCATCGATGTCAACGAACAGCTCCTCCTCGACTTCGAGAGCCTCGACAGCGAGCGCCTGAGCGGCTTCTGGCAGCCCATCATCCTGAGCACCGGCGACGAATCCGCCTTCAGCGAGCTTTATGACGAGGCAAGCAGCGACAACGTCATCAGCTTCCTCACCGAGGACACACGCAACCCGAACAGCATCTTCTCCTGCATAGGCTTCGCCCGCGAGAACGCCCGCACCATCCGAGACCAGATTTCCGACGAGCTGTGGGAGGAGCTCAACGCCATCTACCTCTTCACCCGTTCCGACGAGGCGCTCCAGCTGCTCAGGGAAAACCCGCCCCGCTTCTACGAGGAGGTCCGCCGCTCCTCGATGACCGTGCTGGGCATCTCCGTCTCCACCACCGCCCGCGATGCCGTCTGGGATTTCATGACCCTCGGACGCTACCTCGAACGGGCCGACAAGACCACACGCTTCCTCGACATCTCCACCTATTTCCCGAAAGGCGCGGAGGGCATGGATCAGAGCGGCGTGGGCGTGCTCCACTGGTCCGCCATCCTCAGCTCCTGTGGCGCGATGGGAGCATTCCGCGCCACCGGCCTGGAAATCAACGGACGCACCGTGATGGAATACCTGCTCTATTCCCCGGACTTCCCCCGCTCCCTCCGATACTGCATCAACAAGATCAACGCCACCCTCCACCGCATCTCCGGCGCAAGCCACGGCTCCTTCTCCACCGAGGCCGAGCGCGAAACCGGCAAGATGCTTGCCGGCCTCAGCTTCGGCGATCCGGCGGACGTCCTCGAAATGGGCCTCCACCAATACCTCGATGGGGTCCAGTCAACCCTCAACAAGATCGCCGAGGAGGTTTTCAAGACGTATGTCCTCGTCCCCGAGGAGCTTCCCGTGCCGGAAGCCTGGGAGGAAACCACCGGTGCCAAAGAAACCAAGCAACCCCTGCAACAGCAGCAGAGACCGTGAGCCGACCCACCGACAGGGAATCCGGGGGCGCGAAATTTTCGGTCAGGCACAGGACGGAATTCCACTACAGCAACTGGATCACCGGCAACGCGAACACCCTCCACCTTGAGCCGAGGGATTTCCTTTTCCAGAAAACCCTCGGCTCTGTGGTCAAGGTCATGCCACCCACACGCCTGAACCGCTCCACAGACCTCTTCGGGAACATCACCCACGCCTTCGAGATCGGCACCCAGCACCGGCGCATGGTGGTTGAAAGCCAGATCCGCGTCATCAACCTGCCCCTCCATATCCCCAACGACGGCTACTCCGGAGGCATGGGTTTCTTCAGATCCCCGGGAATCGTCGAGCGCTGCCACTCCTACCTGCATGAAAGCCGCTGGGTTTCCCTCAACCCGGAGATCTGGAAAGCCGCCGTCGATGTCACCGCCACCGAGGATGCCGTTTTCGGAAAAGCCGCCGCCATCATGCGCTGGATTAATTCCGAGTTCTGCTACGAGCCCGGCATCACCGATGCCGAAACCCACCTCGAGACCGCCTTCGCGCTCCGCAAGGGCGTCTGCCAGGACTTCGCCCACATCATGCTGGGCATGTGCCGCAGCGTCGGCATCCCCGCGCGCTACGCATCCGGCTACATCTTCACCGGAGGAAAAAACGAACTCGTCGGCGCCCAGGCATCCCATGCATGGTGCGAGGTCTATCTCCCGGAGACCGGCTGGATCGGCTTCGACCCCACCAACGCAGTCCTCGCGGACCACCGCTACATCAAGATCGCCGTCGGCAGGGACTACGGCGATGTCGCCCCCATCCTAGGCCGCTACAAAGGCTCCGCCGAATGCACGATGGAGGTCTCTGTTTCAGTGGAAAGGATCTGAATCCACCCGGCGGAGCGGATCATCGCCTTGAGCCCAGCCATCTTACCCAAAACGGGGATTGGGATGGAGGTCTGACACGGCGCAGCTGGACGGGCGGGAAAGCCAATCCTTTCCAAGGACGATCACGGCCGAAGGCTTTTTGGAGCCGCCCTTGAAAACACCGCCAAAAAAGGGAACGCCGCTTCGTGCGATCCCGGGATTATTTTTTCGGAAGGGCTGATTTCCGGGTTGCCAAGCTCCCGATGCTTCGCGTATCTTCCCGCGCCCCGGGCATCAGCCTCGGGTAGGTGCGGGTTAGCCCTCAAAAGCCTTATAGTGTAATGGTAACACCCCGGATTTTGATTCCGTTATTCTAGGTTCGAATCCTAGTAAGGCTACTCTTCTCAGAGATCGTTGATGGAACCGAAGTCCGGCGAGAACAAGCGCTTGTAGGTTCTTGCCGCATATCCATCGGTCATCCCCGCGAGATAATCGCACACCAGCCGCGCCCGCGCCGTCCCATCCCCTGCGGCCTCGATCTCGGAGACGGTCTCTTCGGGCAGGAGCTGGAAATCCTGGCCGTCTATGCTCTCGCCACGGACGTAGCGCGCCTCCAGGAGCTCCCACAGCTGCCGCAGCATCCGGGAACCCTTGTGCTCCAGCTGCTTGAGCTGCGGGGATAGGAAAACCACATCATAGGCGAGTCTCTTGAAGAGGGCGGATTCGGCTTTCACGGAGGCATCGATGACCAGTCGGTAGCCATAGCGGTTGCTGGCGCCGGAAAGGAAATTCTCGTCCCGCTCCAGCCGCGTCGAGCGGATATAGCCGCCGATCCGTTTCCCGATGAAAGGGTCGACCCGCTGTTTCCTGATCGCCTGGATCAGTTCTCCGAGCGGCGTATCCGGGCCATTGTCAACTTGGTTGCGCCCTGCCCATGCCTCGATCCGTTCAATATGCAGGAAGCCGGCGCGAATGCTGTCGGAGAGGTCGTTGAGCGAGTAGGCTGTGTCGTCCGCCCAGTCCATGATCTGGCATTCGATGGATTTGAACGCGTCGCGCGGTTTTCCGGGTGAAAGCTCGGACGGGAAACCATTTCCACCCAATGCCCATCCGAGGAACGAGTCCTGCGAGTCGTAGATGAAATGGTTTTCCGGAGGGCTGCCTGCGGAGGCGAGTTCCGTCCAAAGCGTCTTGTATTTCAGGATCCCGTCAAGGAATGCGCGGGACGGATCCATTCCCGTATGCCTTGCGGAAAAAATCCGCTCAGTGAGCAGGCGCAGCGTCTGCGCATTGCCCTCGAAGCCTCCGTGGCCGGCCATCAGGTGGTTCAGCGTCCTTTCCCCGGCGTGCCCGAAGGGCGGGTGCCCCAGGTCATGGGAGAGGCAGATGGCCTCGATGAGATCCGTATCGATGTGGAAGCTCTCCGAGAGCAGCGAACCATCCATCTTGAGAAGCCACGCGCAGATGGACTTCCCGATCTGAGCGACCTCCAGCGAGTGGGTCAGGCGGGTGCGGTAGAAATCGTATTCGCCCGACCAGAAGACCTGGGTCTTGTTCTGCAGGCGCCGGAAGGTCGGGGTGTGGAGGACGCGGTCGCGGTCGATCTGGAAGGCCGTTCGGAAATCCCCGGCATCGGATCTGCCTGAAAGGCGCTCGGTATCGAAGTGGCCGTAGAATTCGTTCCCCATGGGCGAGTCTGCCAAGCATGGCTTGCGGGTTTCAAGGGAAGAGTTTTGGGAAATCGGATGCACGGCCCTCGGCCGGGGTTGCGGCCTGGCCCGGGATCTGCTATGTGGATAGTGATGGTAACGAAGCAGGTGATCAGGGCGGCATCGGGTTGGTTGGAGCTGGGTATGCCGGACGATGCGCTGGAGGAGCTCAACGGCCTCAGCGGCGAGGACAGGCAGGGGAGGAAAGTCCTCGAACTGGAACTTGCGGCGCAGATGGCGAAGGGCAGCTGGGCTGGCGCTTCATCGACGGCGCGGCAGCTTTGCGGGCAGGCTGCGGATGAGCCTGATTTTTTCCTCAGCGCCGCCTATTGCCTCCATGAGGCCGGCGAAACCGAAGAGGCCAGGCAACTGCTTTCCGGCGGGCCGGAGGTCTTGCGGGAGTTCCCCGTCTACCATTACAACATGGCCTGCTACCTCTGGACGCTGGGCGAGGGCGATTCGGCGAAGGAGCATCTGGACAAGGCCATTGCCATGGACGAGGGCTTCCTCGACGCGGCGAAGACTGACAGGGATCTCGTGGGCATGGAATTCTGATTGCCCGAATGCGCTTTGACACCGCAGTGGTCCTTTGGCAGCTTGCTGCGATGCAACCGCTCCACATCGAGGAATCCATCGCCGCGATCCTGCGCCGCGATGACCGCTATGACGCGCAGGCCTACCTTTTCCTCAAATCATCGCTGGATTTCACCCTCAAACGCTTCCTCGACGGGAATGGCGGGCAGATGCGGCATGTCAGCGGCAAGGAACTCTTGGAAGGTTTCCGCGACCATGCCCTTGAACAGTTCGGCCCCTTGGCCGGCACCCTGATGGATGAGTGGGGCATCAAGGAATGCCGCGATGTCGGTAACATGGTCTTCCTGATGATCGAGGAACAGGTCTTCGGAAAACAGGAGTCCGACAAGCCGGAGGATTTTGAAAAGGTCTTCGATTTCCGCAAGGCGATGCGCGATCCTTTCCTGCCTTCCGGAAAACGCCTGCAAGGCAAGTCGCATCCGGTGGGCAAGCGTTGATTGATCAGCGTGTCGGCTCTTCATCCGCCCGCGGCGTGATCGCAGGGGCTGGCATGGGCGGCGGGACATTGGGCGGGGGAGGGGGCATCCACTTGGGAGCCTTTGGCGTGAGATCGGAATTCCACGCAAGGTAGGTCAGAAGCAGCACGCCGGCGAGGCTGCCGAAGCCGCAGGTGAAGGCTGCGGCCATGCCGATGATGAAGGGTGCAAGGCCGAGGATGATGAGTAAGACGGCGGAGGGCTTGAGCTCGAAGTTCATCGTTGCCAGGCGCAGCCGCGAGCGGGCGACGAGCAAGCCGATGACGGCGTAGCAGGCGACGACGCAGAGGGCGGAAATGTGGTAGAAAAGGTTCCCCAGCCAGGCATAGCCGGATGTCTTGCTCATGTTCAGCGTCACCGCACCGCCTATCATTCCGGCTCCGCCGCCTGCCAATGCGGAAAATGCGTAGAGCGCGAAGACTCCGAGCCTTGCCGCCAGGTTGCCGAAGCCCGAGGCCGCGATCGCCCCGGCAGCAACCACGGCGGCGAGGCCGATGACGGAGGCAGCGCTGGCCAGCTCCTGGAACCACTCGATGCCGCCGATGAAATAGCGGATGATGATGTAGGGCAGCAGGCTGGTGAAGGTCAGCGCGCTCAAGCCCCAGAGCATGATGAATTTCCCGGAGACAACCTGCCAACGGCTCAGCGTGGTGAGCAGGAGCAGCTCGTGGTTCCCTTCCTCGGTTTCCTGCGGCATCAGGAAAAATCCCGCCATCGGCATCAGCACACCGCAGACCGCCATCGCCACCCACCAAAACGGGCTGACATCATCCGGATCCCATGCGAAGACCGCTTTCACACCTCCGCCTCCATGCCCCACCCCGAGCTGGAATTCCGCATAGATCGCCAGCGTGGCGAAGATGTGGATGCAGATGAAGGGATAGACGAAGCTGGTGCGCCGCAGGCTCTGGCGGAGCTCCTTGATCGTCATCGGCCCGAATCGCTCCGGCAGATCGCTATGCTCGCTGGTTGCCACGGGTCGCTTTATGGCAGGATGTCCGCATAGACCCCGGGATCGCTGCCGGGGATCTCGATGGCACCGCAGTTTTTCGCATAGAACTCGCGCGGGCCGACCCCGCCGATGATGCCGTATGCGTATCCGATGTCGCTGAGGGACTCGAGCGCCTTGAAGAGCAGCGCCTTGCCGAGGCCGGTGCCACGCGCGGACTCGATCACGCCGGTGGGGCCGAAGAAGCCCCGGTGGGTGGTCTCATAACAGGAGAAACCCAGGATCCGTTTTTCGCGCGTTGCGATCCAGCAGGAGACCGGCTGGCGGGTGAGGGCGACCCCGATCTCGCTCGCCCATTTTTCCGAGAAATTCTCGCGGGCGAATTTCTCGAGGGTGTGGGTCTCGAAGGCGCGGGCGCGGCGCAGGGTGATGCCTTGTGAGGCCACGCTGCGGTAGAGTTCGCCGGAATCCGGCAGGTCATAGAGCCGCACGAGCATGTCGATCATGTGGTGATAAAACGCCGGATCGGCCCCGAGGTGAAGCGCGGATTTGGCGATTTCCATGCTAGACCTAGCGGGGATGTCCACTAGGTTCGGGGTATGAAAATCCCACGGTTCTTTGCTGTCCTCGCCACGCTCCTCATCCAGCCGCTGCCAGCGCAGGAAAAATGGTTCGAGAAAATGGACGTCGGCCCGGCATGGATGAATACCTTCGGGGACTATTTCCAGGGCAAGAAGCGGATTGGGGCGGTCAAGGGGCTTTCCGTGGATCTCGGCGATGGCTGGCGTGCGCTGTATGATACCGAGACGCTGCGATTGGTGAGCGTTTCCAAGGGCGGCATCGAATGGGGCGGCACGCCATGGACGGGTCAGCACGGGAGATTGATCACGATGAACAACAAGGATGCGCTGCTGGTCACCGGTTCCGGGCCGGGCTGGGCGGATCGGGGCGGCTCCTTTGCGGATACGCGTGAGATACCGGGATACGGCAACATGGCGGACGCAAGGTTCACGGGGCATTACCGCCATGGGCGCGAGGTGGTGCTGGCATACACGGTCAACGGGACGGATGTGCTCGAGACGATTTCCAGGGACGGGGAGACGGTGACAAGGTCGTTCAGGTTCGATGCCAGGCCGGCCGATCTGACCATGGTGGTGGCGGATGGCATGGATGCTTCCAAGATGGTTGCCGGCGAGGGGATCAAGGTGGCTCCCGATCCGAAAAACGAAGGGCGCACGCTCGCCCGCATCACTGCCGGCGATGCCGGGCTTGTCGTCCAACTCGCCTTTTCCGCCGCCGGGAATCCGACCCTTGGGCCGGTGCCGGATTTCAACAAACTGACATCGGGCGGCCCCGGGATCTGGCCGGAGATCCTGATCACAGAGGGCAAGGTTTCCGCAGACAAGAACAAGCCGTATGTCACGGATTTGGTGTCGCTCCCGTCGGATAACCCGTGGGGGGCGAACCTGCGCTTCGGCGGCTTCGATTTCATCGATGCGGACTCGGCGGCGCTTTCCTCCTGGAACGGCGATGTCTGGATTGTCCGCGGACTTGCTGGCGATTGGAAGGAGCTGAAATGGCAGAGGATCGCCTCGGGGCTTTTCGAGACGCTCGGGGTCAAGGTTGTGGACGGAACAATCCACGTGAACGGGCGCGACCAGATCACCAAGCTCATCGACCTGAACGGTGATGGGGAAACGGATCATTTCCAGGTGTTCAACCGGGATGTCTATGTCTCGGAAAATTTCCACGAATTCGCCTTCGATCTCCAGACGGACAAGGAAGGGAATTTCTATTTCTCCAAAGGCGCGCCGGTTCGCGGCGGTGGGCGCGGGTTCGATAGGATCCTGCCGCACCACGGCATCGTTGCGAAGATTTCCCCGGACGGGAAAAAATTCGAGGTGCTTGCCACCGGCCTGCGCGCACCGGGCGGCGTGGGCATCGGGCCGAACGGCGAGATCACCACGGGGGAGAACGAGGGCACATGGCAGCCTGCGTGCAAGATCAACTTCGTGAAGGCCGCGGATGTGCCTGCGTTCTTCGGCACGGAGCCAGCCCGGCATTCCCTGGCGGATGCGCCTTTCACCGAGCCGCTGATGTATCTGCCGATGGATGCGGACAATTCCGGCGGCTCCCAGGTGTGGGTGCCGGAGGGTGCGAAGTTCGGCCTGAAAGCGGGTGAGTTGCTCCACCTTTCCTACGGGAAATCCAGTATCTACCGCGTGCTTCCGGTTTCCTACAACGGCAAGCCGCAGGCAGGTGCGGTGAAGCTGCCGATCCAGCTGCAATCCTCCGCGATGCGCGCTCGTTTCCATGAGGACGGCTCGATGTATGTGCTCGGCTTCCGTGGCTGGCAGACGAATGCGGCCACCGAGTGCGCCTTCCAGCGCATCCGCTACAACGCCGGTGCGCCGGCGATGCTTCCCGAGAAGCTCGGTTACTCTGACACAGGTGTGACGATAGCCTTCCCGGTGGAGCTGGATGACGAGCTTGCCGAGGATGTGACGAGCTACTCGGTGCAGCGCTGGGATTATGTGCGCGGGCCGCAATATGGATCCGGCGAGTTTTCCGTGGATAACCCGGACGCGGAGGCTAGGGAGCAGGCACTCGCGGCGGAATCGAAAGGTCACCGCAAGCGGGACAAGGTGAACGTGCTTTCGGCAAAGCTTTCGGCGGATGGCAAAAGTGTTGAGCTGGCCCTGGAAGGGATGAAGCCGGCGATGGGGCTCAAGATCGGATACGACCTTGAGGATACGGAGGGGGAAGTGCTGAACAGCGAGATCCATGCGACGGTTTACGGGAAATGACGTGATATGATGCTCCGGAAATTCATCCTCGCCGCCGCCCTGTGCGGTTACGCCCATGCGGAACTGGTAGCCACCTTCACACAGGGCGATTCGAAGGATGTGCGGATGGACAGGCTGCCCGCCGTCTCGGTGGCGGCCGGGACGGCTCCATCCGCATTCCTCGATGCGGGGGCCTTCGCGGTGGAGTGGACGGGCGAGATCGTTTTGAAAGAGCGGCGCAGGCTGTATTTTTCCTTCGAAGGGAAGGGCAAGGCCGTGCTGAACATCGCCGGTGAGGAGGTGCTCGCCAGTGAGGGGGAGCTGGCGGAGCAAAAATCGAAAAGGCTGCGGCTCAATCCGGGCTCCCATGCCGTTTCCATCCGCTATGAAAGCGCTGAGGATGGCAGCGGGCAGTTCCGGCTTTATTGGGAGGAGGAGGAAATGCCGCGCCAGACGATCCCGCCGGAGGCCTTTGCGGTGGAGCCGACGGAGGAGGCGAAGCTCGGGGGAATCGAGCGGCGCGGAAGGATGGCTTTCACCCAGCAGAATTGCGCGAAGTGCCATGCTCCGGAGGCCGGTTTCGGTGCGTCGCCAATGCCTGAGACGGGCGAGATCGCGCCGATTTTGGCGGGGCTGGGTGACAGGGTTTCGGAAAAATGGCTGAGGGATTGGATCGCGGATCCGAAGGCGCTGAAGCCGACCACGCACATGCCGCGCATGGTCGATCCGGGGACGCCCGAGGGCTTGCAGCAGGCGGCGGATCTTGCCGCTTTCCTGATGGCGCAGAAGACAGGCGCGGAGGCGGCACCGGCCCCCGATCCGGCGCTGGCGAAGGATGGCGGTGCGCACTTCCATGAGCTCGGCTGCGTGGCCTGCCATTTCCCGGCGGGCGAGGCAGCAGCGGACGATGGCACAGGTCGTGTGCCGCTCAACAATGTGGCATCCAAATTCCAGCCCGGCGAACTGGTGGCCTTCCTGAAAAAACCGGAGGCTTACCATCCCTTCACGGGGATGCCGAATTTCCAGCTCTCCGATGCGGAGGCGACCTCGCTGGCTGCGTTCCTGCGGGCGGAATCCGAAGGCAAGGAAACGAAAACCGGTTACGTCTTTCCGAAAGGCGATGCAACACGCGGTGCGGCGGTTTCCGAAAGTTTGCAATGCGGCACCTGCCATCCGGGTTTGCCGGGCGGTGTCCCGAAAACCCCGTCTCTTGATGCGGTGTTCAAGGCGGACTGGGCGCGGAAGGGATGCATCGCGGAGTCCGACAAACGGCCGGTGCTGCCGGTGCCGAACCTGCGCGAAGGCGAGCGCGAGGCCTTGGTTGCGTTTTCAAAAAAAGGCCATGCGGCCCTGATGAAGGACTGTAGCGCGGAGTTCGCGGAGCGGCAGATCGATGCGAAACGCTGCACCGCCTGCCATTCGATGGATGGGGAGGCGGCGCTGCTCAGTTCCCTCCATGGCACCACCGCCGGGCTGGCCGCGCATATCGAGGGTCTTGACGAGCGGGTGGATCAGAGCAGGCCGCAGCTCACCTTCATCGGGGAAATGCTCTACACAAGTTACATCGAGGCGATGCTGGCCGGAACCGCCAAACCCCGCCCGAGACCATGGCTCGGGACGCGCATGCCCGCGTTTTCCGCATATGCGAAACCGTTTTCCGAAGGGCTTAGCCGAATGCACGGCTTCGAGCCATTTGGGCCGGTGAAAGTGGAGGTGGACAAGGAACTTGCGGAGATCGGCAAGGGCTTGGTCGGGGCGGATGGCTTCGGCTGCACCACATGCCATGGCATCGGCGACCAGGCGCCGACGGCGGCCTTCGAGGTCGGTGCGGTGAATTTCAGCCTCACCCCGGAGCGGCTGCGCGAGGGTTATTATCATCGCTGGATGGACAATCCTGCGGCCGTAGTGCCGGGGAGCAAGATGCCACGCTACGCGGAGGGCAACGAATCCCAGCGCGGCGACATCCTCGATGGCGATGCCCGCAAGCAATACGAGGCGATCTGGCAGTGGCTTCACTCGCAGTGACAGGCAATGCAGCCCTTCCGCGGTATGTCTGGAGCCTTTCGGGCTTGCGGAGCCGCAAGTCTTCGCTGAAACTGTCCGCATGAATACGGTGACGGATCGGTTGAGGAATTTCTTGCAGTTCGTGGCTGTCAAACTCATCGACAACCCATCCCAGGCGCAGCTCAAGGTTGCGGAACTGGGGCCGAAGCGTTTGCGCTTCAAGCTGGTGATGGCTCAGGAGGATGTGGCGATGCTCATCGGCCGCAACGGCTTCACGGCATCGGCGATCCGCAGCGTCCTGAACGCGGCGGCAGAGAAGGAGGGGGTGAAGGTGAACCTCCAGATCCACTCCCACGAGGAGGAGGCGGAATTCCTGGCCCGCGAAGGCTGATGGGCCTTGCCGCTGGCATGTGGGGTGCTTATTGAGGCCGCAGGAAACCTTTTTCCACGCCCCTATGTCCATCCATGTCGCGCTGCACCACCGAACGAGCTACGAATACGACAAGGCCGTCGAGCACGGGCCGCATGTCGTGAGGCTCCGCCCCGCCGCTCACTCGAAAACACGGGTGCTCTCCTACTCGCTCAAGATCGGGCCGGGAGACCATTTCATCAACTGGCAGCAGGATCCCCAAGGCAACTACCTTGCTCGGCTCGTATTCAACGAGCCGATGCCGAGGCTGGATGTGGAGGTGGATCTCGTCGTTGAGATGGCGGTGCACAATCCCTTCGATTTCTTCCTGGAGGAGAAGGCCGAGAAGTATCCGTTCACCTACGAAGCGGATGTCGCCAAGGAGCTCGCACCCTATCTGGAGGTCGAGGATGCGGGGCGGCGGATGAACCATTGCATCAATTATTTCCGGAAGAAAACCGGCCGCACCATCGACGTGCTGGTGGAGCTCAACGCCGCCGCGCAGAAGGCGGTGGAATACAAGATACGGATGGAACCCGGCGTGCAGACACCGGAGGAGACCCTGGAAAAAGGCTCCGGCTCCTGCCGCGATTCCGCGTGGATGCTGGTCAATGTCCTGCGTGGCATGGGACTCGCGGCGCGCTTCGTCTCCGGCTACCTGATCCAGCTCAAGGCCGATGTCGAAAGCCTCGACGGGCCGAGCGGATCGGAGGTGGATTTCACCGATCTCCACGCCTGGACGGAGGTCTATCTGCCCGGTGCCGGATGGATAGGCCTCGATCCGACATCCGGGCTTCTGGCCGGTGAGGGCCATCTGCCGCTGGCATGCTCGCCGCGCCCCGGCAGCGCCGCTGCGGTCTCCGGCGGCACCGCGCCATGCGAATCCACCATGGAGCACGAGATGAGCGTGAAGCGCATCTACGAGTCCCCGCGCACCACGCTTCCCTATACTGATGACCAGTGGGAACGCATCAACGCCCTCGGCCACGACATCGACCTGGAGATGAAAGCCATGGACGTGCGACTCACCATGGGCGGCGAGCCGACCTTCATTTCCATGGACGACTTCGACGGTGCGGAGTGGAACACCGCCGCACAGGGGCCGACGAAACGCAAGCTCTCCGACAAGCTCATCAAGAAACTCCACGGCCACTTCGCGCCCGGCGGGCTTTTGTTTTACGGACAGGGGAAATGGTATCCCGGCGAGGAACTGCCGCGCTGGAGCCTCTGCTGCTATTGGCGCAAGGATGGCGTGCCCATCTGGGAAAATGTTTCCCTCATCGCCGACGAATCGAAGGACTACGGCCACGGCCCGGTGGAGGCGGAGCGTTTCGGCAAGGCGCTGGCGGCGGGCTTCGGGGTGGATGAAAAATTTCTGATGAATGCCTACGAGGACGCGTTTTACTACATGTGGCGCGAGCGGCGGATGCCAAGCAATGTTGATCCGCTGAAATCGAATTTGAAGAACAAGCTGGAGCGTGACCGACTGGCTCGCCTTTTCGATACCGGGCTGAATACTGTCACCGGCCATGTTCTACCACTGAAAAAGAAGGAAGTCGGTGGTGTGAGAAAGTGGATCAGCGGATCATGGTTTCTGCGTGAGGAGACGCTTTTCCTGCTGCCCGGAGACTCCGCGATGGGCTACCGCCTCCCGCTCGACTCCCTGCCATGGGTGAAAAAGGAGGAGTATCCGTGGACCATCCCGCAAGATCCCACGGCGGACTACGCCCCGTTGCCGTCGCGCGATGCGGTGATGCAGATCCGTGGTGATGGCAATGCGCGCATGGCCGCATCGAAAGCCTCGCAGGATGCAGAAGCGGCGATGCCGAACCCCGCCCACGACGATCTCCGCGCCACTCTCTCCGAAGCGGAGGCCGCACTCCTCCGCGAGCCAGGGCAACAGGAAAGCGCAAGCTGGATCACCCGCGCCGCGCTCTGTATTGAGCCGCGCAACGGCAGGCTGCACATTTTCCTGCCGCCTGTGGATACTACCGAGGATTTCCTGGAATTGGTCGCCGTGATCGAAAAGGTTGCGCGGGATCTGGAGATGCCGGTGATTTTGGAAGGCACGCCGCCATCGTTTGACCCGAGGCTGGAGGTGGTGAAAGTCACGCCAGACCCAGGTGTGATCGAGGTGAACCTGCAGCCCGCCGCAAGCTGGGAGGCTCTTGTTAGAAATACCACCGTCCTTTACGAAGAGGCGCGCCTGTGTCGTCTTGTGACGGAGAAATTCATGGTCGATGGCCGCCACACCGGCACCGGCGGCGGCAACCACATCATCATCGGCGGCGAGACGCCATCCGACAGCCCCATTCTGCGCAGGCCGGATCTGCTGCGGAGCATGATCACCTTCTGGAACCACCATCCATCCCTAAGCTACCTTTTCTCGGGGCTTTTCATCGGCCCAACCTCGCAGGCTCCTCGCATTGATGAGGGCAGGAATGATTCGATCCATGAGTTGGAGGTCGCGTTCCGGACTCTGGAGGGCGATGGGAATGCGGTGCCATGGAAGGTTGACCGCGCGTTCCGCAACCTGCTTATCGATGCGACCGGAAACACCCACCGCGCGGAATTCTGCATCGACAAGCTATACTCGCCGGACACCGCGACGGGACGGCTGGGCCTGCTGGAAATGCGCGGCTTTGAGATGCCGCCGCACTCACGCATGAGCCTTGCGCAGCATCTGGTGCTACGCGGATTGGTTGCGCGGTTCTGGAAAGAGCCTTACGAAAAACCCTTGGTCCGCTGGGACAGCGAGATTCACGACCGCTGGATGCTGCCGCATTTCATCTGGCAGGATTTCAACGAGGTTCTGGCCGATCTCCGCAGACATGGATACGAGGTCGATCCCGCGTGGTTTGATCCGCACCTTGAGTTCCGTTTCCCGCGGATCGGTGATCTGACACAGTTCGGGATCGAGATGGAGCTACGTCATGCCATCGAGCCATGGCATGTGCTAGGCGAGGAAGGTGCGGCGGGCGGCGCTGTTAGATATGTTGATTCCTCGGTGGAGCGGATGGAGATCAAGGTCAAGGGCATGACAGGGGAGCGGCATATCGTCACGTGCAATGGCTACCGCGTGCCTCTGCATTCCACCGGAACACATGGCGAGTTTGTCGCCGGAGTCCGCTACCGCGCCTGGCAGCCGCCGAACTGCCTGCACCCGACCATCCCCGTCCATACGCCGCTGGTTTTCGACCTCGTGGATACTTGGAACGATGCCTCGGTGGCGGGTTGCACCTACCACGCCTCCCATCCGGGCGGCCTCAGCCATGAGGATTTTCCGGTGAACTCCTTCGAGGCGGAATCACGGCGTCTAGCACGCTTTTTCCGACATGGACACACCGGAGGGAAAGTCACCGTCATGGAGCCGAAGCCCAGCCCGGATTTCCCCTTCACGCTGGATCTGCGGATGATGCCGGACAAGGTGTGAGGGCTCTCCAGTAGCTCTACTCCGGAAGCAGCAGGGAAGGTGGGGTGCCGCCCCAGACCGGGTGGTTTGGATCCAGCAGGTTCTGACCGTCGAGAATAGCCTGGCCATTGCTGCGGTTGATGGAGAGGACTTGCACGGAGCCGTCTGTGAAAAGGACGACCGCTTTTCCATCGAAGGGCATGGGATCAAACTCGTCGCTGCCGGGCTTGAAGGGAGTCATGGCGAGGGGGCGTGTGGGGCCGAGCAGTTTTTCGATATTCTCGATGTATCCGAAGCCGCATTCTCCGGGGGACAGGGCGCTGTCGCCGGAGATGATTCCGTCGGGTTTACGGCTTCCAGCGGACTTTGCGTAAAACATATCTTCGCTTGCAGTGATCTCTGCGTGGAAGAGTTGGCGAAACCTCGCGTTTGACGAAGAACTGGTTGCCGCTTCTTCACCAGCATCCTCGGCTACGGGTGCCGCCGTGGTGGCGTTGGGTAGGCTTCCGTAATCCACCTCGAACTCGGCCAGGGCGTAGTAAATCTGCTTTGCATTCGCGATCGCCATGGTTTGCTCCGCTTTTTTCTTCTGGCGGATCACCATCGGCGCGGTGAGCCCTGCCATCATGGCGATAAAAACAAAGACTCCCAGATATCCCGTGATGAGCCCCGCGATTGCGAAGCCACCACCGGTAAGCTGTCCTTGGGACCGCTTGATTTTGCCGAGTGAGAGGTGCCCGCAGATGACCGCGGGTATGGCGGTGATGCCGCACAAAAACGAAGAAATCCCGAGCACCATGCTGGTGATGGCGAGCCCGGAATTTACCGCAGGTAGTCCGGCAGCTGGTCCCGCCTGGAGCTGGGGCGGGCCGCCAAGGAGGTGGCTTGCCTGGGAAAGGGGGATCCAGCCATCCATGCCCTCTGCCCAGACGAGATCCGATGGCTGGTAGAGGCCGCCGGCGAGGCCTGCCTGGATTTCCTGCTGCGAAAACGGGCCGGTCTGCTTGCCTTTGTGCTGGATGAAAATTCCCATGGGTGAATCGGATGCGAAACCCGATTTCATGGAAAGGAGAAAATGAGCGGGTTGATCGCCCTGGGGTCGACCGGCCATTCTTTGGCCAAAGAATTCAGGATAAGGATTGGGAAAGGGCGCGGGTTCTGATTCATTCGGCGCAGATGAATCAGCGGCAGAGATTTTCCCCGGCGATGGGTGCGGTGCTTGCCGAGGCAGCCCCAGCCGGGGTGTGGAACGAGCTGCTGGATCCCCAGGGGCGGGTGAGGCCGTGTTGGGCGGAGATGTCCGCAAGGATCCAGCGCTGGACGGCGGATGAGAAGCGGTCGCTGGTCGAGGAAACCGCACGCATGCTCGAAGACCTCGGCACCACCTACAACGTCTATCGAGATGTCGGAGGTGCGGGGCAGCCGTATGAGATCGATCCCATCCCGTTCATCCTGGAGTGGCGGGAGTGGGAAACGGTGGCGCAGGGCTTGGCGCAGCGGATGAAATTGCTGGAGGCGGTGCTGGAGGATCTTTACGGCCCGCGGCGACTGCTGAAGGACGGCCTGTTGCCGCCGGATCTCGTCCATGCCAGCCCGGCCTTCCACCAATCGACCCGCGACATCCATCCCGCGGGGGGGAAATGGCTGTTGGTGAGCGGCTGCGATCTGGTGCGCGAGCCGAACGGTGTCTGGACGGTGCTGAGGGATCACACCCACACGCCCGGCGGGCTGGGGCAGACCTTGGAGAACCGCAGTGTGGTTTCCTCGGTGCTGCCGGATCTCTTCGAGAGCTCGCGGGTGGCGAAGCTGCGCCCGTTTTTCGATGCGGAACACGCCGCATTGCAAGGCCTGGAGACGAGCCGGGGCGGGGTTTCCAATGTGGTTTTCCTGACGCCGGGCTATCATCATCCGTCGTATTTCGAGCACGCCTACAAGGCTCGGCTGTTAGGGATTTCCCTGGTGGAGGCGGCGGATCTGACGGTTCGTGAGCGGCGGCTTTTCCTGAAAACCCTCGGCGGGCTGCGGAGGGTGGACGGGGTCTTGAGCCGCTTGGAGGAGGATGGGATCGATCCTCTGGAGTTCTGGACATCCGGCGGCGGCGGGGTGCCGGGGTTGATCGAGGCGTGGCGGTCTGGGAACGTGGCGCTGCTCAATGCTCCGGGCTCCGGCTTTGCGGGATCTTCGGCATTGCAGGCGTTTTTGCCGCTGATCTGCCGGGAGTGGCTCGGCGAGGAGCTGCAGCTGCCCTTCGTCGAGAGCTGGTGGCTGGGGCAGCAGGCTGTGCGCGAAAGGGTGGCAAACGATCTCAACGGTTTCGTCCTGCTCTCCGCCTTCGGGAAAGACCGGCTCCTGCCCATCAGGTGGAGCACGCTGATCGCCGCATCGAGGAGGCAGTGGATGGGGCAGATCGTGCAGAGGCCTTGGGATTTCGTGGTGCAGCGCGACATGTCGCCGAGCCTTGTGCCATCCATGCAGGGGCGCGGTGTGCAGAACAGGCCGCTGATCTGGCGGACGTTTTGCCTGAACGGGCGCGATGGTCCGGTGGTGCTGCCGGGGGGGCTGGCGCGGGTCGGAAAGATCGGCGTGCCGCCGCAGCTGTGGCCGGATCATGAGGGTTTCACCAAGGATGTTTGGCTGACGGGGACGGCCTCTGCGGCGGGCAGCGTGGATATCCATCGCCCCATCTCCGGGGAAAGGCTGGGGATGACTCCGGAGGTGCCGAGCCGGATTGCGGAGCAGCTTTTCTGGGTGGGCAGGTATGCGGAGAGGGTTGAGAGCGTGACGCGGATGCTGCGGGTGACGCTGCGCTGCATCGAGGGTGAGAGCGGGCGTAGGCAAAGGGATCAGCTCGATGCCTGCGTGCGGCTGCTGGAGGGCAGCGCATTGCTGGGCGAGGAGGTCGGGAAAATGAGATCCGTGGAGCAGCTTTCCACCCTGATTTTCGCAAAGGAGCATCCAGGCAGCCTGGCGAACCTCGTCGATTCGCTCATCGGGAATGCGGCGAGCGCGAGGGATAGGCTTTCCGACGATACGTGGATTTTCTTCAACCAGCTCAAGGGCATCGTGGACAGCGCGAGCCGGGTGCCGCGGGCGGCGGATCTGCTGCGGACATTGGATAGGATGCTGCTACACCTTTCCGCATTCTCCGGGATGCAGGCGGAGAACATGATACGCGGCCAGGGCTGGCGTTTCCTGGAGACCGGGCGGCGCATCGAGCGCGGGCTGGCCGTGCTCAACCTGCTCCGCACCGCCGTTTCCGACCAATCCATGCTCGAGCCGCTCATCGAGATCTGCGACAGCGTGATGACCTACCGGAGGCGCTACTTCTCAAGGCCGGAATGGCCGGGCGTGGTGGATCTCCTTTTCAGGGATGACAGCAACCCCCGCTCCGTTGCGTTCCAGGTTTCCGTCCTCAGGCAGGAGGCGGACCGTTTCCCGGGCGAGCCGAGCTTCGGGCTTTTCCCCAGGATCATGGAAAGGGTGGTGGAGCTCGATGCGCTGCTTTCCTCCGGGATCCAGCCGGACGAAGCCACCCTCGACGGCCTGGTGGAATCCCTCGCCGGTCTTTCCGACCTGCTGACCCAGCACTACTTCAGCCACTCGGTGCGCAGGGTCTACTAGGCAAACAATGAAGCTCCGAAAACCGAAACGCTGAAATTCGGAAGTGCTTTGGATTTCCGGGTATTTCGGGTAGATAAAACAATCTTGCCCTCGGGGGTGCGGCAGGGGATGCTGTGGGGGGACGAGAAACGATGGCGAACCGAGTGAACAAAAAGCGCGGCGATGTGGAGGAGCCAAAGAAATGGTCCACGGAGATCGCGGGCGTGAGCTGGATGGGCGGCGGGCTGATCCTGCTGCTCTCCCTGCTTTCCTTCAGCCCGGCGGACTTGCCGGATTGGGGGATGTTTGAGCCTTTCGCCGACAAAAGCGGTGCCAGCGGCGACAACTGGCTCGGCTCGGTGGGCGGGGTGCTGGCCTTCTTGCAGATCCTCATCCTCGGTGCGGCAGGCTGGATGCTGGCGATCGGGTTCATCTGGTTCGGGGTGATGAAGCTGGCTTTTCGCGGCAGGATCTGGCCGCGCATGGCGCTGGGTCTGGCTGTGGTGCTGCTAGCCGGGGCGGTCTGGCTTCATGCCGCAGGCATTTTTTTCGGAGAGTGGGTGGCCCGCTGCAATCTTCCCGGCCGACCGGGTGGGGTGCTCGGGAATACGGTTGGGGGTTTCCTGATGATGCCGGTGATCGGGAAACCGGGATCCATTGCGGTGGCCAGCCTCGCCTATCTGCTTGGTCTGATCTGGCTGACCGGCCAGAGGCCGCTTGATTTCGCACGCGGCTGCCACCGGCTGCTCAAGGCGAGATACGATGCCTGGAAGGAAAGCCGCACCGAGGCAGGCCGCGCGGCCGCCCGCGAGAAGGAGCTTCTCAACGAGCGCGAGCGCCAGCGCGAACAGCGCAGGCTGGAGCGCGAGCTGGCCAAGCTCAAGGCCGCCGAAACCGACGAGCCGGGCCAGAAGCAACTGCCGATGCGCGAGACACCTGCACCCCAGATCATCGACTCCTCGCAGCGCCGCTCCACCGGGCCGATGGAGGCGGGCGCAAAGCCATTCGAGCGGAAAAAGCCCGGGCACCAGTCGCTGTCGGTTTCCGGCTTCGAGGACTACGACCTGCCTGGCTTCGATCTCCTTGATGCGGTGGAGGTGGAGGCGGAGGCGGCGAACCACCAGGAACTTCTCGGAATCCAGACGACCATCGTAGAGACGCTGAAAGCCTTCGGGATCGAGGTGACGGCCGGGGACATCACCCGCGGCCCGACGATCACGCGCTATGAGATCTATCCATCGACGGGCCTGCGCGTTTCTCGGATCTCACAGCTGGAGGCGGATCTCGCCCGTGCGACCTGCGCGGAGCGCATCAACATCCTCGCACCCATCCCCGGCAAGGACACGGTCGGCATCGAGATCGCGAACTCCAACAAAGTGGCCGTGCCGCTCCATGAGCTACTGCACGATCCCGAGTTCCGCTCCGCGAAAAAGAAAATCCCGCTGGCGCTCGGGAAGGACGTTTACGGGAAAACCGTCATCGGCGATCTCGCTGCCATGCCCCACCTTCTCGTGGCGGGTGCGACCGGCTCGGGGAAATCCGTATGCATCAATTCCATCATCGCATCGATCCTCTTCAAGTTCGGCCCGGACGAGCTGCGCTTCATCATGGTGGATCCGAAGGTGGTGGAGATGCAGATGTACAACAAGCTGCCGCACATGGTCGTGCCGGTGGTGACCGATCCGAAGAAGACCGTGGCCGCGCTCAAGTGGGTGGTCAACGAGATGGAGAAGCGCTACAAGATTTTCGCGAAAATGGGGGTCAGGAACTTCGATGGCTACAACAACCGCCCGCGTGAGGAAAAGGCCGCCCCTGCGGAGATGCCCGAGGCGGAGGAGCCGGAGGTGAACCTCGACGACATCGAGGAGATCGCCACCGCCCTGGAAGACGGCGACCTGGGTCCGGAGGCGGATTTCGAGGAGCTGGAGATCGAGGAGGATGAGATCCCGGATCGTTTCCCGTATATCGTTGTCCTGATCGACGAGCTTGCGGATCTGATGCAAACGGCTCCTGCGGATGTGGAGATGTGCATTGCGCGCATCGCACAGAAAGCTCGTGCGGCGGGCATCCACCTGATTATCGCGACCCAAACGCCGCGCGCGGATGTTGTGACCGGGATCATCAAGGCGAACATCCCGAGCCGGATCGCGTTCCAGGTTTCCTCGGCGCTCGACTCGCGGGTCATACTCGACACCAAGGGAGCTGACAAGCTGGTCGGCAAGGGTGACATGCTCTATCTGCCGCCCGGCTCGGCGAAGCTGGAGCGCGCCCAGGGCGCTTTCGTTTCCGATGCCGAGGTGGAGCGCATCGTCGATCACTGCGCGAGGCAGGCGAAGCCGAATTACGAGAACGACATCCGCGAAACCATCGACGCGGCCGGGATGGACGATGAGGAGGAGATCTCCGATGCGGACGAGGAGCTGATCATCAGGTGCATCGAGGTGGTGAGGCAGGAGCAGAAAGCAAGCACCTCGCTCCTCCAGCGCAGGCTCCGCCTGGGCTACACGAGGGCGGCGCGGATGGTGGATATCCTTGAGCAGCGCGGGGTCGTCGGCCCCGGCGAGGGCGCGAAGGCGCGTGAGGTTTTCCTGAAATGAAGATTCAAAACTCAAATTTCAGGCAAGTGTCGTGGTGCGGTGTTTCCCGGAAGGTGCGGCATGCCCCCTGTTTGAAATTTGAATTTTATGACCAATGACGTTGCACATTTTCTCCGCTTCCAGGAGACGGAAAAGAACGCCTCGCCGCTGACGTTGCGGAACTATGATGCGGCTCTTGCCGGGTATGTGGAATGGCGTGGGGCGGCCTTCGACTGCTGGCGGAAGGAAGGCGTGGATGATTTCCGCAACTATCTCTACGCTCTTATGAAGAAGGGGCTGAAGCGCACGACGATCCGCCTCCGCTTCGCCGCGCTGCGGTCATTCTACAAGTTCCTCGTGCTGCGCAGGGGGCTGGAGAAAAGCCCGGTCGCGGGAGTGCAGGTGCCGAAGCTGGAGCGCGGGCTGCCTGTCGTCCTGAGCATCAGGCAGATGGATGAGTTGCTGGAAATGCCGCTGAAATCGGAAGCGCCCACCAATGGCTCGCCGTGGCTGAAATACCGCGATGCGGCGATCCTTGAGCTTTTCTACTCCTCCGGCCTGCGGATTTCCGAGTTGCTCGGCCTTGATGTGAGGGATGTGAATTTCATCGACGAGGTGGTGAAGGTGGAGGGCAAGGGGCGCAAGCAGAGGATGGTTCCTGTCGGTGGCGCGGCGATGCGCGCGATGCGGAAATACCGGGAGGAGGCCGCGGTTTCCAACGGGCCGCTGTTCCGGAGTGTGCGGGGGACGAGGATCACCCAGCAAGCGGTGGATCTGATGCTGAAAAAATATCTGAAGATGAGCGGGATCCCTTTCGGGGTAAGCCCGCACAAGTTGCGCCACAGTTTCGCGACGCACATGCTTGACGCGGGCGCGGATCTGCGGACGGTACAGGAATTGCTCGGCCATGCGTCGCTTTCCACGACCCAGATCTACACGCATGTGACCAAGGAACGGTTGAAGAAGGTGTATGACGAAGCCCATCCACGTGCGTAATGAGATTATCCGCAGACTGACCATGCTTTCGAAGATCCTCGGTTTCCTCGGCTTGTCCGGTTGCGTGTTACCTCCGGTGACCGGCGAGAGGGAGAAGCTGGATGCGTTGGCCGAGGATGGGAAGCTGTCCGTTTTTTTCGTGGGCAACAGCTACAGCTTCGGGGTGCCAAAGGCGTTCGGGGAGCTTGCGGCGGCGAAGGGCAAGGATGTCAGGATCGGCCACTCGACATTCAGCGGGTGGAGCCTTTTGAGGCATTCGCGGAATCCGGGGACTTTGAAGAAATTGCGCGAAGGCGGGTGGGATGTGGTTGTGATCCAGGACTACAGCAAGAATCCGTCGCGCAAGGAGCGCGAGCGGCGCGCGGTGATGGATCCCGGCGTGCAGTTCTTTGCGAGCGAGGCGCGTGCCCTGGGAGCGGTGCCGCTGCTCTATCAGACATGGGGGCGGTTGGACGGGGATCCGGAGATTGCGGGCGATGATTTCCATGCGATGAACGAGAGGGTGCGGAAAGGTTACCTGTCCGCCTCAAGGAACGGCGGTGGAATCCTCATCGTGAAAGCGGGCGATGCGTGGGAGCGCGAGTTCCTGGCCGGTCGCGGGGCGGATCTTTTCCATGAGGACGGCAGCCATCCGGGTGGCTACGGCAACCAGGTGACGGCCGAGGAATTCTACCGGACGATCTTCAGGGACTGAGCGCGTGCCTGAGGATGAAGCTCTGGAGCGCACAGTAGAAATGGGAGCGGATCAGGGCTTCGTGGCGCAGGGGGGTGAGGTTCGCGGGATCTGATTCCGGATCGGATCCGAAGCGGTATCTTTCCTCCAGGGCAAGCCTTGCCTGGTTGAGCGAGCTGTACCAGGTGAAGGCGTCTTCGCGCGTGATGAATATCGGGTTCTCCCCGTCCTTTGGAAAGGCCGCCGCCGCCTCGATGGCCGCGTGGATGTGGTTCAGGTCGTCCATGAACATCTCGCGCAGGTCGGGGACGACGATGTCCTGCCAGTCCTCGGCGATCGTTTCTTCCGTGATGAGACCTCCGAGGCGGTTCGCGAGGTCGATGCCGTGGCTGTTGGCATCCTGGACGATGGAGCGCATGATGTGCCAGTCCTCAGCGGTCTGCGGGTCGATGCGCAGGCCGCCCTCGATGGTGGGTGCGATGTTCATCCGTGCTTCTCAAGGGTTGTTTTCAACTGGTGGAACTGGAGTTGCTGGGCGTAGAACTCCGCTTTCTCCAGCTCCCCGGACCAGACGATGGAAAGCCCCTGGTGATGGACCTGGAGCATCATGGTGGTGGCGACCTTCTCGTTGTAGCCGAAGATTTTCATCAGTACGAAGGTGACGTATGCCATGAGGTTCACGGGATCGTCGTGCACGATGACGTTCCATGGGGGCTGGGTGGAGACGTTGGTGTCCGTTTCCGTGAGGGTGGTGGTGTCTGCCATGGTTCAGGCTGGGGCTGGTTCGGTCGGGGCGATCCACTTGTCGTGTTCCTTGATGAGGTCGATGAGGCGCTCGACGGCTTCGGCTTCCGGGATGTTGAATTTCACGGCGGTCTTGCCGACGTAGAGGTTGATCTTGCCCGGTGCGCCGCCGACGTATCCGAAGTCCGCATCCGCCATCTCGCCGGGGCCGTTTACGATGCAGCCCATGACGGCGATGCGCACGCCCTTGAGGTGGCCGGTGGCGGCGCGGATTTTCTGGGTGGTGGACTGGAGGTTGAAAAGCGTGCGCCCGCAGGACGGGCAGGCTACGTAATCTGTCTTGAAAATCCGTGTTCCTGCGGCCTGCAGGATGTTGTAGGCGAGGCGGAGGGACTGGCCGGGGGCTGTTTCGCCACGGACCAGGATCGCATCGCCGATGCCGTCGCAGAGGAGCGACCCGATGTTCTGTGCCGCAGGCAGCAGCGCGCGGAGGAAATCGGTTTCGCCGGTGGGCGGATCGAGCGTGTCCTTGAGGAGGATAGGATGCCGTGGGTCGGCCTTGAAGGCAAGCATGCGGAATGCATGGATCGGTTCCATGGCCATGCCGTCCGGGACGGTGATGAGACGTGCTTCGGTTTCGGAGTTCAGCGCCGAGATGGCGGCTTGGTCACGTGGATCGATTTCAAGTGCACCGGATTTTTCAAAGATGATCTCCGGTTTGAAGTCGCCCATGTTCGCGATCTTGTGGGCGAGGGCGTTCCAGCGTTCCTGGGTGGTGAACACGCGGACGGTTTTGTCCCCGCCAAGCTCATGGCCTTGGATGGTGATGGGAGAGCTTCCGCGTCTTTCGTATGTGTAAGGGTCATAGGAAGGGGATAGGTCGGAGGAACCGGATGGGGTGCCGGTTTTCGAGTTGAATGCGGCGGCCAATGCCTGTGCGACCGGGATCTCATGGATGGCGTCCTCGGTTAGGGAAACGCGGACCGTGTCGCCGATGCCATCCGCGAGGAGGGAGCCGATGCCGATCGCGGATTTGATGCGCCCGTCCTCGCCGTCGCCAGCCTCGGTGACGCCGAGGTGGATGGGGTAGTTCCAGTCCGGCCCCTCGGTGTCCAGGCGGGCGACGAGGAGGCGGTAGGCCTCGATCATCACCTTCGGATTGGAGGCTTTCATGGAGAAGACGAAATTGTGATAACCGTTGTCGCGGGCGATGCGGGCGAATTCCAGGGCGCTCTCGCACATGCCCAATGGTGTGTCGCCGTAGCGGTTCATGATGCGGTCCGAGAGGGAGCCGTGGTTGGTGCCGATCCGCATCGCGCGCCCGAGATCCTTGCAGAGATGGACGAGCGGGGTGAACTGCTCGCGGATGCGCTCCAGCTCCGCCTCATATTGGTCATCTGAGTATTCGCGGATCTCGAATTTTTTCTTGTCCGCGTAGTTGCCGGGGTTCACGCGGATTTTCTCGACCCATTTCGCGGCTTCCATGGCGGCGTCCGGTTTGAAATGGATGTCTGCGACGAGCGGGACTTGGCAACCGGCGGCCCGGACTTCGCGGGCGATGTTCTCGAGGTTCGCGGCATAGACTTTCGTCTGGGCGGTGATGCGTACGATCTCGCAACCAGCCTCCGCGAGGCCGAGCACTTCCGCGACGCAGGCGGGGGTGTCGCGGGTGTCGGAGGTGATCATCGACTGCACGCGGATCGGGTTTTCACCGCCGACGCCGACGTGCCCGACCATGACCTCGCGGGTCCTCCTGCGGAAATAGCTAAGGAGATCCGGGCAATAGGAAAGGGTCGCGTGGTCGCTCATGGGCGGGAGAGGATAGACCGGAAATTTTCCGTGGGCAATGACGGGATACGGTGCGATAATGGTCGCATGAAGATCACGATGTCTTGGGCGCGGACTGCCGCCATGGTTGCGGGGATGCTTGTAAGTGTGGGTGATGAGGGGCTTGCCGGGGAGTTCATCCGGGTGAAGGAGACGGATGATTCCGCGAAGCTCCAGACGGCAGTTTTCGGTTACGAGAAGGATGGGGGCCACGTGGATCTGATCGGGGCGATCCATATTGCAGACAAGGGATACTACCAGTTCCTCAACAAGCGTTTCGAGGGTTACGGGGTCTTGCTTTTTGAAATGGTAGGGGGGGAGCGCCTCGGAGGAGGGAAGAATAAGCGGGAAGCCGACAAGCAAGAAGGGGAGAACAAACTCGCAGGCCTGCGGACACTTTATGAATCGATGGAAAAAGCGCTGGGGCTGACGGGGCAGGGATCGCAGATCGATTATTTCGCGGAGAACTTCGTGCATGCGGATCTGACGATGGAGGAGTTCGAGGCGCTGCAGAAGGAGCGGGGTGAGTCGATTTTGGGCTTCATGATCCAGGCAGGGATGAATGCAGAAAAGCCAACCAAGGATCCCGATGCGATGCGGCTGATGCGGGGCATTCTCACCGGTCGCCCCGATCTCGTGAAGCTCGAGGTGATGCACACGATGGCGCAGGGTGGCGAGCAGATCGATGCGATGGCCGGGGAAAACGTGATCATCACGGATCGCAATGCGAAGTGCATGGAGGTGCTGGATCGTGAGATTGCGAAGGGCGGGAAGAAGATTGGGATCTTCTATGGCGCCGCGCATTTCCCGGATATGGAGAAGAGGCTGCTGGAGAGGGGATTTGTGCGGGTGAAAACGCAGTGGCTCACAGCCTGGAAAGTGGCTAAGGGGTGATTTTTTTCGCAAGCATCCAGATTGCCGCGCACATCAGCAGTGCCGCAATCCCGGTGGAGATCCCAGCATGGATTCCTCCTGCCATGAGCGCGTAGGCGATTGCGGAAAACCCTGCGGCGAGGGCTGCGAACGGCAGCTGCGAATGGACGTGTGCGGTCGGCTCGCAGCCGGATGCGATGGCGCTGACGATGGTCGTGTCTGAGAACGGGCTGCAGTGGTCGCCGAAGACCGCACCGCCGAAGACCGCACCGATGATCATGGGAATGAGCGTGGTCAGTTCTTCGGGCGGAAGACTGGCGGAGCCCGCCGCAACGAGTGTTGCGGGCAATGCCAATGGCATGAGCAAGCCCATCGTCCCCCAGGAGGAGCCGGTGGCGAATGCCATCAGTGAGCCAGCGGCGAAGACAGCCAGCGGCAGCCACTCCACGCGGAAGCCTCCGGCTAGGAGCTTTGCGAGCTGATCCCCGGCACCTAGGGCGGAGAAAACATTTCCCAGCGACCATGCGAGGATGAGGATAATGAGTGCGGGGAGCAGGTTTGTGGCACCGTGGTAGGCGGCTCCGCCCGCTGAAATGTTCCGGTTTTTCGGATACATCGCCCATGCCACAGCCAGCCCGAAGAGGCTGCCCGCAACCAGCGCATAGGGTCCGGCATCGCCGCTGAAAGCCTCGCGCCAGCCTTGCATGGACAGCGGGTCTGTCATCGGTGAGGAAAGCAAGGGAAAGGCAGCGAAAATCCCAACCACCAGGGCGAGCAGTGGGATCACCGCATGTTTTGGGGAAGCCTCATCCTGCCCGTTCCATTTTCCTGTTTCCGGAGCCTGCGGCAGATAGCGGCTCATGGCCTGCGGCTGGTAGTTCAGGAAGATGGCGAGCGGGACAAGGATGAGGGTGAGCAGGCAATAGGGGTTCGCCGGGATGGACTGGAAGTACAGCGAGTAGGGCTCCACCGCAAAGGTCGCGTCCTGCAGCCCTTGCTGGATCAGGCTCAGCTGCGTCGCGATCCAGGTGGAGATGAAGGCCACGCAGGCCACCGGGGACGAGGTGGAATCAACCACCCACGCCAGCCTTTCGCGTGAAACGCCGGTCCTGTCGGCCAAGGGTCGGGCGATGCGGCCTGTGAGTAGGCTGTTGGCAAGGCCGTCGAAGAAGCATAGCAAGCCGATGAGATACACGCTTCCGAGCAGGCGTTTTTCCGGGGATTTCGCCTTGGCGACCAGTCGTGCGAGTATGGTGTCGAAGCCGCCGGATTTTTCCAGCAGGCCCGCGAAGGCGCCAAGCAGCAGCGTGAAGATAATCGCGCCCACGTGCCAAGATCCATCGAGTGAGGGGAAAATGTAGTCCGCGAAGATCGCCCTGAGCGCACCGGCGGGGTTGTCGTGATGAATGAGCAAAGCGCCCGCCGCCACCCCGCTGCCGAGGCCCAGGGAGGCATGGCGGGTGATGGTGATGACGACCAGCGCGCACACGGCGGGCCAGAGTGCGATGATGAAATCCGGTGGGTCCAGCAATGGCAAGAAGGCGCTTAAGCCGAGGATGGCGAATGCGATGACGGCCTGTTTCATGCGGGACGGATAGTGGGCGCGTGACTTGGTCGGATTTACCGGCGCTCCGGGAACTTGTGTTTCCAGACGGTGAGCGAATCCCTGATCTCCTCAGCCTCACGGGTGGGGCTGAGTTCCCAGACTAGGGGGCATTCTTCAGGGAAACGCGGGAGGATGGAATCGTAGTCGAGGCTGCCGGTGAAAGGGGTGCGGTGATCCCGGGCGGGCCATTGGACGTCGTGGACATGGCCGCCGATGATGTGCGGGGCGATGGTGGCGAGCCATTCGTGGTGGTCTAACAGTCCGAGGTTGTGCTTGAGCTGGACGTGGCCGAAATCGTGCCAGTATCCGATCCACGGGTTGTCCTTGAAGTGCTCCTGGAGCATCACCATTTCGCGCTCGTTGGGCATGTCCTCGAAGCGGGAGCGTGACTCGACGGCAAGCTTCACCCCGTATTCCTCGGCCTTCGGGGCGAGCTCTTCGAGGGCTTCGGTGGCGCGGCGGTAGTAGAGCGGGGCGAGCTTTTCGCGCTTCTTGATGAAGGCGATCTTCTTCTTGATGTATGACGGTTCCCGCTGCTGCCCGGCGGCGACCATCTTGGTCAGGGGCTTGGTGAACTTCGCGGGGTTCATCGGTGCGGAGCCCATGTGGAGGACAAGGTATTGCGCCTTGAATTCAGCGGCGAGTTCCAGGGTTTTGAGTGTCATGTCCATCGCCCGTTTCCTCTCGAAGGGGCGGTGGGAGGTGAACTCGTAGGCATCCGGAGCATCGATCATCACCTCCACGGGGGAGGGGAAATAGTTGTGCACCCCGGAGCATGTGAACATGCCGCCCTCATGGGCCTTCCGGATGCCAGGAAGCTTGGCTACGGTCATCCCGTGGGATAGCTCGATGTTGGAAAACCCCAGTTCGAGGATTTCCTGGATCATCGCCTCGCCCTCGGTGTGGCGGCTGTTGTTCCAGCAGGTTGAGAAGGCAAGCACACGGAAACCTTCAGCCTTCAGGCATCAACTTTCAATGAAGAAGAATCAGGGGTCATTGATCCTTGATGAGAAACGATGGTGGAGAGTCCGGCTCAGTGGTGGCTGGGGCCGGCATCGACCTTCCCGAAGGCTGCACGGGGCACGCGGATGCCGTCCACGAGATCCTCGATATGCTTTGGTGGGCGCGGTGTGAAGAGGGAGACGGTGATGGCGACGGCGAAGTTGATGAGCATCCCGATGGATCCGATGCCTTGGGGCGAGATGCCGAAGAGATAGTCTTTCGGATCGCCGCGCATCCCTGTCGGTGCCAGTGTGAAGTACCAGATGTAGGCACCGGTGAAAACGATGCCCGCGACCATACCGGAGACTGCGCCGAAGCGGTTCACCCGTTTCGTGAAAATGCCGAGCACGATGGCAGGGAAGAAGGACGCGGCGGCAAGGCCGAAGGCGAATGCGACCACCTGTGCGACGAAACCTGGCGGGTTGATCCCGAAGTATCCGGCGACGACCACGGCCACACCCGCCGCGATCCGGGCGAGGAGCAGTTCGGCCTTGTCGGAGATCGATGGGTTGAGAGTCCGTTTCACCAGATCGTGGGCGATGGAGGTGGAAATCACCAGCAGCAGACCTGCGGCGGTGGACAGGGCAGCGGCGAGTCCACCTGCGGCGACGAGGCCGATCACCCAGCCAGGGAGTTGCGCGATCTCGGGATTGGCGAGGACGATGATGTCCGGATCGACGTAGAGCTCGTTCGAGTTGTCGGTGGGTTCGTTGTAAAGGATGCGTTCGTTTGAGAATCCCTTTTCATTGACCGAGCCTTTCTCGACGAACACCGGTTCCACTTTGGTTTTCGTGGGGTGAATTTTGAAGGCCTCACCGCTGCCGTTGTAGGTGATTTTCCCGTCGGCGTTTTTATCGACCCATGCGATGAGTCCGGAGTTCTCCCATTTCTTGAACCACGAAGGCAGCTCTGTGTAAGTGGCTTCGGAAACGGTGCCGAGCAAGTTGGTGCGGGCGAAGACGGCGATGGCCGGGGCGGTGGTGTAGAGGATGCCGATGAAAAGCAGAGCCCAGAAGGCTGACTTGCGGGCGTCACTGACTTTTTTCACGGTGTAGAAACGGACGATGACGTGCGGCAAGCCAGCCGTGCCGACCATGAGCGCCAGGGTGATGGCGAAGACGTCGATCATCGGCTTGTGGCCGGTTGAGTATTGGTCGAAGCCGAGTTCCTTGCTGAGGCCATCGAGTTTCTGGACAAGGCCCATGGTTTCACCCGTGGCATTGCTGGCGAGGCCGAGCTGCGGGATGGGATTTCCCGTGAGCATGATGGAGATGAAGATCGCCGGGACGAGGTATGCGAAGATCAGCACGCAATACTGCGCGACCTGGGTGTAGGTGATGCCTTTCATCCCGCCGAGCACTGCGTAGAAAAGGACGATGACCATGCCGATGATGACGCCGGTGTTCACATCCACCTCAAGGAAACGCGAGAACACCACGCCGGTGCCGCGCATCTGCCCGGCGACGTAAGTGAAGGAAACGAAGATTGCGCAGAACACTGCCACAACGCGGGCGGTGGAGGAATCGTAGCGGTCGCCGATGAAATCCGGGACGGTGAATTTCCCGAAGCGGCGGAGGTATGGTGCGAGCAACAGCGCGAGCAGCACGTATCCGCCGGTCCAGCCCATCAGATAGACGGCGCCATCGCGCCCCATCACGGAGATGAGGCCGGCCATGGAGAGGAAGGAGGCGGCGCTCATCCAGTCTGCCGCCGTGGCCATGCCGTTGGCGATTTTCGGAACCCCGCCACCGGCGACGTAGAAGTCGCCGGTGTTTCCGGCACGTGTCCAGATTGCGATGCCGATGTAGAGGGCAAATGAGAGCCCGACGAAAATATAGGTCCAAGTGGTTACGTCCATGATGGGTGTTTTTTGGAAAAATGTTTTAGGAGCCTTCTTCGGCACCGGTGCCTTCGAGCAATTCGCGGTCGAGGCGGTTCATGATACGTGCATAGGCGACGATGAGCAGGATGAAGCAGTAGATGCTGCCCTGCTGTGCGAACCAGAAGCCGAGGTTGAGGTTGCTGCCGGGCAGCTTGAACCTATCGAGGAAATCGACGAAAAGGATCCCGCAGCCGAGTGAGACGAAAGCCCAGATGGAGAGGAGGATGGCCAGCCATTTCAGGTTCGCCTTCCAGTAAAGTCGTATCGCCTGTTCGGTGGGTAGCTTGCTCATGGGGAATGGGTTTCGGGTTCCCCCAATGGTCTAAATGCCTGTCCATGCGGTGGGAAGGATATTTCTCGGCCGATGCGCGGCTAGGGTCTCTGGACGCGCAGCAGATCCTTTTCCCGGATGTCCAGGATGCCCCCTTCCACCTGCGCGGGTGTGAAGGTGGCCGTCCGGAGGGTTTCCCCGCCTAGGGCAAAGGTGAGGTGGTATTCCTCGCCCGGCTTCACTGCGAGGCGGGGCATGTCGTTGAGATCCGCCCTGCCGGCCTTGGTGCGGAAGGAGGCGACCGGTTTGTTGTCCGCCGCCATCAGGGTGCCATCCATTTCGACGCGTTCCAGCCCCTTGAAATAGCGGATGCCGATGGTGGTGGCAACGGGTGCGGTCTTCGCGGCGTAGCGCCCCGTGACATTGATTCCGCCAACGGCCTTGCTTTCAGGAGACCAGACCATGGGGAAATGGCCGCCGTCACGCTTCCATGAGGTTGCGTGGATGGAGTGGAGGGGATCCGTGGCGTCCGCCTTGCCGGCGATGCCCGTGAACCAGCCGTGGTTGAGGCCTTTCTCCGTGTATTCGTCGGCACCGGTGAAATGCCATTCGCCGTCCCAGATCTCGACCCAGGTATGGTTGCCGCTGTCGTCGTGCCACATGGGTGTGCCGACGGCGCGGGCGGGGATGCCGACGGCGCGGCAGGCATCGACGAGGATGATGGAAAGGCCGGTGCAGGTGGCGCGGCCTTGCTCCATGGATTCCTTGGGCGACTGGTTGGTGCGTTTCCTCCCTGTATTGTAGTGGGTGTTGATGAGCTTGAAGAAATCGCGGTTGAGAATTTGCGCGGCCTCGGAGGCGGACTTGGCATCCTTCACGAGTGGGGCGGCCTTCGCCATGAAGTCCGCGCGCCATGGGTCGCGGGGTTCATCGAAGACCGCGTAGGGGAGGACATCGTTGAGGAAGATTTCCTCTGGGACATCCTTCGCCCATGGAAAGGTTTCGCGGGCTTTGAGGGCGAGGTTGAGGTTTTCTGTGAGGAAACCGGCGGTGAGGGATTCCCTATCGGATGGCGCCATGTGTTCGACAAGAAAACGCGCCGCCTTCCCGCCGAACTCGCCGTGTTTGGTGCTAGCTGCGGCGATGAACTCATCGGTCGGGGCGGAGATGGCCAGCGCTGCCAGGGCGATCCAAAGGGTGATTGCTTTCATGGGCGGATTGAAAATACTTGGAATGGTGCACGGGAGCGATGAAAAACGGGAATGACATTCCGCATCTCATGGGTCGCAGCTTTCCTCTCCGCATGCGCCGCCGCGCAGGAAGGCTTCGTGCCGCTTTTCGATGGGAAAACCCTGCATGGCTGGGAGGGAGACCCGGTTTATTGGAGCGTGAAGGACGGTGCGATCGTCGGCGAGGTGACGCCGGAAACGCTCCTCAACCGGAACTCGTTTCTCATCTGGAAAGGCGGCACGTTGGGGGACTTTGAGCTGGTGGTGGAATACCGCGTTTCCGAAAAAGGGAATTCGGGGATCAATTACCGCAGTGTGGTGACGCCGGATCTCAAATGGTCGCTGACCGGCTATCAGGCGGACATCGACGGCGGAGACAGGTGGACGGGGCAGAACTACGAGGAGCGCGGGCGCACTTTTCTGGCATATCGCGGGCAATGCGTGGTGCTGAAACCGGATTCGAAGCCAGAGGTCGTTTCCGAGATCGGCGACAAGGACGAGTTGCAGAAGGCGGTGAAAAAAGGCGATTGGAACACCTATCGCATCGTCGCCAAGGGCAACGTGATGAAGCACTTCGTCAACGGCGTCCTGATGAGCGAGGTCGAGGATCTTGATGCAGAAAGGCGGGTGGCGGAAGGCTTGCTTGGCGTGCAGGTGCACGTCGGCCCGCCGATGGTGATCGAGTATCGGAGCATCCTGCTCAAACGGTTGGGGCAAAAGTGACAAGCGGACAGGCTTGCATTGGTTCCGCCCCACCATCAATTTCGAGCTCATGAGCGGACGTAAGCCACCTGTGCCATTTGTTTTCTGGATCATCTGGTTTGCGATCCTGAACGGGCTTTTCATCATCCTGTTCTTCGCCGCAGGAGGTATCCCGGAAGGCACGAACGAAGGCGAAACGCCAATGGGTCTCGTGCTGGTTGCCATGGCACTTGCGGCCGTTTCGATGGCGATTCGTTTTCTCCTGATCCCGAGGATCAAGGATCTTGCGAAACTCCTGCCTGCGATGGTGGTCGGCCTGGCGCTGGCTGAGGCGATAGGCATGATCGGCATGTTCGTCATACCCAAGAACCTGCCGCAGACCCAGATCGCCCTCTTCGTGACATCCGTCTCGGCGGTGCTTGCCTATGCGCCGTTTTATGTGCTTTCGCTCGTGGAACGCCGGAAAATGTTCTGATATCCTGGCGCTAGCGGCTTGCAAAGGGCGGGTTGATGCGGTCACTCTCCGCCCCTCATCATGTCGAACGAAAAGACCGCCATCACCCCGACCCGCGCCCAGGATTTCCCCGAGTGGTATCAGCAGGTCATCAAGGCCGCCGACCTTGCGGAAAACTCCGAGACGCGCGGCTGCATGGTGATCAAGCCGTGGGGCTACGGGATCTGGGAACTGATCCAGCAGCAGCTCGACCGGCGTTTCAAGGCGACCGGGCACCAGAATGCTTACTTCCCCCTGCTCATCCCGCTTTCGTATCTTGAGAAAGAGGCGGAGCACGCAGAGGGCTTTGCGACGGAGTGCGCGGTGGTCACCCACCATCGCCTTGAGGCGGTGAAAGATCCGGAGACCGGAAAAACGAAAATGATCCCGACCGGCGAGCTTGCCGAGCCGTACGTGATCCGCCCGACTTCCGAGACGATCATCGGCGCGGCGTTCGCGCGCTGGGTGCAGAGCTACCGCGACCTGCCGCTGCTCATCAACCAATGGGCGAACGTGATGCGCTGGGAGATGCGCCCCAGGCTTTTCCTCCGGACTGCCGAGTTCCTCTGGCAGGAAGGACACACCGCCCATGAAACGAAGGACGAGGCGCATGTGGAGACCCGCATGATCCACCGTTTGTATGAGGAATTCCTACGCGACCACCTCGCGATTCCCGTCGTGCCCGGCGAGAAGACCGAGAACGAGCGCTTCCCCGGTGCGGACATGACCCTGACCGTCGAGGCGATGGTGCAGGATAGGAAGGCGATCCAGGCCGGCACCTCGCACTACCTCGGCCAGAATTTCTCGAAGGCGCAGAACATCTGCTTCGCAAGTCGCGACGGGGTGCAGGAGTTCGCCCATACGACTTCATGGGGTGTTTCCACCCGCCTGATCGGCACGCTCATCATGGCGCACTCCGACGACGACGGGCTGGTGCTGCCTCCACGTGTCGCCACCCAGCAGGTGGTGATCATCCCCGTCACCCCGAAGGAGGATACGAAAGATGCCGTCCTCGCCGCCTGCCATGCGCTCGCGGAAACCCTGCGCTCCACCAAATCCTATCACGGCGATCCGATCCGCGCCCACGTCGATGCCCGCGACATCCAGGGCGGCCAGAAAAAATGGGAATGGGTCAAGAAAGGCACGCCGATCCGCATCGAGATCGGCCCGCGCGACATCGAGTCCCGTAAGGTCTGCGTGCAGCGCCGCGACAATGCCCCGACCGAGAAATCCTTCATGGAGAAGGACGAGTTCATCCAGTCCGTGACCGATATCCTGCAGGAGATCCACGACAATCTCTTCGCCCGCGCGCTCGCGTTCCGCGATGCGAACATTTCCGCATGCAATGAACCGGATGCCTTCCACGCCCATTGGGAAACGGAGAACCCCGGCTGGCTCGCGACGCCCTGGGCAGGCACGCCGGAGGAGGAGGACACGCTTTCCAAGCAGCACAAGATCACCATCCGCTGCATCCCGCTGGCCGATGCCGGGCTGCCGGAAGGCCTGCTCTCCAAGGTCGGCGACAAATGTTTCCTGACTGGAAAAAAAAGCAGCTCCGTCACCCTGTGGGGACGGAGCTACTAACAAAACACCTCTGACTGAGGATGGGGGGAGATCGGCTGTTCCCGGTGGGAACCGTAGGATCGTAACGCCGGGGGAAGGCGGTTCGATCCGTGTTGGGGGGAGTCCGCGTTGCGAACGACCACAAGCTGACAGGTTTTCTGCCTGCCAGCATCACGTGATCGCGTGTTTCTGGGGGATTTTTTTTGGTCTGGCAGAGCAAGAACGGAGCGTCATGCCTGCCGGGATTCGGCGGTTTTCCCCTTCCTGTCAGTCGAGCGTGACACGGATCTTGTAGAACGCCTTTCCGTCGGGC
The DNA here is from genome assembly GCA_017798145.1 of Akkermansiaceae bacterium. Taxonomy (NCBI): domain Bacteria; kingdom Pseudomonadati; phylum Verrucomicrobiota; class Verrucomicrobiia; order Verrucomicrobiales; family Akkermansiaceae; species Akkermansiaceae bacterium. The sequence goes on along the minus strand of CP059069.1, from coordinate 1,031,991 downwards.
GGGGGCGCGGGGTCTTCGCAGGACATTTCCCCGTCGCTGCCGGGTAGGGTCGCGATCGGCTCCCATGACTCCTCTGCAAGATCGTCCGATCGGACGACCTGATAGGTGCGCCCGGCCAAGCCTTGCCAGCGGATCAGGAATGTTCCGGAACCGGCGGGGGATTCGGACAGGCCGCCGATTGCGTAGCGGGAGCTGGCGCTTTTCGGATCGGTCCCTGTGATGAATTCGTTCCTGTTGCTCTCACCGTCATCGTCGGAGTCCTCATCGGGATCCGCCCCGCTGTCGTCGCCGAAAAACCGGATCTCCCATTCGTTGGGCAGCTTGTCAGAATCGACATCGCGGGGGATTCCCGGATAGCCGATGCGGGTGTTCGAGACCGTGAACTGGTCGAAGTTCGCGTACTCGTCCTTTTTCGCCTCCCAGACCGGGCTGCTGCTGCCTCCGAAGAAGGTGCTGAAAAACACCCATGCGATCTCTGCGCTGGCGGTGTTGGAATCGCGGAACAGGAAGGCCGGGTAGTGCGCCGCTTTCTTGCCATCGAACCATCCCTCCATCAGCCCGTCGAACTGTCCGGGCGAGTTCATGCGCATGTGGATCTCGATGTGATGCCAGCGTCCGGGGACAAAGGTGGCCTGGAAGCCCTCCGTGTTCCACCAGAAGCGGGTGCCGGGGTTGTGGAGGTTGTCGGCGGGCACGTGGATGTAGAATTCGGCTTTCCCGTCCTCGCGCCACATCAGGCGGGTGGACCATTCGTTGCTGCGGTCGGCGAAGGAGCTCGCCCCGCCGAAGCCGGGCAGCTTGCCGCCGAGCACGAAATCAAAGCCTTTCTCGAAGCGCACCCAGTAGCTGAGGTAAAGGTCTTGCTGGTTCCCGCCTATGTCCACGAACCATTGGGCTCCGCTGTTGCCCGATTGCTTGCCGCCCTGGGGGTAGAGCACGCGCACCGATTTCCCGCTGGCATCGTAGGCGATGTCCGCATCCACCGCCAGCCTGCCCTCGTCCGGCCCGTTCGCCCATTTCGTGCCGGGCCAGAGCGGCAGCCATTCGTCATCGGTTTTTGCGCCCGGCGCGAAGGAGTCCAGCGTTTCATGGAGCAGGGTTGCGGGAGCGGGCGGGGTGATGGTTTCGTCCAGGGCAAAGCCGCCGAACTGGTCGTACAGCCGAGCGAGCGCGCCGGTGAATGCGGCGTTGTAATCGAGGGCCACCTCGTTTTTGACGAAGTCCGTGCGCACATCCGCATAGTCGTCGTTGGCCCCCGGCCCGCCGACGAGTGCTCCGTGGAGGATGTGGCGGTTGGTGGCTGGGGTGTTGATGTCGTTGGTGGTGGAGCCATGGGAATTGCGGTGGTGGGGGTTGATGGGCGGATTGTTGCCGAAGCCGCATACGTAGCTGCGACCGGCGGGATTCGAGCCGAGGGCGTATTCGATCTGGCTGCGGGCGAAGGTGCTGTAGCGGGAGTCCGGGTTGTTCACGCGATCCGCGTAAACGTAGGCGCAGAAGGCGGTGTTCGCGGCGTAGCGGAGGCTGCCCCATTGGTCGAGGCGGGCGAGTCCGCCGGGAGTGGTGGGGACTTTCTGGCCGTTGTGGCCGATGGACCACCAGTCGAGCCAGCGTTCGGCATCGGCCTTGTAGGCGGCGGCGCCGTCGAGCATGGCCATGAGGACATAGCAGCCGTATTTCTTGTCATCCCATGAAAGCGTCCACTGGTGGGGATGGTTGCCCGCGCCGCCGCCGGAGAGGGCGGGGTATTCCGCCTTGGCCTTGTCCATGAATGCGGCCTCCCCGGTGGCGCGGTGAAGCCAGATCGCGCCCCACACGAGCTCGTCCTGGAAGCCGCTCCATGAGTTGTAGAAATTCGCGGCATCGGGGATGGAGTCGCTGTATTTCCCCCTGTATGTGTCTGCAAAGGTGTAGAGGGCGCGGGCGTGGCCGAGGAGCTGGGTGGCGTAATCGGGTTGGGCTTCCCTGAAAAGGATGGCCGCCGAGGCGAGGGCGGCGGCCGTTTCCGCCGCGAGGTCGGAGCCGGGTTTGGTGGCATCGATTTTGTAGGCGGGACGCGCCATGGCCATGGCCTCGGCGCGTCCCCAGTAGGCGTGGTCGGTGTTGCCGTTTCCGACCTGTCCGTAAAAGGCGGCGGTGCTGCCGTCCGGGTTGCGCACGTGGCATTTCATCAGGTAATCGGTGCCCCATTTCAGATTCTCTAACAGGGTGTCAAGCTGACGGGTTTCCGAATAGGCCTGCCTGTATTCGATCCCGCCCCACGCGAGCATGGTCAGGCTGTGGGCCATGGGCAGGCCGAATTTCACATGGTCGCCCGCGTCGTAGAACCCTCCGCTGAGATCCATCCCGACATCGCTGCCGTCCAGTAGCGCGGAATCGGCGCGCCAGCGGATGCGGAAATCGTCGGGGATTTTCCCGGATCGCTGGGCATCGTAGAAGCGCAGGGATTTCTGGAGGGCTTCCGCAAAGTTGTAGGTGCCTGCCTGGGGTTTTCCTGCGGTGCCCGAGCCGCCGCCCTCCCCTTGGTCGTCGTTGAGAAGGGTCGCGATCGCCTGGGCTTTGGCGAGGGTGGCACCGCTCGGACTGGTGAGGGTGACGGTGAAGGTTTCGTTCGATTCTTGAGTGGTGTCTCCGGCAACCGTGACGGAGAGCTGCCTGGTGATTTCCCCGGCGGCGAAGCCGAGCGAGCCAGATGCTGCGGTGTAATCCCGCCCCGCCGTGGCGCTTCCGTCCGCGGTGGACCACCTTACGGTGACCGGCGTTTCGGCCGCCCTCGAAAGGGTGGCGGTGAAAACCATCTCGCGGCTCGTGCTGCCTTCGTTTTCCGATACATCGGCGATGGAGAGGGTGGGGGGGGTGCTGCCCGGCGGAAGGCCGTTGAAGGTGAAGTTGCTTGCCGGCGTGGTGTAGGGACCGATGGCGGTGAAGCCGAAGGAACGGGACGAGCCGGCGCGGATCCTTTCGTTTGTGGGGATGTTAGAGAAGGACTTGCGGGTTGCGGTGGAGGCTCCTTCCTCAGCGTTCCAGATGTTCGAGAAACCGATGGCGGGAAGATCGAAGGCGACAGTCCATCCGATGATGTCTGCCGTGCTGTTGTTGGTGATGACGATGTCCGCGTTGAAGCCGTCCTCCCATGTCGGTGTGCGGGCGGTGAAGGTGATGTTGACGGGTGCGGTCTGGGAAAGCGCGGTAGCCAGGGTGGCGGCGAGTGGCAGAAGGATTCGGAGCATCGGCTTTTGACTTAACCTGATGGAAACCCAGAAACCGGGCAAGTGGCCGAAAACTGCCATTCCCCCGGTCGGTGAGAAAAAGGCTTCCGGTTCCTTGCCCGTGCGCCTATCGAATGCCGGATGAAAAGAACGTTTCCGAAAACCGCATTCGCCCTGCTCACCGCTTGCGCAATCCCTGGGCAAGCTGTCCGTTCCGAGGGCGCGCAGCCGAATATCGTCATCCTTTTCGCCGATGACATGGGCTACGGGGATGCGGGCTGCTACGGGAATCCGCTGATCAAGACGCCGAACATCGACAGACTCGCTGCGGATGGGATGCGTCTGACATCGTTCGTGACCGCATCGTGGTGCGTGCCTTCTCGCACGGAGCTGATGACGGGCCGCTATATGCCTAGAGTGGATTTCAAAGGCGGCACCGGATCGGATGGAAAGGGCGGCTTGCCGGATTCCGAGCTGACCTTGGCCGAAGGGCTGAAGGCGGCGGGATACGCCACCCACATGATCGGGAAATGGCACCTCGGGTACAAGGAAAAGCGTTTCCTGCCGGTGTACCAGGGCTTCGACACGTGGTTCGGGCTGCCTTACTCGAACGATTACATGAGGCCTTGGGTGAACACCGACGAGCCGCTCGGCCTCTACCGGGGCGAGGAAATGGTCGAGCATCCCTTCGATCAGGATCCCCTCACCACCCGCTACACGGAGGAGGCGGTTTCGCTGATCGGAAAGAGCGGCGCAGTGCCGTTTTTCCTCTACCTCGCATATTCCATGCCGCACCTGCCGCTTGCGGTTTCCGAGGGAAGGCGAGGGAAATCGGCAGCGGGTCTTTACGGGGATGTGATCGAGGAGCTGGATTGGAGCGTGGGCGAGGTGCTCGCTGCGCTGGAGGGAAAAGGGATCACGGGAAACACCATCGTCATTTTCCTCTCCGACAACGGGCCATGGATCGAGATGCCGCCGCGAATGCTCCAGGCGGGGAACAAGAGATGGCACGCCGGATCGACCGGGCCGCTGCGAGGATCCAAGGCCAGCACCTACGAGGGCGGGACGCGTGTTCCGGCGCTCATCCGCTGGCCTGTGGCAACCAAGGCCGGGCAGGTGAGGGCGGATCTCGTCGGGATGCCCGACATCTACCGAACCCTGCTCGGTGTCGCCGGGGCGAAGCTCCCGGAACACGTGCTGGACGGATATGACCTGACGGATTTCCTCGCCGGGAAAGCCGATCTGTCCCCGCGTCCCGATTACTATTATTTCAACGGCAAGCTGGAGGCCGTGCGCTCGGGGGACTGGAAGCTGCGGACGACATCCGGCAAGCCGGAGCTTTTCAATCTCAGGACGGATGTTTCGGAGCGGATCGACCGCGCTGCGGAGCTTCCGGAGAAGGTGGCGGAGCTTCGCGGGCTGATGGAGAAGATGGCGCAGGAGGTCGGTGCCGGGATTGCCGGAACATGATGCCATTTCCCGAAAGACCGCGAAACGGGCGCACGTATCTTGCAAAATGGAACATTCCGACAACCCACAAGACACAGACCGCCGCAGTTTCCTCAAGGCAGGAAGCCTTGCAACCGCAGCATCCCTCCTCCCGGAATCGGCCTCCGCGCAGGATGGCGGCAAGGAAATCAAGGTCGCGCTCGTCGGCTGCGGAGGGCGCGGCACAGGCGCCGCCTCCCAATCGCTCAATGTCCCCGGCACAAAGCTCGTGGCGATGGCCGATGCTTTCGGCGATAACGTCGGGCGCGCCTATGAATCCCTCAAAAAACAGTTCGGCGACCGCGTCGATGTCCCGGAGGAGCGCCGTTTCAGCGGGTTTGATGCCTACAGGAAAGCCATCGACGCCGCCGACCTTGTCCTGCTCTGCACCTCTCCCGGCTTCCGCCCGCAGCACTTCGAGTACGCGGTGGAGAAAGGGAAACACGTTTTCATGGAGAAGCCTGTGGCCGTGGACGGCCCGGGCATCCGCAAGGTGATCGAGGCTGCAAAGGCGGCGGACGCAAAGAATCTCAAGGTCGTCTGCGGCCTGCAGAGGCGTTACCAGAACAGCTATCTTGAGACCCTGGAAAAGATCAAGGAAGGCATGATCGGGGATATCTCCGGCGCGCAGGTCTATTGGTCCGGCGGCGGCGTCTGGACGCGCGACCGCAAGGAAGGGATGACCGAAATGGAATACCAGATGCGGAACTGGTTTTACTTCAACTGGATCTGCGGAGACCACATCTGCGAGCAGCACATCCACAACATCGATGTCAGCAACTGGTTCCTCGGCGGGCATCCCGTCAAGGCGAACGGAATCGGCGGGCGGACCAAGCGAATCGGCAAGGATTGGGGCGAGATCTTCGACCACCACTACGTCGAATACACCTATGCGGACGGGACGATCACCAACAGCCAGTGCAAACACTGGAACGGCACGTGGTCCAAGGTTTCGGAAACGATCGTCGGCACCAAGGGCAGCGCGACACCGGGCGTGATCAAGGATCGCAGCGGCAAGATCATCTGGCGTTTCCGCGGGGAGAACAACAACCCCTACCAGACGGAGCACGACGTGCTGGTGAAGCACATCCTGGAGGATAAACCGATCAACAATGCGTTCTACACGGCGGAGTCCACTCTCACCGCGATCATGGGGCGCATGGCGACCTACTCCGGCGCGGAAGTGACCTGGGAGCAGGCGCTGAACTCGGATCTCGACACCATGCCCAAGGTGCTCGCATGGGATGCCGATCCCGGCCCGAAACCGGGGCCGGACGGCCTTTACCCGGCACCGATCCCGGGTGTGACGAAGGTTTTCTGATCCCGTTCAGGGATTCGCCTTTTTCTCGATCTGGGATCTCAGCGATCTCAGGTCGGTGTCTATCCTTTCCAGCAGGGAAAGCAGTTCGGGATCGGCATTTGCGGTAATCTCGGGTGCGAGGGATAGCTCCTGCATGGTGGAGACGATGATGCCGATGAAAAGGTTCAGGATCGTGAAGGTGGCGACGATGATGAAGGGCACGAAGAAGGCGAAGGCCCACGGGTGGGTTTCCATGACGGGGCGGACGATTCCCATGGACCAGCTTTCAAGGGTCATGACCTGGAAAAGTGTGTAGAGGCTCGCCCCTAGGGAACCGAACCACTCCGGGTGTGTTTCGCCGAAGAGGCGGGTGGCGAGCACGCCCATGGTGTAGAAGAAAATCGCCATTACGGCCATGACCCCCGAGAGGCCGGGGATGGAGTGGACGAAGGCTGCGACGACCTTTTCAGGCTTCGGCACCGCGGTGAGCAGGCGAAGGACCCGGAGGACGCGCAGCGAGCGGAGAACGGCCCAAACCCCTGCGCCGGGCACGAGGGCGATGGCGACGACCAGGAAATCGAACACGTTCCAGCCGCTGCGCCAGAAATGGGAGCGGTAGCAGGACATTTTCACCGCAAGCTCGGCGACGAAGACAAGGAGGCAGAGCTTGTCGAGGATGAGCAGGAGCCCTCCGAAGGATGCCATGGCGGCCTTGCTGGTCTCAAGGCCGAGGATGAGGGCGTTGAGCAGGATCACGGCGATGACGAAGCCCTGCACGTTCTTCGACTCGATCCATTTCGCCGCGCTTATGCGGCGTGGCGAGACATTGTTGCCCTGGAGCAGGCGGAGCAGGTCGGATTCACTCATTGGTAAGGAAGATCTATCCGAAAATCATGCCGTATCAACCACGATCCACGCAGGCGGCGGTGGCCATCGCATCGGACTCCGCGGCGGTGGGTGCGATGATGGTGGCCGTGCGCGCCTCGGTGAGGCCGAGGCCGGTGCGGGGGTCGATGATGTGGGAGTAGCGCTTGCCTCCGATCTCGATGAACTGGTGGAGGTCGCCGGAGGTGGAGACGGCGGAGTTGTTGAGTTGGAGCGGGGGCTTGGCGGTGCCGGAGTTTATCACGGCGACGAGCCAGTGATCCTTCCCGGGCGGCGGATCGCCGACTCTGACATCGCCGCCGCAGGTGATGGAGGTGCGGGGGAGTCCGTGTTTCTTGAAAACGGCAAGCATCGCATCGGCCGCCTGTCCCTTGGCGATGCCGCCGAGATCGAGGCGCATTCCCGGGACGGTGAAGGTGAGGGTGCGCCCCTTTTCATCGAGGATGAGATTGTTGTAACAGGATGAGGCCATGGCCTTGGCAAGGGCTTCGGGATCCGGAAGCGACTTGCGGCGGCGGGACTCGCGCCAGAGCTTTGTAAGGGGGCCGAGGGTGGGATCGTAGTCCCCGTCCGTTTTCCTGGCGTAATGCTGTGCCTGTAGTAGGAGGGGGAAAAGGGTTTCGGAAACCGGATGGGGTTTCCCGAAGGGTAGCTTGGAAAAGGAGAGCAGCTCGGAGTCCGCGATGTAGTCGGAGGCGGCGGCATTGATCGCCTCTGCGGCGGCGAAGGCTTGGGCGGAGGCTTTTTCGGCGAGGCCCGTGTCGTCGGCGTACGTCTTGATGCGGAACAGGGTGCCCATGAGGGGCCGTTCCGTGGAGTGCGGTTGGGCACGTGCAATCGCTGGAAGGAAAGCGGCACCGCAGAGAAGTTGGATGGTTTTCCTGCGGGTGGTCATGGTGGGAGGGGTGGCGGGACGCCGCCATCACGGCAGCTACTCGGCTTCGCCGGGGCCTTGGTTCCAGGCTTTGTGCATTTCCTCGACGCTGGGTGTGACGAGCGGTCGGATGATGCGGAAGCCGAGCCATGAGGCATCGGTGTAATACCAGAGGGATTTCGGGATCTGGGGATCCTGGATCTTGAGATCGGTGGATGTCTGGGCGCGTGCGGCGGAGCGGAGCATTGCGGCATCGGCATCCCAGTGACCGCCACGGAAGACGGTGGGGTGGCGCTCCACTGGTGGGTTCCACGGATTTTTTACGCCGTCAGCGAGCTTCGCATAGGCCTCAGGGATATATTGGTCGAGGGTGAGCTCTGCGACATTTCCGTGCATGTCGTGGAGACCCCACGGGTTCGGTTTTTTGGTGCCGACTTTCTGGTATTGGAATTCCGAGTTGTCGGCGAACCATGCGTAATCGCCGAGCTGTGCTGCATCATCGCCGAAGGAGTATGCGGTGGTGGTGCCGGCGCGGCAGGCGTATTCCCACTCCGCCTCGGTGGGGAGGCGGTAGAAGTGACCGGTCTGGGCGGAGAGCCACTCGCAGAATTTGTTTGCGGAATGGTAGGTGATGCCGACGGCGGGATATTCCTTGGAGTATCCATCGCCCATCGAGAAATGCATGGGCATGTAGGGCGGGGTGGGCTGGGTGACGGTGTCCACGAGGGTCTCGCCTTCCTTGATCTCGGGAGGCTCGGCGCTGTAGATGTCTGAATCGCGGTTGAGTGTGCCGTCCTTGTTGCGGGATTTTCCGTTCTCCATGAAGGGGCGGTAGATGTCCCAGGTGGTTTCCAGCTTCGCCATCCAGAAGGGGGCGATGGTCACTTCCTTCTGCGGGGATTCGTCGGGCTTGTGGCCTGTCTCGGAATCCGTGGATCCGATCCTGAAGGTGCCGCCGGGGATGGGGATGAGATCCACGGTGGCGTCCCCTGCCAAAGGGATTTTTTCCGAGTATGCTTTCATGGCATCCACACTGAGATCCGGAGTGGCGACGATTTTTTCGTGGATTGCCTTGGTGGTGGGGAGGAACTGGGGATTGGGGGGGTCCGCGGCCGGGGCGAGGGTGGCTGCCGCCAAGCCCAGCGCGAAGGGCAGGGCGAGCAGGGATTTTTTCCCGAAGGAGCCGACGAGCGATGCGAAATCGAGAGGCTCGGCTTCTTCGGCGTTGAGGATTGCCATTTTCTGGAGGGAAAAAATTTCGGAGATTCCTTTTTTGGAGAGGTCTAGCATTGCGTTCATCTGTTCGGAAGTGAATACGGCCTCCTCGCCGGAACCTTGCACCTCCACGAATTCCAGTGCCTCGGTCATGACGATGTTGAAATCGACGGTGGCGGCCTTGTCCTCGGGGTAGTTGAGATCGAGGACGGGTGTGTCTTCGTAGATGCCGGCGGAAACGGCGGCGACGAGTTTCTTGAGGGGGAAATCCTTGATCTTGCCCTCCGCCATCATGCGGTTGAAGGCGATGGCGACTGCCACGCAGGCTCCCGTGACGGATGCGGTGCGGGTGCCGCCGTCCGCCTGGAGGACGTCGCAGTCGATCCAAAGGGTGCGCTGGCCGATTTTTTGTAAATCCACCACGGCGCGCAGCGAACGGCCGATGAGGCGCTGGATCTCCGAGGAACGGCCATCGAGCTTGCCGCGGGAGATGTCGCGGGCTTTCCGGTCGTGGGTGGAGTAGGGGAGCATGGAATACTCCGCCGTCAGCCAGCCGCCGGAGACTTTCTGGTAGCGCATCCAGCCGGGCACACCTTCCTCGATGGTCGCAGAGCAGATCACCCGGGTCTCGCCGAAGCAAACGAGGACGGAGCCGGTGGCGTTCGGGGCGACGTTGGGATGAAAGGAAATGGGGCGGAGCTGGTCGCTGGCGCGGCTGTCGGGGCGGGTCATGGCGGGAAGATCAAAGGCCGAGCCGGAAACATCAAACATCAAATTGGGGATTTGGAGAAAGGTGTTCCTTCAGTTCCAGGCGGTCTTCCGTATGCGCTGAAATTTTCTTTAAGGTACGTTAACTATTAACTAGACAAAATTTAAAAATTTAATCACTTTTACTCGTCGCCGTCCTCAAGTCCAAAAAAAGATGGTGTGAAATTTTCCAAATACCTCCAGCGAGAGCTCACCCGGCTATGAATATCCCTATCCTGCATTCCCTTTCGAAGCGTAACACTCTCGTGTTTTCGGGTCTCGCTAAGAAAACTCGCAATTCTGGCAATAGGCTGTCTCCGATTCTTTTTTTAGAAGAGTTCATTGCATCGCACCTTTCTCGCCGATGCCTGGCTATGGGCTTGTTCGCCGCATCCACGGGTGTCGTGGGAGCTCAGACCATTGTGCAGGAATACTACGTTCCGATGCCGGAAGCTCAGATCCGGCAGTCGTTCCTCATACTCGCATCGAATACCGGCACCACGATGGATACGGTGGTGTCGATGGTGGTGGGAACCAGCGGGACGCGTATGGTCTACGACCACTGGGAGGATGGCTATGAGGTCGACATCAACAATCCAACTCAGGCCAGCACCCAGATATGGGGCGATGGCAACGACGCCAACGGCAAGCCGCCCGGATATGCCCAAGATCCCACATCGCTTGATGCCGGCACGGTGATCGCTTTGCGCAATAATGTCAGCCTGCCGCGCAATCCTTCGAGCATTCTTTTCGACGGCCGCGACCGCGTGGGTTCCACCAAGGGCATTGTCATGTCTCGCTCTTCATGGGCCACCACACCCGGTTCTGTCCTCGCGGATGCCACGGAGGTGAGCGCCACGATCGACTGGGGCAGGAATTTCGTCATGCCGGTCGGCGAAAATGAGATTTTCCCCACTCCGGCGACGAGTTCCATGTTTGAGCTCGTCTCAATTTTCGTTCAGGCCTCTCAGAACGGCACGGTGGTGCAGTTGGACAGGGACGGAAACGGCAGCGTGGATACCACCGTCACCTTGAACCAAGGTGAGAACTATTATTTGGATCGGGGTATATTGAAAGGTGCCACCGTCGCTGCGTCGAAGCCGGTGCAGGTTCATCTCCTAACAGGTGACATTGGGGCGAACTACGAGTCTCGGTGGTATACTGTTGCTCCGCTCGATCAATGGGGCAGTAGCTATTACACGCCTGTTGGCACTGCCAATGACGGCGATGATACCTATATTTTTCTCTACAACCCGGATCCGGCAGCAATCACGGTCAACTACACCACCCGTTCAGGAACTGGGTCCTTTGTGCTTCCTGCAAATGACAGCTACCGCTTCCTGATGCCGCAGGATTCCGGTGCTCACTTTTATAATACGGCAAGCCGACCCTTCTTCGCGATCGGCGCCGTTGGTGCAAAGCCAACAGCCAACAATGTCCACGACTGGGGCTTCAGTCTTGTGCCCGAGGGGAATCTCACCACCTCTATCGTCTGCGGTTGGGGCCCGGGCAGTTCCAATCTCAGCGTCAACGGCAGCCCTGTTTGGGCAACCGCCGTGGGCAACACACGCATCTACGTCGACTACGGTGGGGACTACGCGGGCCCCCAAACCGATCCGGACGGTGACAACTATGATGTCCATTACGATATCTCCGCGCTTGAGGTGCAACGCCTCTACGATCCGAGTCGAGACCAGACCGGAATGAGGGTTTACACCTTGGATGGCACTCTGATCACCGGAGCTTGGGGTCAAGATCCCGCCGTGGCCGGTCCCGGAAATCCATTTCTCGATGCCGGCACCACGATTCCCGCCTTCCCGGTGCCTGTGATTACGAAATCTTACACGATCGTCAACGATGTCGGTGCAACTGGTCTGAGTGTTGGCGATACCTTGGAATACCTCATCACGATGAACAACAACAGCCTCGTGGCGTTGGGTAACCTGTTCGTGGTGGACGGTCTTCCACCTACCCTCACTTATGTCGCCGGATCCACAACTCGAGATACCGTAGCGATTAGCGATAATTTGTCACCGTCCTCTGCCTTTCCGCTTGATGAAACAGGCATCATCATTCCGGTCTTACCACGCGGCGGGGTGACAAGACTTAGATATCGCACCGTCATCAATGCCGGAGGTTCAATCACCAACACCGTGAGTACTTCCTTTCGTGGTGTGACTTCCAGTGTTTCCGTGGCTGTTCCTGACGGCAGCTCGCCCTGTACGATCAATTTCACCAATAGCGGCGGCACCACGGTTGCAACTTACAATGAGGGCAGTGGAATCTATATCCAGATGTCAGATCCCGATGCAAACACCAACTCCTCTACCATCCAGACGGTCACGGTTTTGGTGAAAAATACGACCAACGGAGATCTTGAATTCGTCACTCTCACCGAAACGACTGCCAGCTCCGGCGTTTTCCGGAACACAACCGCTGTCCTGCCGTCCTCAACGACCGCCGGCTTGGCACCGTATGACGGAACCCTGAACGGCCTTGCGCTGAACAATCTATCTGTTAGCTACACCGATCCGATTTTCGGCGACAGCGCGAGTGCCACAGCCACCATCATCGCCCCGGGTCTCATTAAACAACTGTATCTTACCACGGATGGGACGGACAACGACAACACGGGCAACTTGGATCGCGTGGATCCGGTTAACACGGCAGATGGCTCCACATCGCAGACGGCCATCCTTGGCCAAGCGACCATTGTTGCCGATTCTCCGTCCTCATCGTCATCCACGGTTTTCACCTCAACACCTGTGCAGCCTGCGTTCGCTTCGGTAAGTACAACCTCCGGATCCGCTTCTTCGTTCACGTTTTCCCACAATCCCGGAAATGGCGCCAACCGGCTGCTGCTGGTCGGTGTGACCCTGCGAAACAACGCGAGCCAGTCAGTTTCCTCGGTGACCTTCGGCGGTGCGGCACTCACCCGGGTTGGCACCCAAGCCAATGGCTCCAACGCAAGGGTTGAAATCTGGAGTCTCACTAATCCATCGAGTGGCGCTGCCAACGTTGTCGTGACGCTCAGCGCCTCTGGGCAGGCTTCGATAGGGGCGACGACGTTTACGGGTGTGGATCAGATCACACCGCTGGAGGCATTTACATCAAATACCGGCAGTTCGACGACGCCTGCAGTAGGTGTGACCGCCGCAAGCGATCAGCTCGTTTACGATACCGTCGCCTTGAATGCCGACTCAAACAATCTCGCTGTGGCCGGTGGCCAAACGAGACGCTGGAATGTGCGACAAAGTGCCACTCTCATTGGTGCCTCAAGCACGAGTGCTGGCGCAGATAGTGTTACGATGAGTTGGACGAGCACGAACGGCCCTTGGGCAATTGGCGCGGTCGCCATCCGCTCGGCTGGCAGCACTGTTTCGGTGAATCATACGACTGGTTCCGGGAGCAATCGCCTGATGTTGGTGGGCTTATCTTACGAGGATGATGACAATGACGGATTCAAGGTTCCTTCGGTTTCCTACGCTGGACTTCCACTCACCCGATTGATCCAACGTGCTTCAGCGGTGGAAGCCGGGTCTGAAATTTGGTACCTAATCAATCCTCCCAGTGGCGCAGGCACGGTGACCGTCGCCACGGCTGGCGCGGGTGCTACCGATGACGAAATCGTGGTTGGAGTGAGCACCTTTTCCGGAGTGAATCAGGCAAATCCGTTCGGCACCGCTGTGTCTGCCATCGGGTCGTCTGGCCCCGCCACGGTCAATGTTTCCTCGGCCAGTGGCGAGCTGGTGTTTGATACCGTGGCTCTTGACGACAGCAGGAGAGTCACAGTGGGATCCGGCCAAGCTCAGCAATGGAATTTGAACACCGATAATGCTGGCGATGGCGTTTCAGGTGCCGGGAGCACGGAGCCGGGTGCCAGCAGTGTGACGATGTCGTGGACTCTAACCAACAACGACGACTGGGCAATCTGCGCCGTTCCTATCAAGCCTGCGGCAGGCACCCCGGTCACTTTCACGCAGACTCCGGCCTTCGCAGAAGCGTTCAGCATGACTTCCTTGCCGTCCGTGATCGCCTATTATTCCGTGAGCAGCGGAACGATGCCCGCTAGCCCGGACATCAGTGCCGTGCTTAGGAAAAATGGTATCCCGTTTGCCACTAGCACCGGTGTCACAGCCTCTGGCGGCTTGCTCACTTTCACCTTCCCTGTCAATCCGACGAATTTCGTGGCGAATGACGTCATTTCCTTGGTCATTTCTAACGGCCAGAGTGGCGTGACTTTCAGGCTTGATTACGACAGCACCACGAGACCTTCCCGCATCAACTTGCCGACCAATACCGTGATCCGCGTCGATTCGGTAGGAGTCTATGACGCGCCCTTCCCCGGTGGCACGCTCACTACCACCCCGGCCAATGGTCAGACACTTTATGTTAGAACTGTCGTGGGTGATCCTTTTGGCGCCTATGACATCACCAGCCTGCCGCTGAGCATCGATGGCCCCGGAGCCGCAAGCGATATCTCGGTGACGCTTGGTGCATCAAATGTCGTGGCTACAACGGCAGCGACCAAGACCTACGAATATGTATGGAATACCGGCACCACCACCGGAGCATACAACATCGCCGCCACCGCCAGGGAAGGCTTTGAAAATACGATCACCTCCCAGCGTTCCACCGCGGTGAACATGAGTTTCCTCGATCTCGGAACACCCAGTACGACCGAGTTCACCGTCGGAAACAACGGCGCGGCGACAAATACCTACAATCCGAACGTGTCGGTCGGGGTGCGCGTCACCGACATCGATAAAAACAAGCTTCCGGGAGTTGTGGAAACCATCACCGCAGTCATCACCAGCAGCAGCGGGGACAGTGAACTGGTGACCCTCACGGAAACCGGCCCTAACACTGGAGTCTTCACTTTTGTCATACCGGCCAGCTCCACGGCGCCCGGCACATCGAACAACGGCACGCTCCATGCGCCACAGGGTTCTGCCCTTACCGTGAACTACGTCGATCCCGACGATTCGAGTGATACCTCATCTGCCAACGCCACGGTTCCATTGCCAACAGGCACACCGGGCATCTCGGTTTCCAAAACATTACTCGCACCATCCGATGGACAAGCCGTCATTGGCGAGGCGGTGCAATACCGACTGAGGGTGGTAAACACGGGTAGTACAACGCTTTCCACGGTATCGCTGACCGACACATTCCCGGCCGCAAATCTCACCTATGGCTCTGCATCCACCGCGCCCAACACCGTGGCAAGCGGATCACTCACATGGACGAATGTCGGCCCGCTGACGCCGGGTCAGAGCGTAACCATCATCGTGAATTTCACCGCGCTTGCTTCGGGAAATCCTGTGACGAATTCCGCCACAGCCAATGCGGGAGGTGGTGTCACCAGCACCAGCACTCGCAACGTCATCATCACCCGTCCGGCTGTCACCGTGACAAAAACCCTCGTCAGTCCGAATCCCGGCCCCGCAAACAAGGGTGACGATGTCGTTTTCAATATCAACGTGAACAACACCGGCGACACTCCGATTTCCTCGCTGCCACTTGAAGATATCTACAGCGGAGCGACATTCGAGTTCGTCTCTGCGAGCGTTCCGCCCGATTCCACCGGATCCGGAAGCCTACTCTGGCTCGACATCACGGGTGCGGGAAGCCTCGCTGCCGGATCCAGTCAAAACATCACTGTCACACTTAGAGCGATCGGTGCCGCCAGCCCGGCCACAAACCGTGCTGAGGTCAGCTTTGCGGTCGATTCCAACGGTGATCCGGTGCCGCCTTCCATCAGTAGCGCCAGCCTCGTAACCACCGCCGGTAGCATCTACGGTAGCGTGCTTGAGGACCAAGGCACCGCCGGTTACGGTGGTGGAGATACCGCCTTGTCCGGAGTCACCGTTACCCTCTTCACCGATCCTAACGGCGATGGTGATCCTTCCGATGGAACCCTCGTGGCGATCACGGAAACGCAAGCCGACGGAACCTACGAGTTCCTGAACCTCGGACTCGGGAACTATACCGTTGTGGAAACCGATCCATTCGGGTTTGAGAGCATCGCGGATACTCAGGGCGCAAATGACAACCGTATCCCTGTCACACTCACTTCCTCCACACCAAGCACAGGCAACAACTTCCTCGATCAGTTCATCGATCCCGCCCTTTACGGAAATATCAGTGGCCAGGTGCGCAATGACACCGATGCAGACGGTAATCTTCTCGATGCCGATTCCGGGATTTCAGGAGTCACCATTGATCTCTTCACCGATCCGAACGGCGATGGAAACCCCGCCGACGGCGTGTTGTTCACAACTACCCTGACCAATGGCAGCGGCAACTACAGCTTCACCAACTTGCCGCCCGGAAGTTATGTCGTCGTGGAAAGCGATCCCACCGGATTTGTAAGCACTGCCGACATCACCTTGCCAAACGACAACCGAATCCCGGTCACCGTGGCTGCCTCGCAAACCAGCACTGGCAATGATTTCCTCGATACCTCGAACCTCGCTGCAACCGGAACCATCGGCAACCTGATCTGGAGCGATACGAACAACAACGGCGTCTTTGATTCCGGTGAAACGGGCATCAATGGTGTGGCCGTCCAGCTCTACCGTTCGTCGCAGACACCGGGCGTCGATGTCCCATACAAGACCACCACGACTTCCGGTGGCGGAATCTACAGTTTTGGCAACGTCCCCGCGGATACTTACATCATCTATCTTCCCACCTCGAACTTTGGTGCAGGGAAAGCGTTGGAAACGGCGACGCTCTCCAGCTACTTCACCGACACAGCGGACAATCAGCAGGATAATGATGACAACGGTATCCAATCCGCAGCCGGTCAGGCGATCAGCAGTCCGGCGCTTGCCATCGCGGCGGGTGAAACGGACAACAGCGTGGACTTCGGCTTTGTTCCAGTTTCCAGCTATGGCTCCATTTCCGGAACCGTCCAGGCAGATACGAATAACGACAATGCTGGCGATGTGGGTATCCAGTCGGTCGGCATGACCCTATACACCGATCCCAATGGCGACGGCGACTTCACAGACGGGGTTGTATTTGCGACTACTTCCACCGCAGTGGGTGGGGCCTACTCGTTCACTGGCCTTCCTCCAGGCGCATACGTCGTGGTCGAAACCCAACCATCGGGATTCCTTACCATCACCGACACCGATGGAGGCACTGATGATAGAGTGGCAATCAACCTTCCCGTCGCCGGTTCCGGAACCGCATCGTTCGTGGAAGTCCAGTCAGTTTCCATCAGCGGAAATGTCTTCAACGACGCGAATGGCCTGCTAGGCACACCGGTGAACACCGTGGACGGTGCGACCTACGGCGGTGCGACAGTCTACGCAAACTTGGTGGAAAATGGTGCGGTGGTGCAAGCCGTCGCCGCCACTTCGGGTGCTTATGATTTCAGTGGAGTTGCCGGATACAAGAATTACACCGTCGTGCTCAGCACGACTCAAGGCACGATCGGAGCCGCTCCGCCAGCAGCTTCTCTTCCATCGGGTTATGTCAACACCGGCGAAAACGTCGGAGCCGGAACCGGCAGTGACGGCACAGTCAACGGCAGCCTCGCGGTGCCAGTGACGAACGCGTCGGTCACCAACGCGAACTTCGGGGTCGAGCGCATTCCAACGGCCAGCAACGTTGCGTCGGCCTCGCAGCTGAACCCGGCGGGCACCGCGCAAGTCACGGTCCCCACTCTGACCGCCACCGATCCGGAAGATGCTTCAGTCACCAGCTTCATCATCAACACACTGCCAAGCAACGGCACGCTTTATTACGATGGCAGCGCGGTCACCGTCGGCCAGACGATCACTAGCTACAACGCCTCGTTGCTAACACTCGATCCGAACGACGGCGCGATCACCGCGAGCTTCACCTACTCCGCAGTCGATGCGGCAGGGAAGTCCTCGGCACCCGCCACCGCGACCATGCCGTTCACGGCGATCGGCATCAGCGGAAACGTCTTCAACGACGCCAACGGCCTGCTCGGCACGCCGGTGAACACGGTGGACGGCACGGCCTACGCCGGACCCACGCTTTACGCCAACCTGGTGAGCGGCGGCAACGTCGCCCAGGTCGTCACCGTCACCGCCGGTGCGTATAATTTCGGAACGGTTGCCGCGAACACCAATTACACCGTGGTGCTCAGCACGACCCAAGGCACGGTCGGAGCCGCCGCCCCGGCAGCGTCCCTTCCATCGGGCTACGTCAACACCGGTGAAAACGTCGGAGCCGGCACCGGCAGCGACGGCACGGTCAACGGCAGCCTCGCCGTGCCTGTTGTCACCTCGTCGGTCACCAACGCAAACTTCGGGGTCGAGCTCATTCCAACGGCCACCAATGTCTCATCGGCCTCGCAGCTGAACCCGGCGGGCACCGCGCAAGTGACCGTTCCTACGCTCACCGCCACCGATCCGGAGGACACCTCGGTCACCAGCTTCACCATCAACACGCTGCCAACTAACGGCACGCTCTATTACAACGGCAGCGCCGTCACGCTCGGCCAGACGATCACCAGTTACAACGCCTCGCTGCTCAAGCTCGATCCCGACGACGGCGCGATCACCGCGAGCTTCACCTATTCTGCAGTCGATGCGGCAGGGAAGTCCTCGGCACCCGCCACCGCGACCATGCCGTTCACGGCCATCGGCATCAGCGGAAACGTCTTCAACGATGCGAACGGCCTGCTCGGCACGCCGGTGAACACGGTGGACGGCACCGCCTACGCCGGGCCGACGCTTTACGCCAACCTGGTGAGCGGCGGCAACGTCGCCCAGGTCGTCACTGTCACCGCCGGTGCGTATAATTTCGGCACGGTTGCCGCGAACACCAACTATACCGTTGTCCTCAGCACGACCCAAGGCACGGTCGGAGCCGCCGCCCCGGCAGCGTCCCTCCCTGCGGGTTACGTCAACACCGGCGAAAACGTCGGAGCCGGCACCGGCAGCGACGGCACCGTCAACGGCAGCCTCGCGGTGCCTGTCGTCACCTCGTCGGTCACCAACGCGAACTTCGGCGTCCGCGAGAACGGCACAGTCAGCGGCCATCTCTATATCGATACGAACGGCAACGGCAGTCAGGACTCCGGCGAACCGGATCTGGCCAATGTCGATGTCGTCATCACCGACTCATTCGGTGCCCAGCAAACTGTCGCTACCAACTCATCCGGCAATTGGACGGCAAGCGTTCCGCCCGGAAGCACCACTGCCAATGTCGATGAAACCGATCCACAATATCCGACTGGCAGCATCCAGAAGGAAGGCACCGACCCAACCACCGTAACGGCTGTGGCAGGTGCAGACACTTCCGCAGGCAACGACGGGTATTTCCTCCCCGGGTCCATCACCGGAATCGTCCGGGTGGACAACAACAACGATGGCACACCTGACGCGATCCGTGCCGGTGCGATCCTCAGCCTGCAGGACGGTAACGGCGATCCCGTCCTCGGTGCGGGCAATGTCCCCGTCACCACGGTGACGGCGGCGAACGGAACCTACAGCTTCGGCAACCTGCCTCCGGGCACCTACCAGGTAGCGAAAATCAACGATCCGGGCTACAGGAGCATCTCCGATAAGGACGGCGGCAATCCGGAACTCATCGCCGTGATCGTCGTCAACGCCGGTCAGGTGAACCCTCTCAACGACTTCCTCGAGATGCTGCAGAAATGCCCCGACCTGTGGACGGAGTGGCAGGACAAATGGGATACGATTCTCGGTGGTGAAACGGCGTTCATCAATAATCCGGACGGCGACCGCTACTCGAACCTCCTCGAATATGCCTTCTGCATGCCGCCGAACAGCGGAGGCCGCAAACCCTTCTGCCTGGTCAATTCGCTGTCCGTCACGGGCGGGTTGGACGGCGTGTTCTCCCGCACCGCAGGCGGCCCGCAGGACGTCACCTACATCCTCGATTACGCAGCGGCGCTCGGTGATCCGACGTCCTGGAACAGCATCACCCTCACCGGCGGCAACACCACCGTTACCAACAACGGCGACGGCTCGGAAACCGTCCGCATCGTCGACCTGGAAAGCCTCACGGGACTCACGGCGGGCGCGGGCTTCGTCCGTATCCGCGTGCAGCTCGACAACGGCGTGGACACCGCCGAGGACTCCACCGAGGTGCTCGGCTGGGTGGAAACGCAGCTCGGCATGTGCTGCCGCACATACAACAACCCGTTCCTGCCCTGCGCGACCTTCACCGGCACCGTGGATTCCGTGAACGGCCAGGAGCTTGTCCTCACCACCAGCGCCGGGTCTTCGGATCTTTCCACCCTGCTCGTGCCCGGAACCTCCTACTACATCGAGGTGGAAACGGGCGACCTCGAGGGGCACCGCTTCGATGTGACGGGAGCCACCGCGACAAGCCTTACCCTCGCCAACGACGCCAGCCTGAGCTCCGCCTCGCCGCCGTTCAACACCCTTACGGGAGCAGCTCCGGCCCTGCTCGCTGGTGATAGGATCGCGCTGCACACCTGCAAGACGCTCAACGGGCAGTTCCCAGCGGCCTCCTTCGGAGCGGGTCTGACCCAGGAAACCTCCGACGAGGTGCAGGTTTTCGCCAACGGCACCTGGGCGATCTACTGGCTCTTCGAGGACGGCGCCGCGACCCGCTGGGTCAACGCCGACGATGTCACAATGGTCGATGCAGGAGCCACGGTGATCCCCGCCGGACAAGGTGTCTTCTTCCACAACCGCACCGCCCCCACATCGATCCTCGCCTACGGGGAGGTTCGCGGCCATGACTTCCACCGCCCGCTCCTCCAGGGCGTGAACATGGTCGGCGGCGGCTATCCGCTCGACCAATCCGCGATCGGCAACAACAGCCGCGGGCTGAACCTCGCCGACGGCTTCTTCGGCAGCAGGAACTTCAAGACGGCGGATTCGTTCTTCGTGTGGCGCACGGACGGAAGCGCGACGGCTTCCGGTTACGACACGTATTTCCTGCTCGATGGGGGTGCCTCACAGCCGACGGTGAAACGCTGGGTGAAAACGGGAGATGTGGACATCACCCCCCGCGATGCCGAGCTGTTACTCAAGCGTGACGGCGGCGTGATGACACGCGTCGCCACGGACAAGACCGGATACGTCATCCCCACACCCTGGACCCCCTGAACAGAAATTACCCCCCATGCACCCAAACACCCCATACGGAAAAATTTCAGACATGAAAACATACATCATCATCATGATCTCGCTGGTCTCCCTGATCTCCGGCCTTCGCGGCCAGACGATCGAGTGGGGCAGCGAGGTATTCAGCCAGATCGTCGACAGCAAAGGCGCGGCGCTGGACAACACCTACGTTTTTGAAATCGGCGTCTTCGCGGACACGTTCACACCGACCGATGCCAACACCGATGATTGGTTCGCCAACTGGTTCGCTTTCGACCGTGCGGCCTACTCCGAGACCAACGGCTACTTCGCCTCCACGGCGGAAATGACGGATGCCGGCACCAGCGAAAGCCCGTTCATGACGGCGGCGGCGCCCAGCTTCGAGGGCCTGGAGGCGTATGTCTGGGTGCGCAATTCGGCGACACCCTCGCCCACCACCGAGTGGTTCCTGGTGAAATCCCCGGCCTGGACTTTCCCCGACGCCACCCCGGGCTGCTGCGACAATGCGCTGCCCGTCCAGTGGTCGCTCGCTGATCTCACACCGACGAACACCCCTGTATGGGGCAGCCAGATGGGCACCGATGGTCAGGGTGAGTTCACCTCGGACGGGGTTTATGAACTCCAGACTTACACCTTCGTCCCCGAGCCTTCATCGGCTCTGCTGGCTCTTCTCGGCTGCGCTTTCCTACTGACAAGGAGAAGCAGACCGCAATAACTCGCCCGCAGAAATGACGCGCCCCGGATCAAGGATCGGTTTGTTCGCCTGTTTGCTCTGCGCGAATCTGGCGGCGCAGGTGCCCATCCCCTGGAGCAGCCCCGCCGGCGCGGTGAACCAGAGCAGCCTCGGTGCGGCGATGGACGCGACCTACGTCTTCGAGCTGGGCGTTTTCACCGGAACCTTCGTGCCCACCGCCGGGAACACGGCCGATTGGGCGGCGAACTGGAACATGGCGGACAGCTCCCGCTACAATCCCGCGACCTCGCGCTACGCCTCCGTCCACAACGCCACGGGCAACACCGCCCCGTTCACGGTTGGAAAACCGGCGTATGTCTGGGGCAGGAGCGGCTCGCAGTGGATCCTTTTCCGCGCCCCCTCATGGACATGGCCGGACGCCTCATTTCCGTCCCCCGCGCTCGCCCCATGGACGGCGAACGCGGCGACCGTCACCACCGTCACCACCGTCGTCGGCACGATCAATTCCTCGGGTTCCCCGTTTCTCATGAGATCCGCCGCCGCGGGCAACACCCCGCTGACATGGGCGCAGTGGCAGGCCGGCCTGCTGGATGGGGTCGCGCAGAACGGCCTCCTCGACGATCCCGACAAGGATGGGGTTTCGAACCTGTTCGAGTTCGCGTTCGGCGGCGTGCCCACGGTACCCGGCGCGGGGCCCGCGCTGCCTGCTGCGCTGCGCGGCGTTGCGGGATCAAGCTATCTCAGTATCCGTGTTCCGCGTCCGGTGGATCGGGCGGTGCAGGTTTCCGTGCAGGTCTCCTCCGATCTCGCGGTATGGCAGGAAGGGGATGAATTCACCGAACTTGTCGAGAACAACGCGGATGATTTCGTGGTGCGCGACAGGACGCCGCTCGCCCCGGGAAATCCGAGACGCTTCATCCGGATCGCCCTTCGCCTGCCTGCGCAATGAGCCTTCCGCGTAAAGGTTTGCGCGGCGCGGCGCGGCGGCTAATCTCCGCCCTATGAACCGCCCGGGAAGTTGCCGCCCTCTGCTGGCGTTGATTTGGTTTCTGGCTTTGTGCGGACTCACGCTGAACGGCTTCCTGCTGTTCACGACCCTGTCGGATCCATCCACAGGAGTGATTGGATGTGGCGGTGCGGAGGATTGCGGATCACTATTCGCATCGCGCTGGGCGCGGGTGCTGGGCGTGCCTGTCACCGCCTTTGGGTCGATCATTTATCTGGGCGTGATGGCAGCGATGCGGGATGCGAGGCGTCGCGCCCTGGCTCCTTTGCTGGGTCTGATAGTCGGAGCGGCGGTTTGGCTTACCTTTGCCCAGGCGTTTTTGGAAAAGAGATTCTGCCCTTGGTGTATGGCGGCGCATGGGATCGGCGTTGCGCTCGCGGTGGCCGGATTTTTCCTACTCAGGAAATCGGTGAGGGCAGCGGACATCGCGAAGCCGATGTTCAATGCGGCCTACCTGGGAGGCGCAGCGGTTGCGCTGATCCAGCTTTGGGGGCCGGCTCCGGGAGCGATGGTCGCGGATGTGAAATCACCGCCCCGCAGCGAGGCGGATGGCGGCTTTCCCCGCCTGGGCAACCCGGGAGCGAAGCATGTGCTGGTGGAGTATTTCGACTACCCATGCGCAGCCTGCGCCACGATGTCCGGATTCATCACGGGATTGATGCGGAGATATCCCGACGACATCGCGGTGGTGCTCAGGCCGGTGCCGCTCGACGGCTCCTGCAATCCCCATGCGGCCCAGCATCCGGGCAGTTGCGAGATCACCCGCATCGCCCTCGCCGTGTGGCGGGCCGATCCTGCGGCGTTCCCCGCTTTTCACTCCGCCTTGCTGGCGCAGCCGGAAGCAGCGGTGGCGCGGAAACTGGCGCTCGGCCTGCTTCGCGAGGACGGCTTGGAAAAGGCGCTTGCCGATCCATGGATCGATGAGGCCATACGCGGCAACATCGCCGGATGGCGCAAGCTCTCCACCCCCACTCCCAAGCTGCCGAAGCTCGTGGTCAAGGGAACCCGCATCCTTCACGGGCTGCCTTCCGGCGAGGAGGACTTCATCCGCGTGATGGGAGGCGAGCTCGGGCTCGGGGCGATTTCCAAGGAAAAGTAGCCGATTCGTGTTGAGACAATTTTCCCCTAACGGTATCCATCCGGAGAAATGACGGGCGTGGGATTTTTGCAGAGCCTCGGGATCATCGCGGTTTGCGCGGCGGTGCTGGTGGCGTTGGGGCGGGCGGTGCGGATGCCCGCGATCGTTGTGTATCTGCTCTGCGGCATTTTGCTCGGCCCGGTGCTGGGCTGGGTGGGGATGGATGAGGGGTTGGGTTTGATTTCCGAGACGGGGATTGCCCTGCTGCTTTTCCTCGTGGGGCTGGAGCTGAGCATTTCGAAGGTGAAGGATGTCGGGAAGGTGGCGCTCGCAGCGGGCTTCTCGCAGGTCGCGCTGACCGTGGGGCTGGGGTATCTGGTGGCGTGGGGGCTGGGTTTCGGGCTGGTGGAAGGGGTGTTCATCGCCTTGGCGGTGACCTTCAGCAGCACGGTGGTGGTGGTGAAACTGCTGGAGGAAAAGGGCGAACTGGAGAGCCTCTACGGCAGGATCTCGCTGGGGGTGCTGCTGGTGCAGGATCTGGTGGTCATCATGCTGCTGACTTTCCTTGCGGGGATTTCCGGGGCGGATTCCGGGCTGGATGCGGGGGCGATCGGGATGGGCTTGCTCAAGGCGTTCGGTGGGATGGTGGTGCTGCTGGCGGTGGCTGCGGTCGCGGCGAAATACATTCTCCCGAGGCCGTTCAAATGGGCGGCAAGGTCGCCGGAAATTCTGCTGATCTGGGCACTTTCATGGTGTTTCCTGATGGTCTTCGGGGCACATGAGTTCGGGCTTTCCCTGGAGGTCGGGGCGTTCCTTGCCGGGATGAGCCTAGCCCAGCTCCCATACAACGAGGATCTGCGGCGGCGGGTGCATCCGCTGATGAACTTCTTCGTCGCGGTGTTTTTCGTGACGCTGGGGATACGCATCGAGTTCGGGGGGGTGGTGGATCAGTTGGGTTCCGTGCTGGCGATTTCCACCTTTGTGCTGATCGGCAAGCCCATCGTGTTCCTGCTGATCCTCGGGCGGCTCGGCTACGGGAGGAAGACCTCGTTCCTCACCGGCGTGACGATGGCGCAGACCAGCGAGTTCTCGTTCATCCTCGCCGGGCTGGCGATGGCCAAGGGGCTGATCGGCGGGGAGATCATGCTGGTGTCCGCGCTGGTCGGGGTGGTGACGATCGCCGTTTCCTCCTACCTGATCCTCTACAGCCACAATGTCTATGCGTGGGCATTGAGGATGGGCTTGCTGCGCTGGAAATTCCTCGATGGAAAGCCGGAGATGGCTGACAGGATCGTGCATGCGGGCGAGCATCTGGATCGGCATGTGATCGTGGTGGGGATGAACACGCTGGGGCGCGAACTGGTGCGGCGCCTGACGGCAAAGGGCGAGGATGTGCTGGCGGTGGATACCGATCCGCTGAAGCTTGAGGGGCTGCCCGGGAGCTCCCTGCTGGGCAGCGTGGGGTATCTCTCGGTGCTGGAGGAAGCGGGCTACAAGCGGGCGAAGCTGCTGGTCAGCGCCCTGCAGATCGAGGAGACGAACGACCTGCTCGCCTACCGTTGCAAGAGCGTCGGCGTGCCGTGTGCGATCCATGTGGTGGATCTCTCCGTGGTGGACAACTTGCTGGAGCTGGAGGCGGATTACCTGATGGTTTCCAAGGTCGATGGGGTGAAGGCGCAGCTCAGGATTCTCAAGGAAATGGGGGTGCTGAAGTGACGGCGTTCGCTTTGCTCCTCGTGACCGCAGCGGTGGCCTATGGGTTCTGCCGCTTCTTCAGGTTGCCGTCGATTCCCGTGCTGATCGGGGCTGGGATGTTGCTTGGGATGGCGGGGCTTGTGCCGGAGGGTTTGGCGCTCGGCGGCGGCGAGGGCACGATGGGCATGCTGGAGCTCGGGCTGGTGTTCCTCGTTTTCGCTTCGGGTGTGGAGCTGAACCCGAGGCGCTTCAGGAGGTTCGGAAAGGCGGTGCTCTGGGTGGCCGGTGTGCAGTTTTCGTTGGCGATGGGTGTCGGTTTTCTCTGCGCGATCTGGATGGGAATGGGAACGCTGGAGGCGGTGTATGTGGGCGGTGGGTTGGCCGCGAGTTCGACCCTTGTGGTGCTGCGCCACCTGCAGGAGCGCAAGGCGATGTTCGAGCCGTATGGGCGCGTGGTCACGGGGGTTCTGCTGTTGCAGGATGTGGCTCTGGTCCTGCTGATCATCGTTCTCTCGCACGTGGATGACGGTGGATGGAATGTCGGGAGAGGCCTGTTGGAAGCGGCGGTGCTGGGCGGGGCCGCGTGGGTCGCGCAGCGCTTTGTGATCCCGAAGCTGGTGTTCCGCTTCAAGCCGGATGAGGAGAACCTGCTGCTGTGGCTGGTGGCGGTGCTGCTCGGTTTTGTCGGGCTCGCCTCGTGGCTTGATCTGCCGCTGATCGCAGGCGCTTTCGTGGGCGGATTTGTCTTTTCCGCATTTCCCCTCAACGGCCTTGTGCGCGGCCAGCTCTCCTCGCTGGTGGATTTTTTCCAGGCGATGTTCTTCGTAGCGCTCGGTGCGCTGCTCGGCGTGCCGGAAGCGGGTCTGTGGGGGCAGGCTCTTGTCTACTCGCTGGTGGTGATCGTGGTGACGCCGCCGCTCGTCGCGCTGGTGGCGGAGTGGCGCGGGCTCAACGCGCGCGCCGGGATCGAATCCGGCCTGCTGCTCGCGCAGACCAGCGAGTATTCCCTGCTGCTCGGATTGGGAGGCGTGATGCTCGGCCACGTCAGCCCGGAAACCTTTTCCGTCCTCGCGCTGACGACGGTGATCACCATGACGGCGACCCCGTTCCTCGGCCGCGAGTCTGTCGCGAATTTCCTGCTGCCCTTCCATCCGCTGCGGAAAAAAGGCCGGATCGAGTCCGCTCCGAGCGGCCATGTGCTCATCCTCGGCTTTGGCTCCGCAGGGATGTGGACTTTGAAACCCCTCCTCGCCCAGGGCGAAAATGTCCTCGTTGTCGATGATGATGCGGTTGTCTGCGCCGCGTTGGCGAAAAAGGGCATTCCTTTCCTACGTGGAGACGGAGCGGAGGTCGAGGTGCTTGAGAAAGCCGGGGCGCGGGATGCGAAACTAGTCATCGCCTCGATGCGCCGCGTGGGTGATGCGCTGACCGTATTGCGCCATGTGAAAGGCGTTCCCGTGGTCGCCAGGGTCTTCGAAGAGGTGGATGCGGAGAAGATTCGGGAGGCTGGTGGCAGGCCGGTGATGAACTCCATGGCGGCGGCGGATACCTTCATGGCCTGGCTGGAGAACAATGACAGGGTGAAGGGGTGAGGTGCCGGCGATCTTATGCCGCCGTTACGTTACCTCACACCACTGTCCCACTTCCAGTTCCCCAAGGGAGTATGCGCCGATTGACTCACGATGCAGCGAGGTCACGCGGATTCCGAAGCGGAGGAACATGCGCTTGATCTGGTGGTGGAGTCCTTCGTGGATGGTGAGGCGGCAGGATGTTTCCGTTAGAAGATCGACGGTGGCGGGTTGGGAGCGGGTGTTTTCCTTTTCGAAAGACATGCCTGCCCGGAATTTTGCGATGGCTTCTTCCGGGATGGTTTGGTCGGTGTGGACGAGGTAGGTTTTGGGGATCTTGTTCTCCGGGCGGGTGAGGGATTCGGAAAATTTGCTGTCGTTGGTGAGGATGACGAGGCCGGTGGTGGAGCGGTCGAGGCGGCCGGCGAGGTGCAGTTCGTGCGCCCAGGGTTCTCCGATCAGGTCGATGGCGGTTTGGTGGGTCGGATCTTTGGTGGCGGAGAGGATGCCGGCGGGCTTGTGGAGGAGGATGATGCGGCGGGTGTTAGCTTGGAGGATTTCTCCTGCGGCTGATATTTGGTCGAACTTTCCAATTTCCCGGGTGCCGTCGGTTTCGGTGCTTCCGTTCAGGATGACGGCCCCTGATTCTAACAGTTTTTTGGCGTGGCGTTTTCCCTGGCTGGTGTGTTTGGCGATGAACTGGGCTAGGGTCATGGGAATGAGGAGTGATAAGGGGTGCACGGATTCCGGGTTAGGGCGCGCTGATTCTGATGCCGGCGTTTTCCAGGGATGAGCGGGTGAGGGTCACTAGATCCAGGGCATGGTGGCTGTCGCCGTGGATGCATAGGGTTTGCGCTTTCAGGGGGATGGTGGCTCCGCTGAGGGTGGTGACTGATTTTTTGATGGCGATTTGGATGGCCTGTGAAACCGCTTCATCGGCGTTTTCGATGAGCGCCCGTTCATCGGTTCGTGGGCATAGGCTTCCGTCGTCTTGGTAGCGGCGGTCGATGAAGCCTTCGGGGCAGGTGGCCATCTTGATCGCGGCGGCGGCTAGGGCGAGTGCGCCTCGGGGAGGGGAGTAGAGGATCGTGTCCGGTTGCAGCTCAGCGATGGCGGAGACGAGGGCCGAGGCCATGGCCTCGTCCTCGTTGGCTTGGTTGTAGAGGGAGCCGTGGGGCTTGACGTGGTGCAGCCTTGGATGGATGGCGAGGATGCGCTCCAGCTGGCGATGAATCAGGGAACGGATTTCACCGGCCGAAAGGATCATCGGACGCCTGCCGAAATGTGCGGGGTCTTCGTAGCCGGGATGGGCGCCGATGGCGACCTGCGCATTGATGGCGAGTCCGACGGCGCGGCGTATGCTTTCCCTGTTCCCGGCATGTCCGCCGCAGGCGATGTTGGCCGAGCTGGCGAAGGCCATGAGGGCTTCATCCTGTTCGCCACCTTCGCCGAGATCCGCGTTGAGGTCGATCGTGTGCATGGGTTTGTATCGGGTGGGACTAGGGAAATGGAAAGCCGACCTCCGAGGCGGCAGGATTCGGTTGAGGCGCCGCCGCACCCGGCTTGTGCTGCCGCCCGGAAGGACGGCTTTGCGTAGCGGCGTTGCCACCAGCCCCATTCTCCCGCATGGCGAGCATCAGTCCGGCGTTGAGAATGCCAAGCTCGCGCTGCAGCCCGTTCCAGGCATCCCGTGCCTCGTCCAGGCCGACCTCCCGGAAGCGCAGCTGTGTCCCCGGCCAGGCGCGGGCGAGTCTGGGGATGTCCGCCGAGATCACGTGGCCGATCTGCGGGTAGCCGCCGATGGTCTGGCGCTCGCTCATCAGGACGATGGGCTGGCCGTCCGGGGGAACCTGCACCGATCCGAATACGACCGGCTGGGAAACCATTTCGCGTGGTTCCCTGAGGCCGAGCCTTGGCCCTTCCAACCGTGTGCCCGTCCGGTCTGAGGACGGGCTGACTTCATAAAAACTTCCAGAGAAGGCGCGGTGTGCTTCCAGGCCGAACCAATCCGCCTGCCCCCCCCGGAGGTAGCGGATTTCGATCAGTTTCCCGTCGGGATGGGGCCATGCAACGTGCCAGTTTGCGGATGTCTGGGAGGTGCTCGCTTTTCCCACGGGCAGTAAATCTCCGGCTCGTAGGGTGCGGCCATGCTGTCCGCCGAAAACCGCGCGCAGGTCCGTCGCACGGCTGCCAAGCAATTTCGGAACGTCGATGCCACCCGCCACGGCGACATAGCCACGCAGGTGGCACATGCGGCCGCGCAGATCGACGATTTCCCCGGCCTTGATCCCGTGCGGACGCCCGGAGCTTTCATCCCCCCAGCCGACCCATGCCACGCAAGCATCCGCAACGAACCGCAGCACGGGGCCTGTCATGGTGCATTCGATGACGGCGGTTTCGTCCGGATTGCCGACAAGGCGGTTGGCGATGGAGGCAAGCACCGGGTCGGCGGCTCCTCCGGGCGATACGCCGAGGTGCTGGCTGCCCCATCTGCCGTGATCCTGGATGGAGCTGAGCGCACCCGGCTCGATGACCTCGATGCCTTCGCTTGGGGCTTCGGATCGCGGGGGGGAGGGTTCGGTTTCCTGAAGCGTGTCCGTCTCCGCGAAACGCACCTTGTCGCCGGGTTGGAGCAGTGACGGAGGCTCGCGGTGGGGATCGAACAAGGTCAGATTCGTGCGACCGATCACATGCCATCCGCCCTGCGATGCGAAGGGGTAGATGCCGGCCTGGTTGCCGGCGATGGCAACGGAACCGGCTTGCACTTTGCGCGGGCTGGGGTGGCGGGGTTGGTGGAGCTGTGGAGGCAGTCCCAGCAAGTATGGGAAACCGGGCGAGAAGCCGATGGCGGCGACGGTGTATTCCGCGCTGCCGTGCAGAGCGATGAGTTCGGGCACGGTAAGATTGCGGGCTTCGGCCAGCGCCTCAAGGTCGGAGCCGCATTGCCCGCCGTAGGCCACGGGGATGGTGACGGTTTTTGCGGCTGTGGTTTGTTCCCCTCCGGCCTGGTCGAGATCGAGCAAGGTCAGGTGGTCGAGCACCTTCTGGCCGTCGGCTGGATTGAAATGTGCCGCGATGGTGTCGAAGGAGGAGACGATATCGACGATCTCCGGGATGGGATTTGACTGCAGAACGCGGCGCAGGCGGAGGATGAGCCCGAGCCTGTCTTCCGGGGTCGATCCGCTGGCCTTGAAGAGCCATGCCGAGTCTCCGAGCGCGTGCAATCCCATGGCGACAGGATGCCAGAAATGCAGGGAGGCGCAAGGTGGCGCTTTCGATCACTGTCTCGCAGTGAAATGGTGCGGCCATCTATCAGTGGGAGGGTTGATCACGCCGGATCATGGCTGGAATGGAGAAATCAGGCGCCTGGCAACGAGAGCGTGAACCGTATGCAGCCTTTTTCGGGTATGTCGGCGGTGAGGGTTGCGCGCATGGCCTCGGCGGCCTCGCGGGAGAGGGTGAGTCCGATGCCGAGGTGGGCGGAACTGGTGCGGGAGGCATCGCGGCGGAAGAGCGGCTCGAAAAGGCGTTCGAGGTCATCCGGGAGATCAGCGCAGGGATTGGTGAAGGAGATTTCATGGCGGCCTTCGGAACGTGAGAGCCGGATGGAAACGGTGGAGCCCGGGGGGGAGTAGGATGCGGCGTTATCCGCGAGGTTGTTGATGATCAGGGCGGTGAGCACGGGATCGGCGAAGGAGGTGAAGTTGTCGTTTGGGTAGGTGATCGATAGGCCGATCTCGCAGTCATTGTAGCGTTTTTCGAAAGCATCGAGGGATTCGGTCAGGATTTCCCCGAGGTCAATGGGGGCGGGTTTTGCAGGGTCGCCCTGGCTTCCGATGCGGGATAGTGCGGAGAGGCGCTGGACGAGTGCGGCAAGCTCGGCGGAGGTTTTTGCGCATGCTTCGAGGTGCCGCCTGTATTCGCTTGCGTCGCGGTCTTTCGAGAGGGCGAGTTCTGTGGTGGCGCTGAGGCTGGCGATGGGTGTGCGCAGCTCGTGGGAGGCGTGGCGTATGAAATCCTGCTCGCGGCTGCGGATGGCGGCGACGCGGGAGAGCAGGGTGTCGAAGGATTCGGCGAGCGGAGTGAGTTCGGCGGGTATGCCGCCGGGTAGGACGATGGGAGAGTCGAGCCGTTCTCCGCTGCGGCTGCGGACTTGCTCGGTGAGGGAGGCGATGGGGGTGAGCGAGCCGCGGATGGCGTGGTCTATGAGGTAGAAGCCGATCGCGAGGGTGACAAGGGTGCCCACGCAGAGGATGACGGTGAGTTCGGCGAGGGTGCGGAGGACGGGTGTGAGATCCCTGGCGACGACGAGGGTGTGCGGATGTTCCTCCGGATGGAACTTCATCCCTGCGGCATTCATGGCGGCTTTCTCCCCGGGCAAAATGTATGGGAAGATCAGAAGTCCGATGGCGCGGGCGTGCTCCAGGCGTCCGGGGATTGCTATCGTTTCGATATCGGGCTCGCCTTCGGGGCCGGTGAATTTCGGGAGGTCGTTGTTGCGGAGGGCGGGGGAGCGGGTGGTGAGGCCGCTTTGCTCGTTCCAATACTGGAAGAGTGATTGGTCGCTCAGGGCGGGGTTGGTGCCGATGCCTTCCTCCCACTCGAAGATGATCGCTCCGCCCTCGTATTCCATCTGGTTGGCGAGGATGGAGGCGGTCTCTCGGAGTGAATTGTCGATTTCCTCGTAGAGGCTGTGGCGGACCATCAGGTAGATGGAGAGTGAGAGGACGGCGGCGAGGATGCCGGTGCCGATGCCGCAGCGGATGAGCAGGCTGCGGCGGATGGAAGGGCTGCTCATACGGGGTTTTCCGAGAGGACGAAGCCGTGTCCGCGGCGGGTGTGGATGAGGTTGGGCAGATCGCCGGTGTTCAGTTTTTTCCGGAGGTAGCCGATGTAAACGTCGGCGGCGTTCGAGGTGCCGCCGGTGGAGTCCTCGAAGACGTGCTCCCAGATATCGGTGCGGGAGACGGGTTCGCCGCTGCGGAAGGCGAGGTATTCCAGGAGCCGGTATTCCAGGGCGGTGAGATCGATGGTTTTGCCGGCGCGTGAAACGGTGCGGCGTACGGGGTCGAGGTTGAGATCCGCGATGTGGATGACAGGGTCCTTGCGGTCGAATTTCCTGCGGAGCATGGCGTGGATGCGGGCGAGAGCCTCGGCCATGGGGAAGGGCTTGGTGAGGTAGTCGTCGGCACCGGCGTTGAGGGCTTCGAGGCGATCTTCCAGGCCGTCGCGCGCGCTGATGACGAGTATGAAGGTGTCGGTGCCTTTCTTGCGGAGTTTTTTCAGGATCTCCATGCCGTCGATCCCGGGAAGCATGAGGTCGAGGAGTATGGCATCGTAGGGTTGTTCGGTGGCATGCCAGAGGCCTTCGTCACCGTTGCCGGTGGAGTCCACGACGAAGGATGCCTCGCGCATGTATTGTGTGAGGGACTCGCGCAGGCCGCGGTTGTCTTCGATGATGAGGAGTCGCATTTCCCTGCGAATCCTAGCCGTTGGATTTGAAACGCCAACCATGGAAGATGGGGTGCGGCTTTTCCGGCACGGAGGGCATTTGGGCCGGGGGCGCGGGCGGGATGATGCGCCGCCATGAGAGGAAGACGATCCAGCACAGTATGGCGGTGACGAGGGTGTGGGAGAGGTAATGGGCGCCCTTGAGCATCTGGTAGGTGCCCATCATGGTGCCGACGCAGAGCCCGATGGAGATGCCGATGGCACGGCCACGGCGGGTGGAAGCCATGCCGGCCAGGGCGAGCAGGGAGTAGCCGCCGCTGGCATGGCCGGCGGGGAAGCCTCGCCCGCGCTTGGCCGGGTGATCGCCGGGCGGGTAATGTCCCATGACTTTCACGTAAGGGGCATCACCGTTGTAGCGGCGGATCTGCGCGGGGGTGAAGGTGTCTGTGGTGGCTTTTCCGAAGGCGACGAGGGCGGGTGCGCTTGCGAGGGTGGCGGCGAGGATGATGAGATCGCGGCGGGCGAAGGGGAGCTTTCGGGGTTTCCTGCAACAAACAACTGCGCCGATTGTGAAGAGTCCGAGCAACCAGATCATCACCTTTGGGCCGGTGTAGAAGAGCAGGCGTGGCACAGTGGCATTCGCATCGACGACCCAGCGGTGGGTGGCGAAGTTGTAGAAATGATCCTGGAGCCACAGGTCCATGCCGGTGGCCTCGCAGATCGCGAAAACAGCGGCGAGGACAACGACGGATGGCCAAAGGGTTCTGTCCATGTCAGCGTTTCAGTTTCCCGGAGCCGAAGAGCCATGAGGCTCCCTGGTACCAGACGATGGTTTCGCGGAGCAGGGCTGCGGCTTTCTCACGGTTGCCCATGGGTGTCAGTTCGCCGGTGGCCAAAAGGCAGTTGTAGGAGGAGTGCTTCTTGTTCGGCTTGAGGATGGTCATGCTATCCGGGGTGATCATGGCGATCTTCTGGTAGTTGCTGACGAAGGAACGCTCCGGCAGGCTGGTGGCGGCGGCGCTGAGGTAATCGTGGCCGAAGCTCAGGGTTGTGTAGTTCCAGTTCAGCAGGCCGAAGACGGTGGGCATGATGTCGATCTGGCTGGAGAGCTTGCTGATCTTTTGCGCTTGGACGAGGGCGGGATTGTAGATCATCCCTGGGATGCGGTATTTCGTGACGTCGATGTCCTGCTTGCCAGCGCTGCTTGCGCAGTGGTCGGAGACGATGACGAAGAGGGTTTTGGCGAACCATGGCTTTCCGGAGGCCTTTTCGATGAAATCGCCCAATGCCCAGTCGGCGTATTTGACGGCACCGCTGCGGCGGTCTGCCGGGGTGAGATCGATGCGGCCTGCAGGGAATTCGTAGGGGCGGTGGTTGCTGGTGGTCATGCAGAAGAAGTGGAAGGGTTTGCCTTCGGCGTGGTCCTTGTCGGCCTCGGCGATGGCCTTGTTGAAAAGATCCTCGTCGCATGCACCCCAGGAGGTCTTGAAGGTGGTGTCCTTTTCCTCCCATGCATTGGAGTCCATGATGCGGCAGCCTGCGGTGGAGAAGTAGCGGTTCATGAAGTCGAATCGTCCGTCGCCTCCATAAAAGAACCCGCAATCGTAGCCGCGGTCCAGGAAGGGGCCGAAGGTGGTCTTGAGATCGGTGCCCTGCGGGCGGTAGATGATGGCCTGGCCAGGGGTGGGGGGCAGGTTCAGGGTGAGGGCTTCCATGCCGCGAACGGTGCGGGTGCCGGTGGCGTAGAGGTTCTCGAAAAAGACCGAGTTCTCGCGGAGGCGGTCGAGGTTTGGCGTGAGGCTTCCGCTTCCGCCGGAGTAGGACATGAAATCCGCGCTGAGGCTTTCCATGCAGATAAGCACGACATTCCATTCGTTTTCCTTTCCGGGTTTCGAAATGGTGCGCGAGAGATCGTCGGCGGCTCCGGAAGCGGGTTTTTCGTTTTCCGTGACGAGCAGTTGCCTTGCGCTTTCCAGCATCTCATTCTCGTCCCCCTCAAGGTACCAGCGCTTGTAATCGAGCTCCATCTGCTTGAAGGCCGCGAAGAAAGCCCAGCAGCCGTTCTTGGCGATCTCGGTGTCGTATTGGTTGCCGAAGGCGGGGATGTAGGACTGGCTGACGAGGCGGTTTGTAAGGAAAGGGACGGTGAGCAGGACGGCGAGGCCGCTGGCGCGGTGGCGCAGGCAGGTGGTAGCCCTTTCGTCCAGGAATCCGAAAAGCCCTGCGCGCCGCATGCCCCAGACGATGGCGACGGCTGTCAGGGCTATGGCGGGCATGATGAGCCCCATGGGGTAGGATTCGGAAATGTTGCCCCAGACTTCCTGGGTCCAGATCAGGTAATCGACGGCGATGAAGTTGAAACGTGCGCCGAACTCATCCCAGAAAAACCATTCCGCCGTGGTGATGAAAACGAGCATGCCGGTGTAGAGCACGGCGAGGGCGGCGAGCAGCCACTGCGCCCATGTTTTCCGTGACAGCCTTGATGGGAGGATGATGCCGAGAAGGAGCCACGGGATGGCCGCGAAAACGCCCGCCGCAAGGTCGTAGAGCAGGCCGACCGCGAAGGCGCCGAGGAGGGATCCGTTGAAGCCAAGCTCCGAGTGGGCGGAGATGGCGAGCACGATCCGGGCGATGAGCGAGAATGCGAAGAACAGGGCGAAGGATAGGATGGCGAAGCGGGCGGGTATGGATGCGGTCAGTTTTCTCATGGATTTGCGGGTTCCATCAGCCGCCTGTCCGGTGCCGGTTCGCGCGGAAAAGGGAGGTGTCCCTTTTCAAGAGCAAACGGTAATGGACGATGAGCAACGCGGTCGCCAAGGCACCCACCACGAATGCGAAACGCATGGGGTAGGAGCTGATGACGCGCTGGATCATTGTGGGGCTGATGCGCAAAGGAATAGCCGCCACTTCATGAGAAAAGCATGAGAGAGGCGTTTTTTTCGGAAAAATCTCCCGCCTAATATCCCTTCATCCACTCCACGATGTCCGCGACATCCTGTGCGCTGAGGCCGATCTGGTCGGCGCTGAGCATTAGGGAACGGTCAAGCGGCTTGAGGTCATTGACCTGCGGTCTCGGCACATCCTGGGTGATGCCTCCGGTGGAGCGGATGGAGACGGCTTTCCCTCCGGAAAGCACGATCCCATCGATGCGCTTGCCGTCCTTTAGTGTGAGCGACTGCCCCTCGAATCCCTGCGCGATGTCGGCGGATGGATCGACGATGCTGCGCACAACCACCTCGGCCGGCTGAGCCCTCGCAAACCCCTTGAGCGCCGGCCCGTAGTCCGGGCCGTTGCCATCGATCTGGTGGCACATCATGCAACGGGCTGCGAGCTGCTTGCCCTTCGCCGCATCGCCCTTCAGGGCCAGGACATCTTGCACGGAAAATTTCATGGCCTCCGGTTTGGGTGGCATGGGGGAGGCGACGATCATCGCGGGCTTTCCGGCGATCCCCCTTTTCGCGAGCGCTGGCTGGAGGTTCATGGATGACCACTCGCCACCGCTGCGGTTGAGCAGCCACCACGTCGCCTGTTCGCGTGCGGGGGAGCTTTCCGCGGCCAAGGCAATGAGTGCATCGGCGGATTCGCGTGTGTCGATGAAGGCGAGCGAATCCACCGCAAATCTGCGCTGCACATCGGAAAAGCTTTTCTCGCTGGCGCGGGCGGCGAGCGCGGGAACGGCGGCCTGCGGCATGAGCCGCCAGGTGAGCCATGCGAAACTTTCCGGCCAAGCATTGGGTGCGCCGGGTCTCATTTCCTCAACAAGCGCCTTCCAGAGAGCCTCGGTGTTGTGCCCCGCGCCGAGGCCTAGCGATTCGAGGTAGGATCGATCCTTGCCGTCCCATGCCTTGGCGACGGCGACAAGGACTTCCCCGGCCTCGTCCCAACTGCGGTAGCGCATTTCCATCGCGGCCTCCGCGCGGATGGCGGCGGAGCTGTCCGAAGCGAGCCTCTTGCCGTATGCCAGTGCGTCCAGTTTGCCGGAGCGGCGGATCGCTCGGAAAGCGGTGAGACGTTCTCTCTCATCGTCCCCGGAGAGGATTTCCTCGAGCTTCGCAACACCCCTATCACCAACGTAAGGGAGCAACCAGACCGCCCGTGCTGCTACGAAGGGATTCTCGTTTTCCAGCACCCCGGCAATCGCTTCATGGCTCTTTGCCCCATCTTCCTTGAGCTTACGGAAGCCTGACCAGCGGACGTTGTTCGCCGGAGATTCCAGCGCGGTGACAGCCCCATCCATGGTCGAGAGATCGATCCTCGGGACGGACGGCCTGAAGCCTTTCGGGGCGATGCGGTAGATGACGCCGGAGGCCGCCTCGTCGTTGGTGCCGTGACCGCCCACGCGCGAATCGGTCCAGTCGGCGACGTAGATCGCACCGTCAGCGCCGACCATCACATCCGAAGGGCGGAACTGATAGAAGACCTCGCGGCCCGTCTTCGAGTTATCCTTTTTCTTCACCCCCCCGACGAAATCAGAGCCGCGGAATTCCTTTCCGGCGTTCGAGGTGACGAAGTCGTGGCGATCGAGCTTGAAGCCCGCACCATCGAGTTCCGGGCGGTAGGAGAAAATCACGTTTTTGCCCGGCTCGCAGGAAAGCAGGGTGCCGCTGAAACTTTCCGGCAGCGCGCCGTTTTCGTAGAATGCGATCCCGGTGGGCGAGCCGCCCCCGTAGACATCGCCCGCCGGCATGGTGCCCGGATCCTGCTGCCGCCACTCTGCGGTGGGCGTGTCCTGGCCGGGACGCTTGTCGGCTCGCCAGTCGCGCTTGCCGTCGCGGGAGAAGTAGCCGGCGTTTCCATGCTCGATCATGTGGGTCACGCGACAGGCAGGCGGGTCGTCGTTGTCGTTCTGGAAAACGAAGCCGAAGGAGTTTGTGATCTGCTCGTAGGAGTTGCGGAAACCGTGGCCGATCACCTCGGTGCCGGTGCCGTCCGGGTTGATGCGGAAAGCCGCGCCCGCGTTGTAGGAAAAGCCGTCGTCGGAGGCCAGTCCGGCGATTTTCCGGACATCGGTGACGTATTTCGAGAACGGCTCGTGCACGTAGGATCCGCCGAAGCGGAAGGCCTTGCCTGCCTTGTCGGTGAACATCCCGCCGGTGTTGCCCTGGTTGAAAACCCATTTCCCATCCGGGCTGCCGGTGACGGAATGGAGCGAGTGGTCGTGGTTGCGCCCGTTGAAGCCGGTCAGGAAAACTTCTTTCGTGTCGCCGTCCGCCTCGCTGAATTTCCCGTCGCGGTTCACATCGGTGAGCTTGAGAAGGTTGGGCGGCTGCGAAACCATGACCACGTTGTCGAACACGCCGATTCCGAGCGGCGCGACGAGTTCGGGATCCTGCCAGAACACGGTGGACCTGTCGGCTTTCCCATCCATATCCGTGTCCTCGAGGATCACGATGCGGTCACCCTCGGGTCGGCGGCCTTGCTTGCCCCGGTAGTTGACCCCCTCGGTGACCCAGATGCGGCCGAGATGGTCCGCATCCATGTTCGTCGGGTTGAAAAGCAGCGGCGAGGCGGCCCACGGGACAATCTCCAGGCTTTCCGGTAAGACGAAGGAATCCAAGGGCATCTCGGGAGCCTCATCGGTGGGACTCCAGGCGAAAGCGGCGGAGGAAAAAAGGAGTGGCAGGAAGTGGATGGGTCTCATGTTTCGGCAGGCTTCTCTATGGCCTATCCTACTTGCCGGAACTTTCTGGTCAATCACCCGTCTGCAGCGGCGCTCGGCTTACCCGTTCAGGCACAGAATCATCCCCACCGGCGGCTATGGCGCTGTCTAGTCTGCGGTTCATCCCCACGGGTGTGGGGAAACCTGAGGGTGACCGTGCATTCGCGTATTGTGTCCCTAACGGGTCTTGGCGAATTCTCCCAAAGCGCATTCGCAATGTGTCCGACGAACCGGCAGTGAGCCTCAACCGAGAGACCAGGCTTTCCGTTTGCCAGATCGGTTTTTGCCCAGCAATCGGAGAGTTTTCCCATTAGTTTGATATCCGTCCAATCACTCCAACAACCGCCTGTCCAGCGAGCGGAACTGGATGCCAGGGCTACCGCATTCAGGTTGTTCCGAGGAAGGCGGCTAGACGCTTTGAACGATCCGATTTCCCCGCAAGTTCGCCGCTTGTTTGCAGGAGGTTGTGGCCCAGACGGCGCAGCAGCGACATGTTCTTCGCCGCATGCCCGCTGCGGCCGCGCGACTGGTTCTCGTTGAACATCACGTCATCACCCAGTGGCAGCGGTTTTCGATCGCCAAATATCCGCGCACGAGCGCGAGCAACCGCGTTGCCTCGGGTGGCAGGCTGCTCAGCCAGTGGCGCCTCGCCCTGACAGCCTCCTCACCCGGCAGGTGCCGGACGCTTCCCACACACATCACTCTGCAGATCCCCACCCACATGATCCGCCCTTTCGGGGCGATCCAACCGAGATGATTCGTCACGCGGATCCTGCGTTCCTCGGCACGGCCATGGCCTGCATCGGTCCCGGCATGGCGGGTCACCTCACCGCGCCCGGCCTCGATCCAATCCAGCGCCCCTCCGTCCGAAAAGAGAGACCCGCACCATCGTGCAGCGTGCCCTGGTTGCCCTGTCTATCGGGTGACCGGAACCGGATCGCTTCGAACACCTCGTTGCCGGTGATGTATTGCTTCCCCGCGAGATCGGTGAGGGTTCGGGAAACTTTTAGTATGCGGTCGCGGGCGGAGAAGTTCATCTGCTCCATGGCGTGTTCGAGGTAGCCGCGTGATTCGGCGTCGAGCTGGCAGCATTCGCGATCCTGTTTCGCGCCCATCGCTGCGTTGGTGGTGAGTTTCGCGGATTTGAAACGCTGCACCTTGATGTGGCGCGCGGCGGCGAATCTCTCGCGGATCACTGCCGATGATTCACCGGTGACGGCATCGGAGGTGAGTTCGAGGAAATCGACGAGCGGCACCTCGACCTGGATGTCTATGCGATCCAGCAGCGGGCCGATGATTTTCTGGCGATGGTTTTCGATCTGCCGGACGGAGCAGCGGCACTGCCTTTTCGAGTCCCCGTAAAAACCGCACGGGTGTAGGTTCATCGCCGTGACGATCATGAAGCGGGCGGGGAAATGATGAGTTTCACCACTTCGATTTCCTCACTCATTTCCTTCTTTGGCCAATGCACCAAGTGATTGGTTGGCAGTGGCCAGGACGGTGATGCTGGATGCGAGCATGAGGATGGCGGCGATGACCGGGTGAAGGAGTCCGGAGGCGGCGAATGCGATGCCGATGAAATTGTAGGCAAGGGTGAAGGCGAGGAGTTGGTCGATTGCTAGGGTAGCGCCCTCGCGGGATTCCTCGCGGAAGTTGGTTTGCCCGATGATTTCACCGTCGAGTAGAAAATGGATGGATCGGTTGGCTCTCCGTTGGGTTCGTTGGCATCGAAAATCGTCTCGGCGGCATGTTCCAGATCCTCGAACTGGCGGTTGTTCGCAGCCCATGAGAAGGCGAAGATCGTCCCGAGGCTGCCGAGGATCATGATGACCATGACGATGATGATGGCGGTGAGCATTGTGATCAGAGATTGAGGTGCGCGCCTCCGATGATGGAGTGGGCATCAAAACCGTTCTGCTGGAGGATGCGCGCAGCAAAGTAGGACGTCTTTCCCATCTGGCAAATGGTGAAGACCGATTGCGAAGAATCGATCTCGGAAAGGCGGCTGCGGAGCTGGGCGAGGGGTATGTTTTTCGCTCCGGGCACGGGCTGGGTTGCCGATTTCGCGGCAGGGCGGACGTCGATGATCTGGGCGGATTCTTCCGGCAGGCCGTAGGCGGGCTTCAGCAGGCCGTCGCGGAGATTGCAGGCGGCGAATCCGGCGATGTTGACCGGGTCTTTGGCGGAGCCGAAAGGCGGCGCGTAGCAGAGTTCCAGGTGGCAGAGGTCGTCGATGGTCATCCGGGCGCGTATGGCGGTCGCGATGATGTCGATGCGCTTGTCCACGCCGTCCTTGCCCACGGCCTGTGCGCCGAGAACGCGGCCGTCTTCCGGGGACCAAAGGAGCTTGAGCTTGATGGTTTCCGAGCCGGGGAAGTAATCCGCGTGGGAGGATGCGTTGATCGTGACGGTTTCGTAGGGGATGTCCTGGCTTTTGAGAAACGCCTCGCCATGCCCGGTGACGGCGGCGATCTGGTCAAAGACGCGGACGATGGCGGTGCCGATCGAGCCGGGGTATGGCAGGGCTTTTTCTCCGCGGAAAATGTGATCTGCGATGGTGCGCCCCTGGCGGTTCGCGGGGCCGCCAAGAGGAAGCGGGCGGTAGGTGCCGAGGATGGCATCGCGCGTTTCGACGGCGTCTCCGGCCGCGTAGATGTCGGGGTCGGAGCTTTGTTGGAACTCATTGACGCGGATATGGCCGCGCTGGCCGAGGGTGAGGCCGGCGTCCTTGGCGAGGGAGCTTTCCGGACGGACACCGACGGAGAGGATGATGAGATCCGTTTCCACGCGGAGGCCGCTGGAAAAGGAGGCCGTCAGACCTGGCTCGATGGAGATGAGATTCTCGCTGAGGTGCAGCTCGATTCCATTTGTGAAAAGCGCTTTCGCGAGATCGTGGGAAAGCTCGGGATCGAGGGGCGGGAGCACTTGCGGAAAGCGCTCCGCGAGGATCGTTTGCTTGCCCAGGCGATGGATCTGTTCCGCCATTTCCAGCCCGATGAAACCGCCTCCTAGAATGAGCACGGACTTCGCGGATTTCAGATCGTCCTCGATCCGATCCATATCCTGCAGGGTGCGCAGGGAGTGGACGCGCGGGAGATCAATACCGAGGAGATCCGGGACGATGGGCGAAGCTCCGGGGGCGAGAACGAGCTTGTCGTAGGGCAGTTTCGTCTCGGTGCCCGTCGAGAGATCGCGGACGAGAACGCTTTTTGAGGGGCGGTCGATGGAGAGCGCTTCGGTGCGGGTGAGCACCGTGAGATTGAGGAGTTGCGAGAGGGACTCGGGGGTCTGGATCGCGAGATCCGAGCGGTCTTGGATTTCCCCGCCTATGTGGTAAGGCAGGCCGCAGTTGGCGAAGGAAACGTCCGGGCCGCGCTCGATGATGGTGATTTCTGCGGATTCGGAGAGGCGGCGGGCGCGGGCGGCGGCGGATGCGCCACCGGCGACGCCTCCGATGATGAGGATTTTCATAGGATGCGTGGAAATGGATTAATCGAGTGTGACGGTGACACGGAACGCACCGCGGAGGTCGCCTTCGGAGAAGTTGATTGCCTGGTCGTTGGGATAGAGATCGATGATTTTTTCCGACAGCGCGGAGGAAAATTCCGAGGGGGAGCCGTGGCACTTGAGGCAGATTGCTTCGGTGAGAATGGGTTGGTAGTAGATGATTTGAGTGCGGCCGTTGTGGATGAGTTTCGATGGAGGGAGATCTTTTCCTGAAGCGAGGAGATTTTCCCATTCGAGGAGGACTGCGCGGTCTTGATCGGTGGGGGCGTTGGCAGGATTGCGCACTCGTAGTGCGGTGCGGGAGACGATTGCCTCTGGGAACTCTTGGCTGGTTTGCGTGGTTAGTGGCTGGGCGATTTTCTGGCAGACGTGAAGTGCGGTCTCCGGGCTGCCGGATTGGAGGGCGGCTTTGAGCTGTGCTCCAAGATTTTTCTTGAGGGTGAGCGAGGCGTCCGAGCCAATGCGCCCGGCTGTCTCGACCTGCTCCGGCGGCAGTTCTGCTGTGTTGGTAGTGTCATTATCAGAGCTGCAGCCCGAGGTGAATGGGAGCAGACAGGCGGAAAGAAGAGAGGTGAAGAGGCTCAGTCTGGTGTGGTGGAATCCCGGGACGTGATGCTCCGCGAAATCGACATCGATGCTGACATCCAGCAGCTCGTGGGAGCCTGTGTTGATTTGCGGGTGAAAGGTGGCAAGAAAGAGAAATTTCGGGTTGCTTCCGCGCTTCTCTGAAAGTCTGCTTGCGACAGGTGGTTGGGTGACGATAGAATTTTGTAGAGACATAAATGAATAGATTCCGAAGTAAGAATAGATGAGCACGAAGTCCAGTGGAAAATCAAAGATGGGAGCAGCGGCATTGGAGAAAGTCGC
Source organism: Akkermansiaceae bacterium (assembly GCA_017798145.1). Classification (NCBI taxonomy): domain Bacteria; kingdom Pseudomonadati; phylum Verrucomicrobiota; class Verrucomicrobiia; order Verrucomicrobiales; family Akkermansiaceae; species Akkermansiaceae bacterium. Next base: position 989,658 of record CP059069.1, on the reverse strand, counting down.
CGGGATGTTCCGTGTTCTGGGTGAGGAGGGTCGCCTTTCGCTGCTTCAGGAGCTGAAATCCGGGGAAAAAACCGTAGGTGAGCTTGTTGAGGCAAGCGGACAGGGGCAGGCGAGTGTTTCGAAACATCTCAAGCTGATGTTCGACGCGGGACTTGTCTCGCGCCGGAAAGATGGCGTGAAGGTGTTTTATTCGTTGAAGGACGAAATGGTTTTCACACTCTGCAGACTGGTTTGTGGGAAACTGAATACCGATCAAAAGAGCCGCGGAGAGATCGACTATTCGATATAACGGACAAGGAAGGTTTTGGGTTCCGGCAGCGGCTTCTTGGCAATCGCCCTCCGATAGCCTCCGGGGCAACCAGGAAATCCGATCAACCGACTTATGGGGTGGCCTCCGTCGCTGGATATATGCGGAAGAACTTCTGCGCGGCCTTTGTCTCATCGAATCCATAGACCCCTGCCGTTAGGCCGGTGGCAAGCTCCCGCCACCCGATAAGATCGGCTGACTCCTCGACCAGTATGGACGTCCCGACGGGAAGCGGCCCCCAGGTCAACTCACCCGGCCCGAGCCTGATGCTTAGTGCCGTTTCCGGAACGTTTGGCGTGAGGACGACTTCGAAAACACGACCCGATGCCCCTGTGTTCCCGCCGTTTCCGGCATCCGCTACGATACCGCCGAAAATGTGTCCGATTACGAGAGGCTGGTTCATCACGGTGAGGTCGAGAACCTTCGGGGCGAGCGTCCGGAGACCCTCTTTCGGAAAGAATTCGGCATTGGTTCCAAAGCGGAGCTCTTTGCCATTGCTTTCGACCAGGGGGAATCGCGTGTGAAGCCAGTATTGCCGCAGCGAACCGTCGGACGAGCGGACGACGGCCGAGCATTGGTTGGTGAACGGGGCTTGGTCGTCCCTTACGAAGGAGCCGCCGACGAGTTCCCGCTCTAGAATTGTCAGGCCGCCGAAAAGGATCATATGGCACTCATCGTTGGCTCGCTGGTAAAGGGTGGTCTTGGCGCAATGGTAGATCTGGAAGGCCTGCTTTAGCGAGGCCTGGTCACCCGGGTCTTGCATCGAGACGCTCCCCCCTTGCCCGATCAGGACGGGCAGGGTCCAGACCCCGTTTTCCGGGGTGAAGACACCCGAGAGCACCATGGCGGCCTCCTCAAATTCCCCGAGGCCGGTTCGCCTGACGATCGGCACCACATTGAGATCCCGGCGGCGATAGGCGTCATCGGCCGGAGTTGCCATCTTGGAGGCTGCGGGGACAACAGGATTTCCGGAGGCATCCAGGCCCATTTCAAAACGACGAACCTGCCGCGTGTAGACACCATTGAAATTCGGACGATAGCGCCCGGCGTATTTTTGCCCGAAGACCAGTTGGAATTCGGTGCCCAGCTTTTCCAAGGCTCCGCCGGTGACCTGGAAATAGGGATCGGAAATCTGCCTGATGTGGGCGCTGGCCATGGAAGTCTCGGCACCTGCGGCTTCTTTCACCCAAGCGACGATTCCCGGCAGGTTGACCGCCGACAGAGTGTCATAGGTTCGGTGGTCTGATACCGATCGCCTGTAGCCATAGCCGCCCGCGATCACGAGCGTTTCCCCCTGTTGGTGGTATTGGGTATTGGTCGAGGAAAGGCTATCGACCTGATCCGCAGACAAACCACTGGCGCCGGAAGTTTCGAGCGACTTGTGCCACGATTGCCTGGTCGTTGGGTTGATGACCCAGACCTCCCGGTTCTCGTACACCGGGTCGAAAGCATTCATTCCCGTCATGCCGTGCAATCCGTTGGTTCGCCCCGCCATGAGAATCCACTCCCCCTCCCATGAGGCCGCTGCCACCGAGTGAATGTTCGGCAGAACCGCCGGAGCCAAGGAAATCTCCCGAATCTCCAGGGAATATGGCAGGGTGCCCTCGGCATAGGGCAAAGTGAGTTCAGCTGTCTGGTGTTGAGCTGCTGAAGGAAGAGCGCCAAGCACGAACAGCGAGAGCGTTGAAGTCTTGATCGTGATTGCTTTCATGCTGGAGTTCCTAGGAATGGATAGACCGTCCCAAAAATTCCTCATCCCATCAATTGCAAATATCGCGATAGAAGAATATATTTGTCGTCATGCCAAACCAACCGACCGTTTCAACAATGAAAGCCCTACTCCTGATTCCCGTCCTTCTCGCCAGCACGGCCTCTTCTCGCGCAGAATCCTTCCGCGGCCCACTTCCCGAAGAGCAGCGCGACATCATCCACTACATGGCGGAGCACCACGCTGAGTTGTCGAGAAAAGTCACCATGACGGAGACGGGATACAGCGCGGTCACCACCACAGAGAACAAGGAGCTAGTGGAAAAGCTTCACGCCCATGTCGCCTACATGAAAAAGCGGCTCGATTCCGGCGCAATGGTGCGGCGTTGGGATCCGGCTTACGCCGAGATGGTGGAGCACTACGAGGATCTTGATGCAAAGATCACCCCGGTTGAGAACGGTCTCGAAGTCACGGTGACGGGCAAAACCCCGCGTGCCATCAAGATTGCCCAGAACCATGCGAACATCGTGACCTCTTTTGCCAAGGAAGGCTTCCCGTCCGTCGAGCGCGAGCACCCGGACACCACACAGCTCAAGTTCGATGAGGGAAAAAAGGCGGCCGAATCCGAACCTTCAAAGCAGGCACCGAAATGATGCAGTGACCCTCCTGTGGCTTGATGAGGTAGCCATAGAAATGTGATGCGTGATCTGGGAGCAGTTACTTGTCACTCGAAGAGCTGCCGGTCGAGCGAGCGGAACTGGATCGCCTCAAGCACTTCGTTACCGGTGATGTTTTCCTTTCCGGCGAGGTCGGTCGAGGTGCGGGAGACCCTGAGAATTCGGTCGGGCAGGGATCCGCTGATTTTCTGGCGGTAGTTCTCGATTTGCCGGACGGAGCAGCGGCACTGCCTCTACCCGTCTCCGTAAAACCCGCACGGGTCTGGGCTCCATTTTCGCAGACACCGGCATGGAGCTCATCGGCTCCCGTATTCCGTCCGGATGATCCGGAAGCCGTTCCGAAGATAAGTCGGCAATGCGTTGGGATGATCTTTCGAGCAGGTGTCGAGAAACACCCGTCCGATTCCCTCCGTCCATGCGCGCTCCAAAGCCTTCGATAGCAAAGACCCGCCCAGACCCTTTCCGATGGATTCCGGAGCCAATCCCAACAGCGCGATCCGGACTCCCTCGTCCTGTCTCGAGAGCTCGAAATACCCGCAATCCTGCCCCTGGAAACTCGCGATCCATGTCTCCAGATTCTCCGATTCCACATACCCGCGCCACTCCTCCTCCGACCACTTCAGGCGATCCGTCCAAGCCCACCGCGCGCCCACCCTTCGATACCAGTCCAGGTTGATCCGCCCATTTTTTTCCGCGAGGGCGATCTGGAAATCCTCAGGCACCGTCGGAAAATTCACCGGCCGCTCCACCATCTCCAAAAACGTGATCCATTCCGTCATACAAGCATCCATCATGATCGGCGCTCCTCACGCCCTTCAAACTACAAGTTCCCGCCTGTTGCCGATTGAGAGGATTCCACGAGATAGGAGATGGTCTTGTTCACTCCGCCGGGGTGAGGATGAATTCCTTGATCGTGACGCCGCGGCTGCCCTGGGCGATTTCGAACTGGAGGGTGTTCGATCCGCTTTTCAGGGTGACCGGGATCGGCTCTGTGGTTTGCCAGAGGCCTATGGTGTAGGGCACGGGTTGTTCCACAGGACTTTCGTCATTCACGGCGAAGAGGAATTTCTGGCCGGTCTGGGCGGTGGCGACCTTCGCTGTCAGCAGGTAATTCCCTGATCTAGGTGCTTTGACCTTGTACTCGGTTTTGAAACCACCGAAGGCGTGGATCTGCATGCCGCCGGAGAACGAGCGCATCGAGGCCGATTTTCCGGATGTCGTTTCGTGGGCGACGGACGGGATGGTGACGATGCCGCCTTCCTCGCGGATTTCACGATCTGCCTTGGCGGCCGCCTCCGATTGGATTTTCTGCTCCTTCTCGTTGGCTTCGGCGAGCTCCTCACCGAGCGCGCCGAGGTCGGCGGCGTTTGCGGCGAGGGTGCGGGACTGGTAAAGCGCGACACGGCTCCAGAACCCGCCATCGACCTTGCGGCGTTCGCTGTAGGCCGGCTCGCCGAGAATGCGGCTGACCATTTCCGCGCGCACGATTTTCATATAGTCCTCCTTGTGGGCGCGCGCCTGGGTCTCCAGCTGGAACTCGGATCCGCTGAGAGGCACATCGTCCTTGTCCCACCAACTGTGGGGGAAACCGGCGCCGAGATTGACCACCCAGCCTTTCGGCGTCCAGTGGCTGAGGGCGGCGTGGGCTTTCTGCGTCACTCCCCATGTCGGGATCCCGAAGGAACGCAGGATGAAACGCCCGAAGAACGCGCGGCGTCCGCAGACCCCGCCGTTGCGGATGATGTTCTGCATATGGTGATTCTGGGGGTCGTCATACTGCACGTTCTGCGAACCGTAGGGCACCTCGCTCTTCACGCTGGAAACATAGCGCCAGCCGTAGTCCGCGCCGTATATGTGGTCCGGGCGGTAGGTGCGGAGCATTTCACGCCCCCATGCGAGGATTTCGTCGGGGTCCTCGGCGTTGGCGACAAAGCGCATCTCCCATGTGGTGAGACTTTTGAAAGCGGGATCCAGTTCGCCGCCCAGGAAGGCTTTTTCGAAATGCAGATAACGCTTCACCGGGTGGATGTGGGAGGATTGGTCCTTCACGTTGGGGCTGTTTTTCTGGGTGACCGGGTTGGCGTGCTCAAGGCTGGTGGCCAGCGCGAGGCGGCGCAAAACCCCGTCCTTCGCCTGCGGGCTGACCTTCCGGATGACGGTGAAAATTTTCATCGCCTCGCCGAACTTTCCGAAGCGGGCGCCACCGGCCTCCATCATCTCCTTCATCAAGGCCTCGTCGGCCAGCAGCTGCCCGACCGCCTCGGCGTTGTCGGCGCTTTGCTCGGCGAAATCGGCGAGCCCATCCGGGGTGGCTGCGGTGAGAACGAAGGCCTTGGCGAGTTTCCCGTCGAGCGTGTCGTTGTCGAGGAAGGAACCCATCGATCCCATGAGGCTTTTGGCGGCGGCGGTCTCGTCGGCCTTGGCCTTGGCCAGTTCGGCTTGGGCCTTTTCGTGGGCTTTCTTGAGGGATGGCTCGTCGGCCTTGGCTTTTTCATAGAGAGCCGTGCGCTCCTTGAGGGCGGCCTCGCCCGCGGCGAGGTTTTTCTCGGCGGCCTCGAGTTGGTTTTCGGCGGCTTTCTTTTCCGCCGCGGTTTTGGCATTCTTCAGGTTCGCCTGAGCCGCTGCGATATCCTTCTTCGCGCCGCCGATCCACTTGCCATTCGCGTGGTCGATCAAGCCTTTCGCGGCTGCGATCTGGCCGAGACCCTTTTGCGCGGCATCCGCCGTGGCCGATGCTTCGGCGAGCACTTTCGCCGCATTTTCAAGATCCGCCACCGCACTGTCGCCGACCTTGGGCAGCGCGCGGGAGATTTCCTCCTTGAGTGATTTCAAATCGGACGCAAAGCCGGACTTTAGTCTCTTGCCCTTATAGGGACTCTCGTCCGCGGGAGGCCAGACATCCGGGAGATCCTTGGGATCCGATGCGCCCGCCGGGGTGGGCACCGATGTCGGCACCCCTATGGTGCGTTTTTCCTCAAGGTATTCCTTGAGGTAGGCGATATCCGCAGCGGCCAGCTTGTCCTGCTCGAAATGCATGCTCGTGCCGTTGGACAAGGCCACCGTGACCAATCCGATCCTGGGGTCGTAGGACTTGAGTTCGCCCTCGAAGGTCTTGGCTCCGTCGGAACTGGTCCATGTCCTGGCGTGGGCGCCGGTCAGGAGCAGGCTGGAGATGGCAGCCAGAAGCAGGCGGCTGGAGAGGAGATGCTTGGTGGGTATGGTTTTCATGATCCGAAGCGCTGGTTCTTGAACGGTGACCAGAGGGACTGTCTTTCTTCTCTCTCATTTTCACAAACAGGAAGATTTGTGACATGCCCTGTCGTGGGTGCCGGTTTTCATTCCAATCGAACAGCTGGCGGTGGTTCTCGATCTGCCGGACGGAGCCGTGAAACCATCCCTTTGGACACCTGCAGAAACCACAAGGGCAGGAGTTTGTTTGCAGGAGAAACGTCGAAGAAAAAGTCGAACGCCGGGGCAATCCTGAAAGCCGGAGAGTCGAAAGGATTCTTGGGCGTAATTTCACCCGTCCCCCGTTTGTCAGGTTGGCGGAAGCGATCACAATAGGTCATCTGCCCGCTGGCACCGGTCCGATCGTGCCGCCCTCGATGAACCGCGCTATGGAAAAGGTCTGGCGACGGTCGTCCTTGCCCTGCGCCACGAGCTTGGCCCAGCGCAGGATCCGCCGCCGGATCGGCGCGAAGTCCCACTCAAAACAAGCGACCTCCGGATCGCACCACGACAGGGCGGCGTCCGCTTCCTCGCAGACCAAGGACACATCGCGCGGTGCGATGATGCCCCGCTGCGCGAGGTGATCGCGAACCGCAATGAATAGTGGTGGCTCGCTGATCATGAAAGCGGTTGGTGGCGTGTGCTTGAAGAGCGGGTCGAGGTAGCGATGCAGTTCCTCAGGGGTGCTGCCCCAGCAGGGCAGATGGTAGGGACCGGTGACGATGCCATGGGCTTCCAGGGCGTCAAGAAAGCCCTGTTCATAAAGCGCGGGCTTCGGAACCAGGCGTTCTTCCCGCGTCAGCATAACGATGCGGCGATGACCCAGTTCGACCAGACGCCGCACCACCACAGTAGGGTCTCTCCAAGCGCTGCTTCCGGCGATCGGCAACCCGGACTTCACTCCGAACAGCGCGAAGGCCGGCACGGGTTGCCGGCTGAACCACTCCAGCACCTCGCTGCTCCCCGCACAGACGATCCACGCATCGGCTTGGGTTTTCGCGACAAAACGGGCGACCCGCCCCGGATCCATCCCTAGGTCGTGGAGTGATTTCTGGGCGAAGCCGACAGCGAAGCCGGCCCGGTCAAGTTCAGCCAGCACTTCGAGCTCCTCGCGCGCGCCGATGTCCTTTCGCTCGTAGAGCAGGATCCTGATCCTCAAGGTGCGTGCCCTTGCCGCGCCACTGGGTAGGACGATGCGCCGCCGCCGCCCGGGGCCATCGGAAACCAACCAGCCTTCCTTGGCCAGGCGCCGCATCGCCTCCTCGACGGTCGAGTGACTGACCCCGAATCGTCCCGCCAGCCGGCTCCGTCCCGGCAGGCTGCCACGCCAGCTGCCGTCCAGCATGCCCTCGCGCAGCCGCTCAACAACCTGATCGGCACGCGAGGTGAAATTGCATTCGGACATGGCCAAAACCTGTCGGAAAAACCAACAGCTAGGCAAGGGAAATCCCCTTGTGGATCATTTTACGGAGGAACTAGTTTGGCAGTAATCGCCCGATGTCACCAGGCGACCCCTCCGAGAAATCAAAAACCAATCAACATCATGAAATCCGACCATACCATCGCCCCTTTCTTATCCCTGGGAATCCTAATGGCTTGTTCCTCCCTGCAAGCCGCCGTGATTTTTCAGGACGATTTCACGGGTAACCCCGACACCGGAGCAGACGGCTTGAACGGCGAGTCACCCGACACCACCACCGGTGCAGCCGCTTGGGTTTCTGCATCGAACTTTAATGCCGATGGTTCGTTCCTGGCAGCGAGCGGCACAGCGGGAGCCAGTGCGACCCTGCTCTACACGCCAAGCTCAGGTAAGGTTTACACACTCGACTCGCGGATGGATGTCACCTCCACGACCGGCTGGCTCGCCATGGGTTTTGCGAGCGGCCAAAGCACCGCCACCAATTTCCAAGCTCGTTTCGTTACCGGCAGTACGCCACTGGGGCGGGTCTGGATGTTGATGAGTGAAGGTGGCGGTGGTGCAGCCTGGCAAGATGGAACCAGTGTCAATCACGTTGAAGATAACACGATCAGCGTGACCGGAACGATCGACATGCGCATTGTCCTGGATACCACGGCTACCACATGGACAGCCACATGGTATGCCAAGGATGCGACGGCTTCCTCCTACACGGTCATCAAGGGCACCGAGGATGTTGTTAGCCAGGCCTCCATCAACTCGGTCGGCTTTGCCCTCTCGGGGGAGCAGTGTCCCGGCACAATCACCAGCTTTTCGCTAAGCGACGGCAACGTTATTCCCGAGACCTCGTCAGCGACACTTCTCGGCTTGGCTTTCGGCTTCATGTTTGTGCGCCGTCGCAGATAACACGCAGCGTTTTGCAAAAGCTTCGGCCTTTTGTCCGGGTCAGCCACGCAATTGCGGCCGATCGGATTGAAAGACTTTATGAAAAATGAAGCGAATCGCTAATCTCAACATTCAAGCGGGATCTGGCGAGGTCTCTGGAACAGGTGAAATCACTCGAACAGCCGCCGGTCGAGGGAGCGGAATTGGATAGCCTCGAGGATCTCGTTGCCGGTGATGTCCTGCTTTCCCTCGAGGTCTGAAGGATGCGGGCTATTTCAGCTTTTGGGGATTCGATTTCGGGATTCGGGTGGTTCCTTGAAGTTCTCTCGTGTGGAAATGCGCTTGCCGCTTTGCTTTTCGAGGTCTTTGCGGGCTTTGCCGGCGACGGAACCGCCGTCTTCCGCAGCCTTTTTGTTTTCCGGGAATCCAAGGGCATTGCGTTTCTTGGCGATCTCGGTGGTGGATGCCTCGCCGAGCATGGTGAAGATGAGTTCGAGGTCGGTCATGTGGTCGCGGAGGTTTTCCTTGGGGTTGGAAAGCGCCTTGAACTCTTTGTACTCGGATGGGGTCATGCCGAAGGTGGCTTTGCTGATTTCGGCCGTGAGGATGGCGAATTCCTTGCCTTGTTTGACGCCGCGCTTTTTCCATTCGTCGGTGAGTTCGTCGCGGACGGCGATGCCGCGCAGGCGTTTTTCGATCCATTCTTCCGAGTAACCCTTTAATTCGTAGATTTCGCGTGTGCGCTTGGCGGCGAGTTCAGGGTTCTCGATTTCCTCAAGGCGCTCGTATCCGACTTTGGCGAGCCAGCGCTTGAAGGGTTCGGCTTTGGGGGATGGGATGGACTGGATGAGGCGCAGAAGCTGTTCGGTATCGGCGACATCGGTCATGCGCTGTTTGCCGTCGGCGGCGGTCATTTTCAAACCGTTACAATCTGTAACGGTTTCATTTCCCTCATCCAAGAGGCGCTTTTTCATAACGCGCCAGTAGGTTTGTGGGTTGGAGCTGTTGCTCAGAATGGCTACGACATCGACAATGGCGAACAGCCATTTCTCCTGCTCCGCATTCCAGGCGCGGCGGACTTGCTTTTCCTCGAAGAGTGAGATTTGAGACATGATATTCGGTGTGTTGGATTCACTCAAACAACTGACGGTCGAGCGAGCGGAACTGGATAGCCTCCAGGATTTCGTTCCCTGTGATGTTTTGCTTCCCAGCGAGATCGGCGAGGGTTCGGGCGACCTTGAGGATGCGGTCGTGGGCGCGGGCGGAGAAGTTCATCTGCTCCATGGCGTGCTCGAGGTATCCCCTGCCCTCGGCGTCGAGTTTGCAGCACTCGCGGACTTGCTTCGCGCCCATCGCGGCGTTGGTGGTGAGCTTTGCGGACTTGAAACGCTCCACTTGGATTCCGCGTGCGGCGGCGACGCGCTCGCGGATCACGGCCGAGGACTCGCCGGTGACGGCGTCCGAGGTGAGTTCGCGGAAATCGACGAGCGGCACCTCGACGTGGATGTCGATGCGGTCGAGCAATGGCCCGCTGATCTTCTGGCGGTAGTTCTCGATCTGGCGGACGGAGCAGCGGCACTGGCGCTTTGAGTCGCCGTAAAAACCGCAGGGGCAGGGGTTCATCGCCGCGACGAGCATGAAGCGGGCGGGGAAAGTCAGGGAACCGGCGGCGCGACTGATCGTCACGTGACCGTCTTCCAGCGGCTGCCGCAAGACCTCCAGCGTCTGCCGGCGGAACTCGGGGAGCTCGTCGAGGAAAAGGACGCCGTGATGAGCCAGAGAGACCTCGCCGGGGCCGGGGTTCGTGCCGCCGCCTAACAGACCGGCGTCGGAGATGGTATGGTGCGGGGCGCGGAAGGGGCGGGTGGTGAGGAAGCCTTTCTTCGTATCCAGCGTGCCGGCGATGGAGTGGATCTTGGTGGTCTCGATTGCGTCCTCCTCGGTCATGTCAGGCATGATCGTGGGCAGGCGTTTCGCGAGCATCGACTTCCCCGTGCCGGGCGGGCCGACCATGAGAAGGTTGTGGCCCCCGGCGGCAGCGACCTCGAGGGCGCGTTTGACGTGGTGCTGGCCTTTGACCTCGTTGAAATCGACGAGGTAGCTGCGGTGGCTTTCGAAAAACGCGCGGCGGTCGAGGTTGAAGGGAAGGATGCGTTTTTCGCCGCTGATGAAATCCCATGCCTGCCGCAGGCTGCGGACGGGTATGACATCGATGCCTTCGATCACCGCCGCCTCGGCTGCGTTCGCCTCCGGGACGATGAGGCTTTTGCGTCCGCGTTTCCTCGCTTCCAGGGCGATGGAAAGCACGCCTTTCACAGGGCGAACCGCTCCATCGAGACCCAGCTCGCCGACGACGCAGAACGCGTCGGTTTCGAGGATCTTCGTTCCGCTCGCGCCGACCATGGCCAGGGCGATGGGCAGGTCGAAGGATGGGCCTTCCTTTTTCAGGTCGGCGGGGGCGAGGTTCACGGTCTTGACGCCGAGATCGAGTTCCAGAGCGGAGGCGGTGATGGCGGAGGTGACGCGCTGGGAGCTTTCCCGCACGGCGGCATCCGGCAGGCCGACGATGATGACGCCTGGGCTCTCGGAATTGCGGGCGTTGACTTCCACCTCGACCTCAAGCGCATCGACACCACGGAGGGCGGCGGAATACATTTTTGTAATCATCTGAACAGGGGAATATTCATGGGCGCAAGTGCTTGTGACAAGAGCAAATTTCCATGACGGCTTTCCCGGAATCGGGATTTGCAGATTTCTTATCGGGATTCCGCGCATGGCAATCAGGTAACGGGCGGTGTCGGTGCGTTCGCCCCGCTTGCAATTTCCCAGCGCCGCCTATTGTCTTGCCCGCAGATGAGAGCGCCCACGGTTTTCCTGATCTTCCTCGGCTTGTGCACCGCAGCGCTGGGCGGGCTTTTCACGGTGCTGATGTGGAAAAGCTACGCGCGTGCCGTGGAGCAGCGGGGCTGGCCGCAGGTGGATGGGCTGGTGCTTTCGTCCGAGGTGGAGGAATGGCGTCACGATGAATTTTCGCCGAAAGGATATCGTTTGAAAATCCTCTACGGATACGAGTGGAACGGTGAGGCGAAGAGCGGCGATAGGTATGACTTCAGGGGCAATGCGAGCTATAAGGTGCGCGACAGGATCGAGTCGATGGTGAAAGATCTCCCCGCCGGTGCGAAGACCAGGGTTTATGTGAATCCGGACAATCCCGATTTCACCATCCTCAAGCCGGACTCGAAGGCACCCGGCTATTCGATCTGGTTCCCCTTGCTCTTTGTGGCCGGGGGGATGGGCATCGCCGTGCGGGCCTTGACGAGGAGGCGGTCGCAGCTCGCTGCCTAGGGCAGCAACATCTGTCAGGGTCTTCCCTTGGCGGCGTGAATCAGGAGATCCTGGAAAATCATCCCTTGCGTTACTAGCCGACTGGTCTATTCCTACGCCGTGAGCGCACCGGATACCAAGGAACGCATGCTGGATGCCGCCGAGGGCATCATGTGGACTCGGGGTTTCCATGCATCCGGGTTGAATGAGATCCTCGGTGCTGTCGGTGTCCCGAAAGGCTCGTTTTACCATTGGTTCAAATCCAAGGAGGACTTTGGGGTGGAGATGCTCAGGCACTACATCGCCAAGGGGACGGGGGAGAAATCCGCATTGCTGCTGGAGTCGGATGTGAATCCCAGCCCGGTCGCGCGCATCCTCGGGATGCTGGGGGATGGTATTGTGGAGTTTGAGGAAAAAGGTCACAAGTGTCCCTGTCTGGTTCTCAAGCTCGCCTTTGAGGTGGCCGACCTGAGCGAGCCGATGCGCGAGGTGCTCGCCCGCGGGATGGAGAAATGGCTGGAGATACTCAGCACGGCATTCCGGCAGGCGCGGGAGCTTGGCGAGCTTTCCTCAGGCACGGATCCCGTGGCGGAGGCCAAGCTCGTGCGTGATCTCTGGGCGGGAGCGGTGCAACGCGCCACGATCATGAAGTCCAGCGAGCCGATGGTCACCGCCCTTGCCCACATCCGCTCCCGGCTTACCCGCGTCTAAGATTTTTCCATCCACCGAGATATGTTGAAAACGACAACCATCCAATATTTCAGCGGCGCCTTGCTGTTGTTCCTGGCCTCATCCTGCAAGCCCGTTGGGCCGGAGCACATGGTGCCGGACTCGGAGTATGCGGCGGCGTTCAAGGGCGGTTCTTCCGCGTACGCCTCGCGCCTCGGGAAAACATGGTGGACTGTCTTCGGCGACAGCCAGCTCAACACACTGATGAGCTCGCTTGAGGGAAAAAACTTCGATCTCCGTGCGGCGGAGGCGCGGCGCAACCAGGCATACGCATCCCTCGGGATCGACCGCTCCTTGCTTGCCCCGCAGGTGTTCAGCGAGTCTTCCGCGACCCGCAACCGTGCCACCGAAAGCGACCGTTTCGGCGGTGGCGGTCCCGGAGGTGGAGCCCCTCCGGCCTATTTCTCAAACTACCGTGTTTCCATGTCGTTGGGATACGAGATCGATCTCTGGGGGCGAGTCCGCCGCATCGTGGAGGCGGGGCGAGCCGGTGCGGAATCCGCGGAAGTCTCGGTGGATCAGGTCCGGCTCTCGCTGCAAGCGCAGCTTGTGCGGAACTACCTGGCGATGCGTTTCCTGGATACCGAGGCAGCAGTGCTTGAACAGGCGCTGGGCACCCGGGAGGAATCGCTGAAGCTCGCCAAGGAGCGCTTTGATGCCGGGAAAACGGGCGAGCTTGATGTCGCCCGCGCCGAGTCCGAGCTTGCCTCCACCAAGGCCCAGCTTGTTGGCCTGGAGGCTCCGCGCGCATCCCTGGAGAACGCCATCGCCGTGCTTTGCGGCCGGAACGCGGCGAATTTTTCCATCGCCCCGGCTTCCATCACCCGCAGTGCGCCGGTTGTGTCGGCAGGCTCGCCGGCATCGCTTCTCGGGCGCCGTCCGGATGTCTTCGTGGCGGAGCGAAGCCTCGCCGCCAGTTCCGCAAACATCGGCGTGGCGGTGGCGAATTTCTACCCGAAGGTCTCGCTCATCGGCAGCGGCGGTCTTGCTTCGGCAAATTCCTCGGATTTCCTGAAATGGTCGAGCAGCGAGTTTTCCATCGGTCCGGATATCCAATTGCCGCTGTTCCAGGGACTTCGGCGCAAGGCGGATCTGGAGCTGGCAAAGGCAAGGCATGAGGAGGCGCTCGCGAACTACCAGCAGACGGTTCTGGCAGCCTTTGCGGATGTGGAAAGCGCCCTTGCGGCAAGGCGCGGGGCGCTCCGTGAGGCTGCCGCGCAACAGGCCAGCATCACGGCGACGAGGAAAGCCTACGATCTCTCCGATGTCCGCTACAAGGAGGGGGTTTCCAGCTACCTCGATGTCGTCGATAGCCAGCGGGAGCTCCTCAATGCCCAGCGCCTCGAAGTCCAGGCGCGCGGCCGTGCCTTTGCCGCCACCGTGCAACTCATCCAGGCAATGGGCGGCGGGTTCCGTTAGGCCAAACAGCTATCCGTTAGAGAATCATGAAGCACCTCATCCCTTTCGCAATACTCGCGCTCTGCCATTGCAAATCCGACAAGCAGGCGGGCGGTGGTGCGGCACCCGCCATGCCGGTGATGGTGGCGCACCCTGTCCTCAGGACGGTCGCCCTCACGGAGGTCTATACCGGCCGCTTCACACCGGTCGAGGAGGTGGACCTGCAGGCGCGGGTAAGCGGCTACCTTGAGTCCGTCCACTTCACGGAAGGCCAGAAAATCGAAAAGGGCGACCTGATGTTCCGCATTGATCCGCGCGTCTTCGATGCCGCGCTTTCCCGTGCGGAAGCGGGACAGAAGCAGGCGCTTGCCCGCCTAGGCCTGGCGGAGAGCAATTTCGCAACCGCCGAGAAGCTGGTGAAACAGAGCGCCGTTTCCCGCGAGGAATACAACACCCGCGAGAGCGAGCTGGCGCAGGCAAACGCAGACCTGCTGGCCGCCGAGGCGAACCTGCGCAGCGCGAGGCTGGACCGCGAGTTCGCGGATGTGCATGCCCCGATTTCCGGGATTGCCGGGCGTTTCAACGTCACCGTGGGGAACTTCGTCAGCGGCGGCTCGGCGGCCGCAACAATGCTCACCAGCATCGTCCCTCACAACCCGATCTACTGCAACTTCGAGGTCGATGAGAGACGCGTGCTGCAGTTCACGCGGATGTTTTTCGAGGGCGGGACGGGAGGGCGCGAGGGGGAGCCATTGAAGGTCGAGATCGCCGTCTCCGACAGGCAGGAGTTCGAGTTCCAGGGCATCGTTGATTTCGCGGAGAACCAGCTCGACAGGCAGACGGCCACGCTCCGGATCCGCGCGAAGGTGGGCAATGAAAACGAATTCCTCACCCCCGGGCTCTTTGCCCGCGTGCGTGTCCCCATCGGCAAGCCGGCGGAGAGGCTTCTCGTGAAGGATTCCGCCCTGGGCTTCGATCAGGACAAGCGATTCGCATGGGTCTTGAAAAAGGATAACAGCGTGGAGAAACGCTATGTGGAGACCGGCACGCTGGAAGGCGAGCTCCGCATCATCACCGGCGGGGTGGGGGAGGACGAACTCATCGCCGTTTCCGGCATCCAGCTTCTGCGTCCCGGCATGCCTTTCGCCCCGACCACCGTCCCGATGCTTGCGGCGGATGCGGCCAATCAATAAGCCGTCAAACCCGCGCCCTGTTCCGTGGCCTGAAACGCATCGTCCTGTCCCATGAAAAATTTCTCCTTCTTCTTCATCGACCGCCCCCGCTTCGCCACGGTCATCTCCCTGCTCATCATCATCATCGGGGCGATCGCATATCGCAGCCTGCCCATCGCGCAGTTCCCCGAGGTGGCGCCGCCCACGGTCGTGGTCACGACCGCCTACCCCGGAGCCACCCCGGACACCATTGCGAAAACCCTCGCTGCGCCCATCGAGCAGGAGGTCAACGGCGTGGAGGACATGCTCTACATGAATTCGCAGAGCACGGCGGACGGAGCCTACTCGCTCACCGTCACCTTCAAGCTGGGCACCGATCTCGACAAGGCCCAGGTGCTTGTCCAGAACCGGGTCGCGCTTGCCGAGACACGCCTGCCGGAGACAGTCCGCCGCATTGGCGTCACCGTCCAGAAGTCATCGCCGGATCTCCTGCTCGTGGTGCAGATGTTTTCCAGGGACGGCACCTTCGATCTCGGCTACGTCTCCAACTACGCCCTGCTGCAGGTGCGCGAGAGGCTGCGCCGCATCGACGGTGTCGGCGAAGTGCGGCTCTTCGGCGGGCGCGAGTATTCGATGCGCGTCTGGATGGATCCCGAGCGCATGGATTTCTACAAGCTCTCCGCAGGCGAGGTGGTCTCCGCCCTGCGCTCACAGAACATCCAGATCGCGGCCGGGACAATAGGCCAGCAACCCCTCGGCGAGAGCGTCCCTTTTCAGGTGAACGTCACCGCCCAGGGCCGGCTTTCTGAGAAAAGCGAGTTCGAGAAAGTGGTGGTCAAAATAGGCGGGGACGGGCGCATCGTGCGCCTGAAAGACGTTGCCCGCGTGGAGCTCGGCTCTCTGGATTACAACGTGAACGCCTATCTCGGGGGCACCCGCACGCTGGCCATGCCCATCTTCCAGCGTCCCGGCTCGAACGCACTCCAGACCTCCACCGACATCCGGGCGGCGATGGACGAGATGGCGAAGGATTTCCCGGATGGCCTGGACTACGATATCGTCTATGACCCCACACAGTTCATCGACAAATCCATCGAGGCCGTGATCATGACGCTCTTCGAGGCGGTGTTGCTGGTGGTGCTGGTGATGATCGTTTTCCTTCAGTCATGGCGCGCCGCCCTGATCCCGGTGCTGGCCATCCCCGTCTCGCTCATCGGCACCTTCGCGGTGATGCAGGGCTTCGGCTTCTCCATCAACAACCTGACTCTCTTCGGCCTGGTGCTGGCGATCGGCATCGTCGTCGATGATGCCATCGTGGTGGTGGAAAACATCGAGCGCAGCCTTGAGGACGGCCTTGCCCCGCGCGAGGCCGCACGGCGCTCCATGGCGGAGGTCAGCGGGGCGATCTTCGCCACTTCGCTGGTGCTCCTCGCCGTATTCGTCCCCACCGCCTTCCTTTCCGGCATCACCGGCCAGTTCTACAAGCAGTTCGCGCTGACCATCGCCGCCTCCACGATCATCTCCGCCCTGGTATCCCTCACGCTCAGCCCCGCCCTCGGCGTGCTGCTGTTGCGCCCAAAGCACGGCAAGCAGGACTTCGTCTCCAGCATCCTCGGGTTCCTTTTCGGTTGGTTTTTCAATATCTTCAACCGCGCCTTCGACCGCTTGAACAGGATCTACACGGCCCTCATCAGGCGCTCGCTTCGTCGCGGCCTGGTGATGGCGCTTCTCTACATCGGCCTGCTTGCCATCGCAGGCCTCGGTTTCAGAGCGGTTCCCGGCGGTTTCATCCCGCCGCAGGACCAGGGCTACGCGATCGTTGCCGCACAACTCCCTTCCGGCACTTCTCTCGACAGGACCGATGACATCCTCAAGCAGCTCATAGCGCTCGTCGGCGCTGTCGAGGGCGTGGAAAACACCGTCGCCTTCGCGGGGTTCAACGGGGCGACCTTTTCCAACGCCACCAACTCCATCGTGATCTTCCCGGTGTTCAAGCCCTTTGCCGAAAGGCCTTCGGGCCGGGAAATGTATGCCAAGCTCACCGAGGCGGTGCGAAAGGTGGACGCCTTCGGGATCGTCATCCCGCCGCCCACCGTCCGGGGCTTAGGCAATGGCGGCGGTTTCAAGATGGAAGTCCAGGACAGGGCCGGCCTTGGCTACCCGGCGCTGGAGCAGGCCACCTGGGCGCTGGCTTTCGCCGCCACTGCGGAAAAGGAAATCGCCCAGGCATTCACCCCCTTCACCTCCTCCGGGCCGCAGTTCTATGCGGACATCGACCGCGAGAAAGCCCTCATGCTCGGGGTTCCGCTGGAAAGCCTTTTCCAGACACTTGAAGTCTATCTCGGCTCCTCGTTTGTCAACGAACTGAATCTCTACGGGCGCACCTACCGCGTCACCGCCCAGGCAGACGCGCCTTTCCGCGACAACGTGGAGGATATTGCAAAGCTCAAAACCCGCAACGCTTCGGGCGAGATGGTGCCTCTCGGCTCCGTCATGCGGGTCCGGCAATCCACCGGGCCGGACCGGGTGGTCAGGCACAACCTTTTCCCGGCCGCAGACCTCATCGGCGAAGCCGCGCCCGGTGTCTCAACCGGGCAGGCCATCGCGAAAATGGAGGAACTCGCCGGAAAAGTGCTGCCACCCGGCATCAGCTACGAATGGACGGAACTCGCCTACCAGGAGGTGAATACATCCGGCTCGGCCGTCGTCATTTTCCTCATCGCCATCCTCTTCGTCTTCCTGCTCCTATCCGCCCAGTACGAGAGCTGGGGGCTGCCGCTCGCCGTCGTCCTGACCGTCCCGCTCTGCCTCGCCGGAGCCATCTGGGGCATCTTCCTGCGCGGCATGGACAACAACATCCTCTCCCAGATCGGCCTGGTCGTGCTAGTCGCCCTCGCCTCGAAAAACGCCATCCTCATCGTCGAGTTCGCACGGCAGCTCGAGGAGGAAGGCATGGATCGCTTCCAGGCCGCCGCAGAGGCCGCACGCCTGCGCCTGCGCCCCATCATGATGACCTCGCTCGCATTCATCCTCGGAGTCGTCCCTCTCGTCATCGCCACCGGGCCGGGTGCTGAAATGCGCCAGGCGCTCGGCACCGTTGTATTCTTCGGAATGATCGCCGTGACCTTTTTCGGGATACTATTCGCCCCGTATCTCTACGTGCTGGTCCGGCGCGGGGTGAGCAGGCGGTAGCCGCGGCTTGCAATCTTCAATAGGTGATCTTCACCGGGGTCCCCACCTTCACCTTGTCGAAAAGCGTCGGCACGAATTCCTTGGGCATGCGGATGCAGCCGTGGGAGGCGGGCTCGCCAGGGCGGGGGATGTTTCCGACATGCATTCCGATGCCATAGCTTGTCAGCCGCATCCAATAGGGCATGGGTGCGGGCATGTAGCGCTCGCCCGGCTCAAGCGGATCCCCCGGCGAGGCATCGTCGTCCGTCACCTCGCCATATTCGTTCTCGATCCAGCCATACCGGTTCGAGTACTTGTCCACGATTTTCTCCATGATCCGGTACGAGCCCGGCTTCGTCGAGCGGCCTTCCTTGCCTGTCGCCACAAAGCACCAGCCGATCTCCCGGCCGCCCCGCCGTATCGTCGCGATCTGCTCGCTCAGGTCGATCGATACGGAAACCGCTCCCGGGCCGTTGTCATCATACCACTGGAACATCACTCGGCCCGCCTTGGCAGGCGGGGGAGGGGGGGTGGGGGTGCAGGCAACGAGCAGCACCACCCCTGTTGCCGCTGCGGATGCAAGGATACGCTTTGTTATGTGGCTGGTCACGACGGCGTAGGTTTCAGATGACATCCGCGGGCATGTAAAGCAGTTTCCGTGCTCACAAGCCCGTTTCGGGCCAGGAACCCGGCCGTGAATTACCGCCGAAAGCCATGAATCCGGTGAAATTTTAACGCCTTGCACGACGTTTCAACAGCCACATGTCATTTTCCCGGCTTCTGCCCTTACTCCTGCTCCCCGCAATAGCCAAGGCCGCCCCCGCCCAAGAGGACGGCGCACAGCTCTACTCGCTTTATTGCAGCGCCTGCCACGGGGTCGATGGAAAGGGCGCGAACGACGGCGCATTCCCTCCGCTGGCAGGTAGCGAATGGATCGTCGGCAACCCGAAGCGAAGCGTCGCCATCGTCCTCCACGGCCTCCAGGGGCCGGTGGAGGTGAATGGGAAAACCTACGATCTTGCGATGCCGCCCCAGGGCGCGGCTCTCAGCGACAACCAGATCCGGGCCATCCTGAACCATGTCCATTCCTCTTGGGGGAACAAGGGACAGGAAATCCCAGGCGATCTCATACGCACTGTTCGCGCCGAGTTCGAATCCCGCGAAACGGCATGGACTGCCAAGGAATTGCTCAAGCTTTTCCCACTCGAGAAAAAGGAGACCGCCCTCGCGAACCTCACCTCCCGCACCTACAAGGGGCAATGGAACCAGCTCCCGGATTTCAACAAGATCCAGGCGGAAAACATCGAGGAGGAGCACAACGGCATCATCGACACCGCCGTCGCCGCCGAGAAAGTCAATTTCGGGATCGTCTGGGAAGGCGATTTCATGGCCGCCACCGGTGGCGTGCACGAGTTCCGCCTCGATGCGGATGACGGCGCCCGGCTCATCATCGCCGGCAAGGCCGTCGTCGAGGTCAACGGACTCGGCCCCATGAACGGCACCCGTGCGAAGAACGGAAAGGCCCCCCTGGAACAGGGGGCGAACCATATCCGTGTCGAGTATTTCCAGGGCGGCGGTCACCAGGGAATCACCCTCGGTTGGAAAGGGCCCAAGTCCAAGCAATGGGAATGGCTCACGCCCGCTCCCGAAAGCACTGGCAACAAAGGGATTCCCGCCATCCCCCTGATCCCGGCTTCGGACAAGACCGTGATCTACCGGAACTTCATCGCCGGGACCACCCCGCGCGCCATCGGCTTCGGCTTCCCCGGCGGCGTGAACCTCGCCTACTCCGCAGACAACCTCGCCCCGGAACTCGTCTGGGCCGGCGATTTCATCGACGCCTCCCGCCATTGGACGGGCCGTGGCCAGGGCAACCAGCAGCCCTCGGGCGACAATGTGCTGACCCTCACCAAAGCCCGTTACCTCCCCAAGGATGCGCGCTTCAAGGGCTACTCCCTCGACAAACGCGGCAACCCCACCTTCAACGTTTCCATCGGCGCGGCCACCCTTGCCGACGCTTGGAAGCCCGGCGAGACCGGCACCCTCATCCGCAGCCTCACGCTCAGCGGCGGCAGCCCCATCGAAATCCCCCTCGGCAACGCCGATGTCACCGGAGCCGAAAAGCTCACCCTCACCCCCGGCCAGCCAGCCACCATCATTTACACCCTCAGGTGATCTCCCCCTGATCCCTGCCTCCCATCCATTTATTCTGAAACCAGATGCGCACGCTCCTCCTTCTTGCCTCCGCCACATCCTGCCTCTTTTCGCAGCAGCAATCCGATTTCTACATCCGCGAGGAAATCCCCCTGCCGGAGGGCGAGGTCATGGAGATCGGATCGATCGCCCTGATGCCGGATGAGAAGGTCGCCGTCGCAACCCGCCGCGGCGATGTCTGGATCTGCTCCGGCGCATATGCGGATGATCTATCGGGAGTGACTTGGAAAAAATTCGCCCACGGCCTCCATGAGCCGCTCGGGATGTACTGGAAGGACGGCTCCCTTTTCCTCACCCAACGCCCCGAGTTCTCCCGCATCCAGGACACGGACGGCGATGGCGAGGCGGACGCCTTCGAGACCATTTCCTCCGGCTGGGGCATGACCGGGGACTACCACGAATACGCCTTCGGCAGCCGCCCCGATCCCAACGGCGATGTCTGGGTCACCCTTTGCCTCACCGGCTCATTCCACGCCAAGGCACCATGGCGCGGCTGGACGGTCCGCATCACCCCGGAGGGCGAAATGATCCCCACCTGCTCCGGCATCCGCTCACCCGGCGGCATAGGCCAGAACGCAGAGGGCGATATGTTCTACACCGACAACCAGGGGATATGGAACGGCTCATCCTCCCTGAAATGGCTCAAGCCCGGCTCCTTCCAGGGCGCGCCGACCGCTAACAAATATCACGAGCTCGCCGGGCTTCCCGCGCCCCCTGATGTGCAGGACAAATCCCGCGTCCTTGCCGAGCGCCTCAAGCACCCTTCATACATCCCCCCCGCAGTCATCCTCCCCCATGCCAAGATGGGCCAGTCCCCCACCGGCATCGAGGTGGACACCTCCGGTGGGAAATTCGGCCCATGGGACAGGCAGCTTTATATCGGGGAGCAGACACATTCCCAGGTCCAGCGCGTCTGCCTGGAAAAGGTCAACGGCCTCTACCAGGGTGCAGTCTTCCACCTGATCGAGGGCTTCGAGGCCGGGCCTATCCCCGTCCGGCTCGACCAGGAAAAAGGAGTGCTCTTCGTCGGCGGCTCCAACCGCGGCTGGGCCTCTCGCGGCACCAAGCCCTTCACCTTCGAGCGCGTCCGCTTCACCGGGAAAACCCCATTCGAAATCCTCACCATGTTTGCCGAGCCGGACGGATTCACCCTCACCTTCACCGAGCCGGTGGATGAAAAATCCGCTGCCGACCCAGCCTCTTACTCGATGGCCGCATGGACCTACATCCTGCAGCAAGGCTACGGTTCCCCGGAGGTCGACCAAGCCACCCCCATCATCAGGTCTGCCAGCGTCTCCGCCGACAAAAAATCCGTCCGCCTGACCATCGAAGGCCTCGTGCGCGGCCACGTCCATCATCTGAAAGCCCCCGGCGTGAGATCCGCCTCCGGCACCGGACTCTGGCACCCCGAGGCATTCTACACCCTCAACGAGATCCCTTCGGAGTAGGCGGGCTTGACTGTTCTTCCCGTGCTTGGCACTTTGACGACCTTCCGTTGAGAAAGACCGCCCAATACTTGTTCCTTGTCCTCGGTTGCCTCCACCTGGTGGGCGGGCCTTATGCCCTGATCCAGGCGTATGCCTGGGCGAACATGATCCTCGCATACTCCCAGGACGGCCCCATCGGCGATGCTGTCGCCGATACCTTCTCGGGCCAGAAACCCTGCTCTCTCTGCAAGAAGATCGAAGCGGCGAAGGAATCCGATACAAAGGAAAACAGGGAAAACAAACCCCTCGCGCTCTCTTCGGCAAAACCTTTCCAGGATCTTTTCCCTCCCTCCACCGTCGCACTCAAAGGACGCTTTCCTGCGCCTTACGCGTGTCCGGTTTTCGCCGCTCCCGGTGATCCCTCATCCTTGCCCGCCACCGGCCCGCCGGCACCTCCGCCGAGATGCTGAGATGCTGAGCAGTTGGTGGCTGCCGCCTACTGCGGCAGACCGTGGCCACCCCGTCCCGGGGTGAGCCGCACCATCGCGCTGCGATCCCCACACCCACCATCCATAGGGGGTGCCCACTTATTTCCACGGGCTCATTCCGTGACCATCCAACTTCCAAAACCATTTCCTGCATATGAAACCAATCCTTTGTATTCTCCTGTCCGCCTCCGTCGCGCTCGCCGCCCCGGAAACCCTCGACACCCTAACCGTAAAATCCGCCGCCGCCGCATCCCTCACCCTGCCCACCCTTGAGCAGGACAGGCTGGAGCTGCGCAAGATCCCAGGCGGGACCGAGGCCTTTTCCTCCGGCCGATACCTAACAGGACGGTCCTCCACCTTGGCGGACACCTTCGCCCTCTCCCCGGGCGTGATCGCCCAATCCCGCTTCGGCTCGGACGAGGCGCGCATCTCGATCCGCGGCTCCGGCCTCCAGCGCACCTTCCACGGGCGCGGCATCCGCTTCATGCAGGACGGCATCCCGCTCAACCTCGCCGACGGCGGCTTCGACATGCAATCGGCCGATCCACTCGCCGCATCCCACATCAAGATCTGGCGAGGCGGCAACGCCCTCGCCAACGGCTCCACCACCCTCGGCGGCGCGATCGACTACATTTCCAACAACGGCCGCAACGCCCCCGGATATTCCCTGCGCTCCGAAGCAGGATCATACGGATACTTCCGCACGCGCCTTGCCGGTGGTCTCACCGCAGGCTCCTCGGATCTCTACTTCTCCCTTTCGCAAAGCCGGCAGGACGGCTTCCGCGACCATGCGGAGCAAAGCGCCCAGCGCTTTTTCGGGAACTTCGGAATCCAGCTCCGCGACGACCTCGAAACACGTTTCTATCTCTCTGCGATCCATACGGATTCCGAGTTGCCCGGCTCCCTCACCAAGGCGGAAATGGAGGCGAACCCGCGCCAGGCGGACAACTCGTTCTTCGGATCCAAACGCTACGGGAACAGGCGTGATTTCGAGCTCTTCCGCCTCGCCAACAAGACCACCCTGCGTGACGGCGGCAATACATGGGATTTCATGGCTGGCTACACCTACAAGGATCTCGATCATCCCATCACCCCCTTCGCCGGAGTGCTCGACCAACTCTCCCGCGACCTCATCCTCGGCACCACCTTCACCAACACCGACAACTTCCTGGGCCGGGAGAACCGCTTCCGCGCAGGCATTTCCTACAACCATGGAACCATCGCCCACACCGCCTACGAGAACGCGTTTGGCAAACGCGGCGCACGCCGCATCCATGACGACCAGACGGCCACCAACCTAGAGGCTTTCGTGGAAAATAGGCACCATCTGACCGATTCGATCAGCCTCACCACATCCATCGCGGCCGCGTATTCGACCCGCGAGAGCAGGAGGGATTTCCAAAACCCAGCCGCAAACCCGCCCTTCTACTTCCCGCCCGCGCCCGGCTCCCTCACTTCCTACGACGATTCCTACGCGAACATCGCCCCCGCGCTCGGCCTGCTTTCCGAAAAGGACGGCATCCAGTGGTTCGCCGGATACTCACGCTCCTTCGAGCCCCCGTCCTTTTCCGAAGCGGTCACCGCAAACATCGCCCGCGACGCGCAGACGGCCGACACCATCGAGATCGGCACCCGTGGCACCCGCTCCGCCTTGCGCTGGGACGCCACCCTCTACTATTCCAGGATAAAGGACGAACTGCTCACACTCACCGATCCGATCACCCTGGTATCGACCACGAGAAACGCCGACGACACGATCCACTACGGCCTTGAACTCGGCGGGGAAATCGACCTGCTAGGCACCAACTTGGAGGAAACAGCAGAACATCGCCTAGTTCTCCGCAGCGTTTACACCTACGGATCCTTCCGCTTCGATGGCGACCCCACCTACGGGGACAACCGCATCGCCGGCCTGCCGCCCCAGCTCATGCGCGGCGAGCTGCTCTGGGAAAACGCAAGCGGCTGGTACGCGGGCCCCACCTTCGAGTGGTCTCCCGTGAAATCCTTCATCGACCACCGCAACACCTACGCCGCGGATCCCTACGCCCTGCTCGGCTTCAAGTTCGGCCGCCGCGTCCCGGAAGGCGTCTCATGGTTCGTCGAGCTGAAAAACCTCACCGACGAGACCCACGCCGCAACGCACGGTGTCATCGACAACGCCGGCGGCCTGGACCAGCGCCAGTTCCTACCCGGCGAAGGGCGTTCCGTGTTCATTAAGCATCGAATGGGAATTCTAGCAAGCCGGTCCGGACAGGAAGCCGGGTTTCACGAGATGAACTCCCTGATCGCGCCGTCCTGCTTGACCTTGAGCGCCACATCGAAGTCCCCGTAGTGCTTGATGTCGTTGCCGTAGGCGTTGAGGATGGTGGTGTACCAGTTGCCGAGGGTCTTGTGGCCTTCCTCGTTGTAGTTGGGGAGGCGGATGTAACGGCGGCGGGCCATGCTGAGCTTCACCCTGTCGCCCGCGAAAATCATGAACGGCACCTCGGAGCCGTTGCTGTGGTGCGTCTCTCCGTTTTCGGGGAGATACATGACCATGGTGTTGTCGAACATCGTTCCGGTGCCCTCGGGGGTGGCCTTGAGATCCTCCACCAGCTTGTTGACCAGCTTCATGTGGTGGTTGCGGAGGTGGCGGCGGACTTCCAGTGCGGGCATGCCCTTGAGATCCTTGTTGTGGCCGATCTCGTGCAGCTCGATGGTGTTTTCCAGCAGGCCGTCGTAGCGGGTGCCGAGGTCGTCGAGGGTGTAGGTCACCACGTTGGCAAGCCCTGCGCGCAGCGCGGATACCAGGATGTCCGTGAAGGCATACTGCTGCTCCACCACCGTGTATTGGTCGTCGAGGATTGCTTTCTCAATCTTAGGCACGTTCGCCGCGATCCGGGCCGACATGGTCTGCAGGAGGGCGTTGCGCTCGATCAGCGAGTCCACCGAGTTCACGTAGTTGCCGATTTTCTGCGATTCCAGCATGTCGAGCGTCCTGTTGTCGTAGGAGGCGATGTTCCGGGAAAGGAAGCCGTAGAGATCCTCGTCGGCCCTCTGGTCGTTGTTCTTTTCCATCCCGGCGGCGAAAAGGTTGCGGTAGGCGGCGCCGGGGGATGCGAAGGCGTAGTTCGGCTGCATCGGGCCGATGGATGACATGCCGCGCACCACGCCGCTCTGGTTGTTCGAGCAGGTCAGCTCGATGTGCTCGAAGGGCGAGGGGAACATGCGGCCGAGCTCCACGTCCACCGAGGCGCGGGTGATGGTCGCCACGCGCTCCGCCGAGCGGGAAACGGCAAGCGGCGACTGGTAGGTCGAGTGACCCATCGTGCACATCTTGGCGGAAAGCCCCTGCAGCAGCGTGAGGTTGTCCTTGTGCTTGGCGATCGGCTCCATCCATTCGGGGAGTTCGTGGCGGTCGAGGTCGATGTCGAGGGCTTCCTTGTTCTCGTCCTTTTTCCGGTCGGCCGCGCTCAGCGATGCGGGCACGAGCTCCGAGGGGAAGGTTCCGTTGCTCTTGCGCAGGAAGATGAAACGAGGGGTTCCCGGAGCGGTTGCCCGCGAGGCTCCACCCGCCATGGCGGCCTGCAGATGGGGGAGCGAGGAAAGACCCGCGATGCCGAAGAGTCCGGCGGCGGAGGTTCTGAGGAAGTCTCTGCGGTTGTGCATGGTCGTGGTGTTCGGTTGCGGTGCTTATTTGCGATGGATGAACGAATCGGATGTGAGGATGGAAACCATCAGCTCGCGGAAGCTTCCCCCGCTTTTGATGTAGACCCTATCCGCCTCGATGAGGGTCGGCGAGTCGGAAAGTGTCTCATTTCTGCCCATGAAGTAGCGGAAAACATTGCGGACAAATACCTGGCGGACGCGGTCGGATTGGGCGAGGCGGTTCATCAGGTCGGGGACGTCCTTGATCTCTCCGTCGAGGGTTTTGTCACCCGTCCCATCGAGATGGCCGAGCGGGTTGACGGGTTTGGTTTTGTAAACGGGCAGCTTGAAATCCTGCCAGATCCCGTTCGAGTCCTTCGCCGTGACCGTTTTCGTCCCTACGATGTTCTCCGGATATTCGATGGCCTCCTCGGTGCGGAAGCGCCCGAAGTCGTCGTAGCTTTCGAAGGTGTATCCGAGCGGGTTCATCTTCTCGTGGCACATCCAGCACTTCTTGTCCTCGGTGACGGCGAACCTTTCCCGCAGGGTGGAATGGGGGTCTTCCGGAACCTTGGCATCCACCGTGATCGGCACGTCGCGGATGAACCCGCCGAGCAATTTCTCGCGCACCCATTTCCCCCTCACGACGGGATCGGTGGCGGCATTGTGGGAAAATGCGGTCAGCCATGCCGGATGGGTCAGCATCCCGATCCGGTTCTCCACCTTGAACGGCTGCTCCGGTTGGTAGTTCCAGTTGCGGGGATCGATGTTGTACATCTGGGCGGAGTGATCCACCGCCTCACCGTCGCGCGGCGGGTAGATCCGGCCGGTGTTCTCGTCCTTGGTGCCGTCCTCGCCGAAATACAGCCGCGCCTGTTTCATGGTGAGCCCGAGGTGACGGCTTTGCTTGCCTTCCTTGTTGATGAACCCCTCGGTGACTTTCATTTCCGGATACTGCTTGTCCAGCTTCAGCAGCGCATCGCCCCAATCGCGGTTCTTGAGATCCTTGAGCGTTTTGTAGACCAACCTGTTTCT
The DNA here is from genome assembly GCA_017798145.1 of Akkermansiaceae bacterium. Taxonomy (NCBI): domain Bacteria; kingdom Pseudomonadati; phylum Verrucomicrobiota; class Verrucomicrobiia; order Verrucomicrobiales; family Akkermansiaceae; species Akkermansiaceae bacterium. The sequence continues at coordinate 962,851 of CP059069.1, read as the reverse complement.
CGCGAACTCAGCGGTCGTCTTCTTCGCCCTCTCGGCCATCTCAGCGTTGTTGCCGTTGTGGTCCACAAAGAACCGGTCGGTCGTCAGCAGGGTTTTCAGCACGTCCTTATCCTGTTCCAGGATCCACTTCACGAGGGTGTCGGCCTCTCCCGAGATCTTGCCGGGGACGCGGTAGATGTATCTTGTCGATACCACCCGGTGGGGGTTGTAGGCGCCGCCGAACCTCTCCTCGTCCTTGAAAACGTTGAAGATGCCCTTGTAGCCGAAGTAGTCCTGGAAAAAGCGCAGGATGCGGGGCTTGGCGATCAAGTCGTCCGCAAGGATGCGGCGCACCTCGCGCTCGTAGTCCTCGCGGGTTTCGAGTTTCCCGGTCTTGGCTGCCTCGACGAGCGCCGCGTCCGGGATGCGGTCGGTCAGGGCGTAGGAGATGGCGTAGCTAGCCTCGCGCGGGGTGAGTTTCGTGCGGCCGTGTTCGTCCGGCTCCCCGCCGCCGAATTCGTTCCGATACAGGAATTCCGGCTCCATCAGCACGGAAACCATCATCTTCTTCAGCGCGCTGACGGTGTCGCTGTGGGACATGGTCGACTTCATGAAGCCGAGGTATTTCGCCATCTCGGCATCGTCCGGGGCACGCTGGAGGGCGACCTCGAACTGGTGGGTGATGGCGTTCTCCAGCAGGTCGTCCGCCGGGGTGCCGTTGGATCTGATCACGGCAGCAAAAGGCTCGGCGGTTTTCCCCGGATTCCATGCTTCGTCGGGAAAGCGCTTGAACAGGCCCCGAGGGTTGTCCTTTTTCACCTGGAGGAATTCCGCCGGGTACTGGTATTTCCCACTTTTCTCAAGGGCGTCGCGGAGCTGCTTTTCAACGATCCACTTCGCATTCGACATCAGAGTCAGGAACTGCCCGCCCTCCACGATCTCGGTGTCGTAGTAGGCGACGCCCGGTGAGGTGGGTAGGTTGAAAGGCTTGACCACGCCGAAGAACGAATCCCGCCTCGCCCTGCCCTCGAGTTCGAACACGTCGTTGATCCGTTCGTGGTAGATCAGCTCGTTCACCCGCCAGCGCCGCGACCGGGTGTAGGGGGCTTCCTTGATTTCGCCGCCGAACAGCTTTTCGTGGCTGATCAGGTTCGCGTATTTGTAGTAGCGCAGCTTGTCCTCCAGCTTCGAGGCGTTGAAAATCTTCAGCTCCCCCCAGATCCATGCGGCCAGTTCGTCCCTCTCGGTTTCGGTCGGCTGGTCGGCTTTCTTGGGGGGCATCTCGCCGCTGTAAACCTGTTCCAGGACGTTGTTCAGTAGGTCGAGGCGCTCCTGCTGGCCAAGCCCAGCGAGGTTGTCGAGCTGGATCCCACCCTTTTTCGTGCCCGAATCATGGCATTCGTAGCAGTTGAAATCCAGCAGGTCCGCCATCTTGGCGGGTATCCTGAACTCGTAGTGCGCCGCATCGGCCACCGGCACCGCCTGCCCTGCGGCAAAGCTGCAAACGCCTTGGATCAGCGTCGTGGTTATAAGCAGAGATCTCATTGGAAAAGGAAATTGGCCGCCCACCCTTGGAGACCGCCGCTGGCATCATTCCCCACTACGGGAAGCATTTTGCGATCCATTCACGTTTTTCCGGGAAACGTAGGGATTTCATGGCGGTGATTCGCCCTTTGCAGATGCGGAGACTTGCGTGTTCAATGCGCAGGAAAACAGTCGGCGGATGGCATCCGTTTCTTCACCTTTGCCTCCAGCTCCAGGAGAAACCTTTTTCGTTCCAACCCTCCCCCGTAGCCGGTGAGGCTGCCGTTTTTCCCGATGACGCGGTGGCAGGGGACGATGATGGAGACAGGGTTTTTCCCGTTCGCAAGGCCGATGGCGCGGACGGCTTTCGGCCTGCCGATGAGGGCTGCCTGCCCGCCGTAGCTGAGGGTTTCCCCGTAGGGGATTCCCAGGAGCGCGTGCCATGCCCTGAGCTGGAAAGCGGTGCCTTGCAGATCGAGCGGGAGATCGAAGGCCTTCAGCTTCCCGTTGAAATATCCGGCGAGCTGGTCGATGGCGCTGGTGAAACGGGATGGGTCATCCTTCCATGTGGTGGAGTTGGCGGGGACTTTCCCGTGGGTCCCCATATACAGCCCGCACAAACCTTTTTCCGATGCCACGAGCGTGAGCGTGCCGATGGGAGAGGGGATTCGTGTGCAGTGGATCTCGCTCATGGGGAAGATGCTTGGCATGGGATTAGGGCTTTGAAAATCCCCGAAATCACTGGCAGCTTCCGCCGCATGGAAACGAAGCGAGTGATTTACGAGGGCCGGGTGCAGGGGGTTGGCTTCCGCTACACTGCGAAGGATCTTGCGCGGGGCTACGATGTTCTCGGCACGGTGCGGAATCTGCCCGATGGCTCGGTGGAACTGCTCATCACCGGCCCGGCAGGCGAGGTGGCGGAGTATCTGCGGGACTTGCGCGAGGATTCCGCGGTGGCGCACCACATCATGTCGGTCTTCGAGGAGGAAATTGCCCCGTTGCCAGATCTCAAAGGTTTCTCTATCGTTTCGTGACCGGGGGCGCTGCCCTGCAGGGATTTTCATTTCAAAACGATGCCTAACTACGATTACGAGTGCCTGGAGTGTGGGAAACGATTCGAGGTTTTCCAAAGCATGAACGACGCGAAGCTGAGCGATTGCCCGCAGGAGGGCTGTGCCGGAAAGGTGCGGCGGCTGCTGGGAACCGGCGGCGGGATCATTTTCAAGGGTTCCGGTTTCTACCAGACGGATTACCGCTCGTCCTCCTATGAGAAGGGCGCGAAGGCGGACAGGCCAGCGGAGAAATCCGAATCCAAGCCGGAGGCGAAGAAGGCGGAGCCCGCCGCACCAAAGCCTGCGGGCGATTCCGCGAAGTGATCCCGCGCAAAGTTTCCCAAAACCAGCCCTTCCAACACCGCCCGGCAACTGCTAAGAACCCATCCCGATGGCAAAAAAGGACAAGCAAGAGAGCGAGGAAGTGAAGAAGGGCGGTTGCCTTGGCAAGCTCTTCGGACTGCTGGTGTTTGCGGTGCTCATCGGTCTCGGTGCGGCTCTGTATTTCGTTTCCCTGCCCCAGGATCTCTCGGACATAGGCGGCTACTCGCCCGCCGCATCCTCGCCCGCCAGCCCGCCTCGAGATATCGCTGCGGTGCTGCAGAAATCCATCGAGGGCGATTACTCGGTCACGCTTTCGGAAACGGAGATCAACAGTTGGCTGGCCAGGGAACTCACCCTCAGGCAGGGCGGGGAGCTGGCGAAATGGGTCAGCCTGAGGCGCGTCTGGGTGCGGCTCAGGGGAGAGGTCGCGGAAATCATCGTCGAGCGCGATGTGGCGGGTCATCCGCTCACGACCTCCATGTTCCTCCAGGTGGAGCAGAACGAGACGGCCAAGGGCATCACCACGCAGATCCACCTGCATGGCGGCGGATACCATGCCGATGTGCCGGTGCCGACGCGCGGCGGGCGCTTCGGGCAGCTCACCGTCCCGCAGGGTTTCCTCATCATGGTGATGCCCGATTTCGAGAAAATCGCCCAGCTTTTCGAGACCGAGATCGACCTTGGCTTCCGGCAGATGGCTCGGATCACGATCGAGGACAATCGCATCGTCCTTGACCCGAAGCAGCCGACGCGGACGGAGCAATCCGGCGAGCAGAACTTTTGAGAACACCATCCAGCAGAGTGCCGGCAGCCGTCGTATTCACATGGCTTCCGCTACTTTTCCTCGCGTCCCGGATCGCTGTGGCACAGGGGGAAATCGAAAGCCAGCCGGCGCCGAGGGCGGTGCCGGTGGAGGAGCTCTTGCCCAGGTTTGAGGACGATGGGGTGGTCATCAGCCGCTCCGAGCAGTTCAGGATTTCCGGCGGGGATGCTGCAACGCGTGGCACCGCGGCAAACCTCGCGGAGGACACCAAGGATGAGTTCCTGCGCCTGACCGAGGAGAAGGAAACATGGAAGGTGCCGGTGCGCATCACGCTCATGGGCAAGCCGGGCGATCCGGTGCCGATGCGCGATGCCTTGCTCAGGCTGAACCATACCGATGATGGCTATGAGATCATCATTTTCGCAAATCTCAGCCGCGGCCTGCGTCCGGAGCCTTTCCGGCGGGCGGTGATGGAGGCCTTGGTGTATGCAAGCGGCCTCAGCGGAAAGCCATATGAGGAGAACCGTGTTTTCACCGTTCCGCCGTGGTTTGTGGAAGGGATGCAGGAGGCCTCCGCGTGGCGGCTGGGGCAGAGCGATAGGCGGCTCTACGATGCGCTTTTCAGGCACGGGGGGGTATTCAGGCTCGAAGGATTGTTCTCACTTTCCGAGGCGGACTACGCATCCATCGATGCCGCCACGAAGGCGGCGTTCCGCATTTCCTCCGGGGCGCTGGTCATGGCTCTGCTGGAGCAGCCGGATGGGAAAGAAGGAATGCGCGCCTTCCTCGCGGAACTGGCTTCCTACGAGGGTGAGATGCCTGCGCTCCTACGCCGCCATTTCCCGGACCTGAATCTCTCCGCCACCAGCCTGGCGAAGTGGTGGGCGCTGCAGCTTGCCAACAAGGGGGCGGCACCGCTGACGGAATCGCTCGGAGTGACACAAACCGACAAGGCACTGGATGAGGCGCTCAAGCTCCGCCTGCATGACGCGGAAGGTGGGCTTCTAGAAATCCCCGTTTTGGAATGGGAGTCCGTTGCGGCGCTGCCCGATGCGGAACGCACGGAGGCGGTGCGCCTGGCTCAGGACGATCTTCTGCGCCTCAGCTACCGCAGCTTCCCATCCTACCGGATGTTGCTGCTGGAGTATCAGGCACTGCTTTCTGATCTGACGAAGGGAAAGACCGGCGATATGCAGGAATCCCTGGCCGCTCTAGCGGAGACACGCCGCACCATGGTCGCGAAGGCGGAGCGGGGAAGGGATTTCATGGATTGGTTCGAGATCACCCGGGCGAGGGAAACGAGCGGCGCTTTTGATGATTACCTCAACCTCAAGGCGCGCCTGAAAAATCGTCCCAACCCTCGGAAGGACGGGATGTCGGCCTATCTGGATCGGCTCGATCCTCTCTTCACCCTGCCGGATCAGCCCCGGCAGGATCCCTTCGGCGGCGGGCTGCCGCCATTTTGAGGGTTGAGCTTTCCACCGCCCCGGCCAAGCTCCAGGCGTGTTCGCCACATACGTCCATCAGCTAGATCCGGTTATCTTCGAACTTACCGAAAAGATCGCCCTGCGTTGGTACGGCCTCTCCTATCTGCTGGGCTTTGTGGGCGGATATTTCCTGCTCAAGCGGCTGGCGGAAAAAAAGCTCTGGGTGCTCGCCCCGGAAAAGACGGCGGACTTCATCGCGGCGGCCGCCATGCTCGGGGTCTTCGTCGGCGGGCGCCTTGGCTACGTGTTTTTCTACCTGATCCCGCGCGAGGGCTGGGGTGTCATCGCTGCGGATCCGCTCGTCATATTCCGCGTCTGGGAGGGCGGAATGGCCAGCCACGGCGGCATACTGGGGCTTGCTGTTTTCACCTTTTTCTACGCACGCAAACACAAGGTCTCCTGGGCGGGCTTGGCGGACGGGCTCTGCGTCGTCGGCCCCATCGGCGTGCTTTGCGGCAGGATCGCGAATTTCATCAACGGCGAACTCTACGGGCGCGTCGCCAACGGCGTGGCATGGGCGGTGAAATTCCCGGAAGCCCTCGGGAACCCCAAGCTCCCGGAATATGGGAGGCTCAACGAAGCCCTCTCCGCCGCCACCAAGGCGGACGATTCTTTCCTGAAAACGCTGGGCGAGATCCCCGGTGATGTCGGCCTCGCCGGCAACGAGGCATACCTTTCCCACCTGCTTGTCGAGGCGAACCGCAACTCCGATGCCATCCCCGGCGCGATCGCCCCGTACCTGGAACCGCGCCACCCATCCCAGCTCTACGAGGGCCTGCTCGAAGGCTTGCTGCTCTTCGCCATCCTCTGGGCAGTCAGGGTGAAATTCCCCAAGGCCCCCGAAGGGATGCTAACCGGCCTTTTCTTCGGGCTCTACGCCACCTTCCGCATCATCGTGGAGCAATACCGCGAACCCGACGCGGCATGGGCCATCGAAGGCATCCTGACCCAGGGCCAGTTCCTTTCGCTCTTCATGTATCTCTTCTGCGCCGGCTTCCTGGCCTATGCTTTCAGGAAGCCGCGCAAACAAGCAGCATGAGGGCACTCAGCCAAGGCGGAAGACAATGCGCGCCTTGGTGAGATCGTAGGGCGACATCTCCATTTTCACCCTGTCCCCGACAACCAGGCGGATGAAACGCTTGCGCATTTTTCCTGAAATGTGCGCCAAAACCTCATGCCCGCTCGCCAACTTCACGCGGAACATCGTGCCGGCAAGAACCGATGAGATCTCCCCCTCCACCTCAACGGCCTTTTCCTCATCGTTCGGATCGCCCTGTTTCCTTGGTCCGAAGTCTCTTCTGCGTCCGCGCCCACCGGGCCGGCGTTTGTTGTTGTTTCTGGGAGGCATAATGGTTCGCTGGGCAATACCCTGATTGCTCGCGGGAAAGGGATAACAGGAGCGAAACGGCGGTTCAATGGTAAAAATATCCCCTTGGATCCGGCACCGGGAAAGCGGATGCTTGCCAACCGCTGCTTCTGCGGGCAATTTGCCTTCGAGAAGACATACCACTCAGGAATCCGCCCCATAAAATCCATCCCCATCATGCCAGAAATTTCAGAAAACGAACTGTCACCAGCCATCAAACCACTGTGGCTCAAATCGCTGAGCGCGGTGCAGATGAACAACCTCGAGTATGCTGTCAGCCTGCTTCAGGCCGTCCTCAAGGATGCGCCCGGCTTCCTCGAGGGACGCAAGATACTCCGCAAGTGCGAGATCCAGCTCAATGGCCAGGATACGAAGAAGAAAAGCATTTTCGGAATGAGCGGCGGGATGGGCAACATGAAGCTCGCCAGCCAGGCCAAGAAGGATCCAGCTGCCGCCATTCCCCTCATCGAGAAGGATCTTGAGAAAGACCCGCTCAACGACGGGCTCAACGACCTGCTTTTCGATACGGCGCTCAAGCTCGACCTCCCCGAGACCGCCGCCTTCGCACTGGAGACGATCCGCAAGCACAGCCCGGAGAATGTCAAGCTGCTCCACAAGCTCGCGGAGCATTACCTTTCCCGCGACATGCCCACCAAGGCGGCAGAGGTTTACAACGACATCATCAAGCAGATCCCCAACGATTCCGCCGCCATCAAGGGCGCAAAGGACGCTTCGGCCCGCGCTTCCATGCAGAAGGCGCGCTGGGACGAGAACACCAGCATGAAGGATCTCATGCGCGATGCCGAGGCCAGCGAGGAAATGGAGAAGGCGTCCCGCAGCGGCCTGACCCGCGACCAGCTCGAGGCGCGCCGCGACAAGGTCATCGACAAATACAACGCCGATCCGAACCACCTCGGCACCGCCAAGGAACTCGCCAACATCTACGAGCAGCTCGAGGATTGGGCTAGTTCCCACACCTTCTACCACTGGGCGCATTCCCTCAGCAACGGGGATATCGCCCTCGCCACGAAATCCGCGCTCATGCGCGATCGGGCCCTCGAGGCGGAGCTCAAGGCGCTGGAAGCCGCGGTGGAGGCGGATCCGGACAATGCCGAACTCAAGGCGCAGCTCGCGGAGCGACGCTCCCAGCGCCTCGCGGATCAGGTGGTGGAGGCGAAAAAACGCGTCGAGCAGAACCCCACCGACCCGCAGATCCGCTACGAGCTCGGCCTCGCCCTCTACCGCAGCGGCGATCACACCGCCGCCATCCCCCACCTGCAGCAGGCTACTCGCAACCCGCACATCCGAACCAAGGTGTTGCTTCTCCTCGGCCGGACTTTCCGCGCCAAGAACATGTATGACATCGCCATCAAGCAGCTCAGCGATGCCCTCGCCGATCTTCATGCGATGGACGGCACCAAAAAGGAAGTCCTCTACGAAAAAGGCCTGATCCACAGCGAGATGGGAGACAAGGTCGCCGCGCTGGATGCTTTCAAGCAGATCTACGAGGTCGATTACGGCTACCGCGATGTCGCACAGCGCGTGGAGTCTTCCTACGGAAACGATTGACCGGATTGCCAGTCCCCTGTGAAGGGTCTGCTGGGGTTCCGTGCCCCATCCGCTGCATGGCGGCTTGCCCGTCATGAGGGATTCCGCTGTCCGGGTGGGGAGGCGAGCCGTGCGCACTGTCAGGCCTTGCCACGGCTTGATCCATCCGGAATGGCGGAGTGTCATCGGAACGCCTTTGTTTGGTTACTTTGACTTGATATGTCGGGCTTGCCGTGCATTGTCGCGCCCCGCGCAATGGCTGGCACCACATTCCAAGCACTTCCAGGATTCCGAGATTTCACCCCACGTGAGTGTGCGGTGCGCAATTACCTGTTCGAGACCTGGCGCCGGGTCGCACGCCGCTGCGGACATGTGGAGTATGAAACACCCATCCTCGAGGACACCGGGCTCTACCTGAAAAAGTCCGGCGGCGAGCTCTCCTCCCAGCTTTTCCGCTTCGAGGACCAAGGCGGGCGGGATGTCACCCTGCGCCCCGAGGTCACAGCCTCCCTCGCCCGGATCGCGGCTGCGGAACAGCGGGCCTATCCGAAGCCGCTCAAGTGGTTCGAAATCGGCCAGTGCTTCCGCTACGAAAAGCCCCAGAAAGGGCGCGGCAGGGAGTTCCACCAGTTCAACGTCGATATCCTCGGCGAGGCCGGGCCGGGCGCGGATGCGGAACTCATCGCGCTGGCGATCGAAACGATGCTTTCCTTCGGTTTCGTAGAGGGGGATTTCGTGGTTCGCGTCTCCGATCGCAATGCCTGGGTGAAATTCGCCGAGGCGCGGGGAGTGAGCGATGAGAGGATGCCGGATTTCCTCAACCTCGTGGACAAACTGGAGCGCGAAAAGCCCGAGCTGCTCGAGCAGAAGCTGGCCGCTTTCGGGACGGCGCTCGCCGAGGTGAAAGATTTCGTCGCCAACCCGCAGAACGCGGAAGGGACGTTCAACGAAATCCTCGCCGACCTGAAGGCACGCGGGTTCGGAGGCTTCGTGGAGCTGGATCTTTCGATCGTCCGTGGCCTAGCTTATTATACCGGCGTGGTTTTCGAGGTCTTCGATTCCAAGAAATCCATGCGTGCCGTGGCCGGGGGAGGGCGCTACGACACCTTGGTGAAAACCATTTCCGATGGTGCCGTGGACATGCCTGCCACCGGATTCGCGATGGGCGACTACGTGATCCGCAACCTCATCGAGGAAACCACCCACGCCGCCATTCAGATGGAAGCCTGGCTGCAGCGCAACGCCGCCGGATGCGAGGCCTACATCGTCGTGCCGGATGAGGGAATGCGCGGCGAGGCTCTCAGGCTCGTCACCGATCTCCGCCGGGCTGGCATCGCCGTGGATTTGCCGCTTTCCGCAGCCAAGGTCGCCAAGCAGTTCCAGGCCGCCGAGAAATCCGGGGCGCGCTTCGCCATCATCATTGGCGAGGAGTTTCCGCAGGTGAAAATCAAGATCCTCGCCAGCCGGACCGAAGAGCAATGCGATGCAAGCGCCCTCGTCGAGTGGATGCTCAACCGCCTCACCGAACCCGATGCGCCTTTGTTGGCATGACCATATTTTGACCGCGAATGGCCGCGAATGGCCGCGAATGAAGAGCAATTAGGATTTAGAATTTGAGATTTAGAATTTAAGAAAATGCGCACCCATCACTGCAACGAAATCAACGAAGCCCACATCGGGCAAACCGTCACTCTCATCGGCTGGGTGAATTCGGCCCGCGACCATGGCGGCGTCATCTTCATCGACCTGCGCGACCGCGAGGGGCTGACCCAATGCGTGTTCCGTCCGGAGGAAAGCGCGGAGGCGGCGAGGCTTTCCCACACCCTCCGCGAGGAGGATGTCGTGCAGGTGAGCGGCAAGGTGTCGAAGCGCCTTGAAGGTGCAGACAATGCCAAGATGGCCACCGGTTCCATCGAGATCGTCGCCACGGCGATGGAGATTGTCAACAAGGCGGACGTGCTGCCCTTCCAGCTCGACAAGGAGCTTTCCAACGAGGACCTGCGGATGAAATACCGCTACCTCGACCTGCGCCGCCCGCGTATGGCGAAGAACATCCGCCAGCGCAGCAAGATCACCTCCGCCGCCCGCCGTTTCCTCGACGAGTCCGGCTTTTTCGAGATCGAGACACCCATCCTCTCGAACCCGACCCCGGAAGGCGCCCGCGATTTCCTCGTCCCTTCCCGCCTGAACCCCGGGAAATTCTACGCCCTCCCGCAGGCTCCGCAACAATACAAGCAGCTCATGATGGTCGCCGGTCTGGAAAAATACTACCAGATCGCCCGCTGTTTCCGCGACGAGGATCTGCGCGCCGACCGCCAGCCGGAGTTCACCCAGATCGACATCGAGGCGAGCTTTATCGGGCAGGAGGAAATCCTCGCCCTCGTGGAAGGCCTGCTTGGCTCCATGTTCAAGGCCGGATTGGGGATTGAAATTCCCGCGAAATTCGAGCGCATGACCTACGCGGATGCGATGGATATCTACGGTTCCGACAAGCCCGACACCCGTTTTGGGATGAAGATCACGGATCTCGCCGATGTGTTCGCCGCAACGGAGTTCAAGATTTTCCGTGGCGTGCTTGATGGCGGCGGCGTCGTCCGCGCGATCAACGCCAAAGGCTTCGCCGGCATCACCACCGGCCAGATGAACCGCCTCAACGAGATCGCCGTGCAGGCGGGTCTCCCCGTGAAAAACCTCGCCTTCATCAAGCTGGAGGGCGGCGAATACAAGAGCCCGCTGTGGAAGATTTTCTCGGATCCCGAAAAGGCGGCCGTCACCGCAAAGATGAATCTTGAGGAGGGCGACATCGTTTTCTTCGCCGCCGGTTCGCGGGAAAGCGTTTCCACCATCCTCGGCAGAGTGCGCTCCGAGTGCGCGGTGATGCAGGGCCTGAACAATGATCCAGGCAAATTCAATTTCCTCTGGGTCGTCGATTTCCCGCTGCTCGCCCAGGACGAGGAAAGCGGAGATTGGGTCGCCGTCCACCACCCCTTCACCCGCCCGCATCCCGATGACATCGCCAAGCTGGAGGCCGGTGATTTCGCCAACGTCCGCGCGGTCGCGTATGATGTCGTCCTGAACGGCTACGAGCTCGGCGGCGGATCGATCCGTATCCACGAAAAGGATCTTCAGGCGAAGATGTTCGGTGTTCTCGGTGTCAGCCCCGAGGAGCAGCAGATCAAGTTCGCCCACATCCTCGATGCGTTCCGCTTCGGAGCACCCCCGCACGGCGGCCTGGCTCTCGGCCTGGACCGCATCGCGATGCTCGTCGCCGGAGAGGACAGCATCCGCGAGGTCATCGCCTTCCCGAAGAACAACAAGGGGGCCGACCTCATGGCGCAGAGCCCCTGCGAGATCGGCATGAAGGAACTCCGCGAGGTTTATGTCCAAAGCACCTACAAGAAGAAGGCGGAAGAGCCGAAGGCGGGGGAGTGATGGGAGGGGATTGCTGCTGTGGAAATCAAGTGCTGCAAATGCCAAATCAGTGTGATCCCGCAAAAGTGTGAAAAATCACGGAAGGATTGAACGATCGGGAATCGATTCGAACTTGATCCTTGCCATTCAGACCTGACCCGGATGGCACCACACCGAGATCGAGTTGCCTGATGCGCTACCTGCGGGAAGCGCCGAATGGGCTCCTCAATCCGCCACGGGGCTGAGGCCGAGTTCCTTGCGTTTCACCGCGTCGCCGGGCTTGTTCATTCGCCAGTAGTCGATGTTCTCCAAGCGCTTGCTGAGTATGGCGGTGGTGGTGCCTTTGGGGGTGGTTTCCTGCCAGTTGCGGATGACATGGGGGAAGACGGTGTCAAAGCGGATGGCGAGCGTGCGTTCGAGCGATGGGTAGCTGATTTTGTAGGTGCTGGTTTTCCCGGATTCGGTGAGCGAGGCCATCGCCGAAACGGCGGCGATGGGTTGGTGGTTCAGTCGGGTGAAGATGGCACCGGGGATGATTTCGGTTTTTCCGGTGGGGAGTTTTTTCGGATCGAGCCGCAGGGTGATCCAGAGCGCGTCTTCGAGGTGGGCGGCGGGAAGCGTCAGGTCCTTGTCTCCTGCGCTCTCGAAGTAGGAGCGGAGCTGCACGCTCCAACCGTTTTCGCGGAAGTTCGATTGTTGGAAAGCCTGCCCGCACCAATCCTGGATGGAGGTGGTGGATTTCAGGGCGTGGGGGAATCTTTCGAGGTCGATGGGGCGGAAGGTGCTCGTCATCGTCCGGTAGGAGTAGATGCCGGTGTGGAAGGTGGTGAGGGCATTGAGCTTGAGGATATCGGCGGAGTCGCCCCTACCGCTCTCATCCTTGACCTGTTGCCCTAACAGGAATGGCTCGGTGACGAAGATCAGCTCTGCATGGCCGGGGTGGCTCTCACCATAGTGGGATTGGGTCAGCCGGTAGCTGCTGATCTCCGCACCGCTGAACCAATGGTCGCGGATCTTGTCCGCATGGAGCGGAAGGATGAGGAGGAGGCTGATGGAAACGGCTTTCATGCTTGGATGATGGCAGGGGTTGGTTCGCTTGGCCAGATTGCCGCTTGAGAAAATGGCTTCCGGGTCGAGGGTTGGCGATCAAATCCCATTCATTGGCATGTGTGGCCTCGATCTGTGTTTCACTTTCGGGTTGTGGGAAGCGGGCGGAGAATTCGGCGCTTGTTGTGGACGAAGCCCGCCGGCTGGTGATGGAGTCAATTGAGGCGCACGGCGGGACGGAGAGATGGTATGGCAATGGCCAGCTTCAGTTCCGCTGGAAATACCACATGACCGACAAGGGGCCGGAAGCGGTTGTCGATACGGTGCAGACCTTTGATCCGGGGACGATGGCGGTGATGCATGAGGTGGAGGGCAAGGACATCCGTTTTGGTATGAACGGAGGCGTGTTTTGGATCCGCCCTGAAGCCGCGGAATTTTCACCGCCACCGCGATTCTGGGCGCTCACCCCGATCTATTTCCTAGGCATCCCTTTTGTGTTCAACGATCCCGGGGCCAGCTTCGAGCTGCTTCCGGAGACCATGGAATTCGAGGGCAAGGAATCCACCCAGGTGAAAGTCACCTACGACATGTCGGCTTGCGATACGCCGGATGATTACTATGTGCTGCTCATCGACCCTGAAACGAAGCTGACGAGGGGAGCCTATTACATCGTCACCAGCGACCTCGTTGCCAAGGACGGGATCGGGCCACCGAAGTTCATCACTCTCGATGACCTGCAGGATGTTGGCGGTGTGAAGCTCGCGGGCGGGCACCGGACATTTTCCATGGAGAACGGCAAGCTTGGGGAGCAGATGCGTTTCACCGAAGTTTCCGGTGTGAAATGGCTGCCGAAGGGGACGGTGGATCTGGGTGTGCCGGAGTGAGGCGGATTTGGGAGCTTGCGTCCAAAAACACCGGGGGAGGAATTTCGCCTGAGGAACGCGTTGAATTCGCAGGCTACTTCCGAGCCAAAAGGTCGAATCCATAGCGGGAGGCAACTTGGGAAGTGGAAGAGAACCAGGGATGCCGGCGATTCTGCGAAGGCTTGCCTATGGCGGGAGCTGCGTGGATTATCCGGGAAATGAAAATCCCAACGTCCCGGCTTCCCGGCATCCGTTACCTGTCCTGCCTTCTCCTTTCCTTGTGGGTCACGTCCTTGTCCGCGGAACCTGAAAAAATCAATCTTTGGGAAGCCGGAAAAGCGCCCGATGGGAGAGGCGGTTTCACGGATGAGGAGGCGTTTGTCCTGCTTCACCGTCCGGAGAAACCCAACGGGGCTGCCATGGTGATCTGTCCCGGCGGCGGCTATGGCGGCTTGGTGATGGGCGGGGAGGGGAATGGGATTGCGGAGTGGCTCAACAAGCAGGGTATCACCGGGATCGTATTGAAATACCGGTTGCCGAAAGGGCGGGCGGAGGTGCCGCTGCTGGACGCACAGCGGGCGATCCGACTGGCTCGCGAAAATGCCAAGCCATGGGCAATCGACGAAAAGAAGCTCGGCATCATCGGATTTTCCGCAGGCGGACATCTCGCATCGACCGTTGCAACGCATTTCGGAAAGGGCAAGGAGCAGGATGCCATAAGCTGCCGTCCGGATTTCGCGATTCTGATTTATCCGGTGATCACGATGAGAGAGCTCACGCACGGCGGGTCGCGCAGGAATCTCCTCGGTGCGGAACCGTCCCCGGAGATGGTGAAACTTTTTTCCAATGAGCTGCAAGTGAATGCCGAAACGCCTCCGGTTTACCTTGCGCACGCAAAGGACGACAAGGTGGTGCCTCCGGAGAACAGCATGTCTTTCCACGAGGCGATGAAATCCCACGGACGGGAAAGCGAATACCTGGAGCTCCCGTCCGGAGGCCATGGCCTCAACGGCTACAAGGGGCCGATGTGGGATGCATGGCAACGCGGATCTCTAGAATGGCTGGCGCGACAGGGGCTTGTCCCGGCGAAAGTCAAAGACCCGTGAACGGTGTCGCGTTCGCATTCCTCGCCCAGCTTTCCCCCGCATTGCGTGGGTCGGTGAAACGGGTTGGGTGAGGCTCAGTTCGCTCACGGCATGGTCGCGTAATCAAGTTCCGCCAGGATGAACCAGAGCGGTGACGGGGTGGCCTCCGATCATGGGGTGAGTTCCTTTTCCGCGATGTTAGCGCAATCAGGTGGCGATGCCACTCATCTGCCACAGAGCGCCTTTTCGTGGAGCGCTTTCATTTCATCTGCGGAAATCGTAGATGGATTCGGGTAATCGAAGATGCCTCCCTCGTAGTTGCGGAGGGTGACTTTCGATGGATCTGAATCGACCACGTAATTCGGGTTCACCGGGATTTTCCCGCCGCCGCCGGGGCCGTCGATGACGAACTGTGGGACGGCGTAGCCGGTGGTGTGGCCGCGAAGTTGCTCGATGATATCGACCCCTTCGGATACGGAAGTGCGGAGGTGGGAGGAGCCGGTGATAAGATCGCACTGATAGAGATAATACGGGCGCACGCGGCACATCAGCAGCTTGTGGACCAGGGCTTTCTGGATCTCCGGCGAGTCGTTCACCCCGCGCAGCAGAACGGATTGGTTGCCGAGCGGGATGCCGGCCTCGGCGAGCCGCACCAAGCCGTCGCGCACTTCGGTGGTCAGTTCCTTCGGGTGGTTGCTGTGGATGGAAATGAACAGCGGGTGGTGTTTCTTCAGCATCGCGCAGAGTTCCGGAGTGATCCGTTGCGGCAGGAAAATGGGGATGCGCGAGCCGATGCGGAGGAACTGGATGTGCGGGATGGCTCGCAGGCGGGTTAGGATCTTGTCCAGTTTCGCATCGGAGAAAAGCAGCGGATCGCCGCCGGAGAGCAGGACGTCACGGACTTCGGTGTGTTTCTCAAGGTATTGGAAGGCTGCTTCCCACTGGGTCTCCAGCTGTTGCTCGCCGACACCGGAGACGACCCGCGAGCGGGTGCAGTAGCGGCAGTAGGAGGCGCAGCGGTCGGTCACTAGGAAAAGCACGCGGTCAGGGTAGCGGTGGACAAGGCCGGGGACGGGCATGTGGGAGTCCTCGCCGCAGGGATCGGCCAGTTCCTCCGGGGCAGTCCAGGCTTCCTCGATGCGTGGGATCACCTGGCGGCGGATCGGGCAATCCGGATCGTCCTTGTCGATCAGGTTGAAGAAATGCGGGGTGATGGACATCGCAAGCTTCGTGCCGGCGAGCAGGACGCCGGCACGCTCTTCATCGGTGAGCTTGATGCGCGCCTCGAGATCCGCGAGCGAATCGATGCGGTTGCGGAGCTGCCATTTCGGATCGCCCCAATTCTCCATGTCGGAATCTGCCCAATAGCCGGGGGCGTGGGAGCGGAAGGTGGTGTCGAGATCGCTAGGGGTGGTCATTCGCTTCTGTTGAGGGCAAATCGGTCGGGCAGGAAGCGTCTAGGGTCAAGGGTCGATTTGGGCATTATCGGGAAAGCGGCTGAACCCGGGCGCGTGCTTTCTTTTCCTTCCGTTGGCGGACGAGGCGGAGATCGCATCGTCTCTGCAGATTGATCCAAAACTGTGTATCGATGTTGAAAAACGTGCCGTGTTGGCCGAGGCGATCGCCACGTGGCGTTTCGAGATGGTTGCTGGGAGATATTCGCATCGAATCAAGTGAGGTGGCGGCATCCAGTAGGTTGAGCTTGGCAATCGCACGATGGAGGAGATCGGCGGGAAATCGTTTTGTTATTTTGCTATAGCCTAATGATTTCCTTGTCCCGGTATCTTGCGATCAGGGATCACGTTTCTGTATTGCAGAACAGATGTCAAGAGGGCTTCAAGCTGTCGCCCTTGCCTTGGAAGCCTCTACACCAGTTCCACCAGCCGCCACGTTGATGCCGCAACGCTGGGGGCGAAGGGGATCTTGTCATCGGCTTTTTCTGGGGGGCGGCGTGGGACACATCGCAATTCGGATGGCAGGGAGATCCATTTCAAGTCGCTTGAAAGCGGGGTTGAAGCCGTCGCCAAGCATATGATCTCGGCACCCAAGGCCAGGGGGGCAGAGACGATTGGTTTCTGTCCGCCTCGTCGAAATGTCGGAATCCCGCAGCAAGCTCCCTCAGCCCGGGAATTTCAAGAGCGCTTCGTACGATCAACAGCTGCTTTGTTCGGAGGACGCATATTGGGGTACGATCGAGCATTCGCCGCAATGCCCAATCATGACATGCATGGAGGTCACCGCACGCTCAACGGGTCGCACGAAGGCGGACGAAAAGTTTCGTTTCCTCGGACGGTATCGTCGCGGTGACGCGTTGAGTGCTGCCGTCCAATGTGGATGTGGATATGACGACCCCATTCACACCATGGATGGCAGCAGTCCATATTCCGGTGAGCGAGGGTGAGGTTTCGAGAACCACATTGACGGAGCTTGCGGCGGATTTCCTGTCGTAGAAAAACACGAGGTTGCGTCCGGTGGCCGCAGGGGTGGTCGTAGCGTTTTTCAGAAGGTTGGGGTTCGAGTCTGTGGGGCTGCCACCGAGGACAAACTCAAGGAGGTTGTCGATGCCATCGTTATCGAAATCCCCGTCCGGAGCGCCACCCGTGGCGGAGTTCAGCGCAAACCCGGTCGCGTAGGCTTGGTAAGCGTCGGCATACTCGATGATGATTGGCTCGGTGGTCGCGCTGCCGACGGAGTTGCTGACCGTACAGGTGTAGGTTCCTGAAATGCCGGCGGAATCAGCAAGCACAGCCAGGGTGGAGGATGATTCATCAGGCAGGATGACTCCGTTCTTCCTCCACTGGTAGAGCATGCTGCCACCGGGGGACATAGGGCTGCCTGTTGCCGCGACTTCCAGATTTACCGAGGTATTGGGCTGCATCACGCGGCTCGGCGATTGGGTGATGATTTTCGGCAGGATGTGAACCTCGGCTTTGAGCTGCCTCGCATAAAGAGCCGCGCTATACGATCCGGGAATCGCGTTGCTCTTCGATACGATCGCGCCGAATTCCGCGTCGATCCGCGAGATGTCATTGAGCGGAAGGGAATTTGAAGGAACAGAAAGGGTGGCGAAATTTGTGGCCGGACTGCTGCTTCTGAAATGCTCAACGCTTGTATCATTGATTTCAAGGAAGACACGGCCATCGACGTTGGAACCGTATCCGGTGAAAGTGTTCGTAGTGACGGTGAGCGCATTCGCTGCGTCCATGGCGTATTTGCCGTTGATCCATGATCCGCCGGTCAGCGTCAATTGCGGGATGTTCGGATACGCGTCACCGGTTAGGCTTAGAGGCACTGACACTCCGTTGACCAGGAAGGTGTAGGTGCCGTTGGGGAATCGGTTATCGATGCCTGCCTGGGAGGTGGCGCCCCAGTCGTTGGCATCGGGGCCGT
This sequence comes from Akkermansiaceae bacterium, assembly GCA_017798145.1. Classification (NCBI taxonomy): domain Bacteria; kingdom Pseudomonadati; phylum Verrucomicrobiota; class Verrucomicrobiia; order Verrucomicrobiales; family Akkermansiaceae; species Akkermansiaceae bacterium. Next base: position 945,012 of record CP059069.1, on the reverse strand, counting down.
AGCGCCAGGAGAGTTCATCGTCCGCAGCATCAAAGAAGAGGGTGTTGTAGAAAGGATCTTGGATGGTGCTCGGCGTGCCGGGCGGGGGCGTCACAGTCGGTGCGGGGAGCGAAACCATGTTCTGGCCTTGGACACCCGCTGCAAATCCAAACGGCCCGCCATTTGTCGGAGTCACCGGTGAGGGGTCGAGAATGACGGTGCCCTGACCGGTCTGAAAGTGCCTTACATCCTTGACGGCGACGACGAATTCCACCACCGGAGGAGAGTCGGCGATGACCTCGATGGTCAGGAGGGTGGTGCTGCTAAGGAGACCGAAGGCGCTGGCGCTGCCGTCGGGCGACAAGCCCCAGGGTTTGCCTTGGAGCGCGGTGAAATCAACGACCTCGTCGAACTCCACTTCCACCTCGTAGCTTTTGCCGACGGTGAGGAGATTGGGGCCGATGGATGCGCTCACGGATGTGTCGGTAGGCTGTGGGGCAGGATCCAAATCATTGACGGCCCTGACGACATACTCATCCAAGGCGACATCGAGCACATCGAGTGTTTCGAAGCCGTTGCCCGTTGAGTGATTCGAGCTGAGGGTGAAGCCCGCAGCCGCTTGCGAGGCGGTGATCCGGAGTTTTCCGTTCACCCAGGTGCCGGCGGAAGAGGTCACGAGCGGCTGGTTGGGGTAGTTCGCGCCGCTGACGATGATGGGGGTCGGATCGCCGCCGATATTGATGTTGTAGGTTCCGTCAGGGAATGCCGTTTGGAGTTCGGCGAAGCTGGCGAACTCTGCACCGGCGTCCCAGCGGTCGATATCCAGTTGGAAGGGGACTGTGGAGCTGTCCGGCTTGGTAAGGGTTATGTTGGATGAGGGAAACGTGGCGGAGATCCCGGAGCCTTCGACGCCCGCATTGAAGGCGGCTCCGATCGGCGAAAGAAGGGATGGGGACTGTTGCCCGGAAATTTTCTGCTTCCATGCCACGAGGGTGTGTACGTGCCGGTTCTCGGTCGCCATGCTGAACCGGGTGTTGGAGTTGTAGAGGGCGTATCCGAGCTTTCCCGCGAAGGGTCCGGTGCCGGATGTGGTGGAGCCTGCGATTTTCACGTGCTCGAGTATCACGTCGTAGGTAGCGCCCGGGGTGAGCTTGCCGCGGAAGTCGTAAGAGACGATGTCGCCCTGGATCACCTCCTCTTTCATGATTTCAAAACCGGTATCCTGATCGACGACGGTCAAGACGGTGACAAGGATGGTGGGGTCGAATGCCGTGTGGGCGCTCCAAATCAGGGTTTGGTTTTGGCCTAGCACGTAGACTCCGTTGTTCCATGCTCCGTTTTCGCCGTTGCCGAGGATGGCGGGCGCTGGAGGGAAGGCGCCGTTGGCCGGAAAGCTCAGCGTAGCGCTGCCGCCGGTGCGGGAGAACGTGTAGTTCGCCCCGTTGGGAAAGGCGCTGGCGGCGTTGAGGGCGGAGAGGGTGGTGTATTCCTTCGCGATGGACCATCCGTCATCATTCACGAAATTCTGCACGGCTTGGCCTGTGATGCCCAGCGTTCCGCCTGTGCCTGAAACAGTGTCTATGTAGGCTTCGCCCCAGAACGGCTGGTCATCATTCGGCGGGCCGGGCAACAGCGAGGGGGCCGCCGCGCTGGATTGCCGATAGTTCGCGAACTTATCCACCTCAAAATCATTTCGCGCCAGCGGGGCCAGGATCGGTGTGATGCGGCGGAGAACATACGTTTCATCACCTTCGACAAGGGTCATGATGTTTCCCGTGATCGTCGCATTGAACGAGGGCGTGGGGTTGCTTAGGCCGATGTCCCCGTTCGTGTCGGTGATGGGTGTTGCGCTGAGGGCTCCGGTTGAGCTGTTCCAGGAATATGTGCCGCGCTCCATGCCGGTTGTGCTCTCCGGTTCGTTATCGGATTCCTCGGAGTGGTAGTAGGTGCCGTCGGAGAGGAAAGTCACGTTCGCGTCCAGGCCCGGAAGATGCCAGGAGCCTACGATGGCGTTGGCGGTATTGACCACGCGCGCAAGGGCAAATGTGCCTTCGCCCGCGACTGTATAATTCAGGGTGTTGCCAACGATGGATACCGTGGTTGCTGCTCCTGGATGGGATAGTCCGGCATCATCATTGGTATCGACGATGACATCCACGGAGAATGCACCTGTGTCCTTATCCCATTCATACGTGCCGCGCTCCATGCCCAGATGACCTGTCATGCCATCGATGAAGTAGAAAACGCCGTCATGCCTGAATATTACAACTACGTTTTCAGAATCGAGTTTCCATGCCGAGACGATCTCGGGTGGGGGCGGCGTAGAATATTGCGCGACGGCTGGCAATGCCAGGAGAGCGCTGGAAATGAAACTCAGGTGGATTGGCAGGGAGCGGAGGATGATTTTCATAACCGTAGCGGTAACATAGACGTAAGATTCATTGTTAGGATATCCAGATTTGCAAGACAAAACAAGGGTTTGCAGCGGATTTTGGGTTCTCAAATGTCACGGGGACAAACGACTTCACCCAAGGAGATTGGGCGCCTCCGATCCCTTGGACTGGGGTGGTGTCTCGACCTCCTGTGGATATGCGGGGTAGTGACAGCGGGTGGAGAGGCATCCGCTCCTATCGGGACAGCCTCTCCAACAGTTCCACCAGCCGCCCCGCCGATGCGGCGACGGTTGGGGCGAAGGGGATCTTGTCGTCCTTTTCGTCCGGCAGGAGGGTGGGGCGGGTGGCGATGCGGATGGCGGGAAGGCCCATCTCGAAGAGAGTGGAGGAGAGGTCGAAATCGTCGCCAAGGCAGGTGACTTCGGCTCCCAGGATCTTTCCGAGGCCCTGGAATTCCCTTGTCGGAATGGCAGCGGTGTCGCGGGATGAGAGAATGAGGGTTTCCGCATCGCCCATGGCCTCGATGCAGAGGATGGCTTTGGGGGCGGGTGACTGCTTCATGAGGTTCGCAACGGTGAGGGCTGTCTCGGCGATGGGCGAGTCGGCTTCGTTGGCGTGGGGAAGGAACAGGAAACGGATGGGGTGGGACGGTTCGGCATCGGCAAGCGCCTGGGAGGCGGCCATCGTCGCGGCCAGGCCGGTGGCGTTTCTTTCAGCGCCGCGCGAACCGGCCGGGGAATCGTAGGAGGTCAGCACCCACACGGGCGATGCATCCCTGTCCTTTGCCCCGACCGATGCCTGGAGGATGGGGAAGCCTGCGGGGCCTTCGATGGGTTTCACCTCATATCCGGTGTTCGACGGGCCGAGCGATCCTGCGATCATGGAGGCCATGGCGGAGAGTTTTTCCGGGATGCCGGTGTTGCGCTCGCCGATGACTTCGATGGTTTTCCGGAGATCGTCCGCGATGGACCCCGCCGATACCGAGCGGGCGAAGCGCTGCTCTTCCTTTGCGGCATCCGCTTTCTCATCCTTGAAATATTTCACCAACGCGAAGCCTGCGGATACGAATACCCACACCGGCAGGATAACGAGCAGCCAGGGGATGATGCGGGATTTCTTTCCGTCTTCGGCCATAGTGGGTCAGTATTCGGTGGGGTTTTCCTTGGGATCATCCGGTGTATCCTCGGGAGGAGAATAGACCTCGATTTCCTTGCGCATCCGCTGGGAAAGCCAAGGGCGGATGAAGCCGTAGAGAAGGTATGCGCTGAACAGCACCACCGGCATGACATAGCGGAACTGCACGGTGATGAACAACAGCACCACGGCCAGCAGGATGGCGGTGTAGGTGCCGCGCGTTTTCCAGCCGACGGTCTTGAAAGACGGGTAGCGGACATCGCTGATCATTAGCCAGGAGAGAAAAAGCATCGCAGCCGCCAACACGTATTTCCACGGGCCGACCTCGTGGTCGTTCTTGTAGAGGTCGATGATGAGGAAGGTGATCGAGGCGATGAAACCGGCGGCCATGGGGATGGGGATGCCGCGGAAATCGGAGCTCGCGCCGGGCTTTTTCGGCATGGAGGCGAGGCAGTTGAAACGAGCGAGCCGCATCGCCCCGCAGACGAGGTAGATGAGCGCGATGCCCCAGCCGATGTTGCCGAGCGGGAAAAGCACGGCTCGGGACATCAGCAGGGCGGGAGCCATGCCGAAGGAGATGATGTCCGCCAGCGAGTCGAACTCCTGGCCGAAGGGGGATTCCTGTCCGCCGAGCCGTGCAAGCCGCCCGTCGAGCAGATCAAAGAGGCAGGAGCCGAAGATGAGAAGGATCGCGTATTCGTAGAATTTCCGGGAGATCTCGTAGTATTCCTTGGCGGCCACAATGCTGTCGCCCGTGACTTTCTGCACCTCGATCTGGCCCTTGAAAATCATCAGCACGGCGAAGAAGCCGCAGGCGAGGTTGCAGGCGGTCATCAGGTTCGGGAGGAAGAAGATCTTCGGCTCGTCCGGGTCGCGGGTGGCGGGCATGGAGCAGACCTTGCACCCACTGGCGCGTTTTCTCAACCACGAAGAAATCCTCAGAGCTGCCTGGAATTTGTTTGAAATGTAGCATTCGGCCCTTCGTAGTCGATGGATGCGTGTGATTGCATCTCTTCCCAAGTTGCTGGCCTTGTCCCTGTTCGCGAAGGGCGAGGCGTTAAAGGAGTTCCGGTTGATCGATGCGGATAAGGACCGGCCGATCGCAGGTTTCAGTCCGTTGGAAGATGGTGCGGTGATCGATCTGCGCAAGCTTCCCACACGGAATCTCAGCATTGAGGCGGTGGCCGGAGGAAAGGAGCCCGGGAAAGTCCGCTTTGATCTGGACGGGAAAACGAACTTCCGGACAGAGGGGGGCGCGCCCTATTCGCTGACCGGGGACAAGGGCGGGGATTTTGCTTCCTGGACTCCATCGGTCGGAAAGCACAGCTTGCGGGCGACCGCCTCAGGCGGTGAGATCATGGAGATCGGCTTCACGGTCACCGATGGGGCGGCTCCAGCTCCGCTTGGCCCGGTGGCAACCTCGAAAATTGCCAAGGGGGTGCATGGCGAGCTGAAGAAGTGGCATCGCGTTGGGATTGTCTTCGAGGGGCCGGGGAGTTGGGAAAACGGGACTCCCAACCCGTTCCTCGACTACCGCCTGAACGTTGTCTTCCGCCATGCCGCTTCCGGGCGGAGCATGGTGGTGCCGGGATATTTCGCTGCGGATGGGGCGGCGGGTGAAACGGGTGAGGGTTCCGGAAAGATCTGGAGAGTGAACTTTTCTCCGCCCGAAACGGGGGAGTGGAACTATGAGGCCCGGTTCCGGGCGGGAAAGGGCGTGGCCGTGGAAGATGGCGAAGATGCGGGCGCGCCCGCCCGCTTGGACGGGAATCCGGACGGGATTGTGAAAGGGAAATTCACCGTCGGGCAGACAGACAAGACCGGCCGCGACAACCGCGCGCGCGGGCGTTTGGAATATGTGGGCGAGCGCTATCTCCGCTGGGCTGAGACCGGGAAATATTTCCTCAAGCAGGGTGCGGATTCCCCGGAGAACCTCTTCGCCTATGCTGATTTTGACGGCGATTTCAAGAGTGACGGCCAAAAGGACAAGTTGGTGAAAACGTATGGGCCGCACGTTCAGGATTGGAAGACCGGTGACCCCACCTGGCAGGACGGCAAGGGCAAGGGGCTGATCGGCGCCATCAATTACCTCGCCTCCGAGGGCGTGAACTCGATCTCATTCATGACCATGAACATCGAAGGCGATGATCGGAACGTGTTCATGTACACCGCTTACGGGGAGCGGGTGCGAATCGATGTCTCCCGGATGGACCAGTGGGAGGTGGTGATGGATCACGCGGATCGCATGGGATTCCACCTGCACTTCAAGACCCAGGAGGCGGAAAACGACACGCTCCTTGATAACGGCGATCTGGGCGTGGAGCGAAAACTTTACTACCGCGAGTTGATCGCACGCTTCGGCCACCACCTCGCGCTGAACTGGAATCTCGGAGAGGAGAACAACAAGCAGACCGACTTGCAGCGCAGGGAAATGGCAAGGTATTTCAACGAGACCGATCCCTATGGACACAACATCGTCATCCACACGTATCCACCGCAGAAATCCAAGATCCACACGCCGCTGTTAGGGGAGAAGTCGAAACTCACCGGCCTGTCGATGCAGGGCAGCGATCCGAAGTTCGGAGACGTGCACAAGGATGTGCTGGAGTGGGTGGAAAAATCCACCGCAGCGGGCAAGCCGTGGGTGGTCGCCTACGACGAACCAGGCAGCGCCCAGGAAGGCCTTATGAACGACGCCGAGGATGCGAAGAACCCGCAGGGCAAAGGCAACTATGCCGACGCCCGCCACAAGGCTCTGTGGGGCGTGCTTCTCGCGGGCGGCACGGGCACCGAGTGGTATTTCGGATACAAGTTCGATCACTCCGACCTCACCCTACAGGATTTCCGCAGCCGCGATAAGTGGTGGGATTCCTGCCGCCACGCGCTGACATTCTTTTCCGATAACAAGATCCCGTTCCAGGAAATGAGAAGTGACAACGCACAAGTCGGAAACAGCCCGAACGGCAACGAGGCGGGCTACTGCTTCTCCAAGCCCGGAGATACCTACGTCGTCTATCTGCCGAAAGGCGGCGAGAGGGATCTCTGGCCTGAAGGCGGATCTGCTTACAGCATCCGCTGGTTCGATCCCCGCAACGGCGGCAGACTTCAGGTGGGATCGAAAGACTCGATGCTAGGCGGCATCGGAAATTCCATGGGCCTGCCGCCGTCAGACCCTGACAAGGACTGGGTCGTCCTGGTCCGGAAAAAATAATCGGCTGTTCGACATTCGGAAACGCAGATGATAGAACCCGTTGAGATTCCAAAGGAATGGCAACCGACTTCAAAGACTACTATCAGATCCTCGGTATCACCAAGGACGCACCCCAGGCGGAGGTGAAAAAGGCCTTCCGCAAGCTGGCGCGCGCCCACCATCCGGATGTGGCCAAGGACAAGTCCACGGCGGAGGAAAAATTCAAGGAGATCAACGAGGCATACGAGGTTCTGGGAGATCCGGAGAAACGGAAGAAATACGACACGCTCGGCGCGAACTGGAACCAGCAGGCACCGCCCCCGCCGCCGGGCGGCGGCTGGTCTTCCGGCCCGATGCCGGGAGGGGCGGAGTTCCAGTTCGATGGCACCGGCTTCAGCGATTTCTTCGAGCAATACTTTTCCGGCGGCGGTGCGAGGCGCTCGGCGGGTTTCGGCGGCGGTTTCCCCGGCCAAGGCGGTGCACGGCGCGGGCAGGACATCGAGGGCGACCTCATGGTCACCCTGGAGGAGGCGTTCCATGGCTCCATGCGAACCATTTCCCTCCGCAAGGCCGAGCCCGGGACAGGCCGGGTGATCGCCGACGAAGTCCAGGTGCGCATCCCGGCGGGTATCGGCGAGGGACAGAGGCTGCGCGTTCCCGGTCACGGCGGGGAGGGGGCTGGCGGCGGAGAGAGAGGCGACCTTTACCTCCGTGTCCGCATCGCCGCCCATCCCGATTTCCGGGTGAAAGGGCACGATCTTTTCCGCGACCTCGGGCTGGCGCCGTGGGAGGCGGTGCTCGGCACGACGATTTCCATCGACATCCCCGGCGGTAAATCCGTGCAGGTCAAAATCCCGGCGGGCACCGGCTCCGGGGATCAGCTCCGCCTCAAGGGCTACGGCCTCCCCAAAAAGGGCGACCCAGGAGATCTTTTTGTCGTGATCTCCATCGAGACCCCTCCATCCATTGACGCCAGCGAGCGCGCCCTATGGGAAAAGCTCCGCGACCTCTCCAAATTCAATCCCAGGGAACTCTGACATGAAAATGATAAGCCCCGACCCCCACGAAATCCACCCCATCGAGGTTGTCATCCGCATGACCGGCTGCTCCCGCCGCAAAATCGTTTTCTATTGCCGCAAGGGCATTGTCTCGCCCGTATGCCGCGATGGGGACGGGATGTGCTTCGATGAGGATTCCGTCATCCGCATCCGCCACATCGAGACGCTGCGCCAGCAACACCGCATGAACTGGGCGGCCATCCATACCATCATCGGCCTGCTCGATGAGTTGGAAGCCCTCCGCGCCGAGCTGCGCTGGAGGAGATGAGAGCAATCCCCCCAAGCCCACGGGATCGCATTGGGATCCTCATTTTGCAGCTTCGATCACGAATTCCCATCGGTATTCCCCGACGGGCTTGAGCATGTGCTTGGGGAGCGGCAGGGCGCCCCACGAATTCACCCCGCCGACACCCATCTGGGCGTGGTCGATGTGGAGGGTGATGTAATCCCTCTGCGGGATCTGATAGGGATGTTTCGGCCCCTCCAAATCCTGGGTGCCAAAGGGGTAGGCTCCCATTTCCAGAGGCTGGCCGATCGCATGCACTTTCAGCCCCTTGCCTGAGGCATCCGTGAAACTGGCGCTGCGGACATCGGTGCGGTTTCCGGTTTCCTGCGGCTCCGAGTAGGGGAACCAGGCGTCCTCCACCTTGGTCTCCCATACTCCGAGCCTTCCACCCGCCTTGCGGTCGCGCATCGTCTCATGCGGACCGCGGCCATACCATTTCCATGTATCCAGGTCCTTGGCGATGCGGCACTCCATGCCGATGCGCGGAATGGGGCCGAGGTTCTGTCCCTTGGGCTGCAACACAGCCTCGGCGGTGATCCTGCCGTTCCCGTCGATTTCATAAACCAACTGCGCTGTGGTGCCTCCCGCCGGAAGCTTCAGCCCGACGCGTATGACTGCCATGTCGCCCTCGATGGCGGCTTCGTAGGAAACCGCTTTCGCGTCCTCCCCGGCTTTGCGCCAGAGCTTGCTGCGCTCCGTGTGTTTGTTGCCGCGGTCGTTGTCAACGGGAGGCCTCCACGTGCAGAGGATCAGTGGCGAGACGAGCAGCTCGCGCCCGTTGACTGAGTAGCTCTGGATGGCTCCCGTCCTCTCGTTGGTTGCGATTTCAAATCCCTCGCCACTGACCGTGGTGATGCCCTCGCCCCGGCGCAAGACCGGCACTCCGCCCGCTTGCAGGTTCGGAGCGGTGATCGACGGGTTTTCCGGAACGATCTGATCCCAGCCGATCACGTGACCTGCCTTCGCCCATGATGTGTCGTTCTTCAGGCGGTATTCGATGTCCAGCACCACCTCGGTTCCGGGTCTGAGCTTGAACCGGGGAAGCGGAAGGCTCACCTGCGCGGACCCTCCCGGAGGAATTTCCGGCAACCCGGCTTCCTTGTAATCCATTGCCTCGCCGTTGAGGAGCATCCTCCAGTGCATCTCTACATCGCCCAGGCCCGTGAAGGAGCGCTTGTTCGTCACTTCCACGATATTTGGGGACAGGCTTTTCGTGGCGATCTCCTGATAGACCTTGAAAACCTCCGGGAGCTGCGGGGTGGGTTTGCGATCCGCCGTGATGATGCCGTTGAAGCAGAAATTGTCGTCGTTCGGCTTGTCTCCGAAATCCCCGCCGTATGCCAGGAACACCGTATCCCCGTCCTTTTTGCGCAGCCCTTGGTCGATGAAATCCCAGATGAAGCCGCCCTGCAGCAGCCGCTCGCGCTCAAAGAGCTCCCAGTAATCCGCGAGGCCTCCCGAGGAGTTGCCCATCGCATGGGAATACTCGCACTGGATCAGCGGGCGCTGCTCGGGGAGGGGCTTCTTCGATTCCTCACGGGCGTATTTTTCGCAAGCTGCGTGGGTGTCATACATCGGGCTGTACAGATCGACATGCGCCCCCATTTTCCCCTGCTCGTAATGGACGGGGCGGGTGGCTTCGTTCTCGCGGATCCACTTCGAGGCCGCCACGAAATTCGGGCCGTCGCCCGCCTCATTCCCCAAAGACCAGAGGATGATGGAAGGATGGTTCTTGAAGGCATGGACCATGTTGGCCACGCGATCCACGTGCGCCGCTTCCCAGCCGGGGTCTTTCGCAAGCGATTCCGGGCCGTAGCCCATGCCGTGGGATTCGATGTTCGCCTCGGCGCAAAGATACATGCCGTACTCGTCGCAGAGCTCGTAGAAGCGCGGATCGTTGGGGTAGTGCGCGGTGCGGATCGCGTTGATGTTGTTGCGCTTGGCGAGGAGGATGTCCTCACGCATCCGCGCCTCGCTCACGTAATGGCCGGTGTCCGGATCGTGGTCGTGGCGGTTCACCCCGCGTATCATCACCGCCTTGCCGTTGACCAGCAGCTGGCCGTTTTTGATCTCGCTGCGCGAAAAGCCGATCCGGGTTCCGTAGTGATCCACGGCTTTCCCTGATCCGTCCTTCAGGGTCAGCAGCAGACGATAGAGTGTGGGCGATTCTGCGGACCATGGCTCGATGTCCAGGTTTCTGATCACATGTGACCCTTTCGTCCCTCCGGCGCCACCGGATGTGTTCCCGGTGATGTTCCATTCGGAAACCCGATTCCCGCTGGCATCCGTCAGCACTGCATCGATGCCGAAATCCGCGCCATCGCCGGCGAGATCGGATACCTTGGCATCGAGCGTGAGTGTCCCGGTCCTGTAATCGTCGGAAAGCCCGCCGCGCGCGGTGAAGTCTCGGAGCTGTAGCGGTGCGGATGACCACAGGTAAACATCCCGGAAAATCCCGGATAACCTCCAGAAATCCTGATCCTCCAAATAGGAACCGTCCGAATAACGGTAGACCTCCACCGCAAGGACATTCTCGCCCGGCTTCAGGAATCTCGTGATGTCGAACTCCGCAGGCGTCCGCGAATCCTGCGAATACCCGACCTTCTCCCCGTTCACCCACAGATAGAAGGCGGAGGAAACCCCGTTGAAAACGATGAATGTGTGCCGTCCTTTCCAGTCATCCGGAAGCTCGAACGTGCGTCGGTAGGACGAGACCGGGTTGCGCTCCGCATAGGTGGTGAAATCCGCCGGCGGCTCGCCCATGACGCGAGGCGGATCCTTTTTGAAAGGATAAACGATGTTCGTGTAGATCGGCGTTCCGTGGCCGTGCAGCTCCACGTTCGAGGGGACGGGGATCGTGCCCCAGGCGGAGTCGTCGAAGTCCGCCTTGAAAAAATCCACCGGGCGTTTTTCCGGGTGATCGGCCCAATGGAATTTCCAATCCCCGTTGAGCAGCCTGCACCATGGCGATTCCATACGCTGTTTTCCCATGGCACCCGCCGCATCCGGGAAAGGCATGGAAACCGCACGCGGAGCCTCCTTGTTGATGCGGAACACCGCATGGTTCTCCCAATCGGGGGCGGCCTGTGAAAACGCAAGGCAAGGATAGAGCAGGAATGGGATGATCGTGGGTTTCATGGATTTCGAGGATTCTATGCCGACCAGCCCCATATCCAACCCAAATCCGGCGAATCACTCACGGCACACGGAAAAAAACCGCAACGGATACATTCCTTTTGGCGGTCTGTGGGAATTCGGCGTTTGATTTCCCGTTTCGCAACTGCCAAACATCCCGCGCATGTCATCACCGATCCGAATCCTCTGCGCCGGAGCAGGCCACATGGGCCGCTCGCACGCCCTCGCTTATCATAATATCCCCGGCTTTGAAATCTGCGGCATCGTCACCCGCTCCCCGGAGAGCCGAGCCGCGCTAAACAAGGAGCTTGGCGGCGGCTATGCGGAGTTTGGCGATTTCCACGAAGCCCTCCGCGCGACCAAACCGGACGCCGTTTCCATCTCCACCTATCCCGACACCCACGCGGAATATGCGGAGGCCGCCTTCGATGCCGGCTGCCATGTCTTCATCGAGAAACCGCTCGCGGAAACCGTCGTTGAGGCCGAACGCATCGTCGCCAAGGCGCGCGCCACGAACCGCAAGCTCGTCATCGGCTACATCCTCCGCCACCACCCCAGCTGGATCAAGTTCATCGAGGTCGCCCAGACACTCGGCAAGCCGCTGGTGATGCGCATGAACCTCAACCAGCAATCCTCCGGCGCGAACTGGAAAACCCACAAGAACCTCATGTCGTCGATCTCGCCCATCGTCGATTGCGGCGTGCACTACGTCGATGTGATGTGCCAGATGACCCGCTCCAAACCGATCCGCGTCTCCGGCATCGGTGCCCGCCTGACCGACGAGCTGCCCGAGGGGAAAATCAACTACGGCGCACTCCAGGTCACCTTCGAGGACGGCTCGGTCGGCTGGTACGAGGCCGGCTGGGGCCCGATGATGAGCGAGGTTGCATTTTTCGTGAAAGACGTCGTTGGCCCGAAGGGTTGCGTCTCCATCGTCGCCGACAAGGCGGCGGCCGAGGGGCAGAGCGCGAACGTCGACGCCCACACCCAGACCCAGGCGCTCAAACTCCACCACTCGGAGCTTGATGCCGGAGGGAAATTCGTGAAAGCCGATGACATGCTACGCCTCGACGATGAGCCGGACCACGACGGCCTCTGCCACCGCGAGCAGGAGTTTTTCCTCAATGCCATCCTCAACGACGAGGATCTCTCCGACCACATGGACGATGCCGTCGCCTCGATGCGCATCGTCGCCGCCGCAGACGAAAGTTTCCGCACCGGCAAGACCGTAGATCTCTGAACATCATGAAAACATTATCCATCCTCACCGCGCTCGTTTGCGCCTCCGCCTGCCTCGCCCAGCAGGAGTTGCAAATGCGCTCGCTCTTCAACGGCAAGGATCTCACCGGCTGGAAGGGCGAGGGCTACATCGTCGAGGACGGAGCCATCGCCTGCACGGCCAAGGGGAAAAACCTCATCACCGAGGAAACCTTTTCCAACTACGTCCTGGACTTCGAGTTCAAGCTCACCCCCGGTGCCAACAACGGCCTGGGCATCCACTACCCCGGCCATGGCGACGGCGCATACACCGGCATGGAAATCCAGATCCTCGACAGCACGGATCCGAAATACAAGGATCTCAAGGACTACCAGTTCCACGCCGGGATCTACACCCTCCAGGCCGCCAAGCAGGGCTTCCTCAAGCCCATCGGCGAGTGGAACCTCCAGCGTGTGACCGTCAATGGCCCATCCGTCACCGTGGAGGTCAACGGCAACCTCGTCCTCACCGCAAACCTTGACGAGCTCTCTGCGAAAAACCCCAAGCACGAGGGCGTGAAACGCCGCTCCGGCCACATCGGCTGGATGGGCCACGGCGACAAGGTTTCCTTCCGCAACATCAACATCGGCGAGATCCCCCCGGCCGCCAACGAGGCCGGGGTAAAGGCCGCCGGTTTCACGAAAATCTTCGACGGAACCTCGCTGACCGGCTGGAAGCATGAGGACGGAATCGCCAACTGGACTGCCCACAACGGTATCCTCAAGCACAACGGCAAACCTGGCCCCACCAAGGATCTCTGGTCCGAGAAATCATACAAAGATGTTACCATCGTCCTCGACTGGAGATGGAGCGGCCGCGGCCCTATGAAAAACCAGCCAGTGGTCATGCCGGACGGCTCCCACAAAGGTACCGCAGAAATCGAGGAACTCGACAGCGGCATCTATCTGCGCGGCAACAGCAAGAGCCAGGTGAACCTGTGGAACTGGACGGTCGGCTCCGGCGAGGTCTATGGCTACCGGATGGACAACAATTCCTCTCCCGAGGTCAAGGCAGCCGTCACCCCGAACATGAAAGCCGACAAGCCGCCGGGCGAGTGGAACCGCACCATGATCACCATCAAGGGCGACCGCCTCAGCGTCCAGCTCAACGGCAAGACGGTCATCACCGATGCCCAGCTCCCAGGCGTCCCTGCCGAGGGCCCCATCGGCTTCCAGCACCACGGTTCTGCCATCGACTTCGCGAATGTCTGGATCAAGGAGCTCTGATAAGTTCACCCATTTAAAAAATTCCCCAGCCATGACCTCCTCCCAATCCTCCGCCGCCATCCGCCTTTCGGTGATGATGTTCCTCCAGTTCTTCATCTGGGGCGCATGGTTCGTGACCCTCTATCTCGTCCTGGATACCAACGGGCTCGGAGCTATCATCGGCGATTCCTACAGCACCGCACCCGTCGCGGCGATGATCGCACCGCTGTTCCTCGGCCTGGTGGCGGATCGGTTTTTCTCCTCGGAACGGGTCATGGGCGTGCTGTTCCTGATCGGCGGTGCGCTCATGCTGATGGTGCCCGGCGCCGTGGCGGATGGGAACGGCAGCCTCGTCTTCTGGCTCTTCACCGGCCACATGCTCTGCTACATGCCGACTCTCGGCCTGGGCAACACCATCGTCTTTTCCAACCTCCCGCAGGAGGTTTTCCCGAAAGTCCGCGTCTGGGGGACGATAGGCTGGATCGCGGCGGGTCTCGTCGCCGGATTCCTCGGCTGGTCTTCTAGCACCAACCTATTCTGGATGGCGGGCATCAGTTCCGTGGTGCTCGGGGTTTTCAGCTTCACCCTGCCGAACACGCCACCGCCATCCGCCGGGCAGCCCGTCAACATGCGCGGGCTTCTCATGCTGGATGCCTTCAGAATGCTCACCAAGCCGTCCTTCTTCGTGTTCATGCTTTGCTCCATGCTGATCTGCATCCCGCTCGGCTACTACTACGCGAACACCTCCGGTTTTCTCGCCAACATGGGCTTCGAGCAGGCCGCCTCCGCGATGAGCATAGGCCAGATGTCGGAAATTTTCTTCATGCTACTCGTGCCGTTTTTCTTCCGCAAGCTGGGCGTGAAATGGATGATCCTCATCGGCATGATGGCATGGGTGCTGCGCTACCTCCTCTTCGCCTTCGGCGCGCCGGAGCAGGTGGTCTGGATGCTCTTCGCAGGCATTGCGCTCCACGGCATCTGTTATGACTTCTTCTTCGTCACCGGCTTCATGTATGCGGATGGGGCTGCCCCAAAGGCGATACGCGGGCAGGTGCAGAGCATGCTGGTGTTCTTCACCCAAGGCGTTGGCATGTTCATCGGCTTCAAGGTCGCTGCGGCCATGCTCATTCCGGTGAAAGCTTCCTCCGGGGAGCTTGGTGGCGCCATCGCCGCAGCCCGTGGCGAGCAGACGCTGACCTTCGCCCAGCAGTTCGGGAAAATGTTCTCCGTGGACATCCCGGCTGCCGTGGATGGGGAACTCCTCACCAAGACATCCGAACTCTGGAAGGCTTATTGGCTGCTTCCCGCAGGCATGGCTGGCACCATCGCCGTTCTCTTCTTCCTCGCCTTCCGCGACAAGAGCGTGGACCCCGGCGATGCTTGAGTTGGTTTTGACCGCTCCGTAAGGCTGATCCGATTCGGGTCAGCCTTATTTTTTGGGTATTTTATGGGTTTCACGCACGAAAATCCGTTGAATTCATGAAATTGATCAAGAAATCTAAAATTTATTATCAAAAGACCTTTACAAATTTCCAAGAAAATGGCTAGTGGATCCTATCCCTTATGAAAACCAGCCAATACGCCAAGTTGTGCGCAGCCGCCCTAGCGGCTGTGCTAACATCCTGCTCTTCCCCATCACCCACCGTGTCCCGCATGCCGGTATCCGTTTCCTTGGGGAGCGATGCCTCGCTTTCGGCAGAGGTCTTTGCGGAGGTCAATTCCTACCGCGCCTCGAAGGGCAAAGCGGCGCTTCAGCGCCATGCCGGGCTCGACAAGCTCGCCCAACAGCATTGCGACCATCTCGCGAAAACCGCAGGAAGTTACGGGATTTATGGGAAAGACATCAGCCATGTCGGATTCGAGGGCAGGGCTGTCGTTGCGCGCCAGGCCTACAAGATCGACTCTCTCGGGGAGAACGTCGTTTCCTCCACAACTCATTCCGCGAAACACCTCGTGAAACTCTGGGCTGGGTCAAAAAGCCACGACCACAACATGAAAGCCGATTGGGCTCACACCGGCATTGCCACGGCGGTCACGGCCGATGGCAAGGTCATCTCCACCCAGCTCTTCGGCACCAACCCCAGCTCATCCCATCTGCTGCTCAAGCAGCGCATGAACCGCGATTGGTAAGCCGTGCCTGATTTCGCCTTCGAAGACACCCTCACCTCCCGCGGTTTTGCGCGGGTGGCCGGTGTCGATGAGGCAGGCCGCGGTCCCCTGGCCGGCCCGGTTGTGGCTGCGGCGGTCATCTTGCCGAGACCATTTTCCTGCCCATTCCTCAACGATTCCAAGAAACTCACCAAAAATCGCCGCGAGCTCCTCTATGGGGAAATCACCGGCAACCCCACCGTCATCTGGGCGGTGGGATTGGTCGGGCCGGAGGAGATCGATGCGATCAACATCCTCCGCGCCACCCACCGGGCGATGGGGCTTGCGCTTGCCGCCCTCTCGGAAAATCCGGACATCGCCCTGATCGACGGGCTGCCCGTAAAGGGGCTTTCCATGCCGCATGAGGCGCTTGTGAAGGGGGACGGGCTTTCCCTTTCCATCGCCGCCGCGAGCGTGATTGCGAAGGTGACAAGGGATCGCTTTATGGAGAGGATCGATTCCGAGTTTCCCGCGTATGGTTTCGCCAGGCACCAGGGCTATGGCACGCGGCAGCATCTCGAAGCACTACGCAAACATGGGCCTTGTCGCCATCATCGTCGCTCGTTTCAGCCGGTATCTCAACTCTCCCTACCGTTCGGGGACGGGGCCTAGCGGCGCACGCAAGTGGATGGGGGATTACGGCGAAAAGGTCGCCGCCGATTGGCTGCGGGCGCACAACTGCAAGGTGCTGGCGCGGAATTTCAAGGGTAGGAAAGGCGGTGAGGTGGACATCGTTGCGCGGGATGGCGGGCGCTTGCTTTTCACCGAGGTGAAGACGAGGAAAAAGGGCGGGGCCATGCGCGGCCTTGCGGCGGTGAACCGGAAAAAGAAAGCGCTCATCGAGCGCGGTGCGAACGAGTGGCTGCGCCGCCTGGGCACCAGGGAGGTGCCGTGGCGTTTCGATGTCATTGAGGTAGAGGTCTCCGAAGGTGAGAAGCCGGTGGTGAGGCGGATCGAGAATGTGTTCGGGAATTCGGATCGACTCGGAAAAAGGTGATGACGGCGATTCGGCCAGAGCCGCACGTTACCAGCACCTGTGGCAGGAAATGGCCGCCGCCCCCGAATCATTCGACGAGATGGAACTTGTCTGTGCGAAGCGGCATCGTCACCCTTTCGCAAATCGTCCGGCAATGACAATGATCGAAAAATCCATCCCCCCCCTCCTCATTGCATGCGCCTATGCTGCCTGTCTCAGCCAATTATCCTGCCAGCGAAAGAATCACTACGGATTCGATTCAGGTTTTGATGTCCGCCAACAGCTTGCGCCTGCGGAAAGCCCTGCCGAATGGATTGAGCGCCTCAAACTCGATCTTGTCCGCCAATCGTATTCACAGGATCTGCTCTCCCAGCTCTACTCTGAGCTTCCTCCCATGGACAAGTGGCCGGCGGTTTACGAATCCATCGATAAAATTGCAAACGATGGCCCTGCCTTGGAAAAAATGATGCAGACATCTTCCTCATGGAACAGTCCGAATCACATCGCCGAGCGCCTGCTTCTCTTTAGCGCCATGCTCAGGGATGATGCATCCGATCACGAGATCGCCGTGCGTGGCCTCGTTGATGGCAGTCAATCGGTGGGGTATCGGAAAGAGGAGACCCTCAAGGCCCTGCTTATGGTCAGCAAAAACCGGGATGCGACCCTCGGTTGGATCAAGGAAAACCAACAGTCACTGCTGGGTTCCTCGTCCGGCAGTTCCAGCATCAGGGAGCAGCCCAAGTCCGGTTGGCAGGTTGCACTCGCGGAAAACAGGGTGGGGGAAGGGATCGCTTTGCTTGAGGCGGCCATTTCCGCAGCCAATGATTCCGACAAGCCCGAGCTCCTGCAGAGGCTCCTCAAGCTGGGAATCATCCTGGGAAAAGAGCCTGTTGCCAGGAAGGCGACCAATGACATGCAAGCCCTACTACTCAAGGCCGCCACCTCCGACGAGTCGATTTCCAGCTATGCTTTCGGGGGCGTTTTCGACTTCCAGGCGACTCGCGGGGAGTGGCAGGAAATCGCCAGCTTTTTCGAGAAATATTCCGCAATCTGCCAGAAACGTGGTGATGGCCATAAGGACTTCGGTTTCGGCCAGATGGATGCCGGCCACGCAACCTACCTGACGGCACTCTGCCGTCTCAATAAGATCTCCGAGTTCCGTGGCATGATCGAAAAAGCCTTCGAACCCGGGGACGACAATGGGCGGAAATTTTTTGAGATGATGCAACATGCGACTCCCGGACAGCCTCCGCTTGGAATCCTCTACATGGACGCCCTCAAAGTGGCCAATGAGGACGAAAAAACCCTAGCATACTCCTTGAATCTGCTCGCCCGCAACCCCGGCAAGGATGCCTTTTACTCATACCTGATCGACCTCAGTCCGCAACGGGCTGAGGAGTTCATCAAATCCCTGCACACCTACGATCCCTACGAGGAAAGGCCCCTGATCTGGCTTGCGGAAATCGCGCGCCGCGCCGGCAACCTGGAACTCGCCCGGGAAACCATCGACCAAGCGATTGCCCTCGACCCGTCCGACGGAGATCAAGGCAAGGATACCCGGATGTTCTGCTACGAAGTGTTGGCGCGGATCGACGAGGATGCCGGGCTTACCGAGAAAGCCGGGTTTTTCCGTTCCGTCGTCGATTCCATTCGTCAGGGCGAGGCCGCAGACGATTTTCTCCATGCCGGGCTCATCAAGGAAGCGACTGACAGATACGATAAGGCGCTCGGCCAGTTCGAGGATGCCTACTGCCTTCAGTCACGCCTCGCAATGACCCTGGCCCGCAATGGGAAATTCGAGGAGGCCGTGAAGCATTTCAAAAAGGCCTTTGAACTCATGCCGGTAAGTTTCGGCCCCCGTGAGAGCCACTGCTTCGGCTGCGAAGGCCTCTTCGACGACCAGCGTGTCATCGACATTGCGCTGCCCCTGCTGGAGGCGTTCGAAAAGGAGAACCCGGAGAACCCGAGGACTCCGTATCTTCTCGGACTGATCCTCTCCGAAAGAAAGGAATTCCCCCAAGCAATCCTCGCCTACAGACGCGCCCTCAAGCTCGATCCCGACTACTTCAACGCAGCAAGAAACCTGCTGGCATTGCTGGAGAAAGATCCCGAAAACTTCACCGCTGCGGAGGAACTTCGCACCGAAATGTTCAAGTTCGCGCCCTACCCGGAGAAGCCCAACTATATACCCAAGCCGAACCTACTGCGTGCCTACTGGGTGCTCACCGAAAATTTTCCTCCCAGCCCGCTGGACTTGCCGCCACTCTCGCCAGGCGCTCCACCTGCGGAAACAGCCCAGTATGTCCGTAGCAAGGATTCCTATCTTACCCATTGGAATTACTGGGGGAAAGATGATGCCTTGGATGGCTGGACAGCCTCCGAGTTGCGCAAGCGGAATGAATTCCTGACCATCCTCGATCAGATCAGGTGACGCTCAAGGATGCTGTGGTGCCTGAGGATCTGCGGGATTAGGATAAGGAAAAGTTGTGAAGGGTGCTGGGCGCCGGCAGCTCGGGGTCGAAATATCGAAAACCGAAGGCAAAAAGGTGATTGCCAAGCATTCGTCCGCATGGTTGTTTCTCCGCCCGGTCGCAAGACCGTTTTCAGTGTGCGCGCGTGGCGGAATTGGTAGACGCGCTAGATTCAGGTTCTAGTACTCGCAAGGGTGTTCAGGTTCGAGTCCTGTCGCGCGCACCATTTTTTCCCAGGAGGGGGCTGTGATTCACGGTGGTCTGTCAGCGCGTTTTTTTTGACAAGCCGGTGGTCTCCGCGCTATCTCGCGGCTCGAAATTTCCCCTTTGAATCACATGAGCGCACCGACCACCGAAAAACACGTATTCCAGGCCGAGATCCAGAAGCTTCTCGATCTCGTCGTCCACTCGCTTTACACTGACAAGGAAATTTTCCTGCGTGAGCTGATCTCCAACGCCTCCGACTCGATGGAGAAAGTCCGGCACCTCGAAGGGACGGAAAAGGACATCAAGGATGCCGGCGAGGAGCTGAGCATCACGCTCCAGCTCGACAAGGAGGCGAAGACCATCACCCTGACCGACCGCGGCGTTGGCATGACCCATGACGAGCTCGTGCAGAACCTCGGGACGATCGCCCATTCCGGCACCAAGGCCTTCCTGGAGCAGCTCAAGGAAACAGGCGGTAGTCCGGCGGGGCTGATCGGGCAGTTTGGGGTAGGGTTCTACTCGGCCTTCATGGTCGCCGACAAGGTGGAGGTGTTCAGCCGTTCCTGGAAGCCGGGAGCGCAGAACCTGCGCTGGGAGAGCGACGGCAAGACCGGCTATGAGATCGAGGAGGTCGGCGAGCTGCCGCGCGGGGTGAAGATCGTGCTGCACCTCAACGATAAGAGCACGGATTTCACCGAGGAATACAAGGTCAAGGGGCTCATCGAGCGATACAGCAATTTTGTCGGATTCCCCATCCTGCTTGGCGGCAAGCGGATCAACGAAGTCGAGGCGCTATGGCTGAAAAACAAATCGGAAGTCACCGATGAGGAATACAAGGCCTTCTACCAGTTCGCCTGCAAGGGCTTCGACGAGCCGAGCTACCGCCTTCATTTCTCGGCCGATGCGCCGATCGCCATCAACGCCCTGATTTTCGCGCCCGGCGAGAACCCCGAGAAAATGGGCTTCGGGAAAGTGGATGGCGGCGTCGCCCTCTACTGCAAGAAGGTGCTCATCGACCCCGAGCCGAAAGGCTTGCTGCCGGAATGGCTGCGCTTCATGAAAGGCGTGGTCGATAGCGCGGATCTGCCGCTCAACATATCACGCGAGACCATGCAGGACAGCGCCCTGGTGAGGAAACTCAACGGCGTGATCAGCAAGCGGATCATCAGGATGTTCGAGAAGGAAGCGGAGTCCGATCCGGCGAAATACCGTGCGTTCTACGCGAAGTTCGAGCGCTTCTTCAAGGAGGGCATCGCCACCGATTACGCGAACAAGGACGCGCTGGCGAAGCTGCTCCGCTTCGAGACATCCATGACCGATGCCGGTGAAGTTTGCAGCCTCACGGATTACGCCGGTCGCATGAAAGACGGCCAGGAAACGATCTACTATCTCGTCGGCCAGAACCGCGACCAGATCGAGAGCGGCCCCTATGTGGAGGCGTTCAAGGCGCGGGGGCTGGAGGTGATCTATTTCACCGATGCGGTGGACGAGTATGTGGTCGATTCGCTCGGCGAATTCGACGGCAAGAAGCTCGCGTCGATCCGCCATGCGGGGGCTGAGCTTGGGGATCTCGATGCGGAGGGCGATGCCCTTTCCGCGGAGCAGGTAA
The DNA here is from genome assembly GCA_017798145.1 of Akkermansiaceae bacterium. NCBI lineage: Bacteria > Pseudomonadati > Verrucomicrobiota > Verrucomicrobiia > Verrucomicrobiales > Akkermansiaceae > Akkermansiaceae bacterium. Next base: position 923,963 of record CP059069.1, on the reverse strand, counting down.
CCGCGCTCTGCGATTTCCTGAAAGAGCAGCTAGGCGACGGTGTGACCAAGGTCTCCAGCGGCAAGCGCTTGGTGGACAGCCCGGTCATCGCACTCGTGCCCGAGGACGGCATGTCCCCGCAGGTTCGCCAGATGATGAAGGCGATGGACGAGAATTTCAAAGACGAGGTCAAGGTGGAGCTGGAGATCAATCCCCGCCACACGCTCATCAAAAAACTCGCCGAAACCCGCGAGGGCAACCCGGAGATCGCCAAGCTCGTCGCCTCCCAGTTGCTCGACAACGCCCTGATCTCCGCCGGGCTTCTCGACGACGCCCGCGAGACCATACGCCGCATGAACTCCCTCATGGAAAAGGCCATGGGCTGAGGGTTTTCCCGCGATGTGGATAACTTGTGGAAAGTTGCCCGTGGCGCTTGTTCCCTGCGCTTTTGGGGAATCCCGTTTGTCGATTCATACCCATGTTCACTCAGGACTTGTTCGCAGTCATTGAGATGTGAATAAGATGTTGATATCTCTGTAACGGATTGAAAATAAAAGGATGGTGACGGTTCGAAAGGGTTTTCCTGAGCTGTTCGCAAGTTGTCCACATTCGGGTGGATGGTTTGTATGCGTGTTCTTTGCTTCCTGTGGGATGGATGGGAATCCCGGTTTCCGGCGTTTTCCCGACCCCGGAAGGTATGTGGATAACTTGTGGATGAGGTGAAGGAGGAGGGCGATCAAGCCGAACCAGCCCGGCCATCTCAAACCGATGCGGTGAGGTTCCGTTTGTCCTTGCTTCGCATGAGCCGCCGGGGAGAATCCGCCCCCGGCTGGCCGGGCCTACCTGCCATGAAACATTCCGATGAAACAACGAGAGCCAAAGGCTTTGCCGAAGTGGGCGAGGTGATCGCCGCGCATGGCAGCTTCATCATCATGAGCCATGTGCGCCCGGACGGGGATGCGATCGGTTCCCAGATCGCGCTGGGATTTTCTCTCATGGCGATGGGGAAAACCGTTTTCCTGGTGAACGAGGACGGAGTGCCGGAGAGCCTGGAGTTCCTGCGGGGATCGGAAAAGGTGAGCCGCCCGCCCGCAGAGCCGCTGGATGTGGATTGTGCGATCGCCCTCGACACGGCGACCAAGCCGAGGCTCGGCGATGCCACCCTGCACGCCGCATCCAAGGCGAAGCTCTGGCTGAACATAGACCATCACATTTCCAATCCCGCCTACGGAGATGTCAATGTCATCGATGCGGGCAGCCCGGCCACAGGCCAGATCGTCTATGACCTGATCAAGTCGCTCGGATACCCGCTGCCGGATGAGACAAGGGACTCGGTCTACGTCGCCGTCTCCACGGATACCGGTTCCTTCCAGTATGGTTCGACGACGGCCGCCACCTATGAGATGGCGGCAGACCTGATACGCCGTGGCCTGGACGTCGGGAAAATCAACGCAGACACCTACGACAACAGCCCTTTCCGCAAGATCGAGCTGATGCGCACCCTGCTCAATACGCTGGAGATTTCCGAAGACGGGAAACTCGCCCACTGGGAGCTGCGGGACGCCGTCCGGAAGGATCTGAATCTGAAGCCGGATGACAGCGAGGGTTTGATCGATCTGATACGCGGGGTGAAAGGCGTGCGTGTCGCCGCGTTCTTCGAGGAGCTGGAGGGCGGCAAGATCCGCGTATCCATGCGTTCCAAGGACAAGGGAGTGAATGTCTGCGAAGTCGCCTTGCAATTCGGTGGCGGAGGCCATGCACTCGCCGCAGGCATCCGCATGGCCGGGCCGCTGGAAGACGCGAAGACCAAGGTGCTCGCAGCCCTTTCCGAGGCTCTCGGGGCGGCGGCCTGATTTTTTTTTGATACGATGAGAAACAAACCGGAAGAATACACAGGGCCGAGCGGCGTGCTGCTCGTTGACAAGGCCCCGGACATGACCTCGCACGATGTGGTGGCCATCGCCAGGCGCGCGCTGAACACGAAAAAGATCGGCCACTGCGGCACACTCGATCCGATGGCGACGGGGCTGCTGATGCTGGTGATCGGACGAGCGACGAAGATCCAGGATCTGCTGATGAGCGAGGACAAGGTCTATGAGGGCACGCTGACCCTCGGTGAGCGCACCAGCACCCAGGACAGGCAGGGCGAGGTTCTCGAAACGCGGGAGGTGGGCGATTACACGGAGGCGGAGATCAAGGCTGCGTTCGATGCGTTCACCGGTGACTTCGAGCAGATGCCACCCATGGTTTCCGCGATCAAGATGGACGGAGTGCCACTCTACAAGCTCGCCCGCAAGGGGCAGGAAGTGGAGCGCAAACTGCGCCCCGTGCGTGTCACCGGCTATGAGGTGAGGCGCATCGCGCTTCCGGAGATCGACTTCCGTGTGGATTGTTCCAAGGGCTTTTACGTAAGGACATACGCAAACGACATCGGCGAGAAGCTCGGCTGCGGCGCCCACCTGAGCGCGTTGCGCCGGACCAATTCCGGAAAATTCACGCTGGATCGCTCCGTGACGGTCGCACAGCTCAAGGAGGCCGATCCGGAGGTGCTGATGAAGGCACTGATATCGCTCGCTGAGATCTCGCTGATGAGGGGGGCGTGAAAAGCCATGCAAACCCGCATCGATAAGCTTGGGGATCTGGCGGGGATTGAAGGCCCGCTGCATCTGGCGCTTGGGGTTTTCGATGGGGTTCATGCCGGGCACCAGGCGGTGATTTCGCGTGCCGTGGAGGCTGCCCGCGAGGGTGGCGGGAAATCGTTTGTGGTGACATTCTCGCCGCACCCCATCCGGGTGATCGCGCCGGGCAAAGCACCGGCCTCGCTGCTGGCCACGCTGGATGACAAGGCGGAGGTGCTGGGGGCGCTGGGTGTGGACGGGCTGCTGGTCATCCGCTTCGACGAGGAGTTCGCGAAGACGTCCGCAGAGCATTTCGTGAGAGGCATCTGTGCGGGGAATGTGGCCACGATCGCGGTCGGAGAGGATTGGCGCTTCGGTAGCAAGCGGCTCGGTGATGTGGAGATGCTGCGCCGCATGGGTGGGGAATTGGGTTTCAAGCTTGAGGCGGTGGCACCCGTCATGTGGGATGGCGAACGAATCAGCAGCACCCGCATCCGCCAAGCGGTGCGCGATGGGAATTTCGATGCGGTCGAAACAATGCTGGGGCGTCCTTATGAGGTGTCGGGTATGGTCATCGAGGGGAGAAAGCTCGGCAGGGGGCTGGGTTTCCCGACAGCGAACATCAGTGTGGGCGATCAGCAGCTGCCCCGGGACGGCGTCTGGGCGGTGGAGTGCGGAGGGCTCCGCGGGGTGGCGAACCTTGGGGTCAGGCCGACCGTAGGCGGCGGCGAGCGGCTGCTGGAAGTGCATCTTTTCGGGTTTTCCGGTGATCTTTATGGGAGCGTTCTGAAAGTTCGTTTTGGGAAATTTCTGCGCGAAGAGAGGAAATTCGCGTCGGTCGATGAGCTGCGTGCACAGATTGCGCTGGATGTCGCGGCGGCGAGGTGATCTCAGCGGTGGTGGGGCGGACCGGGCAGGATCGGCGCTACCGGACGGATGGCACTTGCCATGAGGGCTTCGTGGGTTTTCGCTCCTCTGGATGAAAGCGCGATTGATCGGTATCCTCGGTTTGCTCGGGCTGATCGTCGCGCTGCCGCTGGTGATGAAACGGGAGAGCGAAACGGCATCGCCCGCATCCGCCGATGACAGCCTGGTGATCCTTTCCCCGCACAATGAATCGATACGCAAGGAGTATGGCGAGGCCTTCGCTGCTTGGTGGAAGAAGGAAAGGGGGCGCTCGATCTATGTCGATTGGCGGACGCCGGGCGGGACTTCCGAGATACGCATGGTGATCGATGCGGGTTTCAAGGCGGCTGAGGAGACGGGACGAGACGGGATAGGAGTGGATCTGTTTTTCGGAGGGGGAGAGCCGGATTTCGCGGGTCAGGCGAAACTCGGCAGATTTGTTCCGCTGGATGTCTTTTCAGATCAACCGGAGCTGTTCGGGGCGAATGGCGTGATTCCAGAAGTGTACACCGGTGAGAGATATTACGCGGAGGACGGGGTATGGGTTGGGACCTGCATGTCGCAGTTCGGTATCTGCTACAATCCGGATTTCCTGGAACGGCTTGGGATTTCCGCCCCTAAGGAGTGGCGGGATCTGGGGGATGAGAGGTATGCGGGCAGCCTGGCACTGGCGGATCCGACGAAGAGCGGATCGGTGGCGCGGACGTTTGAGCTATTGGTCCAGGGCGAGATGCAGAAATCCATGGTGGCAGGGAGGACTGCCGAGGAGGGCTGGGAAGGAGGGTTGCGGTTGATCCAGCGCATGGCCGCAAACGCCCGCTACTTCACCGACAGTGCATCGAAGATCCCGCACGATGTGGGGCAGGGGAATGCGGCGGCGGGGATGTGCATCGATTTCTATGGCAGAAGCTATGCGGATGAACTCATGACGAAGGATGGCAAGCCAAGGGTCGTATGGATCGCCCCCAAGGGCGGGACGACAATGAGCGCGGATCCCATCGCGGTGCTTAAAGGCGCCCCGAATGGGGAGATTGCGCAGGAATTCGTGAAATTCTGCCTCAGCCGTGAGGCGCAGCGGCTGTGGTTCCAGAAACCCGGCACCGCAGGCGGCCCCTTGGAGCGCGCCCTCCACCGCACGCCGATACGACGCGATATGTATGTGTCCGATATCCTGCCCTTGACAACGATGCCCACTGGCAATCCGTATGAGGACGATGGCAATTTCACCTACGACCGCGCCCTGACGGGCAGGGTGTTCAACACCTTGCGGCAGCTGGTGAAGGCGATGTGCATCGACTCCCACGAGGAGATGAAGCTGGCGTGGCAGGCGATCATTGCGGCGGGGATGCCGGAGGATGCGCTGGCCGTTTTCCTTGATGTTTCCATGGTCTCTTACTCCATCTCCGGTCAGGGCGATCCGGGACTTGATAGCAGGGACTCCATGGTGCAGGCACAGCGGATGCAGGAGCTTGGCGAGGCATTCCGTGCAAACTACCGCAAGGCGCGGGACATGGCGGAGGCATCTGCGGGCAGGTGAGGCACCCAGTCGCTTGATGTTTCAACCGAGAAAGCGAGGGCGCGCAAGCCGGGCCCTGGCGCTTTCACGGTAACGATCGCAGCGGATCAATCCGCTTTCATGGTTTCTGCGGCGAGGGTGGTGGCCAACACGTCCTTGCGGAGGTTGCCGCCCTTGCGCGAAGACCACCAGAGGACGATTGGTGCGGCGACGAAGATCGAGGAATATGTTCCGATGCCGAGTCCCACGAGGATGGTCATGGAGAAATCGCGCAGCGCTGCGCCGCCGAAGATTGCCAGGATGATGACCGTGAAGATCGTGGTCGATGAGGTCAGGATGGTGCGAGAGAGGGTCTGGTTGATCGCATCATTCATCACGTCGCGGATTTCGCCGGTGCGAATGAGGACGGTTTCGCGGATGCGGTCGAAGACGATGATGGTGTCGTTGATGGAGTAGCCGGCGATGGTCAGGATGGCCGCGACATGGATTTGGGTGAGCTGCTCGCCGATCAGGACGACCACACCTACCGCGATGAGTATGTCGTGGAGGACGGCGACGATCGCGCCTACGGCGAAGGAGAACTCGAAGCGCAACACGATGTAGGCGAAGATGCCGATGATGCCGACGCTCAGGGCGATGATGGCCTCCCTGAGGAAACTCCCCCCGAGCGATGCGGAAACCTCCTCGATGGAGGGGTCTGCGATGAGGTGCTTGCCGTCATCCCCCATTTCGGCAAGGAGGGGCATTTCCGAGCGGAGTGCCGCGATGATCTTGTCGGTATCCGCGCTGTCGGCACGCACGGTGAGGAGGTTGCCGCTGCCGGGGATGACCTGCTCCTGTGGGAAAGCCTGGCGGGTCAGATCGGCGGTTTGCAGCGCGGCGTTGACCTCATCGAGTGGCACTTCCTTGTCGCCGATCTGGAAGGTGATCACGGTGCCGCCGGTGAAGTCGATGCCAAGTGCGGCATCCCGTTTCACCGCGAAAGTCGCGATGGAGACGGCGAAAAGAATGCCGGAAAAGACAGCGCAGGCCTTGGCTTTGCCGAGGAAATCGAAGTTCGCAGACTTGATCAGGTTGAGGAAGGAGAGCTTTCGGAGCAGGCCTGTGTCGATGCCCCAGCGGAAAAGGACGCGGGTGCCGAGGATGGCGGAGAACATCGAGGCGACCAGGCCGATGGTGAGCGTGATGGCGAAGCCCTTGATGCTTCCGCTGGCCATGGCGATGAGGATGATGCAGGCGATCAGGGTGGTGAGGTTCGCATCGAGGATGGAGGAAAAGGCTTTCTCGTAGGCTGTGCTAATGGCGTTCTTGAGGGATTTCCCGTTTTCGATTTCCTCGCGCAGCCGTTCGTAGATGATCACGTTCGCATCCACGGCCATGCCGATGGTGAGGATGAGGCCGGCGATGCCGGGAAGGGAGAAGGTGAAGCCGAACATGGCCATCACGCCGAAAAGTATGATGGAGTTGATGAGAAGGGCCACCAGGGCGACAAGGCCGGCGACGCGGTAATAGATGAAGATGAACAGGGCGGTGGCGGCGAGTCCCGCAAGACCGGAGAAAATGCCCTGTTTCACGAAGGCGGATCCGAGGGTGGGCGAGACCCTGCTTTCCTGCTCGACCACGAGAGGGTTCTCCAGGGGATTCATCAGGGCGTTGGCGAGGGTCTTGGTCTCGCCGGGTTTGTCCAGGCCGTTGATTACGAAGTTCTTGCCGAGAGGGACGCTCTGCACGACCGGGGCGCTGAGCACGACCCCATCAAGGACGATGGCGATGCGGTCGATGTTCGGGCGCATGTTCTGCGTGAGGGCAATCATCTTGTCGGTGCCCTCGCCGTTGAGGGTGATGTCCACGGCATCGGAACGGGAAGGGGAGGGGGTGGCGAAAACGATGTCCGAGCCACCCAGGGCGGCGCGGCGGTTCAGCAGGATGGGGGTGGTGAACTCATTGCCATCGTCGTCCTTTTGGGTGAGTTCGTAGGCGCGGTAGCCCGGGACGATCTCATCCCCGTCAAGGACGCGCTGGGCAAGGGGTTTCCCATCGGCGCCGGGTTCCGAGTTCCTCGGGGAAACTTCCCGCAGTTCGAGTTTTGCGACGGTTTCCAGGGTCTTGCGGATTTCCTCTGATTCCTCGGTTTCCACGCCGGGCATCTGGACAAGGATGCCGTCATCGCCCTGGCGGGTGATGAGGGGTTCGGTCTTCCCCATGGGATCGAGGCGCCCGCCGATGACGCGCATCGCCTCCTCGACCTGTTCGGTGGTAACCGGCATTTTTTCTCCCTGCTCGTTTTCCTTTGGCTGGATGCGGAGGTGGAAGGATGATCCGCCGACGATGTCGATGCCGCCCTTGAGTCCGGACTCATAGACGGCAAGCGAGCATAGCGCGGCGATACCGATGATGAGGAGGGTTCCGACGTTCCGTTTCCTGCGCTCGATTTCCGTGGCGAAATACCAGAAGAACAGGAACAGGAGTGTGATGCCTGTGAGGAATAGGACGAGCGGATCCTTGAAAAAGACGATGGCGAGCATGGGGTGAGTTTTCTGGATGGAAGGTTTCAGTTTTCAGGCCGGAAAACGCTTAGGCTTCCTTGGATTCCTTTTTGGTGACGGATGCGATGGCGGCCTTGTCGAACTCAAGGATGGTTCCTTCCGCGACTTTCACCATGACGGTGTTTTCCTTTACGTTGTGGACGATGCCGTGGAGGCCTGCCGTGGTGATGACCTTTGCGCCGCTGGCGAGGGACGCGATGCGTGCCGCCTGCTCCTTGCGCTGGCGCTGCTGGGGGCGGATGAGCAGGAAATAGAACATCACCACCATGAGGATGGGGAGCATCATGCCGCTGCCGAGGAAGCCCTGGAGTCCGCCGGGTGCGGGTTGGCCTGCTGCGGCGAGGATGTTGGGTAGTGAAATCATGGTTCGGTATGGTTGGCGTTGTAGCGTTTGGTGAATTGTTCCTTGAAGGCGGAGTATGTGCCCGCCCCGATGGCCAGGCGCGCCTGACTTGTGAGGGACAGGTAGAAATGCAGATTGTGGAAGGAAAGCAACCGTAAAGCGAGGATTTCGCCCGCCCGGAAGAGGTGCCGGATGTAGGATCGGGAAAACCTCGCGACGTGCGGGTGGCTCGATTCGCAGAGCGGTCGCGGGTCGGTGGCGTGTACGAGGTTCTTGATGTGGATGGGGCCGTCCAGGGTGAAGGCGACCCCGTGGCGGGCGATCCGCGTCGGCATGACACAATCGAACATATCCACGCCGCGTCCGATCATTTCCAGGATCTGCGGTGGTGTGCCAAGGCCCATGGCGTAGCGGGGCTTGTCGGCGGGGAGGAAAGGGACGGTGTTGTCGATGGCGCGGAACATCTCCTCCTCCGGTTCGCCGACGGAGACGCCGCCGATCGCATAGCCGTCGAAGCCGAGCGCGACGAGTTCCTTGGCGGATCGCTCGCGGAGGTGGGCGTAGATGGAGCCTTGGACGATGCCGAAGTGGTGCTGCGGTTTCCCGGCGGTGAGCGGCTGGTTTGCCGAAACCCAATCCTTGCAGCGCTTCGCCCAGCGGGTGGTCAGGGAGAGGGATTTTTCAGCATAGATCTCATCGCAGGGGTAGGGCGGGCATTCGTCGAAGAGCATGGCGATGTCCGAGCCGAGGGCGGCCTGGATGTCCATGGAAAGCTCGGGGGTGAGCATCATTTTCGAGCCGTCGAGGTGGGATTGGAAACGGACGCCCTCCTCGGTGATCTTGCGCATCTTGGCGAGTGACCATACCTGGAAACCGCCTGAGTCGGTGAGCATGGGCTTCTGCCAGGTGGTGAAATCGTGGAGGCCGCCCATCTGGCGGATCAGCTCGTGGCCGGGGCGGAGCCAGAGATGGTAGGTGTTCCCGAGTATGATCTGGGCACCGAGTTCCTCCAGCTCGGCGGGATGGAGGGTCTTTACGGATCCCTGGGTGCCGACGGGCATGAAAACAGGGGTTTTCACCTCGCCGTGTGGGAGTGTCAGTGTCCCGGCGCGGGCGGAGCCGTCGGTGGCTTGGAGAACGAAGGGCATCCGGCTATCTGGTGACCTTTTTCACGTAGCAGGCTTTGAGTGCGATCGACAGGCCGTTCATCCGGCAATCGATCTCATGGTCGCCGTCCACGAGCCGGATGGGCTTGGATTTCGTGCCGATTTTCAGGGTTTCGGAGGTGCCCTTGAGCTTGAGATCGGCGACCATGGCGACGATATCGCCGTTGAGCAGGACAGTGCCATGGGCGTCCTTGACGATGCGCCCAGCGGATGGGGCATCCGAGGTTTTCTTGTCCAAGGCCCATTCGTGGCCGCAGGTGAGGCATTCGTGGCGACCTGGGAAGGTCAGGACTTCGTCCATGGAGCAGAACGGGCAGGGAATCGCGGACATCAGGTCTGGGAAATGCAAGAGGGGCAGAGGGCGGAATGGCCGTGCGGGGTTTCAAATGGCTCCGGCGGTAGGGATCGAACCTACGACCTAGTGATTAACAGTCACCCGCTCTGCCGCTGAGCTACACCGGATTTGAAATGAATGCCGCTGGATGCGGCGTGGGCGGAAGATGGGTGCCGGGACCGCCCGCTTGCAAGGGAAAAATAGGATGGAGGCGTGATTTTTGAATTCACCCGCCTGCCGCGAGGGTGATGATTTCCAGGGAGTCTCCGGGCTGGATTTGGGAGCTGGGGAAATTTCTTGGCAGGACGGGCTGGCCGTTGAGCTCCGCGACGACGGGTTTCCCGCCCAGCCCCAGTGACTCCAGCAGGGCGGAGAGGGTGATGGGTGCGGTGAGGGGATGGGGCTTGCCGTTGAGTTGGATGCTCATGTTGTGTTTTTGCTTAGCGCCATTGGGAAAGCTGCTCCGGGAAGGGGCATTTCTCGCAACCCGAGAAATCTTCGAGGCAGAAATCGTGATAGAGCTGAAGCAGCGCCTGATGGTGGCAGAGGCGTTTCAGGAAGGGTTTTGCCGCTTCCTGGGAGCCGAAGAGGCGTATGCCGCAGCGTTTGAGTTTTTGGTTCACGGCGGAGTGGCGTTGCTTGTGGTAGTCCTGAAAGGTGAAGCGTTTCTCGTGGAGCGCCAGCGGGATGAGGTGGTTCGCGGCGAGTTCCAGAGCCAGGCTTTTGCCGAACACCGAGATCGCTTGGCCGCTGCGTTCCGAGGTCAGCGTGTGGTGGTGGGACCAGAAATCGTGGCGCAGGCCGTGGAGGAAATCGGTGAGCGGCTTCACGGAAAACGGGGCGGCAAAGGCGAGACCCCGGAACTCAGGCCACTGCCTGACGAGTGCGGAAAGCCCTCCGACGCGGCGGTGCGGATGGTTCGCCGGTCGTTGGCCGTGGGTTTTCCAGGCGGGGCTGCGGCTTTCCGGGGCTTCGTGCTCGGGGCGTATTTTCCACCAGGTTTCCCAGAGATCGGCGAGATAATCGCGGGTGTCCACCGGGGCGCGGTTGTAGAGATCCGCATCGAGGAAGCCGGCGGTGCCCAGCAGCATGGCCTCCGCCTGCTCCGGATTTCCGCGCAGGGTGGCGATGGGTGCCCTCTGGGCGAGAAGTTTCATGGGCAGTGAGTTGCCGCCGTAGCCTAGGGTTTCCGCCGTGGCCTGGAAAAGGGCGGCATCCAGGCCGTGCGCCTCGGACATGCGGATGAAGCGTGAGGCCTTCTGGGAGGCGCGGCGCAGGGCAGCCTCCCGCAGCAGGCGTTCCACGGAGAGCCGCGGCATCCGTTTCAAAGGCTGGAGGCAGCGGCCTGGGACTGAAATGGCGGTCTCCCGCAAGGGCAGGCGCAGCGCCTCGCCGAGCTGGCTTGTCGAAATCAGGAGCTCCGGCACCAGGCGGTGGTTTGCGGTGCGGACGAACATCTCGCGCATGACCGGGCGGAAGGCGACGTGCAGGATGGTGTTGGTGAAGGCGGGATTGGTCGAGTGGCCGTGCGCCTCCCAATCGGAACTGGAGCAGTCAATCTCAATGTCGCCGGTGAAATGGCAGCCATCGATCTCGATGGCCGCATGGGCGAAATCCGGGCCCGCGCCGTGGTTCCACTCGCCGAACTGGGTGATGCGCAAGTTGCGCCCGTCCTTGAGCCGGAAGTCCCGCCCGAAGGCGCCGGAAAACCAGAGCGCCTGGAGCTCGAGTTCCGGCGGCAGCGCCGGGGCGGCCACCTCCTCGAAGGCCAAGGGAGGATGCCAGATGCTTTCTAGGAGGAAGCCGTAGTTCACTGATGCTATAAACTTAAGATTTCAAACCCGAAGGAAGGCTACTGCTTGGGGATCTTTGTCGGATCGGCCGGCGGCGGCGGGGGGGGATCCAGGATGTCAAGCCAGCCGGAGAGGGCATCCGCGGCTGGGATGCTGCCGTATCTTTCCTTGGCTTCGCGCAGCATCTTGATGGCGGCGGGGTTGTTTTTCATTTCCCGCTCGATGGCGATGAGCTGGATGTCCTGGCGGAGCTTGTCCTCGGGCCTTTCGTGGAATTCCTTGGCTTTGCCCAGCCAGAGCCGGGCTTTGTCGATGTCCCTTTCCTCCAGATATCCGAGGGCAAGCCCTTCCGCGAGAATGCCGGATTTCAGCTTCTCCGCCGCGCCGGAAATTTTTTCCCGCCGCAGGGCTGACTCGTCAGGCCACTGGCGGGAGGCGGCCCGGAGGGCGCGGAAGTCGCGGTCTTCCGGGCGGTTTGTCCCGGTGCCATCGATGTGGAGAAAGGGGCGGTAGAGCGGATCCCCAAGCACAACGCCCTGCCATGAGGCGACGGGGATGGAGGCCCACGCCGCCTCCGCGAAAGTCCAGCCTTTCAGGAGCCTGTCGTGTAGGATCTCGAAGTGGTGGGTGAGGTCCAGGTAAGGCTCATAGACATTTCCGACCGTTGCGGCGGCACCACGGACGAGCAGCGGCGCGCTCCAGTTCTTGTGCGCATCCGTGAGCTGCTGTGCGCTGAAGGAATGCAGATGGACCGCCACAGCGCCGGGGCGGAACATGAATCCGGGGTCAAGGAATGGGCCGCTGACATCCCAGTCATACCAGCCGTAGTAGATGGAGGCGTCGGTGAGCGGGTAGTTCTTCGGCAGGGTGTCGTTGAAGCGGTCTGTGACAGTGGGTATGCCCATGCGCATGTTCTCTGCGACGATGTCGCTGAGCCACTTGTCGCCCTGTGGGAATTTGTTGGCGATGTCCACGTAGGCGCGCCCCCAGAGGCCGTGCTTTTCTGTGGCCACCGCGTCCGTGATCATTTTTTTGCAGATCGCGTAGGCGGGTGAATCGATGCGTGAGGTGAGCACGAAATAGGGCAGCTTTGCCTTCGAGAGGGGCGAATCGCTCTGATAGAAAGCGTTTTTCAGGACACCTTTCGAAGGCAGATCCTCGATGCCGAAAAGCGCAAGCTCGGAATCCACGCAGGCCTCGTCGCGTGGGGCAATGGGATCCGCCGGTGGTGCCTCACCCTCCTTGGGAGCGGCTTTCGGGGCGGGCTGGATGCGGAGCGGCACCCCGCGCATGAGGACGATGGCGCGGATGCGGTTTTCCGTGGGCACGAGCAGTCCCTGGGGGTCGCGGCTGCGCTTCCACCAGCCCCTGTCGGTGAAATGGTCGCGCAGGGGGGTGAGGATGGATTCATCGTATTCCGCCCGTGAGATATCCGGCTTGGGCGGCATCTCAAGTCCCAGCACCTGGGAGGCCGGAATGCCGCGGGCTTCCTGATAGACCTCCGCGAGGCGGGCGGATTCCGGATCGGACTTGTTGTAAACGACAAGCACCTCCCGGCTGGTGAGCTGTTGGGCGTTGGAGCCTGCAACCATTGCTGCGGCGACGAGAGGCAGTAACAATGGAAGTTTCCCAAAGGCGGCTGTTGGCATGGCGTGAGGATGAACGCGGGGATGAATCTTGCAACCCAAAGGAAGCAGGGCATCACAGGATCAGCATGCAATCGCCGTAGGAATAGAAACGGTATCTCTCCGCGACCGCCTGGCGATAGGCTTCGAGGGTTAGCTCGCGGCCGGCCAGGGCGGAGACGAGCATGATGAGGGTGGACTGCGGCAGGTGGAAATTCGTCAGCAGCGCATCGACGGCCTTGAAGCGGTATGGCGGGTGCAGGAAGATATCGGTTTCCCCGCTCATGGCCGCCTGAGGGCAGATCCGCGCCGCATCGGATGCCAGCGATTCGAGCACGCGGGTGACGGTGGTTCCGCAAGCGATGAGCCGCCCGGCGGCGTTGATCCGTTCCGCCGCCTCCGGCCTGACGCTATACTTTTCCGAGTGCATCACATGCGCGCCTATGTCCTCCACGGTGACGGGGCGGAAAGTGCCTACCCCGACATGCAGGGTGATGAAATCATGCTTGATGCCAGATAGCATCTCCGGGGTGAAATGCAGGCCTGCGGTGGGCGCGGCGATGGCTCCCTCCTCCTTTGCGAAAACGGTCTGGTAGCGTTCCTTGTCGGAGTCCTCGTCGTCGCGCCCCATGTAATGCGGCAAAGCGAGGTGCCCGTGTTTTTCCAAGTCCAGCGGCGCGTCCCAGCGTATGATGCGGTCGCCGTTTTCCATGACCTCCACGACGGTTCCGGTGGTTCCGCCGACGGTGACGGTGCGGCCCTCTTTCATGCGCTTGCCCGGCTTTGCAAGGCATCGCCAGAGTGTGGGCGAGAGGCGGTCGAGGCATAGTAGCTCGGTGCGCCCGTCATCGGAAAAAAGGCGGGCGGGGATCACGCGGGTGTCGTTGAGAACCAGGAGATCGTCCGGGCGCAAGAACTCCGGAAAATCGGCGAACATGCGGTGTGAGATGGCTCCCGTTTCACGCTCGATGACGAGCATCCTGGAAGCGGAGCGCTCGGGCAGCGGGCGGGAGGCGATGAGTTCCTCCGGCAGGTGGTAGTCGTAGTCTTTGGTGAGCAGGGACATGGGAAAAGATTCAGGCGGAAATCTCCCTTCGCAGGGCCAGCGCGGCTTCGGGGCTGCCCCATACGCGGAAGAGGTTGTTGGTCATGTTCGGGCCGGGCCGGGCCGTGGCGATGAGGATGCGGGTGCCGCCTTTTTCCAGATCCCATGGGTCGGTGTCGCCCGTCGCTTGCCAGCCTTTTTCCAGAAGGGCGCGGAGGTGATGGTCGCGGCAGGTGGTGTCGTCGCCGGGGATGCCGAACTCGAGAGTGGGCTCAGGATGCGGAGGGAGAGCCTTTGAAGACGGAAGCTTAAAACGCCTGTTTCTGGCCCACCGGCGGGCCATGGGTTGCAGGAGGTTCAGAAAGCTGAGGAGAAATTCCGTGCGGCAGTCGCGGAACGTTGGATCGATGGGACGGAGCGGCAGCATGCGGTTGACGATGGATTGGTAACCGGCTTGTCCCATCGCGCCGTGGTAGATGATGGATGTTTCGCCGACCCCCACCGCGCCGCCGCCATAGACGAAACCCGTCCAGCGCGCGTCACCGTTTTTCCCGAAGCGGACCGGATGCTTTGCGAGCAAGAGCTTCTCCGCTTTTCCATAACCCATCTGCTGCCTCAGGAAGGCGCGGATCGAAGGCCTGCGCCAATGCCATACGAATGCGCCGGGGACGAAGCCGAGGCGGTGGCCCGAGTCGCTGAGCCGCCAGCAGAAATCCACATCGTCGCCGGCGGTGCGGAAGATGGGATCGAAGCCGCCGACCGCCGCGAAAACCTCTTTCCTCACCGCGATGTTGCAGCCGGGCAGGTGCTCCGCGCGGGTGTCGTCAAGGAGAACATGGCTCGGTGCACCCGGTGCGGAGCGGATCACCGCCTCAATCGGAGTCCGTGCCAGCGGCGGCAGGTTGGGGCCGCCGGCGGCGGAGATTCCTGGATCGAGGAACGCTTTCCCGAGGCGGACGAGCCACTCGCGGTCGGGCTCGCAGTCGTCGTCGGTGAACGCGAGGATGTCCCCGGAGGCGGCATCCGCTCCGATGTTGCGGGCCGCGCTCAGGCCGGAGGGTGGGATGGAAAGCAGGCGCACATTCGGGAAATTTCGGGAGACGATCTTAGCGGTGCCGTCATCGGAGCCATCGTCGATGACAAGGGTCTCGTAGGGGCCGCCGTCCATGGCCGCGATGGCGCGGAGGCAATTCTCGATGCGCTCGCCGCCGTTGCGGGTGCAGACGATGACGGAAAACCGCAGGCCGGTTGCGGGCGGGGCGGGTGAAAAGTCGCGGCAAACCTGGAGCGCGGGTTTCGGGTTTCCCATGCGGTCGGTGATGCCGAAGCTCCAGTCGAGGATCTCGCGGCCGGCGTTCATCCAGAGATCGCTCCAGGCATAGGCGGTGAATCCGGCGGTTTCCTCCCGGTGGGCAATTTCCAAGGCCCAGCCGAGGGAATGCGCCTGCGCGCCGGGGGAATTGCGGTGGGTGTCCATGCCGAATTCGGAAACAAGCAAGGGGCGGTCGCCCGCGATGTTCTGGAGGCGGCGGAGGTAGGCGGCGAAGGGTTCCTTTTCCTCAAGGTAGATGTTGAAGGCGGAGAAATCGGCGGTGCCGGGCTCGAGGTATTCGGTGGAGGGATAATTCGCGTAGGCGAAAAGGAGATGGGGCGCGGTGCGCTTGCCGAGTTCGATGAGTCCCTCGATGGCCTCGCGGACGGGAGCCGGCCCCATCCAGCGGACGAGGTCGCAGGGGATTTCGTTTCCCACATATATCCCTGCCAGCGCGGGGTGGTTGGCGTGGGTTTCCAGCCAGCCCGCCAACCGGATGCGCGCAGCGGAGAGTATGCCGGGCTGCGAGAGGAAATCCTCGTGGTGATTCCAATCCAGCCCTGCGAAAACGATCACCCCGCAGCGTTCCGCCGCTTCCAGGAGCTGGCGATCGGGCAGCGAGAAGAGCCGTATCGAGTCGAATCCGGCGTCCCGGATCCTTGCGAGCTCGACGGCGGCAAGCGGTTCCTTCTCCGGCGGAAACGGGCCGTAGGTGACGGTTTTGAGCCAAAGGCGCCGACCGTTGCGGCGGAAGAATTTTCCGTCGATTTCCAATGCTGGTCTGATCAGGGGCGCCGCCACGTGCGCAGACTAGATGAGACAGGCGTGAGGTTGGAACGGAAATCGTCGGCTTGTCCGTGTTATCAGGCGTGTGCTGGCTCGCATTCCTCCGAAGAACAGCATGCGGTCGGAACATCCGGGGCTAGCGGGGAGAGGCCGAGCTTTGCGAGGAGTATTTGGTCTTTCTCGACGGTAGGGTTCTTGGCGGTGAGGAGCTTGTCGCCGTAGAAGATCGAGTTAGCACCGGCGAAGAAGCAGAGTGCCTGCGCTTCGTCGGAAAGGCGGGTGCGGCCGGCGGAGAGGCGGACTTTCGCCTTCGGGATCGCGATGCGGGTGACGGCGATCATGCGGACGATGTCGAAGGTGTCGACCTGCGGGTTTTCCGCAAGCGGGGTGCCGGGCATGGGCATGAGGGAATTGATCGGCACGGATTCCGGCTGGGGATCAAAGTTCGAGATGACTTCCAACATGCGGAGGCGGTCGGTGATGGTTTCGCCGAGGCCGAGGATGCCGCCGCAGCAGACGGACATGCCGGCTTTCTGGACGTTGGAAATGGTGCGCAGGCGGTCTTCGTAGGTATGGGAGGTGACGATGTTCGGATAGTGCTCCGGGGAGGTGTCGAGGTTGTGGTTGTAGGCGGTGACGCCCGCCTCCTTAAGCCGCACCGCTTCCTCCGGGCCGAGCTCGCCGAGGGTGACGCAGACTTCCATGCCGAGCTTGGAAACGTCCTGGATGATATCGAGGACTTGCTCGAAGCGCTGCGTGCCGCCGCGCACACCGCGCCATGCCGCGCCCATGCAGAAGCGGGTGGAGCCGGTCTCGGCGGCGATCTTGGCGCGCTCCATGATGTCGCACTTCGCCATCAGGCGCTCGGACTCTACGCCGGAATTATAGCGTGCGGACTGGGCGCAGTAGGAACAATCCTCGGAGCAGCCGCCGGTCTTGATGGAGAGGAGGGTGCAGAGCTGCACCTCGGGGTTGGCCCAGTTTGCCTGGTGGACTTCCCGGGATTTCTGGATGAGATCAAAAAACGGCAGGGAATGGAGGGACTGGAGTTCTGTTAGGGTCATTTTGAGTGAATTCTGAAAATCTGAAATACTGGGAAGCTGGAATTGGAGTCGGGTGAGGAATGGCGAAATCCTGTTTGAGCGTTTCAGGATTTCAATTGTTGCCTACTGCGTCCAACCGCCGAAGCCTTTGGGCATCTGGCCTTGGCCGACTTCGGTGTAGAGGGTCTTGCCGATGCAGCCTTCGAGGCCGATGCCCATGTGGCTTTTCCAGACCTTGGACATGGAGGCACCGGTGTGACAGCCCCATGATTTGGCATAGGCATGGCTTTTGAAGACGGAGGATTTGAGGCGGGGGATATCGCGCTCGTGGAGCCATGCGGTGGACGCGGCCATGATCTCGCTGCCGTATTCGAAGAGAAAGGCGAACTTGTTGGAGTGGCCGAAATAGTCGAAGGTTTCCACGGAGCCGCGCGGGCGGGAATTGAACTTGTTGATGAAATCCCCGCCTGAGCTGAACCAGATGAGGGTGGCCTTGCGCTTGGCTGCCTGCTCGGCGATCCACTGGGTGTAGGGTTTCCCGTCCTCACGTCCGCGCGCCTCGTAGCCGGGCCGATAGACGAGCCAGACAAGGGGGGCGTCCTTGCCGTAGGCGAGGCGGACTTCGGCCATGCGCAGGGTTGAGGCGCGGATGAAATTCGCCCACCAGCGGTCATGCTGATCATCGCTGACACGGTAGTTCTCCCATTTCCTGAGCGCCGGGCCACCGGCCACGATGACATGCTCCGCCTGCGCAGCTGCGCCGAGAAGCATGAGGACTAGGACGATGGCCTTGGGAAAGCGGTTCATGGGGGTGAGGGTATGCCGGGGGGAAGCGGGCGGTCAACCGGGAAGGGTAAGCTGGTTCAGCGCCCCCCGCCGAAGCGCAGGACCCTTTCGCCTTCGCGGTAGTAGTTGAGCCGGTCGCGGGCGTGGATCTCGAGGAAGGAAGAATCCTCGCGCAGTGCCTGGAGCTCGATTTCCTTGTGTTCCTTGCGGGCAAGTGTGTTTTTCTCACGTTCCTGCACCGCGCGCAGCTGTGCCTGGAGTTTTTCGAGTTCCCTCTTCTGTGGGAGTGCGGTGGCCGCAATGAGCAGGCCGAAGGCAACGGCCAAGGCGACGCAGAGAATCTTGTTGATCCACTGGATGAAATTGTTGGCCGACTCCATCTTGGCCAGCTTCTCGGCTGTCATTCGCTTTTTCGCCATCTGCTGTGTGTCCATGAAAGCACATGGCCAGCCTGAATGTCAAGGTATCTGAGGTATTGGGATTTCTGTTGGGGGGATTCGCCTCCTGTTGTGGTGTATGGCAGTTTGCGATTTTGATTCGGGCTGAATGGGCCGGATCAGCCCCACCGGGAGGGATTGACTGGCGGGGCGGCGGGTGTGAGCTTCGCGGCGATGCGGATGAAATGGCTTGGAGTCCTGGTGGCGATGTGGTTTTGCAGCGGATGCGAAAAGGCGCGGGTTCCGCGAGCGGTGGCGGTGAGCGAGGATGGGGCGATGGAACTCAGGCTGATGACGGTGAACCTGCGCTATGAGAACGATGGGGACAGGGGCAGGCGTGCGTGGGCGCAGCGGGTGATCGGGATGGTGGGGATGATTCGCACGAATGCTCCTGATGTGTTCGGTATCCAGGAAGGGCTGCATGGGCAGGTGGCGGATCTGCGGGCTTCGCTGCCGGGCTACGGGTTTGAGGGCTTGGGGCGCAGCGACGGGAAGCGCGCCGGTGAGTATGCGGGGATTTTTTTCCGCAGCGACCGCTTCGAGCAGGATGTGGGAAGGAGCGGGATGATCTGGCTTTCGGCAACGCCGGAGAAGGCCGGCTCGATGACATGGGGCAATGAAATCCCAAGGGTGGCGACCTGGGTGAGGCTGACGGATCGCGCCAGCGGGCAGCCGCTGTGGGTGGTGAACATGCACCTGGATCACCGCAACCAGCCATCCCGTGAAAAGGGGGTGAGGCTGATGGCGGAGCGGCTCGTGGAGATGAATCCGGACGGTGAGCCGGTGGTGTGGATGGGGGATTTCAATGCGGTGGAGGGAAATCCGGCGCTGGCCTTTCTATCCGGGAAGGCAAGCCACATCCCGGCAGTGGAGGGTTTCGACGGATTGGTCGAGACCTACGACGCGCTCAATGCGGGGGAGAGAGAGCGCGGCACCCTGCATTTCTGGATGAGCGATCCGAACCGGCAGTGGAAGGTGGATCACATCCTCATCTCTCGGGGAGGGGAGGTTCTGGAATCGGGAATCCTCCGGACGGGGGAGCCGTATCTGTCGGATCATTTTCCGGTGACGGCACGGGTTCGTTTTCCGGCGTTTGGGAAATGATTTCCGCGAGGGCGGATTTGAACGATTCCGGCCAGGGGAGGGCGGCGATGCTCTCCGCTTGCTCCCACTTCGGGCTGATGGCCCTGAGCTGGGCGAGGTAGGAGGCTGCGGTCTCGGTATCTCCAAGCTGGGAGTGGGTGATGGCGAGGAGGGCGGTGGTGTTTTCGATTTCGGCGGGGGGCAGGCCGAGTTTGGTGGCGCGGGTGAGGCAGACGAGGGCTTCTGAGGAATGGTCCGTGAGGAGGGCGATCCAGCCGGCGCGGATGGCGAAGGCGACGTCGTTGGGGAAACGGAACAGGCCGGTGTTGAGGATTTCCATGGCTTGGCGGGCATCGCCGGTCTCGAAGGCGGTGTAGGCGGCTTCGGCGTAGTCGGAGGGGAGGTGGTCGGCTTCGGGTTGGTCTGTGATGAGGGCTATCCAGGTGCGGTGGGCGGAGGTGAAATCGCCTAGTGTGGTGTGGGCGGTGGCGTTGGTGCGGAGGCAGGCGGCGGGGTTTGCGCCGAAGCGGCGGGCGATGGAGGATAGGTTCTGGGCGTGGGTGGCGAGTTCCGGATTGCTTGCGAGGGTGGCGGCGTGGTGGATGGCGAGCGCTGCGATGGAGTGCCTGCCGATCTCGGCTTCCGTCCTGGGATCGGCAAGCTTCAGGATCAGGGAGTCGATGTCATCGGAGGATGGGTTTCCAGGCAGGGAAAGCTTGGAGAGGGCCAGGGATTTCCGTTCGGATGCCTTTTGGAAGAGGGGTGTGAAATCCGGTGATTCGTAGCCGAGCCAGTCCTGTTCAAGGCGGATCGACGCGGGATCCGGGGAGTCGGTTTTTCCGGCGGCAAGGTCGCGCAGTGCGGGAGGCAGGTCGCTTGCCCTTGCGACGGTGCGCTCGATGAAGGATGGGTTTTGGGATTCGATGGCGAGGAAGAGTGCGGTGGCGAGAGGCAGGCCGTGCTCTGCGGAGTCGATGACGGCGGAGATGGCGGCCGGATCTCCGGTTTCGAAGGTCTTGCGGATGATCTCCGCGTTGGCGCGTTGTGGGACGGAGAGTTGTGGGAAATCCTCCGGGTAGGCGGCGGCGAGGCGCCGGTTCAGGGCGGACTCGGCGGAGTAGAGTTTCAGGGTGCGGGGGGTGTTTTCCGGAAACGTTTCGGCAAGAATTTCGAGACGCTCAGGGACCGGGATATCCGTTAGGGTCTGGGTGGCGGGATCGAGGCGGTGGCCGGAGATGGCGCTGAGGAGAGAGCGGGGGAGGGGGAGGGCCGGAGGGGAGGGTATGTTTGTCAGGAGTGCGATGGTGTCCCCTGCGGTTTTGATGGCTGTGGGTTGAATGGCGGGTCGCCGGATGATGCGGAGGCCGGTTGTTGCGACGGGCTTTGCATCGCCCAGGATGGGGATGGTGACGCGGTTGCCATCGCTCCGGACGATAGTCAGATCCATGGCATCGAAGGATGCTTCGCGTGGCTCGGGGTATTGGGGGAGCAATTCGGAGCGGAGGATCTCGCCGGTGGTGGTGTCGCGGATGCTCCAGAGGTAGCCGCCGTTTTCCGCCTTCACGGGATGTGCGAGGAGTAGGCCGTTTGCGGTGAAGGGTTGGCAGGTGCCGGGATCAAGGTTTGCGGGGAATGCGCCGAGGTTTGCGATGGGTTTCAGGGTTTCCGCATGGCAGAGGAGATTTGTGGAGTCCCGTTGGACGAGAAGGTGCAGGCCGTTTGGGGACAGCGAGATGTGGGGAATGGCTTTGGCGTCGGTCGGGAAAAGGACGGCGCTGACTTCCGGTGTGTCTGAGAGGTTCCATCGGACGACGGTCGGGTGTGTTCCGCCGAGGGCGACGAAGATGGCTCTGCCTGGATCTCCGGTGAAATGCAGAACCGGCGCGGGATGGCGGAGCAGGACGGTGGGGATGTGAAAGCGGTGGGAAGCGAGGGTTTCCGCGAGAAGTTTCGCTGCACCGGCGGCCTGGAGGTAGGGGATGGCTTTATCGGGTTCCTTGTTCGCGAGGTGGGAATTCGCAAGTGCGAGCTGGGCGGCGGCGAGGGTAGGATCGGGGGAGGCCGCTTTATCGGGAATGACCGAATTTTGTTGATGAGCCGGTTCCGGCCTTTTGCATGAGCAGAGGCCCATGAGTATGGCGATGAGGATGGGTTCGGTTCTCATGGGATGTGTGAGTTGGCGAGATGTCCGGCACTTGTGCAATGCCGGTTGGGGCGTGATTTGTGCCAGGGCGCTTACATTCGCCTGCGGATTACCCAGAAGCCTGTTGCGGATTTCAGTGCCAAAACAGCTACGGCAGCCCAGAGCACCCAATCGAGGGTGCCTGGCCAGAGATAGACATCCACCATAAGCCAGATGAAAACGATGAAGCGCGGGCGCAAAAGCCACGAGTAGGGCTGCTTGAGCGCGTTGCGGATGAATGCGAAGGTTACGACCAGGAGGTAGAAGAAGATGTAGAGCGATCCCGGCCATAGACCCGCATGGCCGGAATGGATCATGGCGATCATCACCACGGATACGACGAGCTGATCGACCATGGTGTCGGTGAAAGAGCCGCGATCCGATGCCGTGCCCCGGAAGCGTGCCAATGGGCCGTCCAAGCCGTCGAGCAGCACGTGCAGGAAAAGCAGGGAGAAGGCCAGCCATGGTGCGACCAACCCGAAGGCGGGTACGAACGCGAGGCCGCAGAGGAGGGAGGCGACCGTGATGTGGTTCGCGGTGACATGGGCCCATGTGAGGGCGTGGAGCAGCGGGTCCAAGAGGGCTGCTCGCAGGCCTTGTGACCAGGCCATGAACCCGGCTTCGCCGCCGGAGTAGCATGTCACTTTCGGGTCATCGGTGTTTTTCCCGTTCATGCTTCCTCCTTGTCCAGCGGGAATGCGATAGGATGGAAGCCCATACCCCGGATTCCTGATCCTGAGTTGTGGAAACGGATGCCGCCGTGTCTGTGGTCTCGGAAGGGCATGTGGGTGTGTCCGAAATAGCAATCGCCGGTTTTTTCCCGCCATCCGGGAATTGCGGTATCGAGATGATGGGCGATGCGGGCAACCGTGATGCGCCTGGGGAAGTAGGCGCGGTGGAAGGCGCGGGACATGCCTGTCAGGTCGGCTGCGTCATAAAGGGTTGCGCTGATGCCACCGCGCGGCTTGTCGTTTGCCCAGGATTCGCGCGCCTTTTGCAGTTCGGGCAGGTCCATGTTTCTGTTTGCGCAGTCTCCGTGGAGGAAAATCCGCCGGCCCAGGCGCAGGTGGTATTGGTGGATGTGTAGGTTGGGCCATTTGTCACGCAAAGGCTCCAGTCGCTCGCAGAAAGCACGGATGCAGTCGTGGTTCCCTTGTATGAAATGGAGGTCCCGGCCATCCATCGACTGCAGGAGCTGTTCAAGCCATCGGATGGCGGCGGCGATGGATGCGGATTCGTTGCGCAGGGTGCTCCAGCGGAAATCGAAGGTGTCGCCGTTGAGTATGAGGGCTTCGCAGCGTTCGACCTGGGGTGCGATAGCTGCAAAAAGGGACTCGCCGACGGATCGTTTCGCCAGGAGGTGGAGATCGGATATTACCAGGCCTTGGGGATGCACGGGAGCGGGTTGGTCGTGGAGTTTGTGTAGGGGCTGGCACTGGTGGCGGCTACGCGAGGGTGCCTTCTGTGACGCCGAGTTTCTCGGTGGCGTGGATGCGGGAGAGGAGTTGGTCGGGTGAGATTTCCCCGGAAAGGAGGGCTTGGTAGGCCGTGATCGTGGAGGTGGCGGAGTCGCGGTCTTCGTCGAGGAGCTCGATGCGGAAATGGCGGAGGCCGGAGGCGAGGAGCTGCGGGAAAAAGCGGCCGCCGGTCTGGGCGCGGCCGTTGAAGAGGGTGTTGCGGCAGCCGACATCGGCCTGGAGGCGGTGGAGCTGGCCGACGCGGTCGCGGAGGTGGACGGTGTGTTTCTCGCAGGGGCGGCCGCAGTCCTTGTAGGTGGTGCCCGAGCTGAGGAAGGTGCAGAACACGCAGTGCTCCATATGGAACATGGGCATGTGCTGGTGAAGGGTGAGTTCCAGCCAATCGGGCGGGGTTTTTGCTAACAGGTCGAGGGCTTGGGAGATGTTGAGGTCGTAGGAGATGGTGAGGCGGTCGAGGCGGGCGGATTCCCTGAGGATTCTCGCGGTGAGGGGGTTGGCGACGTTGAGGGAGAAATCGCCGATCTTGATGAGGGGTGAGTTTTTGAAATGGTGGAGGGCGGCGAGGTTGCGGAGGAGAAGTCCGTGAGGGTTGGCGCGCCCGATGAGTTTCAGGTAACCGGTCTCGCCGGTCTTGATGATCCGGGGGGTGGCGAGGATGATTTCGCTGGTGGTTCCGCGGGTGAGTTCGACGGCTGCCTTGTAGCGGCGGGGGTCTTCGAAGTCGCAGTAGATTTGGGGGATGTTGGCTTCGATTGCGGATTCGAGCTGGTCCAAGGTGCGGGTGAGGACGCTCAGTGAAGGGGGATTGGGGATTGGGTGATTGGATGGTTCGGGGAAGAGATCTTTTGAGGATGCGGCGGAGGGGGAAGGGTTCGGGTATTGTTCGGCCTGGTGGTCGGAAACCGCAGCCACGAGGTCGCGGCGGAGCTGGTTGAGGGCGGAGAGGGGGAGGTGGCAATCGCCTTCGATCCGGTTGTCTAGGGAAGCGAGTTCGTAGGGGGTGTCGCCGAGGCGGGAAAGCTGTTTGGTGAGTGTCTCGGTGGTGAGCGGGCGGCCTGATGCGGGCTCCAAGTGGGATTCGGTGGAACAGGAAACATCCCCGCACGCGAGGGTTAGAGGTTCGCCGGGCTTGCCGTTGACCGTGAGATGGAGCGGGGTTTTCTTCAGCGGCGGCTTCGCGTTTTGCCAGAACTTGCGGATCTCGGATTCCAGGGCGGGGTCGGCGGTCTTGTAGAGGGTGACGCCGGGGCGGATGCGGTCGAAATTGATTCCGGAAAAGGTGCGGTGGAAGATGATGCGGTCGTTCTCGATTTTCCAGATGGAGGCACCCTGTTCGAGATCGCGGTTCTCGCCGGCGTCGAAGACGATGCCGTCGCCGGCCTTGAGCGGGGGGATTTGTTCCGAGGGCGGTGTGTCGAGGCGGATCCAGCCGTTCTGGGCTTCGGTGATCGTGCCGAGGAAGGGGCCGCGCTTTTTGCCGAACTTGCCGTGGGTGAGGTATGGGTGGTTGGTGCCCGCGAGCCAGCCGGTGGTGAGGCCGCGGGAGAAGGTCATTTCGAGTGCGTAGCGATCGGCTTCCGTGACCGTCGGCGAGGGTGCCGGGTTTGTGCAGGCATCGAGCGCCTTGCGGTAGACGCGGGTGACGGCGGCGACATATTCCGGGGTTTTGAGGCGGCCTTCGATCTTGAAACTTTTCACGCCCGCCCTGACGAGATCGGGGATGAGATCGACGGCGGCGAGATCCTGCGGGGAGAGAAGGTAGCGGTGCTCGCCGAGGTCGCGGGATTCGCCATCGACGACGATCTCGTAGGGCATGCGGCAAGCCTGGGCGCATTCGCCGCGGTTTGCGGAGCGCTGGCCGAGGGATTCGGAGGTGAGGCATTGGCCGGAATAGGCGACGCAGAGGGCTCCGTGGACGAAGACTTCCAGCGGAGTGGAAAGTGCCAAGTGATCAGTGATCAGGGAAGAGTTGAAGCGTTCGATTTCTGAGATGGAGAGTTCGCGGGCTAGGACGGCGCGCTCCATGGGGAAGATGGTTTCCAGGAATGCGAGGCCTTCCGGGGAGGTGATGGTCATCTGGGTGGAGGCGTGCAACTCCACGTCCGGCGCGATGGCGCGCGCCATTTTCGCAAGGCCGAGATCCTGGATGATGAGGGCATCGACTCCGGCGGCGGCGATGGTGCGGAGTTGCTGCTCGGCGGCTTCCAGTTCGCCGGTGAAGATGAGTGTGTTCATCGCGACGAAGCCTTTCACGCCGTGCTTGTGCAGATACGCCATCAGCTCGGTGAGATCGGCTTCGGAAAAGTTGTCGGCGCGGAGGCGGGCGTTGAATTTCGGCAGGCCGAAGTAGATCGCGTCGGCACCGGCGGCGACGGCGGCTTTGGCGCAGTCCCAGTTTCCGGCGGGGGAGAGGAGTTCGGGTTTGTTGTCCGGTTGTTTGCTCAATGGATGGGCAGCGTAGCTTTCTGGAGGAAAATGCGCAACCGTGATGGCTGGGCGGTGTTTCCCTCACCGTAGAATCGAAACGTCATGTTACCGAAATCGACAGGAAAATGGACGGAGGCGGAGGCGAGGCATCTGCTCAACAGGGCGGGATTCGGGGGCTCACCGCAAGAGATCGCGACATTCCATGGGCTTGGAAGGGAGAAGGCCGTGGATTTGTTGCTGCACCCGACGGAGCCTGAGGATGCGTTCCGCCTGCCCGATTGGTGCAACAGGGAGCAGGCGCTGGCAGATGCGCGGATGCGCCGGGAGCAATTCATGGACGCGCAGAAATCGCGCAGCGGCATGACGGCATCGGAGGCTGAGGCGCAGCGGCGGAAAGCCTTCCAGCAGTTCCAGCAGGACAACCGCCGGAATTCCGTCGAAGCGCAGGGCTGGTGGTTCAACCGGATTTTGAAAACCTCTGCGCCGCTGCGTGAGAAGATGACGCTTTTCTGGCACGACCATTTCGCCAGCTCGATCCAGAAGGTCAAGCAGCCCGTCCTGATGATGGAGCAGAACAGGCTGTTCCGTGAGCATGCGTTCGGGAGCTTCAAGGAGCTGACGCAATCCATCGTGAGGGATCCTGCCATGATGCTTTACCTGGACACGCAGCGATCCAGCAAGGCGATGCCGAACGAGAATTTCGCCCGTGAGGTGATGGAGCTGTTCACTCTCGGTGAGGGGAATTACACGGAGCAGGATGTGAAAGAGGCCGCTCGGGCGTTCACCGGGTTCCAGTTGAACCGTTTCAACGGAAATGTAAGCCAGAACGCGGCGGCATGGGACTCGGGGGAGAAAATGATTTTCGGGAAATCCGGGGCGTACAACGGTCGGGATGTGGTGAACCTGATTTTCCAGAAGGATGCCTGCGCGAGGTTCATGGTGGGGAAATTCTGGGAGTTCTTCGCGTATGAATCGCCGTTGGAATCCGCCATGGAGGATCTGGCGAAAACTTTCCGGGATGCGGATTATGAGGTGAAGCCGGTGTTACGGGAGATTTTCCTATCGAGGGAATTTTACGGCGAGAAGGCGATGTCCACCCAGATCAAGTGCCCGGTGCAATACCTCGTGCAGATGCTCAAGGAGCTGGAGATGGATTCCGCCCCCATGGGTTTCCCCATCATGGGGCAGACGCAGCTCGGCCAGGTGCTTTTCATGCCGCCGAACGTGGCCGGTTGGGACTGGGGCAAGGCATGGATCAACACCAACACGCTCCTAACAAGATACAACCTCGCCGGCGCGCTCACCAAGGGCACGATGGCCGGCAGCATGCGCGGGCGCGATGGCATGGAACGGATGGGACGCCTGCGCGAGCTGGCGGGCAGGATCGCGAAGGGGCCTGACTTCGCCAAAATCGCCGCGGAGCCGGAGCGGAATGATACGGAGGCGCTCGTGGACGGCCTGATCGGCAGGTTTTTCTGCGTGCCGATCCCTGAAAAGGCGAGGCAATCCTTCATCGCCTACGCGGACTCGAAAAAGGGTGTCAGTTTCACCGACGCTGAACTCGGCGAACTGTGCCACCTGATGATGAGCACCCCTTATTACCAACTTTGCTGATTTGCAGAAACCAGAGGAGACCATATGAAAACGAGACGGGATTTTATGAGGTCGGCGGTGCTTGGGGCATCGGCGACGTGGACTTTGCCGGGCTTCATCGACCGGACATTTGCGGAGCTCGGCGAGCAATCGCGGGGCAGCGCCACGCAGTTTGCGACCGGCAAGGACGACACGATCCTGGTGGTGCTGCAGCTGGCAGGCGGAAACGACGGGCTGAACACACTCGTGCCTTACGGCGACGATGACTATCACAGGGCCAGGCCGACGATTGGGAAGAACGCGAAGGATCTCATCCGGATCGGCGACGGGCTGGGCCTGAACTCATCCATGCCGTTCCTCGGCTCGCTGTTCAAGGAAGGCGGCCTCGGCATCGTGCAGGGTGTCGGCTACCCGAACCCGAACCGCTCGCATTTCGTCTCCACCTCGATCTGGGAAACGGCTGATATCAACAACCGCTCGAACACGGGCTGGCTGGGCAGATACTTCGACAACGCCTGCGAGGGGGTCGATCCGACAGTTGGGATCAGCTTCAACAAATCGACCCCAGAGTCCTTCGGTGCTCTGCGCAACCCGGGCGTGAGCCTGAGCTCGCCGGAGCTCTACCGCTGGATCCACAGCGGCGGCCAGAAAGCCCAGGCGGAGGAGTTTTTCTCCGAGCTGAACCGCCCGGAGGACGAGGCGCCGGTGGACGGTGGTTCGATCGACATGCCTGCCGGCGGAAAGGTCGGCGGCGTGGTCGGAGAGTCGAACCTCCATTTCCTCGAGCGGGTGGCGCTCGATGCGCAGGTCTCATCGAAGAAAATCCTGGAGATCGCCGCGAAGCACAGGACAACGGTCCAATACGACGGCACGCCGATCGCGCGGAACCTCAACCTGGTTTCGCGGATGATCGCCGGAGGGATGGCGACCCGGGTTTACTACGTGAGCCACGGCGGATTCGACACCCACACCGGCCAGGTGAACTCCCACGACCGCCTGTTGGGACAGCTGGACTCCGCGCTGAAATCCTTTTTCACAGACCTGAAGAAGCAGGGCAACGACAAGCGCGTGGTGCTGATGACCTTCTCGGAATTCGGCAGGCGGGTGAAGGAAAACGCAAGCGCGGGAACCGACCACGGCAAGGCGTCCTGCCTGTTCGTGGCGGGCGGCGGAGTCAAGGGAGGGCTCTATGGGAGCTACCCGAGCCTAACCGATCTGACGGAGGGCGACCTGAAACACACGGTCGATTTCCGCAGCGTGTATGCCGATCTGCTCGGTGCTTGGCTCAAGGCGCCGAACATCGGGAAGATCCTTGGAGGGGACTTCCGCGGGATCGGCATGGTGTGATGGTGGGTGTCGCCCGCTTCGTGGGCGGCGGCCGCCTTCCGGCTTGCTTGGATTCCCGCGCAGGGAAACGGCAGCCGGCGATGATCAGGCATCCCGGTAGCACTCGCCGAGCGGGGTGAGCCTGCCGTCCTTGTCGAAGAGAGCGCTGGTGCCGAGCGCCTTGTTGTCTTGTCCGGCGGGAAACCATGCATAGCGCTCGACGATGTCCATCGCTTCCAACTGCGGAAGGAGTTCCTCCATGAATTTCCGTATCCTTTCCGGCTTGTGGCGGTTCGTTTCCACGGACTTCGCCTCCCAGTCCCCGACGGCGAACTCGGTGATCCAGATGGGGCGCCTGAACATTTCATGAACGGATTCCACCCGCTCAATGAACGCCGCAGGACTCGGCCCGGTGTAGGAATGGATGCAGACGAAATCGACGCGGAGCTTGCGCTCCTCCACGCCGGCCATGAATTCCATCATCCAGAGCTTGTCCGGGTGCACGCAGCCGGGGCTACCAAGGCGAAGCCCTGTCCCCATCAGCAGAGGCCATGCATCGAGAGCCTTTTCGACGCTCATGTTGGCCTGGTGCTTTTGGTCGGGCTCGTTGAAGCCTAGGATCTCGTCCGCACCGATTTTTTCCGCGAAGGCGGCGGCATTGCGCGTGGCCTTTGGGATATCCCAGCGACCGAAGACCATGGGGATGAACTCAATGCCGGCGGGTATGGGTTTGTCCGTCGCGGAAACCCAAGAGTAGAACCATTTGCATCTCAGATCCTTCAGCCTCTGGTCCCAGCCATCATTTTTGGTGCCGATCCCGAGGCCTTTTTTTCCGGGTTTTTCACGAGGGGTCTCGGGGACTTCTTTCTCTTGGGGCGAGCAGGAAATGGGGGCGAGGCTTGCCAAGGTGGCCAGTCGGAGCAGGTCGCGGCGGGAAAAATCGGAGAGGGTCATGGCTGATGGATCCGGAAACTAGGCTCCCGACGCGTCGGATGGAAGGCAAACCGTTCGGGTGCTCTGCGGAAGGTTGCAAGCTCCTTCGAATGGCTTCGATTTTTCAGCAAGCCCATTTGCCTCATGATTCGCGGATGCTGGGCTATGATAGCATCAACCGATCATGAGAGATCATGAGGATTCGAATCACCGCATCTGAGCCCGAACAACAAGATCCATTTATGGCCATTCTAGTATCTGATTGGAATTCGTGCCTGCTACGGTATCCTCAAGAAGAGAATCGCGAAGCACAACAAGGCGTGGGTGGCAACCCGCCAACCCGCCGCGAGTCGGAGATCGAAGCCTGTTGAGAACCCGTTATCCTGAATCGGACTGGCGCTCCCCGTAGCCGGTGCCACACCTCGACGTTCGAAAGATTCTTGAAAATTGCCGAGCACCGCATAACTTCCGCGCTGTTTTGGAAAACCCCATATGCTGGAAGGGGCTTTGGGAATCCAGCCTGCCGAAAAATCCTACCTCCCTAGTCATGACCATGGATCTGAGCCGCCTTCTTGTTTTCGCGTTCGCGAGTCTTTGCCTGATCGGATCGCCGGTTCTCGCAGAATCCCGGACATGGACAGATGGGGCCAGCAAGCGTTCGCTCGAGGGCGAGTATGTCATGAGATCCGGAGAAAAGGTCGTGATACGGCTGGCAAGCGGAGAAACCGTCGAGGTGGCGCTCAGTCGACTCAGCGAGTCGGACCGGATTTTCGTTCGGGATCAAGCCCCGGGGCCGGGCGATGCTCTGGCCAGCATCCCTTGTCCGATCTCGATAGAGCCCTTGCCCGTCACGGGTAGCGGCGAGGATCGCAAGGCTGCGCTGAAGGTTACCAACAACGGGGATCAGGAGATCTCGAAGCTGGGCTTGACCATGTACTTGTATCAGGCTGACGGCAGCCTGAAGCAGACCGTGCCGTACACCAACACGAAACAATTCGACGGAGTCGACAGCACGCTTGGCAAGGGAGAAAACTACGTGGTCGAGTTGACGTCGTTCTGGGTCAAGGACGATGTCGTGGCAGTGGGTGGTCTGGTCCGGGCTCTGACATTGAAGGACGGGACAACTTGGCCGGTTTGGACGGGGCCTGCCCCGGACCCTGAGGGGGAGGCTCCCGTGTCTTTGGTGATGAAAGGGGTGGTGCGGGAAGGGGCACTTTCGGCGCCTCTTATCGAGGCCTTCAACCACAGCGACCAAGGGGTCAAACGCTTGGAATACCTGATATCCTACGTCGATGAATCCGGGGGTGTTCTCCTGAAGGGTCGCCGCACCTTCGTGAACGCCGACATGGCTGCCGGCAAGGGGGCGGCGTTCTTCGGCTCAGCGGCGCCACCGGAAGGCACGGCCTCGGTCGTGCTGGCGCTGCGTTCGGTGGCTTTCGATGACGACAGCAAGTGGAAGCCCTGAGAGGCATCGGATCTGGATTCCCACCAGATCGGCAACGAAATTCCAAACGTAACCCACACGTTTCAATATAAGGCATTCAAATTGGAGATGACGCAAGGCCAAGACAGCAATGCGAATCACGAGCATGATTTCACAAATCCCCCCGAAGGTTTGGAAATCACCGAATTGATCGCCAGGCAGAGATTCAGGATTCGGGAGGTCGTGCCATTCTCCACTCGGGCGGTGGGCGCTTTGTTCCTACTGGCCGGAATCGCATTCCTGATCGTGCCGATCACCCAAGTCCCGCTGATTGAAGAATTCTTTAAGGAGAAACTTGGTAGTGTTCCTGCGATGATCCCCGAATTGGTTAGGATTCTGCTGATCGTCACTGTAGCCATCCTATCGTTTCAGCTGCTGAGGCAGCTCTTTGGAACGACCGAAGTGGAAGGCACGATCAACGCAATCACCAGACGCCACAGGCTCCTTGGAATCCCCCTGACCCGTGCGATGAACAAGAGCGATTTCAGGTTTGTTGAGGTGAAACACCGTCGCGGTCGCGCCAATAGCAGTTCGGACGTTGAAAACAGGTTCGTTGGGTCATGGGAGGTTGGAATGGTGGGAACGGGTGGCTTGCTCAAGTTCTGCAAGACCGAATCGTTGGAGGAGGCGAAATGGCTGTCACGCTTTGTTGCCGATTGGTATGGGCTCAAGGTGGAGCTGAAAGGGGACGATCGAAGGATTGGGTTCTAGCGGTTTCGGATTCCTCTCACGGAACAATCATTGTAGCCTTCCTGAGGCTGAAAGCCACCGTATGAGGCGTCGATTCTATCACCTGCCCCGTTGCGAGTTCAAATCCGTGCATTCGGGTCAGGGGCTTCATAGCAACATTTTCCCCGAAAAGATCTATCGGGTAATCTGTAAATGGGTTCATGTCTCTTCCGGTGAGGGAGGCTTGGGTGGGTAAGGGGCGCTTTGGACATTGTTTTTCCCGAATTGGGGCGGTATGCCGTTGGTATGCCGAAGCTGTTATCTTTTCTTTTCTGTGCGGCAGTGATTTCGTCGGGGTTTTGCGGGGAGATTTTGGTCGAGTTCGATGGTAAGGAGTGGGATTTGCCTGAGGGCTTCGTGGAGATGACGGAGGAGGATCTGAAAGGCGGTGTATGTTTTACGGCGGATGCGAATGTGCCGGTAGGGATTTCGTTGGAAGGCTTGGGGCTTGAACAGCTTCTGAGCCATCCTGTTCGCTTTGCGTTGCGAGGTCAGGAAGGTCGGGGGGTGATGATTGATCCGATTCTTCAGGGAAAGAAGGAGGCTGAAAACGTGATCGGTGTGATTTGTGATGGAGGGCAGGTGATCGCTATCTGTCATCCGGTGGAAATGGCTGAGGCCGGGATACCTGACAATGCCGGCCGTGGGATTATGGATGCCGATCTGGTGGGTTTGGAAAGTTTTCTCAATGCCATCAGGGAAGGGGTGAAGAGGGCGGACGCGGCGGAAGAGATACCGCGCTTCGTCCTTGTGGTGAGGTCAAGGACATCCTTCGGGCACATGGTTAAGGTGCTGCAGTTGGTGCGCTCTGCGGGCTGCTTGTCCGGGGTGGTGCGGATTGACGATGGGTTTCCGAGCATGGAGTTTGACATACATGTTGATCCGGAGGTGCAGCCGCCTGTGGTCAAGCTGGCGGATACGGAACCAAGCGGCAGGATTGTCGTGAACATCAGGGTGGACGGGACGCTGACTGTCGGGCAGAACCTGGTCTTGGCCGATGAAGCGGGTGTGACGGACTACGTGAAACGGGAACGGAAGCGGCTTGAGGCTCAGGGGCTAACCGCGAAGCTTTGTTTGCGTGGCGATAGGGATTCCGTTTTCAAGTATTCCCGGAGTGTGATTCGGGCGGCGGCAAGTGCGGGTGTGGATCAGGTCGTCTTCGCCGTGTATGAGTCTTCTGAAAAGAAACCCGATAACGCTCTCAAGATACGTGAAACGGATCTCGAGATGGCCTTGCCGAAATTGGATGACGATGCGCTGAACGCGGGTGAAAAGGATTCCGTGGTGGTGAAAATTTCGATCACCAAGGCGGGAGTGATTTCCGCTAAGGAGGGCGTAGAGCTGGACAAGGATGCCGATCAAAGGGAGTTGCCGTTGCTGAAGGCAAAGCTGAAGGAAATCGCCAGGGAGAAAGGCGTGCGGGAAAAGGATTTGAGGGTATCCGTATGGGTCGATCCGCTGACCACCCAGCAGCGTGTGATTGATGTCCTGAATCTGTTGGCACAGCTTGAAATCAAGAGTGTGATCTTCAGGGATGAGGAGGATCATTGAGGGCAGGGGGCTCAATCTGTGGGGATAGGCTTCGTTGTCGTTTTTGGTTTCCGATATGGGCTGGAGGGTAGAGATTGGCTGCATGAAGTTGGCACGGCTGGGAGACGGGGCGGAGATTTTCCACACCTTGCAGGGGGAGGGGGCGGGGATGGGTGTGCCTGCGGTTTTCGTGAGGCTTTCGCTCTGCAATCTTCACTGCGTGTGGTGCGATACGGATCATACTTGGAACTTTGAGGGCACGCCATGGGTGCATGAGAAGGATGCGATTGCAGGGTATGCGAAGTATCGCCGGGAGGATGTGATCATTGAGATGGGTGTGGGCGAGATTGCGGATGCCGTGAGGAAGTTCGGATGCAGGCGCGTGGTGCTGACGGGAGGGGAGCCGCTGCTGCAGGAGGAGGGTTTGCTGGGCCTGATGGAAGTCCTGCGCCGGGATGGGCATGAGTGGTTTTTCGAGCTTGAGACGAATGGGACGCGAATGCCGGGAGAAGCTTTCCTGGCGGGAGTGGATCAGATGAATGTTTCCCCGAAGCTGGCGAACAGCGGGATGGATGAGGCGAAAAGGATCAGGCCGGAGGTTTTGCGGGGGCTGGCGGGGACGGGCAAGGCGTGGTTCAAGTTTGTGGTGCAGGGGGAGGCGGATGTGCAGGAGGTGCTGACGCTGGCGGAGGGCAACGGGATTGCGCCGGGGAGGGTGATCCTGATGCCGGAGGGTCGGACGCTGGCGGAGATCGACAAGATCGCGGGCTGGCTTGCGGAGCGCTGCCGGGATCTGGGATTGCGTTTCTCGGACAGGCTGCACGTGAGGTTGTGGGGGGATAGGCGGGGGGTTTGATCTTTTTTTTGCGAAACTTTTGGTTCGGATCGGTGTTTCCGGGATGTAGAATGAAAGGCATGAACGACAAGCACGACTGGGAAGAGGGCGATGCCACATGGGATCTGCTTGGAAAAGCCGTGCCCAAGGAGGCGAGCGGACGTTTCGCCGATGACACGCTGAGGGCTGTGAGGTTGCTCCCGGAGGCGGATCCTTGGTGGCCGAAAATCCTCACCTTCTCGCCTTGGGTTGCGGTTGCTGCCTGCGCGGTCTTCGGGGTGTTTGTGCTGATTGACGGCTCGGAACCTGTGGGTGGAGGCGGTGATGTCGTATCCGTCCCTTCGGGTCAGGAGGAACGCTGGGTGCAGATTGAGGAAGTGGCGGAGGCGGAGATGCTGGCTGCCGCAGCGGATCATCTGGATCGCTTCAGCGACCAGGAGCTCGTCTCGCTGATCGGCTTCTGATTCCCCGCTGCGAGAATGCGGGTTGCAATGCCGCCGGATGGGCGGTTATGGTTTGTCTCCGAAGGTATTAACTATGGCGATCGAAGGAGAAGAACTGGCAAAGGCATGCATGAAGGCCGCGGGAGAGATGCAGGCAGAGAACATCAGGGTATGGGATATGCGCGGGGTTTCGAACCTTACGGATTTCATGATCGTGTGCTCGGGCTCGTCGATGCCGCACCTGCGGGCGATCATCCGTGAGGTGGCGGGGATCGTGGAGAAGGAAGCCGGTGCCAAGCCGGTGAACTCCGAGGGCAAGGTGGATTCCCGCTGGGTGGTGCTCGATTACATTGATGTGATGGTTCACGTCATGCACGAGGAGATGCGCGAATTCTACGGGCTTGAGCAGCTTTGGGCGGATGCGAAGGAGCCCGAATGGAGCCAATCCGGATCGGATCAAGGCGATGGAGCGCGCAGGAAATCCAATTTCACCCACTGAGGGTGCCGGAAAGTCCGGGCGCATCCGGGTATCATCGACCCGGCGTGGGTTGATCCTTGCGGGGCTGGGCGCATCGCTGTTCGTGGTGGGGATGTGGCGGGTGGATGGGGTGATGGCGGCGATGGGGCTTTCGCTTGGTGTGCTGTTTGTGCTGGCATGGATCCTGGGGCGCGCGAACCTGCGGCATCACTCCCTGCATTACCTCGGCCCAAGGAGGGTGGAGGCGGGGAAAGGGTTTCCGTGCAAGCTGATCCTTGTGAACGAGGGCGGTGCGATGGACGGATTCCGGGTTGGATTCAGCATATCGATGCTGGGCGAGAGGGATCTGGTGGGGAAGGTATCCTGGATCACCGGCAAATCTAGCGCTGGGATATCGGAAAGGCCGGTGCTGAGGAAAAGGGGGCTGGAAATGATCCACAGGGGGCGGCTGAAATCGGCGTTTCCGTTGGGATTGATGGCGTTCTCGCGTGAGATTCCGGTGGCGGCGGAGATCGGGGTGCTGCCGGGCGCAGTCATCCCGCGCGAGCTGTATCTGAGCGGGCAGCTTCTGGACGGATCGCCCTACGGTGCATCGCGGCACTTCGGAGGCGGCGGGGAGTGGCGGGGCTTGCGGGAGAGGCGAGGGGGCGACGGGCTGCGGCGGATCGCATGGGCGGCGAGCCTGAGATCCGAGGCGGCGGGCGGGGCTGTGCTGGTGCGCGAGGATGATCCTCCGGGATCGCAGGCGGAGGGATGCATGGTGGTTTTCCATTCGTACGGGGGTGACGGGAACCTCATCCGCCCGGATCGCTTCGAGAAGGCGATCTCGCTGTTGTATGGTTCGCTGGCACAACTGGTGGGCTGGGGGATGCCGGTGAGGTGGTTTGCGGATTTCGACGGATGGCGCGATAACGAGGTGAAGACCCGCAGGCAGCTCGCGCAGGCTCGTGAGGGCTTGATGTTGGCGGAAAGGGCGCGCGGGACGGAGGCGCACAATCTCATCGCCGTGCTGGGGCGGGCGGGTGCGCATGAGTGCGTGGTTGTGATTTCCGATATGCCGAGCAGTGCCTGGGAAGGATTTGTTCCGGCCACATCGATCCCGCCTGTGCTGGTGGACATACGCAACTACGATGGTTCCCGTAGGAAAGGGGGGCGTGCGTGATCGTGAGGCTCATCGTGCTGTGCCTTGGCGGAGCGGCGGCCTACGTGCTTTTGAAAGGCATGCCCGCCGTGCTGCCTCCGTTGGTGCGTTCCTGCCTTGCGGTGCTGCTTTTGGTGGGCGGGCTGGGAGTTTGGGCTATCGGTAGAAAGGCGGACGATGCCATTGTCGCCAAGGGTTCCGGGAAGCCGGGGCTGCGTGATTTCCTGGCGATGGGCATGGGTGTGCTGGCGCTGGAGTGCGGTTTCCTATGGGTGCTGAGTGCTGCCCCGGAGCCTTTGGAGGATGTTGCTGCGGTGATCGAGCTGAAGCTCAGGCCGCAGGCGGCGGCGGATCGGGCTGCTGGCGGTGCGGGTGGGCGCACGGGCAACTGGCTTTGGGAGGACGAGGGCAGCAGGGTGCTGCCGATGCGGACGAACCTGAAACCGGGCGCGAAGCCGGAGGTCTTTGTTCGGCTTTCCCGGGAGGAGGATGCGGAAAAACTTCTGGCGAGGAAGACCTATGTGCGTGCATTTGCGCTGGATGATTACCGGAAAGGCGTCTGGAGCCTCGCGGAGCCAGGGGGCTTGATCATGGAGGCGGATGCGAGTGGTTGGATACGCTTCGGCGAGCGGCTGGATGGGGAGATCCTGCATGAGGTTTTCCACGGCAAGGATGAGGGTGGCAGGGATGTGGTGACCTCGCTTCAGGGCATGCGGGCGGTTAGGCTGCCAGAGCTGCTCATGGTGTCCGAGGGGATGGCGGTGCTACCCGATGTCAGCGGGCCGGACGGCTTCGGCTACCTTGCCGGATCGGTGCCGCTAGGGCTGGAGGATCTGAAGGGCGTGGATCTGGGTTGGCAATTAAATCCTGCTGGCGGCGGCGGGCGCCTCGCCGAGCTGGCGCAAAAGGCGGCGGGCGAGGGGGATGCCTTGCGTAGGCTGCTCAATATCCAGGAATTTCTGCGGCAGCGTTATTCCTACTCACTTGTTACGGAAAACACCCGGAACCTTGACCCTTTGGAGAATTTCCTTTTTGTGGAGAAACGCGGGCACTGCGAATTTTTCGCGACCGCCGGGGCATTGCTTGCGCGAGAGATCGGTGCGGAGACACGCGTGGCCTATGGCTGGGCGGGCGGCGAGTATTTCAAGGGCAGCATGATGTTCGTGTTCCGTGCGCGCGAGGCGCATGCGTGGGTAGAGGTGAAGGTGCCGGGATATGGCTGGGCCGTCATGGAGCCGACCCCACCTGTTTTCCTGGGTGGGGGCGGCGTGCCGAGGAGGGCGGATGCCGGGGAAGCGCCGCCGCCGCGCGACGAGCTTCCCATGGACGAGGCGGTTTCCACCCAGGTGCCGGGCGGCCATGTGGGAGGTGTCGCGCTGTCATTGACGGCGGCTTTCGGCGCGCTTGCGCTGCTGGCCTTCATCGCGAAGGCGCTGCGGTCACCCATTGTTGCCGAAGGCTTCGCATCCTTGCCGCAGGAGGCGGAAAAGCCGGGATACCTCCGTGCCTGGATTCAAGCCTGCCAAGACCGCGGCCTCGCTTGGCAGCGGGGGGTAACCCTGAAAAAACGGCTGGAAGGGATGGAGCGGAGGCCGCCCTTCGCCGACGAATTCCTCGGCTACCACTACGGGGTGAATTACGAGGGTCATGCGCCAGACCCCCAACGCGAGGCGAATCTTGTGCAAAAGATCAGGCGATGGGAGTGAGGTTCTGATCGGGCAGAAGCTTCACGAGGCAAGGAAAGCTCGGGATGGATTTCCCGATGGGCGGCGAAGTCGAAGCAGGCACTGAAGTCCTAGGCTTCCATCTCCGGAATGTCCTTGAGGATTTGTTCCTGTGCCATTCCAGCGGCGAGGCGTCCGGGGGTGTCTTTGACCGTGATAGGAATTCCGCGGATGCTGGGTTGGCCGCTGCGCTTGTCCGGTGAGACCGTGATATGATCATGAAAGCCCGTGGGAGGGCGAGAGCACCCGTGGATTTGGCGCGGAAGCATTTACGGGGGGCTCTCATGGGTCTTTGGGCGTTTCCAAGGCTTCCTCGAATTTTCCCGAAGGCCTGGTGCCGATGATCCTTTGCAGGAGACGCCTAACTTTCCGTCACGGACATCGGAAAATCGGGCACCTGCTCCAACTTGATGCCGTAGAGTTCCGCAATCTCCGGGGCGTCTGATGCGTGGTAGATTTCCTGGTAGTACACTTCCTTGATGCCATAAGCGCAGAGGGTCTGCATGCAGGCGGTGCAGGGCATGGTGGTGGTGGCGACGATCTTGGCCTCGCCGCGCTTGAAAAGAGAGCAGAGGTTGATCTCGGCGTGGAGCATGAATTTCTGGCGGCTCTCACGGTCGATCCAGAAATCGGCGGGGGCATCGAAGCCGGGGGCGAGGCCGTTGTAGGCGGTGGCGATGACGCGGTTGTCGTGGTCGAGGGCTGCGGCACCGACCTTGCGGTAGGGATCCTCGGAGCGCAGGCTGGCGACATGGGCAAGCGCCATGGCGTAGCGGGGGATGCTGAGGCGGCTTTCGGACACGCCGAATTCTCAAATTTCAACCTCCAAACTTCAAGAAGAAGAACTCAGAACGTTTGCTTTGCTGATCCTCTCGGACTATCTGAGGTGCTGTGACTGGAAGCGCTCGGGGAATGGTGGCCGCAATCCTGGCCTTCGGCCTGTGGGGTGTGCTTCCGATCTATTGGAAACACCTCGAGTTCATGGATCCCATGGGGATCGTGGCGCAACGGACTTGCTGGACATGCCTCGCGCTGTGGCCGCTCCTGTGGTGGCGGCGGATCGGGATCAAGGCGGATGCGCGGACGCTCTCATGGCATCTCCTCTCCGGCGCGCTGATCGGCGGCAACTGGCTCCTGTATGTCTGGTCCACCATCAACGACCGCATGATCGAGGGGGCGCTCGGCTACTACATCAACCCGTTTTTCAACATGCTCTTCGGAGTCCTATGGTTTGGGGAAAGGCACAACCGCTTGCAGATGGCGGCGATCGTCACCGCGTTTTCCGGGGTGTTGCTGCAGATTCCGGGCGTGGGGCATTTCCCATGGGTCGCGGTCACGCTGGGGCTTACATTTTCCCTCTATGGCGTGGTCAGGAAACGCTCGAAGCTCGGCGCGCTCGACGGGCTGACCGTGGAGACGTCGGCGCTGGTGCCATTTGCCCTTGCGTGGCTGATTTTCAGCAGCACAAGCGTCCCGGCAGCCTTCGGGGGAAGCTGGGGAAATGGCTTGCTGCTGGCCGGGACGGGGATCGTCACCGCCATCCCGCTGCTGCTCTTCGGGTTCGCCAGTCGCAACATACGCCTCAGCACCCTCGGCATGCTCCAGTTCATAGGTCCCACATGCCAGTTTTTCATCGGCTGGAAAATGTATGGCGAGCCGATGACCCCGCTGCGGCTGGCGTCCTTCGGGCTGATCTGGATGGCGATTGCGCTCTACGCATGGGACGCGGTGAGGCGGCGTGGAAATCAGCGGCAAGCCGTGCTTGCCGGGAAGGCGGGCGGCGGATAACGCTTCCCGCATGTTGGATGAGATTCGAAGTTTGCTGATATTGCAGGATAGGGACAGGCGCTTGCTGACCCTCGGGAAAGAGCTCGCAAAACTGCCCCAGGAGGAAGCCCGTGCCAACGCGAAGCTGGCTGGGGACGAGGCGGCGGTGAAGAAAGCCCACGATGAGCTGCTGGCAGCTGAGCTTAGAGTGAAGAAGATCGAGATGGATGCGGAAACGCGCCGCACTACGGTAAGGCGGCTCAAGACCCAGCAGTTCGAGACGAAGAAGAACGAGGAATACAATGCCCTCGGCCATGAGGTCACCCGCTACGAGAAGGAAGTGGACGCGCTGGAGACCAGCGAGCTGGAGGCGATGGAGGAAGTGGACGGTTTCAGGAAGAAACTCAAGGAGGCGGAGGCACGGCTGGCCGCCTCAAAGAAAGTTGTGGAAGGGGATCTCGCCACGATCAAGGAGCGCCATGCCCGCATGGCCGAGCAGGTGGAGGAGGTTTCCGTGGAGCGGGAGAAACTCGTCGTGGAAGTGCCCGAGGATCACCTCCCGCTTTACGAAAAACTCATGAAATCCAAGGACGGCATGGCGATCGCGACGCTTAAGGATGGCAAGTGCACCGGCTGCCACATGAAGGTCATCGCCTCAACCGCCATCGCCGTGCAGAGCGGGAAAGAAGTCACGCAATGCGAGAACTGCGGCCGCATCCTCGCCATCGATGAGTGATGGCAGGGGAGCTTGAAAGGGATGTGCTCAAGGGTGTTTCCCGCTCCTTCTACCTTTCCGTGCGTCTGCTGCCAGCACCGATGCGACGGCCAGCCGGTATCGCCTATCTGCTCGCCCGGACGAGCGACACGATTGCGGATTCCACGAACATCCCGGCTTCGGAACGGCTCGATTGGCTAGAAGATTTTTCCCGCCAGGTGAGCGGGGTGGGGGAGTCTGTTGCGTTTCCCTCCACATTGATCGAGGGCACGCCGGATCCTAGGGAAAAGATCCTGTTAGGTCGCCACCTGGAAATCCTTGCCGCATTGCGCACCCTGAACGAGGGCTTGATCCCGCTGATCCGGGATGTGATCGCGATCATTATCAGCGGCCAGAAGCTTGATCTCGAACGCTTCGGCAATCCCGGTAAGCTCGCCGCACTCTCCGGCGCGGAGCAGCTCGATGACTACACCTGGCGTGTCGCCGGTTGTGTCGGCGCGTTCTGGACGAAGCTTGGTTTCGAGACTCTGGGGAAAAAGTTTTCCAAAAGCGATCCGGTGGCGTTGCTGGCAGACGGCATCGCATTCGGAAAAGGCCTGCAGCTCGTAAACATACTCCGCGACCTTCCCAAGGATCTCCGCAACGGGCGCTGCTATCTCCCCGTTTCCGATCCGGGGGATCAGGCCGAACTCATGTCGGCATTCCCCGATTTTCTCGCAACCGCATCGGCAGGGATGGATCGCGGCCTCCGTTACGCATCCGCCCTGCGCTCGAAACGCCTGCGCATGGCCAGCGCCCTGCCCGCAATGATAGGCAACGAGACCCTGGAGCTTATGGAAAACGCGGATTTCGCGACCCTGGAGGCCGGTGTCAGGATACCCAGAAGCCGCGTTTACCGGCTGACGCTGGACGCATTTCTCAAGGCGTGAACCGAGCGGGTTTCTTTGGAGTTTTATGGTTTTCTGCCAAGTTGTTTGACAAGCGCCGGATCAGGCGGGAAAAACCTTGTGACCCATGAGCACTCTAAAACTCCATAACGCAATGTGGCCCGGACTTGTCGGCAAAGAGCCCGGCACCGACCACCCACCGATCTCGCTCGAGCACATGCTCGAACTCACCGTCGCCGCCGAAGTGAATGGCCGCAAATACGACGGGGTGGATCTTTTCATCTTCCACCCGCACACCGATCCCGATGGCTCCGACGACGAGATCCGGAAAATGGCGGATCTGATCGCCTCGAAAGGCCTTTCCGTCGGCTCGCTGGTCGCACCTGTCTGGCCGGGAACGGTCGGCGGCCCGGCCTTCGGCTCCGATGACGATCGCAAAAATTTCGTTCTGGCGGTCGAGAAGACCTGCCGCATCGCCAAGATCCTCAACGAGCACGGCGTCCGCAAATCAGGTATCATCCGCGTCGATACCGCGGGTGGCACCGCCGATTTCGCGAAAGACATTTCCGGCAACACCGCAAAGGTTGCCGAGACCTTCCGTGAGGCCGGAAAAGTCGCCGAGCAGTTCGGCGAGCGCATCGCCGCCGAAGGCGAAATCTGCTGGGGCGGATTCCACTCATGGAAAGCCGCCGTCGCCACCCTAGAAGCCACGGCAATGCCTGGCATCGTCGGTTTCCAGGCCGACCTCGCGCACACCTACCTCTACCTCATGGGCTACAACGCCCCCGAGGCCGCGCTCCTGAAGGAAGGCTACAGCGACGACGAGTTCTGGGCCGCATACAAGACCATGACCGACGCCCTGCGCCCCTGGACGCTGGATTTTCACGTCGCCCAGAACGACGGATCCGTCCACGGCACCGGCTCCCACGACAAGACCGGGCGCCACTGTCCTGCGGACGATCCGAACGGCCGTCTCGACATCGCGAAATGCTCCACCTACTGGCTGCAAGGCGCCGCCGAGCGCGGCATCAAGCACATCTGCTGGGATGGCTGCATGTTCGACAACTCCGTCCTCGAGGATGCTTCCACATGGAACGCGATCCTCAAGGCGATGATAGCCGTCGACAATGCCCTCTGATTCCAACCCAAACTTCCAAACGATATGTCCAAAAAAGAAATCCGCATCGGCCTTATCGGCTACGGCTTCATGGGTCGCACCCACTCGAACGCCTACTCGCAGCTCAGCCACTTCTTCGACACACAGCATGTGCCTGTCCGTCAGGCGGTGTGCGGGCGTGACGAGGAGAAGGTGAAAGCCTTCGCCGAGAAATGGGGCTACGCCTCCTACGAAACCGATTGGCGCGAGTTGGTGAAGCGCGATGACATCGACGCCGTCGATATCTGCACGCCCAACGACTCACACGCCGAAATCGCCCTCGAGTGCATCAAGCACGGCAAGATGATCCTCTGCGAAAAACCCCTCGCCCTCAACGGCGAGCAGGGCGAGAAAATGGTCGAAGCCGTGGAAAAATCCGGCCTGCCCAACCTTGTTTGGTACAATTACCGTTTCCTTCCTGCCGTCACCCTCGCCAAAAACATCGTCGATGCCGGCGAGCTCGGGCGTATCTTCCACTACCGCGCGAACTTCCTGCAGGACTGGACCATTTCCGAAGAGCTTCCCCAAGGCGGCGCCGGTCTCTGGCGCCTCGATGCGGCGGCCGCAGGCTCCGGTGTCACCGGCGACCTCCTCGCCCACTGCATCGATACCGCCCGCTGGATCAACGGTGATATCGTCTCAGTCTCCGCGATGACCGAGACCTTCATCAAGGAGCGCGTTCACACCGCAACCGGGGAGAAGCATCCCGTGACCATCGACGATGCCTGCGCATTCCTCGCCCGTTTCGAAAACGGCTCCCTCGCGATCTTCGAGTCCACCCGCTATGCCCGCGGCCACAAGGCGCTGAACACCTTCGAGATCAACGGATCGAAGCAATCCCTGGCCTGGGATCTGCACGATATGAACTACCTCGAGTACTTCGATCACGGTGTCCCCGGCGACCGCCGCGGCTGGACGAAGATCCATTGCTCCGACGGCGACCATCCATACGCCGGCAACTGGTGGGTTCCCGGCCTCTGCCTCGGCTACGAGCACTCCTTCACCCACGAGCTCGCGGAGTTCTTCAAGTCCCTCGACGATCCTTCCGCCGAGAAACGCTATCCCGATTTCCGCCACGCCCTCGGCACCCAATACGTCTGCGACGCGGTGCTCGATTCCGCGAAGACAAAGCAGTGGGTCGACGTGAAGAAGGCCTGAAGTATCTCAGCCACGCGCTAGGAGCATGGAAACCAATTCCAAGCCATCCTCGCGTGTGGCGATTCGGCCTTCGAGTTGTTCGGTTTGGAGTTCGTCGAGAATTTCCCTGAAACGCGGCCCGGGTTGGAGACCGAGGGCGATGAGATCCTTGCCGTTGACAAGTGGCGGCGGGATCAGCGGCTCGCTAGCGAATTCCTCGGCTTTTGCGTTGAGGAAATCGTAGTTGTCCGTGAAGCCGTTCGATGATGCGCAATCGACCCGGTGGAGTTCCATTTCCTGGGGGAAGGTTGGCTCCGACATGAAGCGCTTGAGCTTCGCCTTGCGCATTTTCTGGACGTTCATGAACTGCATGTGGCGTGAGACCATGTGGGTGGCGTCACGGATGACGGCCTTTGGATACTTCAGGCGTGTCAGGATCGTTTCGGTCATTTCCGCGCCGAGGGATTCGTGCCCGTTGAAGCGGATGCGCCCCGCTTCCTCGTCAAAGGTTTGGGTCGGGGGTTTTGCGATATCGTGAAGGAGCGTTGCGAGGCAGAGGGTGAGCGGCGCATCCTTTTCCAACATCTCCAGCATGATGCAGGTATGGGTATAGACATCGCCTTCCGGATGCCACTCGGGCGGTTGCTCGCAGCCGATGAGCGGGCGGATTTCCGGGAGGAAATGGTCGATCAGGCCGGTATCGACGAGGAGTTCGAGGCCTTTCCGGCGGTTTGCGTGGACGATGGTTTTGGAAAACTCATCGCGGATCCGCTCGGGCGGGAGCTTGTCTAACAGATGGGCGCTTTCACGGATGGCATTGAGTGTGGTGGCCTCGATGGGGAAGCCGAGCGTGGTGGAGA
Source organism: Akkermansiaceae bacterium (assembly GCA_017798145.1). Taxonomy (NCBI): domain Bacteria; kingdom Pseudomonadati; phylum Verrucomicrobiota; class Verrucomicrobiia; order Verrucomicrobiales; family Akkermansiaceae; species Akkermansiaceae bacterium. Next base: position 879,821 of record CP059069.1, on the reverse strand, counting down.
AACGCACGGCACGGAGCAGGCGGAGGGAGTCTTCCCGGAAGCGGTCGATTGGATTCCCGATGGCGCGGACGATGCCAGCTTTAAGATCCGGAAGGCCGCCAACGTGATCGATGACTTCCCCGGTTTCGGGGTTCTCGAAGAGGCCGTTGATGGTGAAATCGCGGCGTTTCGAATCCTCTTCCGGGGTGGAGAATATCACGGTCTCGGGACGTCGCCCGTCCTTGTAGGAGCCGTCGGTCCGGAAAGTCGCGATCTCGACGTGATGCCCGCTGTGCTTCGCGATCACCACCCCGAAGTGTGCGCCAACCTCGTTGGAGCCGGGTAAAAGTTTCACGACTTCCGCCGGTGTGGCGGAGGTGGCGATGTCGAAGTCCTTCGGTTCGTGCCCGAGGAGCTTGTCGCGCACGCAGCCGCCGGCGAAATAGGCGGTGTGGCCTGCCTTCACTAGGAGGTGGGCTAGGTGGGTGGCGGATTCACGGGGTGACATGGCCAAATTCTGGCTTCGTGGCCGCAGCCCGCCGCCGCGGTTGCCTCTACAGGGTTGTAGCGGGGAGGCGGAGGAGCTCTAGGATGCGGTCGAGGTCGTCGTTGCCGTAGTATTCGATCTCGATTTTCCCTTTTTTCGCGGAGTGGTTGACGAAGACGTGGGTGGCGAGGTGCTCCTGGAGGCGCTTGGTGATCTCTCGGACGTGGATGTCGATTTCTTTCGGCGGCGCCTTTTTCGGATCGGATGCGCCCGATGGGTTGGCGAGGAGGGATTGGGTGAGTTTCTCGGCGGCGCGGACGGTGAGCTGGCGGCGGATGATCTGGTCTGCGGCGAGCTTTTGGGTACCGGCATCCTTGAGCGCGAGAATCGCCTTGGCATGGCCGACTGTGATCTGGCGCTGCGCCAGGTTCGACTGGATGTCGGGATGGAGATCGAGAAGGCGCATCGCGTTGGCGACGGAGGCGCGGGATTTGCCGACGCGGGTGGCGATCTCTTCCTGCTTGAGGGTGAATTCCTTGGCGAGACGGACGTATCCGGCGGCTTCCTCGATCGGGTTGAGATCCTCGCGCTGGAGGTTCTCGATGAGTGCCATTTCCAAAACATCCCGGTCCGTGGCGATGCGCTCGATGACGGGCACGGTGGCGAGCCCGAGTTTTTTCGAGGCGCGCCAGCGGCGCTCACCGGCGATGAGTTCGTATTTCCCGTCCACCAAACGCGCGATCAGCGGCTGGATGATGCCGTGCTGGCGGATGGAATCGACGAGGTCGTCGAGGGGCGCGTCGATGAACTGGTTGCGCGGCTGGAGCGGGGAGGGGATGACGTTGTCGATGGCGATGTCGCGGACGCGCGGCGAGTCATCTGTCGAAGCGGAGGGAGGCTGTCCGGGAAGGACGCTGTTCTTCTTGATCAGTGCGCCGAGTCCTTTGCCGAGTGCTTGCTTTGCCATGGGGTTGGGAGTGTGGGGAAAACGAATCGGGAGGGGAAGCGGATTTCACCGCATCGGGCAAAATTCCAAAAAAATTTCCATCTCAGGGAATGACAATCCGGAGAACCTTCGTGTCCCGTTCCGCCACAAGGGAGGCTGCTGATCTTGGAAGAAGCAGGGTTTGTCCCGTTATGAAGCCGCCCGCCAGCGCGCCTTCGATCACTGTGATGAGCGAGAAGCGGACGGGGGATTCGTTGCCGATCGTGTCGCCCGCATCGAGGTGGTGGAGGGTTGTTTTGAAAAACGGGCAGGTGGCGAGCGTCTTGCCGACAGGTTCGTCCATGCCGGGCTCGTGGTCGGTGAAGTCGATGCAGGCGAGGGATTCGGCGACGTGGAGATCGCGGGGATTGCCTTGGGCGTCGGTGCGGTTCCAGTCGAAGACGCGGTAGGTGGTGTCGGAGTTCTGCTGAATCTCGTGTATGAGGAATCCTGCGCCGATGGCATGGAGCCGCCCGGATTCGATGAAGATGGACCGGCCTTTTTCCGGCAAGATGGCGTGGACTTGATCGGCGACGGTTCCCTCGGAGATTGCTTTCTCGAAGCTAGCGCGGTCAGCCCCGTCCTTGAGGCCGACGTAGAGCTTCGCGCCCGGCTTGCAGTCGGCGATGTACCACATCTCCGTCTTTGGTTCGCCGCCGAGTTCGGGCGCGATGTCGGCGGGGGGATGTACCTGGATCGAGAGATCGTCTGCGCAATCGAGGATCTTGATGAGAATGGGGAAGCGCGGTGAGTCCGGCAGCCCTTCCCCGAAAATTTCCTCGCGGCGGTCGGTCCACAGCTCGTGCAGGGATTTCCCCGAAAACCCGCCCCCATCGACGACTGATTGCGCATCCTCGCGGTCCACGATCTCCCATGCCTCGCCGTAGGGGATTTCCGGGGCCGGGAGGCTGCGGCCATAACGTTCCTCCAGCTGCCTGCCGCCCCAGATGCGTTCCTTGTAGATTGGGCGAAATGTGATGGGTTGCATGGCTGCATGCTATGCGATGCGGGTGCGCTGTCACAAGGGCAATGGTCTTTGCAAGTGACAGAATTCCGCCTAGCCATTAGTTTCCTTCCCAGACATGTGGGATTTCATTCAGAAGCATTGGAGGGACGGGATAGAGATATTGATCCTGGCCACATGCATCTACCAGCTCTACCGCGCCTTCCGGGCGACACGGGGCGCGCAGATCCTCATTGGCCTCGGACTGATCCTGGTTGCGCTGGCCCTGGTGACCGAGATTTTCGATTTCATGGTGATAGGCTGGATCATCACGCGTTCCGCCGCGGTGCTGGCCTTCGCATTGCTGGTGATTTTCCAGCCGGAACTGCGCAACGGGCTTGCACGTCTCGGCAGCAGCCGCTTCTTTTCCCTGACCAGCAAGCGCCGCCTGGCCTTCGTCGAGAGACTTGCGGATGCGGTGGTACTGCTCTCGAAAAAACGTATCGGCGCACTCTTCGCCATCCAGCGTGGCATCTCTCTCAAGGAGCAGATGGAAACCGGAGTGGTGCTGGATGCACATTTCACCCCGGAGCTGGCGATGAGCGTGTTTTTCCCGAAATCCCCGCTGCATGACGGCGGCATGGTCATCGCCGACGATAGGGTCGCTGCGGCGGCATGTGTCTTTCCCGTCACCGAGAGGGAGATGAAAGACCGCTCCACCGGGCTGCGCCACCGCGCCGCGATCGGCTTGACCGAGCGCACGGATTCCATCGCGGTGGTCGTCAGCGAGGAAACCGGCAGTATCTCGATCTGCGAGAACGGGAACCTCCAGCGCAACCTCACGGAAAAACAGTTCCGCGAGAAAATCTCCGAGATCTTTTTCTCCGGCCAATCCTCCAATGAAACTGAGACTGACGAAAAACTGGTTCGCGAAACTCCTGAGCCTGCTTCTGGCGACCGGGATCTGGTTTCTGATTAAGAGCCACCTCTCCACATCGCCCTACGATGACGATGGAAATGCCACTCCCCGGGCAGTGCCTGTGGATGAGGATACCCTGAGGCCGCGGCGCTGAGCGCCGGGCCGGGGATACTCCGTATTGGGAGGGGGATTCCGCTTTGTCACAAAACCGTCACGAAGCCCAACTTCTTGGGAAGCTTCCTAGGATCTACTTCCACCTCATCGCAGGTGGCTAGGGAACGATGCCATCCGGTTCGCCATGGCCTTTCCCAACATCACATCACCGTCGGATGACCGCAAGCAGGGTTTTCCCATGCTACGGCTACCGGCAGCCCTTCGCACGGTTGCCGTAATTGTCATCATCTCGATGGGGCTGCCGCCTATGCCCCTTCTGGCGGCTTCTACCGGAGCACCTTCCATTCTTTCATGGGATCCGCTGCCCATGCGCCCAGGGAATCCGTTCACATGGCCGCCGCCTCCACAGGTTCCCTTGCCCTGCCGGCTGCCCAGGAAACAAGAGGAGGCGAAACCATTCCCGAGCTTCCGCGCAATCCGGCAAAACGATGATCCCGGACAGGCACCGCCATGGTCTCCCGGTGATCTGCCACCCATCGCCCCGCCGGATGGCATCCCTCCAGCCGGCAATCCGGCGGGGCTCGCCCTTTTCGAAAATGCCGTGGGCAACTGCATGATTTTCGGGGAGGTTTCCGATGCAACCACCCTCAACCCGATCGCGGGAGCCCTTGTCGAGATCGCCGGCACAGGCCGGACTTCGGAGACGGATGCCCAGGGGAAATACCGTTTCGACGGCGTGCCACCCGGCACCTTCAACATCGAGGCATCCCAGCTCGGATACTTCGGCGACACGACTGTCATAACCGTCATCGAAGGCTCCCCGTCCGAAGTCCGCTTCGGGCTCCGGGTGAAACCCACCGACGACTCCGAGAATGTTTTCACCATGGAGGAGGAGACGGTGATCGGCGAGTATCAGGGCGACTCGCAGGGGGATCTGTTCATGGATCTGGAACTGACCTCAAGCATCGCTTCCGGGATCAGCAAGGATGACTTCTCGAGATCGGGAATCGGCGATGCTGGCGATGCCGTCGCCAAAATTTCCGGCGCGAACATCGTCGGCGGGCGCTATGCGGTTGTCCGCGGGCTGGGTGACAGGTATTCGAACACGCTTGTGAACGGCGCTCTGATCTCATCCGCAGACCCTTCGAAAAAGGCGGTGCAGCTTGATCTTTTTCCCAGCGATCTGCTCGAATCTATCTCCATCTACAAAACCTTCACCCCGGAGCTTCCTGCGGAATTCGCCGGCGGAACGGTGGCCATCAAGACCCTACAGTTTCCCAGCGAGCGCATCCTGAAAGTGGAATACGGCCAGCGCTACAACATGAACCTCGACGGGGATTTTTTCACCTCGGGCGCTGATCTCGGATTGTTCGGCAGGGTGGACGACTCGTTGCCCCCCGGCGTCCCTGATCAGGGAAGCTGGGTTTCCGGCACGACCTCCGGGCGCGTCCCGACGCCGACCAACCCGATCGCCCTGGAGGCCATCTCCCAAGCCGAGGCGTTGCATCTGAGTTCACCGCTGCGCCCGGTAGAAGGTGATTCAAAAATCCCCGAGTCGTTTGCGATCACCTTCGGCGATACGTTCAGGATTTCCGAAGACCTTGATTTGGGTGTCGTCGTGGCAGGGACATCATCGAACGGAAGTGCCGCCAAGCGGGATGTCACCGTCGGCAGGAGCTTGAATCCCGGAGCAGACGGTGTTTCAGGAACACCTGACGACATCCTGAACAGGACACAGACGGAAGACCGCTACACCAATTCCGCCGGATACGGGATACTCGGCGCGGCCGGCCTGCGGTGGAAGGACCGACACAGCCTGAGCTTCACGGCTTTCCAGAACCACGCCGCCGAGGACGAGGTGATTCAGGCGCGCAGGATCAATGACGATACGGCCGGCTCCGGCCAGTTCGCGGATTTCGCCGGGCCGGGAACCCTTCCCACGGGAGCCTTGCAGTCCACCCCATTTGGCGCGACAGCCGCCACGTTCCAGGCACTCGATAGCATCATCCCCCTGCGCAGGACACTGACCCTCAAGCAAGCCGAGGGGCACCATGAGTTCGGCGACGACGAGGAGCCCATCGAGATCGATTGGCTCTACTCTCTGAGCGATGCGATCGAGGAAAGACCGGGCACACGCACGGCGTTCTTTTCACAGCTCGACTTCACGGATCCGGCCATCCAGAGCATCCCGGGAGCTATCTTCGACCCTTCGCTTGGGGAAATCCTCACCCTCTCGGACATCTACGGAATCAACCCCGCCCAGAGCCAGTCGTTCCGCGAAACTCTCAGCACCACCGAGGAATCAACGAACAAGAGGATCGATCTCACCCTTCCCGTCTACAGCGACGACGACGGCAACGTCTTCAAGCTCAAGGTGGGTGGGAACGGCTTCGAGCGCAGCAGGGAGGTGAGGGGCCGCTTCTTCACCTACAACATCGGACAACGTCTCAACGGGCTGCTCAACACCGGAAACGGCGGGCAATTTGGCATAGACTACTTGGATGGCATCAACGGAACGACCAACCCGAACGGGAACCCGATTTTCAACGGTCACGCGAACAACAACCTTTCCAACGGGATTTTCATCGAGGAAAATACCAATGCCGGGAATACGGTTCGCAACGTCGATGCGGAAACCAGTCTCAACGCGGCATACATGCAGGCGAACATCGGGTTCGGGCGCTGGGAGATCATCGGCGGTGCGCGCTTCGAGGCGGAAGACCGGACTTTCGAGGTTCTGCCCGGACTCAATCCGCCGGGAACCGTCATTCCCCGCACGACAATTTCCAACGAATACCTGCTGCCCGGCATCACCATCAACCGAACCTTCGGCGATGATGAGGAATTTCTTCTTACCGCCGCCTGGTCGCGGACGGTGGCTAGGCCCACTTTCTTCGAGTTCGCGCCGATCCGGACCGTTGACCAGGCTTCCGGTGATGCTTTCCAGGGGAACCCGAATCTGACGGATACACTCATTGACAACTTCGATATCCGTTGGGAGTGGCGCCCCGACGCGGAGTCCCAGATCGCCATCAGCCTTTTCCAGAAGTCCCTGGATTCACCCATCGCCCAGGCATACACCCTCGGCGACCGTACCTTCATCAATGGCGAGAGCGGGTCGCTACAGGGTGTCGAGATCGAGCTTCAGAAAAGGTTCCTCGAACAGTGGAGCATCTCATCGAATTTCACTTTCATCGACTCCCTCCTGGAGTTCCAGCAACCGCCCAGCGGCCTCGTGCAAACCACCTTCGATGGTCAGCCGGATTTCATTTTCAACCTCGGCCTTGGATGGGAGGACGAGGAGAGCGGTTGGTCGGCCAACCTCAACTACAACCTCACCGGCTCCTTCCTCACCGCCGTCCCATTGGGTGCGGTCGAGCCGCCTGTACGTCGCGAGGCTTTCAACCAGCTGGACCTCATCATCCAGAAGAAATTCGACATAGGGGACAGTGTCGGAATCGTCACCCTTAATATCGCGAACCTTTTGGATGAGACCGATACTGAAGTGTTCGACGGCACTGACTTGATCTTCTCTTCCTTCAAACCGGGCAGGTCGTTCGGTCTCAAGTTCGAATATCAATTCTAGGCCCTGGGAAACGGATATAACCGCACGCCAAACACAAAGAAGCCAACAACATCGACACAATGAAAATAACAATGAAATTCATCATCGCGGGCTTGCACATATCGCCGCTCTTCGCAGCGGATGTGCCGGTCACCGCGAACATCACCGCGAACACGACGTGGACTTCGGATAACACTTACATCATAAGGAAGCCGATCTTCATCACAAACAACGCCACCCTCACGATCGAGCCTGGCACAACCATCCTTGGTGGGCGGGCACAGGACACCTCCACCACCCCGGCCACCACCACCTTCGGCTCGCTCATCGCGACCCGTGGTGCCAAGCTCATCGCTGACGGCACCCTCGCGAAGCCCATCGTCTTCACCGCCATCGAAGAGCGTGACGGCGGAGTGGACGGCGATCCCTCGATCTTCCCGGATCCGGCTCTCGGCGATGCCTCCTTCTGGGGCGGCATCATCATGCTCGGAAACGCCCAGGTGAACCGCATCACCGGATCTGCCAACGACGGCGAGGCGCGCATCGAGGGCTTCCCCAACAGCGGCGACCCGCTCCTCACCACCTACGGCGGCGGCGCGACCCCCAACAACGCCGACAACAGCGGCATACTCCGCTACGTCTCCATCCGCTTCGGCGGCTTCGAGTTCGCGGCGAACAACGAGATCAACGGCCTCACCCTCGGCGGTGTCGGAAACGGAACCATCATCGAGAACGTCGAGGTCATCTCCAACTCCGATGACGGCGTCGAGTTCTTCGGCGGCACGGTCAACACCAAGCGCATCGCCGTGGCGTTCTGCCAGGACGAGAGCTTCGACATCGACCAAGGCCACTCCGGATTCCACCAGTTCTGGTTCTCGATCCAGAACGACAACCCGTCGCTCGGAGACTATGGCGGCGAGTGGGACGGCGGAAACGGCGACAGCATCAGCCTCCCGCCCTTCGCGCTCACGAAGATCTACAACATGACCATGCTCGGCACGGGCTCAACAGCCGTCGGCAGCATCGACGATGGCATCCAGGTTTCCGACAACTTCGCCGGAACCCTTGCGAATTCGGTGATCCACGATTTCAACGGCGTCGCCCTGAGCAACACCGGGGACGGGGTCGGCAGCCCGAAACCGACCTTCCTCAACAACACCTGGGGAACCTTCGCGGGCGGTGCAGGCATCGTGCCGAACATAGGCGGAGCCGGTGCGGCCGATCCCGCAGGTTCCGGCAACGTATCGGGAACCGATCCTCTGCTCCGTGGCATCAGCCGCACTCCGGTCGGTGCGCTTGATCCGCGCCCTGCGGACAACAGCCCGCTGCTCGGTGCCACCCTCGCCGCCTTTCCGGCCGACGCTCCTCCGGGATTTTTCGAAACGGTCGATTATCGCGGTGCATTCGGAACCGCCGAGTCTTGCAACTGGCTGCGCGGATGGAGCTACCTTTCCCGCGCCGGCTACCTAGGTGCGGATGATGTCGAGGTCACCGCGAACATCACCGCGAACACGACGTGGACTTCGGATAACACTTACATCATAAGGAAGCCGATCTTCATCACAAACAACGCCACCCTCACGATCGAGCCTGGCACAACCATCCTTGGTGGGCGGGCACAGGACACCTCCACCACCCCGGCCACCACCACCTTCGGCTCGCTCATCGCGACCCGTGGTGCCAAGCTCATCGCTGACGGCACCCTCGCGAAGCCCATCGTCTTCACCGCCATCGAAGAGCGTGACGGCGGAGTGGACGGCGATCCCTCGATCTTCCCGGATCCGGCTCTCGGCGATGCCTCCTTCTGGGCGGCATCATCATGCTCGGAAACGCCCAGGTGAACCGCATCACCGGATCTGCCAACGACGGCGAGGCGCGCATCGAGGGCTTCCCCAACAGCGGCGACCCGCTCCTCACCACCTACGGCGGCGGCGCGACCCCCAACAACGCCGACAACAGCGGCATACTCCGCTACGTCTCCATCCGCTTCGGCGGCTTCGAGTTCGCGGCGAACAACGAGATCAACGGCCTCACCCTCGGCGGTGTCGGAAACGGAACCATCATCGAGAACGTCGAGGTCATCTCCAACTCCGATGACGGCGTCGAGTTCTTCGGCGGCACGGTCAACACCAAGCGCATCGCCGTGGCGTTCTGCCAGGACGGAGCTTCGACATCGACCAAGGCCACTCCGGATTCCACCAGTTCTGGTTCTCGATCCAGAACGACAACCCGTCGCTCGGAGACTATGGCGGCGAGTGGGACGGCGGAAACGGCGACAGCATCAGCCTCCCGCCCTTCGCGCTCACGAAGATCTACAACATGACCATGCTCGGCACGGGCTCAACAGCCGTCGGCAGCATCGACGATGGCATCCAGGTTTCCGACAACTTCGCCGGAACCCTTGCGAATTCGGTGATCCACGATTTCAACGGCGTCGCCCTGAGCAACACCGGGGACGGGGTCGGCAGCCCGAAACCGACCTTCCTCAACAACACCTGGGGAACCTTCGCGGGCGGTGCAGGCATCGTGCCGAACATAGGCGGAGCCGGTGCGGCCGATCCCGCAGGATTCGGAAACAGCGCTGTCGGCACCAACCCGATGTTCGTCGGCATCAGCCGTATCCCGAACCGCCGGCTTGATCCCCGCCCTCAGCTTGGCAGCCCGCTTTACTCATCCACCCTTTCCGGATTCCCTGCCGATGCCCCTGCCGGGTTCTTCACGACTGTCGGCTATCGCGGCGCGTTCGGAGGTAACAACTGGCTCAACGGCTGGTCTTATCTCTCGAAGGCAGGCTACCTTACCGGACTACCTGACACGGGTGCTCCGGAAGTAGGCGGCAACCCGGGTGCCACCCTTGCCGATGCCGATGGCGATGGAATCTCCGACGATGTCGAAAATGCCAACACCGCTCTCGGATTCAATGCCAGCGTCAGCAACGGCAGCCCCGCATCCGTGTTCAGCGGCCTCTTCACCAGCAGCTCCATCCAGGATCTTAGCGCCGATGACATCATCGTCCAAAAGGTCGGCAACACCGCAACGCTGACCATCCCCGTAGAGCGCTCCACAAACCTGGTGCCTCCTTTCACTCCCGCCGGTAATGCGACGCTCCAGCTTAACGACGTCCCCGCAGACAAGGAGTTCTACCGCTTCCGCGTCGCTCCGGGCGCCCCATGAGCCTATCTGACGAAAACGTCACATCGGGGTCGTCGGCAATCGCCGGCGACCCCTTTTTAATCCCCTCACTTCACCGCCATGCGCCATATCTTCCCGTTTATTTTGCTAGGAACTCTCGGCGCGCTCAACGCCCAGGAGCCAAAGGTTTCCCCCACCGAAGAACTCCGCATCACCGTCAGGCAATGGGTCGATGCGATGCGCCAGATCCAGGAGGAGGAGAACGAATGGTCGCGCGATCAGGAGGTTCTCCAGAACTACAAGGAAGGCCTCGAAAAGGAAATCGAGGATCTCAGGGAAAAGATCGCGGACGCCACGACACGCAAGCAGGGCTCTGATGCCGAGTCCCTCAAGCAGACGCAGGAGCGCGACCGCTTCATCGCTGCGAAGGACGAATTGGGGAAACTACTCCGTGGGCTTGAGGAAAACATGGCATCTAAGATCCCGCTTATCCCCGCACCACTGAGAGCCGAGCCGAAGGTTTCCCAAGCCATCGAGGATCTTGAGCGCGATCTGAAGCTGCCGGAGGAAAAGCGCAATGAAGGTGTCTCGAAACGCCTGCTCAACCTGATCAACCTCACCGCCGAGATCGAGAAATTCCAACAGACCGTTGTTCTCCGCCAGGAGCTCCGCGCGAATTCCGAGGGCAAGGAATACAACATGCAGGTGATCTACCTCGGCCTTGCCGCCGCATATGCAGTCAATGAGGACGGCAGCTTCGCGCTCATGGGTAAACCCGATGCCACGGGTTGGAAATTCGAGGAACGCAAGGATCTCGCCGAGGCGATACGCAGCCTCATTTCCTGCACCACCGGCGATCAGGATCCGCAATTCATCTCCCTGCCATTTTCCAAGTAACCGAACATGAGCCGCCTCATCCAACTCACGCTCCTTCTCGCACTCTGTGCCGTTTCCTCCGCCCAGACGCCTGTCGAAACCGCCAAGGCGGATCTGGCAAAGGCCGTCAAGGAACTCGGTGATACAAAGAAGGATTACTCCGATCTCCGCCGCGCCCTTTACCGCGATATCAACCGCCTTGACGACGAAGCCCTGAAGCTCGGCAGGGAACTCCGCGCCCTTGAGCGCGAGGAGGAACGCCGCACCGCCACAGTCAAGACTCTCGAGCGCGAAATCGACGCTAGGAAAACGGACTTCAACTACTCCGCTGGCATACTCAGCCAATATTCCAAGGCGTTCATCACCCGCCTCCATCCGGGCGAGAACCAGATCTACCGCGAGGAGGTGGAGGCCATCGACCAATCCGCCACCGCCGCTGTGGACGAGCCGCAGGCGGAGCTTTCGGAGCGCATGAAAGTCCTCGGGATCGGTATCAGTCGCCTTGGAGACATCGCGGGCGGCCACAGCTTCGATGGCAAAGCCCTGCGCAACGGCAGCGAGTCCGTCGAGGGCAAGCTCCTCGTCGCCGGGCCATCGGTTTTCTTCACGCAGGAAGGCGGTGGCTTTGAGGGCGTCGCCACTTTTGCGGAAACGGGAACCACTCTGCCAACCGTTGTCGCCATCAAGGGCTATGATGGGGAGATCACCGAAACCCTCAACTCAGGGCATGGCGAGCTTCCATTCGATGGCTCCATGGGCAAGGCGATCGAGGTTGAGGCGGCACAGGAGACCCTTTGGGAAACCATCGAAAAGGGCGGCTATGTCGGACACGCCATCCTGCTACTCGGTGCCATCTCATTCCTGATTGCGGCTTTCAAGGTCTGGGAGGTTTCCAGGTTCAAGGTGCCGAACCGCCGGGAGCTCAATGCCATCCTCGACGATCTCCTCGCGGGAAAGCAGGACGTGGCTCTCAAGCGCGCCAAGACGATTCCTGGCGAGGCCGGGGCGCTCGTAGTCATCGGGGTATCGAAATTCTATGAGAAACGCCGTGTGCTGGAGGAGTCGATGTTCGAGAAGCTCGTCGTCATCAAGCCGCACCTCGAGCGCTTCCTCCCCTTCCTCGCACTCACCGCCGCCGCAGGGCCGCTGATGGGACTGCTCGGCACCGTGCTCGGGATCATCAAGACCTTCCAGGCGATGGCGCTCTATGGAAGCGGTAACCAGAAAAATTTCACGGCGGGCATTTCCGAGGCCCTCATCACCACGGCGGAAGGCCTCATCGTCGCAATTCCCGTCCTCGTCGTACACGGCCTGCTCAAGAGCATGGTTAAGGCGAAGTTCGGCGAGATCGAGGGTTCCGCCATCGCCATCATCAACGGAACCACAGAGCGCGGAAAAGGGATGCAGCCGGTTTCCCACGCGGAAGACCCCGATGACGGCGGAGATGACGGCGGAGATGACGATGTCGAACTCGTTCCTACGACGGCCTGAACCAAAGCAAGCACATGACGGATATCTTCAAAGACGGTCTGGATCTCTTCCTCTCGGGCGGGGAAATCATGTACATGCTCGGCGGGGTGGCCTGCATACTTTACGGTTTCTGCTTCGCCGCCCTCGCCTATGTGAACCACGGAAACCTCAACGACAAGCACTCGGAAAAATGGCCGGAGTGGATCGAGAATCCGGACAGTGCGGGCGGGCGGATCGGTGAGGCGCTTTCCTACGTTCTCCATGGCCCCAAGCTGACAATCAAGACCGTGGGCCGGCGCTTTGAGGAGGTGCGGCTGAACCTCATTTCCAGCATCGACCGCCGCCTGCTCGTCATCAACACCCTTGTCGCCGCCGCACCGCTCGCCGGCCTGTTAGGCACCGTCACCGGGATGCTTGCAATGTTCGCCGGCCTTTCCCAGGGAACCGGACCGGCCGGTATGCAGAAGGTGGCGGACGGGATGCAGCAGGCGCTCATCACCACCCAGACCGGCCTGACCATCGCCCTGCCGGGGCTTTTCCTCGGCCTCATCATCAAGTCGAAGCGCGACCGCATCTCCGCGACCCTCCAGCGACTCGAAAGCCTCATTCTCACCTCCCGCTTCCAGCGCGAACCGAAAATCTAACAATATCATGCTAGGCCGCAACATAGGCGACGAAGCCGAAGAACCCGTCAATGTCGATCTCTCCTCGATGATAGACTGCGTGTTCATCCTCCTCATTTTCTTCATCGTCTCGACCGTATTCGTCGAGGAAACGGGGGTGAAGGTCAACAAGCCGGATGTCGGCGGGGCGAGTGCGCTTGAAAAAAACTCCATCCTGCTGGCTGTCACCGCCGAGGACAAGGTCTTCTACGGTGGCGAGAGTGTCGGCGTTCAAGGCGTGATCGGGAAAATCAAACCCCTTCTCACCGAGACGCCTGACATGTCCGTCATCATACAGGGCGACAAGGAATCCACCCACGGAATCGTCCAGCAAGTCCACGGACAGGCGCTCCTTGCCGGTGCAATGAAAGACAAGATCTCCGTTTCCACGAAATAATGGATCGCCACGTTTACAGACCGCCCAGAGGCAAGTTCACCGGCATCTTTGCCGTGATCGGCGGTTTTGTGGCGACCATTGCCGTCTTTGTGGCGATCCCGCTTTCCCAGAAGCTCAGCCAGTTCCTCGACCGCGACCAGGGCGAGCCGCCGGAGATCGTCGTCGAGCCGCCGGAGGAAATGGATTTCGAAACCGAAGAGCCGCCCGAGGAAATCGAGGAGGAACCCGAGCCGGATGAAATGGTGGAGGAAGCCAACGACCTCGATCTCGGCATCGATCTCGGAGACCTGACTGCCGGATCGGGCGGGGGGTTCGTGATGGACATTCCGAATTTCTCGATGAAAGGCGGCGATGACGCCTTCGGAGGCGATCTCGATGCGCCGCCGCAGCCTGTCAGCAAGATCCCGCCCACCTATCCCAGTTCCCTCCTCAGCCAGGGCAAGGGTGGCAGGGTTCTCGTTTCCTGCACCATCGATGCGGCGGGCAAGGTGATCGCAACCTCGATCAAGCAGTCCTCCGGCCACCCCGATCTCGACAAGGCGGCGATCAATGCGGTCAACCGTTGGAAGTTCAAGCCCGGCACCCGTGGCGGCAATAAGGTCAAGTCCGTCGCCCTCGTCCCATTCAATTTCGAAGTCAAAAAAGGATGAAAACAAAGCTTTCAGGAAATCTGCGCCTATCCGCTTGCATCCCCCTCTCCTCTCTCCCGCTTACCATGTTCCGGTTCATACTACCTACGATTTTCCTCAGCACCATCGTCTCCCATGCCGAGCGTATCATCCCTCCGGCCAACCTTTTCCGCGACCCGACCTTCGTCCGAGACTTCGTCGGCAGCTACGGATTCCTCTCCGATGTGGAGCCGAAGGTCTCCAACGAGGAGCAGGCACTGCTCGTCACGGTGCGTGAAATGTTCGATGGCGGTCGTTTCCGCGAGGCGGAGCAGGAGATCGTCCGCTTCATCCAGGTCATTGAGAACCCAAGCGATCCCGAGGTGCCCAAGGGAGAGATCAGCCCGGCGATGGTTTTCGTCTTGGGCAACCTCTACTTCCAGGCGGATCGCACCGACGAGGCGAGTCGCGCATTCCTAGAGGCGATACGCCGCTTCCCGCGCTTCCGCCGCGCCTACACGAACCTCGGTTACCTCTACATTTCCAAGAACATGACGGAGGAAGCGCTGCCAATGCTCCAGAAGGCCATTGAGCTGGGCGAGAATTCCAGCCGCGCCTACGGACTGCTCGGCTATTGTCACCTTCAGAAAAAGAACGCGCTCGCCAGCGAGAACGCATACCGCCAGGCATACCTGCTTGACCCGAATTCCCGCGACTGGAAGCTCGGCCTCGCACAGGCATTGATGGCGCAGGACAAGTTCCTCGAGGCATCCAGCCTGATCGGCTCCCTGATCGAGGAGAACCCGAATGAAAAACAGCTCTGGCTCCAGCAAACCAACGCCCTCCTCGCCATGGAGCGCAAGGATGAGGCTGCGGTGAACCTGGAGGTGCTGCGCCTCAAAGGCCTCGCCGATGAATCGAACCTCAACCTCCTCGGCAACCTCTACATGGATCGCAACGAGCCGCAGCTCGCTCTCTACGCCTACCTCGCCGCAATGGATAAATCGGATGAGCTCGACATTCCCCGCACCCTGAAATCCGCGAAAATCCTCAGCGACTACGGCTACCCGGACAAGGCGGACGATTTCATCTCCCAAGTGCGCAAGAAGGCCGGGGAGAAAATATCGGAGGAGGGAAAAGTCAGCCTGATGCTGACCGAGGTATCCGTCGCCCAGGCAAAGCGGCAGCCGGATCGGGTCGAGGGCCTGCTCATCCAGCTCATCGCGCTGCAGCCGACCAATGGCGAGGTTCTGCTCGAGCTGGCGCGGCACAAGGACCTGATTTCCCGTGACGAAGAGGACGGCGAAAAACGCGCGGAACTCGTCGTTGAAGCGAGGACAAACTACCAGCTCGCCGCCCGCATCGAATCCGTCGCCTACCCCGCAAACCTGGGGCTGGGCCAGATGCTCGTCCGCGAGCGCCGCTATGTGGAGGCGCTGCCGAACCTGCAGGCCGCCCTTGCCCTCAAGAAAAGCGATAGCCTTGAGCAGTATGCATCCCGCGTCCGCCGCGCCGCCGACAGGCAGGAGGACAGGGCCAAGAAGGAGGAACAGGAATGATGAGGCTCGCAAGGCTCCTTTTGCTAACAGCATCGCTGGCCTCCGCGAACGAGGCTCTGGATGTGCTTGAGGGAAAGGTGGATGCAAACAGCATCCTGCTCCCACCGCGCGAGACCCGCGAAGGCGCGGAAGCTGGTGAGGAGCGCGTGGAGAACCTGATCTACCTGGAGCCGGAGTGGGCGGCCAGTCCGCTGGATGCCATCTGGTCGCGCTCGGTTCTCTACGATTCCGCCGCAAACCCATGGATCCAGCAGGTCGCGATCTCCGGTTACTTCGATTTCCAATCCGGTTTCGGAAGCGCGGAGACAGATCCATCCGGCGCCATCCCCGCGAGGGACACTGATCTCGATGGCACCCGCACCCGTCGCGCGAGGCTTGGCGCGCGCTTCCGCGCCTTCAACAACACCGAGATCGAGGCGGTCGGAGAATTCGCCGGCGATTCCGATTACCGGGGCATCGAGCGTCTCAAGGCATACACCCGGTTCTCGGATACGACCGGTGTCACCTACGGGAAATTCCGCCCGAACTTCGGCACCGAGTCCCGCACCGAGCCGCAGCTTTCCCCATACCCGGGTCGCAGCATGCTCACGAACCTGATCTCGCCCGCCAGTTCCCTCGGTGTCAGCTTCCACCGCGCAGGGCAAAATTTCGACTACGACATCGGCTGGTTTTCCGGGGATTTCGACCCGAACATCCCATCCATCCGAGGCGATGGCTTCCTGAACCTCAGCATCTCCCGCAGCTTCGTGGAAAAATCCGGCGACACGCTTTCAAAAGTCCGCTGGCATGCCGACTACATCCATAACTTCGATGCGGGACGTTCCAACCCGATGGGTTACGAAATCGCCGGGAAACGCTCCGCGAACGGCAACCAGCTCATCGTCCAGAACCCCTCCTACCGACATCTCTTCTCCACCGGTGTCCGCATCGACTCGGATCGCCACTCATTCATCGGGGATTTCCAGCTCGCAAGGGGGGACACCACCGCCTGGGGGCTGACCGCCGGAGCCACCTATTGGGCAATCCCCGGCACGCTCAATCTCGTCGGCCGCTATCACTACGCGGGATCGGACGATCCGGGGGCGCTCGTCTTCGCTCCGGGGAATTCCGGCGATCTTCTCTACGACAGCTCACCTCTTTTCATAGGCAACGAGTACCACTCCCTCTACCTCGGAGCGAACCTCCACCTCTACAAGGACAGCCTGGTGATCCGAAACGGCCTCGAATACGGGATCATCACAGACGATGCCGGTGCGGGCTTCAACACCGATTCCTTCACATGGCAGTCCGGCGCCTCCATCTCCTTCTGAAATCTAACCAAAAATGCAAACGACATGAAAGCAACCCTCCTCGCACTCGCACTCATCACACCTGCCTTCGCCGCAGGGTTCGATACCGAAGGCTTCGGCCAGAGCCTGAACGGCTGGAAGAAAAACGGCACGGCGCTTTATGATTTCACGGACGCCACCTACCGCACCCATAAGCCCACCATCACGGACACGCCCGGCGGCGGGATCTTCGTTTCCACCCAGGTGGATCTCGTCCTTTTCGGTGACAACGGCGCTGTCTCGCACATCGACATGACATTCAGCTCCGGCGGCATGCTGCTCAGCGCGCAGCTCCGCTCCACGGTAGGCAGGAAAACGATAGACACCGGAATGGTCAGGCGCCCGGAGCCGCCAGCCCAGCCGGTTATGGTGGAAGGTCAGCCAGCGCCCAAGGTGCCGCGCTTCGATGCCACCGAGGAACTGATCTTCGATCTTTTCAGCCGCTTCGATGTGGAGATGCGCAAGGTTTCCGAGGGCAAGGACGCCGAGAAGCGCGACCTCCTCAGCCGCTTCAGCAACAAGAACGCGAAAAGCGCAAACCTCGCCGCCGGCCTCCGCCACAACGTGAACCTTATGCTGAAAAGCGCCCGGTAGCCCCAGCCAACTCCGGATCCCTATCTGGCGGAATAGCGGCCTCCGCACCTTGAGATCTTCACCGCCACGAAATCCGCATTCGGCAGGATTTTCTTCTCCACCTTCACATCCACGGATTCCAGCGGATAGGTGGAGAGGAGAAACTCGGCAACATCCGTGGCAAGCGTTTCTATCAGATTCCGTGGTCTCGCGACCGCGAGCGCCACGATCCCAAGCGAGACCCCGTAATAATCGACCGTGTTCTCAACCTTGTCCTGCAGCCCCCGGAAGCCTTGTCCGGGACGCATCCAAACACTGACCCACAGCCTTTGTGCGACCGCCCGCTCCTCATCCGGAACGCCGATGTGGGTCTCAACCTCCAGGCGGCGGATCTCGATCTCATCGGCTTTCATGCGAGCAGTTTCTCTTCCAGCACCTTTTCCAAAAGGATTTTCGTCGCCTTGTTCAAATCCAGCCTGAAAGCGTCATCTGGCGTGACCCATGCATACTCCTCAGCCTCGTCGTTTAGCGTCACTTCGTGCGAATCCGCTTTCGCGATGTAGTTGATCAGCAGGAAATGCTCGGGGCGGATGAACTGCGGCGAGTCTATGCTTTCCTGTACCATGACGAAACGAATGTCGGAAATTTCCAGCGCGGTCTCCTCCATCATTTCCCTCCGCAAGGCATCCTCGCAGGTCTCCCCACGTTCGATCTTCCCGCCGGGTATGCCCCATTTGTTGCTCCACTTGTGGGTGCGTATCATCAGGATTTTCCCCGCGCCATCATGGATCAGCGCCCCGACTGTGGCCACCGGCCTGTCCGCTTTCCGCTTGTCGAACATCTTCACCAGCACCCCGAGATCCGGCACGGTGATATCCGGGCGGACACCCGCCAGCACCTCCGCATGATGATATCCCGTCAGCACGGCGATGGAGGAAATCCCGCCATGCTTCGCCGTTTCCACATCGTGTGTCATGTCGCCCACAAAGGCCGTTTCATCCTTGAGCAGACAGTGCGTCTCCAGGATCTCCGCGATCACCTCGCGCTTGTCCAGCACGCCCGCGTAAGTCTCCTCAAAGAAATCCTTCATCCCGAAATCCACGAGTTGCCTGAGGAATGCGTCTGCATCCATCGAGGTCAGCACGAACATCCGCAGGCCCCGCGACTTCGCCCATTCCAGCTTCTCGCGGGCATGCGGCAGCACCGTCACGAGGCTCTCCGCTCCTTCGAAGGCCGGGCGGAAATGCGCTTCCAGATCCTCCAATGCGATACCTGGCAGAACCTCCGCGTAGAACTCCCGGTAAGGCAGCCGGAAACTGCGCCGGAATCCCTCCCTGTCATAGGGCGCGATCCCGTATTTCCCCAGCACCGCATTCGTCGCCTCGATCACAGGCCCCATGTCGTCCACCAAAGTCCCGGACCAGTCGAATATGAGATTCTTGAACATCGTTCTGTAAACGCAAGGTAGGTTTCCCACATGAGAATGACAAGCCTGAGCCCGCCACCGCCTCGCGGGTTCGCTCTTTTCCCGGAGCCGCGTTCTCCGCAGCGTGAATTCCAATCAGCTCAAAGCCCGAGGCGCGTCGCGTGCCAAGACGCCTCGGCGCGGGAGGAAATCCCCAGTTTCCGGTAGGTCGCCTTGATATGGCTTGCCACCGTGGACTCGGCGATGCCCAGGGCCACTGCCGCGTCACTGTTCCGGCATCCGCGAGCGATGAGGGCCAAGGTTTCCTTTTCCCGCTCGGTGAGCGCGGAATCGCAATCCGCCACCGGGCCCGTGAGCCGGAAATGCTCCATGATACGCCTCGCGACAGAGGGCGAGAGCGCTGGGACTCCCTCGTTGAGCTGGATGAGTTGGCGGCTGAGTTGCTCTGCCGGTTGCTCCTTCAGGAGGTAACCTTGGGCTCCCGCAGACAGGGCTGCCACGATGTGTGCGTCGTCACCAACCACAGTCGTGATGACGCATAGCGTCTGCGGGGAATGCTCCCGCAGATGGCGCAGTATCGTGAGGCCGGAGCCGTCGGGCAATCCGAGATCGATTAACGCCAGATCCATCCCGGTTTCCGCCTCCAGCCCGGCAGCCACGCTAGCCGCCTCGCGGATCCTGCACTCGGGAAACGCGCAATGCACCACATCCGCCAGCCAGCGGCGTGTCTCCGGGATGTCTTCCACAATCAGCACGTCTTTCATTTCAAACTTTTTTTTCCTGGGGTTGGGAAGCGCATGGCGAGAAGTGTTCCACCCTGGTCATGCCTGATCTCAAGACTGCCGCGAAGTGGTTCGAGCCTCGCGCGCATGTTGGCGAGGCCGTTGCCGGATGCCGGGACCGTGGCATCGAATCCCATGCCATTGTCGGCGATCTGCAGGGAAACCCATCCCCCATGCAGCGCTATCTTCACGCTCACCTTGGTGGCGAGGGAGTGCTTGATCACATTGCTGACCGCCTCCCGTATCATCGAGCGAAGGGTATGCACGGGCAGGAAACCAAGCCCTTCGGAATCATCCGCATCACTGCTCCAGTGCAGTGTGACACCTGTGGCTGCAAGGCGCTCGGATGTTTCCATGCGCAGCTCTGCAAGCGCCTCGTCGAAGGAAGGTGCGGCGGCCGATTGGTTGTTGATCATGTCGCGGAGATCGGCCAGGGCATCCCGGATCGTGGTGTCTTTTCGTTCCGTGTCACGGCTGTGGAGAGCCGCAAGCAGCTGGGCGCCGAAGTTGTCGTGAAGGTCGCGGGCGATCCGGCTCCGCTCCTCTGCCACACCCTTCTCGTAGGCGGCATGGCTTTCCATGGCATGGCTCAGCATGGAAACCATGCCGGTGGCGAGGGTGTCATCAGCCTTGGAAAACAAGCGCCGCCCACCACCGGCAAACTCCATGGTCTGGCCTGGAAGATCGCCCACGGCGGGAACCCTTAGCATCAGCCCATCCTGCTCGATCGTCACCTCCCGCGGGACATCCTCATCCGCCCGCATGTTTAGCGGGTCGAACGTGGCTTTCAGCAACTCCTGCCAGCCCGCGCACCTACCGCCGTGGGTCGGAGGGGCAAGTGCCACATCGATGATGCGCCCGAACAAATCCTCGTGGCTAAGAGCAGGTTTTCCCCTCATCCATCCCCAGACCCACCCACGCAGCGGTAGCCAGACCACCCCGCAGATGACCAGCGTCAGGGCAAGTGAAAGTCCGGAGTGAAAATGGAATCCGAACAGGAACATCAGATCCAGCGAGATCAGCAAGAGCACGGATAGGGTCCACCAGACGATGCGCCGCCACCATTCACCAAGCTCGAACAGGCGGTAGCGCAGGATGCCGAATGCCAGTCCGCCATACACCAGCAGGAAAAGCAGAAAAGCGTAGCCCTGCAGCGGCGAGGTATCCACCCCGAAAGTCTGGGGCAGCAGGATGAACAAGGCGAACAAGCACGTTCCCAGCATCCAGGAGAGCAGGAACCATTGCAGGGCCGCCCGGGCCACCGGATCGCGCCTCGTAAGGTACCAATGCACCGCTGCCAGGGCGAAAGTAGTGAGCACCCCCAGCATCACCAGGAAACGCCGGGCGAAGGTCATCGATTCGAAAACCCCCACCTGCTGCATCACAAACCATGCGATGTAGAGCGCGACCACGCCCAGGCCCACCCATGCCGGTGCGAGGCGCCGCGGATAATGCAAAAGCAAGGCCACGAAACTCGCGGCGAACAAACTGCCACCCAGGAAATTCAAATCACTCGCCCATTGGAGCATGGTTCCCGGCACCGCCAACTCGCGGGTGGTGTAAACCGCGCCCGCCGGCGCGAACAATAGGGTGGCCGCCCCGCTCAGCAGCAGATAGCGCGCGCTCGCCTCCCTTGGAAGGAAGGCAAACACCGCTGCGGAGACCAACCAGGCGATCAAGCCCACCGCGATCTGAACCCAGAAATCCGGCGGCTGTGATGTCAGCGGCCGCCCATCCTGATCCGGTGAAACCTCATAACGACGCCCACGATCATCGGTGAAAACGACTTTTTCAGAGTGTTGGATCCCCGCCAGACGCTCCTGCCTGTCCAGGAATCTCCGGTATGTGCCGTAATCGCCCATCATTCCGTCCGGCTCTACCACAAGATCCAGTTTCTCCAATACCATGGAGTCCGCTGAATCCGAAAGCTCTAACACAACAGTGCCTGCGGGAAGCGCCGACCCCGGCCCCTCGGAAGAGACTACCACCGCCCCCCTGCCATCTGCTGTCGGAGCCAGCTTGATCCCCAGCCACGGCTGATGTTGGGCGAGCCATACAACCGTCGCACACACCGCAAGCCCGATTCCAACTGCGGCGGCTAGGACGGTGATGGGAGAGAGCTTGAATGAATGCGGCATGTTGGGAGCGTTATGCCCCGACCGGTTCTATGATGTTCCACCCCACTTGTAAAATCCCCTGTTCAGAGGATACAGGCGCCCGGCGATCCTGTTAGTGTCCATGCGGCCGTGGTTGTGAAAGATGCCGCTTTCCCCCACTTTCCGCCACTTCGGACTAACAGAACCGCCCCTCCCAACATGAAATCCATTTTTTGCATCTTTGCATTGCTGTCTGCGCCGCTTGCTTTTTCATCCCTCCCGCCAGGTGTCACCCCGGAGCCTGCCCCGTCCACTGCAAACGGATTGTCGGGCGGGCCGTTCTACTTCGAGCTCACGGGATCGACTTCAGGTCTCGTCTGGGGTACGGATCGCTAGTGGGTGAATTCGACGATCGCTACGGCGGCCGTCCATGCGGGGATTTTGGGGAATGGAGAATCCGGGGTGATCAAGCTTACCCTCACTGGGAACCAGACATTTGCGGCTTCCACGCAGAACGGGATCTCCTCATCTGCGTTCACATTCGCGCAGCCGGGCTTCGGAATGGAGCGGGTGATTTCACGATCACATCGCAGCCGCAGGGAGCGGTGAGGGATGCCGGAGGCAGAGCTACACTGACTGTGGGTGTGAGTGGCGCTGGGCAGGCCTTCCAGTGGTATCGGGGGCATCCCGGGGATCTCACCCAACCTGTCGCTTCGGCGACCACTCCTAGCCTTACGGTGGTTGCTGCGGATCCGCCGAGCACCTATTGGGTTCTGATCACCAATGCTTCCGGGAGCCTTGGGAGCCGGGGGGCGACTGTCGCCGCGAGGGTGACGGGAACGCCTGAGGGGTGGCAGGATTTCACGGTGAACCTGCCTGGTGTGCCGTCTTCTGCGGACCAAGCTTCGCTGCTCCATTTTGGAAACGAGCTATATGTGCTGGGCCAGACGGGCGTTTACCGCTCGACGAACCGGGGAGACACGTTCTCTGCGATCAGCGGCGTTTCTGGGACAAGTGCCTATGATCTCTCGATAAGCCCGTTGCGTTTCGTGAAAAACGCGAACAGTTTCATTTATGTCGGCGATGCGAGGAATGCGGCTTCCAACACGGAGAACTACACCCCGCTGCACCGCCTGTCCGCCGGCCAGACGGTCTGGACGCAGGCCTCCCAGGTGAACCTGCCGGATACGGTTTTCACGGACTCGGTGGACGATGTGGCCTATGATGCGGCGACAGGTAGCTACTACGAAGCTAGTAATTTCGCGGGCTGCTATTACTCGGCGGACGGGCTGGCATGGGAGGAAAGGCGCGTCGGCCTGCCCACGCAAGGGACGGGAGGCAGCGGCCAATTCGCAAACGCGACATCCGTTCTGGTGAGGAACGGGAAGGTTTTCCTGACAGTGCAGCACCCCTCCGATGGTGGTGTTTTCACATCAACCGACCAGGGCCTGACATGGCCCCGGAAAACAGCGCCTCTCACCGGATTGACCCGTCTCTTCGAGCAGGACGGGCGGGTGATGGTGGCCGCATCGGGTCCCACGACTGTCACTGATGGCACCTATGTCAGCGATGACAATGGGGAGACTTGGGAGCGGCGTCCTTTCCTCGGCATCCTTTCACAGATCCGTGGAAATGGCTCGCTGCTGGTAACGACTCCGGCGGTTTTCGGTAACCAGGATCTCCGGTTCTCGACGACGCGTGGGGATACCTGGGATGAGATCGACAGATTCACCACGGAGAATTACACGGAGCGTTATTTCCTCAATGGCACACTGGATGTGAGTTTCGCAAATACCACGGTGTTTGCCGAAAGGCCTGACGGGACGATCATTGCCTGGGGTGCTGCAAGCGGAGGATCGATTTTCTCCCAAAATGGCAACTTGGTTTCGAATTTCACCGTCCCGACTGTCGGAACCGCGGTCGTCACATCCATGCTGGCATTGGCGGATGGCTCGACCCTCATGGGCGGGTTGTTCCGACTCCCCGGTGCCAGTTCAAGCCGGGCGATCCTCAGGGTGTTGGCCGATGGCACGGTTGACGCCTCTTTCCCGCCTGTCGTGACCACCACGAATGTAACCCAGCTGAAATGGCAGTCTTCCGGAAAGATAATCTATGTGGTCGGTTCGCAGGGCATCGGACGGATCGGCATCGACGGGGTGGCTGACAGCACCTTCGCCGCAGCAGGCCTTCCTTTTTCCTCATCGATCACCGACATCGAGATACAGCCGGACGACAACATTGTGGTATGCGGATCAGGGGGCACCGTAAGATTATCCGAGAATGGTGCGGCGGATGCGACCTTCGTCCCGCTGACGGATTTCACGGGGACTTTCACCGCCGCCCGCTCTCTTGCCAACGGGAGATTGCATGCGATCGGGGCTCTAACACGCAGGGTGCCGAGCGCCACTGTCACCACGGCGATCCTTACGACGACCGTTTCGCAGCCCGGGGTCGCCGTTGCGATCACCAATTTCTACACATCCGCCGGCATACCCCCCGACCAGCAAACCGATGACGGGGATTTCGACAAGGATGGGGTTCCCAACCTTCTTGAATATCTCTATGGATCAGATCCAGGCAGCGCGACCTCCGGTGTGTCATTCGTGGGTTCGGAACAGCCGCTCACGGGGGCGGCGATCAATTCCATCGCTGCCGCTGGCCTCGACCCCGCGCAGACATATTACGTGGTGGAAATCCGGCTCCCGAAAAACACCAAGGGACTCACGCTAGCCACGGCCGCCACGGTGAACTTCCCGAATTTCACCGATGGCAGCGGAAGCATGAACGCCTATGGGCCTATCATCGACGACGGCGATTTCACCATCCAACGCCACTACACCCTCCCATCCATCCAGGCTGCCGCGAAAGCATTCTGGCGGCTTGAGGCAACGCGCTGAATAGGCCGAAGGCACATCAGGCTTCGGACGGAGGCCACCTATTTCAGCCGGATTTGCTGCTGCCGTACGTTCGGATCCAATCAACCTCCAGTTCGAATACACCGGCTTTTTTGTCCACCAATTCGAGGGTGATTCCCTGCACATTTGCGGGGTTGAATCTGATATCCCCATCCTTCAGCCGCTTGCCCCGGTAATCGCCCTTGAACGCGGAAAACGGAATTCGCACTTCCCTCCATTGGCCTTTTGCCGTGGGCAGCATAGCGGCAAAGGTGATGCCCTTGCCTTGCCAACGTGCAGGCGTGGAAAAATGCACCTCATAAGTCCGGCCATCCCCTTTGACCCGGAGGACGATTCCCTCTGCGGCGCTCAGATCGAGTTTCAGATTGCCGGAACGCACCGAGGAAAACCCGCCGTTGTTCTCCAAAGACAGTTTTCCGCTAAAATGCAGAGAGCCGTCATCCCTGATCTCCATTTCGCCTTTGGAAAGGCCTCCCATTACGCCATCATCGACGATTCGCCACCTGGGTTCTTTCGAATCAT
This sequence comes from Akkermansiaceae bacterium, assembly GCA_017798145.1. Taxonomy (NCBI): domain Bacteria; kingdom Pseudomonadati; phylum Verrucomicrobiota; class Verrucomicrobiia; order Verrucomicrobiales; family Akkermansiaceae; species Akkermansiaceae bacterium. The sequence goes on along the minus strand of CP059069.1, from coordinate 854,483 downwards.
TCCGGGAAAACTCCGCAATGGATTTGACCTCCTCCGCAGAAGCGCAAAGAGCGAGCGACAGCGAAAAACATATTCCCGGGGATGTGCCGGGGATCCGGATCTTTTTCATGTGTGCCCAACATGTCATCAACCCGGCTGATCACAAATTTCATTTTGATCATTCGTTACCCGTTTGCAGTAGCGACCGCCCCCGCTCCTGTACGCCTAGGGCAGCGGGGAGGGAAGGGGGGCATGGGCTCATCGAGGATCCAACCACGGCATCCGCCGCGACGACTGCAATCTCATGCCCCTCGGGGTCGGCTGCGCCCTTTGGCTGGAGCCGTCGCGCTAAACACCACCACGGGGCTTTCCTGTGAGAATCCCCTGGTGTGATTTTTCGGTTTTCCGCTTGTGATCTGACGATTGCAAACGGTCGCCTCACTCATTCAGATTCGCCTCCCTTTCAAACTGGGAAAGCAGCTCCGGAAGCGCTAGTCGTCCGCGGGAATATTTCGCGGCGTCGGATTCGGGAAAGTCCCAGCGGCAGCGGTTGTAGCGGCGGAAGGCCTCGGGGATCTGGTTTCCCATGCGGTAGCTTTCGCCGGCCCAGAAGAGGGCTTGGGCGGTGAGCTCCTGCTCGGGGAAACGTTTCACGAAGGCATCGAAGGAGATGCCAGCACGGCCATATTCCTCGAGCTTGTAGTGGCATTGGCCGACGCGGAACGCCATCTTGGGCGTCCATTCGTGGTTGGGGAAACGCTCGACGAATTTCGCGCCCACCGAGGCGGCGACGGCGAACTCTTCTTTGACGTAGAAATGCTCGCTGATGCGGAGCATGACATTGGCGATGAGAGGGCTCTTCGGGTAGGTGGCGGCGAGTGTGACGTATGCCTCCAGCGCGTTGTCCAGTTCGCCGGCCTCCTCGTAGCATTGGCCGAGCTTGTATTGGGCGTCGGGAGCAAGGCTGTGTTCGGGGTGGTTGCGGACGATCTCCGCGTAGGCGGCGATCGCCTCGTCCCATGCCTGCATCTCCTGCGCGAACTGGCCGAGCAGGTAGGAGACGCGTGGTGCGTATTTCGGATCGGGATAATCCTCGCGGAGTTGTCGCAGGACGCGCCTGCCCGCCTCGAGGTTGGCGGCGGCCTCTTCCTTCTGCTCAAGCTTGCGGTGCCCCTTGAAGAGTTCGAAATGGCTTTCCGCGATGTGGAACTGCGTTTCCACCGCGAGATCCTCATCCTTGTAAACCTTGCTGAATGAAGACAACTCGCCATCAGTGCCGACAGCGACCGGGATCTTCCTCTCGATGATGTTCAGGCCGTCCGGTGTCTGCGGGACATTGTCGAGGTATCCTGAGGTGATCCCGTCGCCGAAGAAACACTCGATGCCCGCCTCGGGATTTCCGGGAACCGGCTTGGCATTGATTGTGAGCGGGAACGATGCGCTGAACACACCGCTATGGGAGAGCGTTTCCTCGAGCTCTAGCGTTTCGTCCTCACCGGTATCAGTCAGGATACGGACGAGCGCCTTGTCGCGCTCCGGGGAAACATCGAGGTCGGGATCCTCGAGAAGGAGATAGAGCTTGGTGCCGACATGGGCGATCTCCGCGTCCTCCAGATACTCGCTATCGGTGATCCGGAGGCTTGCGGCGGAAGCGAGAGAGGCTTTTGATGAAAGCGTTCGCTGGGCCGAATCGTCGGTGTAAGTGGCGGTGAAAACGCTGTTGCCGAGGGTGTTGAGCGCATGGAGTCCGGATGTTTTTTCCTCATCGGAGACGATCTCGCCAAAATCCGCTGCTGGCAGGGATCCGTCCTCGGGGATTTGCACAAGTCCGGCGGCGTTCCCCAGGAGCAGGGGGATCTGCCCGACGAAGCGGCCTTCGAAGAGCGCGGGGTTGCGGACTCCTTCCATGGATTCGTCGGCAGGGGCATAGGCGCGGGAGAGCTGGCAAATCACCCGGGCTTGCGCGCCCTGGTCGGTCGTGACTTCCACGGTGACGGTGCTTTTGGAGTCCTTCGCTTGGTCCGGATCGATGACCTCCACGGTGAGCGGCGCACGGTATTCGATTTTCCCCGCGTGCCCCGGCTGCCAACCGGGCTGCGCAGGGAGGATTCGCGCCGCGCCGCCGGGCGGGGTCTCGCTTTCGAGGATGCGCACGAGACCATCGCTCGGGCTGTTGAGGTAAACCACCGCCTCGCGATCCGATGCGTGCCCGGGGAAGGTGTTCTGCGTGTCCTTGTAGCGCATGTAAACCTTGTCGCCCTGCCTGACGACGAGCTTGCTTCCGTCCGCTTCGGCGGCGGTGTCGATCTCCGCGAGGAAAACGCCGGTGGATGATCCCGTTTCGGTGGCGAGGTATTTCACGGAGGCGTCGGCATTGACCTGTACCTCGATCTCGACCGTGTCGCGGTCCAATCCGGTGTCGAGATCAAAGTCGGTGATTTCCGCGACGATACGTTCTCCGGGATCGATGCGGAGCAGTTCCTTCCGGGAGCCCGAGACCGATCCGCCGCCGGTGCGCTGGAAGTCGTAGGTGATGGGGATGATCTCGCCGTTGTAGTAGGTGGCGGTGAGGGATCGTGTCAGCAGGCGGTTCGGCTGATGCCGGCCGGCGGTCAGTTCGTCGAGGTAGGAGACCTGGACGCTGTCGCCGGGAGCCAGTTCGAGGATGTCGTTGTCGGCGAGTTGGAGGACGTCCTGGGCTGGCGGGATGTGGCGGGCTCCGCCTCCGCTGATCTCGACATTGCTCACCGCGACCGCCTCGCCCCGATATTCGAGGAAGGAAAATTCAATGTGGCGCAGCTTCCGCGATGGCATGTCCAGCGTCCAGGTGTTGGCCTCCTTGTTGATCTGGTTGGTCGTGGCATCGCCCGATTCGGTCAGTCCCTCGAAGGCGGCGATGTCGAAATCGGATGCCGCGAAAGGGTGCAGCGAAACCGCAGACGAGTTGCGGTTCTCACGGGCGCGGACGGCACCGGCGGATTTCGCCTTCGGCTCGGCGATGGAGAAAACGGTGATGTGGTGGATGCCGCGCGCCACAAGGAGATCCACGCTCCGTCCATCTTCACCGGGCGGTAGCTCCAGCTTGCCATCAAGCATCAGGGCGGTCGTCCTGCCGGAAACGGAGAAGCGCATTGCGCCATCCCGCTCCTGGACAAGCGGCCCCGACCAGATCAGGAAATGGGCGTTTTCGTCCTCCTCGGGAGCCGTCCATGATATCGAGGCAACCTCTTCCTTTGTCGTCGGTTCGAGTTTCTTCGCGATGTCCGCGATCTGCTCCCAGGTGTAGTTTTCCCGAAGCTCATTCGCGGGAAGTCTGTAGGTGCGCAGGAACATCCCTTTTTCCGGGAAAGTGATCTTATCCGCGGGTGGGGGAGGGGGGAGATCCGCGAGCCGGAACCAGAACCTGCCGTCATGGCTGCCACGCACGGCCATGCGGACAGGTGCCTCGTTGTCCGCGTCGGGGGAGGTCAGGACGATTGTCGTGACGTCCCGGAGCTCCTTCATGTCGACCGTTAGGAGCTTCGGTGCCGCGCCGTCAGGCTCGCTGCGCCAAGAGCTGTTCGGATCGTGGTCGATCGCCATGAGCGGGCTGTGGTCGAGGGCGGAGTCCGATGCGCCCGCGCCGGCGGGGAGTTCGCCGGTGCGGACAGTGCCCCGGAAAATCCCGCCGTGGGAGCTTTCCTCGGAAATTTTCACCTGCACCTCGTCGCCACCCGATGCGGTGAGGCGGATGCCGACCTCGTCCGGAGCGGTCGTCACATCGCGGTCGCCATCCTTCACCTGGATGAAGATCAGGTTGCCGGGTTTCACCTGGTTGGAGGGTCGGATCGCGGAACGCGGTTTCTCCTCCTTTTCCTCATCCATCTCCTTCTTGAGATCGTCGGTGATCGTTTCCTTCGCATCGTTGGCGATTTCGGTGCTCGCGATATCCAGGCTTCCGTCGGAGGCGATGCGCAGGCGGGTGTTTCCGGGGAAGCCGAACTGGAACTCCTTCTTGAAATCTTCCGGGTAGTCCACGGTGATCGTGTCCGCGCCGGTGACCTGGAGGACTCCGTCGTTGGGTTTCGCCTCGCCGAGGACAGTGGGGATTTCCGAGAGGAAAATGCCCTTGCCCGCGCCGCCGCTTGTCAGAAATGAACGCTCCTCGTCGTTGCCCGGCTCGGTTCTGACAACAACCGGGATGCGCGTGTCGCCACGGCTGATGCCGAGATCGGGATCCTGAACCACGATGGGAAGCGCGTTCCCCGGTGTTTGCCAGACCTTGGAATCCTGGCCGAGCCGTCCGACGGTGCGTAGTGTTTCCAGCTGCGTCAGGAAACGCTGCTCGATGCCATAGACCTCGGCGAGGTTGTAGAGCGTCTCGTTGGCGAGATCCGCGTCGGGCGAGTTTTCGAGGACGGAGAGGAAAATGCGGCGGGCGTTCTCGCTGTCCTCCTGCCGCAGTGCGAGCACGCCGAGCAGGAAATTCGCGCGGATCGAGATCGCGGGCACCGGGCTTTCGGCGAGTTCCGTGAAAAGCTCGGAAGCCTGGTCGTAGACTTTCTGCGCCATGTAGGTTTCGCCGATCCCAAAGCGCGCCTCGATGGCCTCGGGCTGGTCCCTGTAGGTGTTCAGCACGGTGGTGAACTCGGCGCGTGCGATGTCGAATTGCAGGGCACGCTGGTAGTTCCTGGCCAAGAGCAGCTGGACGCGCGCCTTGTCGCGGATATCGACGTTTTCCGCCTCGCCGAATTTCATCATCCAACCACGCAGGATGTCCTCGGCCCGCTCGTGGTCTTCCGGGGTGCCCTGTGCGATGTGGATCCCGGCTCCGAAAAGCAATAGCTCGACGGGGAGTTCGGTGCGGTGGGCGTCGAAGAGCGCCTTGTTCTTGAAATAGGCCTCCTCGGCGAGTTCCGTTTCCCCGAGCCGAAGATGTAGGACGATCTGGAGCAGGGGTGCGATGGGGCTATCGGCGGGGATGTCCGCGCTGAGGCCGCCCATTTCGCCGTAAGCCTTGCGGAGCAGCGTCCGCGCGTCAGCCATCTGGTCGCCGCCGACGGAGCGGATCGTGTTGATGAGGCCGTTGAGGATGGCGGCGGCGAGGGACGGATCCTCCTTGGCCAGCGCGGCCTGCGCGAAGGGGTAGAGGCGTTCCCATGACTCGTGATGCGGCTCGCACATGAGGATGAGTTCCTGCGTTTCGAGCAGGCGGGCGAGATCGTGCTTCCTGTCGCCGATGAGCATCATCCCGGCCTCCGCACTGATGCGGCCGAGGCGGAGATCGAGTATGATTTCATAAATCCGCTTCTTGTCCGCTTCGGGCATTTCCTTGGAGTTGCGAGCGGCCTCAAGCCAGCCCCGCGCAGGCCACTCGCCCATGCCCCATTCGAGGAAAGGGTGCTGATCGGCGGCATTGCGGGATGCCGAAAGCACCTTGGCCATGGAGGCGATGTCACCGGCCTTGAAATGGAGGTCGGCGATTGCGGCGGCATAGACACCCTGGTTTTCGGTGGCAGCCTCGAGGCGTTTCGCCAGGAAATCCGCGGCCTGCGGTGCATCCATGGTGCCTGCGAGACGAAGGGTGCATGATATGGCATCGCGGTTCGCGGGATCGAGATCCATGCGTGAGCGCCACCACGCGGCGGCTTCGGTTTTCATGCCGATCTCGGCCATCAGGTCGCCGATGCGGCTGGCGTGATAGAGTGGGGATTGGCTGGCGGCGGCGGATTGGGTGATCCACGGAGCCGCCTTGCGGGTGATCGCTTCGTCCTTGGTTTCGCAGAGGCGTATCCAGTTGTCGGGATGCATCCCCACGGGTGGCAGGGTCAGGAGATGCCGGGCGGCGGCGAGCTGCTGCTCTTTTCCGGATTGGCTGGCGGCCTCCAGCCAGCGGGCGGCGGCATCGCTGTCCTTGGGGAATTCCTTGCACAGCGTTTCGTAATGCCCTGCGGATACCTCCCGCGATTTTCCGCCAAGGTGGTGGCGGTAAACATAGGAAAGGCGCGAAAGCAGGTGCCGCCGGATTTCCGCAGGCCATTGTTTGCCCAACAGTTCCTTGCAAGCTTGCCCGGAGCGGCCGCCGTCTTCCCGGGTCGCGCGCCAGAGCCTGGTGATGGCGTCCGATTGGTAATCCCGCTTCGCTTTCTGCCATTCGCGGTTGCGCTCCTTGTCGGCGGGAGCGGGGTTCCACACGCGATCCTGAAAGCCAGCGAGGTGTGGGAATTTCCCGGCGCTCTCCGTGACCTTTTTCAGGTCTTCGCGGAAGGTCTCGGACGTGGCCGAGGAATCGTAGAGGAATTTCACGATCTCCTCGGTCCAGGCATCTTCCGCCGGGGAGAGTTCCAGGAAACGTAGTGCAGCTTCGCGCGCCTTCGCGTTGTCTTTCATTCGGTCGCGATAGACATCGAGCGCGAGAACCGCACGGAGCCGTGGCGCGCCTTTTTTGTTCGCCTCGATGGCGGCGGCGAGCCCGCCCGCGGCGCGGTTGTTGTCGTCGCCGCACCACCCGGCGTATGCCCGCGCGATGTCGCGGGAGATCGCATCGTGCTTCATCACATCCTCGGCAATGCGGAGAGCTGCTCCCATGTTGCCGCCTTCCGCCGCAGCATGGGCGGAGCGGGCGAGGGGATCGTAGCGGTCTTCGCGCTGCGGGAATGCATCGGCATAGCGGCGGGCTTCGGCCTCGATTTCCGCCGGAGGGTTCTTTGCGGCAACCATCGCATCGATGAGCGCCCGGTGGCGTTCGTCGTTTCCGGGAACCAGCGATTTCCGGAAGGACGCCACCGCGTTTCCGTGTTGCCCGAGCCGGGTTTCGCAGAGGCCTTTGAGGAATGCGAGCCGCTTGTCCGTCTCCGCATCCATCGTCGCATTCCGGCGGGCCAGGGCGTTCGCGATTTTCAGGCCTTCGGCAAATTTCTCGGCGCGCAGAGCGGATTCGATCCCGCGCAAGCCTATGCCAGTCAGCTTCCCATCCACGGCGATCTTATCCGCCATCAGCGCCGCGAGCTCCGTGGCCTTGGCATAGGAATCGACCTTGTCCGTGGAAACCCACAGCCGTATCGCCGCGATTCCTTGTTCGGTCGGTGCACCATTCTGCCAAGCGAGGCCGCGCTGCTCCGCCGCCTGGGTCACCCGTCCCGTTCGCTCGTAGGCGGAGGCGATGTGATCCCTGACTTCGTCGGTCAGCGGGTTTTGCGGGAAGATATCCAGGAACTGGCGGGCGGTGGTGATCACATCCTCATGCCTGGCGGCCGCCGCGTAGCCCTTGATGAGATCAAGCGTAACCTCAGCCCTGCGGGGATGCTCCGTCTGGGCGCGCGAAAACTTCGATGCGGTGCGGATCAGGCCGAAGACCTGCCCGTCCTCCTTGTAGAGATCGATGAGCTGAAGCATCATCTCCGCCGCCGGCGGGGAAGCCTCGGCGCTTTCCTTGAGGCGCGCTTCAAGCTTCGCGGCTTCCTCCGCAGGCGCACCGCTCAGCGGCAGCGCGAGTAGGATTGCAACTGGTATGTGTGCAAATTTCGTTTTCAAAACCCCGCCTTGGTTAGTGCTTCGGCGATCTTGTGCGCCTCCTGGGAGATCTCGCTTTCCGGGTAGTCGTTGACGAGTTGTTCGAACTTTTTCCGCGCCTCGGGCTTGCGGTCGAGCTTGTAGAGGCAGCGGCCGTAGTTGAAGAGGATCACATCGAGGAAATTCGCGTCGGGATAGTCGGCGAGGACGTTTTCGAAGACATCGACGGCGCGGGCGTAGTCCTCCTTCTGGTAATAGAAAGCGGCCATCTTTGCGACCGCGTCGCCGACACGCCCGGAGTCAGGGAACTGGTCGAAGACCTTCTGGTAGGCGAGGAATGCGTTCTCGAACAGGCGGGCGGAATCGCGCTGGCCGGGCTTGAGTGCCATTTCCTCGTAGCACTCGCCGACGAAATACTGGCCCTCGCCGCGCAGCGGGCTGTTGGGGAGTTTGGCGACGCTGGTGTAGAGGCTGATCGCGCGGGCATGGTTCTCGCGTTTCCGCTCTACATGCGCCTGCTGGAGCATCGCCTCGTCCACGAAGGCGCTGGTGGGGAACTCGGCAAGCAGGCGCTTGCTCATGCCTAGCGCGAGGTCGAGCTCGTCCATCGCGAAGTAGATGCGCCAGAGCTGGACGTAGGTTTCCTCCAGCATTTTCCCGCCGAGTTTCTTCGAGTCCGCCAGGATTGTCTCGCAGGAATCGAGCGCCTCGGCGTATTTCAGGTCCGCTTTGTCGCTGAGACCGAATTCCTTGTAGTGGTTTCCTACCTCGGTGAGCGCCGTCGCTGTGCGGAGGCTGGTTTTCAGGCTCAGTTCTTCATCGGAGATCTCGGTGCGGGTGACTCGCATTTCGCCGAGGTTGCCCTCGATCACCCTTGCCTCCGCGCTGCGGACGAGCGTGCCCTCGCCGAGGTGGATTTCGTCGCGGTAAACGAGCCGGATGATCTGGCCGGGCTCCGCCGTGAGCGCGTCCCCGGTGCTGCCGGTAAGCAGGGGGATCGCGCTTCGGAAAACGCCCGGTTCATCCGATTCCTTGAGTATCACCGGCAGGCTGCGGAGCAGCAGCAGCGGATCGATCTTCGTCTTCATGTCCTCGCCGTCCGGGCCTTCGGTGAGCTCGCCGCTGGCAACGCCGCGCGCGACCTCGTCGTCGATCTCCTCCGCAGTCTTCCTGCGGAAAACCTGGATTTCTGCGGTGTGTTCGTCGGCATTTTCGCTGACATCGAGGTCGGCGTCGGTGACCTGGAGGTGAATGGCTTTCCCGATCACCGCAGCCTGGAGATCCTGGCCGTAGGAGCCATCCGTGATCCGCGGGATGCCGTTGCCGACCACCATGATTTGCTTGGTGCGGGGTTCGTCGAACGCTTTCGAGGCTGTGTGCGCGTCGGTGTAGCTGACACTGACCACGTCCCCGCCGCGCACCTCGAGGATGCCGTTGCCGGGAACGGGTGAGCCGGATGCGGTCGCGATGCTGCCGAGCGTGAGCCGTGGATGGCGTCCCACGGGATCGCAATCGACTGTTTCCTTGTCGCCGTTTTTCGTGGTGCAGGTCGCGGTGACCTTCGCGCCCGGCGGGAGGATCGCGAAGTCCTTGTCGTCGATCTTGATGTATAGCCGCTTGCCCGCCTCGACCTTGCCGTTGCGCGAGTCTTGCGGAGAGACGGCGGTGCCAACCTTTTCAAGCGCTTCGATGGCGCGGCTGTAATGACCCAGCTTGAAATGGCCGAGGCCGATGTAGTGGTAGGCTTCGTTCACCTCCGGAGCGGTGGGGAAACGCTCGATGACATCGCGCAGGACGGTGAAGCACTTGCCGTAGTTCCCCGCTTCGTAAAAGCATGCACCGATGTTCAGGAATGCGTGGGCGCGCTGGGCATCGTCCTCGTTCGCATCGCTTGCCGCGGCCTCGAAGTGGACGCGCGCCTTGTCGTAGTCCTTGCTTTCATTTAGCAAATGGTCGGCGAGCCGGAGATGCGCCTCGAAGCGGATCTTGCTGCGCGGGTAGCGCTCGACGACGGATTCCCAGATCTCCAGCGCCTTCTCGTTTTCACCGAGCTCAAGACGGGTATCGCCGGCCTGCAGTAGCTTGCGGGCGGCCCTGTCCTCGATGATCGAACCGCGCTCGGCTTTTTCCTGGGCGGAGACCGGAAGTGCCAGGATGAGGGTGAGCAGGAAAAGGGGAGAAAGTTTGCTCATTTGGGGTCAGGCAAACAGTTCGGTGATCGGTTGGGCTTCCTTTTGCAGGAGGCGCATCGGCCGGCCTTGCGGGGTGATGACCTCTTTCTGGAGATCGATGCCGAGGGCGTGGCAGAGGGTGGCGTGGAGGTCGTGGACTTTCACGGGGCGTGTGGCTGGATCCATCCCGTCCTCGTCGGAGGAGCCGATGATGGTTCCCCCGCGCAGGCCCCCGCCCGCCATCATGCAACTGAAGCAGCGCGCCCAGTGGTCGCGGCCCGCTCCGTCGTTGATGCGCGGGGTGCGGCCGAATTCGCTGAGCACGACCACGAGGGTTTTCGAAAGCAGGCCGTTTGCCTTGAGGTCGGAGATGAGGGAGGCGATGGCGGGATCCATCACCGCGCCGTGGTCGCGCATGGCCTGGAAAATGTTGCCGTGGTTGTCGAATCCGCCGCGATTCACCTGGACGAAGCGGACCCCCTTTTCCACCAGCCTGCGGGCAAGCAGCGCGCCGCGCCCGAATTCCGTGTTGCCGTAGCGGGCTATCGTCTGGGGTTGTTCCTCATCCAGCTCGAAGGCTTTGAGCGCCGGGCTTTCCATCAGGGCGACGGCATCTTTGAGCGCCGTTTCGGAGGCTTTCAGCTCGGAGGCACCAAGCGTGCCGGAAGTGCGGCGGTTCATGGCTTCCAAAACCTGGAGCCGCTGCATGCCGCGCGCGTGGCTGATGCCTTCAGGAAACGCGAGATAGGGATCCTTGTCGCCGGGGCGGCCCACGTAATACGCCTCGCATTGTTGGCCGAGATATCCGGCGCGGGACGCCTGGCCGCTGATGCTGATGAAGGCGGGGAGATCGCCGAGCGGCTCACGTTCATGGACGACGATGGAGCCAAGCCCGGGATGCAGGATGTTGGGCGATTGGTTGAAGCCGGTCTGGAGCTCGTACTGTGCGCGGCCGTGGTCGCCGTTCGTCCCGGCAATGGAGCGGATCAGCGCGGCGTGGTGCATCTGCTTGGCGAGCTGCGGGAAAATTTCCGAGATCTCCATGCCATCGACCGAGGTCTTGATCGGAGCGAACTCGCCCTGCACCTTGCGGCCGGGCTTCGGATCCCAGGTATCGAGGTGGCTCATGCCCCCACTGTTCCAGAAAAGGACGACATGCTCGGCGTGGCCTTGCCCCGGGATGGTGTCGGCCATCAGGCGGCTGATCGGCATCCCGAGCATCGAGGCGCTGAAAAGTTTCAGCATGCGGCGGCGGGTGATCTGGTAGTCGGTGCAGGGGTTCATAAAAAAATCGCTGGAGTATGATGTTTTGATACCTGAAATGCAGCCATTAAATTTCTGGTATTTTGCCCCCCCCTACCGCATCCGCCCCAACCGCAACGATCCATCCCCCCAAAAAAAGATTGGGAAAACACCAATTTTGATCCGTTTGTCACCCCGGCAAAGCCGTTGGGAAATGAAATCCCCCATGGCGCGCGCCTCGGCAGAACTTGGCGCCGAAACATCCCGAGGTGGCGTGCCAGACCCGGCTCTGGCCGCAAGCCCAAAGACCACATCCGCAGCCCCGTCACCAGCGAACTCCTGCTGTAACCCGCTAACCCTAGGTCGTCCCATTTTGTCGCGATGCCCATGGACGTGATCGGGCGATCCGTTCTTTTTGAACGCGGCGACGGATGCACGATCGTCCCTGCCGCAAATCAAAAACGCCCGCCTCCTGGGGAAGCGGGCGTTCTGGGAAGTGATGCACCAGGCACCGCGCCGGATCAGCGGCGGCGGCGGAGCAGGGCGAGCGCTCCGAGGGCTCCGAGCAGGGCTGCGGATGGCTCCGGGATGACAACCAAGCTGAGATCGCCGGTGCTTTGGGTGAAGGTCCAGGACTCGTTGGCGGAGTTCGTCGTCGTCGTCCAGACGCCCAGGTTGTTGGTGAGCGTGCCGGTGTAGCTGCCGGTGAGATTGACGGCGGTAAAGTTGCCGGTGGGCGCGTTCGTAAGGTTGAACAGGTCGAAGGTATAGCTGCCGCCACCGAAGAGGGTGGTGAGGTCGATGGACAGGGTGCCACCGTAGGCCATGGCTCCCGCCACGTTCACCCCGTCGTATTGGGTGTCGCGGGTGATGCCGCCGATCTCCATCGTGCTGATGGATGTCGAGCCGAGCGTGAGGTTGGCACCGAACTCAAGCACGCCCGGGCTGTTGCCGGGGCGCAGGGAGCCGTTCACCGTGGTGTTGCCGCCCACCACGCCGTTGCCACCGAGAGTGCCCGATGCTCCCACCGTGACCAAGCTTGTCGAGGAGGTGCTGCCGTTGATGAGCAAGGTGCCGCCAGTTACACTCGTCGTGCCCGTGTAGCTGTTGGCACCGCCGAGCACCCAGGTGCCTGCATCGGTTTTGCTTACCGATACCTGTGCAGCTCCCAGTAGGTTATCTTGGATGGTGCCCGAGATGGTGTTGGCACCCGTGTTGGAGCCGCCGAGGGTCAGCGTGCGGTCAACCGTTGAGGTGCCGGGGACACCAGCAATTGAGTTGAATGTGGTGTTGGAAAAGGTCAGCGTGCCTAGACCGTTGTTGAGGATCACACCTCCAGCAGCAAAATTAGTATTTGTCGAGTTCGCCAGGAAACCAACCTGGATTTGTTTGTCCGTGGTAGCATTTGCAGAACCCGTGTATTCCAGCGTGCCGGAAGTCTGCGAAGTCCGATACCCCAACTGGATGAGGGAGCCCTTGCCAAGCGACTGGGCATTGGCTGCCACATCAATATCACTGACAGATAGGGTGCCTTGGTGCACAAGCACGTTGCCCTCATAGGAATTCGCGCTGTTGGATAGAATCCACTTGCCGGCTCCCGACTTGCCGATTCCGAGGGTATTGGCTCCGGTCGGATCGGCGATGGCTCCGGCGAAGGTGTTATTGCCCGCATTGCTGCCGCCGAGGAAAAAGATAGTTGAGGTGGCCGTGCTAGTCACCCCCATGGCCGAGTTGATGGTAACGGTGCCTGTGCCGTTGTTCTCGAACATGTGAGACGGGTTGCCGCTTCCATCAACACCAGCAGCTATACCAATAGTGCTGGCCAGCGCGATGTTGCGGGTGTTCAAGGTCAAATTTGCTGCGCCGGTATAGCGGACGTTCGCAAGCCACGAGGCTCTGCCGAAGATGATCGATCCACCGTCGCCGATGCTCGCAAAATTGATGAAATCATTGGTGCCTGATGCTGTAGGCAAGGTGAGGTTACCCGTGAATGTGTTGTTCGTGCTGGATAGGTTGACAATGTTGCTTGTGACTGGTCCCTGCACCAGGGTGATGCCGACTGCGCCGGTGATCGCCGAACTGAAGGTGGTTGTGGTGCCGGTCGCACCGATAGCCCGCAGACCCAAGGTCACGCCATCGGTGATGTTGAAGGTGTTTGAGACAGTACCCGAGGTGGCGGAAATTGTTGAGTTTCCGGTGACCGAAATGGCGTTACTGCCAAGAGCCGATACATTCGCGAGAGCCAGACCGCCGCCGGTAAGATTGCCGCCGGAAAGGGTGACGCCGCCGGTGAAGTCGTTGCTCGCATTGGAAAGGGTCAAGGTGCTGGTGCCGGTTTTGGAGAAACCGGAAGTGCCACTGACGATCCCGCTGAAGTTGAATGTAGCGGTGCCGTTGCCGGTGAAGAGGGTGCCGGCGGCGAGAGAAACATTGCTCTGCACATTATAAACCACACCTTGCCCGTTGGATCGGTTGGAGTTCAGATTGACCCTAGGTGCGGTCGCACCGTTGAGCACGAGGCTCAACGGACTCCCGGCGATGTTGACGGTGGCGACGTTTGTTCCGTTGGCTGCGCCAGGAGTGTTGCCGGCAAAAGTCAGCACGTTCAACTGGAACGGGTTGGCGACATCGTTGGTCAAGGTATTCGTCTCGGCTGTGGAGTTGGAGCCGTAAGTCATGCCGAAGCTCAGGGTGGTGTCAGCCGCGCTTACAGGCGCCGCCGTCCAGTTCGTGCCGGCGGACCAATTCGCGGAAACAGCCGTGCCGTTGACGACATCAGACCATGTGTAGGTTGCTGCCTGTGCGAGTGGAGCCGCGAACAGCGCGCTGGAGGCAAGGATGGAGTGGCGGAGGAATGCTTTTGGTTTCATGGGATCGATTGGCGTTTTGGATTGCTAAGGAATTGGTTTCGAATTGTTTTGGATGAAGCGATCAGTGTCGCGTTTGCAGAAATGGGGCAGGGGAAATGCGCTGTTTCGGCGAAGTTCGTGGGCGGAGATCTAGCATCTTAGGAGCCCCGCCCAAGAAGAATCGCAAACGGCATCTATCTCGTTTTGGGGGGTAGATTTGGCATTTTTCCGGTGTTTTTCGCCGATTCGGGCTACTTCGCTGCAAGCGGCCGCTCGGCAGCCCAACACATCACGGCGGAAACCGCTTTGGAACCGCGCCCAAGAGCGCACTTACGGCACGGACAAAAAAGCGCCCCCGTGCCGACGGGGACGCTTTGTGAAATGCAATTTCCGAACCGGCCGGCTACCTGCGGCGGCGCAGGAGGAGCATGGCACCGAGGGCTCCGAGCAACGCGGTGCTTGGCTCGGGGATCAGCGTAAAGGTCACGAAGCGGTTCTGGCCGTTGGCCGTTGCGTCGGCAAGGAAGTTGCCTCCCGCAGTCGTGTCGTTGTAATTGAATGTCCAGACGTTGGAGCCGAAGCTGTAATTGGTATCATCCAGATAGGGGTTTGTTCCATCTGTGAATCCCGAGGTGACTTCCGTTCCGCCGAAGATGTAGCTGATCAGCGTGAGCTTGTCGCCACCGGACCATCCGCCGGCACCCAGCGCGCTTAGCGTTGTCGGATCGAGGCTCAGGATCACTCCGCTGAGGGTAAGGCCACCGTTGACGCCGAGAAGGTCGGCGCCGGTCGGGGTGTTGTCCGCCGCCTCGTAAACGAAGGTGGAGCCGGAGGCCATGTTGAGCGCTCCGGTGGCGAGGCTCTGGATGCTCGCGCCGGGCGAAAGGACGCCGGTGACATTGACCGCGCCGCTGATCACACCCGTGCCGCCGAGCGTGCCGGTGGCTCCCACCGTCACGCTGCCCGTGCCGGTTCCGGATCCGCTGGTGTTGTTGACCAAAAGCGTGCCGTTGCTGACCGTGGTGCCGCCGGTGTAGGTGTTGCCCAGGGTGAGGGTCGTCACGCCGCCGCCCATCTGGACGAACGAGCCGTCGCCGGTGAGCGGGATCGTTCCATTACCCAAAATCCCTCCGGCAGCCTGTGTGACTGCGTTGGAACGGTTGATGGCAAGGCTCGCCCCCGATGCAATGGTGATGCTGGTGGTATTGAGCGACAGGGCGCCCGAGGTGGTGTTGAGACCCAGCTGGAGCGTGCCCTCGGAGATCGTCGTGCTGCCCGAGTAGGTGCTGGCGGCGTTGCCGCCCTGGAGAGCCAGGATACCGGGGCCCTTCTTCTCGAAGTTGCCCGCGCCGATAATGCCTTGGCTGGCGGTGTTGTTGCTCAGCGTCAGGGTAGAGCCGGCATTGGTGACCTCGATCACGCCCGTGCCACCGGTGGCCAGGGAGAAGGTCTTGTTGCTGATCGTTCCGGCCGTTTGGGGAGCTCCGGTTCCGGTGTAGCTGAGGACGCCGGTGTTGCCATTGGAACCGAGGACGACCGCCGTTCCCGCCACCTGGTTGCCGAGCGTGCCGTTCGTGGCCGCGTTGTTGATGGTGGGGATCGAGAGCGTTCCGTTGGCGACGGTCACCGCGCCGGAGAAGCTGTTCGTTCCGGTCAGCACCCACTTGCCGGTTCCGTTCTTCTGTATCTGGACGGCACCGCTGCCGTTGTTGGCGATGTTGGCCGCAAGCGTGTTGTCACCGGTGTTCGTGCCGGCAAGGAACAAGACGCGGGATTGGTTGGCGGTTCCGTAGGCGGGGCTGGCCGTGTTGGTGAAATTGATCGCGCCCGAACCGGAAGCATCGAGGGTGGCCTGGTTGCCGGCTGCCGTTCCGTTGATCGTGAAAGAGCGGTCGGTGCTATCGCCCGCGCCGACGTAACGGAGCGTGGAGGTGTTGCCCAGCAGCAGGTTTGTCGCGGCGTTCGGGGAAGTGCCGATGCTGCTGTTGCTGCCGCCGTCGGCGAGCTTGGAAACCTCAAGGATGCCGCCTCCCCCGCTGAGGGTCGTCACTCCGCTGTAGGTGCTGTCGGCCGATGACAGCCTCCAGGTTCCCGCGTTGGATTTGGTGAGGTTGAGCTTGCCGGTCGTAGCGGTATTGTCCTGGATGATGCCCTGGATGTCGTTGGTGCCGGTGTTAGAGCCGCCCAGCGTCAGCGTGCGGGTGGCGGTGATGCCGGCTTGGGTCGGGTTGAAGTTGGTGGCGGTGAAGGTGATTGCACCCGAGCCGTTGTTATTGATGCCGCCGCCGCCGGTGTCTCCAGCGACATTGCCGCCGACAAAGAACGCGCGCGCCGAAGTCACGGCACCGCCGGTGTATTCCAGGGTGCCGGAAGTGGTGCCGCCGAGAATGTTTTCAGTTCCCGTGCCGCTGAACCGCTGCTCGATGCCGCCGAGCTGGATGGAGTTGCTGCCGCTGCCAAGGGGGCCGGGCGGTACGTTATCGTTCAACGTGCCCACCGAGAGTGTGCCGTTGACGGCGATTCCGCCAGTGAAGGTGTTGGTTCCGGAAAGGATCCACTTGCCTGCGCCGGACTTGTACAGGTTCAGCGCGGCACCGTTCAGCGTCGAGTTGCCGATGTCCCCGCCAAAGGTGTTGTTGCCCGTGTTGCTGCCGCCCAAGATAAAGCCTTGGTTCGTCCGGTCTCCGCTGTTCAGCAAATCCGTGTTGATGGTCAGCGTGTTGGCGGCGTCAGTGCTGTTGTTTTCGAGAATCATGCTGCGCGCGGCGTTGTTGCCGCCAGATCGGGGCAGGATCTGGACTTGGCGCGTATCCCAGGTCAGCGGGCTGGACCCGTTGAACTGGAAGGTGACCTTCTGGTTCGAGTCGCCCTGGCCGCCGCCGTATTGCAGCGCACCACCGTCGCCGAGATTGGAGAAGACGACGGTTGGCCGGGGGTTGGTGCCACTGGCCTGGCTGATTTGGAGATTGCCGGTGAAGCCGCCGGCATTGCCCAGATTGAGGTTGCCCACATTGCCGTTGCCTCCGTTGCGGACAATCGTTCCCGTGCCCGTGGTCGAGCTGAAGGTGATGGCCGACAAGCCGTTGATCACCGCCACCGCCCCTTGTTCGGCCTTCAGCGTGCCGCCGGTGAGTGTTCCACTAAAGTTGGCCACGACGGTGCCTGCGCCACCGAAGGACAGGTCTTGGCCGCTGACCCAGGAGCCCGCATTGTTGAACTGGAGCGTGCCGGAATTGACAACGGTGCCGCCGGTGTAGGTGTTGGTGCCGGAAAGGAAGAGACCGCTTGAACCGCCCTTGACCAGGGTGAGGCCATTGCCAGTGCCGGGGTCAACGATCGGGGCGTCGATGCCAATGCCGGCGGAGCCAGCGGTGACATACAGGTTGCCGGCCGCATTGGTGGGCAGCGTGACCTGGCCACCGGTGGTGCCCCGTCCGATGGGCAGGAATGCCGTGGAACCATTGAGGATGCCGAAAGTCCCGAGGTTGTTCCCAGAGGAGAGCGTGATGCCACCACCCACGTTGCCGGTTCCGGCGCTGGTCAGGTTGATCGCCGTGCCTCCGGGAGTGCTGGCGAGTTGGAAGCTTGCCCCCGAGGCGCCAACCACGTAGTATGCGGCGTTGTTGGCCAAGCCACCCGGCGCGGTGCCGCCGACCTGCACCACATCGCCATTGGCAAAGGAGCTTCCGGTAATGGTGATGGTCTCGAGGGTGGTATCCACCGAGGTAATGTTTGCAACACCGGACGTGTTGCGCACGGTATTCACGTTGCGGGTGGCGGTGAGTCTGCCGTTTGCCGCCGACGCTGACGCGCCGCCGGGATTTTGAAGGGTGTAATTGCTGCCGATAGCATGGCTTATAGACCAAGCGCTCTCCGCCGTGGCGGCGATGCCCGCGGCGGCGACAAAGTCGGAGGCATAAACGGCGTAGTCGTTCTGGGCGCCAATGCCGTTGGCAGCACCGGTGGTGGCCCAGGCACCGATAATCTCGCCTGGAGTTGTCGATCCCGCGCCTGTGACCTTCCACCTGCCGGTTGTGCCCAAGGCACCGGAAAATGTCACCGCGCCGGTGCCATTCACAACAAGATTGCCTGAGCCACTGGCACCCAAAATCATCTGCGCGCCGCTGCTGGCGCCGTTCGTCCAGTTGAAGTTCATCTGCCCCGAGTTCACCGTCACGGCACCGATGGTTTCGTTGGCGCTGGCACCGCCGGCATCCGCCGAGGTCACGCCAAATGTGCCGCCGCCGTTCACCGTGATGGCCGCCGTGTCGCTGATGGCGCCGAGCCCGGCGTTGGTCGCGCGGTTGAACTGGATGGCACCACCGTTGAGCGTGATGCCGCTGGTGCTGTTCAGCACCCGGTTGATGTTGCCGCTCGTGGTGGTGGTCGCGAGGGTGTAGTTGGAATTGATCGTCGTCGTGCCCGTCCAACCGCCTGCGGAAATGCCGCTGAAGGTGAGCGTTGAGTTGGAGAGGGGGTGGGATGAGAGAATGAGATTCGCCCCCGTCCCGCCCACCGTGCCGGTGATGGTGGCTGCGGTGGTGGCGCCGACCATGATGTTGGAAACGGAGTTGTTTCCTGAGGAGAAGGTGAGGCCGTTCGTCCCGGCCGCGATCGTGTAGGCGGTGGTGTTGAAGGTGAGTCCGCCCACGGTGACGCCGCCCGTGCCAATGGTGGCCGTGCCCGCCGTGCCTCCGAAGACGGCGGTGTCTCCGTTCGCCCATGCGGTGTCGGCACCACCAAAGGCCAATGCGTCCCAGTTCGTGCCACCGGTGATCCAAGTGCCCGCGCCGCCTTGCGCGTTTGGACCGGTATCAGCACCATCCCAGTATAGAGTGGATGCGTGGGCATAAGAGATGGTCAGCAGGGCGCTGCCGGCAACGAGCAGATTACGGAATTTCGGTTTCATGGGATGGGGTTTTGGAGGGTTTTTTATTGGGAATCTGAATCGGATCAGAAGGTGGGGTTTTTCGCTTCGGGGTGAGAACTGATACCTTCCCCGAGGTTTGGATAGGAATTTCTTCCTTGCCTTCTACTCCCCTCAGGAGGTTAGTTTTCGGCATGCCGAAGATCCGCCTCCTTTCCGCCGTCGAGCAGGTCGCGGCGATTCTCCGCGAGGAAATGCTGCGCGGGCAATGGAGCGGGCTCATGCCGGGGGTGGACACGCTCGCGGTGGAGCTGGGTGTCAGCCGCAAGACCACTGAGGCAGCGCTGCGGCTGCTTGAGAAGGAAGGTTTGCTTGTGGGGCAGGGGCCGCGCCGCAAGCGCCGGATCGAGATCAAGCCGGGCACCGCGCCCCCCGCACTCCGGATCGCGATCCTTGCCGACGAGACGGCGACCCGGCGGCCGAGATACATCGTCGAGGCGATGCACGAACTGGTGGAGGCGGGGCACACCGCAAGCTTTGCCCCGGGAAACATGGCCGAGCTCGGGAAAAATCCGAAAAGGATCGCCCGGATGGTTGGGAAAACCGAGGCCGATGCGTGGGTGGTGATGTCCGGCCCGCGGGATGTGTTGGAGTGGTTTTCCGAGCAGGGGAAGCCGACCCTCGCCGTCTTCGGGCGGCATCGCGGCCTTCCGATCGCCGGCGTCGAGCCGGACAAGGAGGCCTGCTACACCACCGCGGCAAGGGAGCTCATTTCCCTTGGTCACAGTCGCATCGTGCTGCTCGCCCGCCGCATGCGGCGCTTTCCGGAGCCGGGCGAGCCGGAGCAGGCTTTTCTCAGGGAGCTGGATGCCCATGGGATCAGCTCCGGCACCTACAACCTGCCCGACTGGGTTGAAAGCGTGGATGGCTTCCACGCCCGTCTCGACTCGCTTTTCCGCATCACCCCGCCCACGGCGCTCATCGTCGACGAAGCGCCGCTATTTTCCGCCGTCCAGCAGTTTCTCTCACAGAGGAAAATCCTCATCCCTCAGGATGTCTCGCTGGTCTGCACGGATGCCGACGCCACCTTCGCCTGGTGCAAGCCGTCCATCGCCCACATGCGCTGGGAGACCCAACCGCTGGTCGGCAGGATCACCAAATGGGCGGCCAGGATCGCACGGGGAAAGAAGGACATCCGCCAGTCGGTGATTCCCGCGAAATTTGTCACCGGCGGCACCATGGGCAGGGCGAAGGGGTAGCTGCCTCCGTCCTAGGGCAGCTACGCGGGAAAAGGAAAACGCCCCGCGTGCGGTGGCACGGGGGCGTTTCGGAAAGGCCGTGGAAGGCTTGTTGGCGATTACCTGCGGCGGCGCAGGAGGAGCATGGCTCCGAGAGCACCGAGCAGGGCTGCGGATGGCTCTGGGATGGCGACTGCCATCAGGGCGATGTCGTTGCCGCCGGTGAAGCTGCTGCCAACCGAATCCGCGACGTAGCTGATCTGCCAGTCAAAGCCGCCGAAGGCGGTGACCACGGCTCCCTGGCTGAAGCCCGAGTAGGTTCCGGTGATGGCATCGCCGCCGTCGTTGAGCAGGAGGAAGATCATGTCATTCAGGGCGTAGCTGCCGCCGGTGAACGCCGCCGACAGGCTGCCGCCGGTGATGTCCACCGAACCGGTGACGTTGATCTGGTCGTGCTGAGTGCCTGGGGTGAGGCCGGTGATGTCAGCGGTGTAGAGGCCGAGCTGCGTGTAGTTGCCCGTATTCAGGGTGCCTGGGCTGTTGCCGGGGCTGATGAAGCCGCCGGTTTGCACGGTGAGCGCACCGACAGTCCCCGATCCGCCTATCGTCGCGCCGGAGGCCACGGTGGTGAGGGAGCTGGTGGAGATGCTGCCGTTGATGACCAGGGTTCCGCCATCGACGTTAGTCGCACCAGTGTAGGTGCTGGTGCCGCTGAGGATCTGGATTCCGTCGCCGGTCTTGGTGAGGGTGGAGTCGCCCAATGTGCCTGCTGAGCCGCCTGAGATAATGCCACCGGTGCCGAAGCCGCCAATGGCTCCGGAATACGTGTGTGTTTTTCCGGTGCCGACATTGAGGGTGAAGCCAGTGACGGCAGCTGCGGCAAGGTTGGATTCATTGTTGCCGTTACTGCCAGCATTGAACACAGAGAAGAGATTGCGTGAGCCAGTGAGCCCGCCGAGCGTTGGCGATGGTGCCGCTGTCTCGCCGGTGATCTTGCCGGTTGCCGTGCCGGCAGCGAGGGAGAACCTTCCTGTGGAAGTTGTCCCCACATTCAGGGCGCTGTTTTGAAGCGCGAGGTTGTTGCCGATTACGAGCTTCGAATTATCGTCGAGAACAGTCTCACCGGAGAAAGTGTTTGCTGCGACCAAGTCGACGCGGCCGTTGACATGCAAGGATCTGGAGTTCGAACCATCATCTGCGAGAGTGCTGCGGATGCCAAGCAAACCGCTCTGCAATACTGAGCCGAATCTGTAGGTGTTGTCCGCAGGCGTCACCGTCCCGCTGTATTCGGCCTTCGCGCCGTTGCCTGCATAGTTGCTGAGGTATGCGTTGGGAAGGTAGGCCCCAGCCCCACCGCTGCTGAAGTCGTAATCAGTGGAGGAGGTAGCGATTATGAACGTCATGTTATTGCTGTTTTGCACGACGCGGCTCAAGCTCGCGTTGTTCATGGTTCCGAACCTCACGGCTGCCCCGTCACCGATGGTTATGTTGCGGCCTGTTCCGCCGCCTATGTTGGCGAGATTAGTGGCTCCAAAATCGAGGTAGCCGGCGCTCACATTGGTGCTGCCACCCCAAGTGCTGGCTGCCCCGAGGAACAGTGTGCCCTCGCCGGTCTTGGTGAGGCCGCCGGTTCCACCGGTGTCCTGAATGCCGGCGGCAATCGTTGCCGAAGAAGAGTATATATTGGCACCGGACCGAAACACATCGATCGTCCGCGCGCCGCCGTTCAGGTCCAATTTGTTCTGGAGCGTCACCTGGCCGTAGATGCTGGGCCCGTTGTTGTCGGCGGTCGAGCGCATGGCCAGCACGCTCGGATTGAAGAATCCGGTGGCAGTGCCTTCGCCAAGCGCGCCCCATGTCAGCACGGAGTTGTTCGCGCCGATGCGGAAGTTGGAACCGCCGTTGCCGCCGCCGAAGCCGCTGGCGCCGTACATCTGGATCTGACTGGCTCCTGTTCCCAAGCCGTTGGCAAAGATCGTGGTCGAGCGGTAGTAGTCGGAGAGCTTGCCGTTGTTCAGCGTCACGTTGCCGGCCGGCAGATTGTTGAAGGACAGCAGGATCCCGTTCCCGGTGACGCTGGTTGTTCCGGTGTAGCTCAGAGTGGCTTGGTTGGTTTGAAGAGTTGTCCCATTGACGCTGAGGCCTCCTGTTCCCGTGAGAGTCATGCCTGATCCCAAGGTGACCCGGCCGGCGTTGGGCCCGACGGAGAAGCCTCCGCTCTGGGTGAGGGTGCCGTTTTGCAG
Organism: Akkermansiaceae bacterium; assembly: GCA_017798145.1. NCBI lineage: Bacteria > Pseudomonadati > Verrucomicrobiota > Verrucomicrobiia > Verrucomicrobiales > Akkermansiaceae > Akkermansiaceae bacterium. The sequence continues at coordinate 832,403 of CP059069.1, read as the reverse complement.
CGTGTAGGTGCCCGAGAAATTATCAAGCAGGACAGTACCTGCGCTAACAGTGCCGACATTTACAGCGCCGCCCGCCCCACCGTTGCCGAAAATGGCGTTGTTACCGTCCGTCCAGTTGACGTTCGCTGCACCGTCCCACCATTGGTTGGCGTTGGTCCAAGTGCCGCCGCCGTCGGTCTGGAGGGCACCGGCAGCGTTGGCGTCCCAGGTGAGCTGGGCGGAGACTGAGTTCGCAAGCAGCAGCGAGCCGCAGGCGAGGAGGAAGGAGCGGAGTTTCAATGTGGTTTTCATATGGTTTACAAGGGTTATGCACGCTCCGGAGAGCGTGTGGGGGGATAACGTGTGTAGAAGCTGACGAATTATCCTAAAATCGACAACGCCTAATTTGCTTGCGACTATCCTATTTTCCAGTAGGATTCTCCCATGGCCGGATTGCGATTGCTTACCGCCGCAGAGCAGGTCGCGGCGCATCTGCGGGAGGAGCTGATCAGCGGCAAGCTGAGCGGGACGATGCCCGGTGTCCTCAGGCTGGAGTCCAGGCTGGGGGTGAACCGCAACACCCTGGAGGCGGGGCTGAAGCTGCTGGAGGAGGAGGGGCTGCTGGTTCCGCAAGGCACAGGGCGGCGGCGCCGCATCAGCATACCCGCCGATATGAAACAGCCGTCCCTGCGCATTGCGATCCTGGTGGGCGAGGCTGCGGATCGCAGGCTGGACTACATGGTGGAGCTTCAGCACGAGCTTTCCGATGCGGGGCACAGCTCCTTCCACACCACGCATTCCATGGACGTGCTGAAAATGGATGTGAAGCGCATCGCCCGGATGGTTCGCGAGACCGAGGCGGATGCTTGGGTGGTGATGGCCGGCTCGCTCGGGGTGCTGCAGTGGTTCTGCAAGGAGGAGCTGCCGGTCTTCGCAATCTTCGGGCGGCGGCGCGGGCTGCCCATCGCAGGGGCAGGGCCGGACACGACGCCGGCCTTTGCGGCAGCCACGCGGGAGCTGATCGGCCTCGGCCACAGGCGCATCGTGCTTCTGACCCGCGCGCTGAGGCGGATCCCCGCGCCAGTCCCGGGATCGCCCGAAAACGCCTTTCTCGCGGAGCTGAAAGCCCACGGGATCCCATCCGGCGACTACAACCTGCCCGACTGGGAGGAAACGGTGGCCGGGCTTCATGCGCGGCTCGAATCGCTTTTCAAAACAAGCCCGCCGACTGCGCTCATCACCGATGAGGCGCCGTTTTTCCTCGCCGCCCTGCAGTTCCTCTCAGGCCGTCGCCTCATGGTGCCGGAGGACGTCTCGCTGATGTGCACGGACGCCAGCCCCGAATTCCGCTGGTGCCAGCCTCCCGTTTCCCACATCAGCTGGGACACCCGACCGCTTGTGAGCCAGGTGGTGCGCTGGGCGAAGAACGTCGGACGGGGGAAAAAGGACATCCGCCAGACAAACACCCCGGCGATATTCCTGCGCGGCGGCACGATAGGCCCGGCGAGGGGATAGCGGGGAAACGGGGAAACGGGGAAACGGGAGGAGCAACCGCCGCCCCCGGCCATGGGACGGAGCCCTGCCGGGATCCGGAGTGATGTCCATGATGGGAACCATGCCGAGGCGGCCTGTTTGCGGTTTTTGGAAAAACATCACATGGGGGTGGACGTGTTTGCTGGCCGGCCAGCGTTCCTGAGCCCATTCACCAACCATATCTTCGTCGTCGATGGGATCTTGCCTGATCGGCATACGCTGTTAGGATAGGCCGAATAGCCATGCCGCAGGACATCCAGATGATCGTCACTTTCGTCGTGCTTGCAACGGTCTTCGTTGCCTTCGCGAAGGAATGGCTGCCCAATGACCTGGTGGCGCTGGGCGGCATGGCGCTGCTGCTCCTGGCAGGTATCCTCGACGAGGGCGATCTGGGCGAGGTCTTCAGCAATCCCGCACCGATGACGATAGGGGCGATGTTCATCCTCGGCTCCGCGCTGACCCGCACGGGGGTGATCGATTGGATCGCGCACCATTTCGGGAATCTTGCCGGGGACTCCCTGACGCGGGCGATCGTGGTGCTGGCGCTCATCGTGATCCCGCTTTCCGCGTTCATGAACAACACGCCGGTGGTCATCGTTTTCCTGCCGGTTCTGCTCGCGTTTTCCCGGAAAACCGGGCTCAAGGCGAGCAAGCTGCTCATCCCGCTCTCGTTTCTCAGCATTCTCGGCGGCACGATGACTCTCATCGGCACCTCCACGAACCTGCTCGTGTCCGGCCTTTCCGCAAAGCTCGGTCAACCGGCCTTCGGAATTTTCGAAATCAGCGGCCTGGGCCTTGCCTATGCAGCCGTCGGCGTGATCTACATGCGTTTCATCGGCCTTCGGCTGCTGCCGGAGCGCGATACGGTGAGCAGCCTTCTGGATGCGGAGGATACGAGGAAATTCTCCAGCGCGGCGGAGATCTCCGTGGACTCGCCGCTGGCGGGGCAGCGCCTGACGGAATGCCAGCCATTCAGCGAGGGCAAGCGCACCATCGTCTATGAGGTCATACGGGGCGGGCGCAGGGTGGAAGACATCCCGCTGGACGCGATCACGCTGGAGGAGCGGGACATCGTATGGTTCTGTGCGAACTCGGTGCAGCTTGCGGAGATCCGGGGAAGCAAGGGTCTGCGAATGATACACCGGAAAAGCGACGGGGAACTGCAGGGTGAGGAAGTGAAGACCGTCGAGGCGATCATCGGGCCGCAGAGCCGCCTGGTGGGAAAGAGCATCCGCGAATCGAACATCAGGCGGAGCTACGGGATCATGGTGGTGGCTGTCCACAGAAAGGGCGTGAACATCGAGGAGGGCTACCAGGATGTGCGGCTCGCTTTTGGTGACACCATCCTGTTAGAGGGTTCGGTCGGGAACATCGCCCGGCTGCGGCAGGAGGGCAGTTTCCTGAGCCTCAACGAGACCCTGATCCAGCCGAAGCTGAAATCGAAAATGACCATCGCGGTGTCGATCCTTGCTGCGGTGGTGGTCGCCTCCGCCTTCGGTTTGCTATCCATCACCAGCGCGGCGGTGATAGGGGCGGTGCTGGTGGTTCTCAGCGGCTGCGTGGAACTCAGGAACGCCTACAAGGCGATCGAGTGGGATGTCCTTTTCCTGATCTACGGCATGCTGGGCATGGGCCTGGCGATGCAGAACACCGGCGGGGCGGAGTGGATCGCCATGGGTGTGGTCGGCGTCATGCACGGCCTGGGGCCGTTGGTGGTGCTGGCTGCGATCTACCTGCTCGCCTCCATCCTGACGGAGCTGGTGACCAACAACGCGGTGGCGATCCTGATGACCCCGGTTTCCATCACCATCGCGGAGTCCATGGGAGTCGATCCGCGCCCCTTCCTGGTGGCGATCATGTTCGGGGCGAGCGCGAGTTTCATCACCCCCATCGGCTACCAGACGAACACCTACGTCTATGGTGCGGGCGGATACCGCTTTGCGGATTTCCCAAAGGTGGGCATCCCGCTCAACATCGTCCTGATGGTGGCCGCGATGATCCTCATCCCCTGGATCTGGCCGTTCCGCTAGAAATGCCGATTTCGTTGCCACATGGCCGGAAGCCGCTAGGCTATGCCGCGAAGCCATGCCGCAGGACACCCAGATGATCGTAACCTTCGTTGTCCTTGCTGCGGTTTTCGTGACCTTTGCCAAGGAATGGCTTCCCAACGATCTCGTCGCGCTTGGCGGGATGGCCGTGCTTCTTCTAACAGGTATCATTGATGAAAAGGATCTCACGGAGGTTTTCGGAAACCCCGCGCCGATGACGATCGGCGCGATGTTCATCATCGGCGGGGCGTTGACGCGGACGGGGGTGATCGACTGGATCGCGCTGCACTTTGAGAGGATGGCGGGCAGGTCCCTGCCGCGCGCCATGCTGATCCTGGCGCTCATCGTCGTGCCGCTTTCGGCATTCATGAACAACACGCCGGTGGTCATCGTTTTCCTGCCGGTGCTGCTGGCCTTCGCCAGGAGCACCGGCCTGAAGGCGAGCAAGCTGCTCATCCCGCTCTCTTTCCTCAGCATACTCGGCGGGACGATCACGCTGATCGGGACATCGACGAACCTTCTCGTCTCCGGGCTTTCCGCAAAGCAGGGCCGTCCGCCGTTCGGCATTTTCGAGATCAGCGCGCTGGGCATCGCCTTTGCCTTGGTGGGGACGGCATACATCGTGCTCATCGGGCGACATTTCCTGCCGGACAGGGATACCGTCAGCAGCCTGCTCGATGCGGAGGATACCCGGAAATTTTCCAGCGCCGTGGAAATCCCCACTGATTCGCCTCTGATCGGGGAGCGGCTGATCGCCCATCCGCTTTTCTCCAAGCAAAACAGCACCATCGTCTATGAGGTCATCCGCCAGGGGCGCAGGGTGGAAGACATCCCGCTGGATGCAATCACGCTGGGGGAGCGGGATGTCCTGTGGTTCCGCGCCACCTCGAAGCAGCTTGCCGAGATGCAGGCGGCACCCGGGGTGAGGATGATACACCGCAAGAGCGGCGGCGATGCCGGCGGCGAGGAAATCAAGACCGTGGAGGCGATCATCGGGCCGCGCAGCCCGCTGATCGGCAAGAGCATCAAGGAGTCCAACATCCGGAGGCGCTACGGGATCGTCGTCGCCGCCGTGCACCGCAAGGGCATCAACATCGCGGAAGGCTACCGCGACATGCGCCTGGCCTTCGGCGACACCTTGCTGATGGAGGGGCCGGTGCAGAACATCGTGAAACTCAACGAGGAGGGGAGCTTCCTGAGCCTCAACGAAACGATGATCCTGCCCGCGCTGAGATCGCGGATGGCGGTCGCGGTATCGGTGCTCGCGGCGGTCGTCCTTTCCGCGGCATTCGGCATCCTCTCCATCACCAGCGCGGCTCTCATCGGCGCGGTGCTCGTCGTCCTCACCGGCTGCGTGGAGATCCGCAACGCCTACAAATCCATCGAGTGGGATGTGCTTTTCATGATCTACGGAATGCTCGGCATGGGGCTGGCCATGCAGAAAACCGGCGGTGCCGCGTGGATCGCGGCCGCAGTCGTCGGCTCCATGGAAAGCCTCGGGCCGCTGGCCATCCTGGCCGGGATCTACCTGCTCACGATCATCCTGACGGAACTCGTCACCAACAACGCCGTGGCGATCCTGATGACGCCCATCGCGATCTCCGTGGCGCTCTCGCTGGATGTGAGCCCGCGCCCGTTTCTCGTGGCGGTGATGTTCGCTGCGAGCGCGAGTTTCATCACGCCCATCGGCTACCAGACGAACACCTACGTCTATGGCGCGGGCGGCTACAGGTTCTCGGATTTCATGAAGGTCGGCCTGCCGCTGAGCCTTCTCCTTTGGGGGACGGCGATGATACTGATCCCGAGGATCTGGCCGTTCTGAGGGATCATTTGAGCGATTTCAGGTAGGCCACGATATGCAGGATGTCCTGCTCCGGGATGACGCCTGCGAAGGATGGCATGGACGGCTCATAACCTTCCGCGATCACCGCAGCGGGATCGATGATGGATGTTTTCAGAAAAGCATCGATGTCGCCCTTGTGGCGGCTTGCGATGCCATTGAGCGGCGGGCCGGTGAGCTTGGTGCCATCCAGCGCATGGCAGCCGGTGCAGCCGTAGTTCCTGAAAAGCGTTTCGCCGGTCTTTGCGCTACCCGGCACCATGGCGACGGCGGTGGATTTTTCGCGGTTCCCAACAGCGACGAGATCCGCTTTTTCCGCAGCAGGAAGATGGGTCGGACGAGCGTAGATCTCGATGGTGTAGGGCAAATCCCCGGTGGCTGTGTCGTGCAGATGGAGGCGCAGGCGCATGATGTCCGAGCGGAAGATGGGGGGCACCTCGATGGCGATCTTCGTGCGGTCATTGGAGATGGTGAGCTTGCCGGTTTTCACGGAATGCTCGCCCGGTTCCCCATTCCAGCGGTAGTGGCCGGAGCCGTATTTCTCCGTGCGTCTTATGTTCCAGAGATCGAGCTCCGGGCGTGGGGAGATGAGGCTGAAAGAGGCGGGGAGGGGAGTTCTGAAGCCCACGATGACGGATGTTTCCGAAATCTCCAGGGTGACGGGTGCGGCGATGGCGGCTCTCTCACGGATCTCGGCAAGGCCGGCGGTTCTCGGAGTCTCGGGCTTATAGCCGGAGATGCCCAAGCCAACGGCATACAGCCTGCCGTTCCTTGGATTTGTCGCGGCACCCAGGATGGGGAAATCGAAATCGGCTGGCAGCTTCCATGCAAAGGGCAGGCCTCTCCCCGGCGTCACAATGGGGAAAATCCGGCCGCTCCACGACAGGTGGGCGAAGGTCTCTCCGAGCGAAGGAAAGGCCTCTTCGGAAAGCGTCGCGAACGACGAACCGGAGCGGTTGATCTGGTAGGGGAACCACAGCAGCGGCGGCACCGGATGTCTCTTCTTCCGGAAATTTGATGGCTCGTAGCCAAGGTAGGGCACGTCTTTTCCGATCCGGTGGATCGGTGTGCTCGGGATGAAATTGCCCTGCTGGTCGGAGGCGAAGATCACCCCGCCGGGTGCCATTCCGATGTAGGGAACGCGCAGGCCATCGGCGAGCTTGGTCACAAGCAAGCCGTTCGGGCTGATCCGAAGCACCGATCCGCGATCCTCTGCCATTTCTCCATATTTCGATTTTCCGGAATCGATGAGACCCGCCCTTGCGATAATGAAGGAACCGTCGGCATCAAGCTCCAGGGAGGTGGCGTAGTCGCGGGTGTGGAGGGTCTGGTTGAAGGCATCGGAGGCGCAGGCATGGACATCGAAAAAACCGTCGTCATCGGTGTCATCCAGGCGGGTGATCTGATCCCGTCCCAAGACAAACACCTCGCCCTTGGCATTGACCGCGATGGACATGGCCTCGAAGATCCCGGAGGCGGCGCGGCTCCATGCGGATGTTTTTCCGCCGATGTTTTTCACACGCCAGACATCGCCGTCCAGGGTCGTGATGAGAGCGTCGCCACCCTGGGTGAAGGCAATGTCGGTGGGGCGTATCCTGCGCTTCCATGGGTTTTCCTCGGGCAATGGAAGCGTGCGGACGGCGATCTGTTTCCCGGTTTCTGGCGTTGCTTCTCCGGCCACCTTGATTTCTCCCTGAAAAGGCTCAGCAGCGGGAAGGAACTCCGCCGCCTTTCCCATCGGAGGCGGGGATGCGATGGGCTTGGATGAGCGTAGGATGCGGATGACGCACTCCTTCGTCCCGCCAGGAACCAGCAGGGTGACACCCCTTTTCCCGTCTTCCCTGAGAAGGTAGCCGGATGTCCCCTCGATTTCCAAATGGGGCATATCACCGGACGTCACCATCAAGCTGGCTTTCTTCCCATCCATTACGGCTTTCCCTTTTCCAGCATCGATGCCGATGGCGACCGGATCCGCACCGGGAAACAAAACGATCATTCTCTCGATGAGATCCGGCCCCAGCGAACGGTTCCCTTCCCGGACAAGCCTGCCGCCGATCCTGTAATTCAGCGCCGCCCTATCCCCGGAAAGCGCAAGCCCGAGATAGCGACCCGCCCCCGGAGGCATCGGGCCGACCTTCCCCCCGCCCCCTAACAGATCTGCTTTCCTGACGTCCCCGTCCGGCAGGCTGCGGATGCCGACACCGGGAAGCTCGGGGGACGATGCAATGAGCCTGCCCATCAGTTTCGGCGGCGTGTCAGCCTTCGCGGTTCCGCTGGGATAGGAAATGCCCGCCATGGAATCCATGGTCAGCGGGGCTTGTCCGGCGGGCGCTTTCCAGATTGCGGCATAGCGGAGGAGATCCGGATCGAAGCATGTCCAGAGATCGTTGCCGAGCGGCAGCAACACGCCACGGCGGACACGGTTCAGGGGCTTTTCGGAAACGACCAGGGCGCTGCGCAGGAACGGTTGTTCGGACTCGACGAAGCCATTGGGCGGAAGCGGCGTTGCGAATGAGGGCAAAACCGCAAGCAGCGTGAACAGGCATATTCGAAAAGGGGACATGAGGTGGGGATGACGGACTATCCACATTTCCATGAAAGAATCCAGAGTGAATCCCGGCCGCAAATGATGATCGCCGTTTGATTTCTCACGTCGCGAGGGCTAGCTGCGACGCGACGTGTTGTTGGGGTGAAGTGAAAACACACTCACACACCAATCATCACCCTCTGCCTTTGCCCCATGCTTCTTTTCCTACAGCCATCGGCGGCATTGCCAGCCACGGAAGCCGGGGAATCAATCGCCGTGATGCGCATAGGGAGTGATGGAAATTTCGTTCTGGAAGGGCTTCCCAAAGATCATCTGGTAGATGCCGGCCTGTCATTCGGGCTGGCCCAATTTGTCTTTGGGGACACATCCGGTACGGAAGGCCGCATCAACGCGGATCTTGTCCGGTTCCATTGACGCGGTATGGCGCATATTCCTCCGCCACTTTCGGCAACGGGTCTTCGGCAATCTGCGGAACATCACCGATCAGCGCCGGAAGCCTTGTCTCCAGCCACATCCTCGCGTGGCTGTTTTTCACGGCGCATGCCCAGATCGTCACCACATGCCAGCCCATGCCGCGCAGTTCCTCTTCGACGCGCATGTCGCGGGCCTTGTTGCCGGAAATCTTCGCCTGCCACCACTCGCGGCGTGATTTCGGCATCTTGAAGTCCGGGCAGTTCTCATGCCCGTGCCAGAAGCAGCCGTGCATGAAGATCACCGTCCCATACCTCGGCAGCACGATGTCCGGCCTGCCCGGCAGCCCTCTGTTGTTAGGGCCGTTGACGGTGAAACGGTAGCCCATACCGTGGAGCATGGAACGCAATGCGACCTCCGGTTTCGTATCCCGCCCCCGTATGCACGACATGATGTAGGATCGCTGGTCTTTGCTGAAAATATCGGCCATCAAGCACAGGATGGGGCGGGAAGGGGACTTTGCCACGGAAAATGGGTTGCAGGCTGCGGGGGGGATGGGGGAGGATTCGCCCGCAAGGTTATGAAAAGAAAACTCAGGATGGGCATGGTAGGCGGCGGACGCGGGGCATTCATTGGCTCCGTACACCGGATGGCGGCGAACCTCGACGGCAAGATCGAGCTGGTGGCAGGTTGTTTCTCCTCGGATCCAGAGAAATCCCGGCTCTCCGGCGAGGACTTTTTCCTCTCCCCGGATCGGGTTTACGGCACCTTCGAGGAAATGGCCGACAAGGAATCAGCCCTCCCGGTGGGCGAGCGCATCGACTTCGTCAGCATCGTCGCCCGCAATGACCTGCACTACAAGGTGGCCAAGAAATTCCTCGAAAGCGGCATCCATGTGATCTGCGAAAAACCCCTCGCGTTCTCCAGGGAGGAGGGCGAGCGGCTCAAGGCCATCGTGGATGGGAGCGGCCTCGTTTTCGCACTCACGCACAACTACACCGGCTACCCCATGGTCAAGGAAGCCAAGGCGATGGTGAAGGATGGCAAGCTCGGCAAGATCCTCAAAATCGTCGCCGAATATCCGCAGGGATACGCTATCGGTGCCTACGAGGAAGCTTCCTCCTCCGGCGGCGCGATCTCGAACTGGCGCATGGATCCATCCATTTCCGGGGTATCGAACTGCATCGGCGACATCGGCTCCCATGCGGAAAACCTCGCCCAATACATCTCCGGCCTGAAGCTGGAGGAAATCGCCGCCGACCTGAACACTTTCATCCCCGGCCGCCAGCTCGATGACGATGGCTCCATGCTCTGCCGCTACGAGGGCGGAGCCCGCGGAGTGCTTTACGCCTCCCAGATTTCCACCGGGGACGAGAACAACCTCAACATCCGCATCTACGGCACCAAGGCATCCATCGAGTGGCACCAGGAGCATCCGAACGAGCTCATCGTGAAATTCGCCGACAAACCCCGTGAAATCTGGCGCCGCGGCAACAGCTACAACGGGGCGGAAGCATCGAAATACACCCGACTTCCCTTCGGCCACCCAGAGGCATTCATCGAGGCCTTCGCCAACGTCTATCTCGCCGCCGCCGAGGCCATCACCGACGCCACCGAAGGAAACTTCAAGGGAGCGGACGCCTATGATTTCCCGACTGTCGATGACGGCGTGGCGGGCATGGCCTTTATCGAGGCCGCTGTGAAATCATCAAAGGCGAACGGGGCTTGGACGAAGGTGTGAGCATTGGTAGGGCATCCTTCGCGACCCCGCCAGATGGCATGACGTCCTTGCCATGGCGATCCAACGCGAATTTTGGGCTTGTCCCGGTGCCACAGGGGCCGACTCCGGGATCCTAACCGCCTCTTCGCGTTCGCCACCGAAATGCCTTGGCATGCCCCTGGCGATGCCCTTTCCTATTGCAAGACCTCACCAGCATGTTCTCCAGACTATCCAACATCGTGCGCGGATTCTTCGGCCTCTTCGTCAGCGGCCTGGAGAAAAAGAACCCTGAAGCCCTGCTCGAGCTGGAGAAGGAAAATCTCCGCACCCAGATCGCGAAATACAACCAAGGCCTCGCCGCCCATGCCGGGCTTTGCGAAAAGCTCATCGGCCAGACACGCCGCCTTGAAAAGGAATGCGAGGAACTGCGGGCCAAGACCGCCGCCAACATCCGCGCCAACAACCAGACCCTCGCCGGCCAGCTCGCGATGCGTTACCAGACCGCCAAGCGCGAACTCGATGAGAACCGCCAGCAACTCGCCGAGGCGGAAAAAACCTACAACGAACTCGTAAAAGCCCGCGAAGTCTCCGTCAACGAGGCGAAACGGAAGATCGAGGAACTTTCCCGTGGGCTCAAAGAAGTCCAGATCAAGCAAGCGACCGCCGAACTCAACGAGATGGCCGCCGGCCTTGTCACCAATCTCGGCAGCGGCGGCGAAACGCTCAACCGCCTCAGCGAGATCGTCGAGGAGCAGCGCAGCTCCGCCGCCGGCCGCGCCCGCGTCGCCCGCGATTCCATGAACCTCTCCAGCATCGAGGCGATGCAGTCGGAGCAATCCGCCCTCGAGGAAATGGCGCTCGCCGACTTCGCCGCGGCGGAAGGCCTCGACATCCCCGGAGCTCCCCCCAAGACCGCCGAGGAAAGCCCCGTCCGCAAATCCATGGGCGCCTCCGAGCCGGAAGCCAACGCCTGATCCTCCCCCGTCATGGGAAACCCGACGCCATGGACCCGGGAGCTGGCCGCGCTCTATGAAAGCGACGCCTCCAGCCAGTTCATCCTCCATGGCAATGTGCAGGACTTTTTCCTGATCGATGAGAAAGGCGACAACCCGGCGAGGCTCGGTTCTCTAACGGAATTCCTGGATTCCCGCCTGCTGGCCCCCTTCGATGTCGTCCTCAGCTACGACATCGGCGCGGGTCTGCGCATCGAGCGCGGGCGGGAAACATTCCAGCAATGGCCCACCGCCCGCGACCGCGCCCTGCCGCGCGATCCCGCCGAAACCATTTCCTTTCTCAGCCACTACTTCCGCTTCTGCTCCAACCTCCACAGCGGCGGCGGCCGCCACATCGGCGTCGCCTTCCTGCTTCGCGAGGCGCATCTCGTCGCTCCCGCCGGAGCGGGCGGCACCGCCACCGCCCTGCAGATCCGCGATTGGGCCGCCGACCCTCGGCTCAATGCCCACGGGCTCGCGACTTTCCTGATCACGGAAAACCTCAGCGATCTCCACCCCATGCTGGTGCAGAACTCCCGCGCCGACCGCATCCAGGTTCCCCTGCCTTGCCCCGAAACCATCCTCCACACCCTGGACCTCCTGGCCAAGGAGACGCCCGTCGCGTTGAAGACCTTGGTGGAAGACGGCCCGCACTCGGCCGCCCTTCTCGCAGGCACCACCCTTTCCGCCCTCCGCCGCATCGCCCGCCGCAGCGAGCACGGCAGGAAACCCATCGAAGCCCGCGATCTCGGCGAGCTGAAAAAATCCATGGTCGAGCGCGAGTGCCAGGGGCTCATCGAATTCATCCCGCCGAAGCGCACGCTCGACGACCTCCACGGCATGGAAGCCGTCAAGAAATGGGTGCGGGAGGATCTCGCGCTCTGGCGGCGCGGCGCCACCGATGCCATGCCGATGGGTTACCTCATCTGCGGGCCTGTCGGCACCGGGAAAACCTATTTCGCCAACTGCCTCGCCGGGGAAGCGGGCGTGCCCGTGGTCAAGATCGCCAATTTCCGCGACCGCTGGGTCGGCAGCACCGAGGCGAACCTCGAACGCATCTTCCGCCTGCTCCAGGGTCTTGGCCGCTGCGTCGTCTTCATCGACGAGGCCGACCAGATCCTCGGCAAACGCGACAGCGGCGCCAACGACGGCGGCCTCTCCGGCCGCGTCTATGCGATGATCGCCAAGGAAATGAGCGAGCCCTCGAACCGCGGGAAAATCCTCTGGCTGCTGGCCTCCAGCCGCCCGGACCTGATCGAGGTCGATCTCAAGCGCCCGGGCCGCATCGACGTGAAAATCCCGCTTCTCCCCACCGCCAATGACGCTGAATCCTACAGCCTCATCCGCGCCCTCTGCCGCCAGCGCGACATCGACCTGCCCGAAGCAGCCCCCTCTGCCGCCATGCCCGCCCTGCTCACCCCCGGTGCCGCAGAAGCCATCGCGGTGAAAATCGCCCGCCAAGTCCTCACCCGGGAAACCAGCCCCGCCGACGCCCTCATCGAGACCCTCGCCGACTACCAGGCGCCGGTCAGCGAGGAAATCATGCGTTTCCAAATCGGCCTCGCCGTCCGCGAAGCCACCGAGCTGCGCTTCGTCCCGGAGGTTTTCAGGGAGTGAAAATTGACCACGGAACACACGGAAGGAAGAAGACTCAACGAACCCCGAATCTCACGAATTGGACGAATCTTGAAGAGCGGATCCTTGAGATCCAAATCATTCGTGAAATTCGTGGTTCCTCCTTCTTCAAACAGAAGTCCCGTCTTCTTCCTTCCGTGGTTCCGTAATCTTCACTCCTTATCCCCATCATCCTTCCCCTGCCGCACCTCCGGCTGGGTGATGGCCTTGGTGAGGGCCAGCGAGACGAAAAGCCCGCCGCCAAGGATGGCGAGTCCGATCAGGTTCGATTGCATGGGATTGAGGTAATAGTTTCCAAGGAGGGACGCCATCCAGAGAAAAAGCGTATAAAGGCTAATGATGATGGTGACCGGGATGTCGGCGGCGTTGGTCAGCTTGCCGATGAGGTCTGGCAGCGAAAAGGTTTCGGCATCCAGCGCCTCAGGAGTGAGATCGACATCGAAGGTGTCGATGCCGATGAAACCCAGCAGGACGACGAGCCAGAACAGCATAACAGCCCCCAAAGCGATGGTGAGGGGCAGATTGAAAGGCAGTAGCGCCTGTTCCAACAGTTCCAACATGCCGCATCCTAAAATCAGGTGCTATGCTGAGAAGACGATTCGCATCGCGTTGTTTCCGATCAGGCCGGGTTCACAAGACCGGTTAGATGCTGTTCCAGATCGCGCTAAGCGGAGTCGGAGAGCACCGACGCGCGCAGGTTGTTCAGATGTTCCTCCCCATGCCGAGACCCGTCCGACACCGTCCTTGCACCCACCTTTACGGCGTAGCCGCCACGGCCGCCATGTAGATATCCTCGCGGTAGAGCCGGGAAAGCGATCCCAGGGAAGCCTCGGGGAGACTCCCCGCGCTGCGAAGCCCTGCAAGCATCCACGATGCCTTGTCGGTGGTTGGGCGGTTGACCGAATCGCCATGGAAGATATGGAACGAGGAGGCTGACACACGCGTATTCCCGGTGAAAAAGGATTCACCCAGGCTGTTGCGGAGGACTTCCGGACTGGCGGAGGTGTATTGCCTTTGTGCGAGGATGTTGATTAGGTCTTCCCGGAATGCTGGATCCTGGCAGAGCTTGCAGCTCTCTAACAAAGCCGCGACGAGCCGGACGGTTTCCGCCTTCCGCTCCTTGGTGAACTCGGCGGATAGCAACAGCACTTTTTCCGGATGCCCGTAGGAGAGTTCCGCAGAGGTGGCGGGAGACCACCCGAAGCCGCCGAGTATGGATTCGGAGTTGTATGGCTCGCCGACGCAGTAACCGTCGATGTGTCCGGCACTGAGATGGCGCGGCATGAGGGAAGGGGGGAGGACAATGATCTCGATGTCGGTATCCGCGAGGTTGTGGCGCTTCAGCCATGCGTGGAGCAGCACGCTGTGGGATGAAAAGCGGTGGGTGGTGGCAAGGGTGAACGGGCGTTCCTTGTTCCAATGGCGGGCAAGGTATCCCTTCAGCCCTGAGCCATCGCCGATCTCATCATGGGGCAGGTGGGAGGAGAGCGTGATCGCGTTTCCGTGGAGATTGAGGATCAGGGGGACGGAAACCTCGCAGCGCAGGTCGGTTAGCCCGAAGCCAAGCGCGAGTGCGATCCCGGCGATGGATTGCGCGGCATCCAGCTCCCCGTAGAAGAGGCTGTCGCGGATCGTGGCCCAGCCCAGCTCACGGTGTAGGCTGACGTTCAGGCCGTGCTTTTCGAAAATCCCCATCTCCCGCGCCACCGCCAGGGGGGCGCAATCGTTGAGCGGGACGTAGCCGAGCCGGATCGTCTGAGTTTTCTTATGGTTCGAGTTGAATGGCCGCATGGGCGGGTGATAAGCGGATCGAATGCCAATTCCGCGCCTTTGGCATACGCGGTGCTTGTTTTCGGCATTCGTGCGATGAGTGAAATTTCCTATGGACTGGGTACCTGACCTGCGCCAGTTGCGCGCTCTCGTGGCGGTGGCGGAGGAGGGGAGTTTCACCCTGGCCTCCAGGAGGCTGTTCGTCACGCAATCCGCCGTCAGCCACTCGATGCGGACGCTCGAGGATCAGCTCGGTTGCAAGCTGCTCGACCGATCGGGGAAACGGGTGGCGGTCACCTCGGAAGGCGAAATCCTGCTCCGCCGCTGCCGCCGTATCCTCCACGAGATCGAAGGGGCGACACGCGACCTTGACGGACTGAGGCGCTGGGGCCAGACCTGCATCCGGGTCGGCGCGCCCCACAGCCTCTGCCATTTCCTGATACCCAGCGTGCTGCGCGAGTTCCGCGACTGCTTCCCGAGGTGCGAGCCGAACATCGACGCGGGCGATACGACCATGCTCCTGGAAAAACTCGACCAGGGTGAGCTGGACATTGTCGTAGGCCTGAAGCCGAAGAACCACGGAGGGGATGGCTACCGGGCCATGTTCACCGACGAGTTGGCGTTCGTCGTCTCGCCCTTCCACCCGTGGGCGGCAAACAAGGATGACATGCTCAATGCGCTCGGCGACCAGCATTTCATCATCTACGCCCGCGCGACCGAGACCCACCGCCTCATCGAGGACTGGATGGAGCGCATGGCCGGAAAAATCAGGAAGCCCCTGGTGCTCGGCGACATGCAGGCGCTCAAGGAGATGGCCAAGCTAGGCACCGGGGTGGGCATCGTCGCCCCATGGGTAGCCGCAAGGGAGATCGCCGACGGGACACTCTGTGCAGTGCCAATCCGCGAGCCGCGCATCCGGCGGGAGTGGGGTGTTTTCCACTCCACGCAGAGAGCTCCCAGCCTCGTCGGGGAATCCTTCATCGGCCTGTGCGAAATGGCTTTCGGCAACATGCCGGGCTGAAGTGGCTCAATGCTTCCCGGCAGCCAGGAAATCGATGAGATCCTTGCGGGATTTCACCAGATCCGGCGGGTTGAGGTAAAACATGTGCCCGGCATCGTATTCCACGTGGGAAATCTGTTTCCGCAGGGATTCCGGGAGATTTACCTCCTGCCGAAGCGAGTAGGGCACACCTTCCGGCGGAGTCGCAAGATCCGCATGCGCACCCATCACCAGAACCCTCAGCTCCGGGTTGTCACGCAGTGCCTGGGAAAGCCTACCGGTCATGTTCACGATCTGGTTCTCCGCCCCATACTTCCATGGGCCGACCCCGGTGAGCACCTCGTAGGGCTGGTCTTCCTTCCAGCCGAGCTCTTCGCCGAGGTAGGTGAGCATGGCTGTGGAAAACGCGCCGATGGCCAGCGAGTAGGAAGGGTCGTATTCAGCCCCGCGCGAGTCGGGATCCGTGGAGTCCCACGCGACGCGGGCGTCGAAGCGCCCGATCACCTTGCCCTCGGCCTTCAGCAGCTCGGCCCGGAACTCGGTGGCATCCATGCGCAGCTCTTTCCTCAACCATGTTTCCGCCCCAACCCCGGTGAAACCAGCGAGCTTCCCGGCGATCCCAGCCTTTTCCTCCGCCCCAAGCTCGCTGCCTTTCATCAGGGCCAGCCCGTAATCGCCGAACGCGAACTCCCGCACCTCCTTGATCAGTTCGGCGCGATCCCCGGAGACCTTTTTGTGGAAATGAGCCACCGTCGCGAAGGTCGGCAGGAACACCTGGTAGGAAAGCTGGCTGCCTTGTGCCCCGATGATGGTTCGGTAATCCAGCAGCGAGGAAAGCAATACAACCCCGTTGAGGCTCATCCCGTAGCGGTTCTGCAAATGAGCCGAAAGCCCTGCTGCACGGATGCCGCCGTAAGACTCCCCGCACAGATATTTCGGCGATCCCCAACGCTTGTTCTCCGTGATCCAGATGCGGATGAAATCGCCCACGGACTCAATGTCACCCTCCACTCCGTGGAAGTCCTTCACGTTCGCGCCCTCCTCGGCGCGGCTGTATCCGGTGGAGACAGGATCGATGAAAACGAGGTCGCACTCATCGAGTATGCTGAATTCGTTGTCGATGAGCCGGGCGGGTGGGGCGATGGGAAGCGTGCCGTCGCCGGGAATGTCGATGCGGCGTGGCCCGAGGATGCCGAGGTGCAGCCAGACCGCCGAGGAGCCGGGGCCGCCGTTGAATGCGAACATCACAGGACGCCCATTGAGATCCTTGATCCCGCTGCGGGTGTAGCTTACGTAAAAGACGGAGGCCTTCGGCTTGCCCTTGTCATCGCGGAGCTGCATTTTCCCTGTGGTGGCTGTGTAGGAGATCTCCTTCCCGGCGATGCTGACCTTCCCTTCCTTGGAGACTGGCTCCCTGGGTGCTTCGGCCTCCTGCTTCTTATCGTTCTCCTTTTTCGTGGGGGGATCCTGGGCCAGGGCGGTGAAAGGCACGCAGAGGAGGAGCAGGAGTGTTCTGGTTTTTGCGATCATGTGCGGGCAGATCATCGCCCGGAAACGGATTTTGCAAAGTGGGAACATCGGTGATTTGCTGCAGTTAGAAGACCAAAGCCATGCTGGCCAAGGGGCGCTGTGCGTGTTATCGCAGGCTCGCCGGATGAGTCCCTGGATCAAAAGAACATTGCCCGATTGGATGCGGGCCAGGTTGAGCGACAACCAGCGCTTCCTCGCCCTCTGCGTGCTTTCCGGGCTCCTGTGCGGTCTTGCTGCTGTTGCCTTCCACCTTTGCATCGACGGGCTTTTCGATTGGCTTTGGCATTTCGCTCAAGGGCGGGACCCTTTGGAATTCTGTGCGATACTCATCACCGCACCGACTTTCGCCGGTCTTCTTGTAGGCATTGCGGTGCAGGGTTTTGCGCCGGATGCGGCGGGCAGCGGCATACCTCAGACAAAGGCTGCATACTATAACAAGGGCGGCAAAGTCTCCGGCAGGGCGGGGATCTTGCGCTTCATACTTGGCACACTCTACGTCGGCCTCGGCAATAGCCTTGGGCGCGAGGGGCCGACAGTGCATGTCAGCGCGGCGATCTCCTCGCGGATAGGCCGCTGGGCGTTCAACGATCCCGCGCGCATCCAGTCCATGCTACCCGTCGGGATGGCGGCGGGGATCGCTGCGGCCTTCAATGCGCCTCTTTCCGCTCTGACCTTCGTGTTCGAGGAGCTGTTGGATGATTTCTCGATGAAGGCGATCGGCGGGATGGTCATCGCGGTGGTCATCGCGGCGGCGGTTTCACGCACCATACTCGGGGAGGATCCGGTCTTGATGGCGAAAATTTCCGGAGACTACGAGACCTCCGCATGGATGCTTGTGGCGCTGCCCCTCGGGCTAGCGGCCGGGCTGATCGGCCATTTTTTCGTAAGGAGCACACTACAATTGCGGTCGCGGTTCAAGGGTGGGAAGCTCTTTCCCGCATGGGTGAACCCTGCGCTCGGAGGGCTTTCCTGCGGATTGCTGGGGCTGGGCGCCTTTTACCTGACAGCTCATCTGGGGGATGCGCAGAATTCCGTCTTCAGCATTGGCTACGAGAGCCTTGAGGCGGCCTTCGAGGACAAGCTGACGGTGGGGATCCTCGCTACGCTGCTGGTCATGAAGTTCCTTGCGGTTGTCATCAATTACGCATCCGGCGGCTCCGGCGGATTGTTCTCGCCCACGCTTTTCCTCGGCGGGATGCTCGGCGGCCTGATCGGCGTGGGGCTGGCCGATTTCCAACACATGTATCCGTGGATACCGGCATTCCCCACGGATCGTAACGTCATAGGCGGCTGCGTTCTGCTGGGCATGGGGGCGATGTTCGCTGCCGTCGTCCGCTGCCCTTTCACATCGCTCATCATCATTTTCGAAATGACGGGAAACTACTCCCTGATCCTGCCGCTCATGGCGGGCAATGTCCTGGCTTGGCAGATCGCCCGGCACCTCCAGCCGGTCAGCATTTACAATGCGCTGCTGCTTCAGGACGGCATCTCTCTGCGGAAACTCCCCGCCTACCGTGGCGTGCAGGATTACCGGAAGCTGCCGGTGCAATCGATCATGACCCATGATGTCTTCACCATAGGGTTGCTGGAAAGGCCGGCCGAAGCCTTGAAGCGAATCAGGGTGGAAAACCGGAGCTATCATGCCTATCCCGTCGTCGATGATGCGGGCAGGCTGGCCGGAGTCGTCACACAAAAGGAGATCATGGGCTGCGGGGATGCTGGTTCGGTCGCGGAAATCATCGCCGGCCGGCAAACCCTGTCCGTCCAAGCTGAAACCTCAATCAGGGATGCTGCGAACTGCATGATCGAGAAGGACTTCCAGCAGGTTCCCGTCGTCAGCATTGCAGATCCAGGAAAGCTCCTTGGCTGGCTGACCCTCAACGATATCGCCCGCCAACAGAACGCGGCGGAGGGGTAGTGGAGTGAAATTCCCCCGCCGGGATATTGGTTACCACTCGGGATTTTCTCGCAAGCTGCGGGGATCGCGGGATAAATGGCCGTGCGCGCTTGTGAAAATCGCCGCCCACCCAGACCATGAAAAAATGCCCGTATTGTGCCGAGGAAATCCAGGACGAGGCCGTCAAGTGCAAGCACTGCGGCGAATTCCTCGATGAGTCCAAGCGCCCAGCCCACCACAATCCGCCGCCGATCCCCGCCAAAAATCAGCTCCCGTGGTATTTCCGTACGGCGGCCATCGTCATCGTGGTGCTGAGCATCCCTCCCTTGGCGCTGCCGCAGATCATCTGGCATCCGAAGATGAGCCTGCGCTGGAAAATCATCAATTCCATCGCCATCCTCATCCTTTCCTGGCTGTTGTGGATCTCCATCCTGAAAAGCATCGAACTCGCACGATACTTCATCGGGATCATGCAGGATTTGCAGCAATCGTCCTACTAGCCTCCTGTCATCCATGAAACTCATACCAGCAATCATCCTTACAAGCCTCCCGCTCTGCGCCCAGAACTACTCTCCGGTTTCTGAAAGGCCGCCGCAGATCACGCGCGAATTCCGCGCCGCATGGGTGGCGGCGGTTTACAACATCGACTGGCCCTCCGCATCCGGTCTGGGCGCATCCGCTCAGCAAGCCGAGGCGCGCGCCATCCTGGACAGGCTCGCCAGCCTGAAAATGAATGCGGTGATACTCCAGGTCAGGCCGCACGCGGATGCCCTATACGCATCCTCGTTGGAGCCGTGGTCGCCATGGCTCACCGGCACGATGGGGAAATCCCCTGGCTACGACCCTCTGGCCTACTGGATCCAGCAAGGTCACGCACGCGGCATCGAGATCCATGCATGGTTCAATCCCTTCCGCGCCATTTCCAACACCTCCCATTCCCGCAGCGCGAGCCACGTCAGCCGCACCAGGCCGGACATGATCAAGCGCTACGGGGACTCCCTGTGGTGCGACCCATCCCACCCGGAGACCCGCACCAGGGCCTTGGCCGCGATCAGCGACGTCGTCCGCCGCTATGACATCGATGGGGTTCACCTAGACGACTATTTCTACCCTTATCCGCTGCCCGGCCAAACGTTCGTGGATGGCAAAACCCCCGCCCAGCGCCGTGCCGTCGTGGATGCTTTCGTAAGCCAACTCTACTCCACGGTGAAAAAGCAGAAGCCCTGGGTGCGAGTCGGCATCAGCCCCTTCGGCATCTGGCGTCCGGGCGTTCCTGCGGGGATCGAGGCAGGTGTCGATTCATACGAGGATCTCGCAGGGGACTCACGGAAATGGCTGAGGAACGGTTGGGTGGATTACCTCGCCCCGCAGCTCTACTGGCGTATTTCCCCGCAGAAGCAGAGTTACAGCGCCCTGCTCGAATGGTGGCGGCAGCAGGGCAGCCGCCCGGTCTGGCCCGGCATCGCGACGACGCGCATCCAGTCCTCGGAAGACCCGGGGAGGCCAGCCTCGGAAATCATCAACCAGATCGACCTTTCCCGGAAAATCGGTAAGAACTGGGTGGGTCACATCCACTGGAGCGCAAAGGGACTCACGAAAAACCAGGGAGGCATCAGCACCGCACTCTCCAAGGTTTACACCCAGGCTGTCGCCGTCCCGCCCATGCCATGGATCAACAAAACCACGCCCGCCCAGCCGCAGGCAGGTGCCTCCGCCGAGGGCGCGGACACCCGCATCCGCTGGACGGCCCCGGCGGGCGCATCGAAGATTGCGGTGCAGGCGCGTTACGGCTCATCATGGCGGACAGTGGCCATCGTCCCGGCCGGCCGAGGGTCGGTATCCATCCCCAGGGCGAATTCCATCGCCCTCTCCAGCCTGGATCGCTACGGCAACGCATCCGCCCCGAAAGTCCTCGGCCTACCATGATTCCGCATCGACAACTCCCCTCCAGCATTGCATTTTCCAAGATATGAAACGCATTTTGCTCTGCCTGCTATTCACCATTCCCGCCCTTGCCTCTGACAACAACACCCTTAGTCCCGAGGAAAAGGCAGCCGGCTGGAAATTGTTTTTCAATGGCCGAGATCTCTCGGATTTCCGTGCATTCGGTTCCGATGCAAGACCCGGAGAGGGCTGGAAGGTCGATCAGGGCATCCTCAAGAAACTGCCCGGTGTCAAAGGCGGGGACATCGTGACGAAAAAGAAATACAACGATTTTTTCCTGATCTGGGAATGGCGCATCTCGGAAAAGGGCAACAGCGGGATCAAGTATCTCGTGGATGAATCCCGCCCCAAGGCACCCGGCCCGGAATTCCAGATTCTGGACGACAAGGGGCATCCCGATGCGAAAAAGGGGGCGAACCGGCAGACCGGAGCCCTCTATGACATCGTCGCCCCTTCCCCCGACAAGCTGCTCAAACCTGTCGGGGAGTGGAACCGCTCCCGCATCATCGTACGTGGCAACAGCGTCGAGCACTGGGTCAACGGCTCGCCCGTCCTCGGCTACGAGCTCGGCAGCCCTGAGCTCATGGCCGCCATCGCCAAGAGCAAATTCAAGGGGGCAGAAGGCTTCGGCAAGAAGATCGAGGGCCACATCATGCTCACGGATCACCAGGATGGCTGCGATTTCCGCAACATGAAGATCCTCATCAACCCTCCGAAATGACCCACCCCGGCGGGAGACTCTCGGTTTTTGAGATTTTTTTTGAACGTACTCCATCACAGGCGGTCTGAATTCACTGAAGGCCGGGCGCAAGCCCGTGTTTTCATGTAAGGGTGAACAGCAGTTGTCAGCCTCAGATACCTTCGGGTGTGTTGAAGTTGTTCAGCTTGGCCGTCGGGGTGGGTGCCCCGGCGGCCTTTTTTTTTGCCCGTCCCCAGTCCTGTTAGCGTGTTCGGATGAAAATGCTCTCAAAACGGATATTTCCGTTGTTTTCCATGCCGCTATCCCATTTGATGCCCAGCCCTCCAAGCGGCTGCCATGATCCAAACCACCACAGAACTTGCCACTTTCCTAGGCAGCTGCGAAAAAACGGACGGGCGCAAGGTATGCGCCATCGACACGGAGGCTGACAGCCTGCACCGCTACAGCGAGTCGCTCTGCCTCATCCAGTTCACTGCCGGACCGGATTGCGTGCTGATGGATCCGCTCGCCATCGAGGACATGTCACCCCTCAAGGAATACCTCAGGGATGCCACCGTCTGGATGCACGGCGCCGATTACGACATGACCATGCTCAAGCGGGAGTTCGGTGAATTACCGCCCACCGTGTACGACACCCAGATCGGCGCACGCCTGCTCGGGGTCGAAAAGTTCGGGCTCGGCAACCTCGTCGAGCACTACTTCGGCATCGTCCTCTCCAAATCCTCTCAGAAGGCCGACTGGGGCAAGCGCCCGCTCTCTGAAAAAATGATCGACTACGCCCTCAACGATGTCCGCTACCTCCTGGAAATGGGTGGTATCATCGTCGCACGGCTCAAGGAAAAAGGCCGCCACGAATGGTTCACCGAGAGCTGCGAAAGCGCCAGGGCCAAGGTCGCGGAGCGCGACGACTCCAAGGAAGACCAATGGCGCATCTCCGGCAGCGGAAAGCTCGATCCCTTCGGGCTCGCCTGCCTGCGCGCCTTGTGGAACTGGCGCGACAAGGAAGCGGAGTCATGGGACAAGCCCTCCTTCATGGTCGCCACCAACCGCAACCTCATCGAATGGAGCATGCTTCTCGCCGAGCGGAAAAACATCGAATTCCCCCACCACTTCCGCGGTGACAGGGTCAAGCGCCTCCGGGAAACGATCTCCGGCCTCAGGGATCTCCCGAAATCCGAATGGCCGGCACGCGTGGTCACGAAACGCCGCAAGCGCGACCGGGAGTTCGACAAGCGGGTAGACGCCATGATCGCACGCCGCAACGGGATCGCCTCCGAGCTTGGCATCGACGGTTCGCTCATCGCCTCCCGCAGCGTCATCGAATCCTTTCCCGCCGGCGAGGCACAGCCGGAAGAGTTGCTGATGAAATGGCAGCGTGATCTCCTCGAGCTCTGATTTTCACCGCTCCCGGTTTTCCGTGTTGGACGCTCACCGCCCCTTTCCCGATCTTACGCCCATGCCCGCCGACATCCAGACAAGGTTTTTCGAGAGCTCGGTAGACTTCGCCCTCCGCGATGGCTCAACGCTTCCAGGCATCACCATCGCCTACGAAACATGGGGCAAGCTGAATGCGGATGGCTCCAATGCCGTCCTGCTTTTCCACGCCCTTTCCGGCTCCCACCACGCCGCAGGCCACAATCCCGGCATCCCCGGAACAGGCGCCCTCTGGCAGCCGGAACTCCACGAGGGCTGGTGGGAAAGCATGATAGGTCCGGGCAAGGCCATCGATACCGACCGTCTTTTCGTCATCTGCCCGAATTACCTCGGCGGCTGCTACGGCTCCACCGGCCCCGCCTCCCCCAATCCTGCGACCGGCCGACCCTGGGGTGCCGCTTTCCCATCCATCTCCGCCACCGATCAGGTCAACGCCACCGCCCTCCTTCTCGATTCCCTCGGTATCCCGACGCTCCACGCCCTCGTCGGCCCATCCGTCGGCGGCCTCATCGCCCTCGCCTTCGCCACTCGCCTGCCGGAGCGCGTCAAAACCGTCATCGACATCGCTGCGGGCTTCCGCACCACCGTCCTTAACAAACTCATTCTCTTCGAGCAGATCCTCGCGATTGAGAACGACCCGAATTTCAACGGCGGGGATTTCTATGACACCAAGCCGCCATTCTACGGCCTGGCCCTTGCCCGGATGATTTCCCACAAGACCTTCGTCCACCTCGATTCCTTCGAGAACCGCGCCCGCCAGGACGTCGTCCAGCCCGATGACATCCTGGCCTGGTACCGCGTCCAGGACCAGTTCCAGAGCTACATGCTCCACCAGGGCAAAAAATTCGTCCGCCGTTTCGATGCGAACACCTACCTCCGCATCATCGACCTGTGGTCGCGTTTCGACGCGCTTGCCGAAGGCGGTGCGGAAAGCCCGGAAGGCCTCTTCGCACCGTGCCGCGAGGCCGGCCAGAAGTGGCTGGTCTTCTCCATCGACTCGGACTTCTGCTTCTACCCCGAGGAGCAGGCCGAGCTTGTCCGCCATCTGGAGGCCGCCGGCGTCGCGGTCATGCACATCACCGTCCATTCCGACAAAGGGCACGATTCCTTCCTGCTGGAGCCGGATCTCTACACCCCACACATTTCCTGGGCGCTGCGATGAAAGCCGCCCGCACCGCCCTCTTTCTCGCCGCCGCCATCATCATCGGCCTCGGTATGCTCGGGACGATGCGCCTCGAAAAGGAAGCGGGCACGGCCTTCCTGCTCGGCTCCCTGACCCTCGGTGGGGGCTTCCTGATCTGCGGGCTCTTCACCCTGGGAATGCCATGGCACGGCATCATCGGCGGCGGAGTCCTTGCCCTCCTTGGCTTCGGGCGCGGCGTGCTGAACTTCCCGGATTTCGCCCAATTCATCGTCGGCACCCGCCCGCGCGGCATCGCACCCGCCCTGGAAACAGCCGTCACCCTGGTCTGCATCTCCGTCCTCCTCCGCTGTTACCGCGCCTGGGCCCAGGAGCGTGTCCGCCGCATCCGTGAGGACTGCTGAAAGCTCCCGCCCGCGCATCATGCCGCCGCGCGAATCCCTGCGCCATTTCCGCGAAGATACGCAGCCTGTGTGGGCTTGCGGGGATGGCTTTTTTGGATAAGATTCACGGTGGTAACAGCTGTTAGGGCTGGCGCCGGATACAACCCGTTTTCCCAAATCCATGGCACTCGACAAACTCACCCAGAAACTCCAGGAGGCGCTCCAGTCCGCGCAGGGGCTTGCCTCGAAATCCTCTCACCCGGAACTCAAGAGCGCTCACGTGCTGCTCGCCCTGCTCCAGCAGGAGGGCGGGATCACCGTGCCGGTGTTGCAGAAAGCGGGGGTGGATGTGCCGATGCTGAAGGCGGCGACCGCTGCAGCGCTCTCCAGGGAGGTCAGCGTGCAGGGAGCATCGACCCAACCGCAGATCAGCGCCGGGCTGCGCGCCAGCCTGGATGCCGCCGACAAGATCCGCGAGAGGATGGGCGATGATTTTTTGTCGGTGGAGCACTTTCTGTTAGGCTCGCTGAAAGGGGATTCGCCTGCAGGAAAGCTGCTCAAGGATGCCGGCCTCGATGACAAGAAGGCGGAGGCGGCGGTGAAGGAGATACGCGGATCGCAGAAGGTGACTGATGCCGATCCGGAGGGCAAGTATCAGACGCTCGAGAAATACGGGACGGACCTGACGGCGCGCGCCCGTGCCGGGAAGATCGATCCTGTGATAGGCCGCGACCACGAGATCCGCCGCGTGCTGCAGGTGCTTTCCCGCCGCACGAAAAACAACCCGGTGCTCATCGGCGAGCCGGGTGTCGGCAAGACCGCCATCGTCGAAGGGTTGGCGCGGCGCATTGTTTCCGGGGATGTGCCGGACTCGATGAAGGACAAGAAGGTCATCGCCCTCGATCTCGCCGGGATGCTGGCGGGCGCGAAGTTCCGCGGTGAGTTCGAGGAACGGCTCAAGGCCTTCCTGAAGGAGGTCACGGAGTCCGAGGGCAGGATCATCCTGTTCATCGACGAGCTGCACACCATCGTCGGCGCGGGCGCGGCGGAGGGCGCGGCGGATGCGGCGAACATGCTCAAGCCCCAGCTCGCGCGAGGCGAGCTTCACACCATCGGAGCGACCACTCTGGATGAATACCGGAAATACATCGAGAAGGATGCGGCGCTTGAGCGGCGCTTCCAGCCGGTGATGGTCGGTGAGCCTTCCGTGGAGGACACCATCGCCATCCTGCGCGGCCTCAAGGAGCGCTACGAAGTCCATCACGGCGTCCGCATCCAGGACGGAGCCATCGTGGCGGCGGCCGTGCTTTCCGATCGCTACATTTCAGACCGGTTCCTGCCGGACAAGGCGGTGGATCTCATCGACGAGGCGTCTTCCCGCCTGAAAATCGAGCTGGACTCCATGCCCACGGAAATCGACGTGCTAGAGCGCCAGATCATGCAGCTTGAGATGGAGAAAAAGGCCTTGGAGAAAGAGAGCGACAAGGCATCCGCAGCACGGCTGGAAAAGGTCATCGAGGAGCAGGCGAACCTGAAGGAGGAATCCTCCGGAAAGATGGCGCAGTGGCGCAACGAGAAGGAGGTGATCGATCAGGTGCGCATCGCCCAGGAGAAGATCGATTCGTTGAAGACGGATGTGGAGAAGGCGCAGCGGATCGGCGACCTGACCCGCGCCTCGCAGATCACCTACGGGGATTTGCCGGAGGCGCAGAAGGCTCTGGAGGAGGCGGAGAAAGGCCTCGCCCATCTCCAGAAGAACGGTGCGATGCTCAAGGAAGAGGTCACGGAAGAGGATATCTCGCGGGTGGTTTCCTCATGGACGGGCATCCCGGTCAGCCGCCTGCAGGAAGGGGAGAAGCAGAAACTCGTCTCCATGGAGGCGCGGCTTGGTGATCGGGTCATCGGCCAGAAAAAGGCGATCAAGGCGGTGGCGAACGCCGTGCGCCGCGCCCGTGCGGGCTTGCAGGATGAGAACCGCCCCATCGGTTCCTTCCTTTTCCTCGGCCCCGACGGGGTCGGGAAAACCGAGCTGTCCAAGGCCTTGGCGGAGTTCCTCTTCGATGACGAGGCCGCGATGGTGCGCATCGACATGTCGGAATACATGGAGAAACACAGTGTTTCCCGGCTCATCGGCGCACCGCCCGGATACGTCGGCTACGATGAGGGCGGGCAGCTCTCCGAGCACGTCCGCCGCAAGCCATATTCCGTCGTCCTTTTCGATGAGGTGGAGAAAGCTCACCCGGACGTTTTCAACGTCCTGCTCCAGGTGCTCGACGACGGGCGCATCACCGACGGCCAGGGCCGCACCGTCGATTTCCGCAACACCGTGCTGATCATGACCTCGAACATCGGCTCCCAGTTCATCCTAGGCGAGGAGAACGCGGAGCAGCGCGAGGCCGCGGTGATGGAGGCGCTGCGCGGGCATTTCCGCCCTGAGTTCCTCAACCGCATCGACGAGACCGTCATCTTCGAC
This sequence comes from Akkermansiaceae bacterium, assembly GCA_017798145.1. Lineage (NCBI taxonomy): Bacteria > Pseudomonadati > Verrucomicrobiota > Verrucomicrobiia > Verrucomicrobiales > Akkermansiaceae > Akkermansiaceae bacterium. The sequence continues at coordinate 805,425 of CP059069.1, read as the reverse complement.
CGCCTCAACCGCGAGGATCTCACCAGCATCGTCGATCTCCAGCTCGACCGCGTGCGCAAACGTCTCGCAAAACAAGGCCTCGGCCTCGCGCTTTCGGAAGAGGCGAAGGAATACGTAGGCAACCAGGGATACGATCCGGTCTATGGAGCCAGGCCGCTCAAGCGCGCGATCCAGCACGTTCTGTTGGATCCGCTCAGCCTCGATGTCCTCGAAGGGAAATTCACCGATGGGGATGTGATCAGGGCGGAGATGAAGGACGGCGGGGTTGTGTTCGGGAAATGATTCCCGTTCTCAGTCCCCCATGCAGATCCCGACCGCCTTGGCGGCTTGGACGACTTCTCCTTCGGGATCCACGAGGTGGAGCTTGTTGACCGCATCCTCGATGGGAACCGAATCGACATGGTATGCCTGGTAGGAAACCATGCGCCCGAAGCTGCCTTCCGCGGCAAGGTTCACCGCCATCACTCCGAAGCGCATCCCAAGGATGCGGTCGAAGGCGGTCGGTGCGCCGCCGCGCTGCAGGTGGCCGAGGGTGGTCGAGCGGGTTTCCTTTCCGGTCAGATCCTGGAGGCTGCGGGCAACCTGCTCACCGATACCGCCGAGTCGGACTTCGCCTCCACAATTCTGCGCCGTGGTCACCAGCCCGCCATCCGGCATCCTGGCGCCCTCCGCCACGACAATGAGCGTTGCGTGTTGTCCGCGCGCGTCGCGCTGTTTGATGAAATCGGCGACGGTCTGGAGGTCAAAGGGGATTTCAGGCAGGAGGATGACGTTCGCGCCACCGGCCATCCCGCCCCAGAGCGCGATCCAGCCCGCGTGCCTTCCCATGACTTCCAGCACCATCACCCGCTTGTGTGATTCCGCCGTGGTGTTGAGCCGGTCGAGGGCATCGACAACCGTCGTCACCGCGCTGTCGAAACCGAAGGTCATGGCCGTGGCGCAGAGGTCGTTGTCGATCGTTTTCGGCACCCCGACGATGGGCCAGCCGGCACGGAAAAGCTGGAGGCCTGTGGTCAGCGAGCCGTCGCCTCCGACGATGACGAGGGCGGAAATGTCCATGCGCTCCATCGTCGATTTCGCGCGGGCGACGATTTCCGCAGGCACCTCCGCGACATCCCCGGCACCGATTTTCGCCGCGAAATGGCCCTTGTTCGTGGAACCGAGTATGGTCCCGCCCAGCTTGAGAATGCCTATTGTATCGGCGGGCTTGAGGATGCGGAAATCGCCGGGCGGCAGCAGACCCTCAAAACCGTCCTTGAATCCGATGACCTCCCAGCCGAGCTGATCCGCCGCGCCGACGACACCGTGGATGACCGCGTTGAGCCCTGGGCAATCGCCGCCGCTGTTCAGGATTCCGATTCTCATAGGTTCAATTTTCAGGTTCCAACGGTAATTTCACCGGACGGGTGCGGGGGTGGATAGGATTTCGCGTTTCGCATCTTTCACAGGTGCACCGGCGGCGAGCCATGGATCATAGAAAGCCCAGCCGGCCTTGATGAGCTGGCGGGTGCGGGCGTATCGATCCGGGCTATTGAGAACCACGACGATGAGGCGGCGGGGCGTGACTCCCTTGCTGCCGTCCGGCTTGGTGCGGACGACGGGATCGCGGTCCATGCAGGTGGCAAGGCACGGGCCTGCGGCACGGGTGGTTCCGGTCTTCACCCCGAGAATGCCTTGCTCGCCGATCAACTCGTTCGAGTTCGTCAGCGTGTAGCTGCGTTTTCCGGCAGCGCCGTTGACGGAAATCTGCCGGGTCTTCTGGCGGACGATGAAGGTGATCGCGTTGCGCCGCATCGCATGGATGGCGATGCGCGCCATGTCGGCGGCCGTGGAGTAGCCGGGCTTAGGGCCGTTCTCGAGGCCGTGGGCGTTCACGAAGAGGGTGTTCTTGGCGTAGGTTGCCTTGGCCAGCTTGTTCATCTCCGCGACGAAGGCCAGCACCGGATCCCCGCCTCTGCCGCGTCGCGCAAGCAGCTGGCCGCCGACGTGGTGGGCGATGCTGAGCGCGGCGATGTTGTCCGAGGAGAGCAGTGCGGCGTAGAGGGCATCGCGCAGCGTCAGGGTATCTCCGGGAGCGAGCTGGATGGAGCTCGAGGAGTTGATCTGGAGGACGATGTCCGGAACCTGTATCATGTGGGTCGCAATGTCCGTGCCGGTCGCGGTGGCCCAATCGACGGCGACGATCGCGGTGGCCATTTTCGTGAGGGAGGCGACGGGGCGCTTCTCGGTGGAGCCCGATGCGGAGAGGACTTTTCCCGAGTAGGCCTCAACGACGATGTGAGCCTCCTGGGCGGAGAGGGTGGCGGTGATTGCCATGAATAGGGTGAGAAGCTTGCGCATGGCTGGAGCTTAGGAATGCGGGCATGACATTCAAGCGCACAGAATCGGTTTGCCGGATTTCGCCCCGGGGCTAGCCTGCTGCCATGGCGGAGATATTGAAAGACGGCGGGATCTGGCTGGTCACTGCGGTGATCCTGCTGATCGGCTTGGCGGGCTGCGTGATCCCGGTGTTGCCGGGGCATCTCATCATCCTTGCCGGTGCCGTCTGCTACCGCCTCGTGGTTGGGCAATCCGCAGGCATAGGTTGGTGGGGCTTCTCCATCCTGGTATTGCTGATGGCGGTCTCGCAGGCCTTCGAGATCATGAGCGGCTCGCTGGGCGCAAAATGGTTCGGCGGCAGCCGCTGGGGCGCGGTCGGTGCATTGGTCGGTGGCATCGTCGGCCTATTTTTCCTCCCCTTCGGCCTTCTCGTCGGGCCATTGGTCGGAGCATTTGGCTTCGAGAAGCTTTTCGCGAAGATGAAAACGCGGGAGTCTGCGGTTTCGGGGGTCGGCAGCGTGGTCGGAACTCTCGCCGGGATGGGTTTTAAGATCGTCGTCGGTGTCCTGATGATCGCCGTGTTCCTCCTGGATGTGCTCGTTTGGTAAATGCTGAAACGCTGAAATAAGTTGGTTTTCCGGCTTTTCGGCTTTCCAGTGTTTCGCTTTTCAGCGTTGATTCCCTCGCCGTCTCCCGGGCGGTCGCAATGGGGCGCAAGCTCCTATTGAGGAAAGTCCGGACACCGTAGGGCAACCCGCCTTGTGAAAGCAGGGAACGCAAACCGAGAGGGGAGCGGATGGAAAGTGCAGCAGAAAAGACACCGCCGATGGCCCGCAAGGGCACAGGTAAGGTTGAAATGGTGGGGTAAGAGCCCACCGCGCCGAGGGCAACCGGAGCGGCATTGGAAACCCCGGGTGGTGCAAGACATAACAGGGAAAGGGCGGCCCGCCCGTCAACTCCCGGGTATTAGTCGCACTCCGCGCAAGCGGGGCGCCCGGCGCAAGCCGGGTTGAGAGAAATGACCGTCCAGCTCCGGGTAAAACCGGGGTGGACAGAATCCGGCTTACAGGGAGGCGGCACCCCCTTTTTTCATCGTTTCACCATACTGCGAGACGCGTCGGTTGTGCCAACATTGTTGTTTTTCGTCGTGTCAGTGCGGTGATGGCATCGCACCGCCCTTGCTGCGGAGCTTGAGGTTGAGCATTTCCACGCCCAGCGAGAACGCCATCGCGAAGTAGATGTAGCCTTTGGGGATCTCGAAATGGAATCCCTCAGCGATCAGCGCCGTGCCGATGAGGATGAGGAAGGACAAGGCCAGCATTTTCACCGATGGGTGCTTGGAGACGAAATCCCCGATCGATGAGGCGGAGACCATCATCACGCCGATGGAAATCACCACGGCGAGCATCATCACGGAAAGGTGATCCGCCATGCCTGCGGCGGTGATGACGGAGTCCAGAGAAAACACTATGTCGATCACCGCGATCTGCGCCATGATCGCGCCGAAGGTCGCCGCATTGATGGAGTGCCCGGTTTGCTCGTGGCCTTCGAGTTTGTGGTGGATTTCCTTGGTCGCTTTCCAGATCAGGAAAAAACCGCCCGCCAGAAGGATCAGCCCCTTGCCGCTGATGTCGAGCATTCCCGCGTGCTCCGCCGCGTAGGGCATCATGTTCCAGAGAGCGGGGTGCACGGGGATGGAGAAGATGGCGGACGTAAGCCCCATCATCCAGGAAATCGTCGCCAGCAGGCAGAGACGCATGACCATGGCGAGGGATAGGCCTATCATGCGGCCGCGCTTCCGCTGCTCGGGCGGAAGCCTGTCCACGAGGATGGAGATGAACACGATATTGTCGATGCCGAGGACGATCTCAAGCAGGGTCAGAGTGAAAAGCGCGGCCCAGGCGTCGGGTTGGGAGAACCATGAGAAGTCGATCATGCTGCTCAGGGGGCGCGGGATTCCAGTTTCTTCACGCGTTCGACGAGTTTGGGAAGGCGGCGGACAAGTGCTTTGTTCCTCGTGTCCTCCTTCATCGGGATGGCGGGGTATCCGGAGTAGGTTTCGTCGCCTGCCAGATTCGTTGTGACTCCGGTGCGGGCGGCTAGGATCGCTTTCGTGCCGATGGTCACATGCCCCGCAACCCCGGATTGCGCGGCGATGGTGACATAGTCCCCAAGCTTGGAACTGCCCGCAAGGCCGGTCTGCGAAATGACGAGGCAGTGCTTCCCGATGACCACATTGTGGGCGACCTGCACGAGGTTGTCGATCTTGGTGCCCTCGCCGATGAGGGTCTTGCCGAAGCGGGCGCGGTCGATCGTGGTGTTCGCACCGATCTCCACGTCGTCGCCGATCTCGACGATGCCGACCTGGTCGATCTTCACGTGTTTCCCGTTGGAAAACTCGTATCCGTATCCGTCCGATCCGATGACCGCGCCGGGCTGGATGGAAACCCTGTCGCCGAGTATGCAGCGCTCCCGGATCGTGACGTTCGCGCCTATGCGGCAGTCGTTGCCGATCACGGCGTTGGTCTGAATCACCGCGTTCGGGGCAATCTCCGTACCGTCGCCGATGACCGCGCCGTCCATCACCACAGCACCGGCATGGACACGGGTTTTCGCGGGATCGAGCTTTGCGGTCGCTGAAACGATGGCCCTTGGATCGATGCCGGGGGTGAATTTTTCCGCCTCCGCCGCGAAATGCCGGACGACAGCCGCGAAGGCCAGCGAGGGATTCGCAACCGCGACCAGCGCGGGGCCGCCGGGTTTGAAGTCATAGCCCGCAGGGACGATCACCGCGCCTGCCTTGGTGGCGAGGAAATGGGGCAGATATTTTTCGTTCCCGAGGAAACTGATGTCGTCCGACCCGGCCGCATCGAGGGCGGCCATGCCGGAAAAAAGGGAACCCGCCTCCCCGCAGATGATTTTTCCATCAGTACGGGCGGCGAGTTCCGAAAGACTCAGGCTGATTGCCAAAGCGGGAGGTGTCTTTGGGATTACTCCTCGACGGGTGCGGGAGCGGTCTCAGGAGCAGGCTCTTCGGATGGGAGGGATTCCGCAGGGGCGTCCTTGTTCAGATCCTTGAGCAGGCCGGCGGTGATGTCCGTCGCGTCCTTGGTATAGAGGAGGAAGGGAACCTGAGAGGTGCTGAGGCCGGATTTGTCGAAGACGTAGTCATAGTTGTCGGTCTTGGCCTGCTCCTCGACGAGCTTGCGGATTTCCTCAAGGATGCCCTTCATGCGCTGCACCATCTTCTCGTTGAGCGCCTGGTTGCGGCGCTGGAGGAACTCGCGGCGCTCGCGGTCAAGGGCGATGCCCTCCTGCTGCTGCATCTGCCAGTCCTTGAACAGCGCCTGCTTCTTGGAATCGTTGATCGCCGGATCCTCGATCTGCTTCTTGAGGTTGCCGAGGTTGGTTTCCAGCTCGCGGATGCGGGCGAGGCGCTCGTTGTTGTCCTTCTGGATGCGGGCGCGCTCCACGTTGATCTGCTTCTGGGCCTCGTTGGTGCGGTAGTATTGCTTGAAAAGCTCCTGCATGTCCACGGTGGCGATCTTGAGTTTGGCCTCCTGGGCGGCTGCCACGGAAATGAACGAGGCGGCTAGGGCCACGCTGAGAAAACGTCGGATTAGGGTCATAGGATGTTTGGGGTTGCGAATGTCTGCGCGGCAAGCTTGGTGGCAAAATCCGGGTGCGTCAACGCACAACCTTCGTGCATTTGCATTGGGCGAAGCAGGGTCAATCCCCGCCGCCGCAGCCGCCGCCACAGCCTCCCCCACCGGAGCAGCCGCTGTCGGCACCGCCGCCGCCGCAGCTTCCTCCGCCGGAGCATCCGCCGCCGCCCTTCCCTCCTTTTTTGGAGAAAATCGAGGCAAGGATGACAAAAAGGACGAATGCGATGATGAAGACGGGGAAAACCGAGAATCCATCGGCGCTGGCGAGATGGCTGGCACAGCTCGCCAGGGGGATGGACAAGCCCGTACCGACGGCGAGCGCCGCCAGATGGCGTTTCCTGACGATGAAGTGGGAGGATGCATCGACGCGCCGGAAGTCCCGTTTCGCGAAGCGGACTCCCGAAGCCGGCCAGACAGCCGGTGGCGGTTCATCACCAAATGCCTCGCGGTAAGAGGCAAGTGTCCGTTCATACCAATCCGCATACTTCGCGCGCTCCGCAACTCCGCCCTTTGTCGGGCCATGGTGGAGAGGGAAGCCGAGGGTGTCGCGGCAGAGGTCGTGCCAGTAGCTGCGGGTGTAGCAGAGGTGCAGGTGCCATGCCTGGTCCACCGCATCGGAAGGTGTCACCGCATGACCAGCCGCCGCACTGAGGTAGAGGAAGCGCCGGTATTCGCCCAGCACCTCCGCCGTGAAGCATTGCGTCCAGCCATTTTCCCGCGCCAGCCGTTCGGAGAAACGGAAGCCCGCTTCCGGGTCATCGAGCGGAAAGGAACGCAGCTTCTCCCAGAGGGCGGGGTCTTTCATGTGCCTGAGGCTATCTCGGCGGAGGCACCCTGGGGAAGCGCCGATTTCTCAGTGGCCGCAGGTGCAGGCATATTCAAGGTGCACGCAGGTCGGGCAGCTGTTGAGATCCACGGTGAGCCTTTCGGTCACGTTGTCGGCATCGGCCGCGGATTTCACCTGCAGGATGAGCGGGATCTTCTTGCCTTCGGGAAGCGGCTTTTCGGAGATGAGGGATTCGCCAACCTTCGCAAAGGTCATCTTCGTCGGTGCCGAGCGTTCGCCGCCGATGGCGGATGCTGTGGCATCCCCGGCGGGAGCCGGCTTGTTTTCCTTGTCCAGGAAGGTCAGGCGCAGCTTCCTGTCCTCCGTCACGAAGAACTCGAAATGGGGCTCCGTGGAGGTGAAAATCTTCCCGCCGTTCGGGCCGGCGGTGATGGCGGCGTGCTTGTGCCCGGCTTCGTCGTGGTTGTCCTTGCCATGGTTGTCCTGTCCTTTTTCCCCGGCGAAGAGGTAAGGGGTGAGTAGTGCCATTGCCGTCAGTGTTACGTTTGTTATCTTCATATCGTTGTTTGGATGTGTTGTTGTCGGTGAAAATTCATATCGATGCCTCGGAGCGCAGGGAAAGTGCGCGGGCGGCGGCCTTTCTGCCGATCAGCCAGAACATCGCCGGGGTCACGGCCATGTCCAGGAAGGTGGATGAGATCAGCCCGCCGACGATGACGACAGCAACGGGATGTAGGATTTCCTTGCCGGGCTGGTCTGCCGCGAGGACGAGCGGGATGAGGCCGATGCCTGCGGAAAGCGCGGTCATCAAGACGGGGATGAGCCGTTCCTTGGTGCCGCGGACGATCATTTCCCGCGTGAAGCCCTCGCCCTCGTGCCGCATGAGGTGGAGGTAGTGGGAGACCATCATGATCCCATTGCGCGCCGCCACGCCGCCCACGGCGATGAACCCGACCAGCGTGGCAATCGAGATGTTGTCCACCATCAGCCATGTCAGCGCGAGCCCGCCCATCAGTGCGAGGGGAATGTTGACCAGCACCTGCAGGGCGAGCGAGGCGCTCTTGAAGTATCCGCAGAGCATCATGAAAATGATCATGAAAACCACCGAGGAAAGGATGGCGATGCGCTGCGTGGCCTCTTTCTGTGCCTGGAATTCGCCCTCGAAGGTGATGAAATACCCCTCCGGCCTCTTTACCTTTTCGGCGACCTCTTTCTCCAGGCGGGCGGCGAGGTTCGAGACATCGCGCGCCGTCGGCTTGATCGCGATGGCAAACCTGCGCTGGTTGTTTTCACGGAATATCACGTTCGGCCCCTTGGCCTCGCGGACGTCGGCGATCTGGGAAAGCGGCACCCATTGTTTTTCGGAAACCTGGATGGGGATTTCGGAAATCCTCTGCGGGGAGTTCCTCCACTCCAGCGGCAGGCGGGTCACGAGGTTGATCTCCACTTGTCCCGCGTAGAGCTTGGCGCATTCATGGCCGCCGAGCAGTGCGGAGAGCTCCGAACTGATCCTGCCGGGCGTGATCCCGTAGGCGAGTGCGCGGGTGCGGTCCGGCTCGATGCGCAGCTGTGGGATCGAGGCCGCTTGGTCGAGCTTCGCGTTCTCGAAACCCGGGATCGTCCGTGCGACTTTTTGCACCTCCGTGCCGATGCTGCGGATTTTCTCCAAGTCCGGGCCGAAGACTTTCACCGCCACCGGCGCGGACACCCCGCTCATCATGTGGCCTATCCTGTCCCCAAGCGGGCCGCCGACCACGGCGAAGATGCCCGGCACCGTCCGGACTTTTCCGCCGATGTCATCCAGGATTTCTTTCCGGGATCTTTCGCTGGCCGTGAAATCCACATCGAACTCCGCGGTGGAGACCGGAACCACGTGGTCGCCGCGCTCCGCCCGACCCAGCCGCCTGCCGATTTTCCTGACCTCCGGGACGGAAAGGATCTGCTGTTCGATGACATCGGAAATGCGGTTCATCTCCTCCAGCGAGGTGCCGGGTGCCGCAGTCGCCGCCACGAGCGCCGTCTCCTCCTCGAAACGCGGCAGGAAGTCCTTGTTCATGGCGGGATAGAGAGAAAATGAGGCGAGCATCAGCGCGAAGGCGATGAGCAGCACGATCAGCGGCTGGGCGAGGGCGGCGCGGAGAAGGGTCTTTTCCAAGAGCCATTTCAACACCCGGGAAATCGCTCCGTCCCTGTGCTTGCCGCCGTCCCTCGGCTTCAGCAGGAAGGAGCAGAGCACCGGGATGACGGTGAGCGAGACGATGAATGAGGCGCTCATCGAGACGATGGTGGCGATGGCGATGGGGGCGAAGAGTTTCCCCTCCACTCCGCTCAAACCCAGCAGCGGGAGGAAGACGAGGATGATGAGGACGGTGGCGTAGAGTATGGAGTTGCGCACCTCGCCGGATGCGCTGGCGATGACGGAGAGCCTTGGCAAAGGCTCGGGGCGGGCGGCGTTCTCACGCAGCCTCCGGAACACATTCTCCACGTCCACGATCGCATCGTCCACCACCATGCCGATGGCCACCGCGAGGCCGCCGAGGGTCATCGAGTTCACGCTGATCCCGGAGAGCTTGAAAACCAGCATGGTCACCGCGAAGGACATGGGTATGGCCGTGAGGGTTATGAAGGTGGTGCGGAAATTCAGGAGAAAGAGGAACAGCACGATCACCACCATGATGGCTCCGTCGCGGATCGCTTCAGTCAGGTTCCCGATCGCGTGGTCAATGAAGTCCTTCTGCTGGAAAAGCGTGGTCGTCTCCACTCCGGCGGGCAGGGCGGGCGCCAGATCGGCGAGCGCAGCCTCGATCTCTTCGGTGAGCCTGCGGGTGTCCGCTCCGGGTGCTTTCGTGATCGACATGATGACCCCGTAGGTCGGCGATTTCTCCGGGGCTTTGCTGACAGTGGCATCGCCGCGCATCGGCTCGATGCCCCACACCACATCCGCCACATCCGCGATGGAAATGGGCCTGTCGTCGATTTTTTTCACCACCGTTTTTGCGATCTCATCCGGTTCCACGGTCATCGCAAGGTTGCGGATCATGATCTCCGTCGGGCCGGTGTTAAGGAAACCGCCGGCGCTGCGGCTGGCGGCGTTTTGCGCAGCATTCTCAAGCTCCGCAAAGCTGACATTGTGTGCGTACATGCGATGCGGGTCCGGCTGGATCTCGATCCGGCGTATGCCGCCGCCCATGTTGAGGACTTCCGCGATGCCGTTGATTGACTGTAGGCGCGGCTTGATCGTCCAGTCGGCGAGGGTGCGCACCTCCTCGGGCTTGAGGTGTCCCTCACCGCCCTCCGCAACGGTCGAGCGGACGCCGACGAGCAGGATCTCCCCCATCAGGGAGGCGACGGGGGTCATGAAAGGCTCGGTGCCGGGCGGCAGTTTCTCGCGGGCGGACTGGAGCCGCTCCTGCACCAGCACTCGGGCTCTTTGGATGTCCGTGCCCCAGCCGAATTCCGCGTAGATCAGGGACAGGGCGACATCCGAGTTCGAGCGCAGCCTGGTGAGGCCGGTGATGCCCATGAGCGAGTTTTCAAGCGGGACTGTGATCTGTGTTTCCACCTCCTCCGGTGAAAGCCCGTGTGCCTCGACCAGGATTGTCACGGTTGGCTTGGTGAGATCCGGCAAGACCTCGACGGGCAGCTGTGTGGCGGTGTGGAGGCCGAGCACCATCATGAGGATGGAGACGGCGACCACCGCGGCACGGTTGGCCAGCGAGAATTGGATCAGCTTGTTGAGCATGGTGGGGAAGTTGGTGATGTGACGCCTGCTTCAGGCATCCGTCCTTGGATTGCTTTTCCGGGTCAACAGGGAGGCGATGAGCAGAAGACCAAGCAGGATGGAGGAATACATCCATAGGCGGCTGCCTTGGATATGAGCTTCTTCGCCATGGGCATGGCCCTTGTGATCTTGCTTCGCTTCATTTTCGCCCAGTTCGGATCCGTCCTCCGCGTGCTCGTGGCCGTGCGCGGCATCGAGCGCCTCTTTGAGCGAAACGGTTCCCGCGCCCGCATAGGAGAGCGAATATGCCCCGCGCGTCACCACCTCATCGCCGGGGAAAAGTCCGGTCACGATCTCCACCTGCCTGTCGTTCATCGCGCCGACGATGACCGGTGCCTTGACAAAGGCATGGGGCAGATCGAAGTGCCTCACATAGACGAAGCGGCCAGCCTCCTCGCCCTGGAGGGCGGGGCGTGGGATGCTCATCACGCCGGGGCGCTTGCTGAGGACGATTGAAAACTCAGCCCTCATTCCGCCGCGCAGCCGGTTGCCGGGATTTGGCAGCAGGAACACTGCGTCGATGGTTCCGCTCTCCTCATCCGCGCTGGTGCCGAAGCGAATCATGGTGCCCTCAAAATCCTGATCCGGCAGCGCGATCACGCGGATGTGCGCCATGCTGCCTTTGGCCATTTTTCCTGCCAAATGCTCCGGGATTTTCGCCACTGCATAGACCCGGCCCAGATCGGTGATCTCCATGAGGGCGGAGTCCGCCGTGACCGGATCGCCAAGGCGTATGCTGCGCTCCGTCACCAGCCCGTCGATGGGCGCCTCCAGGGTGACGACCGGCGGAGGATCGCCCGGCTGGCGGCTCTCGATGCGCGCCACTTCCGCGCCTTTCTCGACCGTATCGCCGGGATTTGCGGAAATGGCAATCACCCGGCCGGGGATGCGGCTGCTGACGGCGGCGGTGTTTTCCGGTAATGCCTCGATGTGGCCGAGTGAGAACACCGTGTCCTCGAAGTCCGTCTCCGCGACCACTGCGGTCTCGATGCGCAGGTTTTTCTCACCCGTCTCGTCGAGCACGATGGTGTCCGCGGCGTGGGCGGTGACGAGAAGCAAAAGGGATGTGACGATTCGTTTCATGGGGGGTTCTGTTAGGGTTGGCCGGTCGCGGCCTGGTAGCGGATATGGGCAAGCCGGAACTCCCGGGCTGCATCGATTCTGGAGGCTTGCAGCTCCAAGATTTGCTCGCGGGAACGGATCACCGCCTGGAGGTCGCCCTGGCCCTTGCGGTATGCGTCTTCCAGCAGTTCCGTCTGCGTGCGCGCCAGAGGCAGCAGGGAAGCATCGATTTCCGAAACCAGCGCCGCCCATTGCCGCATTTCCGCGCGTGCGGTATCGCTGGTGTGGTCGATGTCCCGCAGGAGCGCATTGAGTTCCTCGCGCTTGCGCCCTTGCCGGGCGGTTGCCTCGTCGATCGCGCCCTGGTTGTCGTTCCAAAAGGGCAGGGGAAGGCTCAGCCTGATTCCGATCATGCCCTCGTTTTCCAATCCAACAGGGGCGTCCTCCACTCGCTCGCCCGCAGCGAAAACGGAAGCCTCGATGTCATCCCGCCGCCGTGCCCGTTCCAGGGTGATCCCTGTATTGGCGGCATCCAGCTCCGCATTCATGGCATCCAGGTCCGGGCGGCTCACTGCGGCGATCCCGGGGAGCGATAGGGTGGGGATTTTCCCCGAGAGGGAGACGGGAGTCCCGGCGGCGATTCCAAGCAGTGGCCGCAGCCTTCCCAGCGAGGCGGTTTCCTCCGCTTCCAGCCTGCGCTCTTCCGTTGTCAGGCGCAGGGCGGCGAGCCGTGTTTGTGCCGCATCGAGTTTGGAAAGCTCTCCCCGTGCGGAAGCCCCGGAGATGAAGTCGGCCAGCCCATCGGCAAGGGATTTCTGTTCCAGCAGCAGCGCCCGCCGTTCCCGCACCGCCAGCGTTTTCACGAACTCGGCACGCGCCTCGGCCGCAAGCAAGCGCTCCACGTTTTTCACCTCCGCTTCCGCTGCCTTGACCCCCGCGATGCCGATTTCCTTCTCCAGCGCAAGCCGGTTGGTAAGCGGGAATTTCTGGGAAATGCCGATCTCCAAGCCGCCTTCCGCATTGCGGACATTGTGGGAGAGTCCGGTTTGCAGGGATGGGTTGGGAAGGCGGCCTGCCTGTTTCAATCGACCCAAGGCCTCGCCGATGCGGTGGCGTGCTGCGGCGAGCTCCGGGTTTCCGTGCCGGATGCGTGCCGGTACGGACTCGTAGGTGAGTATCTCCGCAGGCTGCGCCTCGACGGGGAGCAGGTTTGTCAGGAAAACGGCAGTTAGGGCCGGGTATGGGAATTTCATGGATGGGTGTGCGCGGGTGGCGCTTCGTCTGAGTCTGGGTCTGGGTGTCACCGCAGATGGGTGCACCAGCACCTTGCGGCAACAGGGGAGGGGCGTGCTGGGAATAAGCACGCGCTGCATGCAACCTCCGGGAGGAGGGCGGCGGCCTCAGATCAGGGGCGGCTTGTCCAGGGCATACACCGGATCTTCCGGGCGCAGAGAGACATGTTCGGAAATTCCGAGCAGGATGGGCTGGAAAGAAACGGATGCGGATATGCCGCCCAAGGCGCAAACGGCACTCGGGAAGTGGCAGCAATCGTGGTGGTGCGGCACATCTTCTTGATCCCCATCATCCTGAGAATCATGGCCGTGAGGATGAGAGTGAGCATGAGAGTGAGCATGCTCGGCGGCGCACTCATCGTGCCCGTCGTGGATGCCCTTGTGCACCATGCCGTTGGCCAGTCCTGCGAGGACGCAGAGTGCAAGCAGCAGGCGCGTAGTGAAACTCATCTCAGTGGTTATCTAGCCCAGACCCGCCGGTGGGGAAAGGGAATTTATTCCCAACACGTTCTGCGTGGAAACATTTCGCTGCTGCGCCAGGCCGGATTGAGTCCCACGCCCCCATCCGGTGGCATCCTCCTGGCTGATTTCTGTTGGCGCTTGGTGCGCCCGACTGGATTCGAACCAGTGACCGTCCGCTTAGAAGGCGGATGCTCTATCCAGCTGAGCTACGGGCGCGGATGGCTGGTAGGGGATGGATGGGGGGAGACGTACGGAAAGTCAAGCCGTCTGCTGGACTGGCCAGCGCGATCGGGTCATTCCCCGGTGCTGAGGGTGATGTCCTTGAACTGCACTTTCATGGGTGGGCCCTGGTGCATCTGGAGGGCGATGACGCCGCTCTTTGGCGCTTCGGCGGTTTCGTCGGTGACGTCCGCAGTAAGCCTGCCGTTGATGAAATGCTGGACCTTGTTGCCCTTGGCGATGATCTTGTATTCGTTCCAGTCGTCCTTCTTGATGGCTGCCTGGATCTCGGCGGGATCACCGGTCTTGCCGGTGACTTCGAGCTTGGGCTTGTTGGGGTTCTCGCCCTGCTTGATGACAACCTGCTCCCCGCGCTTGGCGAGGATGCCACGGCCTTTTTCCTCGTAGAGGATGCCGCTCCATTTGTCGGCGTATTCGAAATCCGCCTGGTATCCGCCGACGATGAATTTCTCCGCGTCGATGACCTTGCTGCGGTATTGGATGCCGCTGTTGGTGTATTTCTTTTCGTCGCCGGGGGTCATCCGGTATTTCAATGTGAGGGTGAAATCGGATGGCTCGCCGCCTTTCCAGACAATGAAGGTGTTGTGCGGGACGAGATTCTCGGGACTGGAGGCACCGGTGATTGCCTCATCCTGGACTGACCAGAATTTTGGATCGCCCTCCCAGCCGGTGAGGTCTTTTCCGTTGAAAAGCTGAGTTTCCCCGGCGGAGACGATGGGTGCGAGGACGGCGAGAAGTAGGATCGGTTTCATGGTGGTTCTTGATTTTTGTCAGACGAAGCGGACTGCGTGTTTCTTGGAAAGTTTGAGAGTGTCGCCGGAGGCGGGCGAGATGTGGGCGGCGGGATCGGTGAGTTTTTCGCCGTTAAGCTGAACGGAGCCGGGCTGGATGAACTGTTTACGCAGTTCGCCGTTTGATTTTTCCAAACCGAAGGAATTTTTGAAGGCGAAGGCGGTGATTGAAAGGACGGTGTGATCCACAGGCAGATCGGAGATCGGGATTTCCGGGAGTTCGGCGCATGTGAGATCCTTTTTTGAGAATCGGGTGTCCCAGTCGGCGCGTGCCGCTTCGCCTTCCGCATCACCGTGGTAGCGCGCCGTCAGCCGGTGCGCGAGGAGCTTCTTGGAATCCATCGGGTGGGAGGAGGGATCGCGGGTCTCGCCGAGCAGCAGCAGGTAGTAGCGATCCATGAGCGCGTCGGAAATGCTCATCAGCTTGCCGAACATTTCCTGGGGCGGATCGGAGACACCGATGTAGTTGCCATAGGATTTCGACATTTTCTTCACACCGTCGAGGCCTTCGAGGAGTGGCATGACCATGACGACCTGCTGCGGCTGGCCCTCGTCCTTCTGCATGTCGCGGCCGACGAGGATGTTGAAAAGCTGGTCGGTGCCGCCGAGCTCGACATCGGAGCGGATCTCGACGGAGTCCCAGCCCTGCATGACGGGGTATTGGAGTTCGTGGAGGCGGACTTCCTGGCCGGACTCGATGCGGTTGCGGAAGTCCTCGCGCTGGAGCATCTGCTGGAGGGTGACGCGGGAGTTGAGGCGGAGGATTTCCTCGTAGCTCATATTCCGGAACCAATCGCCGTTATAGACGATCTCGGTTTTCTCGCGGTCGAGGATCTTGAAAGCCTGCTCCGTGTAGGTCGCCGCGTTGACCAAGACTTCGTCGCGGGTGAGGGGCGGGCGGGTGGCGGAGCGGCCCGAGGGGTCGCCGATGGTGGCGGTGAAATCGCCGATGAGCAGGACCGCCTGATGGCCGAGGAGCTGGAACTGGCGCAGCTTTTCGAGGGCGACCGTGTGCCCGAAATGGATGTCCGGGGCGGTGGGATCGACGCCGAGCTTGATCCTGAGCGGACGGCCGAGCTTGAGCTTTTCGAGCAGTTCTTTCTCAGAAAGGACTTTGGCTGTGCCTGCGGTGAGTTGGGTGAGCTGTTGTTCTGGGGACACGGAGTTAGAAAAACTGAAAAACCGAAATGCTGGGACGAATGAGGCGATTTACTCGCCCCCGGGATTCGCCTGCGTTTTCTCTATGTCCTTGAGGCGGACGATGGCGCGCTCGGCGAGGTCGATGACCCTGTCGTATTCCGATTCCTTCTCGAGCTTGCCGAGGAGTTCGAAAGCCCATGGCTCCGGTTTCACGTTGGCGAGGCCGCGGATCAGCTTCATCTGCTCATCCTGGGTCTTCGCCTGGGTGGATAGAAGTATCCAGGTTTCCTTGGTGTCGCCTTCTTTTTCGGAAGCGTATTGGTAGGCGGATTCGAATGCGCGCGAGCGGGTCGCAAGATCCGGGCCGGTGCCGAGGAAGGCGATCAGCTCCTTGAAGCCGGCATCGTCAGCCCAAATGCCGAGCGCGACGATGGCGGCTATCTTGTCCTTAACATCCTCGCTGTTCAGGTTTTTCCTGGCGAGGGCGAGCGATGACTCGCCGCCTATCCTGCCAAGCAGGCGGAGCATGGAGTAGCGGACGACATCCTCGGTGGCTGACTCGTGCGCCTCGGCTACGGCCTTGCCGAGTGCGGCCTTGGAGTCGGTCTTGCCGATGATCTCGGCGGCGTTTTCCTCGGCGGCCTTGCGGATCAGGTCGTCCTTGGTTGATTTCATGATATCGAGGAATTCCGCGAATTGGGCGTCCTTTGCCATGAAGCGTGTGGCCTCGATGGCGGCGATGGAGGCCATCTTGTCATCCGTGCTGCGGGCGAAATCCAGGAGGGTGCCGATGATGGCGGGGTTTTCCCTGCGGCGCAGCACCTGGCGCAGCAGGACGATGCGGACATCGGGAATGATTTCCTGGGTGGTGGCGAATTCCGCGATGCGTGCATCGACGTCCGTCCCGTCGGTTGACTCGGCGAGGTAGAGCGCCTTATAGACGACCTCGCGCTGTGTGTTGGCGGATACCGTGGATGCGTTGCGGAGCAGGATCTCAAGGCCGCGCTTGTTGACTGGCACCTTGGTGGCTCCGTCCTTGGCGGCGGCCTGGATCATTTCGTTGTAGATCTTGGCCTCCGCGTTGTCGCCGCTTTTCTTCAGGACGATCACGCCAAGCCCCACGGCAAGAAGGCCGAGCAATACGGCGATGACGACCTTGATGGCAGGTGAGATGGGTTTGCTTTTCGGAGCCACCTGCGGGGCTGTGGGTAAAGGCGCTGACGATGGAGATGCGGATGCGGAGCTTGGGGTGAGCGCGACGGTGGACGGGACGGGTGGGCTTCCCGGAAGGCGGTCTGCAGCGATCTGGAGGGGCTTGGTGGGGGGGGCGATGGGTTGGGTTGGGGAGCCTGCGGCTTTCAGTAGTGGTGCGGTTGACGACCCTGCTTTCCTGAGAACGGGCGGTGCGGCACCCGTAGGATCGGCTTTTGCCAGGGCAGGAACGGGTGTGACGAGGGGTGGGGGCGAGAGCGGTGGAGGGGATGGCGTTTCGGTTTCCTCCTCGGTCGAGGCTTGCGAGGGCGGCGCGGACTGGACGACCTGGGCTGTGGTGTGGACGCTGGGTTTCGAGCCTTTCGGGGGCATGAGGGCTACGGGCGCTGCAGCAGTCTTGATGGGCTGTGTGGGGACAGGTTCCTTGACAAGTGCGGGGACCGGCGCGCCCGGTATGACGAGGCGGGGGCGCTTCGCTTCCTCGGCGGCTGCCGCGGGTATGCCGGTGCTCAGCGGGGTAGTGCCCTGTGCGTCGTTCTCGACGAAATACCTGAGGGCTTCCCGCGCGGATTCCGGCCGGTCGGTTGGCTGGCGGTTGATATGCCACATGATCCAATCGCAGGCCCAGAGCGGGATGCCTTGGCGGATTTCCTGGAGGGGGGTGACGTGGTGCTGGAGGTGCGATGCCATGACGCCGGCCGCCGTATCCCCATCGAAGGGATAGGTGCCGGTGAGTGCGTAGTAGAAAACGCAGCCGATGGCATAGAGATCCGCCTTGAGGTCGATGGGGACGCGCTCGAATTGCTCGGGAGCCATGAAGTAGATGGATCCGAAGACGCCGTCGGATTGGTCTATGGTCTGGAGGGAGGGCTTTGCGGAAAGCTTGGCGAGCCCGAAATCGACGATCTTGACCTGGAATTTCCCGGAGGGGAGCCAGCTGAGCATGATGTTGCTCGGTTTCAGGTCGCGGTGGACAAGATGCAGTTCCTGGGCGGCGATGAGCGCCTCCAGCGTCTGCATGGCGAGCTGGCGGAAGTCCTGCCATGTGAAGGAACCCTTGCCGATGATTTCCTCCAGGGTCTCTCCGGTGAGGAGTTCCATGACCACGAAGGGGCCGTCCTCGTCCGAACCGACATCGTAGATTGTGACGATGTTGGGATGCTGCAGGGCGGCGAGGGATCCGGCCTCCTTGACGAGCTGGCGGGTCGCTTCCTCGGAGACGCTCGAGTCATCGGGGCTCGCAAGGATACGCTTGATGGCGACCTCTCGGTTCATGCGGACATCGAAGGCGCGATACACCGCACCGAGGCCTCCCTGGCCGATCTTGCCCTTTATTTCGTAACGCTCTTCCATGGTTTTCCGGGATGATCCTGTTTCTCAATGGTGGCCCGGGTTCACTTCCGGATATCGATCATGGCGCGTTTGCGGCGGGACTCGATCCAGCGCTCGTATTTCTGCGAGGTCTTGTTGCGGCGGACCCTTTCCTCCACCATGGGGCGGACTTCGGAGAGGGGCGGCGGCGAGGCGTGGTTCTTGGAGATGACCTTGACGATGGTGAAGCCGCGCGGATCCAGCAGAGGGCCAATTGTTTTGCCCTCGGGCGAATCGAAGAGGATGGCTGCGAATTCCGGGGAGAGGTCGATGCGCGGTAGGTCTTCCTGTAGGCCGCCCTGCTCGGCGAAGGCATCCTTCGAGTAGGTCTTCGCCATTTCCTCGAATTCCTTGCCGCCGTTGATCTGCCCGGCGATGTCTTCGGCCAGGGCGAGCTGCGTCTCCGGGGTTGCAAGCGGGTTTTCCGCATCCGTGGCAGGTATGAAAATCTTCCGGAAGGTGATCCTGTCCTTGGTGATGTCGCGGAGGTTCAGCTTGATCTCGTCGAATTCCTTCTGCACCTCGTTGGGCAGCGGCGGCGGTGCGTCCGAGAACTGCTGGGATTTCATGGCCTGCACGACCAGTTTCTCGTGGGTGATCTCGCGGTAGCGATCCATGGTGAGCCTGCTTTTGGCAAGTTCCTCGCGCAGCTTTGCCTCGTTGCCGTTGTAGAGCTCCCTGACCTGGCGCTTGATCTCCTCGTCGACGACGGCGGGGCGGATGACAGCTCCGATCTGTTTGAACTCATCAAGGATGATGCGGCGGTCGATGAGTTCCTGCAGGATCTTGTCCCTGGCCTCGTTGAACTGCCTCTCGAATTCCGGCCCGCGCCTCGGGAACTGTGTGGCAAGCTGCGCGTAGACCGGGCCGAGCAGGAACGCGACCTCGTTTTTCGTGATGACGCTGCCGTTGACGGTGGCTGCGAAGCCGTTCACCTCGACAGGCTGTGAACGCACGGAGGTCAGTGGCAATGCCACGGCGGCGAAGATGAGCGCTGGTATTCTTGTCATGGGATTCTGTTCGGTGGGAAAGTGCGTGATGGGATTCCCAGCGGGATTCACGCTGCGGGTGATAGCTTTCAATTTGGCAGATGAGATTGCAAGCGGGAAGCTTGGGGAAAACCGATGGATGAAACACCTCTTCCCGTTCGGGGCATCCGGGCGGCATGGTGCTGAACCCTTCGCTGCATCGCTCACGCAGCATTGCGGCGAGTCAGTCCCCTTCGCCGAACATGCTGTTCATAGAGGCGAAGAAGTTGTCGAGGTCTTCGCCGGACATCTCGGTGTTCTGGATCTCGTCGAAGGTGGTGTGATCCAGGTGCTTGTCGTCGAGCTCTCCGATGAACGAGGAGGGCTGGCAGCCGGTTTTCTGGCCCCATTTCATGCGGACGGTGCAATAGGTCATGGTCAGGGACTCCTGGGCGCGGGTGATGCCGACGTAAAGCAGGCGGCGTTCCTCATCCTTGGTGCCCTCGGAAATGCTGCGGCTGTGGGGCAGGAAGCCTTCCTCCAGGCCGACGAGATAGACGATGGGGAATTCCAGGCCCTTGGAGGCATGGAGAGTGATGAGGGTGGCTCCCTTTTTTTTCTCCAGGTCATCGTCTTCGCGGTCGGAGGCGAGGGCGGAATCGTCGAGGAAGGTCTGGAGTTTCTTGCCTTTGGAGATGTGGTCGCGGAGCGATTCCATGAGCGAGTGGATCGCCTCCCCGCGTTGCTGGCGCTCGGAATCGTTCTTACAGCCGCGCTCAATCCACGGGAGATAATCGATCTCACGGAGCAGCTCGGAGAGGACGTCTGCGGGGTTTTCCTTGGCGATGTCGATTTTGTTTTTTGCGGAGGAGATGAGTGCGACGAAACTGTCGATGGCGGAGGCGGTCTTGGTGCCGAGGGTCGTGTTGAAGAAGGGGTCGCAGAGGGCTTGCCAGACGGATTGGTTTTTCTCGCGGGAGTGATCCGTGGCGAGGACGGCGGAGGCCTGGCCTATGCCACGGTTCGGCGCGTTGAGGATGCGGAGCAGGGGGACGTCGTTGTCCGGGGAGACGAGGATGGATGCGTAGGCGAGGACATCGCGGATCTCCCGGCGGTCGTAGAACGATTGTGCGCCGACCATGCGGTAGGGGATTTTCCTGTCGCGCAGCGCCAGCTCCAGCTTGCGGGACTGGCCGTTGGTTCGGAAGAGGATGGCGAAGTCCTCCCACTCACGCCCGTGGGCGGTTTTCTCGCCTATCATCTCGTCGGCGATGAAATCCGCCTCCTCGTCATCGCCCGGCATGGCCACGATGCGGACATTATTTCCGCCGCCGCGCGTGGAGCGGAGGACTTTCTCGCGGCGGCCAATGTTGTGCTTGATGAGGGAGTTCGCGGTGTGCAGCACCGCCTCGGTGGAGCGGTAGTTTTCCTCAAGGCGGATGATCTTCGGGTTCGGGAAAAAGCGCTCGAACTCCAGGATGTTCGCCACCTCCGCGCCGCGCCAGCCGTAGATGGACTGGTCGTCATCGCCGACAACGCAGACATGGTATGGCGGCCCGACAAGCTGCTGGAGCAGGCGCATCTGGAGGGAGTTCGTGTCCTGGAACTCATCCACTGTCACGCGGGTGTAGATCTTCCGGAAATGATCGCGGACATCGGAATGCTCCCGCAGCACCTGCTCGGCGAGGAGCAGGAGATCATCGAAATCAACGGCATTCTGGGCGCGGAGCTCGTTCTGGTAGGCGACGGCGAGTTGTGCGAAGAAATCGTCCTGCAAGTCCTGGACATCGATGCCCTTGTTCTTGGCTTTGGAGATTTCCGTCAGGACAGTTTCCGCCTTGATCTTCTCATCGGTGCCGCCCTTGCGGACGAGCAGCTGCTTCATGATACCCACCTGATCCGAGTATGCGGTGATGGAGAAATTTTTCTTGTAGCCGAGCTTGTCGATGCCACCGCGCAGAAGGCGCACGCAGAGCGAGTGGAAGGTGCAGACGGTCATCTCGCCGGCGGCTTTTTTGGAGACCATCCCGCCGATGCGCTCCTTCATCTCGGAGGCGGCCTTGTTGGTGAACGTGACGGCCAGGATTTCCGAAGGGGATACCTTGCGCTCCAGCATGTGGGCGATGCGGCATGTCACCGTGCGGGTTTTTCCCGTGCCAGCCCCCGCAAGGATCATCACCGGGCCATCCTGAGCGGCGACGGCTTCGCGTTGGGCGTGGTTGAGGGATTCGAATGCGAAGTCGTTTGCCATGGGCGGGGAGGGACTCAACAGGGAGCCGGGCGCTTTGGCAACCGGATTGACTTTTCATCATGGAAAATGGGAGACGCCTCGGCTCTGTATCATTTCCTAAACGTGCCGATGCGATTACGGAGGGGAAAATACCCTTGCGGGCGATGGTGTGGCCCTGCACGGTAGATACAAATGAGATACTACCCACCGGATTCATCCAGCAGGCTTCGGTATCGCAAGCGGAGCGGTTTTGCCCTCGTCAGTGCTCTGATGCTCATGGTGTTGCTCGGTATTCTCGCTTTGGGGATGCTGAGCCTCTCCGCTCTGACCCTCCGCACAAGCGGCAGGCAGGACTCGATGAATGAGGCGCGGGCCAACGCCAGAATGGCTCTGCAAATCGCTATCGGCGAGCTTCAGAAAGAGATGGGGCCGGACATGCGGGTGAGCGCCAAGGCGGCTATCTTCGACCAAAACCCAGGCACCGAGGCTATCGAGGGAGTCAGCCAGCCGAACTGGCTGGCCAGCTACGATTCATGGGGCGGCTGGCTCAATGCACCCTACAAACATCCGGAAACCGGTGAATCGCTGCTCATCGGGGATACATACTCGCCAAAGCGGGAAAAAATGTTCCGCAGGTGGCTGCTCTCGATGCCGGATGGCATGTCGGATGAGGTGAATGCGCCGCTCAATCCGAGCGGATGGAACGACAGCAACTCGGTAGTGCTGGTGGGCGAGGGTAGCCTTGGGCCTGCGGCCGCAAGTAGTCCGGAAAAGGTCACTCGAGCTTACCTGAACGATATAGGCGGAAAAGGACGCAGCGCCTGGTGGATTGGCCCGGAGAACCACAAGGCTAGGATTGATTTGGCCAAGCAACCGCGTGCGTTGAGCATGGACAGGTGGGAAAATTCCAGCGGAGACACGGCAGAGGTCGGCGTGGGTATCCTTCCGGGTCTTGGCGCACTTGATTCCAATCCTTTGCTAGGCAACAAGCTCATCACTCGCCGCTCGCTTGGTGCGGCAGGCATCAATGAGGATGTGGTGGGGGAGTATTTCTTCGACTTGACGGCAAGAAGCCAGGGCGTGCTCGCCAGTGTGCGCACCGGGCACCTTAAAAAGGATCTAAGCCTGCTTTTCGAGAAAGGGAAATCGGCATTGCCTGAGCCCTATCGATTCGATCCCGGCGACGTCCGTGAGCCATCCATCCGCCCGATGAGCCCCGACATCGCCAACAAAGCCGTTCTCTATGAGCGCCAATTCGCGTCATGGACACGCATGCGGCATTTCTACCGGATGTACCGGCAGGACAGCGATGCGATTGCGTTGAAATTCGAGGAAGGCGGAACCGCCGGGACAGCGGGTCTCAATTGGGATGGCAGCAAACCTTGGACCGGCTGCAATATCGGGATTTCATCAGCATGGCAAAGCCAGGATTCTTACGCAAGATTCCCGATCCTAAGCCATCTTACCTATATCTTCAGCCTGAAGACCGATGCGGCCAAAATTCCAGGCAAGCACAGACTGCGGTACGTGATGTCACCAATTATGGTTTATTGGAATCCCTACAATGTGGAGATGCGCCTTCCCAGTGCCACGCTGTCTTCGAGAACCTATCTGGAACTGGCACAACCGATGCGTGGAAAGTTTTTTACCGGCAGCACCCTTACGACGGACGACATCATGATGAGGTTCAACGACGAAATGCTGAAGATCATTTCCAATGACGGGGCGGATCTCGTCTTTAATCCAGGTGAGTTCCGGATTTTTTCCGCCAAAGGAGAAACGATCGGAGGTGACTACCTGCTGCCCATGCCCCCTGGATTCGATCCCCAATCCTTCGGTGGCCTGCCATATAACAACGGAATACCGAATAAGGATTTTACCAGTGCGGATAATCCCAAATTTGGCATCACCTTCGGGCACAAGATCTACCACATGTTCAACTACCAACATGGAAACACGCCCGCGTCTTTCGTGACTTATCGGTTCTGGTCACCTACCGGCGAGCCACATCCCAGGTTGTCGCTGCGCTTCAATGATCATGTCGATTGGTTGAGTACATCGCAATATTTCGCGCCAATTACTCCGCAAAGCAGCCCTGCCCCATGGGTTTTTGACAATGCTCTGCTTCCGGTCGGCTACATGCAGTTGGTGCCTAAAGGAATTTATGACCACACTTATGACACGATCAGTTGGGAGCAGGACTGGCGCTGCCGCAATTGGATTCAAGCGCCCCCGTTCTATTTGGGAAAAGGCCTCTACATGTCTGAGGATGCGAAAACCGGAAACACCCAAAGGACTGATTCTCCCTATGAGTTCCGGTTTGGCTCTTTGCTCGGAGCAGGAAAGGATGTGGATGACATCATCCAACACGTGGGGCGCAGTGCGCTCTTGAGCAATGAGGAACGTGTCACCGCCGTGCCAAGCCTTGAGCTGCCGACGGCTCCTATCGGCAGTCTTGCTGGTTTTTCGACAATGCGGATCGAACCGGGCTGGGTCGAACCCGGAACACTCAATCCGGAATGGAAGAAAGGATTTCATCCAAGTGGCGGAACGACTGATTTGACAGGCCGTTCTCTCTACATGGCAGAGGCGAAGGCAACCGCCTACCGAAGCGGTGTCACCGGTCCCGGGATCGGCAACTCTTTCCTTCATCCGATGATCCCACGCCGCGAGGTCTATCAGTTCCTTAACAATTCCATCAGCATGGATTTGAAAGACAGGAATAATCTCAATGCGGGGCATACCGCAACCGACACCAAGGCCTACTGCGATTATTGGGATCATGTCCTCTTACTCAACGATGCGCTGTGGGACGATTATTTCGTCTCCTCCTTGGCGGATCAGACGCGGCCCGGTGCATCTGTTAGCAGCAGCCTTGGTGACAATTTGCAGAGACTCGTAAACGGGGATGATGTGGCGAACGCCCGCTACAAATATCATTCGGGAGGGGATTCTGCTCCTGCGGTGAAGGCGGAGCTGGAGGCCGCCGATGGCTACCTAAAGGCGGCGAAACACATGATGGTTGAGGGTATGTTCAACGTGAATAGCACTTCTGTGGATGCGTGGAATGCCCTCTTTGCAGGTATCCGTGAGCGTCAGGTGGTGTATCGGGATGCGAGCGGGACATTGCGGCCCGTCAGCATACCAGCGGGTAAACGTATCGCCGTTTCGCGTTTCAACACAGCGACGACAGACAAGGAAGGCAACGATCCTGAATTCGGAGTCACCCGCGACGATGGTATGCAGGCCTGGTCTGGTGTGCGTTTCCTGGATGACGGGCAACTGCGCAAACTCGCCGAGGAATGTGTGAAACAGGTGAAGCAGCGCGGCCCCTTCCTGAATTTTTCCGAGTTCATCAACCGCCGTCTTTCCGATGACAAGTTGGGCACGCTGGGGGCTTTGCAATCCGCCATTGACTACGATGATGGAAGCCCGGAGGCGGGTTCCATCAATTACCCTTTCAAAAGTTCCCCTGACTTCATGCTCAAGGAAAGCGATCTTGGCAGCCATGCGTTCTCGACGCCTGACGCCGCAGTTGGCTCCCGATTCGCGGGTATCCCTGGGTATGTCATCCAGACGGATATCCTCAAACCCATCGCCAACACCCTCTCGGTGCGCGACGACACCTTCCGCATACGCGCCTACGGGGATGCCATCGACCCGAATGGCAAGATCCTCGCCCGTGCCTGGTGCGAGGCGATCGTGCAACGGGTGCCGGAGTATTGCGATAGGACAAACGATCCAGAAACCCCATCACGCGAAATCGATGGCACTGGGGTGTTTTCAGAATCAGCCAACAGTGCGCTGACAACAACTAACCGCCGTTTTGGTAGAAAATTCGAGATCGAGAGTTTCCGTTGGCTCAACGGATTGGAGATCTGAAAACTTGTCTTAAATCCAGTCCTGACATGTTCATGAGAAAAGCCACACGCTACGCATTTTTATTTTTAGCCAGTATCCTCCCTTTGGCCGGGCAGGAGAGATCTGCGGATGCCGGGAAGCCGAAGAAGCCTGCGCGTTCTGCGTGGTTTGCCTGTATCGCGCCCATGCCGGAGGGCGTTGAAAATCCGATCAAGGTGGCCGGGGAAAAGGAAATCACAGAGATCCTGCTACCCAGTTACATGACGAGCGATCCAGTGGAGATCCCTGCAGATGGCATTCTTCGCATGGTTCGCGGCATCCCTGATCCCGAGAAGCCCGGGGAGACGAAGTATCTGATCCTCGCCGAGGCGAAAATCCCCGAAGGTGTTCGCGAAGCGCTGGTATTGCTGGCGCCTTTGCCAGAGCCTCAGGGGGATCTTGTTTTCCTAGCCAAGGTGCAGAATCTGGCGGACTTCAAGGGAGGGGATAGGCTTTTTATAAACCTGAGCGATACGAACATACGCGCCAAGTTCGGGCGCGATACGGTAACGGTCGCTCCTGGGAAGTCGGATATCTACCAGGCTCCCGCCCTAGCCAAGCCGACGAACACCCCTGTCATGTATGAGTTCTACCATGCCGGGCAAAAGCAGTGGAAGATACTCAGCGCCTCGACAGTGGTGCTGCGCCCTACCCGCCGGGAGATATGCGTGTTCAATAGCGGCACCCGTCCCGGAAATATCAAAAAACACAAAATCCTGTTTCCCGTGCCAGTGGCGACTACCCAGCCTGAAAGCTGAGTGGGATTTCCGGTATCCGATCGCTCGTTGTAAATCAGAGCGGCTTGGGCGGGAGCAGGGAGCCGTCGATCTCGCTGTCGTCGATGGCGGGGAGGGAGGGTTCCTTGAAGGTGCCAGTAAAGGATGCCCAAAAGGACTTCTTGCGCTCGTAGGCGAGTGCGCGATCTTTGCCGAGGGGCATTTCCTTGAGGTCTTTCTCGCGAACTTCCACGACATCGATCTTGGATGGACGGAGGTCTGAAAGTGAGAATTGGCTGATACCCTTGGTGGCGTTGGATGCCGTGGATTTCATGGACTCCATGGCACCGCAGGAAACGAGAAGCAGCGGGGCGATGCCGCCTGTGAAAATGGATTTGATCATGGCTGGTTGCTTGTTTGGGTTCGCGGGACTAAGGAAATAT
The DNA here is from genome assembly GCA_017798145.1 of Akkermansiaceae bacterium. Classification (NCBI taxonomy): domain Bacteria; kingdom Pseudomonadati; phylum Verrucomicrobiota; class Verrucomicrobiia; order Verrucomicrobiales; family Akkermansiaceae; species Akkermansiaceae bacterium. The sequence goes on along the minus strand of CP059069.1, from coordinate 779,046 downwards.
TCCTACATGCCGGGTGCTTTGTCGAGAAGGCGTTTTCGTGACGGAAATGTGACATTGACGGAGTTATGAATTCAGCAGGCTTTCGATAAGCGCGTCGCGGGTGTTGATATCGATGGCCTGCCGATTTGAGGAAGGCAGGTAAACGATCTCCCGGAGGCGCATGAGTTTCCGCCCGCCGGACTGGGAGTCGTAGGAGTTGAATGCGATGGTGACCGGCTTGTCTGCGGGGAGGTCTTTGCCCTCGTTGAGGATGCGGACGGGCGTGCGTTTTTCCCAAACGATCTCATACGGCCACAGGGTTCTGTCCGAGTAAGTTTTCCTGTCCTCCGCGATGATTTCCAACAACTGAGCTGGAGTGATGGTGGCGGTGACGAGGGTGTTTTCGTAAGGCAGGATCTCCCATGCATCTGCCACCGTGACGGGGCCTGCGGGGATCTCCGGGGTGCCAAAGGTGCCGTGGAAGATGGCGTCTGCCGGGGTTTTGTTGCGGCGCAGGGCATCGGAAATGCTCTGGCAGAGCAGGCGGGCCAGGGGGCTATCGCGTTTCTTGCCGGGGATGGGTTCTTTGAGCGTGGTGAGGACACGGGCGAGCTGTTCCTCCGCTGTTTTCAGCTCCGGCTGGGAAAGGTTGATCACGCCGGGATCGAGATCGAAGCGCTTGTCCATGTATTCCGTGACCGCGGTTTTCGCGATGAGCTTGCGTGTATGCACATCGAAGGTGAGATCGACTTTCCCGCAGTGGATGCCGAAGTAGTTCGCCTGGGTGTAGAGCGTGCCGCCGATCTCCAGCGATGGGATGTGCTTGTGGGTGTGGCCGGCAATAAAGATGTCCGCGCCGGGTGCCTCGGTGAGGGTGTGGCGGAGGGGGTTTGCGAAATCATCCTCCTTGAGCTGGCCGTAGTGGCCTAGCACGACGATGGCGTCCGCCTTTGCGGAGCGTGCCTGAGCGATGGATTTTTTCAAAGCGAGCACCGGATCCGTCGCTGCGAATCCGCCGAGGGTTTCCGGCATCAGCCAGAAGGGCAGGCCGGGGGTGACGAGGCCGATCAGGGCGATCTTAAAACCTCCAACCTCGCGCATCCGCCACGGGATGACCTTTTCCGGCGCACCGTTGATGTTCGCGGTGAGGATGGGGATCTTTGCCGCCTTGATATTGTTTTCCAAAACCTCCGGGCCCCAGTCGAAGTCGTGGTTGCCAAGTGTCCAGGCATCGTATCCGAAGTTTGCAAGCAGATCGACGAAGAGGCGGCCTTCGTTGTGGAAGGATGCGGCGGTGCCCTGGTAGAGGTCTCCGACGTCGACGAGCAAGGAATCTGGGTTCTGCTTTCTCCAGAGTCGGATCTGCGTCGCACATCTCGCGAAGCCGCCGAGATCCTCCTGCCCGGAGTAGGTTTGCGTCGGCAGGATATGGCCGTGGAGATCGGTGGTGTGGATAATGGAGATCGTCCTGTGGTCCTGCGCGGTCGCTGCACCTGCCAGCGCCCTGCCCGCAGCCCATGCGGCACCGGTGGCTATGAAATGGCGGCGGGAAAGATCGGTCGGCATGGATAGAACGATAGCGTGGGAATCGCGGATTCCAAGGGGGAAGGCTGGCGGATCCGGAGCCGGATCAATTTCGTCTGAAATGAACAACCCGCCAGAAGCCAAGCTCCTGGCGGGTTGTTCCATCTTGGGGCTGTCTGTCCCCGGGCTCCTGCTGAACGCTTATGGCTGGGCGGGTAGATACAGCTCGGAGCCCTGAGCGAGGACAGTGGAAGGGTCTAGCTCGAGGCCGTTGAGTTCATCGAGGCGGCTTGTCGTGGTGTTGTGTATCCTGGCAAACTCCCCGTAGGTGATCTCCTTGTCGATGCGGACGGGAAGCTCCGGGGCACGAGATTTCTTGGCCGGCTCCTCGTAATTGGAGATCGGGATGGAAGGTGCAGAGGAAAGGGATGGAGCCGGCTTGGTGGTGGGCTTGCTGACGATTTCCTCGGCAGCTGACACCTTGATTTTCTGGCCGACACGCAGGGCGCGATGGTTCACGTTCGGGTTCGCGGCGATGAGATCGTCAACGGAAACGCCGTATCTCCGGGAGATCTTGTAGTATGTTTCACCGGATTGGACTGTGTGGGTGCGGGTTGCCGTGGCCGCGGCGGAATTCCTTGGAGCACTGGAAGCGCTGGCTGTCGTGCCCGGGAGCTTGATCTGTTGGCCGGGATGGATGATGGAACTGGAGTTCAGGCCGTTCAGTCTGTTGATGGTGGTCGCGGAAACACCGGTGTTGCGGGAGATGCGCTCAATGCTGTCACCGGCTTTCACCGTGTAGGTGGATGGCTTCTCGATGGGCTTGAAATCCAGAGCCGCCGTGTCCTCGGTGCTAGCGCTGCGCGAGGGTGGCGGAGTGTCGGTGAGCCTGGCGATTTTCAGCTCCAGCTGGTTGATCTGCATTTCCTGCTCCGCACATTTGGCTCGGAGGCGCTCAAGTTCGGTCGCGGAAAGCAGCGGGCCGGTGGTGGCGAAGAGGGCGAGAAGAGAGGCAAGGCGTGTGGTCATCTTCATGGGTCGGGATTCTGCATAATTTTATTCATGCGGCAATTAAAAATTTAAGATTTCCTTACTATTTTTTCAAATTTTCTGACTTCCGTAGGGTTGGATCAAGGTTTTTCGGGCTTCGACGGCATAAAAAAGGCTCGTCCGGAAGCCGGAAGAGCCGTTGGAAAGAGGCCGGGCGAGGTTAGGCTTCCTTGATCTTGGAGGAGGCGGAATTCTTCTTCACCGACGCGATGCCGTTCTTGGCGGCGGCTTCGCTGTTGTACATCTCACTCTTGCCGATGGTCTGGCCGTTGGATGCCTTGAGGATGAAATAGGGTTGGCCGGAGGAAGCGGTTTTCAGCTCGAAATTCTTGTCGTCCGCTCCGTGTTTCTGGACGGAGGCGATGCCTGACTGTGCGGAGGCTTTGCCTTCGTAGAGCTGGCTGGTCAGGATGACCTGATGGTTGGCTGCCTTCAGGTTGAACATGAATTTGCCGCCGGCGGTTTGCTTGAGTTCGTAGGACATGGTGTTTTTTGTTTTGGGTTATGAAATGGATAGGTGATCCGGCAGCGGATGCCAAGGGGTAAGTTGTCCGGATCAAGCATCGTCGCTGCCGGAGAGCAGGCATTCCTGCAGGGCAAGCCGGGCTTTTTCGAAGTCCTCGGGGCTCAGGTCGCCGGGGACGTGCATAGGATCTCCAAACGTGATGTTCACCCTGCTGAAAGGCATTGGGATGACAAAGCGATCCCATGAACTGAGCCGCCATGCGCCCCCATAGCGGATGTGGATGGGGATGATCTCCGCTGCCGCAGACTGCGCGATCTTGATGACTCCCGGCTGGACTTGGTAGCGCGGCCCCTTCGGGCCGTCCGGGGTGACGCAGACATCGAAGCCCTCGCGCAGGGCTTTTTTCATCCCGATGAGGGCGGAGACGGCGCGCCGTGAGGAGGAGCCGCGGATCGCGCCGAGGCCGAATCTTTCCATGGCGGTGGCGAGTGTTGTGCCATCCTTGCTGGCGCTGGTCAGGACGACGGACCGGCGTCCCTTGCCGCCGGTTTCTTTCCAGACCGGTGGCATGGTGAAGATGCGGTTGTGCCAGAGGACGAAGATGACGGGTTTCTTCCCGATCTGCGGTTTTGATACGCCTTTTGTGCCGTTCACCTCGTACCGGAGGGTCATGCTCCAGAGCTTCATGAGGCAGGCAGCGAGGCGGCCTGCCAGGCGGGAGATCCGGTTGCCCTTGATGTCGGTGTTCGTCGATTTGGCCATGTTTCAGATGAAGCCTGCGGGGTGGAGCGTATCGACGAGGTATTGCTGGCGGGCCATCCTGTCCTGATAGAGGGCGTGGTTGTCCGGATCCGGGTTGCAGCGGCCTTCCGGATCCCCGGACACGAGGTAGCTGCAGATTTCGCCGAATCCGAGGGACTCCCCGCAGTGCTGGAAAAATCCCACCGAAGCCTGGATTGCCGCACCCACCGCCGGGCCGTGGCGGGAGGTGACGGGGACGACAGGCGTGCCGAGCGCATCGGCGAGAAGCTGCGGCATGACGGTGCTGCGGGATGCCTCGCCGGTGAGTCGTATTTCAAGGGGGGCGAAGCCCATGTCGCGCAGGCGGCTCATCGCGTAGCTGAGGCTCAGCGCGACCCCTTCCGCCGTGGCCCGGGCGAGGTGTGCTGGGGTGAAATTGGATGGGGTGATGCCGTGGAGCACGCCGCAGGCCTCGCTCAGGCGCGGGACGGATTCCGGTGAGAAATACGGGAGCAAAAGGAGGCTGTCGGCACCTGGGGATACGCTCGCGACCATTTTCTCGTAATCCTCCATGGCCCAGCCGTAGTGGCGGCGGAGGACTTCCGGGGCGAGGGAGGTGTTCGCGCTGCTGGCCATGCCAAGCCAATCGCCGGTGGCGCTGCAGAGCGGGAAAATCTCGTCCCGGAGATCGATGACCGGGCTTGCGCCGACGCCGATGACGGTTCCGTTGGAGCCAAGCTCGACGGCCACCGAACCGTTCGCCACGCATCCTGCAGAGAGTGCGGAGAGCAGTGGGGAGGCGCTGCCCGCGCCGATCTGGACGAGTTCGGAGAGCCCCCAGTCCTTCGCAAGGGCTGTGCGGAGCAGGCCGCGCGGTTTATCCGGCGAGCAGATGGGCGGCAGCATGGCGCTTAGGCCGGGGTCAATGAAATCGATCATCTCGGCGGACCACCTGCGGTTGCGGATATCGAAGAGCCCGGTGGTGGAGGCGCTGCCGGGTTCGCTCGCCCGCTCGCCGGAGAGCCAGTAGGAGATGAAATCCTGGACGGTCAGCATGCTGGCTGCACGCTGGAAGTGGTAGGGTTCGTGCTGTTTGAGCCACAGGCATTCCGCGGCTGCGGAGTCTGTTGGCGGGGACTGGCCGATGAGTTCCAGCAAACCGGGTGAGCCGCCGAAGGCTCGGGCGATCTCGCCCGCCTGCTTCTGGACGGAAATGTCCCCTGCCAGTTTGGTGGGGCGGATGATGCGGTTTTCCCCATCCAGCAGCACCAAGCCCCGTTGCGGCCCGGCGACCCCGATGGCGGCGATCTGTTTCCTGTCGACGGTAGGCTTGGCAAGGCACTCGCGCACCACCCGGTCCGTGGCCTCGATCCAGCGGGCGGGATACTGCTCGCGGTAGCCGGGCGGCAGGCCGTCTATCCATGAGTGTGAGACGGAAGCCTCGGCCAGCGTCTCGGCGGAATCGAGATCGAGCACGACGGCTTTCGTGCCTGCTGGGGCGATCTCGATCCCGATGAACTGCATGTGTCTCAGGCTTTACCGGATCGCGGGGATTGACAAGCACGGCGAACCGCCGCTCATGAGATGATGGGGAGAAAATCCCGGTGGGCTTTCGCCAAGGGTGCGCCATGGCCGATCTTCCGCCTTGCGTCCACACATGGATCCAACTAGCCTCCGCGCCCCCGCATCAGCCCTATGAAATCAGTCCATATCTACGATACCACCCTGCGCGACGGCACCCAAGGTGAGGGTTTCCAGCTTTCCGGCCTCGACAAGCTCAGGATCGCGAAGCGGCTCGACGAGTTCGGGGTGGATTACATCGAGGGCGGCTGGCCGGGATCGAACCCCAAGGATGTCGAGTTTTTCCGGGAGGCGAAATCGCTGTCCCTCAGCAACGCGAAGCTGGCGGCCTTCGGATCGACCCGCCGTGCGAACGTGAAGGTGGAGGAAGATGCGCAGGTGAAACTTCTGCTCGATGCGGAGACGCCGGTGGTGACGATTTTCGGGAAAAGCTGGGAGCTCCAGGTCACTGAGATCCTGCGCACGACGGTGGGGGAAAACCAGGCGATGATCCATGACACGGTCTCCCATCTGGTGGCGAACGGGCGTGAGGTGATCTACGACGCGGAGCATTTTTTCGACGGCTACAAGGACGGCGCGGAACACGCCCTCGCAACGCTCAAGGCGGCGGCCGACGGCGGGGCGTCCTGCCTGGTGCTCTGTGATACGAACGGCGGCACGCTGCCCAGCGAGATCGCGGAGATCTGCCAAGCGGTGCAGGAACACCTGCCCGGCATCCCTGTAGGGATCCATACGCACAACGACTGCGAGCTTGGCGTGGCGAATGCGATTGCCGCCGTCCAGGCGGGCGCACGCCACGTGCAGGGCACGGTGAACGGCTATGGCGAGCGCACCGGGAACTGCAACCTCACCTCCGTCATCCCCATCCTGCAGCTCAAAATGGGCCTTGAGGTGGTGCCTCGCCTCGAGGATCTGCGCGATCTCTCATTTTTCGTGGACGATGTTTCCAACAACCCGCACTTCGCCCGCGCGGCTTTCGTAGGGCGCACCGCCTTCGCGCACAAGGGCGGGATGCACGTGAATGCCGTCCAGAAGCTCGCACGCAGCTACGAGCACATCGTGCCTTCCAGCGTCGGCAACGAGCAGGCCATACTGGTTTCCGAACTCAGCGGCCAGTCGAACATCCTGCTCAAGGCGGAGCAGATGGGGATGCCCATCGAAAAGGGTGCGCCCGAGGCTTCGGCCATCCTCGCGGAGATCAAGCGCCTGGAGCACGAGGGCTACTCCTTCGAGGCGGCCGGCGGTTCGCTGGAGCTGCTGATCCGCAGGGAGCTCGGGAAATACACAAAGCCCTTCGAGGCGAACGAATACCACACCAGCTTCCGCCAATACCGCGATGGCCACAGGCCGGTCTGCGAGGCGACCGTGAAGGTGAACGTGAACGACGCCACCGAACTCACTGTGGCGGAGGGCCACGGCGTGGTGAATGCGCTGGATATCGCGCTGCGGAAAGCCTTGCTGCCCTTCTACCCTGAAATTGCGGAAGTCGCGTTGGTCGATTACAAGGTGCGAATCCTGGAATGCCGTGACGCGACTGCATCGAAGACCCGGGTGCTCATCGTCTCCGCCCACGGCGGCGAGACGTGGGGCACGGTCGGGGTCTCGGAAAACATCATCGAGGCCAGTTGGATCGCGCTGGTTGACGGGATCGACCTGTTCCTCCAGCGCAGGGCAGCCAAGGGCTGACAAACCGGACGCAGCAATCCTGCGATCAGGGGTTGCCTTTCGCACCGGATTGTCTAAGAGAGGCGCGATGAAACGTTACGCCCTGCTCGCCATTCTTGTCGCATTCGGTCTCGGAGCCTGTGAAAGGCACGACTTCGAGGAAACCCGGAAGTTGCACGACCATGGGGATCACTCCGGGGAAGAGACGGCGCATTGAGCCGACGCTTCCCGGCGGATTGACTTGCATTTACCGCCGCATCGCCCGAAAGGGACGCCGCCCACGGGCAGTACATGAACCAGGATATTGCATTAACCCTGTTGGTGGTCTTGCTGACGCTTGTCGCCTTCGTCCGCGAATGGGCTCCGCCGGATGTGCTTGCGATCACGATCCTCTGCTTGCTTGTGGCGCTGGGGCTGGTCGGCATGGCGGACATGTCGGTGGTTTTTCGCAACGAGGCACCGCTGACCATCGCCGCGCTTTTCGTGATCGGCGGGGCTCTTGAGAAGTCCGGCGCGGTGGACCAGATCGGGCGACTGCTGCAGCGCAGGGTCAACGGCGGGCTGCGCTCCTCGGTTCTGGCCTTCACGGTGGTGGCGGCGTTTTTCAGCGCGTGGATGAACAACACCGCGATCGTCGCCATCCTCATGCCTGTCGTGCTGGGTTTCGCGAGGTCGAAGGATATCCCAGCGTCCAAGCTGCTCATCCCGCTTTCCTATTCCTCCATACTCGGCGGCTGCTGCACGCTGATAGGGACTTCCACGAACCTATTGGTCAACGGCACGCTCAAGGACATGGGTCTGCAGCCGATGACAATGTTCGAGCTTGCGCCGCTGGGCATTCCGCTGGCCATTGCCGGCATCGCATACCTCGTCGCCTTCGGCCCCAAGCTGCTGCCCTCGCGCTCCTCGATCACAGGCAGCCTGGAGATCGATCACCGCACGACGCCGCTGCATCACCTGCTCATCGGAGATGGTTCGGAGCTGATCGGGCAACGGCTCATGGACACCCGCCTCGGCAACAGGGATGCGGGGATCCATGTGCTGGAAATCAGGCGGCGTGGAGCGCGCCTGATGATGCCGCTCAGGGATGTCACTGTGGAGAGGAACGACCGTTTCCTGGTGGCGCTGCACCGGCGCAAGGGCGGGGCGGCCAAGCCGGAGCAGCTGTTTTCCGAGATCGGCGCGCAGGAACTTTCGGTGGTGGACGGGATCGTCTCGGAGCTGGTTGTGCCGGGCGAGTCATCCATCGTCGGCAGGACCCTGGCGGGTTCCGATTTCCGCCAGCGCTATAATTGCGTGGTGCTGGCGGTTCATCGCAACGGCCTGAACATCACCAGCCGCATGTCGGAAATCTCCATCGAGCGCGGCGACACGCTGCTAGTCATCACAGCGGTGAACAATCTCCCCGAGCTGAAATCAAGCCGGGATTTCGTGCTGACGGACGCACCCCAGACGAAGGCGGAAGATGCGCCCGCACCCACTGCCGAGCGCTGGCCGGTTTTGCTGTCCTGGGGTGTTCTGGGCGGGGTGGTGCTGACGGTCACGCTCACGGATTTGCTGCGCAGGATGGGCTTGCCCTTGCCTTCCATCCCCATCCATTACGCCGGACTTGTCGGGGCGCTGGTGTTGCTGTGGGCAAAGGTGCTGAGCCCGAGGGAGGCGTACGCCAGCGTGGACTGGCAGGTGCTGATGATGCTCTACGGATTGCTCGGCCTTGGCATGGCGATGGAATCATCCGGCACCGCCGAGTGGCTTGCAAAGAATCTCGTGGGCTTGGCGGAGAGCTTTTTCGCACGGGAAATGCTGCCTTATGCACTGCTGTGGCTGATCTTCATTTTCACCCTGCTGCTGACCGAGGTGCTGTCCAACAACGCAACGGCGGTGATGATGATCCCCATCGTCGTGCGCCTGGCGGGCGAGCTTGGCGTCGATTCGCGGCCGTTCATCATGGCGGTCACGGTCGCGGCCTCTGCGGCCTTCGCGCTTCCGATGGGCTACCAGACGCACATGATGGTCTATGGCCCGGGAGGCTACCGCTTTGCGGATTACCTGCGTGTGGGCATCCCGCTGAATGTGATCTGCCTGTTGGTGGCATGCCCCATCATTCCCTTGATCTGGCCCTTCTGAGGCGGTGATTCCGCCCTCGACCGTGCCCGCCGCCCCGGCTAGGGTGCCGACACCACGTGATGAGTCCTGATGGGAAATCTGAAAAAGGCGGCTGGCGTGAGCGCCTGTGGAGGATCATTTTCCTCTCGGACACAAAGGCCGGGCAGATCTTCGATGTCGCCCTTCTCGTCCTGATCGGGGCGAGCGTGCTGGTGGTGATGCTCGACAGCGTGGAAAGCCTGCGCAGCGAGCATGGCAGGCTTTTCTTCAGCCTTGAGTGGGTTTTCACCATCGTCTTCACCAGCGAGTATGCGGTGCGGATGTTCGTCGTGCGGAAAAAGCGGAAGTATGCCCTGAGCTTTTTCGGCATCGTGGATCTGCTTTCCATCCTGCCCACCTACCTCGCCCTGCTTTTCACCGGCAGCCAGTACCTGATGGTGATACGCATACTCCGGTTGTTGCGCATGTTCCGGGTGCTGAAAATGGCCCACCACTTCGGCCAGTCGAACCTGCTGCTCAATTCGCTGCGCTCCAGCTGGCCGAAGATCTCCGTGTTCCTGTTTTTCATCCTCATACTCGTCTCGATCGAAGGCACGCTGATGTATCTTGTCGAGGGCGCACACAATCCCGGTTTCAGCTCCATACCGCAGTCGATTTACTGGGCCATCGTTACAGTGACAACGGTGGGCTACGGCGATGTGGCACCGCTGACGGTGGTGGGCAAGGTGCTTTCGTCGATGATCATGTTGAGCGGCTTTGCGATCATCGCGGTGCCAGCCGGCATCGTGATCACGGAGATCGGCAGGGAGCGGGAGATGCTGCGGATGGATGGCAGGAAATGCGGCCAATGCGGCTGGGTGGGGCATGATCCGGGCGCGAATTTCTGCAAACACTGCGGCAACGGCCTGGGCAACACGAAATCCCCGGGGTAGCTTGCGGAACGCTGCCGCTGAGGTTACAAGACTGCCATGCACGTGCCGACATTGATCGCCCGGAAAAGGGAGGGGGAGGAACTATCCGCCGGGGAAATCAGGGATTTGGTCGACGGTTATGTTTCTGGCGCTGTCGCAGATTACCAGATGTCCGCCTTCGCGATGGCGGTTTTTTTCAGAGGGATGACAGCCGTTGAGACGGCGGCGCTGACCCGTGCGATGATGGAGAGCGGTGATGTTTTCTCCCACCCGCCTGGAAGCGCCGTGGTGGACAAGCACTCCACGGGCGGCATCGGCGACAAGGTCTCCCTGGTGCTTGCGCCACTTGTGGCCTGCGCCGGTTGCCGGGTGCCCATGGTGTCGGGGCGCGGGCTGGGGATCACCGGAGGCACGCTCGACAAGCTTGAGTCCATCCCCGGTTTCCGCGTGGCGATAGGCATGGGCGAGGCTGGGGAAATCCTCTCCGATCTCGGGGTTGTGATGATGGGGCAGACCGAGCGTTTCTGTCCTGCGGACAAGAAGCTCTATGCGCTGCGCGATGTGACAGGCACCGTCCCATCCATCCCGCTCATCACCGCATCGATCATGTCGAAGAAAATGGCGGAATCGCTCGACAGGCTGGTGCTCGATGTGAAGTACGGCTCCGGGGCTTTCATGAAACACCTTGAGGATGCGGAAACCCTAGCCGCCGGGATGCTCGCGGTGGGCCGTGAGATGGGGGTTGAGGTTCGCGCCATGCTCCATGAAATGAGCGAGCCGACGGGTTGTGCCGTGGGCAACGCCCTGGAGGTGGTTGAGGCGCTGGAGTGCCTGGATGGCGGCGGCCCGGCGGATCTCCGGGAGATAGTGCTGGATCTCAGCGAGGCGATCGCCGGGGTACCGCGCGGACGGCTCGGGGAAATGCTCGACGACGGGACTGCGAAGGCGAAATTCGTGGAGCTCGTTGTCAGGCAGGGCGGCAAGGAAGGGGATCTGGCGAGGCTTGCGGAGATCCACAGGGCACCGGTGATCCATGAAGTACTGGCCGCAGCAAGCGGCGTGGTGGTCGGTATGGATGCCGGGCAGATCGGCCAAGCCTCCCTGGAACTCGGAGCCGGAAGAGCCAAGGCGGCTGACTCGGTGGATTTCGCCGTCGGTTTCGACCGCCTGGCCAAGTGCGGTGCGCGGATCTCTGCGGGGGATCTCGTCGCAAGGATCCATTCCAGATCCGAGGATGCAGCGCGTCGGGCGGAAGCTACGGTTCTCGCTGCCGTCTCGATCCGATGATCGCCAGCCCGGATCTGGCGGAAGGCTATTTTTCCTCTGCGAACCAATCGAGAGCCTTGGTTAGGCTGGCTGGATCGACGAAGCCCTTGCCCTCATGGAGCTCATAGCGGACTTCCTCCACATCGGTGTTGCGGATCGCATCGGCGGCTTTCTTGCTGTCCGCCGGGGTGGCCATGAAATCCTTGCTGCCGTGTGAGACGAAAACCTTTGTCCTGCGCACCTTGGACTTCGATGGGCTGAAGGTGCGGATGGATTCCCCGAAGTTTTCCCACTTCAGGGAGTTGAGGAAAAGCCCGCGGACATCGTAGCCTTCTTTCACGAGGGCGCCGTAGCCAAGGGTCGCCCTGCCGGCGCCGATGGAGCTGCCGGCGAGGCAAAGGGGAGCTTCTGCGATGCCGGGATAGTCAGTGCCGAGGTGGCGCAGGGCAGCCTGAAACATGGAGGCGAACCATGCGGGCGGGAGCTCGTTGAGCGGGGAGCGGCTGTGCGCGGCGACGACGATCCAGCCCTTGGCGCAGGCGACCTTCGCGTAGGGTGTGATGAGTTTTTCGAGATTCTCCTCTCCGGAGAAATCCGGGAAAACGGCGAGGACTTTCATGCCAGCCCCGGCTTGGAAATTCTCGGGAACCGCAACCGAGACACCGGTTTTTTCCGGGACAAATCCGGAGTGGGTCTTGCCCGCCGCGCGGACTTCGCCGCGCTCAAGCGTCACCTCGAATGAGCTAATCGCGTAGCCTGTGGCAATCGGTTTTGTCGGCTCCGGATTGTCCGGGGTCTTCGTCGGCTCGGCGGGTGCGGTTGCTCCGGCGGGTTGGATCGACTCCAGTGATTTCAGAGAAATCTGCGGGCTGCCCTTGTAAAGCTCCACGGTGCCGGTGACATCGACTTCCTTTCCCTCGAAGGCTTTTAGCGTAGCAGCATCCGAGATACCCGGGCGGGCGACGGCGGTGAAGGATCCGGCCCCGCCCCGCGTGCCGAAATTCAGGAAGGTCATTCCGGACGCGATGGTGTTCACGCGGGAGACTTTTCCGGTCACGGTGATTTCCTTGCCGACATGCTGCCCGGCCTCCGAGAAGGGGATGGCCTGCGCCGTGGCGGTGAGCGGGAGAAGGATGGCGAGCAGAAATTGTTTCCAGAACATATTTCCAGAAGATACCCCATCCGGGGCGATGGCAAGTGCTACAGATGGATCAGGAGAGCGCTTTCATCACTGCAGAGGAAAGGAGCTTCCCATCCGCGCGGCCTTCCGCGAGTTCCTGGGCACGCTTCATGGCCTTTCCCATGTCCGCCTTGGAGGCGGCTCCGGTTTCGGAAATTGCCTGGCCGACGATCGCCTCGATCTGCTCCGGGGAGAGCGCGGCGGGCAGGTATTTGGAAAGGATGGCGATCTCCGCCTTCTCGTTCTCCGCAAGCTCAGCCCGCCCTGCCTTCTCGAACTGTTCGATCGAGTCCTGGCGTTGCTTGATCTGCTTGCGTACGACGGCGAGCGTCTCCGGCTCGTCGAGCAGCGTGCCAAGCCCGCCTTTCTCGATGGCGGCGTTGGTAAGCGCGGCTTTGAGGGCACGGAGTGAGTTGAGGGCGGTGGAGTCCTTCGCGCGCATCGCGGTCTTGATGTCCTCGGAGATCTGGGTGGTGGTGTCGCTCATGGGGGATACCTATCACGATGAGTGCGGGAGGAAAGGAAAACCCTGCGGCTGTGACCCGATAGCGGCGCACGGAACGGACTTGCGCCCTGCGGGGGATCAGGCAGCCTGCGGAATGTTCAAGCGTTACTGGTGGGTTTTGTTTGCGATAGCTCCGGTGGGGATGATGGCGGGGTTCTTGGTCGCGGCGGTGGTCACGTATGTGATGCCGAAGAAGTATGAGAGCTCCCTGACGATGGAGATCAAGCCTGCTAGCAGGTCGGTTATGGACGCTGGGATTCAGGCTCCCGCCCAGAATTACCTAGCCACCGAGTTCAACAAGATCAAAAGCCGTAACTCCCTGATGGGGGTGGTGGATTCGCTGGATCTCGTCAACAAGTGGGGGCTGGATCGGGAAAGTGCGCTTCAGATCCTGAGGCAGATTGTGCGGACGGAGAATATCAGGGGGACGGATCTTTTCACGATCCATGTCCGCCATACAAATAGGGAGGATGCCCGGGACATCGCGGCGGAGGTTGCCCGCGCCTACGGGGACTATCGGATGGAGCTCGAATCGAAGTCGGTCGGAAAAATGGTGAATGAGCTGAAGAAGGCGGTGAGGGAGCAGGAGGACAAGGTGGAGGAGCGGAGGAAGGTATTGGAGACGATCGCAAGAACAATGGGTGCTTCGGAGCCGCTTGATAAGCAGGATTATGTTGATGCAAAACGTGATTATGAAACAGACTTGGCTTTGCTTGAGCAGTTGAAACTCCGGTTGATCACAGAGGAAATCACCCGGAATTCAGAGAGCCAGGCCATAGTCATCCACGATGAACCGGTGATCGCCGAGGCTCCGGTTTCCCCGAACGTGACCTTGAATCTCGTGCTCGGCTTGGCGGGGGGCTTGCTGCTTTCTCCCTTTCTGTCCCTGCCGCTGATGTTCTTGATGAACAGGAGGAGTCGCGCGGTGGTGTGAGATATGCCCCCGCTACTTGCCGCCTGCCAGTGCCTGTAGTCTTTGGAGGAGGGGTGGGTGCGAGTAGTCGAGCACGATGCGCAGCTTGTGCGGGGCGGGGTGGGAGAGGTGATCCGTCGTGAGCTGCTTGAGCGCGCTGGCGAGTGCTTCCGGGGTGCCGGTGTTTGCGGAGGCGTAGGCATCCGCCTCAAACTCGTGCTTGCGCGACCATGCATTGGCCAAGATGGAGAGGAGCTTTGAGGCTGGTTCCAAGAGGATGATGAAGAAAACCAGACCGGTATGAGTGGAGATTTTTTCCACGAAAAACGCATCGTGCAGCAGGCGTGCGGAGGCTCCGCCCGAATCGACGGCGATGCCGATGAGGAAAAAGATGAAGCCCATCTGGAGTATGCCCACGACAAGACGCTGGCGGATGTGGCCGAGGCGGAAGTGGCCGATCTCGTGGGCGAGGATGGCGAGCAACTCCGGTGGGGTGGACTTGGCGATGAGGGTGTCGAAGAGGGCGATTTTCTTGAGTTTTCCGAAGCCGGTGAAGTAGGCGTTGCCCTTGGTGGAGCGTTTTGAGCCGTCCATGGTGAAGACGCCTTGGAGCGGGAAGCCACATTTTTCCCCGAGGGCTTGGATGCCGTTTTTCAGCTCGCCGTCCTCCATGGGTGTGAATTTGTTGAAAAGCGGCAGGATGAGCGAGGGTGCCAGGAAGGTGGCGATGAGCTGGAAGGCGGTGACGAATGCCCATGCCCAGAGCCATGCGTGGGGGACGGCATCGAAGATCCAGAGTATTCCGGCGATGAGGGGCAGGCCGAGGGCGGCGGCGAGTGCGAGTCCTTTGGCACGGTCTGCGAAGAAGAGGGCTTTTGTGGTTTTGTTGAATCCGAATTTTTCCTCGATGACGAAGGTCTCGTAGAAATCGAAGGGGATGGAGATGAGGCTTTGGGCGAGGAAAAGTGCGGAGAGGAAGATGAGTCCGGCAAGGATTTCGCTACCTGCGAGTGATCGGGCGAGACCATCCAAATAAGGGAATCCGCCGAGGAACCAGAAGGCGAGGAGTAGGGCGAGCGAGAAGCTGGCTCGGATGATGTCGAAGCGCGAGTTGGTGGTCAGGTAGGAGCGTGCCTTTTCGAGTTTTTCCTGATCCATGAGTCCTTCCAGCTCCCGGGGAGGAGTGGAGGGGAAGGCCTTGATGTTGAGAAGGGTGGCGATGAATTCGAGGTTCCAGAGGAGGAAAAGGGAGATGACGATGAGGAGGGTCATAAGGTTCAAATTTCAAACTTCAGGCTTCAAATAAGAGCTTGGGTTTGGGCTTTCTGGATGATGGATCGGAGATTTAGCGCTGGATGAGGTTGAAGACGGGGGGGGCGCCTTCTTTCCAGACGAGGGCTGAGGCTGCTTCGATGACGGCGTCCTCATCGTCGCGGCGGTGGAAGGCTCCGGTGTCACGAAGGCGGCGGGCGGCGGTGAGTATGGCTCTCAGCTCCGGGGAGATGCTGAGGTAGGAAATGACCACTGAAAATGCGATGGCGAAAAGGAAGATGGCTATGGCTCCGACGACGGGGAGCTTCCCGACGATGATGGCAAGGACGGCGATCATGAGGGAAAGAGGCGGGACGGCCATGCCGAAGCGGCGGGAACCTTCGCGGGCGGCGGCGGCCTTGGGATCGCGGGTTTTCCAATCGGCCAGGGCGGCGTTGCGTAGCATTTCCGCAAAGATCCTGGCATCCCCGTTCTTGGAAGGGGGCAGATGCGTTTTTCCGAAGGCGTTTTCCCAGCGGGAAAGATCGCATGAGCATTGCCTGCGGCCTGCGCCTGAAAGCACGCGCATCCCGAACCACCAGCGCGCCGCAAAGGCGGCGAGGATGGGAAGGACGGCCAGAATGATGAGGAAGCGGAACACGGTAGCGGAGGGGATTTAAGCGCGTGGCGGGGGAAATGCACGCGAATGAGGATTCTTTTTTGCGGCTGCTGGAATGATGATGATAGGCAAAGGTTTTCTTGACGGTGGGGCTGCGATGAGGAAACTGGCCGGGATGAAAAACCTCTTGAAGTTCGGTGCGTTGGTGGTGATGGGCGGAATGCTTGGCTCCTGCGGGATCCCCATGTCCGCCGTGAGAACCGCGCAGAACACGGTGAAGAGCGCGGTTACGACCGTTCAGAACCCGCTCAACTACTGATCGGCTGTGCGCCTTCCGGGCGGCTGGTCCTGACAATGCTCCGCCCGCCATCCGGGAGATGTGAGATACGGATCCAGATGGTTTCCTCGGGCATGAGTTCCGGGAACATGTCCGCCCACTCGCAGATGGTGATGCCTTCCTGATCGAGGTATTCGTCCCATCCGAGGGCGAGGAGTTCTGCGGCGGATTTAAGCCGGTAGAAATCGAAGTGGAAGATCGGCGTGATGCCGCCGCTGTATCCGTTGACGATGGGAAAGGTCGGGCTGCTGACGGTGGCCGTGGGATCCAGCGCGGCGACAAAGCCTTTGGCCCATTGGGTCTTCCCTGTGCCCAGGGTGCCTGTCAGGCCGAAGATGTTGCCCGGCTTGGCCAGGGCTGCGAAGGAGGCTCCGATCTTCGCCATTTCTTCGGGTGTGCCGGCTGTGGAATGGGTCATGGCGTTTTCGAGAATCCTGTGAGGACGGCGCGGACATCGCCGATGTAAACGGATGCCCGCAGCTCGATGGGGAAGCGGTCCGCATCATCGCTGAGCCAGACGGTAACGGGTTTCTTCAGCTTCTTGTATGAGCCGAGGGTGAGTGTTTTCCTGTCGATCTTGTGAAGTGCGAAGGAGAGCCTGAGTGCGTCTTGGCCGAGGTGCATTTCCTTGGCCTCGCACCGTACCTTGAGGAGGTATGGGGTTTTGAAAGGCAGGAGCAGGAGGGTGTGTTGCTCGCCGGGTTCGAGTTTCTGGCTGCGTATGTAGAGGATGGCGGAAAAGAGGTCGCGGGCGGAGCCGTATGGGAAGGCGAAAGATTCGGCGGTGGCGACCGTGGTCTGCAGATCGGTGGAGATCTCGGTGACATCTGCCTTTGTGCGGGAGTAGCGGATGGTGGTGACGGCCTTTTCCTTGGAATCCTCCTCGGTGGAATGGAAGTAGCGCGAGGCGAGGGTGGAAGGCCTGATCTCCGACCAGTAGCTGTGACGGTAGGGGAAAAGTGCGGCGGCGGCACCGCGGCTGGAGGCGGAGCATTTGATGACGAGGGAGCCGGGTTTATTCACGCCCTTTGGGGCGAAATCCATTGTCAGCTGGCCGGCCTTGAGCATGCCTTTCCAACTGAGGGTGAAGGCGAGTGAACAGGGCGGGATGGGAGGGTGTGGACCTGGTTTCGCAGGGGAAAGCTCCGCCTCCCATGCGGGCGAGGCGCTGGCGCAGGCGAGGGTTAGGAAAAGGGTGATGAGGGGGTTCATGTGTTCGCCTTTTGCGGGTGCGGGCACATGCCCGCATCTCAATCCTCGAGCGGATATACGGGGCTGGCACGAGGAGGCAGGACGCCGGTGAAATCATCGTCGGTGATCACCCCAGTGCTCAATTCGGATCTGTCATCCCTTTGCTCTGAGGTCGGGAGCGGGGCGGAAGGAGGCGGAGGTGTATCGAGGCGGAATTCCATTTTCATGATGTCCCGGTTGGTCTCCGCCACCTGGTCGATGAGGTTTCTGTTCTCGTTGCGCAGGGAGCGGATTTCCGCAAGCAGGCCTTGGAAGAATTCTTTCTGCGCATCGCCGGATGGGGATAGGGGCATGTGGGCGAGATCGGGAGGGGGCGTGGTGTGTGGGGGCAGTTTGGTGTTGGTTCCGGTTCCGGGCAGGGGGATGGCCGCAGGTGTTTGCTGGGAATTCGAGACGAGGCCCTGCACGAACCAGTGGTGGCTGATGCCTGCGCCGAGCATGGCGGCAAGGAGGATGCCGCAGAGCATTGGTGGAGTGGGGTTCATGGTTTCGAAAGGTCTTCCGTTGGTGGTTCTGGCTTGGGTAGGGATGAGAGCAGCTGGTGCAAGTCCGAGATGGCGTTGCCAAGAAGAAGGGAGTCCTTGTCGAGCTGGGCGACGGATTGCCCGAGGATGGCGCTGACGGTGTTGGTCTGCCGGTATCCATCGGAGACGGCGAAGCCCGGCTCAACGACAGCGAATGTGCCTATGCCGTCCGCAGCGGGCGTGAGGATGTGCGGCTGAATGCTGAGGGTGATGGTCTTGCCGGGGCGGAGTGTGATTTCCTCCAGGAAGGTGGGTGCGAGTTCGGATTTTTCCAGACCCCATCCGTCGGGTGCCGGGCTCAGGGGCTTGGCCGGGAAGCTGGCCTTGAGCTTCACCTGGCCGGGATCGGATGTGCTGGTGCCCTCGCGGATGGATTCGACGCGGACTTGCAGGCCTTGTCCTTCTTCGGGGCTGGGTTGGGTTTCAGATTGGGCGGTGGCGGGGGATTCGGGGCTTTCTGCCGGGGGTTCATCGGAAGGGACTGGGGTTTCCTCGTTCCGCAGGTCAGCCTGTTCGGCAGGGGGCTTGCCGGTGATTAGTCTAGGCTCGTCGGGAGCGGGCTGTTTTTTTTGCGATTCCTCGGATGGGGGGGCTGCCGGAGCTTCTGTGGGCGGGGTCTCCGGCGGCGGCAGGATGACGACGACCTCGTTTTCCTCGGGCTTGCCCTTGTTTTTGAGGCTGTTGAACTCGAGGATGGCTCTTTGGACCTCATCCTTGAGGCTTGGGTTCTCGGCGGTTTCCTGTGAGAAGGCGGATGAGGCGATGGTGCAGCCGAGCAGGATCTGGGATAAGTTTTTCATGGCTATTTCTCGGGATTAGAGAGCTTGATCGTCTCGATGGTTTCGGTGGCGGCGGCTCCGTCCGGAGCGAGCGGATCGAACTGGTTGGCGGGAAGGGAGGGGCTGTCCGCGCGAAGTGCTGCGGAGGGGATGGAGCTGCCCATGAGTGCGTTCCATGAGTCCAGGAGTGCGGTGCCCTCATCGCGGAGGGCACGGGTTTTTTCCTGATGGGCGTTGAGAAGATCGAGAAGCCTGCGTGCTTCCTCGGTTTCCGCCTGGGTCCAGCGGAGATTGCGGCTTCGGTAAAGGACGGGGACATCGACGATGATGCGGTCGATCTCACCATTTGCGCTTTCCGCATCCAGCACGTGTTGGACGCGGATGTTGGTTTCCTCGAAATCGGATTTCTGGGAGGATGCGGGGGATTTCCCTTCGGCGGTTGCGGGGGTGGGGCGCCCCGCATCTCCCGGGAGGCGGTCAGGATCCGGGAGGATTTCCAAGGATGGGCTGGCGATGGAGGGATTGCCCGAGGAGGCCGCCGTTTTTTTCGGGTTTCCTGGAAGGGTAAGCGACGGGCCGGCGAGGATGACGGGCTTGGTGATGTAGGCAAGGCAGAAGGTGGCGGCGATGGCGGTGCTTGCAAAAAGCAACCATGGGTAAACCCGCTGGACGGTGCAATGAGTGCTGCGTCGGTTGGCTGTGGAAAAGGATGTGGGGGAGGGATTGATGGGAAGTCCCGGGATTGCGCGGGGGCTTTCGTTTTCGATCTGCTCTTTGGGGATGGGTGTCATGGCTGGCTTGCTGGTTCCGGTTCTTTCGGCGCGGCCGCGACCGCATAGCTGACGACCGTCTGGTCGGAGACGCCTGGGAATGCGGTGATGGTGAGCGACTCCCGCGAGAGGCGCAAGTGGCGAAGCGTGCCATCCGTGTTGGAGTAGGCCTGGATGCCGGGTATGACCTCCAGGGCACCAGCCTCAGCGCGTTGGCGCCCGATGCCGTCCGAGCGGTAGATATCGTAGCTGGTGTGCGACTCCTCATCGCCCTCCGGGGAGATGCGGACCGTGATGCCGTCCGTGGTGACGCGGAAGGCGATGGGTTTCATGGGGATGGGTGTCATCTCCGCCCCTGTCAGCTTGTAATGCGCCCGCAGCAGGTAGTCGCCGACAAGGCGGAACTGATCCGGGCCGGCGTAGGCCGTGCCAAGGGTCATCAGGAAAATCGTGGCAAGCGTTCTCATTGGCCGACATCCCACAGGGAGTCCGTGGAGCTTCCGGAAGGATCATAGACCCCGCCGGAGCCATTGTTGATGTTCGGGGGGGTGACGTTGACGCGGATGTTGAGTGTGTTGCCGGTGAGCGAGGTGACGGTGGGCATGGAGGTGGCCCGGCTGGGGAGGTAAGGGACGATCTGGGCGGTGGTGATGGAGGAGATGGTGGCCGTCGGATTGTCCGCAAGGTAGAGGCGCTGCGCGGCATAGACGGTCCTGAGTTGTTCGGAGGCGGCCCTGCCCAGTTGCCAGTTTCCGTATTGTTTTGATACGTAGAGGCCGGTGCCAAGCAGGGTCATGAGGACCATGATCACCACGGTCATCTCAACCAGGGTGAAGCCGTTTCTGGAGATGTGGCGTTTCATGAAGACTTATTTAAAGCTTATTAAAGTTCTTGCAAAGCGTGAAATCAACCTTTTATGAGCTTAATTTCCCGAGCCTGGCAGGAAAAGCACCTTCCCCCGGCGCTCCGGGGCAGAGAGCCGGGCGAGCGCTTCGCGGTGTTTCGCCAGGGGGTAAGTGGAGTCGGTTTCCTGCCTGAGGAGTCCTTCCGTCATATGGCCGGCGAGGATGCGGTAGGTATCTGCAACTTCCCCCCGGGGAGCGTTTTCGATCCATTTTGTCACCCAAAGCCCGCGGAGCCGGATATCCCCGAAAATGAGCGGGCCGTTGGGAACGGTGAGAGGTTTCCTGCCCATGGCACCGTAGGTGATGTGTGTGCCGCCTTCGCCGAGGAGTTTCATGAGGCGCAGGGCGCTATCGCCGCCGACGGCGTTTAAGGCGATCTTGGCACGGGATTTTCCGAGCAGTTCGCGTGCTTGTGCGAAACCTTCCGCGGAGTCTTCGAGGACGGAGGTTGCTCCAAGGGCAGTGAGATCGGCGGCGAGTTTGGTGTTTCTGAGGAAACAGAGGGTGCGCACTCCGATGAGGGCGGCGAGTTGCGCAACGCATTGGCCGACTCCGGAGTTCGATGCGTTTAGGGCGACCCAATCGCCTTCGCGGAGGCTTTCGAACTGGTTGAGGAGGAGCCATGCGGTGGCGGGGTTCACCTTGAGCATGGCGGCTTGGAGAGGATCGAGTCCGGAGGGGATGCGGATGAGGTTTTCCTCCGAGGTGACGGCGTGGCTTGCCCAGCCGCCGATGCGGGCGATGGGGATGACCGGATCGCCTTCGGAAAATTTGTCCGAGCGGGATTGTGCGACGGTTGCGTAGCACTCGATGCCGGCACCGGAGGGAAGTTCCGGTTTCACCCCGTAGGTGCCTTCGATGTAATTGAGGTCGGCCGGGTTGATCGGGGAGGCGTGGATTTCAAGCAGGACTTCGCCGGGCTGTAGGGCGGTTGCGTCGAACTCCGTGAGTCCTAGCACATCGGCCGGGTTGCCGGTGGTGCTGAAAGTGAGGCGTTGGCATTTCATGGTGGCAGAATGGATTTTTCTTGGCGAAAAGGCAACAGCGGGGCTATCCCTGCGGCGCAATGACACGTTCTTCCATCGAGGCTTCGATCAAGGTATTCCTGCTGGCGCTCATCGTGGTGTTCGCCCTCACGGTTGTGCGGGTGATCGGGATGATTTCCTGACAGGGGTTTCACCAATCCACAGGCAGCTCGATTGTGTTGCCGGCGTCCTCGTAGCGGATGAATCCGTTTTTCATTCCGTATTCGTGGACGAAGCGGGTGACCTTCACGTCGTAGGCACAGTATTCGGCGATCTTGCGCAGGGGTTCGAACTCGCCGGTTTTCTTGTGTTCCTGCCACCAGCGGATGGCATCGAGGCCGCCTGCGGATTTGCCGGTGCCGAGGGAGGCGGAGGCGACGTTGTCGAGCTTGAGGAAGCGCCCGATGCGCTCCTTGACGTCGAGCATCATGTCCAGGTTCAGCGTCTGTTCGACGAGGTTCGGGAGCGCATAGGGTTGGAGCACCGGGTAGTCGAAGCCGACGTGGTTCCAGCCGACAACGAGGTCGGCCTTGAGGAGCTGGTCGGTGAGCGCGTCCAGCTCGCTCTCGCCGAAGATGATGTATTCATCCGTGGCGGTTGAGTAGGTGACGGCGATGGAGATGCAGAGCTTGGCCTTGTTGTTGCTTACATCGCTAAGGCTGCGCTGGGTTTCTAGGTCGAAATAGACGATGTTTTTTCCGGACACGCAGAGAGGGTGAACGGCGGGCGGTGAACGTCCAAGATAGAATCTTGGAAAAACTGCGGGACGGGCGGTTCAAGCCAGCGTGTGGGAAAAGCGGTCGAGTATCCTGGCATGGAACTCCTGGGGAGAGGTTTTTGCCGTAACCAAGCGGCCGCCTTGCATCCCGCCGCCAGCGATGAGGCAGGAGTAGGCGCGCGGATCATGTTCGCGCCCGCCGAAGCCGTTGTGCACCGGGTTGCGTCCGAACTCCGTGTTTAGGACAATCAGCGTTTCATCCAGCAGCCCAATGGCGGAGAGCGTTTCGAGCAGTTTGGAAAATCCGCTGTCGAGGGTTGCGGCGAGTGGGGCGGTGCGGCTGGCATTTTCCGTATGGATGTCCCAGCCCCCCAGCTCGATTCGAATGAGATTTCGCCCGCCCTGCAGCATGGGGATGGCCTCGCCGATCGCGGAGTGGAAATCGCTGCAGGTCGGTCGGTCGAAAGACCAGCTGCCGGGAAAGCGGAGCGCGGCTTCACAGGCGGCTGGGTGGCCTTTCATCCCGTGTCCCATGGCGCGGAAGAGGGTGATCTTGTCCATGTGCCGGGCGAGGAGGGGTAGGTTTCCGCTGATGGAAATGCCCGGAGCCGAAGTCGGGATCGCATGCGGAAGACCTGGCAAAGGATCGAAGGTGTCCAGTTGGCTCATGCCGCCGGACATGAAAAGGTGGATGAGGGACTTTGGGCGGGATGCCCCGGAGGCCAGCGCGGGGAGATGCGCGGCGGCGAACCCGCCGGCTGCGGTGGCGATGAATCGCCTGCGTGAATAACGGTGGATGGCGGGCATGTCGGACACACTATCTGTCTCCGCCCAGGAAATCGAGCAGGCTGATGGCGAATTTTTCAGAGATACCCGGGATGGCGGCGATTTCCGAAGCCTTCGCTTTCCGGATGCGGGCGGGCGAGCCGAAAGCCTTGAGCAAGAGTTCCTTGCGGCGTGGAGACATGCCCGGGCAATCGTCGAGCGCACTCTCCTTCATGCGGCGGCGGTAGAGCAGCTCGTTGTAGCCGTTGGCGAAGCGGTGTGCTTCATCGCGGATGCGCTGGAGGAGTTTCAGAGCTCCGCGGTCGTGGGGGATGAGCAGGGGATCTGGCTGGCCGGGAAAAAAAACCTCCTCCCGCTGTTTCGCCAGGCCAATGATCGGCAGATTCTGGAGTCCGAGTGTGCGCAACTGCCTGAACGCGCTCGACAGCTGGCCTTTGCCGCCATCGACGATGACCAGATCCGGCAGGATGATCTTGGCCTTGCCATCCTTTGCGAGACGCCGCTGCGCCTCGATGGGTGATTCCTGCGAAAACTCCGTTTCCTCGCCCAGGTTTTCCCGGAGTATGCGCGAATAGCGGCGGTAAATCACCTCCGCCATCGACGCGAAATCATCCTGACCCGCGACTGTGCGGATGCGGTATTTCCGGTAATTCTGGTTGTCGGGGGCACCGTTGGTGAAGCGAACCATGGAGGCGACGATGTGGTTTGAGGAGACGTTTGAAATGTCGAAGCATTCCATCACCCGCGGTGGCCCGCCGAGTCCCAGCGCCTCGCCGAGATCGGCGAGGTCTTCGGTTGGCTTTACGGTGCTTGGGACACCGCGGCCGCGAGAAAACTGGCGGGTGGGCGAAAGGGTCTTGCGGATGTTTGCGAGGACATCTCGGAGGGTCGCCGCCTTCTCGAAATCCAGCGCATCGGCGGCGGCCTCCATTTCGGCAAGCAGCTCGTCGAAGATGGCCTTCTTGCCTTTTCCCTCCAGGATCAGGCAGGCTTCCTCCACCTTGGCGAGGTAGTCTTCGCTGGAAATCCTGGCAATGCAGGGGGCGGAGCAATTGCGGATGACATCCGCGTTGCAGTGGCGGTATTCGGCCTCGCCGGGATTCACCGGTCGGCAGACTCGCAGGCCGAGGCGGCGGTTGATCCAGTTGAGCGTTTCATGCAGCGCCGTGGAATGGGGAAACGGGCCGAAGTAGCGCGCGCCGTCCTCCTTTTTGGCGCGCACGGCGATGAAGCGGGGGAAGGGATCGCTCATCTTCACCTTGGCGTGGAGAAAGCGCTTGTCGTCGCGGAAAGCCACGTTGTAGCGAGGCCTGTAGTCCTTGATGAGCTTGCCTTCGAGCAGCAGGGATTCCTGCTCGTTGCGCACCGTGTGGATCTCGAAATCGTGGATGGAGTCCATCAGCGCCCTGGTCTTGATATTCGCACGGTTTTTCCGGGAAGGGGTGAAGTACGAGGAAAGCCTCCGTTTCAGGTCCAACGCCTTCCCGACATAGATTATGGATCCCAGCCTGTCCTTCATCAGATAGACGCCGGGCTGGTGCGGCACGTCGCGGAGTTTGGTTTTTAGCTCTTGGGAGACCATTCTGTTTGGATCGCGGGAAACATCCTGACCCAAGGTGCCTCGAATTACAAAGGTTGCAATGGTGCGGATATTGCTTTATCTCCCGCCGACGAACCATACCAACCCGACAATGCCATTGAACAGATTGCTTCTCCCGCTGCTTGGCGCCTCCTTTGCGTTCCTGGTTAGCTGCGCCACCAAGCCTGCGGCCCCCACGCTGTCTAAGACCGATGAGGGCTATGTGAACCCTTTCGAACCGGGCAGCTACGAGCACTTCAAGGCGGAGAAAGGGTATCCGAAAACCCACAACGTCTGGAAAAACGTCCAGCTCCTGCCGAAGACGGATTCGTCCAACTCCTGGGTGAAGATCGACCTCAAGCAACAGCGCGGCATGCTGATGAACGGGGACGAGGTGGTCATTGACTACCCGATCTGCTCCGGTACCAAGAGCCGCCCGACGCCTCCCGGAGACTACAAGGTGCTAGAGAAGATCGTGGACAAAAGCTCGAACACCTATGGGAAAATCTACGATGCCGAGGGAAAGATGATCAATGGCGATGCGGACGTGAACAAGGATGAGATCCCCGAAGGCGGGAAATTCGTGGGTGCTCCGATGCGCTACTGGATGCGCCTCACATGGGACGGCGTGGGTCACCACATCGGACCGATCCGCCGCTACCCGGCCTCCCACGCCTGCATCCGCGGGCCTAGTGCGGTGATGCCCATCGTCTACCCAAAGATGGCTGTCGGCTCCCGGATTCTCGTGGAGTGAGCCAGCCTGCGGCGGCGTGCGAGTCATCCGGAGTGATGCGGACTAGTTGTTGTCCGGGGATCATCCAGGCTATGCGGCGTCGGCGCTTGTGTCCGCCTTGCGGCGGCGGAGGGAGGGGGGCTTGGTGCCCTCGACGACGTGGCGGTTGATGGAGACGCCCTCGATATCACCGCGCGAGGGGACATCGAACATGACATCGAGCATGAGTTTCTCAAAAATGGAGCGCAGGGCGCGGGCGCCGGTGCCACGTTCCACGGCCATATGTGCCATGGCACGGAGGGCGTCGCGGGTGATGCGGAGCTTGACGTTGTTGAGCGCGAGTTGCTTGGAATACTGTTTCACCAAGGCGTTCTTCGGCTCGGTGAGGATTTTCACCAGTTCGTCCTCGGTGAGCTTGCAGAGCGAGGAAATGACCGGGAGGCGGCCGATGAACTCGGGGATGAGGCCGAAGTGGAGGAGATCCTCCGGCAACACCCTCTCGAGGATTTTGGAATCGGTCTCGTCGAGGCCGGAGGCCTTGTTGTCGCTGTGGAATCCGAGGGTCTTGCTGCCGAGGCGGCGGCGGACGATTTCCTCCAGGCCGACGAAGGCGCCGCCGCATACGAAGAGGATTTTCTCGGTGTTGACCTGGATGTATTCCTGCTGCGGGTGCTTGCGGCCACCCTGCGGGGGGACGTTGCAGACGGTTCCTTCGAGGATTTTCAGCAAGGCCTGCTGGACGCCCTCGCCGGAGACATCGCGGGTGATGGAGACGTTCTCGGTCTTGCGGCCGATTTTGTCGATCTCATCGACGTAGATGATGCCGCGCTCGGCGCGCTCAACATCGAAATCGGCGGCCTGAAGCAGTCTGAGGATGATGTTCTCGACATCCTCGCCGACGTAGCCCGCTTCGGTGAGTGTGGTGGCATCTACGATGGTGAAGGGGACATCGAGCACCCGGGCGAGGGTGCGGGCAAGCAGGGTTTTCCCGGAGCCGGTGGAGCCGAGCAAAAGCACGTTGGACTTCTCGATCTCAACGTCCTTGTATTCGGCGGAGACGGAGAGGTTGTCCTGGTTCAGGCGGAGGTAGTGGTTGTAAACGGCGACGGAGAGCACCTTCTTGGCGGTCTGCTGGCCGATGACGTATTGGTCGAGCTCGGCGAGCAGTTCGGCGGGCGTGGGGATCTCGTCCTTGGTGTGGGATTTCTTGCCCTTGCCCTTTTTTCCCTTGCCGGATTCGTCGGGCGGGTTGAGTTCCTTGGACAGGATGTTTCCGCAGACATCGACACATTCGTTGCAGATGTAGACGCCGGGGCCGGCGATGAGTTTTTTCACCTCGGAGTGGCTCTTTCCGCAGAAAGAGCACATTGTCAGATTGGAAGCGCGAGCCATTCCCTGATTAAAGCTCCGGAAAGCCCGTACGGAAAGCGGGAAATCCGAGCGGTTGATTTCTACGGCCGTATGCCCCACGGTAGCTGGGCCTTCCGTGCGCAATATCGTCCATGCGGACGATGTTCAGAAGCCTCAAAGTTCCCTACGTGTACGTCCAATGAATACTTTGGATTATTTTGTAGGATACAACTCGCTTAGAGGCTGTCTGAAAAATGGTTCACACGGCTAACCTGTTAAGCATCCGCTTTGCCATTGTGACATAGATCAGCGATTCGGAGCTGGAAATCAGAACCTCATGGTCACGGATCAACCTCCGGGACTGGATCAACCAGCCGAACGTCCTTTCCACGATCCATCATTTCGGAAGGACTTCGAAGCCTTTCATGTCATCGCTCCGCTTCACGATTTCCAGATCAATCTGCCGGTGGCGGTCGAGCCGGGCAGTCTCCTTGACGAGCTTCCCCCCATAGCCGCCATCCGCCCAGATCTTCTTCAACCACCCGTAGGTCGAATTCAAGGGTTCCAGCAACATCCTGGCCCCGTCACGATCCTGGACGTCCGCCCCGGTTACCTTGAGTGACAACAGGAAGCCGTTTGTATCTACCAGGGCGTGCCTTTTTCTTCCCGTAATCTTTTTACCCGCATCATAGCCACGAACTCCCGGCTGGCTAGCTGTCCGAACACTCTGGCTGTCGAGGATCGCAGCGGTTGGGGCTTTTTTCCGAGTGCCAGGCGTGCCCTGTCCCTCAGGGCATCGTGGATGCGCAGCCAGACACCTTGTTTCGCCCAGAGCCGGAAGTAGTGGTAGGAGGTTTTCCAATGCGGGAGGTCGTTGGGCATCATCCGCCACGCGGCACAACTGCGGATGATGTAAAGGATTCCGTCGATGATGGACCGCTTGGAATAGGAGAGCGGCCGACCGCGAAGGGTCAGCGGGGATTTCGGGATGAGCTTGCGCAGGACTTCCCACTCACCGTCGTTGAGACTGCTTGGATAATTTGGCATCCCAAGCTTCTCCCAGGGAGTTGGTCATCCGTACACAATAAAATTTCGGAAAAGCTATTTTCCAGACAGCCTCTCTCAGGATTGAATGCAGAAAGCATGACGTTGGAATACGCTTTCAGGCCTTCGGGAGAAAGCAAATTCTACCCCATGGCACGCATCAAACTGACTGGCGCTATAGCCGGTGGAGAGGCGGTCTGAGGATCAGTCCTTTTTCTCGATTTCGGCCAAGACCGCGTCGGGAAGCTGTTTGCGGGATTCGAGAACCTTGTCCACGAGACCGTAGGCGACGGATTCTTCGGCTGACATGTAGTTGTCGCGGTCGGAGTCGTGCTCGACCTGCTCTACCGTCTTGCCGGTGTGTTTGGCGAGGATTCCGTTGAGGCGCTTCTTGAGGTTGAACATGAACCCGATCGTGCGTTCAACATCGGAGGCCGTGCCCTGAGCTCCACCGGAAACCTGGTGGATCATCACGTGGGAGTTCGGCAGGCAATAGCGCTTGCCCTTGGTGCCTGCGGTGAGCAGCACGGAACCCATGGATGCGGCGATGCCGATGCAGTAGGTGTTCACGTCGCAGGTGAGGAACTGCATGGTGTCATACATGGCGAGGCCGGCGGTGACTGAGCCGCCAGGGGAATTGATGTAGATGTGGATGTCCTTTTTGGGATCCTGCATCTGGAGGAAAAGGAGTTGCGCGATCACGGAGGCGGCCACGCCATCATCGATGGGGGTGGTGATGAAGATGATGCGGTCCTTGAGCAGGCGCGAATAGATGTCGAAGGAGCGCTCGCCACGGCCATCGGACTCGATGACGACGGGGACGTAGTAGCTGTTCTTCGGTGACTGCAGGCTGCTGCTGTTTGAGGGTGGGAAAAGGTTCATGTGATTATTCTGCGGGTGTTGCCTGGAGTTCCGCTTCGGAAACTTCGGTGACTTTCGCCTGCTCGACGAGGAAGTCAATGGTCTGGCCGATGAGCATGGAATTCCGGATCGATTGGATCTGGCGCTTTTTCTGGAGATCCTTGATGACCTTCTTGATCGGCTCCTTGCGGCTTTCGGCGATCCTGGCGATGTGCGAGAGCAGATCTGCGTCCTGGACGGTGATCTTCTCCGCCGTGGCGATTTCCTGAAGGATGAAGTTGGTGCGGAGGTTGGTCACGGCGCGTTGGGTGGCGACGGAGAAAATCTGCTCCTGCTGGCTGAGCATTTCCTCATCGGAGGCACCCTTCTGGCTGCCTTCCTCGACAAGCTGGTTCGCCTGGTTCTGGGTCTCGCGCTGGACGATTTCCTCCGGTAACTCGAAGCTCACGGCCTTGTTCAGGTGCTCGACGATCTGGTTGACCTTGAACTCGCCGATCTGCTTGGATTTCTCCCTGCCCATGTTTTCGCGGATCATCCCCTTGATCTCGTCGAGGCTCTTGCCGGGGACTAGCTTTTCGGCGAAGGCATCGTCAAGCTCCGGGAGTTTCGGTGCCTTGATGCCGGTTACGGTGGTGTGGAGGGTGATTTCCTTGCCGCGCAGCTCCTCAAAAGGGAATTCTGCGTCGAGGGTGATGGTCACGTCCTTCTTGTCGCCGGCGTTCAGTCCGACGAGTTGCTCCGCGTATCCGGGCAGGAAAGCGCCTTCCTTGACAGGCAGCCAGTGGTTCTCGCGCTTGGCGAGGTATTGGCCTTTCTCGCCGATCGCCTCTGCGAGCGGGGTGCCATCCACGGTGGTGGTGAAATCGACGATGGCGATGTCATCATTCTGCAGGGCGCGGCCTTCGATGTCGTCGAACTCGGCGAGGCGCTCGCGGAGGTTCTCAAGCTGCGTGCCGAGCTCCTCGTCGGTGACTTCCTCCGGCGGGGCTTTCACTTCGATGCCCTTGTATTCCGGGAGGGTGAACTCCGGGGCGAGGATGAGCTTGGTCTCGAAGGCGATCGAGCCGTCCGGGCGTTCGTTGAGGTTGTCCGGGAAACCGAAGTCCAGCACCTTGAGGTTCTCCTTCTCGAGCACCTGGTCGCAGGCTTCGCCGAAGAGGGCTTCGGTGAGTTCCTCGGAGATCTGTTTCCCGAAACGCTTCTGGATGACCGCTTTCGGGGCTTTCCCGGGGCGGAAACCGGGGATCTTGGCCTGTGAGGCGTAGGTGGAGGCGATGGATGCGCGCTTCGCTGCGACATCGGCGGAGGGAACCTCGACATTGAGGACTGCGATGCATTTCGGCTGTTTTTCGACGACGATGTTCATGAATGTTCTGCTGTGGGGCAGGGAAACTAGTTGCGGGGGGGCGGGAACTTCAACCCTCAACTTTCGAAATTAGGGGGATACGCCGGAAAATCCGCCCCGTCCGCATCATTGAATGCGTGTTTCCTTATCCGGTGAAGAGAGGAGAAGCAGCCCGACCAAGGGAAGGGCGGATGCGGCCATGCCCCACCATGCCGAGTGCCCGAGTCCCCGGAATCGCTTCGATGAGGCGATTCCATAGAGGGAGTTGATTGCGACGATAAGGGGAATCACGGCCGGCCGCGGGTCTTCCATGCCAATGCCCTTGATGGCCTTTGCCGCGATGATGGCAAGCGCAAGCAGAAGCAGGTTTGCCAGGAGGTATTGCCTCTGGGTGTACACCCCTCCGGGATCCATGAAATCTCTGAGGGCTTTCATGCGGTTTGCATTCCCTCAGTCCGGGAACACGATGGCCCTTTGCCCGTCGATGAGAGTCCGGTCGTGGACGTGGCAGCGGATTCCCTTGGCCAGGGCGATGCGCTCGCAGTGGCGGCCGAGCCGGGCAAGATCGGAGGGCGAGTGGAAATGGGAGACCCGCTCGACCTCCTGCTCGATGATGGGTCCCGCGTCGAGGTCTGCGGTGACGTAGTGGCAGGTGGCGCCTATGAGCTTCACCCCGCGCTCGTGCGCCTGCTTGTATGGGTTCGCGCCGATGAAGGCGGGAAGGAACGAATGGTGGATGTTGATGATTTTCCCGGAAAACTCCGTGCAGAAGCTGTCCGGCAGGATCTGCATGAAACGGGCAAGGACGACCAGTTCCACATCCTGCGCAATGAGCAGGTCGCGGATCCGGGCGAAGCCCTTTTCGCGGCGGTCTCCGTCCATGTCGATGTGGTGGAAAGGCAGCCCGGCGCGTGCGGCAATGGGGGCGCAATGTTCGCGGTTGGCGATGATGGAGGTGATCTCGACCGGAAGCTCGCCCAGCTCAGTGCGCAGCAGGATCTCGTTGAGGCAGTGGTCGGTCTTGGTCACCAGCAGGGCGGTGCGCATCTTGTATGGCAGGGTGCGGAAATGCCATGTGGCTCTCAGCGAGCGGCCGAGGGTGCCGAAGCCTGCCTTGAAATCCTCCACAGTGACATCCAGTTCAGAGGTGTCGATATCCAGCCGCGCAAAGAATTTTTTCCCGACCTGATCCGAGAACTGGCTGAACTCGATCAGGTTGCCGCGATGCGAAGCCACGTAGGAAGCGATTTTCGCAACGATCCCGGACTGGTCGGGCGATGACAGCTTGAGTATGAGGCCGGGGCGCACAGGTTCTTGGGGCGTTGAATGGTACACTCCATATCCCACCGAGGGGAAGGGAGAGCGAAAGTTTGCTGGAAAAACCTTGGGTGACAAGCCTGCGTAAGGGTAGTTTCCCCATGCGCCATGGAAATCCGCAACCGCAGAGAAGAAACGCCGTTCACCACCAAGGACGGCTCCACGATCACGAGCCTGCTGGATCTCGCCAACGCCCCGGTGAAAAACCAGAGTCTCGCCGAGGCCTGCATCCCTGCGGGCGGATCGACCCAGCGCCATTACCATAAAGACAGCGAGGAGATCTACCACATCACCTCAGGGGCGGGCATCATGGAAATCGAAGGTGAGACCCGCGAGGTCGGCCCGGGGGATTCCATCCTGATCCCACCCGGCGCATGGCATGAAATCACGGCCACCAGTGATCTGGTGTTCCTATGCAGCTGCGCCCCGCCTTACCGGCATGAGGATACGTTCTTCGGTTAGCCGTTGCACCCATCGGTTTCCCGCGCATATCGAAGGCTGCATTGCCGCTGTTTTCCCGGATCACTGCGTTTCGAAAAGAGCGAAGCCTCGTTTCAGGTAATTCGCCAGAGCATGTTGGTGATCCCGCGCACAGGTGTGCACCCAAACCCGCTCGGTTCCCGGAAGCTCCCAGGCAATTTGAACCGCCGCCGAAAGGAATGCCCCTCCGAGGCCTTTGCCGATGTGTTCCGGAAACAGCCCGAAATAGGCGATCTCGACATTTCCAGCGTCCTGCACTTCCAGTTCGAAATAGCCGATCTCCTGCTGCGCGAGCCGCCCCACATAGGTGAGCACCTCGTCCCGGCTGGCATATCTTCGCCAATCCGCATCGGTCCAGGTCAGCTTGTCCGTCCATTGCCATTGCGCCCCGACCCGTTTGTAGAGCTCCAGGTTTCTAGCAGGATTTGGTGGCATGATCCTCTCAACACTCAGCCCATCGCGGGCGGGGCTTGGGGCGAAGCATCCCCGTGCACACATCTCCAGGTGGATGACGGTCGTGGCTGTTCTCGCGTCGTCGCTCATCGCGGCTGCATGGTTTCAGTTCGCAGTTGCCTGAAAAAGGATTTTCCCCTCGGCCCTTCCCATGAAATATTGTTACCCGGAGGCAGGTAAACGTGATCCGGATTCCTTCCGCTACTTCGAAAAAGCATCAACGATGACGCAACGCATAGTCCTTCACGCCGCAGTTACCCTCACGGCTGCCCTGTCGCTCCGTGCCGAGATCGATTTCGCCCATGAGGTGATTCCCATCTTGGAAAAACATTGCGTGGAATGCCATGGCGGGGATGAATCCAAGGGCGGGCTTTCGATGAACACCCGCGCCATGCTGCTTGAGGCCGATGTGCTGGAGCCCGGCGATCCGGATGCCTCGCTGCTCATCGAGGTGCTGACCGATGAGGATCCCGATTTCAGGATGCCTCCTCCGGGGAAAAAGAAAGCCCCGCTGAATGCCGCCGAGATCGATGCGCTGAAACGCTGGATCGCCGCCGACCTACCGTGGGAAGAGGGTTTCACCTTTGCCAAAGACCGCTACGAGCCACCCCTCAAGCCCCGCCCGGTCAAGCTGCCCGCCGGACCAAAGGGTGCGAACCCGATCGACCTGATCGTGGCGGAGCATTTCAAGGCCGAGGGCATCAGATTCCAGGGCGCGGCGGATGACTCCACCTTTCTCCGCAGAGCCTCGCTGGATCTGGTCGGCCTGCCGCCTTCGCCGGATTTGGTGGCGATGATTTCCCCGGGCAAGCCGCTCGACAGGGCCGCGGTGATAGACCGCCTGCTGGCCGATAACCAGGGCTACGCGGAACATTGGATGACTTTCTGGAACGACCTCCTGCGCAACGACTACGGCGGCACGGGCTTCATCACCGGCGGGCGCCAGCAGGTCACCGGATGGCTGTACCCCTCGCTGTTAGAAAATAAGCCTTTCGACAAATTCGTCAGGGAGCTCGTCGCACCGACTAAGGAGTCGCGCGGTTTCATCGACGGGATCACGTGGCGAGGCGAGGTAAACGCCAGCCAGACGACACAGATACAGTTCTCCCAGAACGTCTCGCAGGTTTTCCTCGGCATCAACATGAAGTGCGCCTCCTGCCATGACAGCTTCATCGACCGCTGGACTTTGAGAGAGGCATACGGGCTCGCCGCAATCTATTCGGAAAAACCCATGGAACTCGAGCGCTGCGACAAGCCCACCGGCGAGATGGCCGTCGCCTCATGGCTTTTCCCGGAACTCGGCCAGATCGATCCGGCAAAGCCCCGCGACGAGCGCCTGAAACAGCTCGCCGACCTGATGACCCATCCGGATAACGGCAGGATGCAGCGCACCATCGTGAACCGCCTCTGGGCGCAGCTCATGGGCCGTGGCATCGTTCATCCCGTCGATGCGATGAATACGGCCCCATGGAGCGAGGATCTGCTGGATTTCCTTGCGAACCATCTCGTTGAGTCCGGTTACGATCTGAAATCCGTGCTGCGCCTCATAGCGACATCGAAGACCTACCAATCGCGCGCGGAAATCCGTGAGGACGAGAATGCGGAATACGTGTTCCGCGGTCCCGTCCGGAAACGGATGACGGCGGAGCAGTTCCTGGATGCGATACGCAGCGTCACCGGTGTCTGGCAGAAGGCTGACGGCGCGGCTTTCAAGAAAGGCGGCGCGGGTGGACAACTCGCGGTGGTCATGGAGACCCATGGCTTGCAAAAATGGGACGACAGACCCATCCGCACGGCTTTCGGGAAACGCGATTCCCTGCAGGCCGCGCTGGGCCGCCCGAACCGGGACCAGGTCGTCACCTCGCGGCCGGATTCGGTCACCACCCTGGAGGCGATCAATCTTTCCAACGGCCCGGAGCTTGCGGGGCTGATCCGGGATGGGGCGGTGAAAATTGGGAACGATGCCCAACCCAAGGATTTGATCCGGAAGGTTTTCCGTGCTTCCGTTTCCCGTGAACCCACGACCGAGGAAACAGCCATCGGCCTTTCGATGTTAGGCGAAAAGCCATCCGCCGAAGATACGGAGGATTTCCTCTGGTCCGTCTTCATGCTGCCCGAATTCCATTACATCAACTAAACCATGAACCCCGATTGGTACAACGAAGCGCTCCCGCAGCAAACCCGGCGCAACTTCCTGCGCGCGCTCGGCGCAAGCACCGCCGCCACTTTCCTCGGCGGCGCACCGCGCTCCATGGCGGCGGAGCGAAAATCCATCCATCCGGCGGCCACCGCCGATTCCTGCATCCTGCTCTGGATGGCCGGCGGGATGGCCGCCCCCGAGACCTTCGATCCGAAGGCATACCTCCCCTACGAGGTGGGCACCCCGGTTGAGAAAATCATCAGCACCTTCCCCGCCATCGACACGGCGGTGGACAACATCAAGATCTGCAAAGGCCTCGAAAACATCGCCTCCGTGATGGATCGCGCGACCCTGATCCGCTCCCACGTCCAGGCGGATCTGGGCAGCATCCTGCACTCCCGCCACCAATACCACTGGCACACCGGATACGTGCCGCCCCAGACCGTCGCCGCCCCGCACATCGGCGCATGGATGGCAAAGGTGCTGGGCGGGCGCAACGAGGTCATGCCGCCCTTCATCAACATCGGCCAGCGCCTCGAAGGGGTGGGGGAGAGCGAGGA
Organism: Akkermansiaceae bacterium; assembly: GCA_017798145.1. Taxonomy (NCBI): domain Bacteria; kingdom Pseudomonadati; phylum Verrucomicrobiota; class Verrucomicrobiia; order Verrucomicrobiales; family Akkermansiaceae; species Akkermansiaceae bacterium. The sequence goes on along the minus strand of CP059069.1, from coordinate 744,332 downwards.
ATTGAAAGCCTTCACAACCGGCGGTTTTTTCGGCAGCGAGTTCGGCCCTATGAACCTGCCTTTCCCCCATGAGGCATCGCAGGCCGTGAAGCCGCCGGGCGGAATGTCCCCGGATCGTTTCGCAAAACGCTACAAGGCCTTGGAAGATCTCCTGAAAAACTCGCCGAAGTCGGAGCAGCTGAGCGATTACCACCAGGAATCCATGCTTCGCTCGCTCGACAACGCCCACCGCCTGCTCGGCTCCAAGGAACGCGAGGCCTTTGACCTCTCCAAGGAGAAGAAAGAGGTGTTTGACGAATATGACACCGGACAGTTCGGCCAGGGCTGCCTGCTGGCGCGGAGGCTTGTTGAAAACGGCGCCCGCTTCGTCGAGGTCACCACCGAGTATGTGCCCTTTCTCCACTGGGACACGCACGAGAACGGCCATACCACGGCGGAGCGGATGAAGCAGCAGATCGACCGCCCCATCGCCCGTCTCATCAAGGACCTGGAGGAGCGCGGGATGCTGGATCGCACGCTCGTCATCATCGCCAGCGAGTTCAGCCGCGACATGATGATCGAGGGTGTGCCGGGCTCCAGCGCAAAGGACCAATCCCGTGCCAAGACTGATGTGCTCAAGGAAATGAAGCACTACGGCCTGCACCGGCACTTCACCGGCGGGTCATCCGTCGTGATGTTCGGCGGCGGGATGAAAAAAGGTTTCCTCTACGGTGCCACCGCGGATGAGAGGCCGTGCCTCGCTGACAAGCCGGTCAGCATCGAGGATCTCCACGCAACCATTTTCACCGCCATGGGGATCAGCCCCAAGACCGAGTTCGACATCGAGAGCCGCCCGTTCTACGCGACCCGCGACGGACATGGGAAAGCTTTGCGGGATGTATTCGCGTGAGGACTAGGCGCGTCGCCGCGCCTTGGGTTCCCCGCCGGCCTCCCCGCCGACTGCAGGATCTTTCCCACTGCGGATGGCGGCACCCGCCCGAACTCAAGGCTCGATGTCGCGCCTACTCCACTCAGCACTCCACCACGTTCACCGCGAGGCCGCCGCGCGAGGTTTCCTTGTATTTCGTTTTCATGTCGCGGCCGGTGTCCCTCATGGTGCGGATGACCTTGTCGAGGGATACGAAATGCGCGCCCTTGCCGTTGAGGGCGAGGCGGGAGGCGTTGATCGCCTTGACGCTGCCCATCGCGTTGCGCTCGATGCAGGGGATCTGCACCAGGCCGCCGATGGGATCGCAGGTGAGGCCGAGGTTGTGCTCCATGCCGATCTCCGCCGCGCACTCCACCTGTTGCGGGCTGCCACCGAGGAATTCCGTGAGCGCCCCGGCCGCCATCGAGCAGGCGACGCCGACCTCGCCCTGGCAGCCGACATCCGCCCCGGAGATCGAGGCGTTTTTCTTGTAGAGAGTGGCGATGGCACCGGCGGTGAGAAGGAAACGGTGGACGCCGTCCGGATGCGGGGATTTCCGGAAACGGACGGCGTATTCCAGCACGGCGGGGATGATCCCGGCCGCGCCGTTGGTGGGCGCGGTGACAACCCTGCCGCCCGCGGCGTTCTCCTCGTTCACGGCGAGCGCGAAGAGGTTCACCCAGTCGAGCACCGCCAGCGGATCTCCGGACGACTCCTGCTCCACGGTGAGGAGATGGCGATGAAGATCCTTGGCCCGGCGCGAGACTTTGAGTCCGCCGGGCAGGATCCCGCTGGTGGAAATGCCGCGCTTGATGCAACCGCGCATCGCGGCCCAGATCGCATCGAGGCGGGCGCGGGTTTCCGCCTCGGGGCGGTAGGCCGCCTCGTTGGCGAGGATGAGGCCGGAAATGGAAAGCTTGCTGGCGATGCAGTGATCCAGCAGATCCTTTGCGCTTTCGAAGGGGTAGGGGATGTTCACGGGCGCGCCCGCCGGAGTTTTCTCCCAATCCTTCTCGCTGAGGATGAAACCACCGCCGAGCGAATAGACCACGTCCTCTGCGAGGATCGTTCCCGCTTCGTCGAAGGCGGTGAACTGCATCCCGTTCGGGTGCCTTGGCAGCGCCTTCATCCGGGCGAAATCGAGGTCGTCCTTTTCCGTGAAGCCGATCTCCCTGCCATCGGGAAGTTTCAGGCGTTTTCCCGCCCGTATCGTTTCGAGTAGTTCCGGCATCGCATCGACATCCACAGTCTCCGGCAGCTCCCCGCAGAAGCCGAGGATCAGCGCGCCGTCCGTGCCGTGGCCTTTTCCGGTGGCGGCCAGCGAGCCGTAGAGCTTGCAATGCACGCGGGCAACCGCTTTGCCCCCAAGCCCCTTCGCGAAAGCGGCCGCCGCACGCATGGGGCCGACCGTGTGCGAGGAGGACGGGCCGATGCCGATGGAAAAGAAATCCAGGATGGAGAAGTGGACGGCCAGGCTGTGCGATGTATCGGGGCTGCGGCTCATGGGCGATTTGGTTGTTTCCGGTGTGGCGGCGGACTTTTGCTGTAATGCTCCCCGAACCAAGAGTGAATCATGTGCCGGCTGCTGGACAAGACCACCTTTCCATCACAGGCCTCAAATCGGAAGGCCTGTGATGGTTCCAACGAGGCTTGCGTCCTCATGGCCACCTGTTGCGGATTTCCGGGATGGCCCATGCGGCGTGTTCGGAGATGAGGGGATCGGGGTCTGCGGCGGCGAGATGGAGCGCGGGGAGGTCTTCGGGGGTTCCTGTGTTGCCAAGGGCGATGCACACGTTGCGGAGGAAGCGGGCTCGCTTGATGCGCTTGATGGGAGATTTGGCGAAGATGCGGGAGAAATTTTCCTGATCCATGGACAGGAAGTCGCGGAGGGTGTGGGAGAAGATTTCCGGGCGGGCCCGGAAGGAGATTTCCCGGGATTGTTGCGCGAAGCGGTTCCACGGGCAGGCATCGAGGCAATCGTCGCAGCCATAGATGCGGTCGCCGATTGCGCGGCGGAATTCCAAGGGGATGGAGCCTTTGTGCTCGATGGTGAGGTAGGAGATGCAGCGGCGGGCGTCGAGCTTGTGGGGGGCCGTGATGGCGTGGGTTGGGCAGGCGGCGATGCATCGGGTGCATTTGCCGCAGTGATCCCCGAAGGCCTGGTCAGCCGTCAGATCAAGGGTGGTGAGCAGCTCGGCGAGGAAGAACCATGTGCCGAGGCGGCGATGGATCTGGACGGTCGATTTCCCGTTCCAGCCAAGGCCGGCGTCGGTGGCGAAATCCCGCTCGAGCACGGGGCCGGTGTCGACGTAGTAGCGCTGGGTGCCGCCGAGCGTGATGAGCTTCGCGTTGAATTCCGCGAGGCGCTTCTCGACGAGATCGTGGTAGTCGTCGTTCCAGGAGTAGCGCGCGATGCGGTAGCCCTGCAGATGGCCTTCCGGAAAGGGGGATTGGCCGGTGTAGTAGTTGATGGCGAGCGTGATGACGGACTTGCAGCCTTGCAGCACTTCGCGTGGATCGCAGCGGCGGGCGGGGTTGCGCTCCAGCCAGGCCATCTCGCCGTGGCGGCCATCTGCGAGCCATTCGTGGAAATCGTCCGCGTGTGTCGCGGTTTTCGCCGCGGCGATGCGGCAGTCATCGAAGCCGAGCTCCGCCGCCCAGGCTTTCACGGTTTCCGCGCTCATACGGGCTGGGTGAAAAAGTAGCGTGCGCTCTCCAGGATGCCGGTGGCGATCTCGCTGGAATCCAGCCCTGCGGTATCGATGCGGAGGTGGGCGGTTTCCTGATACCACGGCTTGCGCTCGGCCATCAGCTCGGTGATGCGTTCGCGGGCATTGGGTTCGTTCAGGAGGGGGCGGTCGCGGTTGCGGGAGGTTCTCTCGAAAATGACATCCTCCGGTGCGTGGAGCCATACGACGTATCCGAGCTTGCGGAGGAGCGAGCGGTTCTGCGGGCGGATGACGATGCCGCCGCCGGTGGAAATGATGTGGCGGGTGTCCGTCCTTTTCGCGATTTCGATGAGCTGGAGGGTCTCGAAATCGCGGAATGCGCGCTCGCCATGCTCTTTGAAGATTTCGGTGATCCTTTTCCCCATCGTCTGCTCGATGAGATGGTCCATGTCTGTCAGGGGATAACCCAGCCGCTGGTGGAGCTCGCGCCCAACGGTGGATTTGCCGCTGCCCATGAAGCCGATCAGAACGATGTTCTTCGGTGTCGGTTCCGTTTGATTCATGGCGTGATCCTACAACCGTGCCGGGGATGGTAGAAGCCGCAAAATCGTTTTGCTCCGCAGCTTGTCCATTTTGGGAAACCGCCTAGGGTCTTCGAATGCCCGAGTTCGTAAACATCGATCCAACCACCCTGCTCGGCCTGCTTGGGATCGTGGCGTTCTATGTTTTCGGATTCCTGCACATCCTGCACGCCCTGATGAACACGCGAACCTCGCAGGGGACGATCGCCTGGGTGGTTTCCCTGCTGACGATGCCGTTCCTGGCGATCCCGCTCTACTGGCTGTTGGGCAGGAGCAAGTTCTCCGGGTATGTCCGCGCGCGGCGCAGCAACGACGTGGAGCTGCGGAGGCTGGCCTCCGACATGCACGGGCGCCTCGGCCGCTATGCGGTGAACCTTCCTGAGGAGGATGCCTTCGAGCGGGCGGCGGAAGAGCTTGGCGGGCTGCCTTTCACCCGCGGCAACGACCTGGATCTGCTGATCGACGGCGATGAGACTTTCGCACGGCTCTTCGAGGCGATCGCGGCTGCCGAGAAGCACGTATGCGTGAATTTCTTCATCGTGAAGAACGATAGGGTGGGCGGGAAATTCCAGCAGGCTCTCATCGAGCGGGCGAGGGCGGGCGTGAAAGTGTATTTCCTTTTCGATGAGATAGGCTCACACAAGCTGTCATCCACCTTCCTCGGGGAAATGGAGGATGCCGGGGTGGAGTGCGAGTCCTTTGGCGCGAACCGGCATTGGTGGTCGAGGCTTCAGCTCAATTTCCGCAACCACCGCAAGATCGTGGTGATCGATGGCAAGACGGCGTTCATCGGCGGGCTGAACGTGGGCGACGAGTATCTGGGGAGGAACAAGAAATTCGGGGCCTGGCGCGATACCCACCTGATGATGCGCGGGCCTGCGGTGGAGGCGGTGCAGCTTGTTTTCCTTGAGGACTGGTTCTGGGCATGTGACAGGGTGCCGGAGCTGGAGTGGGCGGGGGAGGGACGGGACGCGGACCAGATTGCCGCCGTGATCCCGACCGGCCCGGCGGATCCGCTGGATTCCTGGAAGCTTCTTGTGTGTGAGGCGGCGAACACGGCGCGGGAGAGGCTGTGGATCGCGAGCCCGTATTTCGTGCCGGACGAGGGGGTGATGGCTGCCTTGCAACTCGCATCGATACGCGGTGTCGATGTCCGCATCATGCTGCCCGACCGTCCAGACCATATCCTGGTTTGGCTTTCTTCCTACACATACCATGAGCAGGCGATTCCCTACCGGGTGAAGCTATTCCGCTACCAGCGGGGCTTCCTGCACCAGAAGGTGATGCTCATCGACGGGAGGATGGCGGCTGTCGGCACGGCGAACTTGGACAACCGCTCATTCCGCCTGAACTTCGAGATCACTGCATTTGTCTCCGATGCGGCTTTTGTGGAGCAGGTCAAGGGGATGTTGGAAAGGGACTTCTCTTCCAGCGTGGAGGTGCTGGAAGGGGAGTTTGCGGAAAAGCCGTTCCTGTTCAGGGCGGCGTGCCGGGCCGCTAGGCTGATGGCTCCGTTGCAGTGAAGGCGGGAGATCAGCGGGAGGCGAATTTCGCGAGATCCGGGCGCTGGCGGGTGATGTTCGCGAGCATCTGGCGGCAATGGGAGAACGACGTGCGCTTGCTGAGGATCTCCGCGCTGCGGGTGAAGGATCCCCACTGCACCACACTGATCTCGACGTTGCGGCGACCCCATTGGTTCATGAGGTCTTTGGAAGGTTGGTACATGTCGATTGTTCCGGTGCCGGTGAGGGCGGAGCCGTAGTCATCGATGACGTAGAGCTGCTTCATGCCTTTCACCCGGAATACGGTGCCGACCGGGTAGAACGACCAATCGGCGGCGGCGCTGCGGACGCGGTCGGAATAGCGTAGGTTGGTGCCTGCGGCGTTCTTGCTGCCGTAGACGATATGATCGTCCTCGGAACAGGTGTAGGCGGTGGTGCGCACCACCCGGTTGCGCTCGGAGAAGGAGTAGATCGGCATCGAGTGCTTGTCCTTCGGTTTGGCGGATGCGGCGGCGAGGAGGGCGGAGGAGGCGGGCGGGACATTGAAGTCCTGCCTGGGCCGATAGTTGATCCCGTGGCCGTGGGATTTGATATCGCCTTTCGAGACGATGTTGATGTTGGACCCGCAGCTGGCGAGGAAGGGCAGGGCTGCGATGGCGGCCAGCGCGGAAAGATGGGATAATCTCATGTTTTGCGGTGAGTTGGCAAACGTGGGGTTAAGGGATCGCAAGGAGGCAGGCTTGCGAGTTTGGTTTTTTGCCAAAAGACTTGTGTTTCTAGCTATCCCGATCGGATACGGCAATGGAAAAAAATCAAGATATTTAGGAAATATGAAATATTTGCCGAAAACCAAGGGTTTCAGGGGCTTGCGGAGCTTCCGGCGATACGGGAAATCGTGTCCGATAATGCCGAGAATACATCCTGGGTTAGCACAGGTAAGGCGTTTTCGGGATCCGGCGGCTCAAGTTCCAGCCATGAGCGGCAGCCGCCGAAGCGTTTTTCATAGGTCAGCTCAAGGGGGGATTCCAGCTTGGAGACGCGAACGAGGGCGAGGTGGATGCTTCCGGATGCCATGCCCTTTCCCTCCCAGTCGAAGCGCTCCCGCAGGGTCTCCTCGGTGTAGATATGATAGGGCCCCAGCGCCTCAAGCTGGGCCCAATCCGTGAGCGTCACTGCGAAAGAGGCGACGGCATGGTGGGTGATGCGCAAGCTGTCGCCGACCTGCCACTCCCGCTCCGGGGTGAAATCGCCCTCGCGGACGTATCCCGCCTGGGCGTGGAATTTCGTGGGGAAAAGATAGAACCTTTCGTGGGCGAAGCTGAACCCGGCGCGGCCTTCGTGGATGCCGCCCTTGCGGAGGAGTATCGATTGGCGGCCGCTGGCGAGAGCGTCGCAGACGACCTGCCATTCCTTGAATGCGATGGACATGGGAAAATGGGGGTTGGAGTGGGGGTTATTCGGAAAACGATTTCTCGAAGACCAGGGAATCCCGGCCGCTGGCGATGAACTGGGCGCGGCGGGGTGAGGGCAGGGCGATCAGATCGCTCTGCGCATATCCGGCGCGGCGGAAGAAATCCGCGGCGCGGTTGGTCAGGGCGAAGACCCGCGGGACGCCGCGCTCCATCGCGATTTTCTCCGCATGGGCGACGAGTTCCACGCCGTATCCGCGGCCTTCGTGCGCCTGCTTGACGTAAAGGCAGGCGACCTCTGCGCAGTTTTCCCCGGGGTATTCGTGGAGGGCGACACAGCCGACGACGTTGTCATCGATCGTCATGACCCGGTAATCAGTGATCTTGGCATGGATGTCCTCGTAGTTGCGGGGCACCAGCTTGGTGCGGCGGACCACGCGACCAATCATGCCGAGCAACTCGGGGATGTCGTCCTCGCGGAGTTCGCGGATGACCCGGTAGCTGTCGGCGTGGATCATGGTGCCCACGCCTTCGTTGGAGAAAAGCTCATCCACCAGCACACCCTGCTGCCTGCCGTTGAGCACATGGACGCGGGGCACGCCGCTCTCGCAGGCTGCGGCCGCGGCGAGGAGCAGGTCGCTGCCCCGGACATTTTCCTTTTCCAGCACGGCAGGCACATCCGCCGCACGGATTGCATGCGCGGGCTGGCCGTTGACCAGGATGCTCTCTTCCAGCAGCGCGATGACCTTGGAAACCCCGATCCGCTTCGCGAAAGCGACAACCTTGGGATCCAGCGGGCCGATGCCGGATGCGTCGATGATCGCCGACTGGCCGCGCTGGAGGATCTCCCTCACCTCCTGGGCCGCTTCCTCGTCCTCGATGGGGCGGGTGACGCGTGCGGCCATGATCTCGCATTCCAGGGTCCAATCATAGAGATCCTTCAGGTCGCCGCCGAGGACACCGAGGACGAGCTTCACCCCGAGATCTTCCAATACGGCCAGATCGAGAAGGGTTTCCGCGACGGCCGGCTCTGGCAAAAGGCCTGCCTCGATGAGGACACAGAAAATCTTGCCCCGGAACTGGGGGATGTATTGCAGGACGGCGCGCAAGTCACTTTTCTCGACCACGGGACGGAGACTAGCGGGCGCTTTGAGGAAATAAAGGCGAATGAACGGATCAGGTGAGGGGGGCCGGGGTCATTCGGTCCCTTCATCGGCTACGCTGCCGGAGCAGGCGGCAGCGCCGCAGCAGGGGAGCCTTCCTTTGCAAAGATAATAGATCCCCGCTCCGGCGGCACCTAGCAGCACCAGTCCGCCGAATATCCCCACGGAAGAGCGGCCCGGATGCTCGCGGAGGTAGCTTGCGGCGTATTCACCGCCTGCGCTGAGGCGTTCCCTCGCCTGTGCTCGCAGCTCGCGGGCGCTTGTTGGCAGGGCGTGGCGGCCCGTGTGTGAGAACAGCGAGGCGATATCGCTCCTCAGTTGGGAAACATCGTCCCCGACCCTTCCTATCAGGTCTTTCATCTTGCGGTCTTCTGTTAGTTCGAATGGCATGGCTTTGGTAATTTTTATTTCATGACAACTATAGCAGCATGAGGGGGAAAACAAAGGAAAGATCCGTGTTTCCCTTTGGCATGGCAATCCATGCGCAGTGTTTGGGCGAAAACGACTGTAGGGTTCAGTCCAAGGAAGCGTATCATCCGCTTTGTGCGTGTTTTCCGTAAAACCGTGATCGGTCTCTCGCTAAGCGCCTGCCTCCAGGCGGGCGCCGGGGCGCAGGGTCACGTGGATTTCTGGGATCGTGCGCCGCTCAACTACTCGGATACAAAAGCCACGGACAAACTCGCCCTGCTTTCCAAGGGGGAAATGGAGGTTCCGCCGGGAGATGCCCTGACCCGCCTGCGTTATGTGCTCAATGTCCTGGATGTCCCGGCTGACTCCCAGGTGCTGGTGTTTTCGAAGACCAGCCTCCAGAACGATCTCATCAACCCCGGCAACCCGCGCGCCCTGTATTTTTCGGAAAACGCCTATGTCGGCTATGTCCCCGGCGGGGCGATCGAGGCGGTGGTGCAGGATCCGGTGCTCGGGCCGGTGTTTTACTTCGTCGGGACGGATCGCAAGGGCGGATTGGAAATCCAGCGGGATACGAACAACTGCATGTCCTGCCACGCGACGGCTCGCACCGAAAATGTCCCGGGTCTGCTGATCCGTTCCGTTTTCGCCGATGAAGCAGGCCACCCCTTGCTGCACCTCGGCACCACGGATGTCACCGACCAAACGCCTATCGCGGAGCGCTGGGGCGGCTGGTATGTCACCGGCCGCAGCGCCATGCCTCATCTGGGCAACCGGACTTTCACCGAGGATGGTGGGAGCCATCCTGATCGCGCGGAAATGGACGACCTGAGGTCGGAGATCGATGTCACCAGGTATCTCCGCCCAACCAGCGACATCGTCGCCCTGCTCGTGCTGGAGCACCAGTGCCGTATGCACACCTTGCTCAACGCGGCCTCGATGAACTACCGCCGATCACGCCATTTTTCCGGGATCATCGATCCGTCGGCCGATCCCGACAAAGGCTCTGCAGGCAGCGTGGCGGAATCCTGGGCAGAGAAAATCACCGACTGCATGTTCTTCAAGGACGAGGCGGATCTGGGGGAGGGCGTGGAGGGGAATGCGGCCTTTCAGAACGCCTTGATCGCGCGGTATCCGCAGACAGCGAAAGGCGAATCGCTCGCGGATTTCCGGCTCTACGGGCGGATCTTCAAGCGGCGTTGTTCCTTCATGATCTATTCGGATGCATTCCGCAGCCTGCCACCCACGGTGAAATCGCTGGTGCTTGCGAAAATGCGCGTGGCGCTGGCTGGGGGGGATCAGCGCATTGATTGGCTCGCGGCATCCGAGAGGAAACGAATCGCCGCAATCCTGGAGGAGACGCTTCCGGATTGGAAGCCATGAAGATCCATGGCAGATTGGCATCCATGAAGGCGGTCAGAGTGGAGGAAATGCGGGCGATCGAGGCACGGGCAATGGCCGCCGGAATCCCCGAATCCGAGCTGATGGCCAAGGCAGGCCATGCGCTCGGGCAGGCTCTCGGCAACGCATATCCAAAAAGGGGTGCGGCCATCGCCTATCCGGGAAAAGGCCACAACGGCGGCGATGCGCTGATCGCGCTCAGGGTCTTGCGAGATGAGTTCGGCTGGGACGTTTCCGTCCGTGCCGCCTTTCCTGCGGATCAATGGGCCCCCCTCGCCAGGGAGCAGTTGCAGGATCTCGTTCCCGTCGATTCCGTGAACGCGCCACCCGGCCCCTTGCTGCTGATCGATGGGCTGTTAGGGATGGGCGCGGAAGGGGCTCCGCGCGGTGCGATCGCGGGGATGATTGCGGAGATGGAGTTGCTCCGCAGTAGGCGCGGGGCCCTCATCGCGGCGGTCGATGTGCCCAGCGGCACCGATCCGGACAGCGGCGTGGCTTTTCCCGGGGCTGTCACCGCCGATGCCACGTTCATGATCGGCGCGGCGAAGCGCGGACTGCTCATGGGCCGTGCGGCGGATGCGTGCGGAACCCTCCATCTCGTGCCTGTCGATGGATTGGAGGCGCAGGGTGCCGGGGACATGGAATTGGTATGCCCGCAGGCGATGGGCTTCGGGAAAAGGCCGCGGCCTTTCGATTTCCACAAGGGTATGGCGGGCAGGGTTGGCATCCTTGCCGGCTCACCGCAGTTCACTGGGGCGGCCTTGCTTTCCGCACTTGGCGCGATCCGTGCGGGCGGCGGGCTGGTCACTCTTCATGCCCCCTCCCGCGCCTGCGATGCGATGCTCGCACGCCTGCCTCTTGAGGCGATGCTCGTTGCCTGCGATGATCCCGCAACCTTGCTAACAGAAAGATACGATTCGCTTGTCATCGGGCCTGGCCTCGGGCGGGTGGCGGGTGGGTTTGCGGACGGTTTGGCGGAGCTTGTCGCGACCGCGAGAGTCCCTGCAGTGATTGATGCGGATGCGCTCGAGCTGATTGCTGCGCGTGGAATCCCACTCTCAAGCCTCCACCTCCTGACCCCTCATCCCGGTGAATTCGCAGGGCTGGCTCCGGGGCTTTGCGGGCTTTCCCGCGAGGATGCCGCGCGGGCTTTTGTCTCGGAAAGGGAAGCCGTGCTTCTGCTCAAGGGCGCGAGGAGCATCATCGCGAAACGAGGGACGGCACTGCGGATCAATTCCACCGGCACGCCCGCGATGTCGAACGGCGGGCAGGGCGATTTGCTTTCCGGGGTGCTGGGAGCCTTGTTGGCCGGCGGGATGGATGCCTTCGATGCCGCCGCGCTCGGCGCGTGGCTCTGCGGCAGGGCGGCGGAGATTTCGTTTTCGGAAAAGGGTAGCCCATCCACCGCTACGAGTGCAGCGGGCCAGCTCGGCCTGGCCTTGCGTGACTGGGGAAGTGCGTGCCGCTGATTCCCGGCAGACGAGGCGGCGCGTGGGATCGGCTCACTCGATGGCGGTGAGAACGATGTTGCGGAACTCGATGGGAGAACCCTCGGACTGCACGCCGATGGCACCTTTGGCGGCGCTGAGGCCTGTCGCCTCGTTCACCGTCACGCCGTTGACCGTGATGGTGAGCGAATCGCCCTTGCAAGTGACCGTCATCGTGTTCCATTCGCCGGGGGTTTTCTCTGCGGGGTCTGCGGTGCGGATCCAGCGGCCGCCCTTGTTCACTCCCTTCGCGACAGCCTTTTCCCCAATCGTCCAGATATCGCCTGCGTTGCCTTGGCCAAGCTGGGACTCGATGCATTTGGGCCAGGGGCCGGCGGCGTTGGGGGTGGAGATGTGGAGCAACAGGCCGCTGTTGGCCTTTTCCGCCCCTGCCTGCCACCGCCACTCAAGGGTCAGGCTGTAGTTTTCGTATTCCTTTTCCGTGCGGATGTAGCCGATGGGCTCACCGGAACAGGCGAGCACCCCATCCTTCACCGACCATGCGGCTTTCCCCTCCGGAGTTGAAAACTCCCAGCCTGCGGTGTCCTTCCCGTTGAAGAGCGGGATGCTATCGGAGAAACCCGGAAGGGAGCAAGTAAGCATAAAAGCGAAGATTTTCAACATGGTTGACCAATCGCATGTTCAGGCCTCTGGCGCAAGCGGCAAGCGGTACTTGCCTTGTGAACCCTTTGCGTACTGCTTTGTGCGGATGAGACCCGGATCGAAAATCAATGCGCTCCTTTCCACCGCGCGCATCGCGAACGTGCCGAGCGTGGTGAGCAACCTCGGGGTCGGGGTGCTGCTGGGGAGTGTGGAGTCGGGGGCGGATTTCTCCTGGCCGTGGCTTCTGATGGTTGCGGCGGTGCTTTTTTATGTGGCGGGTAATTTCCTCAACGACTGGGCGGATCGGGACTGGGACATCGCCAATCGCCCGGAGCGAGCCTTGCCCAGGCGCTTGTTCTGGCCCCACGAGTATCTGAACTTCGCATCTGCCGGGATCGCCGTGGGGATGATCCTCGCAGGGATCCATGGCTGGGGCGCGGTGATTGTCTCGGCGGTTCTGGTGAGCCTCATCGCGCTCTACACGAAAATCCACAAAACCGCCGCATGGTCGGTGATCCCGATGGGTTTGTGCCGCGCCTGCCTGCCTGTGCTCGGCTACGTGGCGATGCGCGGCAGCATCGCCGGGCCAGCCCTATTGCCGGCGCTGGCCCTGCTTCTCTACATCGTCGTGCTTTCGATGAGTGCGCGGTGGGAATCCCGGGCGGAGGTGCCGGGTGAGATGAAGCACAGGTCGATGCTGCTGCTGGCGGCCACAGGCCTGATCGCCGCCGTGCTCCCCATCTTGATCATGCCGAACGTGGGCTGGGTCGGATTGGTGCCGTTTTCGATATGGATGGCGCTGTGCCTCACGAAATACCAGTCGCCAGTTCCGTCCCATGTTTCGGCCTTGCTGGCCGGCATCCCGCTGGTGGACTGGGTGATCCTTTTGCCAATGGCTCTGATCTGGCTGGGATTGGGAAGGGTAGCCGCCTTCGACCCGATGTTCTCGATCGCGGTTTTCCTGCCCCCGCTGGCCTTCATCCTTGGCCGGGCATTGCAGCGTCTCGCCCCCGCGACCTGATCGGGGTGGGCTAGAGGCTCAGTTCCATGAAGCCCTCGATGGCGCGGGAGGGATCATCGGCGCGCATCAGTGTCTCGCCGATGAGCAGGGCGTTCGCCCCGGCGTTGAGCGCACGGAGGGCATCCTCATGGGTCTTGATCCCGCTTTCGGAAATGAGGATCACATCATCCGGCACTTCCTCGGCCAGGCGCTCGGTGGTGGCCATGTCGACCTCGAAAGTCTTGAGGTTGCGGTTGTTGATGCCGATCAGATCCGCGCCGAGTTCCAGGGCGCGCTCCATTTCAGGGAGGTCGTGGACTTCCACGAGGACATCGAGCTGGAAGGATTTCGCCTCGTCGTAGAGCCGGCGCATGAGTTCATCATCGAGCGCGGCAACGATGAGCAGGATGGCATCCGCGCCTGCGATGACCGCCTCATGGATCTGGGTCTCGTGGATGGTGAAATCCTTGCGCAGCAGGGGGATTGGGGAGAATTCGGAGATTTTCGACAGATAGCCGAGCGATCCTTGGAAATACTTCTCATCGGTGAGGATGGAGAGGCAGGATGCGCCCCCATCGATGTAGCGCCCGGCCTGGCGGATGGGGTCGAAGTCCGGATCGATCAGCCCGACGGACGGCGAGGCTTTCTTGACCTCCGCGATGAGAGCAAGCTGGGACGGCCCGCGGTCGAGGGCGGCACGGAAGCCGCGAAAATCGTTGCGCTGGAGTGCTGCGGCGCGGAGGTGAGCGGCGCGTGGCAGCAGTGCTTCCACCTCGGTGTGTTTGGTGGCGATGATTTCGGCAAGTTTGTCGGTCATGGTTGCAGTTGCGCATGGGTAGGCTCCCGATGCGGATGTGTGGAGGATATTTTCCCGAAATTTCGCCAAAATTCTCTTGATCCCGTCCGGCGGTAGGGTAACAACTCCGCACGCGCATAGCGACGCGGGCGTAGCTCAGTGGTAGAGCGCCACCTTGCCAAGGTGGATGTCGTGAGTTCGAATCTCATCGCCCGCTCCATTTTTTTTGCGCCCAACCGTTTCCGGTGGCGGTGCAGTTCACTCCATCGGAGGGATTGCGTAGAATTTTTCGGCGTTGAGGCGAAAAAGCTTGTCGCAGATGGCTGGTCCCTTGGGTTGGAAGTATTCGCGGGTGAGCCTCAGGACGGAGGCGTAGTCGCCTGTGGTTTTTGTGACCGGCCAGTCGCTGCCGTAGATGAGCCTGTGCTCGCCGAAGGCGTCGAAGGCAAGATCAAGGACAGGTTTGTAGAAGGCGAGATCGGTCGGCGCAGGCTGTTCGGCAACGCGGCCGTAGAGGGCGGAGACCTTGCAATGGACGTTGGGGAACTCCGCCACGGCACGGAACTCCGCGATCCATTCCTCCGGGAGCGGTTTTCCATCGAGCCTGACACCCCCGAAGTGATCCACGATGATGCGCAGCGAGGGCATGCGCCTGGCGACGGTGGCGACATCGCGCAGGGTGTAGTCGCCGAGGAGGAAATCGACGCTTTTCCCGGCTTCGGCGGTCAGTTTGAGATCGCGGAAAAAGGCACCGTCCATGGATCTGCCGTTGCGTCCGGAGAGGCGGTATCCGAGGTAGCGCGGGTCTTGGCAGAGCTTGCCGAAAAGGGGGAGGAAAGCATCCGTTCCGATGACTTGGGAGAGGTTCCCGACGACGCCGCGATAGAGGGATTTGTTGTGGGCGGTGATGTCGAGGTTCCATTGGTTGTCAGGGAGGCTCTGGCCTGCCTGCACCAGCACGACACCGGTGACCCCGTTGGCCTTGGCGATGGGTTCGTGGTCTGCGGGGAGGTGGTTGCGGTAGAGTTTCTCGTTGTCCTTGGGGATCCAGCCCACTCCTTCCGGGCGGGCCAGATCGTAGAGGTGGACATGGGTGTCGATGACACCGCCGTTATGGAGTGCTTTGGAAATCTCCGCGACGACCTGCTCGGCGAGCTTCGCTGAGCCGGCCGCCGTGTAATGCACATCACCCGGGCCGCTGAACATTTCCTTGCCGAAGGTTCCCGTGAGGGCGCGGAGGTCGTTGATCCGCACGCCGTGTTTTTCCATGATACGGGCGGCAGCGGCGTTGTATCGGAGTTCGTCCCCGGCGACACGCCCCACCTCGTGTTCAGGCACGAGGGTGGTGTTGGCCCAGATCAGGGTGGCTCCGGTTTGCTTGAGGCGGGTGACGAGGCTTTCGAGGTTTTTTTCGTAAGCGGGGATGGGTATGGAGATGGTGCCGTTGGCCTTGTCGCGCTTGCCCTGGGAATTCGATTCGGGATTCCGGTAGCAGAGATCCCAGAGCCCCCAGTTGAAATGGATGACATCCCATTTCGTGTCACCCAGCCACTTGTCGATCCCCGCCAA
This sequence comes from Akkermansiaceae bacterium, assembly GCA_017798145.1. Lineage (NCBI taxonomy): Bacteria > Pseudomonadati > Verrucomicrobiota > Verrucomicrobiia > Verrucomicrobiales > Akkermansiaceae > Akkermansiaceae bacterium. Next base: position 728,837 of record CP059069.1, on the reverse strand, counting down.
GCCCATGCGGGTGTCACCGCAATTCTCCTTGGGGCGGATGAGGTTTGCCCTGCCCTTGAGTCCATCGCGCACGGCGGGCGTATATCCGATGGAGATGGAGTCGCCGAGGATCAGCACGTTGGGGAGCTTCGGGTCGGTGGGGAGTCCGCCCTGCATTCCTTTCCTGTCCTTTTCAGGGGTGAAAAAGGGAGCCTCCCCGGCATGGAGCGGGAGAGCGCATTGCAGGGATAGCAGGAGGGCGATGGAACTCGCGGCGGGCTGGATTTTACGGCTCATCTGGAATGTCGCCATCATCCCGGCACTTCTCAATGCCGTCGAGAAAAGAAAGCACGGCTATCCGATGTTCCTGGCGAACAAGGCGGCGACATGCCGCTGGAATCCCTCCGCTACTGGCCGAAACGGCGTTTCGGCATGGGGGTGCCGACCATTTCAAGGTGCCCGTCGAGGAAGATGATGGCCGCCTTGCGGTTGCTGAAGAAATCGACCCGTTTTTGAGGGATGCGGGGCGATACATGCGGGCTGTATTCGGACATGTCGTTCTCGTTGAAACGGTAGGAACCGAACGTCATGTAGGCTGTTTGGGCGGGGTCAGCGACGGTGGATGTCTTGACGATCCTGTTCCATGGGGCGAGATAGGTGCTGAATGTGTAGGGAACCTTGATGCCGGAGCCGTCGCCCCCGTAGATCGGCACGTCCCTCTGGAAGGTTTTCGCCATCGTATTGATATTCGTGGTGCCGTGGAAGGTGAGCAGCCGCTGCTTGATGTCGGCGGCCAGCTTGGGTTGGTTTGCGCTTGAATATGCGATGTCGGAGAAGAGATACGGTGTGATCCTGCCCCAGAAGGAGTCCGCAACATATCCGCGGCCTGGCCTGCGTTCGACCTGGGTTTCCGAATCCACACGCACCACGTTGATCTCGCCGTTGTTTTCCTGGGCGTAGGCCATGTTCGCGGTGGCGACCTGGCGAATCGTGTTGAGGGACTTGGTTTCCATCGCCTTGTTCATGAATTTTCTTGCGGCGAGGATGCTGATCAAGGCCAGCACGGCGACGATGCCGATCACTATGAGAAGCTCAACCAGGGTGAATCCTGGGTTCGGATTGCGCTTTCCGTATGCGGAAGGGATTCTTGCGGATATCATGGGTTTCATGGAGAATATGCCGCTTTTGGGAAATCACACGATGTTTTCTTGAGGAAATCGTGCGCTTGCATTGGAGGGTCGCGCGATGTCCTTGGCGGGGGGATTTCCGGCTCGCCATCCCTGGGCCGCAAGGCCAAGATGTTTGGCGGATTGAACGGCGAAAAGCCCTTTCCTGTGATTTTCCCGAGGTATGAACAGCGACAAGGCGGACAGATCCATACCACCGCGAGCCGTTTGGGAAAGTGCAGGCGGTGTTCTTTCGCTGACCCTTGCGGGCGATTGGATGGCGGGTGGCAAACCTGAGATCACTGGAGATGCGGTAGGCGCTTGGCCGGATGAAATCAAGGCAGAGCGGCTCGGCTCCTTCGACTCGACCTTGCCTGCCTACCTATTGGGCAAGCTCCGTGAATCCGGGGTGAAAGAACCGGTTTTCGACGGGCTGCCTGAGAATCTGCGCAAGCTCCTTGAGCTTGCCACCAAGGTGCCTGAAAGGAGCGAGGCGAAATCCCGCGGCGCGGCGCCCCATGGTCTGGGGCGGCTCGGCGCGGGCGCAAGCGCTGCGTGGGGGGCGCTGCTAGCCATGCTGGAGTTCGTCGGCGATGCCGTTCTGGCGATGCTTCGGTTTTTCACCGGGCGGGCACGTTTCCGCAGCGGCGATTTCTGGGCAGTCGTGCAGGATTGCGGGGTCGACGCCCTGCCCATCGTGGCGCTCATCAGTTTCCTCATCGGCATGATACTGGCGTTCGTTGGGAACGTGCAGTTGGCGAGCTTCGGAGCCAGTCTCTACGTCGCGGATCTGGTGGGGATCGCGATGGTGCGGGAAATGGGGGTGATGATGACAGCCATCATCATGAGCGGCCGCACCGGCGCATCCTTCGCCGCCCACATCGGCAGCATGAACGCAAACCAGGAGATCGATGCGCTCAAGACCTTCGGCTTCAATCCCTTCGACTACCTTGTGCTGCCGAGGCTTTTCGCGCTGGTGCTGATGATGCCCATCCTGACAGTGTATTCGAACGTGATCGGCATACTCGGGGGGATGCTGGTGGCGGCGTGGGTGGGGATCCCACCGCAGCTTTTCTGGACGGAAATGCTGACCACGGTGGATCTCACCCAGGCTTCCCTGGGCGTTTTCAAGAGTGTCTTTTTCGGTGCGGCGATCGCGATTTCCGGGTGTATGCAGGGAATGAATTCCGGCTCATCCTCCTCGGCCGTGGGACAGGCGACGACACGGGCGGTCGTCGCTTCCATCACCTCCGTCATCATCCTGGACTCCGCATTTGCGGTCATTTTCACCTTGCTGGACATCTGATGGGAAAAGTCGATCCAAGCGCAAAGATTTCCGTCCGGGGCCTGACCATGTCCTACGGGGATTTTGTGGTGATGGAAGACCTCAACTTCGATGTTATGGACAAGGACATCTTCGTCATCATGGGGGGCAGCGGCTGCGGGAAAAGCACCTTGCTACGGCACATGATAGGCCTGAAGGAGCCGGCGCGGGGCGCGGTGTACCACGATGGCCACGACTTCACCGCCGCGGATGCCGCCGGGCGACTGTCCTTCATCCGTCGATTCGGGGTCATGTACCAATCCGGTGCCTTGTGGTCTTCGATGACACTTGCGGAAAACATCGCAATGCCCTTGGAGGAACACACGGATCTCGGCGCGGCGGAGATCCGTGATCTGGCCGCCTACAAGCTCGCTCTCGTCGGGCTCTCCGGCTATGAGGATTACTATCCGGCGCAGGTCAGCGGCGGGATGAACAAGCGGGCGGGGATCGCCCGTGCGATGGCCTTGGATCCGGATGTCCTCTTCCTCGACGAACCCGGTGCCGGGCTCGATCCGCTGAGTTCGAGCCGCCTCGATGAGCTGATCCTGAGCCTGCGGGACTCGCTTGGATCCACCTTTGTGATCGTCACCCACGAGCTGGCCAGCATTTTTGCAATCGCCAACAACTCGGTTTTCCTGGATACAGAAACTAGGAAACAGGGTGCGACCGGTGATCCCGGAGAACTTCGGGAGCGGTCTGACAACGAGGCCGTGCGCATTTTCCTGAGCCGCGGCGATACATCAGCCAACCGCAGACAAGCATGAGCAAGAAAGCCAGTTCCACGATGATAGGCCTGTTCACTTTGGTGGGCTTGCTCATCGTCGCCGCCGCCCTGGTGCTGCTGGGCGCTGGGAAATACTTCGAGAAGACGCACAAGGTGCTCCTCTATTTCGACAAAAGCGTCAACGGCCTCCAAGTCGGTTCCGATGTGCGCTTCGGCGGGGTTGGCATCGGAAGGGTTTCCTCCATCAGCGTGATCATCGATCCCGCGGGCAACCGCAAGATCATCCCGGTCGTCGTCGAGCTAACCGCGAAAGACCTGAAAAGCGTGGGCGGGGCCGGAGCCGGGACGCTTGATTTCTCCACCAAGGCGGGGGTGGCGATGGCGGTCAGGCAGGGGCTGCGTGCCGGGATGAAACAGCAGAGCCTTGTCACCGGCCAGCTCTACATCGAGTTTGACATAGTGCCGAATGTTCAGGGCTTCACCTACGCGCAGCCGGGCGAGCCCGAATATCCTGTCGTCCCCACCATACCCACGGAGATCGACGAGCTGATTTCAGGCATCACCGACGGGCTGAAAAAGATCAACGACCTGGATCTCGGCGGATTGATCATGGAAATGCGCGATGTGCTCAAAGGGGCGAAGGAGCAGATCGGCGGGCTGGATCTCAAGGAAATGAATGAGAACCTCACCGCCATCACCAGCGATGTCCGGGAAATCACCTCGGACGGCCGAATCAAGGAATCCCTCGCGAACCTCGATCAGGCGCTCAAGGATATCCGGGAAATCAGCGCCAAGGGCAATGAGAACATGGAACCCTTGTTGGCCGATATCCGTGAGGTTGCCGAAAAAACCAAGGTAAGCCTCGACCAGATCGAGAAGGCGACGGCAGAGCTTTCCAAGGTGACGGATCCAAGGTCTCCGCTGCTGCTGGATTTCCAGAACCTGCTCCACGAGACGGAGGCCGCATCCCGCACGCTGCGGGAGCTTTCCAACGACCTGAAACGCAACCCGGGCAGCCTGCTGCGCGGCAAGAAATCCGAATGAAAATCCCAGCCTTGACCCTAGCGTTCCTCCTGACCGCCTGCACCGTGTTCCAGCCTGTTTCCGACAGCCCTGTGCGACATTTGCTGGATTCCCCGATCGTATCCCGCACGCCGGTTTCCGCTGCGCCCGCCGTAGCCATAGCCCGCCCCTCGCTCCCGCCTTACATGGACCGCAGCGAGCTCATCACCCGCACCGGGGATGGCAGGCTGGAGATCCATGAAAAAGATCTCTGGTCAGAGCCACTCGATGCGGGCATCGCCCGTGTCATGGCGGACAACCTGCGCCGCCTCACCGGCTCGACGAACATCCAGCCATCGGGCAATTTCATAACCCGGGACTACAGCTCGCTCGTGGAGATCCGCATCGAGCGTTTCGATCCGGAGCCGGACGGCTCGCTGCTTCTGGAGTGCACCTGGAAGCTTCAGCCCATAGGCGGCGGTGATGCTGCTCCGAAGTCCTTCCGCACATCCGTCCCCATCACCGAGTCGACGGATGCCAAGGCCGCCAAGCTGTCCGTCCGTGTCAAGGCGATGAACGAGGCGCTGGCACGCCTTTCCCGGGCGATCACTCGCAGCCTGTGAAATGCGGCTGCCCGTTTAGCGCATGGCGGGCGTCCACAGCAGTAGGGGATCGCTGGGGTTTGCCGCCCGCAGCCTGTCCTTGGCAAGGGCGAGCAATGCCTCGGTGCGCGCCAGATCCGACTTTAGTATCATCGCCTGTTCGGCCCATGTCCGCAGGGAGCCTGGAACCGAGCGGTTGCTGGCATAGCGGCTCTCCCTTTCCGCCGTCCCTATCGATCCCTTGAGTGTCATGGCCTTGGCTTGGAGCGCCCTCACCTGGCTGCGGATTTTTTCCAGCTCCTCCCCGGAAATTTCCACGGGCGCATCCACGGGCGGGCTCGGCTCGGCCGGTGCGACGCGGGTGATCCGTTCCCTGTTGGCTAGCTCCTTCTGGAGCGCCAAGGCGCGTTCCTTCTCGTCCCATTGGAAGCGCTCGGCGAACTCACCGCCGAGATCCTGCGAATCGATCCTGGCGATGCCGTTGGCGTGGCTTATCTCAATTCCGATGGGAGTCACCCGGCTGATGGTCACGTCCTCGAAGCTACGCCCCGATTTCAGCAAAAGATTGCCGATTCTCTCGCCTGAGGCCTCCAGCCAGGCCTTTTTTCTGTAGCTCTCGCGGTAAGCCCCGTATTCCTCCCTGAGCTTCGGGATGGATGCCTGTAATTCCTCGCACCTTGCCCGCAGCAACTCCACAGAACTTCGCATTTCCGAGGCGAGCTTGCCCTTGGAGCTGGCACCCGCAGCGCTCCGCTTTGCGAGATCCTGGGCTGCGTCATACCTTGCGTTCAGGGATTCCAACTCGTCGCGCAGGTTCCCGAGGTTGTGCTCACCGTCCGCGATCCGCCCGAGCAAGCTGCTCCGCAACTTCGAAGCTCCGTGCTTCCGGTCAACGAGTGTTGCGAGTAAAACCGCGCCGAGAGTAAGGATGATCAGGCAGGCAAGCGACCAGATGATTCCGCTGTGGTTGTCGGAGTTCATTCCGGCTGGAAATGGCTGTTAGATGGAGGATTGCAGGCGCAGGATCTCGGCCCGAAGCTGAGAGAGGGCGTTGCGCTTCGAATTCAATGTGCCGCGCAGGCTGCCGGATTTGTTGAGGTGCATTTTCCCTGCCGCCCTCGCAGCAGATGCCGCAGCCTCGGCGGCCACGATATCCCGCTCGATCTGGCTTATCTCGTCCTCGATGGCCTTTGCCTGGCTTTCCTTCGCCGCGATGGCCAGCAATGTCTTTTCCCGGTTTTCCTGGGCTTTTTTGGCCATCTCCTCGGCCTTCCGCTCATCGGCAACCCTGCCGGCTGCTGCCACCGCCTTGTCATGCTTGAGGCGCACCTTGGCCTCACGTTCCGCTTCGGCATGCATCTGATCCTTGTCGAACTGGTAGTAATCCTGGAGATCCGCCGGGAGTTCCTCGAAGCCGATCCGCTTGAATCCGTCGCGATGGCGGATGTCCATGCCAATGGCGGAAACGCTCCGGATATCCACATCCACATAGACCGTGCCGTCGCTCGTCTTGAGCTCCGGCATGGATGTTCCGCCTGCCTTTTCCCGCACGAAAGAGCGGTAAGTGTTCCTGTAATCCTCCCATTCCCTTTCCAGCACCGCGAGGTTCTCCTTCAGCCCGGCGATCTCATTTTTCTTTTCGGAAATCTGCAAGGAGAGCGATTTGTTGAGCGAAACCGATGAGGAAAGCTTCGAGGAAATCTCCTTGAGCCTTGGTGCCTGATCCATTTTTGAGGCACCGCTGGCGATATCCGACTTCAGGTTCGCGATCACGCTGGTGTTCTCGCGGATGACAGATGCGAGGGATCGTCCGCCGCCCTGCGAGCCTTCCTCGAAAGCGAACATGAAGAGCAGGCCGAAGCCGAGGAGGACGATGAGGGCCATGATCATGCCTATGACCCCGGGTCCCCTTGCGCTTGTGAAAAGATCGTTGAATGCCATGTGACTGTTGATTGGATGTTGGTGCGGATGTCAGCGGAGAGCGTATTTGCGCTGATACGCCTCGTATTCCTCCCTGAGGGACTTGTGTTCCGCTTCCAGATCCGCCACCTCTTGGGTAAGTTTCGTGTGTTCCGCCTGCAGCGCCCTCGTCTCGCTCTCCGCCGCTTTCAGCTCGGACGTCTTGTCCTCGGGTAGGTTCTTGAGGCGTTCTTCGGCCAGGGCGAGTTCCCCTTTCAGCTTGGCGATCTCCGCCTCCTGTTCGCCGTGCTTGCGGACCAGTTCCGGATCCTCCCCGCAGGAAACGAAGAGCAGGCAAGCGGAGAGGGCGGCGAGTTGAGTGGTAAGGTTCATGATTCTACTGGGCGGGCTTCCATTGGATGGCTTGTTGGATAGGGGGGCGCACTGGTACGGCCTGGGCGCATCCCCAGCCGCTGTAGTTACCCGGAGCGGACGAGCCGAAAATCGGAATCCCCTGGCGGTGAGATCCGCAGTAGGGAACGTAGCTGTAACGGACGGTGGGCTGCCTGTAATAACTGGAATAACCCCCATAGCGGCGGCTTCCGTAAACCCTGGATGTTTCCCCGAGGCCTCCGATCGATGCGGAAAGCGAACTCGCTGGGGTAGTCCTTGCGTAGGATGCGATAGCCCTGGCTTCTGCAAGGCGTTGCTCCTCCTTCTTCCGTTCTTTTCTGGCACCGGCTTCCTTTTCGGCGATCACGGCCATCTGCCTGTCGATGCGCCGATCGTAGGCAAGCCTTCCCTCCGCCTCCGCCTCGTGGGATTTCCTCGCCAGCTCCGCGTCGAGTCCGAAATACAGCTGCCACTCCGGATCGAGATCGCCGAAACGAAGTCGCGCCGTACCGCTGGCATGGGCGATGGATACGCCGCTGTCGTCGATTTCGGTCACCTTGGCTTCCTTGAAAGCCCTGCCGTCCGCAGCCACGAATGTGGCGAAGGTCTTACCGCTTGCCTGGACTCTGCTATCATTGAGCACGGATCGCCGGAAATCATCCCAACCGCTTTTCATGGCCGCGATTTCCCTGGTTAGCTGAGCCTTGCCATGCGCCAGGGTCTCGATCTCGCCCCTCAGCGCAGCGGGATTTACCGAAGCACGGGCAGCGGCTTCCGCATCATCTCCGGGATGCGCTTTATCGGCCCGGTAACTGGCGAGTTCCAGCTGGTTCCGGAGCTCGATGATGGTCTTTTCGTTGCCCCACCAGACACTGTCCTCACCGCCCTTTTGGCATGAGCCAAGGCAGATGGCCATAAAGGCTGTGAACAACGCTTTCATGAAATGGAAACCTAACGATACGGAGCTTAGCAAGCAATCAAAAAACAACCGTGCTCAAAAGGCGCAAGGGGCGGCAGGCAATCCCCAAGCATTGTCCGGATGGATGAATCCGATGCGAAGTGTGGCCGCCTGGAAGGAGGGTGAGCTGGTAGGTGGCGGTGAGGCGGTTAAGAGCTGAATGAACGCCCCTTTCCCATCCCGAACCCCCGTAGTTGCTGCACTCTGTTCTAACTTCCTGGGAACTTACGATTGTTGCGGACGAGCTCGGCGAGCGTGTTGAAGCTTTTGCGCATGTCGCATGGCTCCAGCGCGACATAGACCTTGAGGCTTCCGTTGAAGGTTAGCATGGCGTCGGGTCAGGCGAGTTGGCGAATGAGTTCAACGAGCAGCGGAAGCTGGCCGCAGGATGAAACCCACGCGACGGCTCCGCAGGGCAGGCGGACTTCAAGCGCGGCGGAAAGCGCCCCGGGAGACGCGGCGACTTCGGCGAGCAGGAATGTCGGGCCGCTTGTCGCTCAGGTGGAAGGCTTGCCATCGCGCTTTGCCGCGGCGATCCAGGAGGCGAAGGTCGGATACTTGATGCCGCATTGCGCGGCGAATTGCGGAGTGCTCAAACTGCTGGAGTCGAACGCGGCCAGAATCTCCTGCTTTGTATTGGCGGGTATAGCGCGTGCGCCCGGTGCGGTCTGACTTGATGATACTTGTGGTGGGGTGGTCCGAATCGGACATGACCGGGTAGCATACGCAAATCGCCCCGGGGATGGATAGAGGGGTTCTGTTGACCGCTTACGTAGGTGTGGGGGATGTGTTGCCCGTTTACCTGATAGGCGATTCACCGAAAAACTTCTCTCCGGTAGAACCAAACCTAAATGCTCAATCCAACGACGTTCCGGCGGATGCCGCAGGCGGTTGCCATACCGGAGGCTTCCTCTATGATGGCGCAGGAGGGCAGGAAGGTCTGGAGGTTGAGGCGCAGGTGGAGCTTGGCGGCGGTGCTTCGCCCATGACATGCAGCTGGCGAGGAGGGCGATGGGCTTGATTTCCCGGATCGTTACCGTGCGCCCGCCCTGTTCGTGGATGGTGGTGGAGAGAATGTCCTTTTCCGCTACGCGGTATTCGGGCTTTTGAAGTTCCCGTCCACCAGAGTGGATAGTTAGATAAAACCTGAAAAACGCTTTTGATGACAAGCGTGAAAACCGAAAATGATCGCAAATCGGGTAGGGACGTATTGCTGGCTGTGACGGCGTGGAATACTTATCCGATCGACTATCATCCTCCCAGTTCTTGAGGATAGTATTCGCGATACATGCTCTCCGAGACGGCGGCGGCGTGGGCGGGGCTGCGGAGGCGGGCTAGCTGGTAGGTGGCGGTGAGCCGGATGACGAGGGTGAAGCGTTTGAGGAAATTGCCCTGCCATTTTTTTGCGGAAACTTTCCACTCGCGGCCGAGGTAGAGGATGCTGCCCTGGGTGGCGAGGCGGAGGCTGGCCTCGACGTCTTCCATGAGCGGCTGGGCGGGGAAGCCTCCTGCGGCTTCGATAGCCGAGCGGCGGATGAGCATGGTCTGGTCCCCGAAGGCGATCCCGCCAAAGACGACGCGCAGTTCGTTGAGCGCCTCGATGAGTAGGGTGGCCGGTGTATGATCATCGAAGCGCTGGCCCGGGACGATGAGGGAGGCTTGGGGGTGTTTCCTGGCTTCTTCTAACAGATGTTTTGCGGAGCCGGGGGGCGGTGTGGCATCGGCGTGGACGATGAGGATCCAGGGAGCGGTGGTGGTCGCTATGGCGGCGGCGATCTGGTTGCCGCGACCGAGGGGGGCGGGGATATGGCGGGTGTTGGGGATTTGTGGAAAATGGGGTGAGGGGGTGGGAAGTATGACTTCGGAGTCGGGGAGTTCCTCACGGATGGTTTGAAGCAAATCCGTCAGGGATGGGGTGTTTTCAAGCGCGGGGATGACGATGGCGAAATGCGGCTCGCAGCAGGCTGCATCGCCCAAAGCGGCAGCAGGGCTGCCGCAGTCCAAGGAGCTGCGCACGCGGGCAGGGAGATGGCGGTGTTGGGCGAGAGCGGCGAGGAACCATGGGAGCCAGATGACCGTGGCAATGCTGTGGCCGTAGCCCCACCAGCCAAGGTTTTCCTGTGTCCACCAAGCGATGAAATATCCGGCCATGGTGATCGAGGCGGTGGTCCATGCGAAGGATGGGCGGATGGCGGTGAGGGGAAGCAGCCATGCGAGATACCAGAAGTGAACGATGGGGGAGCAGGCGAGGAGAGTGCCAAGCATCCAGAGGCAGGAATCGATCAAGGGCATTCCTTTCCAGCGGCCGATGAGGATGGCAGCGGCGGAAACGCCAAAGGTGGCGAGACAGATGTTTTTCACCATCCCCAAGGCGAGTCCTGTGGAGGCGAGGAGAGTGAAGAGCGGGGCGTTGAAATCACCGGCGGTGGCGAAGCTTCCGACACCGTGGAGCCATTGCGGCAAGGCTGTCAGGAACGGTAGGCTGGGCAGGATGAGGATTGCGGAAAAGAGGAGAAGACGGACCACAACCGGAGCGAAGCGGAGATAGGCGAACTGGAAATTTCCATGCTCTTCGCCAAATGGGCGCGTATGGAAGCGAATGAACCTGAGAAATGGGATGAGGAAAAGCGGGGCGAGGATGAGGCAGACGAGCTTGATCTGGACGGCAAGGGCTAGCCACAGCCATGCGGATTTTTTATTTCGAGATGCTGCGAGGATTGCGGCCAACAGCGCGGCGGCCATGAGGCTGTCGAAGTGGGCCTCGGCGGCGAAGGCGATGAGGACGACGGGGTTGAAGGCGTAGAAACCGGCCCAGCGCAGGGGGGCGGTGTTATCGCGGAGCAGGGCGAATAGCAGGAGCAGGGTTGCCATGTCGCCGAGGAGGGCGAGGGCTTTGAAGGATTTCAGGGAGGGGTAGATGGTGGCTGTGGCGGCCATGATCCACTGAACGCCGGGAGGGTATGCGGTGGGGCGGTCTCGGTGGTTCATGGCCTGCCATGTGGAATCGTGGAGGGATTCCCAGCGCGGATCGTCGGCTGGGGCGGCGTATGGGTTTTCCCCGGCGGCCACCAGTTGTCCTTCCCAGAGGTAGCGGTTCACATCGTCGGAAACCGGGGCGGGCCAGAGGATGATGCGGAGCAGGATCGCGGGGATGAGGATGAGGGCGATGCGGTCGGGGCCGTCCGGGAAGAGGAAGACGCTGCCGAGCATGGCGATGCCCATGGCGGCGAAGATGGCGACGCGGAGAATGGGGCAGGAACCGAGGGAGGGGAGGGATGACCATGCGGCGCAGGCGGCGGCGATGATGGCGATGGATGCCCCCCATGCGAAGGTGCGGGAAGAAACCGGCCAAAGGCGCGGCTCTCCGGGAGGCTCAGGCTTTCCTTGCATCGAACTGTTCGCGGAGGCTGCAGATGCCGACGAGGGCGAAGCCTGCGGCGTAGAGGGTTAGGAAAGGGAGGATGCCGAACTCGCCGTGGCGGGCGTAGATGACGAGGGTGAGGGCACAATAGGCGGCGGCGGAAATTTCCAGCAGCGGCACCAGGCTGGCGGAGGGGGCGTAGTTATTCGAGGTGTTCTCACCGCGCTTGGGTGTGCGGACGAATCCGCTGCGTATGCCGAGGATGGCCTCGAGGACGGCGCGGGTGTTGGAGATGCAGATCCCGAAGCCTAACAGAACCAGGGCGGGAAGCAGCAGGATGGTCTTCTTCCAATCGGCGGGGCGTAGCGAGTGCTGGCTGACCATGTACAGCACGGATGGGCCGAGGGTGGCGGCTAGGAGAGGGATGATGAAAATGACGAGGATGTATGGTGGGATCCCGCCGCCGAGGTAGGCGATGGCTGGCAGGGCGAGGAGGGCGACGGCGAGCATCAGGGCGTGCATCCCGTAGGCACAGAGGTGGAAGACGGTCTGGATCTTGGCGAAGGCTGTGAGGTCGGAGCGGAAAATCTGCGGGAGGAGCTTGATGGCTGTCTGGATGGATCCTTTCGCCCAACGGAACTGCTGGCTTTTGAACGCGGAGTAGGTTTCCGGGATCTCTGCGGGAACCGTGATTTCCGGGACGTATTCAAGGTGCCAGCCTTTCAGCTGGGCGCGGTAGGAGAGGTCGAGGTCTTCGGTCAGCGTGTCGGCGGTCCAGCCGCCGGCGTCGTCGATGGCGGAGCGCCGCCAGATTCCGGCCGTGCCGTTGAAATTGAGAAAGAGCCTGTTGCCGCAGCGGGCGGGTTGCTCGATGCCGAAGTGGCCGTCTATGCCGATGCATTGGGCACGGGTGAGCAGCGAGGCATCGCGGTTGAGGTGATCCCAGCGAGCCTGCACGAGGGCGGTTTTCTCCGTGGTGAAATGGGGGAGGAGTTGTTTCAGGAAGTCGGGAGCCGGGACAAAATCCGCGTCGAAGATGGCGATGAACTCGCCGTGGGCGGCGGGCATGGCATCGGCGAGTGCGCCCGCCTTGTAGCCGGTGCGGATCTCGCGGCGCAGGACATCGATCCAGATGCCATTTTCGCGCAGCTCGGCGGCGGTTCGGTCGATGAGGGTGCGGGTCTCGTCAGTGGAGTCGTCGAGCACCTGGATCTGGTGGAGGTGGGCGGGGTAGTCGAAGGCGGCGATGGCGCGGAGGGCGCGGGCGGCGACGTTGAGCTCGTTGTAGATGGGGAGCTGGGTGGTGACTTTCGGGAGCTCGGCGAGGTGGCGGCGGGGATTTTTTCTGGCGGAGGTTTTCTTGAAGAGGAAGACGAGGACGTAGCAGTTGATGCCGTAGAGCAGCATCCCCGCGCAGCAGGCGAGGTAGATTGCGAAGGCGATGGTGGCGAGCATGGCAGAGGGTTGAACCGCGAAGACGCCAAGGCGCCAAGGCTGGGCTGGTGAATGGAGGGGAACCACGGATTAGCGCGGATCGGATTCCTGTGGCCGGGGTTGTGCTTATTTGGGTTTTCTCCGTTCGGCAAGGTTGACTAGGGAGGCGGGGAGGGTGTCGAAGATTTTCTCGCCCTTGCTCCCGAAGCGGCCGAAGTCGAGGACACCGGTGGGGCAGCTTTGGACGCAGGCGGAGCAACGGACGCACTGGGGGTCTTCCATGGGTTTGCCCTTGTTGGCGAAGGCCATGACATCGATGCCCTGGTGGCAGACGGTGGTGCAGGCGTTGCAGGAGATGCACTTGTCCTTGTCGGCGAAGATGCGGAAGCGGGTGAAGCGCGCGTAGATGTGCATCAGCGCGGCGAGCGGGCAGGCGAAGCGGCACCAGACGCGGCCGGAGAAATGGAAGTAGAGGCCGTAGCCGATGGCTCCCGCGAGCCAGAGGTCGATCATGTATTTGTAGGAAAACGGGGACCATTTTTCCGTGAGCCCCATGACGATTCCGTTGATGCCGGCCTGCGGGAATACCCAGCCGGCGATGCGAAGGAGTAGAACGGCCAGGGCGAGTGCGAGGATGGCCTGGCCGAGCATGTTGAGTTTGTTCCACTTCGGGCCGTGCGGCATCTTGTGGCGGTGTTGGTCGCCGAGGGTCTCGGCCATCGCCCCACAGGAGCAGATCCAGCCGCAATAGGCGCCTTTTCCCCAGCGCCAGACGATGAGCGGGATGATGACGAAGGTCTGGACGAAGCCGAGGATGAGCCAGCCCCATAGCGGCGCTTCGGTGAAGATGTTGTAGATGAAAAGCGGCCACGCGAGGATGAAGCCGAAGGCGCGCCAGTATTGGGTGGGCTCGGTGCCCGGGCCGTTGGAGAGGAAGGTCATGCCGAACCACTCGCCGAGGCCGCCGCTGGTGAAGGCACCGTTCGCGCCCATCCATGGGAAAAGGATGTATGGGAGCAGGAAAAGGGGGATCACCTGGAATGCGGCGAGGGTGGCGGTCTGGAGCTTCACGTAAGGGGTTTTCCTGCGCCTGACACGGCGGATGCCGAAGATTACGATGACGGCGGTGTAGATGAGCGCGAAGACGAAGCCGGGATCGTTGGCGGCGGTGTTCAGGGTGGTTCGCAGGAGTCCGTTTTCACCGCCGATGACGGGTATGTTGAATGGGAACCAGCCGCGCGATTGGAAAACGGGCCAGAGGTTCGTGCCGTTGATCCCTAGGAAATCGACATAGGCCTTGAGGTGGTAGAGGAAGACCATCAGCAGGCCGAATCCGGCCAGCGAGAGCCACCACCTGGCACCACGGTCCCCGGTGACATGGATGCCGGATTTCCGGAAAAAATCCAGAGGTGCCTCGCGCCCTATGAGGGTGAAGACATGGTCGTTTTCCAGAACCTTGTAGCATCCGTCCTCGCCGCAAAGGGTGACTTCGTTTTCTCCGATCTCCTGGACGTTGGTGCCCATGTGGAGGGTGATTGTCCCGGCCGCTTCAAGGCTCCTGAGTTTCCGGGTGTTTTCCGGCTTGGGACGTGCGAATTCCTTTTTCCGGTAGGAGAGATCGACGCTCGCCCCCTCTTCCGCCAGCGAGATCGCGGCCTCCATCGCCGAGTCACCGCCGCCTACCACGAGGACGCGCTTGCCGGAGAACGTCGATGCATCGATGAGGCGGTTGGAGACCTTTTCGAGTCCTTCGCCCGGGACATCGAGCTTGCGGAAATTCCCGGTGCGCCCGATGGCGATGATGACGCGCTTCGCTGTGACGGGCTCCTCGCCCTTCATGTGGAGTTTCAGCAAGCCGCCGGAGCGGGATATCTTTTCGATGGCGGCCTGGGTGGTCTCGATGCGGTATTCCTGTTGCTGCTTTTCGAGTTCTGTTAGCAGGTTTTCCTTCACGTCGGACTCGAAACGCATGTCACCGGCCGGGGTCATCGCGGTGGGATAGGCGTAGATCGGTTTCTTGCGGGGGAAATTCCGGATCGTGGAGAAGGCCTCGGCGGATTCGAAGATCCTGTAGTTCAGCCCGGCTTTGGAGGCCTCGATGGCGGCAGAAATTCCGGAAACGCCAGCGCCGATGATGGCGAGATCGAGCGTGTCACCGCCTTTTTCGAAATCCTTTTCCCCGAGGATGGCTTGCACTGCGCGTGCCCCGGAGTCGGCGGAAAATTTCAGCAAGGGGACACCGCTGAGGTCTCCGACGATGCGGACACCAAGGAGGTTGCAGGTGCCGTCGGCGTTGGCGGCGGGGGATTTCTCGACGCCGCCGGCGGGCCATTTTCCGTGGAGCCATCGGGTGTATCTCTTGGTTTGGGAAAGCATGTTCTTGTTCGCCGACTTTTTGGGAGAGCGGGCATGGAATGAAGCTATTCAGATTTTTCCGGGAAACGGAGCATGTTTTCCTGTCCCGGCATAGGGCTTGCAGGTGAGTGCCGGTCGGTGCAGGCTCCGCGCATATGTTTTTCACGCCCGCCTGGAAAAAGAACGCGAAGCTCCTTGTGAAAGGGGCGAAGAAATTCGTGGATTACAAGAGGGATCTGCTTGCCCCGGAGCGGGTGGATGAGATCGAGTCCCGGCGGAAAGACCTAGCGGATGCGATACGGCTCAAGGATACCTCGAAGGTGGCGGAAGCCTCCAAGCAACTCCGTGCGACCTGCGACAACGCCCTGCCTCGCGAGAAACCGCAGGATTGGTTCCAGGAAAATGTCGAGGTGATGTTCGTGGCGATCGTGATCGCGCTGGGGTTGCGCGCGTATTACCTGCAGCCGTTCCGCATCCCTACGGGCTCGATGCAGCCTACGCTCAACGGCATCGTCGGCAAGCAGCAGCCGGAGGCGGAATGGCCTTCGTTCCCCGTGAGGATGATCGAGTGGGCGCTCAAGGGGAGGAGCTATGTGAAGGTGGTGAACGATGCCGACAGGAACCTGAAGCTGATGCTCACCGATGACGGCCTTGTGACGGATGCACGGGACTTCCAGTGGTGGCATTTTTTCAGCAGATCCAACCTATACAGCCTCAACGAAAAGCCGCTCAAGCTGCCCGCTCCCTCGACCCCTTCCTATGACGCGGGGCTGCGCGCCGCCCTCGGCGAGGCGGCGAAGAATGGTGGATTGCTTAAAAAGGGGCAAGTGCTCCTGGAGGGATTCATCGACACCGGGGATCTGGTGCTGGTCGACAAGTTCTCCTACCATTTCCGCAAGCCGGAACGCGGCGAGGTTTTCGTTTTCGATACGATAGGCATCAAGGGGATCAAGGACTGGAGCGGGCCGCAGGGTGGGGGATCACACTACATCAAGCGGCTTGTCGGGGTGCCGGGGGATACGCTTTCGATCAGGAAACCGGATCTGCTTGTGGATGGGAAAATCGCGCTGGAGCCGGGGATACGGCGTGTCGCGGAGGGCAAGCCGCCTTTCGGGGAGGATCACGAAGGCTACCATCCGGCCGAGCGGCGCGGGAGCACGCGCAGGATTTACATCGCAAGCCCCGAGGATGTTCTCGAACTCGCCAAGGAAAAGGCCAGGCCCGGTTTCCGGGAGTATGCGGCGATGGGGGACAACACCGGCAACTCGCTCGACTCGCGCTACTGGGGGACGGTGAAGGAATTCAACCTTGTCGGCCCGGCGCTGTTCTCGCTGTGGCCGATCGATACGGGGCATTGGGGATTCATTAAGTGACCCGCCGTGGAAAGCGCCTCTGAGATCACCTGGAAGGCGAAGTCGAACCTGGCGTTCGCGCTGCGGATCCTGCCCAAGGACAGGCGTGATGACACGGTGATTTTCTATGCCTTCTGCCGGACGGTGGATGACATCGCGGATGATGCGAGGGTGCCGAAGGAGGAGAGGCGGAAGGCTCTCCGGGAGTGGGAGGATGGGATACGGAAAGGTTTTTCCGATGGCCATGGTCTCGGCAAGGAGCTGGAGCAAATGATGGCGCGGCGGGGGATACCGGCGGAGTGGCTGCTGGATATCGTGGCGGGCTGCGGGATGGATCTGGAGGTGCAGCGTTTCCAGGGATGGGAGGAGCTTTCCAGATACAACTGGAAGGTGGCCGGCGTGGTCGGGCTGGTGTGCACGCGGATTTTCGGCTGCGTGCATGCGGATTCCGACAAGTATGCGGAGCTGCTGGGCAATGCGCTGCAACTCACCAACATACTCCGCGATGTCGGCGAGGATCTGGCGAACGGAGGACGCATCTACCTGCCGATCAACGACCTGATCCGCTTTCAATACTCCGAGCGCGATCTCATCGGGAAAGTGTATGACGGCCGTTTTCTCGCGCTCATGTCCTACGAGGCGGAGCGGGCGGAGCATCTCTTCGCGGAGGCGGAGAAAATCATGCCTGAGGTGGATCGGGCGGCGCTCGTCCCCGCGAGGATCATGGCGGAAATCTACCGGGCTCTCCTGGGCAAGATGCGGGACGGCAAATTCCAGGTTTTCTCGAAGCGTTATTCTGTTTCAAAAGCCCGCAAACTGGCTATCCTCTCGAAACATCTGATTGCCGCGAGGCGAAGGAACGAATAAACCGAACCCAGAAACGTCTGAAAACCATGACCAAGCCCCACCTTATCACCGCAGGCCTCGCCGGATGCCTGCTCCTCGTTTCCTGCGAGCCACTTCCCGTCGGCCCCGAGCCGCGTAGTGGCCCGTATGGGCGGGATCAGCGCCAGAGCTATCCTGGCGGGCGCTACCAGCAGCCTGAAAATCGCTACGGACAGCCGGATGGCCGATACGGCACAGGGATGGAACTGCCCCCCGAGCCGCAGCCCGCCCCGCAGCCGACGCGTGACCAATATCCGAGCGCTGAGCGCACGGACAATCCGAATCAGGTGATCAGCCCCTACGCCCCTTACAACGTGATCGATGTAGAGGGCTTCCGCTCCGGGCAGCTTGCGAAAGATCCCTCGAACGGGAAAATTTTCAGGATACCTTAGTTTGGAGACAATCCTCGGAATCGATCTCGGGACGACCCATTCGGCTGTGGGTGTGGTGGATTCCGGCTTTCCCATCCTCCTGGCGGACGAGGAGGGGAAACGCATCATGCCCAGCGTGGTGTGGTATGGCAAAGACGGCAGCGTGGAGGTGGGGCGCAAGGCGCTGCGGCGCAGGGCGGCCGATCCGCTGCGCGTGGTCAGCAGCGTGAAGCGCTGGATCGGGGCGGATGCGGCCGGGGACTCCGTCCTGGCGCACGTCGGGAAAAGCCCCGAGGAGGTGAGCGCGGAGATTCTCAAGGAGCTGAAACGGATCGCGCAGTGGCGGATCGGGGCGGAGCTTTCGAAAGCGGTGATCACCGTCCCCGCCTATTTCAACGACGCCCAGCGTGCCGCGACGAAGCGTGCCGGGGAGCTTGCGGGGCTGGAGGTGCTGCGCATCATCAACGAGCCTACGGCCGCAGCGCTTGCCTACGGGCTGGACAAGCTCAGGGACAGGGCGCGTGTGGCCGTCTACGACCTAGGCGGCGGAACCTTCGACCTGACCATCCTTGAGATGGAGGGCGGCGTTTTCCAGGTGCTCGCCACGCATGGGGACACCCGGCTCGGCGGGGATGATGTGGACGGGATGATTTTCTCACTCCTGACAGATGGCCTCCCGGAACTTTCCGAGAGCATGCGGTGCAAGTTCATGGAGGGGGCGGAGAATGCCAAGCGCACCCTTTCCGATCAGATGGTCTGCGAGGTCATGATTCCGTTCTATGACGGGGAGAACAGTTTCACGAAAACCATCACGCGTGCGGAACTCGATGCGATGACCAAGGGATGGATCGCGAAGACCCTGAAATGCTGCCGCCAGGCGATGATCGACAGCGGGCTCGAGACCGGCGACCTGGATGCGGTGGTGCTGGTGGGCGGCAGCACGCGGATGCCGGCGGTCAGGGCGGCGGTGGCGGATTTCTTCGGGCGGGAGGTCGATGTGACCCAGCATCCAGACGAGGCGATCGCGCTGGGGGCGACGATCCAGGCGGGGGTGATGAGCGGCGCGATGCGGAAGATGGTTCTGCTGGATGTCACCCCTCTCAGCCTCGGGATCGAGACTTTTGGCGGGCTGATGAACGTCATCATCCCACGCAACACCACCATCCCTTGCAAGGCCGGGGAGATGTTCACGAACGCCGCCGACAACCAAGTGAGAATGGGAGTCCGCGTCCTCCAGGGCGAGCGCGAGATGGCACGGGACAACTGGGAGCTGGGGAAATTCGAGGTGGAGATGGAACGGTTGCCGAAAGGGCAGGCGAGGATCGGCGTGCAGTTCAAGATCGATGCGGACGGCATCCTGGAGGTGTTGGCGCGGGAGGTCTCGACGGGCAAGGATGTGGTGGTGAACATCGAAAGCTCTGCGGTGAACGTGGATGACGCGGCGGTGGAAGAAATGGTGAGCGCCTCCGTCGAGTATGCGTTCGATGACATGTCCGAGCGCATTTTCACCGAGGCGAGGATCAAGGCCGAGGAGCTTCTGCCCGCCGTTGAGATGCTCCTATCCCAGGGCTTGGCGGAGGAAGCCGAGAAGGAGGAAATCAATGCCGCTTATGACGAGGTGAAAGCCGCCTTGGGAAAAGGTGCACCCAACCCCCTGAAAGCCGCAGTGCAAAAGCTCGATCAGGCCACCGAAGCCGCCGCCGCAAGGCTTCTGGAGGCGGCGATGGCAGAGGCCCTGGAAAGGGAAATGGGCGTATGAAAGTGATGCAGGTGCTGCCGGAGCTGAATTCCGGAGGGGTGGAGCGCGGCACGCTGGAAGTGGCGGGTTTCCTGGTGAAGCATGGGCATGAGGCGGTGGTGGTCTCCAACGGCGGCAGGTTGGTGGAGGCATTGGAACATTCCGGGGCGCGCCACATTGCAATGCCCGTGCATAGGAAAAGCCTGGGCTCGCTGTTCCATGCGAGGCCTTTCCGAAGATTGTTAGAAAAGGAGAAGCCCGATATCCTCCATTTCCGCTCGCGGGTGCCGGGCTGGATCTCATGGCTGGCGTGGCGCAAGATGGATCCCGAAACCCGGCCCCGCTTGGTCAGCACCGTCCATGGTTTCTATTCCGTGAACCGCTATTCTGCGGTGATGACGAAGGGGGAGCGGGTGATCGCCGTATCCGAATGCATCCGGCAATATATCCAAGAGAATTATCCGGCGGTTCCCGAAAGCAGGATCACCGTGATCCACAGGGGGATCGAACCGGGGGCTTATCCCGCCGGATACCGTCCGGATGCAGCCTGGCTCTCGGAATGGGAATCCCGGCACCCGGAGCTGGAGGGGAAAACGCTGTTTCTTCTGCCCGGCCGGATCACACGGCTCAAGGGGCATGGTGATTTTTTCAAGCTGATCGCGGCTCTGGAAGGGGTTCATGGGCTTGTGGCTGGCGACACCCATCCGAAGAAAAAGGCATATCTCGGGGAACTCCGGGAAAAGCTCGCCGAGCTGGGCATGCAGGATCGCGTCACATTCCTCGGGCACCGCAGCGATGTACGCGAGGTCATGGCCGTTAGCGATGTGGTCTGCGCGCTCTCGCAGCAGCCGGAATCCTTCGGACGCACCGTGCTTGAGGCGATGGCGCTCGGGAAACCGGTGCTCGGCTACGATTGCGGCGGGGTGGGGGAGCTGCTCACCCATGTTTTTCCCGAGGGGAAAGTGCCCCTCGGGGACACCGGACGGCTCATCGCGACTGCCAAAGCCATCCTCGCCTCCAAGCCGAAACCGCTCCTTGCGGAAGGGATGTACACTCTCGAAGCCATGTGCCGGGACACCCTGGATCTGTATGCGGATCTGCTCAAATCCACCCGTTGAGAAAAAACTTCTACCATCTGCCCCCACGGCATGAGAAGAATCGGGCCGACGAATGAGACACATTGCCATCGTAGGACTCGGATATGTCGGTTTGCCCCTCGCCCTCCAGTTCGCACGTTCCGGAGCGAAGGTTCTCGGGCTGGATATTGATCCAAAGAAAACCGATGCCATCCTCGCCGGGAATAGCTACATCAAGCACGTATCGGGCGATGAGATAAGCGCCCAGACATCGGCTGGGATGCTGGATGCGTCCACGGACTTCTCCCGCATTGCGGAGACCGATGCGGTCATCCTCTGTGTGCCAACACCGCTCAGCCATTTCCGCGAGCCTGATCTCAGCTATGTGTTGGAAACCGGGAAAACCATCGCGCCTTTCCTCAGGGATGGGGCGATCGTCGTCCTCGAATCCACCACCTACCCGGGCACCACGGACGGCGAGCTCCTTGAGGTTTTGGAGAAGGGATCCGGGAAAAAGGCGGGCGTTGATTTCCACCTCGCATTTTCCCCCGAACGCGAGGATCCCGGCAATCCCGACAGCAAGGTCGCGATCATCCCCAAGGTTGTCGGCGGCCTCACGCCGAAGTGCCTTGAGAAAGCCATGGAGGTATACGGCATCGCGATCCAGAAACTCGTGCCGGTCAGTTCCTGCCGCGTCGCCGAGGCCACCAAGCTCCTTGAGAACATTTTCCGCTCCGTGAACATCGCCCTCGTGAACGAGCTCAAAGTCGTTTACGGCGCGATGGACATCGATATCTGGGAGGTCATCGAGGCGGCGAAAACAAAGCCCTTCGGATTCATGCCCTTCTACCCCGGCCCCGGACTGGGCGGGCACTGCATCCCCATCGATCCTTTTTACCTCAGCTGGAAAGCCCGTGAATTCGGCCAACACACGCGTTTCATCGAGTTGGCGGGTGAGATCAACACTGCCATGCCGGATCACGTGGTGAAGGTCTGTTTCGAAGCCCTCAACAACGACGGCAAGGCGATCAAGGGTGCGAAGATCCTGCTTTTAGGTTTGGCCTACAAGGCGAACGTCGATGATGACCGCGAATCGCCCACCTATAAGCTTATCGAGAAATTCGAGGCGCTTGGCGGCGAGGTGTTTTACCACGATCCCCACGTGCCCGTGATCCCGATGACCCGCGAGCATGCGGAATACGCGGGCAGGAAATCCGTGGTGGCGCTCACCGACGAATACGACCTGATCGTCCTATCGACCGGCCACGATGGGTACAAGACCCACGATTTCTCCCGCTACACGTGTCCGCTGGTGGACACCCGCAACGCTGTCCCGCCCGCCAACCGCCCGGTAAGTTACCGCCAGGCGTGATTTTCCCCCAACCATGATCGCCAAGGCACGCCACCACATCAGACCCTACCGCTACCTTCGGAGCCATCGGATGCTGCCTTCGATCCCCGGTGCTTCGGGAGCCGGTGAGCAGGATCTGCTCGTAGCGGATCTCCCCGAGGGCATCGATTTCACGAAATTCCCCACGAGGGCCATCCCGGTCGAGGATATTTGCTGCTCGCCGGATATCCGCGCCTACCTCGAGCATGAGAGATGCTGCCATGCCGGTATCTTCGGGGTTGATGAGATCTGTTTGCACGGAGGGGAATGCCTGAGACAGGCGCTCTGGATCGAAACAAAAACTTATACCATGAGATTTCCATGAAAGCCGTCATCCTAGCGGGTGGCCTCGGAACCCGGATTTCCGAGGAAACCCACCTCAAGCCCAAGCCAATGATCGAGGTCGGCGGCAAGCCCATACTTTGGCACCTGATGAAAACATACTCCGCCCACGGGGTGAACGACTTCATCATCTGCTGCGGTTACAAGGGTTATATCATCAAGGAATACTTCGCGAATTATTTCCTCCACATGTCGGATGTGACGTTCGACATGGAGCACAACACGATGGATGTGCACCAACGCAATGCGGAGCCGTGGCGGGTGACCTTGATCGATACCGGCGAGGAGACCCTGACCGGTGGGCGCATCAGGCGCGCGGCATCGTATCTGGAGAATGAGGATGCCTTCTGCATGACATACGGGGATGGCCTTTCCGATGTCGATATCACCGCGCTGATCAGGTTCCATCACACCCACGGGCTGGACGCCACGGTGACCGCCGTCCAGCCGCCGGGGAGATACGGCGCACTTGAGATGGACGGGGAGCGGGTCACCGGCTTTGCGGAAAAACCCAAGGGCGACGGTGGATTCATCAACGGGGGGTTTTTCGTGCTGTCGCCAAAATGCATCGACCTCATCCACGGCGATGATTGTTCGTGGGAAAACGAGCCGCTCCGCACATTGGCGGAAACAGGGCGCCTGGCAGCATACACCCATCACGGGTTCTGGCAGCCGATGGACACGCTGCGCGAGAAAAACCTGTTAGAAACGCTGTGGGAATCAGGCAAGGCGCCGTGGAAATCCTGGTAAGGGACGCATCATGACAATCTGGCAAGACAAGGACATTTTCCTGACAGGGCACACAGGTTTCAAGGGATCCTGGCTTTCCCTCTGGCTTCACTCGCTTGGTTCCAGGGTGCATGGCTATGCCCTCGATCCGCCGACCGAGCCCTCGGTGTTCGAGGTGGCTGGGGTCGCTTCCGCGCTCGCTTCGGATGTGCGCGCCGATCTCGCCGATGCCGCCCGTCTCAGCCAGGCCATGTCGGACGCGCAGCCGGAGGCCGTTTTCCACCTGGCGGCACAGCCGCTGGTGAGGGCTAGCTATTCGGATCCGCTCGGCACCTTCGTTACGAACGTGATCGGAACCGCCAACCTCCTGCAGGCTGTGCGCTCCGTGCCATCGGTCAAGGCCGTTGTCATCGTGACCACGGACAAGGTCTATGAGAACCGCGAATGGGTGCATCCGTACCGTGAGGGAGACCGCCTCGGCGGGCATGATCCATACAGCGCAAGCAAGGCGGCGGCCGAGATCGTCACCGCATCCATGCGCGACAGCTTTTTCAGGGATTCACCGGTGAGGATCGCCACCGCACGCGCGGGCAATGTCATCGGTGGGGGGGATTGGGCGGCTGACCGCCTGGTGCCGGATTGCCTTCGCGCATTTGCAGCGGGCGAACCGGTTCGGCTCCGCTACCCGGGTGCGGTGCGCCCCTGGCAGCACGTGCTCGAACCGCTGGGTGGCTACCTGGCGCTAGCCGAGGCATTGTTGCGGGAGCCTGGCCGTGCCGCCGCCGGGGCATGGAACTTCGGTCCGGAAGCTGCCGATAATGTCACTGTTGGGGAGGTTGCCGAAAGGCTGGCCGCTGCGTGGGGTGGCACCGCCCGGGTCATCTGCAATGCGGATGCGGATGTGCCGCATGAGGCGGGTCTGCTCTCGCTGGACATTTCCTCCGCGCGCCGCCATCTCGCTTGGCACCCGCGTTGGGCGCTGGGCGAGGCTTTGGGAAAAACCCTCGCCTGGCACACCGCATGGCTTGCCGGGGAGGCGATGCATGAAGTCACTCTCGCGCAAATCAACGACTACCAGGAATCAGCCCGCGCATGAGCGACCGCTTCGAGATCACCGACACCCCGCTGGAAGGTCTCCGCGTGCTGGAGCGGCGGCTCCTGGGGGATCACCGGGGATCGCTCCAGCGACTGCTATGCACGGACGAACTTGCGGAAATCATGGGCGGGCGCCACATCCTGCAGGTCAACCTGACCCACACCGCAGCGCGGGGCACCGTGCGAGGCATGCATTTCCAGGCGGAGCCCCATGCCGAGATGAAATTCGTCTCCTGCCTGCGCGGAGAGGTAATTGATGTCGTCGTCGATGTGCGCCCCGGTTCGCCGACATTCCACCGCTGGCACGCCGAGACGCTCAGCCCGGGAAATCACAAAACACTGGTTATCCCCGAGGGATTTGCCCACGGTTTCCAGACGCTAACAGACGACTGCGAAATGCTCTACTTCCATACCGCCGCACATCACGCGCCATCCGAGCGCGGGCTGAATCCCGGCGACCCGGCGCTGGCCATCGAGTGGCCGCTGCCCATCAGCGCCATCTCCGCAAGGGATGGAGCCCACCCGCTCATAAAAGTGCCATGAACTGCCGCCACTGCAACAATCCCCTCACGCTGCCCTTCCTCGATCTCGGTGCCGCACCGCCTTCCAACGCGTACCTTACGCTCGGCAGCTTGTCGAAACGCGAGATCCATTATCCGCTCAAAGTGCTAGCCTGCGACAAATGCTGGCTCGTGCAGACGGAGGACACCGCTTCCGCCGACGAGCTTTTTGATGCGGAGTATGCCTATTACAGCAGTTGCTCCGCCAGCTGGGTGGCGCATGCCGAGGCTTATGTCTCGGAAATGCAGGGCAGGCTGGGCTTGGATGCGTCATCCCACGTTGTCGAGGTTGCAGCGAACGACGGCTACCTTTTGCAATTCGTGCAGCAGCGCGGCATCCCATGCACGGGAGTCGAGCCCACCGCCGGAACCGCCGCCGCCGCCCGCGCCAAGGGGATCAGCGTGATCGGCGAGTTCTTCGGGCTCGCGCTTGCGGAAAAAATGGTGGGGCAAGGCCTTGGCGCGGATCTGACCGCCGCCAACAACGTGCTCGCCCACGTGCCCGACATCAACGACTTCGTCTCCGGCTTCGCACGCCTGCTCAAGCCCCACGGCGTGGCCACCTTCGAGTTTCCGCATCTGCTCAATCTCATCGGCGACAACCAGTTCGATACGGTATATCACGAGCACTTTTCCTATCTCTCCCTCACCGCCGTAGCCCGCGTATTCGCGACGAACGGCCTGCGCGTGTTCGACGTGCAGGAAATCCCGACACACGGCGGCAGCCTGCGGGTGTTCGCAGGGCTTGCTGGCAACGCCGGGAACCAGCCCGAGCTGCCGTCCGTGAATGACATCCTCTCCCGCGAGGAATCGGCGGGGCTCACCCTGGCGGAAACCTACTCCTCCTTCCAGTCCCGTGCCGAGACGGTGAAGGACGATTTCCTCGCATTCCTCATCGAGGCGAAGCGCCAAGGGAAAACCGTCGCCGCATACGGCGCGGCCGCCAAGGGGAACACGCTGATGAACTTTGCGGGGATACGCGGCGACCTGATCTCATTCGTCGCGGACATCAACCCCGCAAAGCAGGGCAAGTTCATGCCCGGCAGCAGGATCCCCATCGTGGAGCCTTCCCGCATCATGGGGGAAAAGCCGGATTACATCGTCATCCTGCCATGGAACCTGAGGGAAGAGGTGATCGCCCAGCTCCATGAAATCCGCGGATGGGGAGGCTCCTTCGTGACCGCAGTCCCCCGCCTGGCGATCCATTCCCTTCCATAAGCCTTCTGGATCGCCGGACCAACATCGCGCTCGCCATCCGCAAGCCCCATCCCTAATTTCCCAAGACGACATGAACCCGATCAAAGATTTCCAGACAGAAAGAGAAGCAAGGATAGCCCGGCTGGGCGAAGACCAGGACTTCTTCCGGCTTTCCCAGCAATGGCTGAAGGAATCGATGAGCCGTCAGTATGTGTACAACTTCGAGTGGCTGGGACGTCCCATCATCCAGTATCCGCAGGACATCGTCGCGATGCAGGAACTCGTCTGGGAGGTGAAGCCGGATCTGATCATCGAGACGGGCATCGCGCACGGCGGCTCGCTGATACTGAGCGCGTCACTCCTGGCGCTGCTCGATCTTGCGGAGGCGACCAAGGCCGGTGTGCCGCTGGACACCGCGAAGCCCGCCCGCAAGGTCATCGGCGTGGACATAGACATCCGCGACCACAACCGCGCCGAGATCGAGGCGCATCCCTTCGCAAACCGCATCGCCATGGTGCAGGGTTCCTCCGTCGCCCCGGAAACGGTCGCGCAGGTGAAGGGCATGGCATCCGGTGCGGGCAACATCATGGTCTGCCTAGATTCCATGCACACCCATGACCACGTTCTTGCGGAGCTTGAGGCGTATGCTCCTCTGGTGTCCGTGGGCAGCTACTGCGTGGTGTTCGATACCTTCGTCGAGGACATGCCCGCCGGATTTTTCAGCGACCGGCCATGGGATCCTGGCAACAATCCCAAGACCGCGGTCATGGAGTTCGTCGCCAAATACCCCGAGTTCGTGATCGACACGCCCATCCAGGACAAGCTGGCGGTCACCGTGGCTCCCCACGGTTTCCTGAAGCGCGTCCGATGAATGATGGGGGGCAAGCTCCAAGGAATGACCATGAATCCGGACATCACAGTGGTGGTCCCCACCCATGAGAGGCAGAGGTATCTGAGGCGCCTGGTCGCTTACCTTGGCATGATGGAGTGCGGTTTTGAAAGCATCGTCGTGGACTCGACGGGCGGGGACGGATGGAAGGAGAACGAAAGCACCGTTAAGGCCGCCGGGGAGGCGCTGAAACTCCAATACATGAGGAAGGAAATCCCCATCCTTGAAAAGTTCCTGTGGGCGGTCGAGCAGGTGAAGACACCCTACCTTGTCTTCTGTGCGGATGATGATTTTTTGGATTTCGAAGGGGTCTCCGCTTGCGCCGTTTTCCTGGACGGCCATCCCGATTATTCTTGCTCCGGTGGTGCCACGGCCAAGGTCAGGCTGCGGGAGGGTGGGAGCAAGGAGGTGCTGTGCCGCGGTTACAGCGTCTCCAAGGATGATGCGGCGGCAAGGTTCGGCGATTTCGCGAAGCACTGGTTCTCGACCTTCTACTTCGTCCAGAGGACGGATGAGATCCGCGAGAGCCTGCGGCTCACGGTCGATAGCCTGGATTTCGCAAAAGCGCGGGTGTATCCCGAGCATTTCCTGGCGCAGCTCAACGTCCTCGGCGGCAAGGTGCATTTCTCTCCAACACTTTACGGCATCCGCCAGATGCACGGGGGGAACTATGGGAACCGGCCTAATTTCGAGGATGCCGGTGCGCGCGGGCAGCAGCATTGCATGTTCGTTCAGGGGCTTGCGAAACGCCTGGTCGAAACGTCCGGCATGGGAATCGGAGATGCGGAAGCCCTCGTCGCCAGGCATTACCATCACCTTGCCGCCGGCAAGCCGCAGCGGGGCATTGGCGAGCGGGTGGCAAGGGAGCTTTCCCGCGCTTGGCGCAGGATCGCTGACCGCTTCCAGTCCGATGATTTCCTGGAGCGCCGCAGCCTCGGTGCGGATCACCCTTTCCGCAGCCAGCGCTCGTGGATCGCCGCTCGGATGCTGATCGATAAGCACCCGGATGGGATGGATCCGTGAAAGTTTCGGTTGTCCGGCGGGGGAATGTCTGAAAAAAACAGTGATGAGCAAATCCACGATCAAGGTATCCCACTATCAGGAAATGGCCTCCGGAACCGGCGGGCGCAAGGGGCGGGACTACAAGGGACTGCCCATCCTGGCGAACCGGGGCATCCACGAGTTTGTGGCCGCACACCTTTCGAAATGCCTCAAGCCGGGCTCCCACCTTCTGGAACTCGGCAGTGGCAGCGGCGCGCTCTCACTGCGCCTCGCGGAACTCGGCTTCCGGGTCACCGCCGTGGATTACGTCGCGGAAAATTTCCGTGCCTCCCACGATAACATCGATTTCAAACAGGCGGACCTGAACGCCGACCTGCCGGAGTCGGAACGCGAAGCCTATGACGCGGTCGTCGCCGTCGAGATCATCGAGCACCTTGAGAACACCAGGCATTTCACGAGATTGCTGAAATCGGCGCTCAAGCCGGGCGGATTCCTGATGATCACCACGCCGAACATCAACAGCCCCAAGTCTGCCATGACGTTCCTCCTTACGGGGAGGTTCGACCTGTTTTTGCCACGGCACTATGTGAAGGACGGACACATCAACCCGGTGCCATGGTTTGTGATGAGGGATGCGCTGGAAGAGGCCGGATTCGAGGAGATCTCTGTCGGCAGCCACAAGAGCGCGGCCTTTTCCCTGAAGGGGATTTTCGGTGCGGCCTTCCAATTGCTGGGCCTTTTCAACGGCAGCCCCAAGGGCAAGAAGCTGGTGGCCACCGCCATCAAGCCCGGAGGGAAGAAAGCCGGTTGTGGGACCGGTTGCGGATGCGCTCATACATCTCCGTGAAAAACGCCGTGGGGTTTGATTTGCGCAATGCACGCCTGCTGGAAATCACGCCGCCGGCAACGCCGGATCCGCCATGACGCGATTCGACCAGGCGAGCC
Organism: Akkermansiaceae bacterium; assembly: GCA_017798145.1. NCBI lineage: Bacteria > Pseudomonadati > Verrucomicrobiota > Verrucomicrobiia > Verrucomicrobiales > Akkermansiaceae > Akkermansiaceae bacterium. The sequence goes on along the minus strand of CP059069.1, from coordinate 700,069 downwards.
AGCGTGGGGAACATCCCCAGTTCATCCAGCAGGCGACGCCGCGCCTCGCGAATCGCCGGAAGCCGCCGCGCCCACTCGTCATCCCTGATCGCCAGGCGTATGGTTTCTGCAGTGCCCGCCGCATCTTCCATGTTGATAGGGATGAACGAGTCAGCGGGCAGGTAGTCCGCCGCATTGGGGCACCCGCAGTAGAACGGCAGCGAGTAACCTAGCAGCGGATCAGCGAGTTTCTCCGTCCAGTGGTGCTCCGCGATGTGGTTCTCGATGGCGATGTGATAGCGGTAGCCGTCCACCGCATCCGCTTTGTCCACGATGGGTCGCACGCCATGGCCGAAGACATCGAGATCCGGCAGGTGCGTCCGCAGCGCCTGGATGAAATCATAGCGTGTGCGGTGCAGCGTGTGTGTCTGGCGCTTCGCCGAGCAGACCGTCGAGAGATCCTTCGTCTTCGGGATCATGGGCAGCGAGGCCATGGTATCATAGGCTCCACGCCTGTCGTTGCGCCCGTAGAACCAGAGCAGGGCGGGCTGCGAGAAAACCGCGTTGGGATGGCGTATCGCCCATGGCTCCTGGCTTGTCAGCACGTGGCCGAACTGGCCGAGGAAAGCGCTGCCGTAGGTCTTGATGCTGGAAGGCTCCGCCGTCACCAGCAGCGTATGGTTCCTCGGGCAGGCGAGTTTTTCCCGGTGGGAGGATGGCAGGTCGTCGTAGACAACCAGCCAGTCGTAGTCCGTGGAGGAGTAATCTAGGACGAAGTCGCAGCGTCCCCAGCTCGGTTTCCCGCCGGGGAAACGCCGCAGCAGGTTTTCAGTCTCAACGCCATCCGCGCATTTCATCATGAGCTTCACACGGATGCGCGGAGCCTGGGCGGGGCTGTTGTCTGGATGTTCGGCAGGCATTTGGGCGGCTTTCACCGAACGCATCACCGCCCGGTGTTTTTCCCCTGCGGACTGTCATCCGGCAGGAGCCAATGTCGCGCCACCCATGGGGTCGGCCTCGTGTGGTGGTGGATTTTTTTCCCACGGTATCCGTCGATGACATCTTCCGGATCCGGCTTGCCATGGAATACGATGATGCTGGCGTCCGCCGGAAGCTTCGGGGAGACGATGAGGTTGAGCGGGAAAACCGGCTGGCAGTGCCGCTTGAAGGAGCGCGCCCAGCTTTCGGGCCAGTAGCACATTTTCGGGCGTATGCAGTGGGTGAGGTAGGTTTGCGGCGGTTGGAAATTTTCCAAAGCCCACTCCTTCTCGCCCTGGAACTGATCCCATACGAATCCGCATTCGTTTGCGGTAAATCGGAAGACCGAGGAATTCCCGGTTTCCGGGCGCTTGCGGAACCATGTCTTGTGGGCGGCGAGCCAGTTGTGGATGATGGGGATGCGATCCGGCTCGTAGCTGAAAAAACCGTCCAGCGGGCCGGTGATGACGATATCGAGATCCAGAAACAGGCAAAGGCCTTCGATGGGCAGGTCGGTCCGGAACAGGCAGAGCTTGCGCCAGCCGGTCACGGCCTTTTCCGGCGGAAGGTCGATCTCCGGGATGGGGAATGTTTTGACGGATTCATCGATGCCGGCGGGGTCGTCGGTGAAACAGACGATGTTGGTCTCGCACTTCGTGTGCCTCCTGACGGCAGCCGCGAGGCGGTTCACGTATTCCGCACCGTAGCGGCTGCCCCATTTCAAGGTGACGATGTTTCGGGTCGTGTCAGGCATGGGGTGGCTCATGTTTCGGTGGGCTGCGTTGATCGCCCCGTTCGGGTATGAATTCAAGTACGAATGGGCGCCCGCCAGGATCCGGGAAGCGATGGCGGGATTCGCGATCGGAAAATTCGGCTTCCCACGCCATGGTGCCCCGTTCAATCTCGGCGCCGAGATGGCTGAAGGAAAAAACAACGAGACGATACCGGTTTTCAAGCCCCTGATAGGCCCGGAGGAGCTGGGAGCGGCGCGTGAATCCCTGGAGCAAGGTTGGCTCGGGATGGGTGCGAGTGTCGGTGCCTTCGAGGACGGGCTGGCGGAGTTCCTTGAGCTGCGAGACCGGCACGTGGTTGCCGTGAACACCGGCTACTCGGCATTGCACCTCGCGTTCCTTCTCGCCGATGTGGGGCCGGGCGATGAGGTCATCACGCCGTCGTTCAATAACATAGCGGATTTCCAGGCCATCCTCGCCACCGGGGCGAAACCGGTTTTCTGCGATATCCTCGACGAGACCTTGTGCATCGATGTCGCGAAGGCGGCGGAGCTTGTCACCCCCCGCACCAAGGCGATCGTGGCGATGGATTACGATTGCTGCCTTGCGGATCATGGGGCGGTTTCCGCTCTCGCAGCGAAACACGGCATACGGGTTGTTCACGACGCGGCTCATTCCTTCGGCTCGCACCTCAACGGCAAGAAAGTCGGCTCGTTCTCGGACCTGTGCATGTTCAGCTTCGATCCGGTCAAGACCATCACCACGATCGACGGTGGCGCCCTGGTGGTCAGGACGGAGGAGGAGGTTGCGAAAATGCACGAGATGCGCCTGATCGGGATGTCCCAGCCGGCGAAGGTCATGTATGGCAACCAGCGCGCATGGACGTATGATGTCAGCAGGATCGGTTACCGCTACCACATGGCGAACCTGCATGCCGCGATCGGCCTTTCGCAACTCAAGAAGATGCCGGAGATATCCCGGTCCAGGCAGGACGCCTGCAAGCTTTACAACGAATTGCTGGCCGGCGTGGAGCAAGTCCGCACGCCGCTATCCGACTTTGCGGAAGTCACCCCGTTCCTTTACTACATCCGAGTTGCGGCGGAGCACCGCCAGCCGCTCCGGGATCATCTCAAGGCGGAGGGCATCGATACGGGCATCCACTGGCAGCCCGGCCACTGGTTCAGCCTGCTTGCGGAAGAACGCCGGGGAGACCTGGGCGTGACGGACAAGGCCGGGCATGAGATCCTTTCGCTGCCGCTCCACTCCCTGATGCCCGACAGCGTGGTGGAAAGGGTTTGCGCCTCGATCAGCGGATATTTCGCAGGAAACCGGTGATCCCCGAAGCTTGTTGAACGCGAAGCCCGATCACCGATGAATCCCGATGACGCCTACAGCAAATCTTTCGCAGAGATCTATGACATCATCACCGGCCACAAGTGCTACGATCTCGAGGTGGCCGCGCTGACGGGTTACCTGCGGAGCCGCGTCGGGGGAGGTGCCGTGCGCCTGCTCGATCTCGGATGTGGCACGGGGACGCACGCGATCCGGCTTTCCCGGGAAGGCTTCGATGTCACCGGGATCGATATCTCCGGGGATATGATTTCCGTGGCGAAATCGAAGGAATCCGATGTCCGGTTCCACTGCGTGGATGCAAGGGATCTCGGAGAAGGGGATTTCCGGTGCGTGACCAGCCTTTTCAATGTGGTCAACTGCCTTCCAACGTATGATGAACTGCTGGCCTTTCTGCGGGCGGCCAGGGAGCGGATGGTGGATGGCGGGATCATTGTGGTGGAGGCATGGAATGCCGTTGCCGTGATCGCGGAGCCGCCCACGGTGGTCTGCCGCGAATACAGCTTTGAGGGAGGTCTCATACGCCGCGAGGTCACGCCGGAGTGCGACTTCATGAACCAGAGCATCACCCTCAGCTATTCCATTTCGGTGGATGGGGAGCCGGCCCGTCTCGTCCGTCATCCCATCACGCTGTTCATGCCATGGGAGATTGCGGGGGCGATGGCGGCGGCGGGTTTTTCCGATGTGGTAGTCCGCAGTGCGCTGCCCTCATTGCAGCAAGCCGGCAGCTCAGACCGGATGCTGGCGGTCACAGCGGTCGCTGCCGGTTAGCTGAAACTACTCCCCGCCCTCCGCCGTGGCATCCGAGGATTTGAGGAAACGGAACAAGTCCGAGTCCGTGGAGAGGACGAGGGTGGATTGTTTGCCGATGGTGTTGCGATACATCTCCATGGTCTTGATGAACTCGTAGAGCTCTGCGGCCTTGGGGTTCTGACCGTAGGCGCGGGCGTAGATCTGGGAGGCCTTCGCATCGGCCTGGCCCTTTATGGTCTGTACCTGCTTGTAGGCCTCGGAGGAGATGCCATTGAGGTCGCGCTCCTTGTCGCCGAAGATGCGGGCGGCCTCGCCCTCGCCTTCGGAGCGGAACTTGGAGGCGATCTGCTGGCGCTCGGAAATCATGCGTCCGTAGATTTTCGCGACGACATCCGGCTCGTAGTTGATGCGCTTGAAGCGTACGTCGAGCAACTCGATGCCGAGTTCCTCCAGCTTGCTCTTTGCGTCCGCCATGATCTCCTCCTCAAGGACGCTGCGGCCTTTGCGGATGCTGGGCAGGATGCCGATGCTGCCGGATTGGCCTTCGGTCATTTCCTCAAGGGTTTCGTCCTTGGCTGGCTTTCTTTCCTTGTCGGTGCGGACGACCTCGATGAGGTCGTGCTTTCCGATGATGCTGCGGGTGGCGGAACCGATGATGTCCTCGATGCGGGACTCAGCGGAGCGCTCGTTGCGGAGGCGGCGGAAGTATTCCAGCGGATCGGTGATGCGCCAGCGCCCGAAGCAGTCGATGGAGATGTAGAGCTTGTCCTTGGTGGGCATCTCGGTGCGGTTGCCATCCCATGGGAGAATGTTTTTTGGGATGCGGTTCACCACCTGGATGAAGGGGGTCTTGAAATGGATGCCCGGCTCGGTGATCGGATCGCCCTGGGGCTCGCCGAACTGGGTGATGATGACCTGCTCCGTCGGCGAGATGGTGTAGGAGCATATGTATAGGACGAAGACGATGGCGGCGATGGCCATGGCGACTAGGGTGATGATTGGCTTCTTCATGGATTTTCGATTTTCAATTCTTCAAATTCGCAATCTCATTTTTCACTGAGGTTGAGGAGGGGAAGGATGCCTTTGGCTTCCTCGTCGAGGATGATGGTCTTGCCGAGCTTGGGAAGGATCTCGGACATGGTTTCGAGATAGAGGCGGCGGCGGGTGATTTCCGGGGCGGCGGTGTACTCGACGAGAAGAGCCTCGAAGGAGGCGACATCGCCCTCGGCCTCGTTGACGCGCTTTTTCGCGTATCCCTCTGCGGCGGAGATCATGCGGTCGGCCTCACCGCGCGCGCGGGGGATCTCCTTGTTGTATTCGCCGTTGGCGACGTTGATCGCCGTTTCCTTGTCCTGCTGCGCCTGGTTGACCGCGTTGAAGGAGGACTGGACGGCGCGGGGTGGGTTCACATCCTTGAGTTGCACCTGCTCGATGCGCAGCCCCATGGTGTAGCCGACTGTGGCTTCCTGGAGTTTCTCGGAGGCTAGGGCTTCGATTTCCTGGCGCCCGACGGTGATGACCTCATCGACGGTGCGGTCGCCGACGATCTCACGCATGACGCTCTCGGAAAGGTCGCGCAGGGTGGCGTCAGGCTCGCGGACGGCGAAGAGGTATTGGATGGGATCGTCGATGCGGTATTGGACGACCCACTCGACCAGGGCGGCGTTGAGATCGCCGGTGACCATGGATTTCTCCAGTTCCTGCTCGCCGGGATCGGAATACTGCCACTGGTTGGTTGCTCCGTCTGTGCCGTATCCGAATTCCTGTTTGAGCTGGCGCTCCACCTCCACGATGAGGGCGCGGTCGATGCCGAAGGGCAGCTTGAAATGCAGGCCGGGGCCCTTCGTTTGCAACTGCGGCTTGCCGAAGCGGAGGACGACCGCCTGCGAGTCCGCCGAAACGGTGTAGAAGCTGCTGGTGATGCCGATGAGGAGGAGGATCGCCACGAAGGCGATGCGGATGACCGCGAAGTTGATGCTGATTTTCTGGGGCATGATTCTGTGTTTGGCAGAAGGCTAGGTCCCGTGCGGGTTCTTTGCGAGAAAACTCCGTGGGAAAATGTGCGCCGAGGAACGTCGGCTTGGTGGTTGACGACGGGTGCGGAGGGGGGCATGTGTATTGGCATGAAACGCCTGCTGCTTATTTTTGCCATGTCTGCGGGTATCCACGCCCAGGATGTGGAGACGCAGCCGGTGCCTCCCGAGGTCACGGCGGCTGCGGTGAAGGCGGTGGGGGAGCTTGGCCGGGAAGTGGTGCTCGGCAGGTATCAGGTTGCCATCGAGAGGATGTATCCCGTGTGGAAGGAAAGGAGTGCGAAGCGGATGGGAGGCATGGATAAGCTCCAGCAGCAGCTTGATGGTGTTGCGAAACAGATGCTCCAGCAGGGTATCTCGATCACGGATTTCAAGCCCTCCGGCCAGCCCAGGCCTTTCGAGGTTTATCCGGGGAAAACGGTGGAGGTGATCGACGGCGAGCAGGTTGAGAAGCTCCGCTTCACCAAGTGGCTGGTGCTGGTTCCCACAGTCACCAGATTCCGGGCGATGATCCAGGGCGATCCGGTGGCGGTGAACATCGAGAGCACCGGCTTCCAGGTGGCGATCTGCGACAAGGGCAAGGACGACTGGACCTTCATCGACGGCTCCGCTGTGACGGTGAACGAACTGCGCAGCCTTTTCATCACTTTGCCCCAGGATCTCGAACTTCCTCCTTTGGAAAAAAAACAGATCAGGTAAGGATAACGCGCATGGCGAAGGGCATGAAACATATCGGGGAGCGTGAACTCCATAAGAGGATGCTTGAAATGTGGAAGCGCGGGCAGAGCGATCTCTGCGAGGTGCGCGGTTCCACAATCCACGGCAGGGGCGTTTATGCCACGCGCGCCATCGCGCCCGAGGAAAAGATCATCGAATACGTCGGTGAGATCATTTCCAAGGAGGAGAGCGCGAAACGCGGCACCGCCCAGCACAAGCGCGCCATCGCCAGCGGTGATGCCGCCGTTTACATTTTCACCCTGACCAAGAAATACGACATCGACGGCAATGTTCCCTGGAACAACGCCCGGCTGATCAACCACTCCTGCGATCCGAACTGCGAGGCTTGGTCGAAGGGGAAAAGGATATTTATCCATGCCCTGCGCGACATCGCGGAGGGCGAGGAACTGACCTTCGATTACGGCTTCGACGTCGATTGCTACGAGGACCATCCGTGCCTCTGCGGAAAGGACGGCTGCGTCGGCTACATCGTCAGCCGCAGCCAATGGGAGATCCTCGACGAGAAGCTGGGGCGCGGGAAAATCTCGGAGAAAGCGAGCTGAGCCGTGGGTCTGATCCCCAGGGAAACGATTGAGCAGGTGCTGGCGGCGACGGACATCGTCGATCTGATCAACAGCTATATCCCGCTCAAGCGCGCGGGCACCAACTACAAGGCGAACTGCCCTTTCCACCATGAGAAAACCCCTTCGTTCAACGTCAGCGCGCAGAATCAGTTCTACCACTGCTTCGGTTGCGGCAAGAGCGGAAACGCGATCTCCTTCGTCATGGAGCACGAGGGGCTTCTCTTCATGGATGCGCTCAAGAAACTCGCCTCCAAGGCGGGCGTCCATCTCGATGAGGAGCCTGATGATCCAAACGCACGGGCGGCTAGGAAATCCCGTGGGAGACTGCTCGACCTCCACCGTGAGGCTTCCGCGTTTTTCCACGAGCAACTGAGGAAAAACCCGGACTGCCAGCACGCGCGGGACTACCTGAAAAGCCGCGGCTTCGGCCGCGAGATGGCGGAGCGCTGGGAGATCGGCTGGATGCCGGAGAATGCCAAGACCTTCCTCGATTGGGCCAGGGAGCGGAAATACACGGGCAAGGATCTCGTTGGCTCCGGCCTGGCCGCTCTCAAGGATGAGAGCAGGCCGGCGGCCGGGATTTATGTCAGATTCCGCGACAGGCTGATGTTTCCGATCAGAAACGAGGTCGGCGATGTGATCGCCTTTAGTGGCAGGCAGCTTCGCGAAGACCCGCGATCCGGGAAATACATCAACTCCCCGGAGACCGATATCTTCAAGAAATCGAATGTGCTCTTCGGGCTAAGCATGGCGAAAAAGGCGATCCTGAAAGAGAAGACCGTGATCATCTGTGAGGGGCAGATCGATGCGATCGCGTGCCATGAAAGCGGTGTCGAAAACGCAATCGCCTCTCAGGGGACGGCATTCACCCCGCATCAGGCGAGGATATTGAAACGCTACGCACAGACTGCCGCGTTGTGTTACGACGCGGATAGCGCTGGGATCAAGGCAAGCGAAGGGGCTTTCCGCGGTTTGGCGGCCGAGGGTCTGTCCGTTGTGATGGTGCAACTGCCCGCCGGGTACGATCCGGATTCATTCCTGAGGGAACATGGTGTTGACGGCTTCCGCAAGCTGGTGGGGGAGGCCACTGGTTTCTTTGATTTCAAGATTCAGGTTGCGCGGGCGGCTGGACGTTTGGAAACCGCAGAGGGCAGGGCTCAGATGGCGCGTGAATGCACGGAATTGCTCGCCGCGATGGGAGACCATGCCGCGCGCGACCAGCAAATCAATGTGGTGGCCAGCATGCTCGGCCTCGGCTCAGCGACCTTGCGGGAGGGCATAGGCGCCGCGGTCAGGAAGTCGAAAACCCAGTCGCAGAGGCCGGTGCGTGGGCAGGACGCGGAGGAAGAGGTGACCGTCGCGCCCGTACCGCTGGATCGCACCGTCGGCTACCTCTGTCACCTCGGGCTGACATCCGCCCCGGCGCAGCATTTCCTCGGCGAGCAGTTCGAGACCCTCCACGAGGCAAAGGCATGGGTGGAGGGTGTCGGGCTGCTGGAAAAGATCCTCGCCGCATCGCCAGATCCGGGTTCGAGCGCCGCAGTGAACGCCTTCATCTCAGGGCTGCGGAAAAGCGAACAGATGGCGCTCAACAAACTCATGGGCGCAGGCGATGTCACCCCGGCGGACGGCTTGCAGGCGGCGGAGCAATCGCTCGGGATGCTCTCCGCCGTAGTCCTCCAGAAGCGCGATGCCGCCGTGAAAGCCGCCCTCAACGAACCGGGCATATCACCGGAGCGGATGAAGGAACTCCTTGAGGAGGCCAAGGAAATCGCCGGCCTGCTCCGATGGACAGGCCGCTCCCTCTACGATGACGAACTTCCTCAGGAAACGATCAAGGCGGAGAAAAAGCCTTGGGAGAAATGGAAGAAGTGAAGTGCCCTCACCGAAACCGGGATCTTATCCCAGGTTGAAGCGTATCGACCTCACTTTCGCTTTCCCGAAGCGTTCCTGGATGGTTTTCAGGAGCTGGGGTTTGAGTTGTTCCAGATGAAAGCGCATCGCCGGTTGGGTGACGCGGAGGACCAGGTGGCCGTCCTTTACGGATGCGGGCTGCGTGTTCGCGCCGATGAACTCGCCCGCGATCTCCTTCCATGCGGATTTCAGCTCATCTTCATTCAGCCCGTCCGCAAAAAACTGGGACTTCAGGATGGAGTCCACCCATGCGCCTGCCTGGCTGATGTTCGCACCAAGATTGTCCGGCTTGTCGCAGCCGAGCCATTCGCGCATCAGATCCTCGTGTATCCCCGCCCGGCGCGTTGGTTTTTTTCTCCGTGGCGAGGCCATGGGGTTCACTCGTCCCCGTCTTCGCCGATGGCCTCGACCGGGCAGCCTTCCATGGCTTCCTTGCATTGCTCGAGCTCCTCGTCGGTCTCCGGTTGCTTGAAAACGTAGGAGTATCCCTCGTCCTCCGCCCGCGTGAAATTCGCCGGTGCGGTCTCACGGCAGAGATCGCAGTCGATGCATTGGCTATCGACATAAAATTTCCCGCCGACGTTCTCTTCGTTCCTATCTTCCTTGTCTGCCATGGTGCTTGGTTTTCTCGCCCCCTTGGATGAATGGGCGGGGGGCTTCTTGCAACTTCAAATTACCGAATCCTTGCCAGCAGCCAAGGAAGCAATTCATCCACAGGAATGCGCTCCTGCTGCATGGAATCCCGGTGGCGGAGGGTGACGGTGCCTTTCAGGGATGGATCTTCCTCTCCGAGGGTCTCGAAATCGACGGTGATGCAGAACGGCGTGCCGACCTCGTCCTGGCGCCGGTAGCGGCGGCCTACGGCTCCGCTGTCGTCGTAGAACACGTTCATCCACGGCCGGAGTGACTTCTGGATCTCCCGGCAGATGCGGACCTGGTCCTCGTTCTTTTTCAGAAGGGGGAAAATTGCGACCTTGATCGGCGCCATCGAGGGCATGAAGCGCATGACCGTGCGGACATCGCTCTTGCCGTCGCTGCCGAGTTCCTCCTCGTCGAAGGCCTCACAGATGAGAGCCAGCACCGTGCGGTCGCAGCCAGCGGATGGCTCCACCACATGCGGGAGGAAACGCTCCTTGGTCTCCTCGTCGAAATACTCAAGCGGCCTCCCGGAGCCCTTCGCGTGGACGCCGAGGTCGTAATCCGTGCGGTAGGCCACGCCTTCCAGTTCCTGGATGCCGAAGGGGAACTCGTATTCGATGTCGTAGGTTTTCTTCGAGTAGAACGCGCGGTCGCCGTCCGGGACATCCAGGATGTGGAGCTTGGCGCGCGGGATGCCGATTTCCTCGTAGAAGCAAAGGCGGGTTTCCAACCACTCATCGGTGAGGCGCATGCCGTCCTCCGGGCGGCAGAAGTACTCGATCTCCATCTGCTCGAACTCGCGGGAGCGGAAGGTGAAGTTCCGCGGGTTGATCTCGTTGCGGAATGATTTCCCGACCTGCGCGATGCCGAAGGGCAGTTTCACGCGGTTCGAATCGAGCACGTTCTTGTATTGGCAGAAAATCGACTGGGCGGTCTCCGGACGTAGGTAGGCGATCTGCTCTCCGGTGGCTCCGAAGTTCGTTTGGAGCATGAGGTTGAACTCGCGGGGCTCGGTCAGCTCGCATTTCGGCGAAGCCCCCGGGCAGACGCTTGGTTTTTCCTTGCACTGGAAGGTATCGAGACTGTCCGCGCGGAAGCGCCCCTTGCAGGTCTTGCAGTCCACCATCGGATCGCTGAACCCACCGATATGGCCGGAAGACTGGAGCACCTGCTCCATGGTCAGGATCGATCCATCCATGCCAAGCACGTCGTCGCGCTCCTGCACGGTCTTGCGCCACCAGTAGTCCTTTAGGTTGCGCTTAAGTTCCGCGCCGAGCGGGCCGTAGTCCCAGCAGCCGTTGAGTCCCCCGTAGAGTTCGCCCGCCTGGAAAATGAAGCCCCTGCGCTTGCAGAGCGATACGATCTTCTCCATCCGCACCGGGTCCGTTACATCCTTGTTTGCCATAAAATCGATCCCGCGCTCGGGGGCGCGGATAAGAACACAGGCCACTGGAGGGGGCAACATCAATTCAGCGCCCTCTGGTTCCCACCCGGATCGCTGCGGCGAACCCAGCGCCCCCGAGGGAGAACTTGAATCCGCCGCAGCCCATCCGCTAACCACGGGAATAACGCAATTTGAAGCGTTTTCCGTGCCACCAACTTCAAAACTCTAAACTTTAAACCCTAAACCTCAAAGCTGAGCAAATTACCCGAATTCCATACGTCACAGCCCGAGTCTTCAACCGATCACTGTTTACTGATCACTCGCCACTCCTCGAAGTTTAGAGTTCCAAGTTTCCGGGACTTTGTCCATTTTGCGCGCCCGACCATGACCGCCGCCGAGATCCGCACATCCTTCCTCGATTTCTTCCGTGAGAAACAGCACACCATCGTGCCCTCGGCCTCCCTCATGCCGCAGTCGCCGGGTCTCCTTTTCACCAACGCGGGCATGAACCAGTTCGTGCCCTATTTCCTCGGTACGGAGAAAGCGCCTTACAGCCCTCCACGCGCCGCCGACACGCAGAAATGCATCCGCGCCGGCGGCAAGCACAACGACCTCGAGGATGTCGGCTACGACACCTACCACCACACCTTCTTCGAGATGCTGGGGAACTGGTCCTTCGGCGATTATTTCAAGAAGGAAGCCATCGCGTGGGGCTGGGAACTCATCGTCGAGCGCTGGGGCGTGCCTGCGCAACGGCTTTATGCCACCGTGTACTCACCCTCCGAGGGCGATCCGTCTTCCTTCGATCAGGAGGCCTACGATCTCTGGGCGGAGCTGTTCAAAAGCAAAGGCCTCGATCCCTCCATCCACATCGTAAACGGCAACGTGAAGGACAACTTCTGGATGATGGGCGAGACCGGCCCTTGCGGCCCCTGCTCCGAACTACATGTGGATCTCACCCCGGACGGCGACTCCGGCGGGAAACTCGTCAACCAGGACTCCGACCTCTGCATCGAGATCTGGAACCTCGTCTTCATCCAATACAACGCCGAGGCGGATGGCACCTTCCGCGAGCTGCCATCCAAACACGTCGACACCGGCATGGGCTTCGAACGCGCCTGCTCGATCATCCAGAACACGAAAGGCCTGACCGACTTCTCCCGAAAGCCCACCAACTACGCCACCGACGTATTCCAGCCCATTTTCCGGAAACTGGAAGAGCTCAGCGGAAAGACCTACTCGGACATCTACCCGGAGCCTGGCGCGGATCGCGCGGCGTTCTCCGAGGAAATGAAGACCGCCGTCGCCTTCCGGGTCATCGCAGATCACCTGCGTACTCTCTCATTCTCCGTTGCCGACGGAATCATGCCCGGCAACAACGGCCGCAACTACGTGCTGCGCCGCATCCTCCGCCGTGCCGTCCGCTACGGGAGGCAACTCGGGTTCTCCGGGGAGAAACCGTTTTTCGGGAATCTTGTGGAGGCGCTCGTCGAGCAGATGGGAACTGTGTTCCCGGAGCTGAGAACCCGTGCCCAAGCAGTCCGGGCGACCTTGGAAAATGAGGAGGCGAGTTTCAACCAGACGCTTGACCGGGGGCTGAAGCGCTTTGAGGACGAGGTTGCCGGAATTGTCGCCGGCGAGCTTTCCGGCGATGTCGCTTTCCAGCTCTACGATACCTTCGGTTTTCCCATCGATCTCACTGAGCTTCTCTGTGCCGAGCGTGGATTGAAGCTCGACCTGATGCGTTTCGAGAAACTGATGCAGAATCAGCGGAAAATGGCGCAGGCCGCCCAGAAATCCACCGTCGTCCGCGCACTCGACATTTCCTCTGAGTCCGTCACCGAATTCGTCGGATTCGAGAACGACGAGACCGATGCCACCATTCTCGAAATCCATCCCCAGGACGACTCCCTGTTCGTCATCACCGACAAGACGGTCTTCTTCGCGGAGATGGGCGGCCAGAGCGGGGATACGGGTACACTGGTTTCCGGTGGGGACATTCACCGTGTTTTGGGAACCCAGCAGATCGGCAGGGCACGTGCGCATATCATCGAGAAATGTGATGTCTCGGTCGGCGACAGGGTTTCCCTGAATCTCGACGTCAGCCGCCGCCGTCACATCGAGGCCCACCACTCCGCAACCCACCTCCTTCACTGGGCTTTGCACGAGGTCGTTTCCTCGGATGCAGCCCAACAGGGATCCTCGGTCGATGAACACCGCCTCCGTTTCGATTTCAACAGCGCCGCCCTCACTCCCCAACAGGTTTCCGAGATGGAGGAGATGGTCAACGGTGCGATCAAGCAGGGGATGCAGGTTTCCTGGACGGAGGTGAAACACGCCGACATCAAGCACCGCACCGACATCATGCAGTTCTTCGGCGACAAGTACGGGGACACGGTCCGCGTCGTGCAGATCGGCGGCCATGCCGACCAACTCAATGGCCCGTCGATGGAGCTTTGCGGCGGCACCCATGTCCGCAACACCAGCGAGATCGGGCTTTTCAAGATCAAGTCCGAGGGGGCCATCGCCGCCGGAGTCCGCCGCATCGAGGCGGTCTGCGGGGATGCCGCATGGGCGCTGATCCGCGACAATATCGAAAGGTGGGATAGCGAACTCAAGGCAGCCACCGAGAAGCTCAAGGCGGCCAACGCGAAGCTGGCCGAACTCGGCGAAGAGCCTCTCACCGTCAACGAATTCCCCCACATCATGGGAGCGATGCTCGTCGAGCGCGCCGACATTTCCCAGATCAACGCCACCTTCGAGCGTGGCATGCGCACGCTTGAGGAAACGCAGGAGGCAGCGATCGAAGCGGAAAAACGGATCAAGAAAATCCAGTCCGCCCAGTCCGCCGCACTCGCCGATGAAGCGCTTTCCGAACTCATCGAAAAGGGTGATCCGATCGTCGAGAGTTTCGAGTCCGATGCATCGCTCCTCCAGGAGCTGCAGAACGGGCTGAAGAAACGGAACTTCGACGGCCCGGCGCTTCTGATCGTCGATGACGGTGAGAAGCTCCACCTCGCCGTGCATTGTGGTGCGGACGCCCTCGCGAAAGGAATGAAAGCCGGAGACATCCTTCGCGAGCTTGCCGCGATCGGTGGTGGGAAAGGCGGCGGCAAACCCGACCAGGCACGCGGAGCCGCTCCGGATCGTGGCAGGCTACGGGATATCAAGGCCGCCATGTCCGCCAAAACCGGGGCATAGCCTCCCTGTCAGCCGCTGACAACCCATCGTTTCGGAGGCTTGACCGGCAGCCGGTTTCCTCCTTCGATATTTACGTGCCCGCAAAGCTCATTTTCCCAGAGGGGGAGCCAAGCCGTCCGCGCCTGCGCCTGAGAGGCATCCCAGCTAGGGGGAGAGCCGCGCGATTGCGGCAGGCGGATCTGCGAGCTGGGGAAGCGCGCCGCTGGGAGGCCTGGATGCGGGTCATGCTGATCTGTGGCACCCTTTACGCAGGCTTCTGGTTCCAGTTTGTGATTGGTTTTCTGTACAACATGCCCGCTTTGCACACCCTCAGCGGGGGATTGTGGTATGCGCCGGATTTCATGTTTTACCTTAGGACGCCCGGTTGTTTCCCGTTTTCGACCGCAGGCAATTTCGTATTCTACTCAACCCTCGGATCGGCGTTGGCGGCATTCTTCGGCTGGATGTCCACCCGCAATGTGGCCGGAAAATGGCGGATGCGCCTTGCCGTGACCCTGTTCATTGCGATCCCCCTCGGCTGGAGCATCGCCGCATACCGGGCAGAGGAAGCCGCCTGGGCCGATGGCCTGGATGGGCGGATCGCCCAAACCCGGCAGATGTGGCGATGGTCGGCCGAAATGGATGATGATGAAATCCGGCTCAGGCGTTACCGGCTTGAGGTGGAGCGCTTGGAAAAGATCCGCGAAACCCGCGAGTGGGTGGCTCCCAAAACCTTGTGGTAATGTCGCGCTGGCTCCTCACGGTGTCCGGTTCACGGGGATTTTTTCGCGGGTGAAACGGACGGAAACCTGGTATTCATCGCCCACGCGGGAAGTGCCCAGCATCACGGAGCCGCCGCTCTCGATGTTCCAGAGGTGGCTGGCGAGCATCTGCCCTTCCGCAAGTTTTGTCGAAGCCGGGAAACCTGCGTCCTGCAAGGCCTTGCCATGGATGGGGCCGATGAGCTCGACAAGCTGCGCCCAGCATGGCTTCAGCGTGGAGTCGTATTGCGCGGCAGGCTTGCCCTCGGTCTGGAGGGTGATTTCCTTCAGCCCGCCGCCCTCGTCCCAATCGAAAAATAGGTAGCAGAAAAGCCCGCCGATCTCGTGCCTGGTGCGGAAAATCCCGTTCAGCCCGGTACGCCCGAAAAAAGTCCCCGCCACCGCCGTCTCCACCATCTTGCTCGCCTTGAGCTTTTCCGTGACGCTGTCCCGGCTGTCGCCGAATTTCAGCGTGTCAAAGACGGCGTCCGGATCCGGCACCGGGTCGCCGCCATCCGCCGGGTGGTTGGCATTCACCCAGCGCTGGTCTTCGTGGTGAAGGAGGGTCAGCTTGATCTCCAGTTTCCTGCCATCGCTGCGCAAGAGGCTCACCGTATCCTTGCCCCTGGAGACGAATTCCGCCTCAAAGGATTTTGTCCCATCAGGGTTCGTCCATGTCCTCGTCTCGGCGGCCAATAGGGAGGCTGCGAGGAGAAGATGCGTGGGGATGATGCGTTTCATGGGGTATGGCATGGGCTTTGGCTTGTCCGCAGGAGTTTTTTAGGGTAGAAAATTGCCAGCAAGAAGCCATTACTTAACGGATGCTACAGAATTTCCTTGGAAACAAATTGCCCTTCGCCGCAGCGCTCCTGGTATCCCAGGCACCGCTGGCCGGGCAGGGTATCCAGGAAGGGGCGCCACGGGTCGTCATCCCCACAGGCAGCCGCCCTATCTCACCACCGAGGCCTGTCACCCCTTCCTCGAGGGCGCTCTATCCCTGGAAAACCTACATCACGGCCACGATTTTCTGGTGCGGCGAGCAGCCTACCGCGCGCAACCCGACCCCGAATTGCAAATCCTCATGGGATACCCGGTGGGCGGAAAACTTCGGGGGATACGACAACCCGGATCCGGAAAAGCGCATCGCCAACCACGCCACAGGCGAGTTCCGGCCCAAGGATTTCATCCCTAAGCTCAACCCATTTTACGTAGCCCTTCCCTACAACGACGTCCTTGGCTGGAACAGCCACAAGCCCGAGGCGGCAAAAGTCATCCCGTGGTTTTCCAGGATGAACCCCGCGCCGGGGAAAACCGTCCTCAAAGGCCGCTGGGTACAGATCTACGTCAACAAGAGGAGTTGCTACGCCCAATGGGAGGACTGCGGCCCATGGGTCACGGACGATTGGGCCTACGTCTTTGGCAACAAGGCTCCGAAGACCAGCCAGAACCAGGCGGCCGGCATCGATCTCTCACCATCAATCCGCGATTACCTCGGCGTGAAATCCGGCGAGAAAGTCCATTGGCGTTTTGTCGAGGAAGGCCAGGTGCCCTACGGTCCCTGGAAAAAATACGGGCAGCAGCCGGTAGGCATCGCGTCATCCGGCACCGCGCCTGCGAGAGACGGGAAAAGCCTGGAGGCACAGCAAAGGTATCTGGAATATCTCCGGAAGCTGCGCGATGAGCAATATCTCAAAAAACCGCTGAGCGAACTCTGAGCCCGAATGTTCCCTGCCGGCCGCACAGGGCGTCAGCGTGTCGCGATCACCTGCGAGGTGAAGCCTTTCAGGTAGGACGTTTCCGGGATGGTGATGAGGACGGGGTGGTCGGGGCGCTGGGTATGCTCGGCGACGAGTCGGAGGGATTTCTTGGCATCAACGGAGGCGTCGGCGAGGTTTTCGAGGAAGAGCTCGCGGGAGGCGTGGTGGGAGCAGCAGAAGGTGGAGAGCAGGCCGTCCTTTTCCAATAGCTTGAGGGCGCGGAGGTGGATCTCCTTGTAGCCGCGCATGGCGTCCATGAGGGTCTTCTTGTTCTTCGTGAAGCTCGGCGGATCGAGGATGATCAGGTCGTATTCCGGTTTCGCGGATTTCAGGAAATCGAAGACGTTCGCCTCGGTGACCTCGATACCTAGGTTGTTCAGTTCGGCATTTTTGCGCGCGGCGGCGCAGGCAGAGCCGGAGATATCGACGGCGGTGACTTTCGCCGCACCGGCTTTCGCACAGGCGAGCGCGAAGCCGCCCTGGTTGGCGAAACAATCCAGGACGCGGAGACCTTTGGAGAGCTTCGCGACCTCGGCATGCGCCTGGAACTGGTCGAGGTAGAGCCCGGTCTTCTGGCCGTCGATGAGGTCGATCTCGTAGGTGATCCCGTTCGTGGAAACCATGAACGGGCCGGGGTTTTCGCCGTGAAGGATCTCGATGGATTGCTCCATGCCCTCCGCCTTGCGGGAGGGGGAGTCGTTGCGCAGGACGATGGATACCGGCGAAAGCAATTCCACGAGTGCATCGCGGATGAGTTCTTTGCGCATGTCCATGGCAAGGGTGGTGGTCTGGACACAGAGGTGGTCGCCGTAGCGATCGACGATCAGGCCTGGGATGCCATCGGACTCGGACCAGACAAGGCGGGCGAGCGTGGGGTCAATGCCGGGGAGGTCTTCACGCAGGGCGATGGCCTGCCGGATGCGGCGGGTGAAGAAGTCGAGATCGAGATCCTGGCGGCGGCGGGAGAAGCGGCGGGCGACGATCTGGGAGGCGGGGTTGAAGATCGCGGAGCCGAGCGGGCGGTCGCGGAAATCCTTGAGCGTGATCACATCGCCGGGCTGCGGGTTTCCGAAGGATTTCTTGATCTCTGTTGCGTAAACCCATTCGTGGCCGTGGAAGATACGGGCACGGGGGGCGATGATGAGGCCGGGCATGGCGTAACTCTAAATTCTAAACTCCAAACTCCAAGGAAGAAGAATTCACGGCCGGGCCGCTCGCTCTTTTTTGGGGTTTGCAGTTTAGATTTTAAGGCTTCCCGAAGATCAGCAGGTGTTGCCACGGCAGGCCGGGCTTGTTTTCGAGGAAGGTGAAGCCCAGGGCTTCGAATTCCTTGCGGGCCTGAGCTTCGGACATCTTGTGGAGGGGTTTGATGGGAACTTCGGGGTCTTCGGCGCGGTATTCGAGAAGGTAAATTTTGCCGCCGGGTTTCAGGGCTTTGTGGAGGGATTGCAGCATCTCGGCGGGGTGGGAGAACTCGTGGTAGGCATCGACCATGAGGGCGGCATCGAGGGTGTGCGCGGGAAGCTTGATGTCGTCGATGGCACCAAGGTGGGGTTCGACGTTGGTGATGGACAGGCGTTCGGACTCGAACCTGAGGTAGCGGAGCATCTCCGGCTGGATGTCGACGGCGATGACCTTTCCCTCCGGGATGAGCGGGGCGATGCGGTAGCTGTAGTAGCCGGAGCCCGCGCCGATGTCCGCGATGACGGTGTCCGGTGCGAGATCGAGCATGGCGATGGCCTTGGAGGGGGCTTCCTCCTTTTCCCGGTCGGTGCGCTCCAGCCAGCCGATGCCGGGGTGGCCCATGACGTGGGAGATTTCGCGGCCCATGAAGATTTTCCCGATGCCGTCGGGGGAGGGTGGGGCGGTGGTGTAGGGCGGGAGCGGAGAAGAGGGCGGGGTGGGGAGAGTGGGAGAGGGGGGGAGTTTTTTCGTGACCTCGTTGCGGACGAGGATGAGGGGGATGAGGAGTAGCCCGAGCAGGATGAGGGGGATGAGGATGAGGTAGCGCGATTTCATGCGAAGATGGGCTGTCCGGGTTTTTGGCTTGGAGGTTGACCGGGTGGGCGGCTGTGTTTAGGGTAAAAGAAGAATCGCCGTGGAGCAACGGCGCATGTTGCGTGTCAATCGTTTGTCCAATCAAAGTCGGGAAGTTCGAAGGTTTCAGTTGGATTCGTTGCGAGGGCAAGGGTTCGTTCCTGAACAGCCCGGCTGTGAAGGAATTCGGCGAGGCGAGGATCAGCCGGGGGGAGGCGTGCCTGGTGGTTGACCTCGAGGCCTGCACGGGTATGGACTCTACCTTCATGGGGACGCTGGCGGGGCTGGCGAACCGGATTTCCGAAAAGGACGGGGTGCTGCAGGTGGCGGATCCGGGCGAGCGGAACCGCAGCTCGCTCGAGGATCTGGGACTCGATTTCCTGATGGAGATCGATCCCAAGGATGCTGGGTGGAAAGATGTGGCGGATAAGGCAAGGGATCTGCTCAAGCCGAAGGTGGCGGGCATGAAAGCGGGTACGGAATTGCACACGCGGCACATCCTAGAGGCACACGAGGTTCTCTCCGATGCGAACGAAGGGAACAGGCGGAAGTTTTCCGGAGTGGTGGAGACATTGGGCGAGCAGCTTGGCGGTAAGCCGGAGGCCAGGCATTGAACGGCATGATCGACGAACCCACTGCGTGGACGATAGCCGCATCGCTGGCGGTGGGTTCCGTGCTGCTGATGGCGCTACGCAACCAGCGGCGCAGGGCGAAGCGCATCCGCGAGAAATTCCGCGAGATGGAAGGGGAGGAGGAGCGCATGTTCACCTTCCTGCATGACCTCGGGCTGGCGATCGGGATGGAACCTACGGATGGTGCGCTCTCCCGTATGATTGTGGAGGGGGTGGTTGATGTGGTGGGAGCGGAAGGTGGTGCGATCTATCATGTGGCCAACGAGCCGGGTTTCCTGAATCCGGCGTATGTTTCGGAACACTGCCCCCCGCTGGTGGCGGTGCCGGAAGACGTGACGAAAAGGGCGGAGTCCGATCCGCGTGCACTGGAGAGCCATCTCAGGCTGGCGAGGGTGGCGGTCGGAGAGGGGCTGATCGGGCAGGGTTTCACATCGGCGGAGGCGGCTCTTGTGGGTGATCTGCGGCGGCATCCCGCATCGGCGGATGGGGCGAGATACGCGGATGCGGTGGCGGTGATGGTTTCCCCGCTGCGGTATGCCGGAAAGGATATCGGGGTGCTGGCGGTGGCGGACCGGAAGGGGGCCGAAGGTTTTTCCAACAACGATTTCGCGGTGTTCCGGTCGGTGGCGGAGCAGTCCGCGTTTGCCATCGGGAATGCGCGGGTGCATCGGGATGCGAACGAGAAAAAGGAAATGGAGGGCGAGATGCGGAACGCACGAGAGGTGCAGCGGGTTCTGCTGCCGCAGGAGGATCCGGTGGTGGCCGGCTTCCGGGTGAACGGCACCAACCTCCCGGCGAAGATCATCAGCGGCGATTATTACGATTACATCGAGCTGCCGCGCGGAAAGCTTGGCGTGGTCATCGCGGACGTCTCAGGCAAAGGCGTTCCTGCGGGGCTGCTGATGGCGATGTGCCGCAGTCTCCTGCGGGCGGTGGCGCTTGCGGACGCATCGCCCTCGGCGGTGCTAGCGGCGGTGAACCGCTATCTTTTCCCCGACATACGCGAGGACATGTTCATCAGCCTGATCTACGCAGTGCTCGATCCGGCGGACGGCACGATGACCTTCTCAAGGGCGGGCCATGACCCGGCGCTCATCTTCCGGAAGGCGACAGGAATCGTGGAGGTGTCCAAGCCGAAGGGGATGGCTCTGGGGATCGATGGCGGGAATGTGTTCGAGCGGGTCACGAAGGATGAGACGATCACGCTGGAGGCCGGCGATTGCGTGCTGCTTTACACGGACGGGGTGAAGGAAGCCGCCAACGGGAGCGGCGAGGAATTCGGGTTGGAGAGGCTGTCCCGCTCGTTCCGCGCTGCGGCGACGATGGGCGCGGAAGCGATTGTCAAAAGGGTGCAGGAGGAAGTCGGTTCCTTCTCGGGCGAGAGGCCTCAGATGGACGATGTCACAATCGTGGCGATCGAGAAGCGCTAGCTTCCAAATTTCAAGAAAGAGCATGGATACGGAAACGAAGATGGGGGAGTTGATGGCGGCGATGCCGGGGGCGCGGCGGGCGCTTTTCGCGAAATATCACCTCGGTGGCTGCCAGAGTTGTGCGTTCGATGACGGGGAATCCCTTGCGGAACTATGCAAGCGCGCGGAACTGGATGCCGTTGAAGTCCTGGCTCATCTCCTCGCCAGCCACGAACACGACCTCACCATGCTGATGGAGCCCGAGGTGGTGAAGAGTCGGATGGATGCCGGGGAGGAAATCCACTGGGTCGATGTGCGGACGCGGGAGGAGCACGAGGCGGTGAAGATCGCTGGTGCGGAGCTATTCAACCCGGAGCTTCAGGAGAAAATTTTCAAGGAGAAACCCGGAGGAATCATCGCCCTCTACGACCATACCGGGAAATACGTGCTCGATCAGGTGGCGTGGTTCCGGGGGCATGGGATCGAAAATGCCTACGGCCTCACAGGCGGTATTGATGCCTGGAGCAAGGAGGTGGATCCGAAGGTGATGCGGTATCGGGTGGAGGTGTGAATTGGGAGCGCAGACGGCTAGCCTACGCCTTTGCAAGTGAGGCTTGCCTCGCGGGAAATACCTAGGGCGTTGTTTCTCGGCTTGTCGCTCCACGCCGCGTGAGGCGAGCCTTCCAGCCGCATAACGGAGACAAGATGTCCCCACTCCAAAGGGCTTGCTCCTACATCGGCGCGAACGGCTGCTCGGAGATGATCCAGTCCTCGTTTTTTTCGGTGAAGGTTTTCATAGCCCAGTCGTGCGGGAAAAGTGCCGTGAGCCAGCCGTTGGGATCGCGCGCCAGAACGGTGCCGAGGGAGAGGGCGGGGCGGGCTTCGGGCGCTTTCGGGTCGCCTTCCTTCGGCTTAAGCCAGCGCGCGATGGACCAGTCGGCGGGCTCGATGCGCGTCTCGGCGGCATACTCGCCTTCGAGGCGGTGCTGTAGAACCTCGAACTGCAGCGGGCCGACGGCTCCGAGGAGGACGCGCGAGGACATGCCGGTGTCTTCCAGCGGAGTGAACTCGGAGGCGACGCCTTCCTTGAGTAGCTGCTCGAGCCCGGATTGGAAGCGCTTGTATTTCGCGGTGGATTTGTTGGTGAGGTAGGAGAAGCACTCAGGCGGGAAGCGCGGGATCTCGTCGAATTTCACCTCCGGGGAGGTGGCCAGCGTGTCGCCGATGAGGAGGTCGTAGTTGCCGACGAGGCCGACGACATCGCCGGCGAAGGCATCATCGACCGTTTCGCGCTCGCGGGCGAAAAGGCGCTGGGAGTTGGCGAGGCGGACGGTGTCGCCGGTGCGGGTGTTGAAAACGTTCATGTCGCGCTCGAACCGGCCGGAAACGATGCGGATGAAGGCGATGCGGTCCCGGTGCTTCGGGTTCATGTTCGCCTGGATCTTGAAAACGAAAGCGGAGAATTCCCTTGAGGCGGGGTGAACCGGTTGGGTGTCGCTTTTTCGCGGGAGAGGTGGTGGGGAGAGTTCCAAGAAACGGTCTAGCAGGAGCTGCACTCCGAAGTTGTTCGCGGCGGAGCCGAAGAAGGTGGGGGTGAGGTTTCCGGCGAGAATTTCAGCGAGGTTGAAATCGGCCCCGGCTCCTTCGAGGAGTTCGAGTTCGTCGCAAACCTGGTTGTAGGTGATCTCATCGACGGTGTCCTTGACCGACTGGTCCTCGATGCCCGAGACGTTGACGGGGGCGCGGTATGAGCCGTGGACGGTGCGCTCGAAGAGATGGACCTGCTTGTTTTCCCGATCAAAAACGCCTTTGAAGCGAGGTCCGTCGCCGAGGGGCCAGTTGACGGGGTAGGCGTGGATGCCGAGGACGGATTCGAGCTCATCGAGGAGATCGAGGGTCGGGCGGGCCGGGCGGTCGAGTTTGTTGAAGAAGGTGAAGATAGGCACCCCGCGCCGGCGGCAGACCTCGAAGAGCTTGCGGGTTTGTGCCTCGATGCCTTTTCCGGCGTCCACGACCATGACGGCGGCATCTACGGCGGTGAGGACGCGGTAGGTGTCCTCGGAGAAGTCCTTGTGGCCGGGGGTGTCGAGGATATTGACCACGCAGTCCTTGTATTCGAACTGGAGGACGGTAGAGGAAACTGAGATCCCGCGCTGTTTTTCCAGTTCCATCCAGTCGGAGGTTGTCGAGCGCTGGTTTTTCCGCGCGGTTACCGAGCCGGCGAGGTTCAGGGCTCCGCCATAGAGGAGGAATTTTTCCGTAAGGGTCGTTTTACCTGCATCCGGGTGGGAGATGATGGCGAAGGAACGGCGGCGCGAGACCTCTTTCTGGAGAGCCGGGGATGGGGTTGAGTAGTCGGAAAGCGGCATGGACGGGGGCGAGGGGATAGCCCCTGGGCGTGAAAAGGTCAATGTCCGCAGATTCCCAAAGATTCGCCGACGGACGCCGGGAGGCTGTCCATGACGTCCGCCGACTATCTCTTGGGGGGAACGCCAATGCGGTTTCTGGCCGGAAGCCCGCATTGACACCTCCACCATGCCATCTGTTTCGGGGGGCGCTATCCCGCAATCGCGTAGGTTTGCTGATTTTCCGGTTCTTCGTAAGATTTTGTGGAGAGGCGAGCCAGACGCTTGCTTGGAGGGCTCATGGCTTGGATGCTCATGCATGGTGCTGACGGCGAATCACTGCGGCCAACTGCTCGGGCTGCAATCCCCTTGGAAAGTTGACAGGTGTTGACCTTGATATTGATCCGCTCCGGGTGGTTATGAGGGCGAGAGCGACCAATGCCCTGAGTGCGGAAAGGCCTGCAAGGTCTGCGGCCAGTTCGCCGAGCGCAGCTGGAGGCATCTGGACACGATGCAATCCGGCACCTATCTCCACAGCAAATCGCCGCGTATCAAATGCGAGCAACACGTGGTGAAAACCATGTCGCTGCCATGGGCGGCCAAGCACTCCGGCTTCACGCTGTTGTTTGAGGCATTCGCCATCCGCGTCATCCAAGCCAGCCGCAGCACGCAAGCCGCGGGAGATCTCCTGGGCATCAACCGGCACCAGATCCAGACCATCATGGAACGTGCGGTTGGGCGCGGCCTGGCGCGTCGGGAACCCGGCGAGCTTGCATGGATTGGCATGGAGCACCTGAGCGATGAAGCCCCCTGCCGGATCAGGATGTCAGGCGGATGCGAGCTCGGGGTTTCCAAAGCCTGGTGTCTCAAGGAACTCTTCAAGCGCTTCTGGAACCGGCGGGACAGGGATGATGCGGAGCGCCACTTGGAGTATTGGGAGAAGGAGGTTGCCAGCTCGGGAGTGGATGGATGAAGGAAGTGGCGGGGATGCCCGGGAAGCATCTCGACAACATCCTCACCCACTTCGACTGCCACATCACCAACGCCATCCCGGAAGGGATCAACTCCAAGATCCAAGCCATCAAGGCCAATGCCCGGGGCTTCAGGAACTTCAAGAACTGCCGCACCAGAATCCTCTTCTTCTGCGGCAAGCTATCACTGGTTCCATAAAGATCTAAGGAGGAGCCGATTTTCTGTAATTGAGGAAATTCAGTAAATGCGTGGCATGTCGGAAAATGCGGATTGCCATCGGCTGGCGCGGTGGCTAGTTTCTGCCCCCTGCCACCGGGATTCGGAGCGATTCCCGGGTGGATTAACAAAAGATTTCATTTTGGGATTCCTTGACACCATCAAGCGTTGGCGGCTGGCGCAAAAAGGCTTCTCGCTGGGCAGAAAGCGCCGTGTGCATGGCGAGAATGCAGCCGTGCAGGCCATCGAGGAGAGTCCCATCGTCAGGCTGGCCCTCTATGCAACCTTTGCGGTTGCGTCTGCGGTTCTCGCGCTAAAAGCCTCGCCTGCAGCCACCTTTTCTGCGGAGCCCTTCAAGGGAATGCTCTACGGCTTCTCCATCGCGCTCGCCGCGTTGGCCATGTTCCACGTCGGTCACCGCCAGGCATGCGGCAAGAACAGCCGGGTCGTGCTCGTGCTGGGATCCGTCTTCGGGCACCTGCTCATCGTAAGGCTGGTGATGGTGCTGGCGGACCTGGGCACCATACCGGAGACATACCGCTTCATATCCATCCCCTGTGCGCTTGCCCCCATGCTCCTGGGGATACTCCTTGGCAGGACGGTGGGCTCTTTTGCCGCAGTCTACGTGAGCCTGATCGGCGCCTTGCTGGTGCCTGCCGGGGATGTGATGAATTACCTCATCATCAGCCTGCTTGGCGGGATGACGGCGGTGCTCTGCACGGATAGGGTGCGGCGGCGCATCCAACTCCTGCGATCCGGGCTTTACGTCGGCCTTGTCATGCTGCTTCTGGCGCTCATCCTTGGCAAGCTGGATGCGATGGAGGTTTTCGGCCCGGGCTCCATGAACCGCATCCAGATCCTGGGGTCTGCGGGCGGGATCTCGATCGGTATCGCCGTGGCCACTGCCATGATCATCAGCGGGCTGCTACCCATGTTCGAGGGTGGCTTCCACCTCACCACGGACATCAGCTGGCTGGAACTCAGCGATCTGAACCACAAGCTCCTCAAGCAAATGCAACTGGAGGCACCCGGGACCTTCCACCACAGCCTTGTGGTTGCCGCCCTATCAGAAGCCGCTGCGGAGTCCATCGGCGCGAACGCCCCGATGTGCCGCGTCTGCGCCTATTTCCATGATGTCGGGAAACTCAAGAAGCCCGGCTATTTCATCGAGAACCAGCATGATGAAGCGGAGAACCCGCACGACAGCCTGACGCCGACAATGAGCGCGCTCATCATCACCGCCCATGTGAAGGACGGCATCGATCTCGCGGTGAAGCACAAGCTCAATCCACGCGTGATCGATGTGATCCAGGAGCACCATGGCGATTCGCTCGTGTATTTCTTCTACCGGAAAGCGCAGGAGCAGAAAAAGGCGGAGCTTGAGAAGGTGGACCGGCGCCTTGAGAATCCCGAGGACCTGCCCAAGGTTGAGGAAAAGAATTTCCGCTACCCCGGCCCGCGCCCCGGCAGCAGGGAGAGCGGAATCGTCTGCCTTGCCGATACCATCGAGAGCGCTTCCCGCACCCTGCGCAAGCCTACTCCGGCGAAGATCCGCGCGCTTGTGGAGGAACTCGTCCGCGCAAAGATCAACGACGGGCAACTCGACGAATGCCCCCTGACGCTCCGCGAACTTGCGCTGGTGAAGGAGAGTTTCGCGAAAACCCTTCGTAGCATGCTCCATAGCCGCATCGACTACCAGAAGCCGGAAGATCGGACGCAAGGAGCCACCAAGCGCCCTTCGGATCTCAGTCGCGATCCGCGCGCCGCCACGGGCAGGCTCACCGGCGTGGCCGTGCAGCGCAGCAACTGAACCCTCCCATGCCATTGGAAGTCATCATCGGGAACCACCAGGACGCGGTCGGTATCCCCGTCGCATGGCTCACCGCCCTTGAGGATATCGCGGATAAGGCGGCGGGAATGGCGCTTTCCGCCGCGGCGGAGGAAGGCAGCCCGCTCGCTCACCTCGCCACGCTTGAGGTCGCCCTGGTTGACGATGAGACAAGCTCCCGGGTTCACATGGATTTCATGGAAATCCCCGGAGCCACCGATGTGATAACTTTCCACCATGGCGAGATCGTCATCGGCGCGGAGGTGGCCCTCCGGCAAGCTGCGGAATACGGCGAGCCGCCGGGTAGGGAAATCCTTCGCTACCTTGTCCATGGCCTGCTGCATCTGGCAGGCCACGAGGATGTGGAGGATTCGGAACGCAAGGCGATGGAAGCGGCCCAGGAAAACATCGTCGCCGCACTCTGGTCGGACGGGCTGGCGGAGAGGCTCGGTTGACGGAAATTGCAAGAAACACCAAAGGAAGCATTGAATCCAGGCGTTAGGTATTCGAGTTTCAGCCAAATTCCGTTTGGCGAAACCGTCATAGCGCATTAGCATTCCGCAAAGTGAAACCCAGACCATGAGCATCCACGCAAAACTCAGCCCCGAAGCGCAGGCGCGCTTGGCTTCCCAACGGCGCAATTCGACCATCTCCTCCCTCGTGATCGCCTTCCTTACGATCGTGATCCTCGGCTTGGTGCTCGGCTTCTTCCTGCTGCCGAACCTCATCAAGGAAACCCCCACCATCGTCACCTACAAGGCCAACGAGACAAAGGCCGACGAACCTGAGCCCGAGAAGATCAAGAGCGCGATCCAGCGCAAGCCTTCATCGCCCTCCTCCTCGATGGTCAAGGTCATCGCAGCCACAACCACGGCGGACATCTCCATCCCTGTGCCCGATGTCGCCGTGACCACCGAATCGGTCGAATTCGGCGATGGTGAGGATTTCGGCGGAGGCTGGGGAGACGGTATGGGCAGCGGCAAGGGCGGCGGCGCATCCTTCTTCAACCAGAAAGTGAGCGCCGAGCGCATCGCATATGTCATCGACTACTCCGGATCCATGGCCGGAGAGAAGGACAAACTGATGAGGAACGAACTCACCAAATCCGTCAGCGGCCTCAACGCCTCGACCAAATTCCAGATGATTTTCTTTTCCGGGCCGGCATGGGTCGCAGGCAGCGATGCAACAGCCAGCGGCCCCCAGGGTTCCGTGAAAGCCAAAGGCGGGCACACCTACAAGTGGACAGGAAAGGGTGCCCACGATTGGAAACCGGTCGGGAAAAGGCAGTCGGTCGAGTGGCTGGACATGACATCCTCCCAGATGGCGGAATCCCTCAAGGTCATCAAGGAATCGAAGCTCGTCTGGGGCACGGACTGGACCAACCCCCTTGAGATGGCCTTCGATATGGAGCCTCCGCCACAGATAGTCTTTTTCATGACAGACGGCCAGATGAGCGGTCGCGACATGATGGGTCTGACCAGGGATCTCGCGGCCAAGGCGAAGCGCAAGGGGATCGTTGTCAACTCCATCGCCATGATGGAACCCAAGGCCGAGGAGGCCATGTTCGAACTGGCCAAGCGCACCGGCGGAGCTTTCACCATCGTGGACAAGGGCGGAAAAGTCCGCGAGGTGAAGAGTCTCAAGAAAAAGTAGGTTCAGAGGCGCTGCTCCTCGATGTCAT
This sequence comes from Akkermansiaceae bacterium, assembly GCA_017798145.1. Classification (NCBI taxonomy): domain Bacteria; kingdom Pseudomonadati; phylum Verrucomicrobiota; class Verrucomicrobiia; order Verrucomicrobiales; family Akkermansiaceae; species Akkermansiaceae bacterium. Next base: position 672,189 of record CP059069.1, on the reverse strand, counting down.
AGACATCGAACCAGACCCGCACGACTTTTCCTGCGGGGATGTTGGCGGGGATATAGTCTTCCAGGAATTCCTGGAGCTTGGCTGGCATCTTGCTGATCTGCTTGTCGCGCATCCTGTTGTTCCAGGCGATGATCTCGGAACGCTTCTTCTGCTTCGCCTTTTTCGCGACCCAATCGGAGACCGCCGCGTCATCCGCGCCGGTGGCGACGAATTTGAGGAAGGCCTTGTATTTGATCCCGGCGAAATCGAGCCACACCTCATCGAGCGGGCACCCGGAATGGTATTCGCCGGCGGTCTGCGCGATCACGGCACGGCATTTGTCGAGGGCGCGGGCGGCGACGACGTAGCCTGCGATCGAGGTGTCGCGGGGGCTGCGGGGGAATGTCTGTGAAAGGTCTGGTGCTTGGATGTCCATGGCAGGCCACTATGGGCGGGATGCGGAATAAGGCTAGGCTGGGATTGTGACAAAATGCGCGCTGACGCGGAAACATGCGGGTTGCATGCCGGGCGGTGGCGGGATGAAGATGCGCCCGGATGATATCGGTTTCGGAAAGCGGCGGGGGAACGGATCTCGCGGAGAGGGTGCGGGAGATCTTTTCCGCGAAGGGGCCGCTCTCGGGATCCAAGGACTTTGAGTATCGGCGGGAGCAGGAGCTGCTTGCGGTGGCGGTGGCGGAGAGTTTTGTCGCGGGTAGCTCCCTTGTCGCGGAGGCCGGCACGGGTGTCGGGAAATCACTGGCCTACCTTGTTCCTGCGGCGAAATTCGCCCTGGAGACGGGGCGCAAGGCGGTGATCTCCACCCACACGATCAATCTGCAGGAGCAGTTGGTGAGAAAGGACATACCCATCGTCCGAAAGATCCTCGGCGAGGAGTTGCCTGCGGTTTTGCTCAAGGGGAGGCAGAACTACCTCTGCCCGGCAAGGCTGCGGCGGGCCTGGGAACAATCGGCGGATCTTTTCACCACAACGGAAAGCGAGGAGCTGAGCCGCATCCGGACATGGGCGGAGGGGACGAAGGACGGCACCTTGAGCGGGATGCCCTTCCAGCCCACGACGAAAGTCTGGCTGCAGGTGTGCAGCGAGGCGCATTCCTGCACCCAGCGCCATTGCGGGCCGAGGGGGAACTGTTTTTTCCAGGAGGCGCGGAAGGCCGCTGCGGACGCAAAGCTTGTTGTCGTCAACCACACCCTGTTTTTCGCACTGCTGAACAACCTCGAACTCGATGCGGAACCCGGCGAGGAAAAGATGCCCGGTTTCCTTTTCCCGAATGACTTCGCCGTCCTCGACGAGGCGCACACGGTGGAGCAGGTCGCGGCGGTGCAGCTGGGGCTGCGAATTTCACAGGCGGGGCTGCGCTTCGATTTGCAGCGGCTCTACAATCCGAAGACGCGAAAAGGGATGCTCAAAAGCCACCGCAAGGCCGCGCCGATGCTCGCCGTTGAGCGCGGGTTGGTGGCGGTGGAGAAATTTTTCGGGGAAGTGGGCAATGCGGCGAAGTTCGGAGAGTGGTCCAAGGAATTCCGCGTGCGCAGGCCGGAGCTTGTGGAGAACTGCCTCGCCGCTCCGCTGCGGGAACTGTGGGAAGAGATTTCCGAGCTGGCGGAGGACACCGAGAGCGAATCATCGAAGAACGAACTCATGGATGCCGCGCGCAAGCTGCGCGAGACGCATGGCGCGGTCGGCGAGTTCCTCGACCAGAAGGACGAGGGCTGCGTCTATTGGGTGGAGAGGAGCGGGCGCGAAGAGACTCAGTTCAGCTGCCACGGAGCGCCGGTGAATGTTGCCGATAGGCTGCGGCCGCTGCTTTTTTCAGGAAAGAAATCCTGCGTGATGGCCAGCGCCACGCTCGGCGTGGGCGATCCTGAGCTGGGCTATTTCCGGAAGCGGGTGGGTGCGGAAAATGCCCGGGCGCTGAGCATAGGAAGCCCCTTCGATTACCGCAAGCAGATGAAAATCCGTATCAGGAAAACCATGCCCGAGCCGAGCGCGAGGGAGTATCCCGATGCCCTGGCCAAGGCGATCATGGAGGCGGTGAGCGCCAGCGATGGCCGCGCCTTCGTGCTGTTCACCAGCTACCGCACGATGCGGGAGGCGGCGGAAAAGTGCGGGAATTTTTTCAGGACCAAGGGCTGGCGGCTGCTCATGCAGGGCGAGGGTATGCCGCGCCACACGATGCTGGAGAATTTCCGCGAGGATCTCGACAGCGTCCTCTTCGGTACGGACAGCTTCTGGACAGGTGTCGATGTGCCGGGCGAAGCGCTTTCCAACGTTGTGGTCACGCGGCTGCCCTTCGCCGTGCCGGATCATCCGCTCACCGCGTCGCGGCTGGAGGCGATCGAGGCGGCGGGAGGAAACCCGTTCATGGAATACTCCGTGCCGGAGGCCATTTTGAAAATGCGGCAGGGAGTGGGGCGCCTGATCCGCACCAAGCGCGACATCGGCTGGGTTCACATTCTCGACAACCGCATCCTTACGAAACGCTATGGAAACGCGTTCATGAAGGCGCTCCCGGATGCGCCGGTGGAGATCATCTGATAAAGCGATGAGACTGATTGGACTGATGTTGTTGCTGTGCGCGTTATTCCTGCTCGGATGGATGTTGTTCGGAGCCGGGCTGGAACAGGCGTGGAGTGGGGAGGTGCTGGTGGCGAGATTTGAGGAATCGCGAGATTGGGCGTGGCTGGCTGGGATAGGGTTGCTGCTGGCGGATCTTTTGTTGCCCATTCCCGGGACGGTCGTGATGTCGGCGCTGGGGGCGGTGTATGGGTTCTGGCTGGGTGGTTTTTTTGCCACGGCGGGATCCATGCTTGCCGGGATGCTGGGCTACGGGGTGGGGCGTTTTTTCAAGGAAGGGTTCTCCCGGAAATGGCTCGGCGAGAAGGATTTTGAAAAAGGCCGCAGGCTTTTCGATAGGAACGGGGCGCTGGTGGTGGCCGTAAGCCGCGCCTTGCCTATCCTTCCCGAGGTGCTGGCCTGCATGGCAGGGCTGTTGCGAATGCCCTTCGGGAAATTCTGTTTGGCTCTCGCCTGTGGTGCGGTGCCGATGGGGTTTCTGTTTGCTTGGATTGGGACAGTCGGGCGGGAGAATCCGGGCTGGGGACTGGCTCTCAGCCTGGGTCTGCCCGCTTTCCTTTGGATTACGGCAAATCACTTTAGAAAGTCTGATTATTAATTTATACAAAATAAATGATGGACATCGGCATATTTTTTTGAAAATATCCATCCATGCTTCAAATACGAAAGATCTTCGGAGCGATCATATTCGTCCTGTTCAGTTCTCCGTTTGTCACGGCGCAGTTGGAGTTCTGGAGTATCTCCGGTCAATCCGCCGATGTGGACGGGGCAGTTGATGGTCTTCAGGTGCCGGATCACCTAGGTGGCAACAACTACAATGGCTACGTCGGTCAACTGGTAATCATGCCCACGGATCCAAGCCTGATGGGAGGACTTACGCCATCGGCTCCCGGGTTGGTCGAGGGGGATACCGGCGGGACTTACCAGCAGGTTCGGGGGATCGCAGTTTTCTGCATCGATTCGGAAACGGCTTTCCTGACCTCTGCGAACCAATCGGTCACCCACACGTATGTTGGTAGCGATTTTGCGACTGCAAACAGCCGCTACATCAATGAGGGTGTTTCACAATACCGTCCCGGCGCGCTTCTTCGCGCGGCCTACCTGATCGATAGATTTTATGACCAAGTCCATGCAGCGGGTGATATCGAGGCCGCCGCCCTCCAGACGGCGATCTGGGAGGTTCTCTACGATGCCGCCCCGGATGTGGAGACAGGGCAGGGAAATTACTACGTCAGGAACAATACGGGAAACAGCGTTCTTGACGGCCGTGCCAACCAAATCATCGCGATCACGGACGGATGGTTCGCTTCCGCAGCAAGCGACAACTGGGGCGGCCCCGGCTACGATCCCACGGATCGGGTGATTTTCTGGATCGATCCCACCAACCCGAACAACAACCAGTCGGTGATCTCTCTGAATCCGTGGGACGGACCGGTGCCGGTGCCTGAGCTCGGCACTTCGATCGCGTTTTCTTTCGGGCTTATGATAGCCCTTCTTCGCAGAAGACGCTGAGTCAAGCCTATCGCAGGCACCATTCCAGCGCGGACTCGCGGGCGGAAAAATCGGCCGAGAGGATCTGCGGGAGAGATGGATTATGCACGGTTGCATGGGAGTCCATCGTTTGAGCCACACATTCCCAGATCTGTGGGAAGCGGATTTTCCCGTTGCGGAAATGTTCCACGGCCACCTCGTTTGCGGCGTTGAGGACGGCGGGGAGGGTGCCGCCTGTCAGCCCGGCTGTCCGCGCGAGATTCAGCGCTGGGAAGTCATCCGTGCGGGGGGCGTAGAATTCCAGCTTGGAGAGGCTTGTGAAGTCCAGCGGCTCCAGGGCGCCTTTCATCCGAGCCGGGTAGGTGAGTGCATACTGGATGGGGAAACCCATGTCGGTGCGCGAGAGCTGGGCGAGCACCGAGCCGTCGGTGAACTCGACCATGGAATGGACGATGCTCTGCGGGTGGATCACCGCCTCGATTCGATCCATGCCGATGCCGAACAGCCAGCGTGCCTCGATCATTTCCAAGCCCTTGTTGAACAGTGTGGCCGAATCGATGGTGATCTTCGGCCCCATCTCCCAGGTGGGGTGCTTCATGGCCATCTCCGGTGTGACGTCCCAGAGCTTTTCCGAAGCCATCTCCCGGAACGGGCCGCCTGATGCGGTCAGGATGAGGCGGGAGATTTCGCGGTCGGGGCCGCGGTGGCCTTCGAGGCATTGGAAAATGGCATTGTGTTCTGAATCGACGGGCAGGATGCGCACCCCTTTTTCCGTAGCGCGGGCGGTGATGATCCCACCGGCCATGACGAGGATTTCCTTGGAGGCGACGGCCAGATCCTTGCCTGCTCCGATCGCGGCCAAGGCGGGCTGCAAGCCTGCGGTGCCGACGATGGCGATGAGCACGATGTCCGCTTCCGCGAGTTGGGAAATCTCCGCCAAGCCTTCCGCCCCGGTATGGATTTTCACCCCGGCAGGGAGAAGTGCGGCGAGTTTCCCGGCTTTCGATGCATCGTGGATGGCAACGTTTTTCACGCCTGTGGCGGTGGCTTGCGCGGCGAGCTCCGCAATGTTTGAGCCTGCGGCGAGTCCCACGATCTCGATGAGCTCCGGGAGATTTTCCGCGACCCTCAGCGTGGATTTGCCGATGGAGCCGGTTGAACCGAGCAGCACAACGCGGCGTTTTTTCCCTGCACTCATGCGAGGACGTGGGCGTGGTAGAACCAGAGGGCGGGCGCGGTGAAGCAGATGCTATCGATGAGATCCAGCCCGCCGCCTATGCCTGGCAGCATTTTGCCGGAGTCCTTGGCGTGCAGCGAACGCTTGACGACACTTTCCGCGAGATCCCCTATGACTGCGAGTATGGCGAGCAGGAAACCGAGCGCGATGACATGCGGCCATCCGCCCAGAGCGGTGAGCTGCGATGGCATCAGCGCGTAAAGCCCGCACGCGGCGAGCTGCGAGAATAACAAGGCCCCGCCGAATCCCTCCCAGGTTTTCCCCGGTGAGATGTGCGGGATCATCTTGTGCTTCCCGATGAGCGAACCGGTGATGTAGGCGCCCATGTCTGTGAATTTCGTGACCGCAAGCAGCCAGAGCAGGACGAAGGCTCCCGGCACCGCACCTTCTCCCGGCAGCCCGAAGGAGATCCGCGCCGCGAAGCTGAACAGGTAGGCAATGTAGAGGAAGCCGAGCAGGTTCGCCGCGACCGCAAGCAGCGCCTCGATGCCCTTGATCGGGTAGCGCAGTTGGAGGGTGAAGGCTCCCGTCACCGTGATGAAAATCGCGCAGGCATCCAGCGCGGGCGGGATGTCTCTGCCGCCCTGCAGAAGGTGCCAGTAGCCGATCCCGCAATACGCGACGGCCACCGCCATGCCGAATCGCGGGAAGCACTCGACCTTGTCCGCCCGCAACATCCGGAAATACTCCAATGTGGAAATGAGCACCAGCGCCGCAATCAGCCCGAGGTATGCGGCGGGAGCCATGCTCGCGAAAATCGCCCCCACGACCCCCCACAGCAGAAGCGTGCTGAACCCCCGGCGCAGGAATACGGCGGACTTGCTGGGGGCGGGCTTCTGGGTTTCGTTTTCCACGTCTCGGAAGCATGCAAGACAGCTGCGGCGGGCGTGGCAAACCTTTCCCGAAAAATTTCTTGGGAGCGATCCCGCAACTTTCCCTTGGACAGGGTGTTTCCCGTTCAGTGAGAGCGAATGCAACTCATCGCAACCAAACCAAGAACAACACCATGAAAACCAACACATTGATCGTGATCGCGGCCTCCATCGGCCTCATCGGAACCGCAGCCGCCGAGGAAGGCAAGCAGCGCCCCGAGCGCAAGCTGCCACCTGAGATGCTGAAGAAATTCGACAAGGACGGCGACGGCAAGCTCAGCGAGGAAGAGCGCGCCGCAGCCAGGGCGGCACTCGCAAATCGTCCCGATCGCAAGCTGCCTCCGGAAATGCTCGCAAAGTTCGACAAGGACGGCGACGGCAAGCTCAACGAAGAGGAGCGCAAGGCCGCCCGCGAAGCCATGAAAGCCCGCATGCTCGAGAGATTCGACAAGGACGGGGACGGCCAACTCAACGAGGAGGAGCGTGCCGAGATGCGCAAGGCCATGGGCGGCCATCGTCCCGGCGGCGATGGCAGGCAGCAGCATACCCGTGACGGCAGGGGCAAGCCCGCCCCGGAAGGCGACGGCGAGGCTCCCGGCGTGACCGAGTGATCCGAAACACCTGAGCGAAAGGCCGTCCGGATTCCGGGCGGCCTTTTTCTTCGGATTCTCCGCAACCCGGCTTCGCCGACGGTGTTTTAATAAGCGCGGGCACAACCGCCTGCCGTTACAGAAACCAAATGAAAACCAAATCGCTAGTCGTTATCGCCGCGCTCGCCGCCTTCATGGGAATCGCCCACGCGGAACAGGGAAAAGAGAAAAGAAGGGCCAAGGGGCCGACCCCGGAGCAGCTTGAGAAGTATGACAAGGACAAGGACGGCAAGCTTAGCAAAGAGGAGAAGGCCGAGATGAAAAAGGACAAGCCAGCCAAGGACAAGCCAGCCAAGGTGAAGCCAGCCAAGGAGCAGAAGCCCAAGGGCGAGAAGAAAAAGAAGAAGGATGCAGCGGAGTGATCTGCAAGGACTGAAATTTCTCATACGGGCATCCATGATAGGGTGCCCGTTTTTTGTGTTGTTTCCTAGCCTTCCGCTTTTTTGCTTTTCACTGTGGGGGCGATGCCATCGATGGCGGCCAGTATGGAATCTGACAGCTCAGGAGATGCCATGGCATTGAGGGAATCATCGAGTTGGGCGACAGTGCGTGCCCCGATGATGGAGGAGGTAACGGCCTTGTGGTTCAGGGAAAAACGCAGAGCCATGTGGTTTAGCGACATCCCCTGGGCGGCGGCGAGATCGGCAAGGGCGCGGATTTTTTCCTGCTGGGCGGTGACCTGCTCCTCCGTGAGAAATCCTTCCGGCCTTGCGGCGCGCGAGCCTTCCGGGATGCCATCCACATATTTAGGCGTCAGCATCCCCTGGGCGAGGGGGGAGAAAACGACGCAGCCGATTTTTTCCTCTAACAGGTAATCGAGGATGCCTTCCTTTTCCGGCCATCGGTTCAGGATGGAGTAGGGTGGCTGATAGACGAGGCAGCGTATGCCCATCTGCTTGAGGAGCTTGACCGCCTTCTTCAGTTTCTTCAGTGGGTATTTCGAAAGGCCGGCGTAGAGCGCTTTGCCTGAATTCACGGCGGTGGCGAGCGCGGACATGGTCTCCTCAAGCCGCGTGTCCGGATCGGGACGGTGGGAGTAGAAGACATCCACATACGGCAGGCGCAGGCGGCGCAGCGATTGGTCGAGCGAGGCAAGCATGTGTTTCCGTGATCCCCACTCGCCGTAGGGGCCGCCCCACATCAGGTGCCCGGCCTTGGTGGAGATGAAAAGCTCGTCGCGGTGGCAGGCGAAATCCTCTGCAAGGATGCGTCCCACATTTTCCTCGGCGGAGCCGGGAGGCGGGCCGTAATTGTTCGCGAGATCGAAATGGGTGACTCCGCGATCAAAGGCACGTCGCATGATTTTGCGGGCTTCCTGGAAGTCATCGCAGTGGCCGAAGTTGTGCCAGAAGCCGAGGGAGATCTCGGGGAGAAGGATGCCGGAGTCGCCGCAGCGGTTGTAGTTCATGTGCGACTCTCAAATTTCAACATTCAACTTTCAAGGAAGAAGGGAGGAAGGTGCACGCATCATGCATGACATGGTCACGCTCCGTATCTATCATGTCCTGCTTGAGGAGAGGCCACGTCCTGACGGTGGCGGGCCGATGGTTCCGCCCATTGCACCATGCGCTTGATCAGCGGGCGGTGATCCCGGGGCCGCGCTCTTGGGATCTCGCGGCAGAGACCAAAGCAGCGAAGCCTGGGAAACTCAGTTGGGCGAGATTTCAGGGGTGGCGGTGCTCCCATTCCACCCATAGTGTGAATCAAAGTGTCAGGGGAATCTTCTTCCCGTCGAACAGGCAAGGCTCTGAGATCCTTTGCGGTGAAGAAGCCTGCATCGAACCGCGGAATCTGGGTTGACCGGAGTTGGCTCTGCCGGGTGCGCTCCCGGTCAACGTGAAGGATGCACGATTCTCCCGGCAACAGTCGTGTTATGAATGAATTCCCATATTCGGCTCCAAGGAAGAACGACTTCAGTCATCCCAGACGAGGTGCTTGAGGCGTAGCTGACGTGCGCGGGTGGCGGCTTCCTCGGCGCGCGGCCCGCCAAAGGAGGAAAGTTTTTCCGCAATGGAAATGGCTGCTTTCCAGTTCCGTTGGTTTTCCAGGATGGTGAGCAAGCGGAATCCGCTGCGTTCGAACCATTCCCACTCTGGGGGCGGAGGATCGGTAGGGCGGTCGAGCACGGAGAAATAGGCGTCGCGCGCCTCGGCGAGGCGGGTCTTTGTCGGGTCTGCGGGATCGGGGAGTTTCTCCAGGGTCAGCCCCCTGAGGTATTGCAGGCGGAAGTGGGTGGCCAGGTTGCCCTTGGTGAGATCCACCAGGCTGTCGTAGATCCCCAGGGCTTCGGAAAGGCTTTCCGGGTCGCTGTCGCCAAGTCCGTAGATGGCCTCCGCGAGCAACAGCCCGGTCGGGAGCCGTGATGGGTCGTCCGGGGTGGTTGCGGAGTAGGCGGAGCGCAGGGACTCGATGGCGGCGGGCAGTCGGTTGAGGTCGATGAGCAGGCGCGCCTTCTCCAGCAGGGCGAGGGATTTGAGCGGCCCGTCAACGGCCATTGTGCGGTCGAAAAGACTCAGCGCTTCCTCCCGGGATTGTGCGGTTGCTCCGAGGGCGGCAGAGCGTGCGGCGAGGAGCAGCGCGGCCTGCGAGCGCTGGGTGCCCGGCTCGGAGGTGGCGAGTTTCTCAAGGGTGAGGCGGGCTTCGTTGTAGCGGCCGTTCTTGAAAAGGCACTTCCCAAGGATCAGGGATGCCTCGGAAGCGGCCGGACTGCCTGGGAAATCCTCCGCAATGCGTGTGGCGAGAGCGATGGTTTCCTCTCCGCTCTCCGAAATGTCGAGAAGCCGCAGCTTCACAAGCTCCAGCCTGGGATCCTTTGGGCCTGGAGGATCGGCGGCGGATTCGAGCAGGGTGTCAAGCTGTGCCTGGGCGAGCGACAGATCGGGTGGGGCGGATGCAAGGGCGGCCTCCGCGATGGCCAGGCGGGCTTCCGCGGCGCGCGGGTGGCCGGGGTTTTCCCTTAGGAACCCATCGAGCGCGACCTTCGCCTTTTCGGCGGAATCCTCGGAAAGCGCCCGTTCCAGCGCGAGGTCAGCGGCGAGTCTTTTTTTCGCTTCCGGATCGAGGTTCTGCACGGTCAGCGGGGCGGAATCGTCCAGGGCAAGGCCTGCGAGCGCGATGTTGAAGGCGGCCGCCTCGCGGTCATTGCCATCGAGCAGCTCCGCCGCTTGTGCGAAAAGCTCAGCGGCGCGCTTGGCATCCCCGTTCCGGTAGGCTTCCCTCGCACTTGAGAACGCGGCCTCGCCCTTGGTGCGCGGGGGGCTTGCGCTTGCCAGCAGGGCATCATGGATGGCCATCGCCGCATCGCTCCTGCCGTCCTCTGTTTTCCATTTGGCAAGAGCCAGCAGGCTCCTCGCGGCGAGGAAATGGTCCGGCGCAAAAAGCTGGATGCGATGCAAGAGGAGCTGCGATTCCGCCTTGGCCACGGGTGTGTCCACACGCCGCAGGCCCATGGCACGGGCGTACATTGAGAAGACCTCCAGATCCGTTAGGCGGGCGGCGGCGGAGGGGTATGCGGCTTCGGCGGTGCCAGTTTCGATGTTGATCAGGCCGGCAGCGGGCGGGATGGTTTTCGGAAGCCAGCCGGCCAGCCTAACAAGCGCGGGGTGATCCGTTGTGAGGATGTCCTCCGGCAGCCACGAGTTGATGCGCTGGAACATCGGCGCGAGGCGGGCGGTTTCCGGCCTGGATTGGATGAAGCTGAAGAGCGATTCCACGGCGGCCAGGGTGTTGCCCTGCGCGGCGATGGCGTCCGCCATGCCAATGGCCGCGAGATTATAGCGGCCGATCCCCTGGCCGGTGGGGTCGCCCAGAAGGGATGCAAAAACCTGCTGCGCCGCGGCTGGCTCGCCCTGGGAAAGCGACAGGTAGCCCTGGAGAAGGCTGGCGAAGCGGATCTGGTCCTCAGGAATGTCATCGGCACCCGGGAAGATTTCCCTGGCCTCACCGGGGCGCCCCTGGTCGATGAGGATGGCGATGCGGCGCAACAGGGCTTCTGCATTCGCGCCCCTGTCCGGGGAATCGCGCAGGAGTGACAACGTGGCGAGCGCGGCATCCGGAAGGCCGAGCGAGAGCTGGAGGTTGGCTGCGGTGAAGCTTGCCTCGGGGCGGAGCGGGTTGGCGGGATCCGTCGCGACTTTCAACAGCATCCCGACGGCTTCCGCGAAGCGGCCTTTCCCGGCGAGCGCCTGTCCGGCCCAGAAGGCGGCTTCGGGCAGGTCGCGGACCGCGGACTGCCCCAGCACGTCCAGGGCATCATCGGGCCGCCCGCTGCGGACAAGGCACTCCCCGAGCAATCGCTGGACCGAAGGAAGAATTTCCGGAGCGGCGTCAGGGGCGGCGCTCGCCTCGCGGAGGCGTATGGCGGCCACATCCCAGAGGCCGTCCTGCATCGCCCTTTTCGCAGAATCGAAAAGGGGTTCGAAAGGCGCAGCGGATGCAGCTGCGCAAAGCAGGGAAATGGCTGTGAAGATTGCTTTCACTGCGGTAAGGATGGAATAGGAGCGGGCTGCATGGAAGGAAGAAGATGGGTGCATCCCAGCCACACCTATTTTCGATCCCGGCACCAAAAAGTTCCAAGGAACCGTTTGTTCGCGTGTCTTGCCTATACGGAGTCGTTTTCTCCGCCCCCCTTCCAAAGACATCCACCATCGGTGGGGTCGGGTGCTTCATTGCAACATTCGGGAATGTCGGCTGCGGCGTTGAGGGTGAGCTGTGAGATTGGAGATTGGAGATTGGAGATTGGAGATTGGATGATCCGACTTCGCCGCCTACTTCGCTCGAGCTACGAAGGCCGGGAAGTCTATGCCGGACGGGTTGCTGATTTCTGAACAGGAGGAAACGGAGGTGGAGTGGGCGGCGGTGGCGGAGCGGGTGAGGGGTTTGCTGTAGGCGCTGGTTCTCCGCGTTTACGAAAATGGATGGAATTGGCTGACTCCGGGCGGGTTCCGCTTTGGAGGAGATGGACGTGGTGCCGCAAGGTGGGTCGGGGCTTTTCGGGTGATTTGGACGCATAAGCCCTCCTTCGCCACCTCCTACGCCAAGGCTACGGTGGGTAGCCTACCAGAGCCTCTTGGCTGCGAAGGCGCGGCCGGAGCCGTATTTGAGGTAGGCTTTTCGAAGGCGGATGCCTTGGTGCGATCTGAAAAAGCGGAATGGTGCACAAGCTGCCAGCCTTCGCCAAGGCTCCGTCAGTCAAGCTTGTTGGCTTGCCAGCCGTAGCCTTGGCGAAGGCTGGTGGAGGCGAGGGGAGTCGAACCCCTGTCCGGAACGCCATCTGCACAGGCATCTACACGTTTAGCGGATCATCTGGTGTTTCGGAAACGCTGGGCCGACCCGCCGCGTTGCGCTTCCTAGGAACCTGTTTGGTCTCGATGATGTGCCCGGTTCCCCGGCTCGCCATCCAGTCTGCTAAGTTTCGCCTCCTCCCCTAACAGACATCAGGGATTTGACGTGGTCGTCAATTAAGCGGCCAGTGCGAGCTCGTTAGAGTCTGCATTTATTTGTTTTGGGCGGCTTTTTTAAGAGGCCAACCGACCAACCTCTACGTGCAGCCAGCGCTTCAGACATTCCGTCGAAACCAGAACGCCCCCAATCGCCATGCGAAGTGTATGATAGTTCGGCTGCGGTTTTATTCAAAGGAAAATCCACGCTGCCCAAAAAGATCTGCGGGAAGACGGGGGGCGTGGTGCCGGTCATTCGGATGATTCCGGAGCGTCTGGCGCTTCCTCAGGGGCTGTTTCCCTGGGAGCAGGCGCCTCAGGCTCAGGTCGCAGTGGGATCTCGACGGGTGGTGTGAATGCGGCTGTGCCCGGGGGCATGGGTGGGGCATCGGCACCTGGCCCCTTGGCCATGAGTTCGGCGCGGCCTTTGAGTAGGGCGTCGACGGTGAACTTGCTGACGAGGAAGGTGCGGCCTTCGAGGGCTTTGGTTTTGGCGAGGATTTCGGTGAGTGTTTCCAGTCGCCCGGAGAAGGCCTTGTCGGCGGTTTCGGCTTCCTCGGGTTTCTCACCTTCGGGTTTCTTGCGTTCCTTGGGAAGCTCGGCGCTGACCCCGATCTGCATGAGATAGTCGTTATCCGCAGGTGGTGCCTCGCCTTCCTTCGCGGGGGCGGCTTTCACAGGCTGGAGGGAGATTTCGTAGCTAAAGCCCTCGAAGGTGGTGATAACGGCTTTCTGGAGTTTTTCCGGGGTGGCCTTTTCCGTGACCTTGGCGGCGGGGACGACGTCGTCGAAGCGGGCGTAGGAGAAGAGGGATTTGAGGGGGCTGACGGCGGCGGGGTCGATGTTGACGCCGGGGAAGGCATCGGTGAATTTGAAATCGGCGTTTTCGTCGTCGCGGACAAGGGCGTATTCCTCGGTGTCCTCGCCGGGCTTGGTGAGGGAGATGGATTTGATTTTCTCGACCTTGATGAAATCGTCGGCGAGCCATGATTTGGGATCGGTGAAAAGGGTGCCGAAAAGCTCGGAGACTGCGTAGAAACCGGATTCATCGGCGTGGTTTCGGACGTAACGGCCGGTGGAGCCTCCGCCGAAGGGCGATGCGGATGCGGCATCGAGGTTTTTGCCGAAGGAAAGCTTGGCGAGTTCCTTGCCGGATGCGTCGGTGAATGTGGCGGTGATCCCATGGTTGGCGGGGTCTGAGGAGTTTTCATCCATGCCGAAGCGGGGCGCGAAGGAGGGGCCGGCCTCGATGCCTTGGGTGACCTTCAGTTCTGCGAGGGTGCGGAGGAAATCGTTGATGTTGCGTGAGTTGGCGGGGAATGCGTCGCGTTCGGCGACGGTCCATTTGCCGTCCTTCTGCTGCAGGGTTACGGATTCGTCCGCGCCGGAAATGACGATGGATGAGGTCTCGGCGGCAGGGAAATCCGCGATGAGCTTCTGGCCTGCGGAGCGGGCTGTCTTGTTTTGGGTGGCTCCGCCATCGGATTTCTTGATTAGGAAAACGGCTGCGCCGAGGAGGAGGGCGATGATCCAGAGGATGGTGACTGTGCGGGGTTTCATGATGAAGTTTGCTAGTGTGAAGGTTTCAGCTTTCAGCAAGATGGGCCTAACGGGCGCGGGTGGAGGAGCGGCGCTTGAGGAAGAGGGCGAGGCCGAAGAGGATTACGAAGGCGGGCATGGCGGCGACGTTGAGGAGGGTGATTTTGCCTGCGAGCTTGTCCTTTTGGCGGCGCAGGTCCTTTTGCTGTTCGCGGGTGAGGCGGGCGTATTCGACCTGCTGCTCGCGGAGCTTCTGGATCTCCGCCTCCTGCTCTGGGGAGAGGTAGAGTTCCGTGCCTTGCGCTTTCTGGGCCTGGAGTTCCTGGAGCTTGGTTTGGGTTTCCTCGAGCTTGGCCTCGAATTCCTTGAGCTTGCTGCCAACCTTCCTGTCGAATTCCGCCTCCATTTCCTGGACAACGGTGAAGGGGCGGCGGGTTGCGGCGCGCGAGCGTGAGCCGATCAGGTATTTCGAGCCGGTGGCCTGGTCGAGGAGGTTGAAAAGAAGGGCGGGGTTGCCGTTTGCGGGGCCGGCCATCTGCATACCGCCGAAGTTCTGTATGTTGTAGGCGAAGCGGTCGTAGAAGGCGTCGATGTCAGCGATGAGGAAGACGTTGCCGGGCTTGGTGGCTTCCTTGAGGGATTCGTCTTTCGGGGCGTCGTCCTTTTTGTCCGCAGCTTCCGGAGGGGATTCAGCTGGCGTTTCCTCCTTGGGCTTGCCATCGGGGAAGGCGGTCTTGAAATTTCCGGAAAGGTGGGTGACGAGGTCGTAGGCGATGCCATCGGGTTTGACGCTGGTGTCGAGGGTGGGATCGAGTTGTGAGGCGCGCATGGAATCGACGAAGCCGGCGCCTGTGGAGGAGCGGACGAGGGAGTTCGAGGCAACGCCGCCACCGGTGGTGCGCTTGAAGGCGCCGGGGAGGTAGAGGGTGATGGATTCGACACCCTTGGTGATGATATTGTCCTTTTGCGGCATGGCGCTCTGCGGGAGGCTGAGGACGGCGATGCCCTTGCGGTTTCCGCCGAGCAGGGTGGCGTGGACGGGGTCTGCGAGAACCTGGTTGGAGATGAACTCCACGCCCCATGCGGGGAGCAGGGTGGGGAGGGTGGAGGTGGTGGGTGCACCGCCGGGTTGGCCAGTCATCGGGTTCGGCTGGCCGCCGAGCATCTGCGCGGCGACGGAGTGCGCATCAAGGCAGGCGACGACGGTGCCGCCATTCAGGAGATATTGGTCGATTAGAAATTCGGCATTGGGGGAGATTTCCGCCGGGTGGAAAAGGAAGAGAACCTTGATGTCGGCCGGGTCGATTTTTTCGGGGTTCATTCCGAGATCCTTGAGTTCGAAGGACTGCCGGAGCTGTTGGTAGATGACCCACGGCTGCTGGGGCTGTTGGCCGGGCATCATAGGAGGGGTGCCTGCGAGATCGAGTGCGGACATGATGCCGATGACGGGTTTCACCGGGGTGCTGACCTCGGCGATCGCCTTGGAGATCTGGTATTCCAGCATGGTTTCCTCGGAGGGATCGAGGAAAGGGAGGACGACTTTCTTGTCGAGGGCGGAGACGGCGATGCCGAGGTAGAGGTTTTCGTCGTTGATCTGCTGGCCGGAGATGCCATCGAGGTTGGCGGAATCCTCGGCGTCGGTGTCCGGCTGGGGATCGAGGTTCTCGATGCGGAGCTTGCCGTTGGAAAGGGCTGTGTATTCCTTGAGGACATCATCGACGCGCCGGAGGTGGACCTTGAGTTGCTCCGGCATGTAGTCGCTGCCACGGGTGGCGTAGTAGCGGATGACAACGGGGGTGTCGAGTTCGCCGAGTATGGCTTTCGTTCCGTCCGTCAGTGAGTGGATCTTGTTCTCGGTGAGATCCGCCCCACGGTTGCCGGCAGGCGTGAGGGATATCAGCCAGTTGGCGAGGATGGCGATGGTGACGAGGGCGGCGATTCCGAGGGCGGCGCGTGCGATTGGGGATTTCATGAAACTCTGAATTTTAATTTTTCAAACCCTAAGGAGAAGGATCAGGCGCGTTTTGCGCCGAGGATGGTGGAGGTGCCGATGAGGCAGAGTCCGATGAAGGATGCGAACCAGACCATGTCCTGGAAGCGGAACAGGCCGCGGTTGAGGGATGAGAAATGGTCCCAGACCCCGAAGGCGACGACGGCCTCGACGGCAGCGGGGGAGGTTGCCTTGCCAAGTTCGCGGGCGACGGGATCGTATCCGCAGAGAACCATCAGGGTGCAGATGGTGACCGCGACGATGAGGCATATGACCTGATCCCGCGTGAATGCGGAAACCAGCATGGTGATGGCGATGAAGGTGCAGCAGACGAGGAAGGAGCCTATGTAGCCGGAGAGGATCGCGTCGTTGTCGGGGCTGCCGAGGTAGTTGACGGTGATGACGATGGGGAAAGTGAGGGCTAGGGCGACCAGGGAGACGGTGGCGGCGGCGAGGAATTTCCCGGCGATGGCGGACCACGTGGAGACGGGGAAGGTGCCGAGCAGCTCGATGGTGCCGTTGCGCTGCTCATCGGCCCAGAGTTTCATCGCGATGGCGGGGGCGAGGAGCATGTAGAGCCATGGGTGCCAGAAGAAGAACGAGTATTGGAGGGATGCATCGCCTACCCGCATGAACTCGCCGAAGGTGAACGTCAGGCCCATCGAGAGGAATACGAAGATGACGATGATCGCGTAGGCGGTGGGCTGTGCGAAATAGGATTTGAGCTCGCGTTTGTAGATCGTTAGGGAAGACATCAGTTTGCTAGTGTTCAGTTTTCAGGGAAGACTTTTGCTTACGCTGCGGTGTCGGTGGTGGTGACCTTGCGGAAGAGATCGGTGAGGGAGCCGTTGGGGGCTCGGGCGATGAGCTCGGCGGGGGTGCCGTCAGCGACGATCCTGCCACGGTCAACGATGACGGCGCGGGTGCAGGCGGCCTCCACTTCCTCAAGGATATGGGTGGAGAACAGGATGGCCTTGTCCGCGCCGAGGCGCTTGATGAGTTGGCGGACTTCGTATTTCTGGTTGGGGTCGAGGCCGTCGGTGGGCTCGTCGAGGATGAGGACTTCGGGATCGTGGAGGAGGGATTGGGCGAGGCAGGTGCGGTGGCGGTAGCCTTTGGAGAGGGTGTCGATGGATTGGTGGGCGACGCTTTCGAGGAAGCAGGTTTCGATGGCTTTCTCGACGGCAGCCTTTTTCGCGGAGCCGGAGAGCTTGCGGACGGAGGCGCAGAATTTGAGGAAGCCGATGACGGTCATGTCGTTGTATAGCGGTGCGGATTCCGGGAGATAGCCGATCTTGGACTTGGCGGCGAAGGGGTTTTCGGTGATCGAGATCCCGCAGATCCTTGCATCTCCGGAGGAGGGGGGCAGGAATCCGGTGACCATGCGCATGGTGGTTGATTTTCCTGCGCCGTTGGGGCCGAGGAAGCCGAGGACTTCGCCTTTTTCCACCGTGAATGAGAGTTCGTCCACGGCGAGCTTGCTGCCGAAATGTTTGCTGAGTTTTGCGACTTCGATCATGGGAGGGTATGTTGGGTTGCCAAAGGGGCGGGGGCGGGTTTTAGCGGATGCCATATTTTTTGCGACACCGGATTTTGGATTTGTTTGGGAAATTTCAGCTAGCAGTCAACCCGCAAAGGGAAGGGGTGTGCTTGCCTGCAGGGTTGGTTTGCCGACGGAGTCAGCGCTCCATGAGGGTGGCGAGTTGTTGCTCGCCGAGGATCCTGACGCCCAGTTGGGCGGCTTTTTCGAGTTTGGAGCCGCCGGATTCCCCGGCGAGGAGGTAAGTTGTGTTCTTGGAAACGGAGCCGGAGACCTTGCCGCCGTTTTTCTCGATGAGCTCTTTGAAATGATCGCGGGATTCGGAAAGGGTGCCGGTGATGACGAAGGTCTTGCCGCTGAAAGGCAGGTTGGAGGCCGAGGGTTTCGGGGCGAAATTCGCGGAGGCCGGGTTGATGCCGAGTTCCGAGAGTCGGTTGAGCGCATGTCTTCCTGCCTCCGACCTGAAGAAGTCGAGGATGGATTCCGCGACGGCAGGGCCGACGTCTCCGGTGATGGCGTAGGGTTCGAGGGCGGGGTTTTTCTTTTTCGCGTCCGGGCGGGTGTCGGCGAGGAGTTCGGCGAGGAGTTCCGATTCCGTGATGTCTGTTAGTTTTTCGTGCAGGCGCGAGAGTTCCTTTGCGGCGGATTCGCCGAGCTGGCGGATGCCCATGGCGAAGAGCCATTTGCTGAGGGGTTTGGTGCGGGCGGCTTCAAGGGAGGCGATGACCTTGGCGGCGTTCTTTTCGCCGAAGCGGCGGGGGGATTCTTCGGTGCCGAGGTTGAGGTTCGCCAAGGTTTCCTCGGTGAGGGAGAACAGGTCGAGGGGTGAGGTGGCGTGGCCGTGGCGGACGAGGGCTTCGGCTACGGTTTCGCCGAGTCCGTCGATGTCGAGGGCTTTGCGGGAAGCGAAATGGGAGATGGCGGTGACCGCCTGTGCCGGGCATTCAAAGTTGGTGCAACGCCATGCGACAAAACCCTCTTCCTGGGTGATGGGGGCGTGGCAGGAGGGGCATTTCCCGTGGGCTGAATCGTAGAGGGAGAAGACCGCGGCGTTCGGGTCTGGATTGATGACCTTGACGATGGCAGGGATGATTTCGCCTGCTTTTTCGACGAGGACTTTCGCTCCGATGTAGATTCCTTTTTTCGTGATCTCGTCCTGGTTGTGGAGGGTGGCGCGGGAGACGGTGGAGCCGGAGATGAGAGTGGGCTCCAGCTCGGCGACGGGGGTGAGGACGCCGGTGCGGCCGACCTGGATGGTGATGGCGGTGAGGGTGGTTTCCTGCTGCTCCGGGAGGAACTTGTAGGCGGCGGCCCAGCGGGGGGCGCGGGATGTGGTGCCGAGGGTTTCGCGTTCGGAGCGATCCAGGACTTTGATGACGACGCCGTCGGTGGCGTGGTCGAGTTCGTGGCGGTGGCCACGGAAAAATGAGATGCCATCGAGCAACTCATCGATGTTTTCCGCGATGCGGACGGGTTGGTTGCGGGGGATGGAGTGGGTGTCGAGGAGTTTGTGGAAATCGGTTTCCGAATCGAGGGGTTCGCCCTCGTATGCTCCTAGGCCGTGGGCGAGGAAGGCGAGGGGACGGCTGGCTACGATCTTGGGGTCGAGCTGCTTGAGGGTGCCTGCGGTGGCGTTGCGGGGGTTGGCGAATGTGGGGAGTCCTTGTTCGTCGCGGGACTCGTTGAGTGCGGCGAAGGCGGAGTTCGGCATGAAGATCTCGCCGCGGACTTCGAGTATGGATGGAAGGGGCGACCGAAGATCGCCCCCACATTGCAGGGGGATGCTGCGTATGGTGCGGACGTTCTGGGTGACGTCGTCGCCGGTGGTGCCGTCGCCACGGGTGGCGGCGTATTTGAGGGAGCCGTTTTCGTAGAAAAGGGAGACGGCCACACCATCGATCTTCGGCTCCATGGTCACGGCGATGTGATCCCGTCCTAGGGTTTTCTGAAGGCGTTGATAGAAGGTGATGAGCTCCGCCTCGGGGATCGCCGCGTCTTTCAGCTCGAACACGTCGTCGATGCTGAGCATGGGGACGGGGTGGTTGACCTGGGAGAAGCCGTCGAGGGATTTCGATCCGACGCGTTGGGTGGGGGAGTTGGGATCGGCGAGTTCCGGGTGGGCATTTTCGAGGGTCTCGAGCTCACGGTAGAGCTTGTCGTAATCCGCATCGCTGATCTCTGGGTCAGCCTTTGCGTAGTAGAGGTTGTTGTGGTGATCGAGGAGTTTGCGGAGCTCGGAGATCCGCGCTTCGGGTGCGGGAGGGGATGAAAACAAGTCGAGCTGGGACATGGGTGGGGAAACCATAAATTTTGAAATGCCAAACTTCAAGGAAGACTGGCGGATTGTCATGCCGGATGTGCAAGCACTTCCTTTGGGATTTGACTATGGTCGGGTGAGGCAGCAGCTTCCGGCAGTTGGAAACGGTGAATTACAAGGTCGGGAACGAGAAGCTGGTGAAGGTGCTGGATAGCGCTTCCTCCCACTTGCGCGGGCTTCTGGAAAAGCAAGGGAGGGCGGACGGAGCTTTGAGGATTGCGGTGATCGGAGGCGGTTGCTCCGGATTGCAATACAAGATGGATCTCGTGGACGGGCCCCGGGACAGGGATATCCTGGTGCCGAGCAACGGGGTGAACGTGGTGATCGATCCCAAGAGCGCCCTTTTTGTCAGTGGCAGCGAGTTGGATTTTTCCGACGACCTGCAGCAGGGGGGCTTCAAGGTGAGCAATCCGAATGCGGTGGTGACTTGTTCGTGCGGGGAGAGTTTCGCGGCCTGAATTCGTTGCCGCCAATGGATCCTTATTTTGTTTATGAATTCGTTTGAGCGGCTGGGATTGCCGGTGGCTCTGGTGATTTCCGAGCAAGGGATAAGGGAGGCCTTTCGGAAGCGGGCGGGGGATATGCATCCGGATAGCGGGGGGGATGAGGATGGCTTTGCGCGGCTCCAGGAGGCGCAGGAGGTTTTGCTAAGCCCGGCACGTAGGTTGAGGGAATGGATCTTGGCAAGGGGCATCGACGCGGATGAGCGGGGGCGGATCGGAGCCGGGTTGATGAATCTTTTCCAGAAGGTGGCCGAGGTGGGCAATGAGGCGGAGGCTGCGATCAAGGCTGCCGCCGGAGCGCAATCTTCGCTGGCAAAGGCAATGGCGGAGGTGAAGCTGATCGCGGAGCGTGAACGGGTGAAGGCGCTGCTCGCAGAGATCGGTGGGGGGATCTCGGAAATGGTGGGGGAGTTTCCCTCCATCGAGGCGGGTGATGCGGATCCCGGCAAGGTGATGCGGGATCTGGTTTTCCTGGAGAAATGGCGGGCTTCGCTGAAGTCCGTATATGGGCGGCTGATGTGAACTAACGGCCTTGGGTTGCGGGGGAGGATGCGGGAGGGGTTTTTGAGGCGCGGGTGATCTCGGAGGTTTTTGTGAGGTAGTAAAGCGCACCGCCCCCGCCGACGACCGCGATGAGGATCAGAAGGGTCACGAGAAGGAGCAGGAATGATTTCATGGGGGAAGGATGGGATGTCGCGGACTGAATGGCTAGAGGAAAGGTGAGGTAGGCGAGATTCAGGGAACCATATCCAGTATCCCGCTCTCATTGATGGTTTGCACGAGATGATCCCAGAGGCGATGGCTCAGCACGATGTCTAGCGCCGCGAGTTGGTAGAGGAAAACGATGGATTGGAAGATCGCCTGGTAGCTGGCCTTGCGGGTCTTGTGACGATATCTCCTTTGCGCCAGAAAAGCGCCCGGCCATCCACCGAGGAGTTCCAGGGTATGCAGCATCGTTTCCGAGAAGCGCCACCCTCCGGCCTCCGCAGCTTTCTTGTCGCTGCGGTAAGTCCGCCAAGCCGCCACCGATGCGACGAGCATGGCAAGGGGCACCGCCCATGCCGCCACCGGAAGCTTAAGTCCGGCCAGCAAGGGCAGCGAAACCAGCACGGCAAGCTGCGCGCAGGCCCACAGCCCGGGGCCATCGTGCTCTTTGTCGAGGAGCAGGCAGCGAGCGCAGGGTCTGCCGAGGGGATCCTGCCCAGGGACGAAGCTCACGCCGTCACCGGGCACTGGCACACGCCCTTTCTTGAACTCGCGGATGTGCGCGAAAATCCGAACATCCCCATGTTGCACCCATCCGAAACCCCGTTCCTCCACCCACTCCGCAATGATCCCGGAAAGCCGATCGGCATCCTGCTTCGCCTTGGTTGTCCCGCCTTGCATGCCTTCATTCTCATACCCGATATCCCTTGAAAACTATCAGGAAGTGAAGATTTGCAGCCATATAAAATGATCCTTTGATCCTTGCCGCCCCTTTGCAATCCGTCCTTCCTGCGCTACCCATACCCAAGTGAACCGACCAGCGAGAGGAAACAACAGCCAGCTTCACCAGGTGATGCGGGTGGCAGTGGCGGTGCTGCTTTCCTATGCGCACGTTGAGGCAGCCCCCTTTCGCCTGCTGGCGATCGGGGATTCGCTGACAGAGGAGTATCGCTTCGAAACGCCTTTCTCGGCACCGGATTCCAAGCCATTGGACGCGAATACGAAAAACTGGGTGGAGCTTCTCCACTCGCACCGCCCTGCGGCGTTTAGCATGGGTGGCTACCAGCCGTCCTTGGGGAATTATGCGGATTTCCGAAACGCCGGCTACGAATACAACTACGGGGTGCCGGGATTCAAGGCTGAGCGATGGGTGGAGCTGCTCTACCGTTCTTACTCCTTCGCGGACCTGTTGGATCCGGAGAACGCACTCGCTGCATCGACAAGGTTCGAGCTGCGCGGCGATCTCCCAAGCGTCGATGCAGTCCTGATTTTTGTCGGTGGGAACGACCTGAGCCTGGCCAGCAACGACGCTCAAAATGATGCGATCCGCGTTTTCATAGGCCGGATCCACGATTTCGTCCGCGCCAACGCCACGGCCGACCTGCCCATCATTGTGGGCACCGTTCCTGACATCGGCTCCACCCCGGCGGAGAAACTCGCCGATGCGCAAGCCGCCGCGCTGGCGAGGCAGAGGGTTGCGACGCTGAACGCGAATATCATCGCGGATCTTGGAGCAAGGGCGAATACCCACATGGCCCGCATCGACCGTGTGACTGACAGGATCGCCGATCAGGTGCCGCTGCATGTGAATGGCACGGAATTCACCTACGCGCCCGATTCCGAGAACCCGCCGCTGCACACTTTTTGCAAGGACGGGTTCCATCCTTCCACGGTCAGCCAAGCGCTCATTGCCAACGAGATCCTGGCAGCCGTCAATCGCTTCGCCCCGGCACCTATCCCGCCCTTCACGAACCGCGAGATCCTTACGGACATCCTTGGCCAGAACGCGGACCAGCCCCTGATCGACTATATGGCCGGCGCTCCTGATGATGGCGACGGCTTGCCCGCCCTGCTTGAGTTTCTGCTGGGGAAAAACCCTTTGGCTGCGGATTCGCCCCTCATGTTTTCCCCGGACGGCTCCGCAAGCTTCCATCCCTCGCCGGATGCCCTCCGCTTTGCGGATCTGGGTGTTCTCCAGTCGGAGACACTTGGCAACGACTGGGTGCGGGTGCCGGATGAAAACAAGCAGGAGCTCCCCGACGGCTCCGTGATAATCATTCCCAGCGCCGCAAAACTCTTCTACAAGTTCGAGGCCGTCCCGAAGCCCTGAATCCTCCCATGCACGTAATTCTCCGAGATCTCCTGAACGAGCGCATCCAAGTCATCGCGGATCATTCTTTCCGCGAACGCGACCCCGCAGGCCACCTCGATGCCCTCAAGGATGTTTCGGAGAAAATCACCGCGTACACAGAGACGCACGCCGGGGAGTTCGATGCCAAGCTGCGTCACTACCTCACAAACTCATCTTACCAAAAAGCCCTCGAACACCTCACGCACTGAACCCATGAAATCCATATTCCTAGGCATCCTGCTCCTCACCCCGCTTTCCGCAAAACCTAACATCATCTACATCATCACAGATGACATGGGCTACGGGGATCTCTCCTGTTACGGTCAGAAAAATTTCAAGACACCGCACATCGACAAGCTCGCGGCAAGCGGCATCCGTTTCACCCGCCACTACTCCGGCGCGACGGTCTGCGCACCATCCCGTTGCTCGCTGATGACAGGAAAGGATGGTGGCCACGCGGCCATCCGCGGAAACGGCCCCTTCGAGCTTCCGGCGGAGGAAACGAACGTCGCGGCGATCGCGCAGAAGGCGGGCTATAACATGGCGATGATAGGCAAGTCCTGCGTGACCGGCGACACCCAGACACCGGAGACCGTGCTCGCCAGGGGCTTCGGTTTTTTCTACGGCACCACCAGCCACAGGGACGGGCATTTCCGCTACCCGGAGTTCATCTATCGAAATACCGAGAAAATCGAGTTCCCCGGCAACAAGCTCCACACCGGCACCGACTACGATGCGGATCTCTACACCAAGGAAGCGCTCGGCTACATCGCGGAGCAGAAGGCGGAAAAGCCTTTTTTCATGATCCTTTCCTACCCAATACCCCATGCCTCGGTGGTCGCCACGGATGAGGCACTGCAAAAAGCCCGCCCGCTCGTGGCGGATGAGGTCGGCCTGAAAAAATCCGGCCACTACACCGCCACCCCGGAGGTGAAGGCGAACTACATCGGCATGATGACAATCCTCGACGATGCCGTCGGCTCCCTCGTTGCCCGGCTGGATGAGCAGGGTCTGCTAGATGATACCCTGATCATGCTCACCAGCGACAACGGCCCACACTTCGAGGGTGGCTACAGGCCGGAGTTGCTCGATTCCAACGGCCCGCTGCGGGGCGGGAAACGAGATCTCTATGAGGGCGGCATCCGGGTCCCTTTCATCGCGTCATGGCCAGCCGCGATCAAGGCGGGCGGCACCACGGCCCATCCCTCCGCGTTCTGGGATTTCCTGCCCACCGTCTGCGATCTGACAGGCCAGCCCCTGCCGGAAGGGATCCAGGGCATTTCCTTCCTGCCCACGCTCACCGGCAAGGGCGAGCAGGCGAAACACCCCCATCTCTATTGGGAATTCCATGAGCAAGGCATACGCCGTGCCATCCAGTCGGGCGATTGGAAGCTGGTGCAATACAACCTTTCCAAGCCTGCGGCTACGACCACGGAACTCTACGACCTCGGCAAGGATATCGGCGAAGGCAACGACCTTTCCGATGGGAATCCGGAGAAGGTCGCGGAGTTGCTCAAACTCATGTCCACCGCCCGCAAGCCGGTCGCCGACTTCCCGGTCCAGTCCCTGGATTAGTTGCTGTCCTTCCCAGGGAGTCAAAAATCCGAGTTTCAGTGATCCAGCACCTCCGCCTCCAGAATTTTCGCTGCTTCGGCGCCCTGGCCATGGAGGCTGCGCCGGAGGGTGTCATCCTTATCGGCGACAACGCGCAGGGTAAAACCTCCCTGCTGGAGGCCGTCTGCACCCTGGTCCGCCTGCACTCCCCGCGAAGCAACCGCTTCAACACGCTCACGAAATTCTCCACCCCCGGCTTCGGCATTGCAGGCAACCCATGGGGGCAGGAAAGGAAGATACGCAACCTTGCCAAAGGGCTTTTGCTGGAAGTCGATGGGGAGGAGCGGAAATCCCGCACCGGATACCTCGCCGACGGCGGGCTGGTCGTCTGGATGGGCAACGAGGATCTCGGCCTGATCCGCGGCCCGGGGGAGGCTCGCAGGCATTTCCTCGATTTCCTCGGAGCCCAGCTCGATCCGCGATACCGCACCGCATACACCCGTTACCGCCGTGCCCTCAGGGCGAAGAACCTCCTCCTCAAGGAGCCGAAGCTGCGCCTGCCGGAGCTGCTTGCCTATGAGGAAATTCTCATCGAGCACGGCACCTACCTGACGGAAAGCCGCCGCTGTCTTGTCGAGGACATCTCGCCCCTCGTCGCCGCCGCGCAGCTCGACATTTCGGGCAAAAACGAAGCCCTCACGCTCTCCTACCTGCCCGCCTCCGGCCCATCGATGAAGGATTCCATCCTCCAGGCGCGCCAGCGCGAGACGGCACAGCGGCAGGCGGTGATCGGCCCGCACCGCGACGATGTTTCCATCCGCCTCCACGGGATGCCCGCCTCGGAATTCGCCAGCGAGGGGCAGCAGCGCACCATCGCTCTGGCGCTCAAGCTCGCCCAAGGGGATCTGCTCCACAGGCGCTGTGAGAAATCCCCCATCTACCTGCTCGACGATATCTTCGGTGAGCTGGATCCCGCCCGCCGCAATGCCCTGCTACGCCACCTTCCGCCCCACGCCCAGAAATTCATAACCACCACCCATCTCGGCTGGCTGAAGGAGACAGATGCGATTCCCGGCCTGCCGGTCATGGAAGTCCAGGGCGGCGCGGTGCGGGCGGTTTGAGCGATCATGCATGGGTGTGTGTCATTCCGGAATTTTCCGCGAATATCCGCACGCCTCATCCGTCAAAAGGGCGGATCCGATTTCCATCTTTCCTTTTCACCCCTGCGGACTATCTTACACCGTATGAAAGCAATGCTTCCTTTCCTCGTTTGCGCCGCATTTGTCGGGCAGGCTGCCGCAGAGATCAGGACGGATCGGAAGTCGCTGCTGGATTCCGATCCGGAGGTGGTCTACCTCAATGAGGTCGTCGATCCGCCAATCAAGCTCAGGGTCATCAAGGAAGCTCCGGTCTATTCCGACAAGGCCGGCAATATCCGCCTCGGTTTCCTCAAGGCTGATCAGACGGTGACCTTGGAGGGGATGACGGCGAAGGTTTACAAGGTGCGAGGTGAGGGCACCCGCAACGGCCTCGCCGGTTGGGTCGCGCCATGGGCTTTCTCCCACCCGCAGGAGGATTTCGTGGCAAAGCTCAAACAGCTCTATGAGCGACAGATCGCGGTCAACGAAGTGATCTCAAGGGAAGGGATCGCGATCGGCATGACCCCTGCGGAGGTGGGAAAATCCCGTGGCAAGCCGACCAAAACCTCGGTGCGGCGCACTGCGGAAGGCGAGCAGGGTTCCTGGGAATACATCGATTATGAGGATGTGAAAAACTACGCCACCCGCATCGATCCTGCTACGGGACAGGTGTTCAGGCAGCTTGTCAGCATCACCCGCGAGGAGAAGGGCAAGACGGTGGTGGAGTTCAAGGACGGGCTTGTGACGGCCCTGGAGGAAAGCGAGAACAGGCAGGGCGGGGATGTGCGCATCATCGTGCCGCCGCTCGTGTTCCGCTGGTGAGTTGCTCAGCGCGCGCCTTTTTCGTAGATCTCGTTCGCCTGCTTCAGGGTCAGGTCGTAGAGAACCCCCTCGATGGGCACGTCCATGACAACCCTTCCGTTGGCTCCGTTGCCGGGATACATCTGCTGCAACTGAGGGGCCCTGACGAAGGAGTCCCTGGGCAGGCTGATCGTGAACATACCCTCATAGCGGTAGGAACGGGCAAGCCGCTCGGCGGCTTTTTCCTCAAGCCTGCGGTTCTCCAGGGTCAATCCCAGCCGTTCGAAGAGCGTATCGTCGCCTTCTTTCCTGAAGCCAACGCTCTCTCCAGCATTCATGGCGGCCCGCTCAAGGGTGATGTCGATCTCATCGTCGTTGAGTATCCCGTCATCGTCATCGGCGATGCCGGTTTCGTTGAATTGGAGCGCCTCCTCCGCTGTCGGAAGCCTGACGACCATCTCGCCTTTCATCTGCAAGAGATCTCCCGCCCGGATATCGACCTGCGATAGTTCCATCCTGCCGCCGTGGGTTTTCATCCTGAAAGATCCGTCGCGGAAATCCACGCGGCGGTAATTGTTGAACGCATCCACAACACTGAGAGCGCGCAGAAGGTGGATCCTGTCGCGCAGGAAAATCACATCGTCCCCGGCAAGCATTACCTCGCCCTCGAAGCCGACACCATCGGCCGAGTTGGTCGATCCGAAGACCTTGAACTGACCTGAGACGGTGCCTTCCAGGAAATTCCTTACTCCGATCGGCACAAGCGCCGCGACATCGATTTTTCGCAGGTTCATGTTGCCCGTCACCTCCGGCCTCTCGCCCGCTGTAACCTTGAGGTCTGTGAAGGTCACGTATCCCTGGTTTTTCCTCAGTACCGCCTTTTCGAAGACGATGCCCTGCCTTCTGAAAACCACATCCAGCTCCACGATTTCGAGCCGCTTCAGCCAGTTCTGGGTGAAAGTCCCGCCCCGGAACCTGAGCCTCCAGCCATCTGCCAGCTTTTGTGCACGCATCTTGCTGCCGAGTATGGAGCCGCGGGTGCGCTCGGAGTAGCCCCAGCGTAGCGAGGTGTCGTTCACGACGATCGCATCAAGCTTCATTTTCCCCAGATCCTGGAACAGCACATCGCCCAGCGAAGCAGCCGCCTTGGCCGAATCCGCCCCCGCCCTCAGCCCCATGTCGAGCCTGGAGATGGTGAGCGGGCCGGGATCCCACTGCTTCCGGAATCCGTCGAGCAAGCCCATCTGGCATTTCAGGTTCCTGGCCTCCATCACGGTGAAAAAGGTTTCATCTCCGCCGGACATCGCCAGGCGGCTTACATAGAACTCCCCTTGCTGGCGGGACAGTCCCTGGAGCTGGATTTCCTCTGCGCGGAGCTTTTCCACCAGCGTTTCCTTGACCTGGTCCGAATAGGAGGCGCTGCCGGACTGCTTGACCAGGAACACCCAGGTGCCTGCCGCCGCCACGGCGGTGAAAACGAGTAGGCGCGCGAAAAGTCGGAAGAGGTGGTATCCGAGGGCGCCCTTTGCTCCGCCGCCGGAAAACGAATACCTGAGCTGGAACCAGAAGCCCTGGCTGGATACCCATTCGCTGAGGCGCTCATGGAAGTTTTGCAATTGCTCTGATTCGGGCTGTCCGTTCATGCTCCGCCCACATAAAACCTTCCCGCCCCCGGGCTTACGAGAACAAACTTTCCCCAACACCAACCCCGCGATACCCCTTTGGAAACTTCCGACTACAAGGTCCAGCTCGAAATCTTCGAGGGCCCGCTCGACCTCCTCCTCTACCTCATCAAGAAGGACGAACTGGACATCCATGCCATCTCCATCGAGCGGATCACAAGGCAGTACCTTGACTACATCAACACCTTCAAGCTCCTCAACATCGACCTCGCATCCGAGTTCATCGTGATGGCGGCGAACCTGATGTACCTGAAATCCCGCACCCTCCTGCCCCGCACCGAGCAGCCTCCGGAGGAGGATGCGGAGGACGACGACCCGCGCTGGGAGCTCATCCGCCAGCTCATCGAATACAAGAAATTCAAGGACGCCGCCGGTTTCCTATCCATCCGGGAGCTGGAGCAGCAAGGCCGGTTCGCCCACCAGCCGGATCCCGGCACCAAGCCCGCCGAGGAGCCCCCGGCGCTGGCGGAGGTCTCCATCTTCGATCTCATCCGCGCCTTCCAGAACGTCCTGAAGCGCTTCGAGGAATCCCACGACTTCGGCGACATCGTCGATGACCGCTTCACTGTATCCGACAAGATCGAGTTCCTGCTCGGTCATTTCAGCCCTGGCCAGGCGCTCACCTTCGACGCCCTTTTTCAGACCGCCACCACGAAATCGGAGGTGATCGTCACCTTCCTCGCGATGCTGGAGCTGATGAAGCTCAACCAGTTCGTCGTCCGCCAGGATCACCTGCTGGGAGCCATCACCGTCGAGCGCCGCACCGCCGTGGAAATGGGTCACGAGGATGTCCCGGAAGCAGCCGAAACCGCCAAGGCCTGAATGAAAACAGACCTTCAACCGCTTGGGTTTCCCGTGAAAACTCTCTGCGCCGCCCTGTTGGCGCTTGCCATGGCCGCATGTTCCACCCCAAAAGCAGCCATGCCCCAAACACCCGAAGACGTAGCCGCCGCCCCCGCAGACGCCCAGACCACGGCCTCAGGCCTTGCCTCCAAAGTCCTTGAAGTCGGCAATGGCGAGACCAAACCCAAGGCCACGGATCATGTCACCGTTCATTACTCCGGCTGGACGACGGATGGAAAGCTCTTCGATTCCTCGGTGCAGCGCGGCCAGCCCACCTCCTTCCCGCTCGACGGTGTCATCGCCGGCTGGACGGAAGGCCTTCAGCTCATGGTCGAGGGTGAGAAGCGCCGTTTTTGGATCCCCGCAAGAATGGCCTACGGCGAGAATCCTGGTCGCGGCTACCCTGCCGGGACACTGGTTTTCGATGTCGAACTCATCCGGATCGGAAAATGAGCAACCCATCGAAAAGACAAGTCGGAGCAACCCTGCGCGGAATCCGTTTCGCATGGCCAGCCCTGTTTTCCGCCATGCTCCTTTCCTGCGCCGAGCCTCCGGAAAAACCCATACCCGCGCTCAAGCCCGCCCCCGCAGCGCCGGAAAACGGAACCCCTGTCCAGACACTCGCAGCCCCCATGCAGCCGGGCAGCGTAACCCGCATGCCCCTCGGCGATCTTTACCAGCTCGTCCAGAGCAACGCCGCGCTCATCTATGATGTCCGGCCCGCGATCTATTTCAGGATGGGGCACATTCCCGGAGCCGTCAGCTGGCCGAAATCCAAGCTTGCCGCCGACCTTCCGGCGAATGAAGCCCGGATCCGCTCCGCCAACTCGGCAAACACACCCGTCGTCATCTACTGCACGGATTTTGCTTGTCCGGACGCGGTCAGCGTAGCAAACGCACTCGCAGCCCGCGGGCATCGCGTATCCGTCCTCCAAGGAGGATACGAAGCCTGGAAAATCGCAAACGGATAACCCCAAAATCATGAACCCCTTCCAAAACGTCACCGCAGATCCCGTCGCAAACGTCTATTTCGATGGTAAGGTCGTCTCCCACTCCATCCATTTCCCGGACGGAACCAAAAAGACCCTCGGCATCATCTACCCTGGCACCTACCACTTCGGCACCGGCGCACCGGAGCTGATGGAAATCACCGACGGCTCCTGCGAGGTCAGCATCGACGGCTCCGGAAGCACCCGCTTCGTCCCCACGGACGAATCCTTCGAAGTGCCCGGAAACAGCGGCTTCACCATCACCGTGAATTCCGGCATCTGCCAATACGTCTGCTCCTTCCTCGCACCCTGAACAGCCGCTGCGGCGCACGCCGCTCAGGCCTGGCCGGATTGCCT
Organism: Akkermansiaceae bacterium; assembly: GCA_017798145.1. Classification (NCBI taxonomy): domain Bacteria; kingdom Pseudomonadati; phylum Verrucomicrobiota; class Verrucomicrobiia; order Verrucomicrobiales; family Akkermansiaceae; species Akkermansiaceae bacterium. The sequence goes on along the minus strand of CP059069.1, from coordinate 641,837 downwards.
CGCCGCCTTGATGGTGTTCTTCATGAGCATGGCGATGGTCATCGGGCCAACCCCGCCCGGCACCGGGGTGATGGCGGCGCAGCGCGGTGCCACCTCCCCGAAATCAACATCCCCGGTGAGCCGATGACCGGATTTACAGGATGCGTCCGCCACGCGGTTGATGCCCACATCGATCACGACGGCACCGGGCTTGACCCAATCCGCCTTGACCATATCCGGGCGGCCGACGGCGGCGATGAGTATGTCGGCACGGCGGCAGATCGCTGCCAAGTCCCTGGAACGTGAGTGCGCAACCGTAACGGTGGCGTTGGAGCTTTTCCCAACCAGCAAAAGGGCCATTGGCTTGCCGACGATCATGGAGCGCCCGATCACAACCGCCTCCGCCCCATTGGTATCGATCCCGGAAACTTCCAGCAATTTCATGCAGCCGGCCGGCGTGCAGGGGACGAAACCGCTAGCATCTTCCAATGCCAGCTTGGCGACGTTCTCCGGGTGGAAGCCATCGACATCCTTGTGCGGAGCAATGGCTCTGATGACCGTTTCCTCATCGATGTGCGGCGGCGGCGGTGACTGGACGAGAATGCCGTGGACGGCAGGATCCGCATTCAGATCCGCAACCACCTTCAGCAACTCTTCCTGGGTCGTTTCCGCCGGCAGCTCGATTTTCACCGAGTGAAAGCCGAGCTCCGCGCAGGTGCGGGCCTTCGAGCCTACGTAAACGGCGGACGCGGGGTCGCTGCCGACGAGCACCACGGCGAGGCCGGGCGTGATCCCCTTCGCCTTGAGTTCCGCCGTCTCTGCACGGCATTCTTCGAGCACGGTGGAGGCGATGGCCTTGCCATCGAGGATGCGGGGTTGGTTCATGCGGCGGATGCTAGGCGTTAAACCCCGGATTTCAAAATTCAAACTTCAGGAAAGGTTGTCTGCGCGGCCGTATCTGATCCATCAATACCTTGACCCGATGAAGGCTCTCGGATACGTCCTCCCGCGCCGTGAAAAACAAAGCGGCACTCCGTTGGAAGCCCGTCGCACGGGCAGGAAATTGATGGGGAATCCGGTGTGAATCCGGAGCGGTGCCGCCACTGTATGGTCTTGCGAAGGCAGGCCGAGCCAGATCGCCAGCCAGAGGGGTTTTCTAACAGGGCTGCGGAACACAGCCCCATGGATTCCAGATAAAATGACACAACACATGCCGTCCGCGCTATGCCGGACGAACGCGACATGCCGTGCCCTCTCCGGGCTTGCGGCGCTCACCCTCTGCGGACACCTGCCTGCGGAGACCGAAAACGATCTCGACACCCTTGTCGTCTCCGCAACGAGACTGCCGGGAAAATCCGCGGAGAGCACATCGGCGGTGACTGTCCTCGATCCGCTTGAACTTTCGGAACGGGGTATCCTAGACCTCCGCCAGGCGCTCAACGAGGTGCCGGGCGTCAACTCAACCTCGACGTCCGGACAGACGGGTGCCATCGGCTCCGTCTTCCTGCGCGGCACCGCCACTTCGTATTCCCAGCTCGTCGTGGATGGGGTGCGTCTCAGCGACTCCACCGTCTCCTTGGGAAACTTCTTCTCCGGCGCAAGGCTCGATGATCTCGGCCGAATTGAGGTGCTGCGCGGCCCGCACGCGGCGATCCATGGCGGCGAGGCTGTCGGCGGGGTGATCTGGCTGGAAACCGCTCGCGGCGCGGGAGACCCTGCGGCGCGGCTCCGGCTGGAGGGCGGATCCTTCGATACATTCAACGGCCATCTCTCTCACTCCGGGGCACAGGACGGCTTTTCCTGGTTCCTCGGCGCGGGCTACGACGGAACACACAACGACGCGATCGCACAGGACTTCGACCAAGCCCGCACAGCGATGCGGCTTGAATGGGCGCAATCGGAAGACCTCACGCTAGGCATGACCTTCCGCGCCACGGACTCGCGATTCCAGTATGATTTTTTCGGCACGAACACCGACCATACCGATGCAGGTCTGGCCACGTTCTACGCGAATGCGCGTTTCACCCCCGGCTGGCTGGCGCGCTTCACGCTGGGCCGCTATGTGGAACGCTATGACAACGACACCGCGTTCGGGAACTACGGCTCCGATCAGGAACGGACCGTGTTTTCCACTGATCACAGCATGGAGCTGGGCGAGCGCCACAAGCTCCTGGCCGGTGCCTTCTGGGAACACACGGATTTCTCAAACACGATAGGCACGGCCAACGTCGCGCAGCGCTACGGTGCGCACCTCGGCTGGGAGTGGAAATCGACCGAGTCCGTCACGGCGGATGCGGTTCTGCGCTGGGAGGACTACGCCGAGTATGAGGATCAGGTGACGTGGCGCATGGGCGGCTCTTGGCAGGCTCTCGGGGAGACCCGGATCCGCGCCGGCATCGGCAAGGCATTCCGCACCCCCACCTACCTCGATCTCTTCGGCACCGCCTTCGGTGCCGGGAATCAGAACCTCGCCGCTGAGCAAAGCTTAGGCTGGGACATGGGTGTGGAGCAGGGGATGGGCGGCGGTCGAATCGTTTCCCTGACATATTTTGAAAACTCCATCGACAACCGGATCCGATCCTTCCCGACCCCGCCCGTGAACCTCCCCGGGGAAACCCCCACCCGGGGCCTGGAATTCGCCGCCGCCGGGCCGCTCTGCGAAAACGTTGGGATGCGCCTTGCATGGACATGGCTCGGCGCCTCCTTGCAGGATCAGCCGGAAAACACCGTCACTGCATCGCTTGACTGGCGGCCTGCGGAAAAAGTCCTGCTCGGCTGCGGTGCCGGCTACGTGGCGGAGCGCTCCTACGGCGGCGCCCCACTCGATGCCTTTTTGCTGCTGCGCATCCATGCCAGCTATGCGCTCACCGATCACGTGACTCTCCACGCCCGCATCGAGAATCTTGCCGACGAGGATTACGAACTCTCACGTTTCGGGAACCCTATCCGGGGCGCAGGGTTCGGCGCATTCACAGGCCTGACCGCGAGCTTCTGAGCACATTCCGCCATGGCAGGGGCGACCGATGCCGGCTCCGCCCTAGCTGTCGGATTTCGCGGGCTGTTGCTGGGAGATGCAATGCAAGGTGCCGCCTTCCTGAACCAGGTCGAGGCAGTCGATGGGGATGGCTTCCCTGCCGGGGAATAGCTCGGCGATGATGCCGAGGGCGCGGTCGTCGTTTTTGTGCTGGCGAAAGGTGGGGACGAGGACGGCGTGGTTGATGATGAGGAAATTCACGTAGGAGGCGGGGAGTACGGGCAGCCGCCAGCCGGGGATCTCGCAGGCCTGAGGCAAGTGGATGGGGAGGATTTCGTAGGGTTTTCCGGAAGGGGTGAGGAAGTTTTTCAGGCGGGTCATGTTCCCGGCGAGGGCAGGGTGGTTTGGAGATGAGGTGTCCGGCTCCTCGCAAGCCAGGATGATGTCCTCCGAGGCGAAGCGGGCGAGATCGTCGATGTGGCCGTCCGTATCATCGCCCTCGATGCCTTGTTCCAGCCAGAGGATTTCTGTGATGCCAAGGGTGTCGCGGAGCTTTTGCTCGGTATTTTCGCGGGAGAGATGGGGGTTGCGGTTGGGGTTGAGGAGGACTGCCTCGGTGGTGAGGAGCTGACCGCGGCCGTTGACCTCGATGGCACCGCCTTCGAGGATCATGCCGCCCTCGAAGCGCGGCAAGCTGAGGGATGCGGCAATGCGCCCAGGGATGGCGTTATCGAGATCCCATGGGCCGAATTTTCCGCCCCATGCGTTGAATTCCCAATCGGTGACGGCGATATGGCCGCTTTGGTTTTTCACGAAGATGGGGCCGTGATCCCTGCACCAGACATCGTTGTTGGGGTGGTCGAACAACTCCAGGTTTGCAGGATCCGCCTTGGCGGTGTTGCAGGCGGCCGCGATGCTCGGATGGGAGGCTCCGGGCGCATTGATGCGGACTGTCTGAAAGCGCGATATGGCGGCGGCGATCTCCGCGAATTTTTCCCGGATCAGGGCATCCTTCGCTCCACCCCAATGGCGGGGATCCGCGACCGGCCAGGAGAGCCAGGTTGCGGATTGGGGGGACCACTCGGCGGGCATGGAGTATCCGGTTGCGGCAGCTGTCATGGCTCGGAGGCTGGGATTTCCCCGCGGGGACTGCAAAGGGAAACTACGCGTCGGTGGCCGAAAGCTTGAACCCATTCTCCCGTGCCTAGCCATGCTGGGTCTTATGGTGAGGATCTGGATGGTTTCAGGGGGAGCGCTCCGGATGGTCTGGAGCCTCTGGCGCAGGCGAAGGGCCCATCCTGATTGCCTGCGGTGCGGCCGATGATGTGGTGCCGATGGCGGAAAACAAGGATCTGCCCAAGGGGCGCTAGCTGGCTCTCGGCGGGGCGCTCCGGATGATGCGAGAAGGAAGGTGTCGGCCACCACCCGCACTGCCTGGGCGGATAAGCGTCAATCCATGGCGATGATTTTGCGGCGGACGTTCGAGAAGATTTCCTTGTTGGAGGCCTCCATGAGTTGGCGCGCCCATATGGAGCAAATTTCCTCGTTGTCGGTGATGTGGGTGTCCGTGCCGCTGAGGTGGATGTCGGGGCCGCGGCGGTCGGATGCGGTGGAAACGAGCTTACCGGTCTTTGCATCGCGCACGCGCGCTTCGAATCCGCAGACGGGGATTTGCGAGAGGGCTTTGTCCGGAAAGTGCGCATGGGTCAGTGCCACCTCAAGGATGAGGGTGTTGGGCTTTGTGGTGTTCGCCGTCTTGTAGAATACGCAGATGGGATCCGAAAAGGCGATGTCGAGCTGCCGCGTGAAATGCTGGGCGAGGGTGGCGGCGCGTTTCTCGAAGGCTTTGCGGTCGGGAATTCCCGCGGATTTGCTGAGTTCCCATTCGTCAGTATTGAGATGGCGCAGTGTCACAGGGCGGACGACAATGTTCTTGTAGTCGGTGATGTTGACCGCAGGATCGCGCCATGAGTGCTCAAATGGCAGGCGGGCGATGCGCGCCTTGGTATCGGTGCCAGTGGATGTGAGAAACTCGGTGGGGGTTGCCGGCACGACGGCATGTTCGTAGCCGCAGGAGGAAAATGCGATGCAGGCTGCGATAACTGTTAGGACGGCTCTCATGTGTCCCAAGGTATCCGGCATCATCGGTGTGGGCAAGCGGCAAGCGGATCATGCCTTTCCGGGGCACCTTCCGGAGTTCTGCACCGGGGGCATCCGGCCTAGATTTTCTGCCAGTCAGGCTTGTTGTCATGGACCCAGCGGAAGTAGTCGATGCGCTCCAGCTTGCTTGCCGCCGGGGCATCGATGAGGACTTTCACGACGGGATGCATCTGGAGAGCCGAGGCGGGATTGATGGAGGTGACAGGTCCCTCGACGGCCTCGGCGATGGCCTGAGCCTTGTTTTCGCCGAAGGCCAGGAGGAGGTTGGTGCGCGCTTCCATGATGGTGCCTATGCCCATGGTGATGACGTGGTTCGGCACCTTTTCCTCGCTGCCGAAGAAGCGGGCGTTGTCCTTGCAGGTCTGCTCGGTGAGGGTCTTGATGCGGGTGCGGGAGGCGAGGGAGGATGTCGGTTCGTTGAAACCGATGTGGCCGTCGGTGCCTATGCCAAGCACCTGTAGGTCGATGCCACCGGCGGCCTTGATGCGTTCCTCGTATTCCTGGCAGAACGCCGGGATGTCAGCGGCGTTCCCGTCCGGGATGTGCACGTTGTCCGCGTTGATGTTGACGTGGTGGAAAAGGTTTTCCCACATGAAGGTATGGTAGGTCTGCGGGTGCTCGCGGGGGAGTCCGATGTATTCGTCGAGGTTGAAGGTTGTGACCTTGCCCCAGTCGAGTTTCATCTCGATGAGCCGCCGGTAGAGTGGCAGGGGAGTGCTGCCGGTGGCGAGCCCCAGGACACAATCCGGCTTTTCCGTGATGAGCTTCGCGATGAGGCGGGCGGCGACATCGGAGGCTTGCTGCTTGGTTTCCTGGATGATGATTTCCATTAGATCTGTCCGAGTTGTTTGGAGAGTTTCTGGCAGACGTCGTTCTTGAACCTATCCAAAAGATCGCTGATGAACGTGATGATGTCTTTGGACTCGTCGGTGACAAGGGGTGTGAGATCGATGCCGAAGATGAGCTGGCCGGATTGGTCGGTGGCGTGGGAGTCGAAGAAGGTGGCGTTTGCGGCGCGGCGGCCGAGGGTGGCGAGGTCGTAGCGTTTTCCGCCGGCGATCTGGGAGTCGAAGACGCCGTTGAGGGCGGCGGCGAGGTTGTCGCGGCCGCTGACATCCATGAGGACTTTTTCTCCATCGGGCAGCCAGTCGAGGTTTCTCCAAACTTCGCAGCCGACGACTTTCCTCGGGCGCCCCGCAGCGGGCATTTCGCGCATGGCATGGAGCGCGGCGATGGTCACGCCGATGTGGGTGTCGTGCTTGTCGGCTGGGTTGTGGGTGTAGACGACCTCGGGTCGGGTGGCTTCGAGGATTTTCCGGAGATCGTCTTTCAGGGATGGATCGGTCGCGCCTTTGACTGCGCTGCTGGGGTAATCGAGCTGGATCATGGAGCCGTATTGGCCTACGAGTGCGGCGGTTTTCTGCTCCTGCACGCGGATCTTCATCATATCCTCGTCGGTGAACTTTGCGTAGGGGACCGGAGCGGAGCTGCCCGCGCCGTTGGTGCAGGTGACTCCGCCGAACCAGCGGTCTGTGCGGGCGTAGCATTCGAGGATGCCGTGGAAAGCCATGAATTCGAGGTCATCCTGGTGTGCTCCGATGCCGAGGTGGGTGGTGCGGGCGAGGGCTTCGGTCTCCGGTGCGCAATCCGGGATGAAGGTTTGTGCATTGGGCTGGTGGAAATTCATGGGCTATGGGGAATGGGATCTGACCGCAGGATGCGCGGATGAACGAAGATGGAATGCTCGGCCCGGCTGGGTATTTTGACCACTGAGGACACGCAGTCCAGAGAGAGGGTTGTTTTCCGGGTCCTTGTGTTCGCTCTGATCATTGAGACTTCATTTGCTCGCTTTCGGTAGGCTGGCGGCGGCGACCGCCTGGCCGACACGGCGGGTTTTCTCGTCGGGGACGTGCATTTCGATGTTACCGCCGATTTCGGGAAACTCTTTTTTCATGACTTCGGCGGCTTTGGCGAGAACGATGTCGCCTCCGGTTCCGGTGGTGACGCGTCCAAGGATGAGCATGTGGGCGTAGTCGTAGAAATCCGCGTAGTGAGGGATGGTGTAGCCGAGATAGACGCCGATGGTTTCGTAGATTTTGGCAGCGCGCTCATCGCCTTTTTTCATGAGTTCCTGCAGCTCTACCAGCCGCTCGGGAAGATCCATTTTTGCGGGCATCCTGATCTTCGCGGCGGGCAGGAGCTTGTTGACCGCCTGCTGGGAGAAATAGAGTGCGCCGACACCGCGGTCGCCGGACCATTCGTCGGCGGGGGCGGCGGGGTTGTAATCGACAGGGGCAAAGGCGAGTTCGTTGAGCCAGCCGAGGATGCGGCCTTTCCTGTCCATGTAGCCGACGGCCTCGCTGGAGCCCATGGCGAGGCCGAGCATGCCTTTTTTGCCGAGCGAGAGGGCACCGGCGAGAGCGGTGACATCGCCGTCGTTCATCATCACCAGTGGCACATCCCATTCCTTCTGGACGCGCTTGAAGACTGCGGAGGCTTGCGCAAAATCCTTTTTCGGGATGGAACGCAGGAGTGAGGCAACGCGGATCTCATTATCCACGATGATGCCTGCGGAGCTGCCTCCAATGGCATCGACGCGCGGCATATGCGCGGCCGCGCGGTGCAGGGCGGCGGAGATGTTGTGGTAGTGGTAGCGCGGGTTTTTCTGGTTCTTGGGATCCCACGGGGTTTCCTCGGTGAAGATCGCCTGACCATCGACGACGGCGGAGACCTTGAAATCGCTGGCTCCGAGGTCGAAGCCGATGCGGCAGCCCTTGAGATGCCCTCCGGCGGGGACTTCCATGTCCTTTGCGTCGGGTACCAGATCGGCGTTGGTGACGGAGACCTCGAAGTCACGGCCGTAGGCCAGTGCCATCATCTTGCAATCGAACTTGCGGGCCCCGCGGGAAGAGTAGGTTTTTCGGATCGACTCACCGATGGAAACGGGGCCGCCGAAATGTAGTTTCCAGCCGCCGCGCGACCAGATGAGGAATTTCACGAGCCGCTCGACGTAACGGAGGGTGGTCGCATCGGTTGTGGGTAAGACGGCGGTCTCGAAACGGGAAACAAGGCCGTTTTCACGCTCCAGCCCAAGAACGAGTGGGTACGCCTTTCCTGAGGTGGCTGTGGATTCGCGGTAGCTGCGATTGAAAAGGGCAGCCGGCAGGAATCCGGGATCGAGCGGCGCCTTGGCAGATGTCTGGATCTTTTTCATGGACGTGTCCGGTGTTGTTTCGGACCGCGGGGAAGCTCTGCGTGTCTGCGGGATGCGTCAAGCGGCATTTAGCACAAGATAATTCTTGTTTCGTTGGCTGCCTGTGCGGAGTTTCGGTCAGGAAGTCCGCTGCGAGGACTGCCGGATCACGAGTGCGGGCAATAATGTCTTGTAGGCAGGTTTCCGTTTTGGGTTCTCGATGCGCGCCTTGAGGTATTCCCATGCTGTTGCGCACATCTCGGCGACCGGCTGGACGATGGTGGTCAGGGGCACCTCAAGATATTCGCAGTCCTCGATGCCGTCGCAGCCGACGAGCGCGACCTGCCCCGGGACACGGATTCCCATGTCGCATAGGCCGCGGTAAATCCCGAGTGCGACGTCATCGGAGTGGCAGAAAATAGCCTCCGGCGCGCCGTTTTCCGCGATGTATCCCTGGATGAGACTGCGGGTGATGGACCGTTGTTTCTCGCTGAAGGGGTATTGGATGAACTCGGGCGCAAGCCCTGCGTCTCTCATCGCTTTCGCATATGCTTTGCGGCGGTTCCCATGCGGGTCTCCCTCGCTGACGAAAGTTGCGTGGGCGATGCGTTTGTAGCCGGAGCCGATCAGATGTTTCAGGGCGCTTGTGGCGCCCGCACCAAGATCCACGCGCACGCTATCGGTTTTCGCGGAAGCATGCGCGCCGATGGACACGATGGGTGCGGAATTTCCGGCCAAGCTCTCAAGTTCGCGGAAGGCTTCCTCCGAGGCATCGACGGCCAGGATGCCGTCCACGGGCACGTTGGACCAGATCTGGTTCATGTCCGCACCGCCGATTTCCGAGACGATCAGCTCTTGCGCATCCTGTTTCACCAGCCGTCCGAGTTCGCGGGCAACATGGTTGTAGTGTGTTGAGATCTGGTCCGGGATCCATAGTGCGACGATCCCGGTGCGCTTTCTCTTGAGAGCCCGTGCGAAAGGGTTGGGTCGGTAGCCCATCTCATTGGCGGTGGCGATGATGAGTTCGCGGGATTCCTTGGCGACGTGTGGGTGCCCGGAAAGGGCGAAGGTGACCAGCTGACGGGATACCCCGAGTTTTTCCGCGATCTGTGCCTGTGTGACCATATTGTTCGAATATGCTGGGGGACATATCCTGTTTGGGCAAGGCATCGCTCGCTTATCCTACGGCGGAGCGAGACTTCGGTTGACTTGTATGTTGGCAGGAGCTAAGCCGACTTTGCACACCGATGAAAGCGCTGGTAAAATCAAAAGCCGAACCCGGCCTGTGGCTCGAAGACGTCCCGGAGCCTGTGGTGGGCATGAACGATGTGCTGGTGAAAGTCCGCAAGACGGGCATCTGCGGGACGGATCTCCACATCTACAACTGGGACTCCTGGGCGCAGAAGACGATCCCGGTGCCCATGGTCGTGGGGCATGAGTTCGTGGGGGAAATCGTCTCCACAGGTGGAAATGTCAGCGGATTCCAGGTGGGCGACATCGTCAGCGCGGAGGGGCATGTGGTATGCGGGCGCTGCAGGAACTGCCTCGCAGGCAGGAGGCACCTTTGCAAGGATACCAGCGGGATCGGCGTGAACCGCACCGGCGCCTTTGCGGAGTACATCAGCGTGCCGATGACTAACGTATGGCTCCACTCCAAGGATGTGGATGAGGAGGTGGCCTCGATTTTCGATCCCTTCGGAAATGCGGTGCATACCGCGCTGTCCTTCGATCTGCTCGGCGAGGACGTGCTAATCACCGGGGCCGGCCCCATCGGTGTCATGGCGGTGGCGATCGCGAAGCACGCGGGCGCACGCAATGTCGTCATCACGGATGTGAACCCTTACCGGCTCGATCTGGCACGCAAGATGGGAGCCGACGTCGCGCTGGATGTTTCCAAGGAAAGCCTTTCGTCGGTCACGGAAAAGCTCGGTCTCAAGGAGGGCTTCGATGTCGGCCTGGAAATGAGCGGCAATCCCTCCGCCTTCCACTCCATGGTGGGCGCGATGTGCCACGGCGGGAAGATCGCGATGCTCGGCATCCCCGGCGAGCCGATGGCGATCGACTGGAACAAGGTCATTTTCTCGATGCTCACGATCAAGGGCATCTATGGCCGCGAGATGTATGAGACATGGTACAAGATGAAGGTGCTGCTGGAGGGCGGTCTCGACATCGCGCCTGTCATCACCCACCGCTTCGGGGCGGATGAATTTGAAAAGGGCATCAAAGTCATGCAGAGCGGGATGAGCGGCAAGGTCGTGCTCGACTGGTCTGTCTTTGGTTAGAAAAAACGAGCTATGAACGAGGAATTCAGGAAACACATCGAGGCCGAACTCCAGGGCATCCGCGAGGCGGGCACCTACAAGGTTGAGCGGAGGATCAGCACCCCGCAGGGGAATACCGTCCGGGCGGACGATGGCAAGGAAGTGCTCAACATGTGCGCGAACAACTACCTCGGGCTAGCCCAGCATCCGCGCATCAGGGAGGCCGCCCGCAAGGCGCTCGACGAGTGGGGATTCGGCCTTGCCAGCGTCCGTTTCATCTGTGGCACCCAGATCCTGCACAAGGAACTGGAGGCCAGCCTCAGCGATTTCCTCGCCACAGAGGATACCATCCTCTACGGCTCCTGCTTCGATGCGAACGGCGGCCTCTTCGAAACCATACTCGGCCCCGAGGATGCGGTGATCAGCGACGAGTTGAACCATGCCTCTATCATCGACGGGATTCGCCTCTGCAAGGCGAAGCGATTCCGCTACAAGAACTGTGACATGGAGGACCTGGAGGCCCAGCTCATCGCTGCGGACGCCCAGGGTGCGCGCCACAAGCTCATCGCCACGGACGGGGTTTTTTCCATGGACGGCCACATCGCGCCGCTGGATAAGATCTGTGATCTGGCGGAGAGATATAATGCCCTGGTGATGATGGACGAGTGCCACTCCGCAGGCTTCATCGGGAAAACCGGGCGCGGCACCCACGAGCATTGCGGGGTGATGGGCCGGGTGGACATCATCACGGGCACCCTAGGAAAAGCGCTCGGCGGAGCCAGCGGCGGCTACACCAGCGGGCGGAAGGAAATCATCGAACTTCTCCGCCAGCGCTCGCGCCCCTACCTTTTCAGCAACACCCTCGCACCCTGTATCGCGGGCGGCTCACTGGAGGCGATACGTCTGCTCAAGGAATCGACGACCCTGCGCGATACGCTCGAGGAAAACACCGTTTTTTTCCGCGAGGAAATGACCAAGGCCGGCTTCGACATCGTGCCCGGCACCCATCCCATCGTGCCAGTGATGCTGGGCGATGCGGCGCTCGCCGCACGGTTTGCCGATGAGATGCTGGCCAAGGGCGTGTATGTCATCGGCTTCAGCTATCCTGTCGTACCCAAGGGCAAGGCCCGCATCCGCACCCAGATCAGCGCCGCCCATTCCCGGATGGATTTGGAGATGGCTGTGGCCGCCTTCACAGAGGTGAAGCGGGAACTCGGGGTCTGACCGAGCGCTATCCCATGTCCAACGCCAGGATCATTCCCGACCTAGGGAGAATCGCCGCCCTCTTTGACATGCGTGCCGATTTCCTGGCCGGCTCACCCCACGGCAGCGGTCACATCAACGACACCTACTGCGCGAATTTCGATCAGTCGGGATTGCAGGAAATCCGCTACATTTTCCAGAGGATCAATACGGACGTTTTCAAAAATCCTGAGGAGCTGATGGAGAATATCTCGCGGGTCACGGAATTTTCACTGGCCCGGCTCATGGGGCAGGGGCATCCCGAAGCCCACCGCCGCACCCTAACCTGCATACCCGCGAAAGACGGCCGTCCCTTCGCGGTCGACTCGGAGGGAGGCTATTGGCGCGTGTATCCCTTCATCGAGCGCGCCACCGCCCACGACGAGCTGAAGACCAACGAGCAGGCCTTCCAGGCGGCGATGGCCTTCGGGAAATTCCAGTCGCTCGCCGCACTACTCGGCGGCCCGCGCCTTCATGAGACCATCCCGGACTTTCACAATACACCGAAGCGATTTGAGAACCTTCTTTCTGCCATCGATGCGGATACGCACGGCCGTGCCGCCTCGGTGAAACGGGAGATCGACTTCGCCATCGCACGCAAGGGAGATTGCAGCCGGATCACAGATCTCATCGCCGCCGGAGTAATCCCCGAACGTGTCACCCACAACGACACGAAGCTCAACAACGTCCTTCTTGACGACTCCACTACCGAGGCTGTCTGCGTGATCGACCTTGACACCACCATGCCCGGCTCCGCCCTCTACGACTTCGGAGACATGGTGCGCACCGCCGCCACCAACAGGCGCGAGGACGAAGCGGAAACCGGCATGCCCAACGTTCGCCTTGACCGTTTCGAATCGCTTGTCAAAGGCTTCATGGTTGTCGGCAGGGAATTCCTCAATCCGGTGGAGATCGAAAACCTCGCTTTTTCCGGCAAGCTGCTCACACTCGAATGCGGCATGCGTTTCCTAACAGACTATCTCCAGGGCGATGTGTATTTCAAGACCCAGCGGGAAGGCCACAACCTCGACCGTTGCCGCAACCAGTTCGCATACGTGGGATCCATCGAGGGTAATCTCGCTGAAATGGAAGCCATCGTTCAGGCCATCGCGACCGATAAACCAATCTCCGCATGAAAATACTAGTCACAGGAGGAGCCGGTTTCATCGGCTCCCACATCGTTGAAATGTATCAGGACAAGGCGGATGAAATCCGCGTCCTCGACAACCTCCGCACCGGATACCGCCACAATCTCGATGGGCTCAGGCACACCTTCATCGAAGGCTCCATCACCAACCGCGAACTTGTGAAAAAAGCCGTCGAGGGTGTGGATTACATTTTCCATCTCGCCGCACTGGTGAGCGTCCCGGAATCCATGGCCAAGCCCGGCGAGTGCGTTGATATCAACGTCCACGGACTGCTCAACGTGCTCGAAGAGGCATCCGCCGTCGGGGTGAAGAAACTCGTCTTCGCCTCCTCCGCCGCCGTCTATGGTGACAACCCCACCGTTCCGAAAACCGAGGCGATGTGCCCGGAGCCGAAAAGCCCGTATGCGATCACCAAGCTCGATGGGGAATACTACCTCGGCATGTTCCAGCAAGAGGGCAGGCTCGAAACCACCGCGATCCGCTTCTTCAACGTCTTCGGCCCACGCCAGGATCCCAAGGGAGCCTACGCCGCCGCCGTCCCGATTTTCATCGAAAAGGCAGTGCGCAACGAGGACATCACCGTCTATGGCGATGGCGAGCAGACACGGGATTTCATCTACGTGAAGGACATCGCCGGAGCACTCTCCTTCGCGGTGGAAACTCCGGGCGTCACCGGCGTCTTCAACGCCGGGTACGGCGGCCAGATCACCATCAACGATCTCGCGCAGCGCATCATCACATCCGCCTCATCATCTTCGGAAGTCCTTCACGGCCCGGAACGGGCAGGGGATGTGAAGCACTCCCGCGCCAGTGCCGAAAAACTGCGTAATGAAGGCTGGGCACCCCGGCACAGCCTGGAGGAAGGGCTTGAAAAGACGCTGGCATTTTTCAGGGCGAAGTGGGCGGACAAAGCATAATCATGCGGGCTGCTCCAGGTCTGTTATGCGTTGTTATTCTGCGCAGCACGCCGCCAAGACAGAACGACCAGCCAAAACGAGAAGAGCTGGGTCAATTCAGGAACCTCTGGAGAACATGTGATTGATGCGCGTCGTGTGAATGCGTGCGCCGGTTGGATTGAGCCAAGGATGCGGCCATTGCCGTGGATATCGAATCTGCGGGCAAGTGCTGAGCTTGCCTTTACAGTAAGACGGGTTTCCGGAGCACTCAGCTCGAAGGATCGGAAAAACCCGCTCGGCTTATGGGCGCTTAAAATGAGCTTGCCGCCGTATTCAAGTGTCCAATATCCACTGAACGGCCCATGCTTACGGATTGTGAAAAGCTTTCCGCACAGCAGAATCGTTCCCTGCTCAGAGAAGAAATTAAACGTCAGCGATGCCGGGCCGGAGCCTGTACCGTGGATGCTGAAATCCCATGAGCAGATTGATTGTGGGATGCAGGTCAGTATGGATTGATCTGGTTTTCTTTCGGAAATGGCATCAGGCAGGCTGCTCCAGAATCCCCTTTGCCTTTGGCCAGGCCGCGGCGGCCTCCACTAGTATCCATGCCTCCAGCGCGAGCGTGATCAGGCCGATGGCGGCGAGGAGATAGTTCGGATTTTCACCCGTGAGCCATGCTTCATTGCCAACGAAGAGCTGGGACAGCATCGCAATGGCGGGGAGTATCAGCATGAAGGCGGCAGGGATGGCTACAAACCAGATGGGCAGGTTGCGCCGCCACATCCAGAAGAGGATGACGAGGAATGCGAGTCCGCCGAGAAGTTGGTTGGTTGCACCGAAGAGAGGCCAGAGGATGAGGCCTCCCTTGCCCATGTTTGCAGTCTCCCATGCGGCTCCTTGCACCGGCATTGCGGCGATGGCTCCGGCGATGATGATGGCGAAGATGGTTGCCCCGTGCTTGTTGGTGAGCGCCTTAATGCCGATCGCAGCGGCGAGTTCTTGGGTAACGTAGCGCTGCAGACGGCAGGCGGAATCGAGGGTAGTCGCGGCGAAAGAGGCGACAAACACTCCCATCAGCGCGGTCGCGAAGGCGGCACCCAGTCCCAAGGCCTGGATGAAATTCCCCGAGCCGGAAACGAAGGCACCGACCGTCGCCGCCAGTCCTCCTGATGCCTGCCAGGTGGCATACCGGGATTGGTACGCCGCCTCGCCGAATAGGGTTTGCCCGGTGGCTTTTCCATCGATCATTTCCGGGACACCGAGCCCGATCCCCGCCACGCAGGCGAGGATGACAAGCACCGCGAGAAAGCCTTCGGTGAGCATAGATCCATAGCCGACGAACTGTGCCTGCGTCTCGCATTTGAGCTGCTTCGAGGAAGTGCCGGAGGAAACCAGGCAATGGAAACCGGAGACCGCGCCACAAGCGATGGTGATGAACAGGAAGGGGAAAATCCAAGGCGCTCCCACCGGCGCCTGATCTCCGAGCCGTGCCACGGGGGCGACGATTTCCAAGGCGTGTTTTTCCGCGCCGCTTCCGAATCCAAAGATCCCGGCAAGCACCAATCCAACCACCACCAGCCCGAGTGCGGAGAGGAGCTGGAGGGAATTGATGTAATCGCGCGGCTGGAGCAGCACCCAGACCGGCAGAACCGAGGCGATGTAGGAATAGACCAGCAGCAGCACGACCCAGGCGATCACCGGCCAGGAGGCCAGCTCGACATTGAAAGCATGCAGAAATCCCCAATCGCCGTAAGCGACAGTCAGATACATGATGCCAAGAGCGAGCAGGGAGGGGATCAGTAGGTTGAATCCTCTTCTATGGATCCAGACCCCGATGGCAACCGCGATGGGGATCTGCACCAGGCAGGGGAAAATGGAAGCCGGAAACATTCTGAAAACCGCCGCGATCACCAGCCCGAAGATCGCGAGCACGATGGTCAGTGCCATGAACAGGATGGACAGGAAAAGGATGCGCGCCCGCGGCGCAAGCACCCGCCCCGAGATATCGCCGACAGTCTGACCCTTGTTCCGCATGGAAATCACAAGCGCCGCGAAGTCATGCACCGCCCCGATGAAAATCGAGCCGAACAGCACCCAAAGCAGCGCCGGCAGCCATCCCCAAATCACAGCCAGCCTTAAGCAACGCAACGATGGCCGAAGTGCTTAGCGATGGAAGTGAAATGATGGCCGAAGACCACACCCTTCGAGGTTGGCACGAAATCCTCACCGTCCTCCAACTCGATGGAAGGTGCCTTGTTCGCAGGATCGAGCTTGAAAATTTTCCGCGAAAGCCAGCGTCCGTAGGTGTTATATGCGATGATGTAGGCGACAAGCGAGCCGAGCGCGATCAGTAGAGTTTGCATCTCAAGAAAGCAAAGCTGGTATCCCTGCCGACACGAAGGGAAAAAATTACCCGGCAGAGACCTCTTTTTGCTTGTCAGCCCCCGGCGCGAAACCAAACATCCCGCCCCGCACAAGCGGCACCGGGTAGGTGGCCGAGTGGTTAAAGGCGGCAGACTGTAAATCTGCTCTCATTGAGTACGCTGGTTCGAATCCAGCCCTGCCCACCATCTTCATTCTGAAGGACTTAGGGAGCCGAAAGGCTCCCTTTTTGGTGGTGAGGATTATGGCTTGTCATCCTTTTGTCATCTTTTTTCAGGTTCTGGGAGCTTCGTTCGCTCTTCTCCGGAGCATGTTGCGTTCATTTCCTTTTTGCTCTGAATTGAGTTTTCAGGGCTTCCGCTATTTCCACTTTCTGAATATTCTTCATCTGGACTTCCAATTCCGATCCCCTTTGTTATTGGACATGGCGAAAAAGAAACGGTCATCTGCAGATACTGAACAAGGGGTGCAGAAGGGGCGAAAGCCTGCGCCGCGGGCGAAGGAGTTTTCGTGGTATGGACGTCTAAGGGAGTTTGAGACCGGAGCCGGCGAACCTTGGTGGAAAAGAATCAAATGGGAGGACGAAACTCGATCAAGAAAGACCAAGCGGAGCGCCAAGCCCCGCCATTCTCTTGCCAGCGAGGTTCATCCGGGATTTCTATGGGAGGCTCTGAGGCGGTTTCCCGAGGCGCAAAAGTTGATTCACATCACAGAGAACCTGTCGTCAGATGCGTTAGTTGGAAAGGTGGTGAAGTTTGAAAAGGTTAAATGCCACAACGAAATCGCTGTCCAAGTGATGGGAGAGGTGGGCTTCAATGTCCTGAGGACGCTGGATGTTTTGCGGGAGAACTGGCGGCATCCATATGATCAGATTCCGAATGAGCCTAAAAATGAGTGGAAGGCGCATTACCTCGAGTTGTGGCATCAGATAGGGCAGGTGGGGAGCGTTCCGACCAGGATTCCGGATTCCCAGGATTGCGAGGGGGGTGTTATGGCCGGACAGGATAAAGCCGCTTTTGATCTCTTGATGGATGAGGCTGACCATTTCGATCCCCAACCAATGTCCGGCATGTTTCTGGAGAACTTCGCGAAGTTACGTCCCACCGAGAAGTATCACACAAAGTTCAATTCGTTTATCCCGGAGGGGGCGGATTTAGATTCATATCCTTGGCTTAGCTTCGGAATTCTGAAAGGGCGCCTCAAGGTGCTTCAAATGCATCCCATGGCACTCGCCGTAGATCTTTCGAAAACGACCGACACAATCCTCCGCGATTTCAAGCTTCTGATCGATAAGAAAAAGAAGGCTCTAGGCATCGTGATCGCAGACAGGAGAATTCGCCAGGAGTCCTTTGAGAAGATCCATCAGCTCGACTACGACGTCCGAACACGAGCGAATCATATCCCTCTTATCAGGACCGTGAAAGGATTCGAAAGCTCAGCCAAACTCGATGTAAGTGGCTTCCTTGCCCGCATGGAGGCAATTTGCGATCCGTCCCCGCCGACGGGACCCCTTCAAGATTTGAGATAGCTGTTCTTCTCGAACAACTCGATAATCGCCGACCCCACGGGCTTAGGGTAGCTGGTATAAGCGAGCGAGTTGCCCTCGCGAGACCAGTGCCCGAGTTACCCGTTTGCGGGGTTGGCTGTCTGGATTGGAGCAGTAAAGACAGACCTTCATCTCCTAGGTACGCTGCAAGGATCTCCTCCCGCTGAAACTCGATGCGATTCTGTGTTACATAATGTTGAGACACCTACAGGTGTTTTCATCGAACCACAACACCCTGAGTTCACCATGCCGCGCACATTGTATTCGCCCCGGCTGTCCGATGACATCATCCGCGCGCTCTACCGCGAGGGGAAACGTCGCCGCATGCCGATGACCCGTTTGGCGGACGAGCTGATCCTGGCCGCCCTGGCCGGATCCTCCCTTTCCGCCGGGCTTCCCATCTGTGGATTCCCAACCGCACATGCGGCTGAATCCGCCACACCCGGGAGACAGGCGGCCTGATCCGGTCGCCTTTTCCGACGTTCCATAGACCCGCTCCAGCGCCAGCCGGAGCGGGTGTCTTCATTCTCCAGCAAACCAATAACCCCATAACCAACAACCAGCCATGGCTATCAAATTGATCGCAAATTACAGCAAACGCCTGGGTCTCCCGGGCTACTCGAGCCACCAGTTCAGCGTCTCCATAGAGACCGAGCTGGTGACCACCGATGACGTCGCCGCAGAATCGGCACGCATCTACCAACTGCTCCAGACGAACGTCGATGGGCAGATCCTCCACACCGGCTTCGTCCCTCCCGCCGACTACGGCATGGAGGACTCCCAAGGTTCCGATGCCACCGCACCGGGAGCCATCACCCAGATCCACGAGAACGGTCGGTGGAAATGCTCCGACAAGCAGAAGGATCTGATCCTGAAACTTGTCGATGAGCACCAACTCGACAAGGACGACGTCGAGGCACTTGCCAAAGAGCGCTTCGGAAAAGGCGTCCGCCTGCTCAACAAGGTGGAGGCATCCGGCCTGATCGACGAGCTGCTCGACACGCACGGCTCCGGCCAGCGCCAGGGCAACCGTCGCAACGGATCGGCCTACCGCCGCTCCAACGGGAGGGACGCCGCATGATCGCGACCGCCACCCCACCGGAAGCGCCGTTCACCACCGGGCTGGCACCCTGGGCACAGACACTGCCCGGACACATCAGCCCGTCGGCGGCCAAAACCTACCTCGGCTGCTCGCTCAAGTTCTACTTCGAGCGGGTGGCCTGCATCCGCAAGTCGACCCCTGTCGCCCTGCACCTCGGAAAGGCGGTTCATGCCGCCCTGCAATCGTTCCACCTCGCCCGCTGGCGGGGTGGCGATGATTCACCGGAGACCGTAGCCGCTGCCTATGAGAAAGCATTCAGCGATCTCGAACGCGACGAAGGCCCGGTCAACTACAAGGACACGTCCGAACGGGAGAAAGCCCGCACGGACGGCCTGCGCGTGGTCGCCGCCTACCTCGACTCCCCGGAGTCGATGAAGGAAAAGCCGCGTGCCGTCGAGGTTCTCCTCAAGGAGACCATCCCCGGCCTGTCCGTGCCCCTCACCGGGGCGATGGATCTGGTTGAGGGCGACTTCACAGCGGTGGATTTCAAGTCCGCCGCCGCGAAGCCCGATCCGGCCAACGCGGCTTTCGACCATGAGATCCAGCTTGTCAGCTACCAGCTGCTGATGGAGGCCGCCACCGGCGAAACCCCTCCGTCGCTCGACCTCGTGTTCCTGGTGAAAACCAAGACCCCCCAGGTCATCCGGGTGAAATCAAGACCCGCCGATGAGCACCGAAAGCGCCGGGTCATAGCCTTGCTGGAGACTGCCGTCCAAGGCATCTCCGAAGACCGCTTCCACCCGCAGCCCGGCATGCATTGCTCGTGGTGCCAGTTCAAGAACGAGTGTAAGGCGTGGCTACCCGGCCAGGGATTGCAGGAAAGGAGGGCCGCAGCATGAGATACCATATCATCCTGCCGGCCTTCCTCCTGCTCCTGTCCGGTTGCCGGGACGACAAGGATGCCGCGAGAGCGGCGAAAGCGGCCGAGGAGGCCAGGATCGAGCGGGAGGTCGCGAAGCGTGTTTCCGGCAAGCGCCAGGCATCAGCCGAGCGAAAGGACATGCTGCACACGATCCGCCTGACCGGTTTCATCGTGCTGACAGGCGGCGCGGTCACCGGCCTTGTATGGCTCCGGAGACCGTGGGGCGCAGATCCCTTGGGACAGGGTGTCTCCCGCCAAGAGATGCCTCCCCGGCAGACATACGACCACCACCCCGTAATTCCCCGCAGGATCCTTGACGTGCAGCGACCGTCTCCGCCAAGCCGTCACAGGCGAGGAAACAGAGGAAAAGGAAGCAACCATGAGACCGCGTCCCGTCCTTGAAGTCCTCGTCGTGCTGGGTGTCGTCGGCCTGGCACTCGAACTGGCGGACGGCCACACCTGGGCGCTCATCGCCGCCGGTGTCGCCGCCGCCATCTGGCTGCTCGCCCGCAGCCACTGACCAGCCTGCCCCACCGGTAGGATCCATAAAACGACGCTCGCTCCGCCTCATTGGCGGGGCGGGCGTTTCATTTTCCCCAACAAACAACCCCATAACCAAAATAGAAAACATGAATCCAACACAACACACCAACCAAACGCTCCTCGAAGGCATCTGCCGCCGGGAAGCTAAGCCCGCTATGAATGTGAGTACTAAAACCAGCAACGGCGTCCGGCACACGGCTGCTTCGCCACGCTTTTCTTATCTGCTCACACAGCAATTTTCACTTCCCCTTCTTTTTCTCCCCCAGTCCGGTCACCGGCTCTTTCAACGGCCTTCACCCCAAGAGCAAATTGCTAGCAACGATATGATTTGAATTCCTAGATAGTTAGGATTCTAAATGGGAAAAACCTCTATTGTCACAGCCCAAAGCTTGCCATCACCCTCACACTCCGCTCTTCTCATCTACGAATGGCATTCGATCTCCCCCTCAAGGCACTCATCCTGTCTTTCTCGCTTGTCCAAGTAGCTTCTGCGCAGCTACTCCCCGCCCTCGGCGACATTGATAATGACGGGGTCGCGACCGTCCGGGACATCGCCATCATCGCCGGGCATTTCAATGGCACCGCTGCCCTCACGGATGTCCAGAAGCAGATCGCGGATGTGAACAAGGACGGGGCGGTGAATTCCTCAGACATGGACGAGCTGGTGAAGGAAATCCTTGGCACCCGCACTCCGGAGACCCTTCCTCTCTCAACTGTCCGTTTCACCTCCCCTTCATCCGGTGAGGCGAATGTCGCGGTCACCCGGGAAACGGTCGTCCATTTCACCGTCCCCCTCTCACCCACGGCAACGCTGGATACCACGAAGTTCCAGGCGGAATTCGGCGGAAAGAAAATCCTCTCGCGGGTGGAAATCTCCAGCGACAGGAAAAAGGCCACCCTGTTCTATCTGGAGCCGCTGCCCTCGAACGCCCGGATCCGCGTTTCATTGGACACCAATGGCGTCACGGATCTGCTTAACCGCCCGCTGGATGGTGATGGGGACGGACAGCCGGGTGGCTTCCGCCGATTCAACTTCGATACCCTCTCGATTACCCCGGTGGGTGGAACTGCCATCGTGGGTCGGGTGATCGCTTCCGAGCGCGGCACGGGTGGAATCGAGAAGCCCTTGTCCGGAGTCACCATCACTGTGGACGGGGCGGAGGAAACGCTCCGAGCAGTCACCGATGCCCAGGGAAATTTCACCCTCAGCCCTTGCCCGGCGGGAACCTTCTTCGTGAAAATCGATGGACGTACATCGCCTAATAGTTCCTGGCCTGGCGGTGATTATTATCCATTCGTAGGAAAAAAATGGCATGCCTTCGCCGGTCGCATGGACAATCTGGCTGGCGACGAGGGCGATAGCACCCGGGGCACGATCTATCTTCCCTGTGTATGCAGCGGCAGTTTACAAAGCACCAGCGTGTCGCGAGACACTGCCGTTCAATTCCCAGCCGCCACTCTGGCGGTAAATCCGGCCTTGGCTGGAACCATGCTCGTAGTCCCAGCCAATTCCCTGTTCTCCGACGATGGCACTCGAGGTGGCAAGATTGGAATGGCACCAGTCGCCCCGGATCGATTGCCCTCTCCTTTGCCTGAAGGGCTCAATCCGCCCCTTGTCATCACCATCCAGACAGATGGCGGCACCAACCTTGATCGTCCTGTGGCGGTCATATTTCCCAACCTGCCTGATCCCGTGACTGGTGAAATTTTGCCTCCCGGTGAAAAGTCCGCCTTATGGTCTTTCAACCATGATACGGGGGAATGGGAATTATCTGGTCCAATGACGGTGACGGCGGATGGAAATTTCCTCCAAAGCGATCCGGGAACAGGGGTCAGGCAACCTGGCTGGCATGCTCCCGCCCCCGGGACTGGCGGAAACGGTGGAACGGAAGATCCCGAAGATCCACCCGAAGCTCCCCTGGATATCACAACGGAAGGAGCAGACAGGGAGCAGCCCGGACCACCTGGGCAACCCGGCGGACAAGAAGAAGGTCCGGTGATGCAGGAAGGTGATAACCTGAACATCGTATCAAACAAACCGGGGGTCGAATGGAACGTTACCGCTCCACCGGGCAGCGTATCCACCAGTCCCGGCACCGCCAATATCGGTATCGTGGCCGTTGGAGGGAGCAAAACTATAGGCGACGTCACAATTACCGGCACCTATCCGGGTAAGAATGGCCCAGAGACAGACACGATTAAGATCACCATTGTACCCAAGCTGCAAATTGCCGTAGACAGGAACAGAGATGGAGTCGTTTCTTTTGACGTGGACGATGAGACGAGCCCTAGCTCGAAGCATGTTTTTTGGGTAAATTCTGATTCCGATAATGGAGGAATACAGAAAGTCAACGATCTGAAAATTGGAGACTTGGGATATGTTCGCGGAGATATTGACCGGGCACCGAGCACAATACAGGGTTTAGGTGACCTTGAGGATTTCGATCGCTTGGTAATGAAAGGTAATGCCATCTTTCCGCAATTGTTGAATAGAGGCTATGAGATCCGTTTAGTGGAAAGCGGAATTAAAGTGCCGCTTAAAAAATTGGGGCTATCGATGACAGCAAGAGAAGATTCCACTCTCGGATACTTACTGACCAATCCTAGCCTTGCGGAAGAACAGGCAAACAAGATACTCACCCCAACATCAGATATAGCAACTTACGCAACAAAACCACGAAGTGCACAAATTTCCCGTTTCGGTGATAGTGAGATCACATTTTTATTTGAAGGTAGAGAAGCGGATGAGTATGCAATACGCTTTGAGCTTATTAAAAAAGGAGGAACAATTCCCACTGCTGTCTCAAATGATATTCACCTCGATATCCGACCAATAGAGCAGTTCTACGATATTTATTCGCCGGCGAGCAAAAGCGGAGGAAACTGTGATGATATTACGACACCTTATTACAATATTGATGAAAACTATGTGAGAGTGAGCGCCTCGCTCCCAGAATGGACTCAAAGGAAAGATAACGAATACCTGCTTTTTGTCCATGGATGGAGAATGAAGCCCGAGAACCGTAGGTTTTTTACTGAAACAGCTTTTAAACGCCTATTCTGGCTTGGTTATCGTGGTCGTGTCGGTCTATTTTCGTGGCCAACAGACTGGATTAGTGACTATACGATAAGTCCTTTGATTTATCCAAAAAACTATGACCGAAGCGAACGGAGGGCCTATCATTCTTCGCCTGCATTACTTTCACTCCTAAGGCATCTGAAGTCGCAATATTCGCGTAATGTAGTTCTGGCTCACAGCATGGGTAATATCGTCGTAAGCGAGGCACTGAGGACTTCGGCGATTGCGGGAACGAAAGTCACAGATACCTATATAGCCAGCCAAGGTGCAGTTTCAGCAGGTGCTTTTTCTACTACAGCGGCTGAGTTTGGCGTTGAAGACATTGGCAACGAAAAATTGCTTGGGTTGGGAGCCCTCCCGGATCGTGACGAGACACAACCGGACTTTTACGGAAGCTACCCGACCGCCGGAAACCAACCTTACTTTTATCGAATCGGAAATTCAGCCGATAGAATGATCAATCTTTTCAATCCGGATGATTACGCACTGGAATATTGGATGGTCAACCAGCTTACTAAACCAGATCGATTTGAGCTTTCGACAGATACGCCTTCAATTTTCGGTGGCGAATGGCTCTGGTCATCAATCTCACAAAAATTTTATCGCCGTGAATTTAGAACCTTTCCTCCATCAAATCCGTTAACGGGGCCAGATCAGGAATTTGAAGATTTTGAATTGGATCGTACAGTTGATAGATATGAAATTTTTTCACATGTAGCCGAATCTCGTTACCGACCGATGGGAGCAGTCGTCATCAAGTTACCTTCAATATCTGTAAGCAATATCCAGTTGAACGAATTTATGGCGGGTGAATTTGATCATTCTGGGCAGTTCAATAGGCCTTTGATTTATACGCAGAATTATTGGAGAGAATACATACTTAAAGAACTTCAGAGATGATTGGCATGAATCGTATATATGCCCCGCTAGCCATTGCCATTTACTCAGCAGTATTATTGTGCTGCGGCAACTGCCTCCAAGCGCAAAGTGCGGGAAATAGCATTCTGATCTTTAAACTGGAAGAAACCATCACCAACCGCGTCGCCCGCACGGGAACTTACAACTCCTCCGCAGGGTTGAGCAACGTGGTGCTCGCACCAAATACGGTTTACCGACTTTCCTGCGTCTCTACTACCACACTCAAGTATGGGATCCGCACCTTTGAGACGCCGGATAACGGTCAGCGCTTCGTGATTCCCCAGATCAAATGCTACCTGACCGGCACAGGAGACCCGGACGGTGACGGACTACCCACAGAGGCTGAAGCGATCATTGGTACGGATCCCGCGAAAGCCGACACAGATGGCGACGGAATTTCCGATGGGGCTGAAGTCCGTCAGGGAACAAATCCACTTGATGGGATTGTTGCGGCAGCCGGAGTCATCGCCTCCGCCCCCACTACAGGCAGTGCCCTGCATGTGAGTGCCTCGAACAACATTGCCGCCGTGGCGATGGGCACATCCGGTATTTCCATATTCAATGTCTTCAGCGGGATGAGCCCGAGCCGGATTCTCGATGTCGATACACCGGGGAGTGCGGTGGCGGTCGCCTCCGCGGGGGACTTCGTATGTGTGGCGGATCAGCAGGCAGGCCTGGCGATCATTGATGTGGGAGATCCCCAGAGTATCCGTCTGACACGGCAGATCCCATTGGGAGCCGTAGTCACGGCGGTGGCCAGTGACGGCGTGGCCGCCTATGTCGGCACGGGAGCCGGGGAATTGGTGGGTATCGATTTGGCCACGGGAGTGGTCACTTCTCGACTGAAAACCGGCGGCAGCACTCCGGAGGACATCCAGATAGCCGGGGAAACGCTCTACCTCTTGGATTCCACCTCCCTGAGGATATATCGCCTGACCAATGGTGGAACGGTCGCATCGGGCACTGTTGCACTCAGCGGATTGTTGCGCGGGGGGCTGAACCTGCCGTTCCGTCTTTTTTGTGACGGTAAAACGGCCTATTGCACCCACTCACGTGGTTACTACATAATGGACGTGGCGAATCCAGCCACACCCCAGTTGGTAAGTCAGTATGTGGACGGCCAGCTCGGCTGGAAGCAGATCGTTGCCAATGGTTCAGGATTGGCTATCGCCGCCACAGAACCGAACCTCAACCAAGCTGGAGCGCACGATATCAGCCTCTATGACGTTGGCACGGATGGTAGGAGCACGGTTTTTCGGGCAACCCTTGAGACTCCCGGCCTGGCAAGATCCCTCTCGATCTACAATGGCCTCGCCTATGTCGCTGATAGCGAAAGGGGGCTGCAGGTATTTAATTACCTGGATTTCGATACAAAACGAATCGCGCCAACAATCGCGCTTTCCTCGAATTTCAATCTTGCGGGTGGAATGGCGGAGGAAGGTAAACGAATGCGCCTGAGCGCCTCCGTCACGGACGATGTACAAGTCCGCAACGTGGAATTCTACGTGAACGGTGCCTTGAGATCGACGGACGGGAACTATCCCTTCGAGTTCGCTTTCCTGACGCCTTCGATTTCCTCCAGCGGCGGGATATTCACCATCCGGGCTAAAGCGACCGATACCGGTGGCAATTCCACTTGGACCAACTTGATTAATCTGACACTGACACGGGATGCGACTCCTCCGGTGGTTGTCGCCAGCTCGCCCGTCTCCGGTAGTCTGGTAGGGGCGATCAACGAGGCCTGGGTGAGGTTCAATGAGCCAATGGCTGCAGACACACTTTCAAGCGGACTGACCGTGACCCTCGGAGGAACGCCCGTATTGGCAAAAGCGAGCTACCGTGAATCAACGAACACAGCTTTCCTGAGTTTCGTCCAACCTCTCAATCCCGGAAATTACATCCTCAATGTCACGGGCAACATCACCGACGCAGCAGGCAACGGCCTCGCATCGCCGCTGAACGCCTCTTTCCGGGTCTTCGCGCTGACGGACGATGACGCCGACGGCCTTGCTGATGACTGGGAAAGCCTGCTTGGGCTCGACAAAACCAAGACGGACACCAATGGCAATGGGATCCTGGATGGTGACGAGGATTTCGACGTTGACGGCGTGAGCAACGGTCTGGAAGTCCTCCTCGGCACCGATCCGACAAAAACCGATTCCAATGGAAACGGTATTCCGGACGGCCTTGAGGACAGCGATCTTGACGGTCTCACGGACGCCCGCGAGTTCGTTCTTGGGACAGATCGCTTCAAGGCGGACACCGACGACGATACTTGGAGCGATGAAGCCGAAGTCAGCGCTGGCAGTAATCCTCTGGATCCACGGAGTCGTCCCTATCCTTTCCTAATCCAATCGCCTCAAATCACCGCACTGCACATCGGCCAACCAGGGAATGGGATGCTCACTACGGTACGAAGCAATCCTGAAATCACAGCCTTGAATTTCGGAGCCAAGGCCAACGGTGACCTCGGGAGTTTTTTCCGATCTACCCCTTTTGTTAACACGCTCCGTTTCAACTACGATACTCCCGAAGTGCCCGGCTCCATCCTCTTGGCCAAACCTCCCGTCAAAGTCCAGCGCGACAACTAGTTTTAAAATCAAAGGAAACCAATCATGAAGAATACTCCAAAACTTATCATGGCATCAGCGCTAGCTGCGGCATTAGCCAGCGGAACCGCGATGGCTCAATTCGACTCGGGCAGCAATGGCTCGTATGGTCCGATGAATATTACCTCCAACACGACTCTACAGCTGCCAGAAGACGGGGTTTTTCACTGCACGACAATCACGATTGCAAGCGGCGCAACTCTCAAATTTAGCAAGAACTCAGCGAATACTCCTGTTTATCTTTTGGCGACTGGTGATGTAACTTTCACCGGAGTGAATGGAATTCCGTCCATCGATGTTTCCGGCTTTGGAGGTGTCGGCGTTGCAGGTGGTGCCGGCGGACCCGGAGGATTCGATGGTGGACAAGGTGGCGCGGAGCCGGGCGATGGTGCGGGTCCTGGCGGGGGAGCCTGGGGTTGGACGGGGGACTCTGGCCCATGGGATAACAAGCCAAATGAACTACCTTACCGGGGAGCTGCCGGGTACTCCAATCGTCCTGCAAATACGAATCAGTCCGTTACAGGTGGGGCAATATACGGAAACGCATTGCTCATACCGATCATAGGCGGTTCTGGGGGTGGAGGGGGGAAAACTGAAACCCTGCAGTATAGTTGGGGTGGTGGTGGAGGCGGTGGGGCGGTTGTCATTGCTTCAAATACCCGGATAGTGTTTCCAACCAATGGTTACAGCGTGGTATTGGCGAATGGAGGATCTGGAACTCAAAGCGGCAATTCTCCCGCCTTCGGAGGAGGAAGCGGGGGTGCAGTTAGGCTGGTTGCCCCAGAAATTCGTGGAAGCATAGATATCCGGATATCAGCGGCCAACGGCCAGGGGCCAAGCGGCGGCGGTATGGGTAAAATTCGTATCGATGCAATCAACCGAGGGGCATTGCAACTGATCAACAATGACGGGTTTTCCGCACAATACGCGAGTTTCGGTTCCAATATGGTGGTTTTCCCGCCAAATTTTCCCATATTGAGGATCAAGCAGGTGGGCACCGAAATCATCTCCGACACCCAGATTGATCCTGTGTTCGTGCTTTTCCCAGCCGGGTCTACCGAAGCCCAAACTGTGAGAGTGATCGTCAAGGATTTCAACACTTCCGTCCCATTGCGTGCGGTCGTGACACCGCAGAACGGATCAAAGCAGACCTTTGACTTCACCGTGGACAACTCGGCAGGTGGCTCCTCCGAAGGCAGCGTGCAGGTGAACATTCCTGCTGGTGTTGCCAGCCGCGTCGACGTGTGGACACGCTAACTACTAGCCCAATGATTGCCGCCTTACGTCATGGGACTTTGCTTCTAGGAGCCACTTTGTGTGCTTCCGGAGATACGCTTGTCTTGAAGAATACAAGCGGCTCCCCGAACACACAGGTTTCCGCAGATGTGGGAATCGTCAATGAGCGGGCAATCGTGGGAATGCAGTTCGACCTGAAAATCCCCGGAAGCCAAGCATTACCGGGATCCGCCTCCGCAGGAGAAGGAATGGAGCGCCACAGGGTGGACAGCCGTTCGGTGGGCAACACGCTCAAGATCGTCATTCACTCGCCGACCAATGCCCTTCTTCCGAGTGCAGACATCCTTTCCATTCCTCTGAATTTATCGGCCAACTCTCCGGAAGGTGGCCCGTCCTTCGCGATAGAGAACCTGATTTTCACCAACGCCGCCGGACAACGTATAGCCGGGGCTGTGTATTACCATCCATTGGAGGTTTGGCGGCAGGATCGTTTCACTGAGGAGCAACGATCCAATCCGGAGATTGTCGGAGACTCAAAAGACCCGGATGGTGACGGTTATTCAAACCTGATGGAATTCCTGTTCGCCACGAATCCGTTGTCGCCGGATGGGAAAAACGTCGCGATCCAGAGCCTTGCAAGGCGCTTAGAAACCAATGGATCAGGCGAACCGGAGCCAGGGGCTTTTGTTTTCAGCTTCGATTATCCGCAAGCTAAGGACATCGAAGGGGTCGATCTGTGGATAGAGACTTCCGCAGACTTGAAGCTGTGGAAGCGTGAGACTGTCGCACCGGTAAACGCGGGGAGCATCGACAGCCTGACCGATCAGATGCGACTCACCGTCGAATCCGATCCGGTCGCCGCACCGGTGCAATTCTATAGGATCGGAGCTTCACGCAATCCGAATGCAGCTCCAAACATCGGTGTTGTTCCCAAGGTAACTTTCTCACAATGGCTGGCGCTTTCTTTCGACGCGAACCAGTTGCTTGACCCAAATACCGCAGGCGAGCAGCAAGATCCGGATGGAGATGGCATGTCCAATCTTCTGGAATATCTACTCGGCAGTAATCCAAAGGCGACAGACAGTGCTGCGCTACCCAAAGCCGGCCTAATCTACAACGGCAATATCAGAACCGCCGAGCTGAAATATGGCGTTTCCCGTGAAGCGCAGGGAGTGGCCCTGTTGATCGAGACCAGCACAAACCTCCAAGATTGGACTCCTGCGACCACAACAACAGGGTTCACAGGCAGAAGCACCTCATTCTCCGAGGAGTTCTCGTCGAAGATTGACGGGAATGCCCCCGACCAGCAGTTTTTCAGATTTGGAGTTGTACGCGAGTGATGAAAATACTGGCCGTTTTACTTTGCCTGCTGCTCCCAGTTTTTGCCGGAGGAGACGAATCCCGGGTGATTGAGCGTTGGAATCAGGAATTTCGCAATGCGATCAGAAGGCAGGCGATGCCACCCTGTCTGGTGGCGAGAAATCTCGCGATCCTGCACCTTACGATCTGGCGGGCGGTGGAGTCAGCCGGGGAAGGCAACGAGGAATCCGCAGCCTGCGCGGCGGCGTATACAGTCTGCACCACTTATTTTTCCGGAGACAGGGTCGGATTTGAAAAATTATTAACCGAATTCCCAGCTGCGAAAGGTGATGTTTTCTTACTCGCAAAACAAGAGGCGGAGAAAATATTGGAATCCCGCGCCGATGATGGAGCCAATACAACAGTTCATTACAAACCGGAACTGGCGGCAGGTATCTGGCAGAGGACGACGAATAACCGGCCTCCCGAGCTGCCACACTGGCAAAACGTGAAGCCGTTTGTGATCGCTTCCGCCGATGCATTCCGCCCACCTCCACCGCCCGCGCTGGAGAGCAAAGCATACTCCAAAGATGTGGCCTTGGTGCGCGATCTCGGCGGGAAAGATTCCGCAAAAAGAACGAAGGATCAGGAGGAAACCGCACGCTTCTGGTCAGACTTCAGCTACACGGATACTCCTCCCGGAAGGTGGAACGAAATCGCGAGCCAATCAGTGGCCGGAAAAGGGTTTTCCATTTCCAAAAAGGCAAAGGTCTTTGCAGTTCTGAATGTTGCAATGGCGGATGCGGGAATCGCAGCGTGGGATTGCAAATTTTTCTACCGCTTCTGGAGACCGGAGTCCGCGATCCACGAGAGCATTGATGACCGCAATACATTGACGGTGGCTTCCACAGACTGGAAATCCCTGCTCCCTTCGCCTTCACATCCGGAATACGTGTCAGGGCACAGCACGTTCAGCGGTGCCGCCTCCCGGGTTCTCGACAAATATCTCGGAAAGCCCTCGGAACTTATTCGAGTCACGAACCCGGACATGCCGGGAGTGATTCGGTCGTTCGGGAGTTTTGATGAAATCGCGGCGGAGTGCGGTCAAAGCAGGATATACGGCGGCATCCATTTCCCTACATCAAACAGGGAGGGATTGGCACTTGGAAGAAAAGTTGCGGATAGGGTCGTGACACACTATAGCGAGCCTTGATCCTACCTAAAACGTAGACAGTCCCCCCGCAGATCACACGATAAAACTCACGTGCGGTGACCTCGCTTCCGAAAGCGCTGGGATAGCTGCCGACTTCGACCTAGAATTACTTTTCAGCGCTCCAGTCCGACCCAACACCACACCGCTCGTGATACGTACCTCGTCCGAGGACTCCTGATGGCGAGCA
Source organism: Akkermansiaceae bacterium (assembly GCA_017798145.1). Classification (NCBI taxonomy): domain Bacteria; kingdom Pseudomonadati; phylum Verrucomicrobiota; class Verrucomicrobiia; order Verrucomicrobiales; family Akkermansiaceae; species Akkermansiaceae bacterium. The sequence continues at coordinate 611,008 of CP059069.1, read as the reverse complement.
CATCGCCAAGATCCATGCCTGTCGATGAACCGTTGTGGAAGGTCACGGATTTCTCGTATCTCTCGTCGACGACTTCCATCAGTCGGCTCAGCCGGAGGCCTTCCGGATAGGTAGCGACAGGAAGGCATTCGTCCTTTTCCGCCCGCCCCCTGGGCACATCTCCTCTACCAGAACTCTCTGTTCGCAACGCCCGCCCGATCCACGTGATCGAGGCGGGCGTTTCATTTTCCCCAAAAACAAAAACCCCAACCAAAATAGAAAACATGAACCAAACACCATATACCAACCAAACGCTCCTCGAAGGCATCTGCCGCCGGGGAGTCCTTGTCGCAACCTCCGTCCGTTACTGGCGGGGTTGCAAGCGGCTCAATCCCGAAGACCTCGGCCTTGATCCCGCGCACGTCTCAGACCGGCTCATCCAGCTCGGCCATAAACGCCTCATCCCCCGCGACGCGCTCCAGGCATTCGCCCTGATCGAGTCGCGTACAAACGCAGCCGTGGAGTCATCGAGCTTCCCCTTCCTGGGAGGCATCGGACGCTTCGTGCCCAACCCCCGGCTCGGCGACCTGACCGACAAGCTCGACAAGCTCCGCGAGGAGTTCCGTGAGGCCACGCTCGATTTCGTCGCCGGTTACACGCCCCTGCGTGATGCCGCGATGGAGGAGTGGCGTGAAGCCGCCCGCCACCTCAACGGAAGCGCCGAACGACTGATCGCCACCATCGAGCAGTCGTTCCCACCAGCCGGAGAAATCGCCAAGCGTTTCGCCTTCGAGACACGTCTGTTCCAGATCGCCGCCCCCGACCACATCCGACTGGAAGTGGCCGACGGCATGGAACGGCTCGAAGTCGCCGACGACCGCCGCCGAATCGCGGAGGAGGCATCGCGCCGCCTGCAGTCCGACCTCGACAGCTTCATCCGTGAGAGCGTCGCCTCCATGCGTGAGGAAACCGCCCGGCTCGCCGGAGAGGTTCTCGCCACCATCGACGGATCGGAGAACGGAGTCCACCAGCGCACGCTGAACCGGCTCACCACGTTCATCGACAGCTTCCGTTCGTTGAACTTCGCAGGCGACCAGCAGCTTGAGCAAACGCTCGAACGCTTCCGCCGCGACCTGCTCACCCGCAGCGCGGAGGACTACCGCAACGACAGCGCCGCGATGGGCAGCCTCACCGAAGGCCTCGCTCGCCTCCGCGAAAACGCAGTCCAACTCGCCCGCAGCGACGCCCGCGAACTCGTCTCCCGATTCGGCCAGATGGGATCGCGCAGGCTCGCGGCGGTTGGTTGAAACAAATCCACCCAGCCAGCCAATTACACCTCCCGTCACATTGCCCCGCCCTCACCAGCCCGATATTTAAACCACCACTACCAAAACCACTACCTCCAACGATACCACCCGCCCTAACTCCACTGCCAAAACACAACGACCAATCCGCGCGAAGGGCGGCTCCACACCAGGGGCCGCCCTTCGTGCGTTTCCCTCTATCAACAACCAACCAAATACGAACAACCAATGTCACACTTCACCACCATCCAGACCCAGATCCGGGATCTCGAAGCCTTGCGCGACGCATCCGTCGAACTCGGCCTACAGCTCCTGGCAGACACGCAGTGCCGGGGCTACGCCGGCATCACCCGACCCGCACCGCACGTCATCAAGCTCAAGGGCCCGTATGACATCGCGGTTGAGCCGGACAAGGGGAACCCCGGAAGCTACGGCCTGACCACCGACTGGTGGGACGGACACGTCGCCAAGGAAGTCGGCAGCGGCTATGGCCGCCTGCTGCAATCCTACGGAGTTCACAAAACCGTGCGCGAAGCCGCCACGCGCGGCCTCCGCCACACCCGCAGGATCGAGGCCGACGGCACCGTCCTGCTCACCCTGGAAGGAGGTTCGCTATGAGCCGCAAGATCCTTGTCCGCGTTTCCCCTACAGGGGAAATCAGCGTCGAGGCCGAGGGCTTCCAGGGGAAAGGCTGCGAGGCCGCCACCAAGGCGATTGAGGATGCGCTCGGGAAACCCCGGGAGCGCACTCGTAAGCCGCAGTTCTGGCGACCCCAGTTCCTCCGCAGCGAACAACAGCTGGGAGGCGAGGGATGAAAGCCACCCTCCGCTTCAACCCCGGCGGTCACATCGACTGCCTCTACACCGAAGCGATCGATCTCCGTGCGCTCGGGCGACTCCATGTCGTCCGGGCCACGGACATCCGTTTCTGTGAAACCACCCAACTGTGGAAAGTCCGCTGCGCCTCATCCGGCCAGCTCCTCCACTGCCATCCCTCCCGCGAGGCGTGCCTCGTCTGGGAACATGAAAACCTCGGCCCACCCAATCCGGAACCACCGAGACCAACCGGCACATTGCCAAACCTCAAACCGGTCACAGGCCGTCCTTGAGAACCACCAACAATCCAAACTTATGAACCTCACCACCTACCTACGTGCCGGATACCCCGGCCTCGCCATCATCAGTTCCGAGGAAGCGCGTGCCGAAGCGGAAATCGCCGGCGCATGCACTTCCCTGAAACGCAAACTCCTCGCCTGGTCCTCCACCGAGGGTCTTGCCGATGTGAAGGAAGGGCGGGTCACCCCGTGCCCCGACCCACTCGATGCCTTCCAGCTCCTGGACGGCGTCTTCGCCTCGGACAAGCCACGTCACGTCGTGCTGCTCCGGGATCTCCAGCTCCACCTCGACCAGAGCGACCCCATGCTCGTGCGCCGCATCAAGGACGCACTCCGCATCGCCAAGGCCAACGGCCACACCATCGTCCTGCTCGGCTGCCGTTTGAAACTCCCCGCCGAACTCGAACACGAAATCACCCACGTCGATTTCGACCTGCCCGATCCTGCCGGACTGCACACCGTGCTCGATGGCATCATCAAGTCGGCGAAGCTCAAGAATGTCCATGAGGTGACGCGGGAGGCAGCCGTCCAGGCAGCCCTCGGCCTCACCACCACGGAAGCGGAGAACGCCTTCGCCCTCTCGGTCGTTGAGACCAACGGAATCGACCACCGCGTCGTCTCCCGTGAAAAGGCGAACACGCTGAAACGCAACGGCCTTGTCGAGGTCGTCGGAAACAACACATCCCTGGAGGACATCGGCGGACTCGGCCTGCTCAAGGAATGGCTGCAACGCCGCTCCGGGGCTTTCAGCGAATCCGCGAAAGCCTACGGCCTGCCCGCACCCAAAGGCCTGCTCATCGTCGGCATCCCCGGCACAGGGAAATCGCTCACAGCGAAAGCCACCGCCGGAGCCTTCGGCCTGCCCCTGCTGCGCCTCGACATGGGGCGCGTCTTCGGCGGCATCGTCGGGCAATCGGAAGCCAACCTCCGTTCCGTCATCCAGACCGCCGAGGCCATCGCCCCGTGCGTGCTGTGGATCGATGAGATCGAGAAAGGCTTCTCCGGAAGCTCGTCAAGCGGCAGCACCGACGGCGGCACCTCCTCCCGTGTCTTCGGCTCGTTCCTGAGCTGGATGCAGGAGAAGACCAAGGCGGTGTTCGTCGTGGCGACGGCAAATGATGTTTCCAAGCTCCCACCCGAGTTCCTGCGCAAAGGGAGGTTCGACGAGATGTTCTTCGTCGATCTGCCCGACGCCTTGGAGCGTGCCCAGATCTGGGACATCGTCATCGCCCGGCACAAGCGCAAGCCCACCGACTTCGACACCGTCGTCCTCGCCCGCGCCTGCGAGCAGTTCACCGGGGCGGAGATCGAGGCGGTGTTCATCGACGCCCTGCACGAGGCCTACGCGGAGGGCGAGGAACCCAAGCCCAAGCACATCCTCGAAGCCATCACCGGCACCGTGCCCCTGGCGCAGCTAATGGACGGCAAGATCGCCGCCCTCCGCCACTGGGCGAAGGGGCGTGCCCGCGAGGCAGCCAGCCGGAGCAACACCGCAACCGGCTCCCGCCCAAGCAGGCGAATGTCGGAAATGAACTGAACATCACCGGTCGAACTGCATCGTTGTTCACTACGGGCCTGATGCCCGTGTCTGATTGGAACCGCCCTGTATGGAGCCATACGCAGGGTGGTGTGGGACCGGGGAGCTAATCACTCCCCGGGACCCGATTCGGATTTTTCATTTTTGCTCATGATCCCCGCTTTCACGGTTAACTCTACGGCAATATATAGCTGCTTAGACAATATCTCAATTTTCTCTAATGGGTATCATCTAGTGAGCTTGTCAACAAACCAGGCAGCGAATTGAACGGCTAGAAACAGACGAGAGTTCATGCAAAATACACTGTTCTCGGAATAGGAGGGTAATGCCGAGACTCTTGAATGATCATCAAAGTTATGTGTCTCGAGCAATGAATATCCCACCTCTGTATCTGCAAAATGGGCAATCTTCGATTGCGCGCCGTAAATTGTCCCAGCAATACCGCTTATAGCATTCTTGATGTTCGGGGTCTTACCGCGCAATTGCGATACCGATTTGGTTTCCAACTCCTGCAGACGAGCTAGTTGCTCGAGTTGTTTACGAAGGAGACAATGACTGTCAATGATGTGACCATCGAGAATCAAGTCGTGAAGTAGAGCATGAGTTCGAACAAATGAAGCTCCGATCAGGATTTGGTATTCTCCTTCGGGTGTTATTCCTTGAATCGGCTTATTCGTCTTTAGAAATATTGAGGCAATGAGCCCATCTACGAAGATTCGAGCGATATTGTAATCATCCCCTTCATTGGCTGTGAACTCACGACGATGGCGATTTTTCGCTTTTTCGACTTCAACCCCAAGGTCTGCTAGAGATTTTATCGCGTCCTCAACAATATTCATTTCTGGCTAACGTCAAAGAGCACGCGCCGCCACTAGCGAGGGCGAGCGTTGGACGCTGGGTAAAGGTTGTAATTACGATGGATCATGTAAACAGGCGGCTAGTGGCGATTACTGTGTCTCGTCTTGTTAGCCCTCTTTTTCGACTTCCCATTTCTGGTCAATCTCCTCCTTGTTGAGTTCAGCTTCGGAAAAGAAATACTTCACCCCCTTGATGACGCCATAGCCTATAGCACCTGCGGCGAGAGGTATCGCGGCAGCCACGGCAACACCTGCCATCATGCCGCCACCGACAACCGTGCCAATCGCAGCCAAACCCGAACTGATACCGGCCGCCGAAAGACCAGCAACAGTTCCAGATGCACTGACCGCAGCGGCAATACTGCCAAAGCCGAGAACCCCACCTCCAACTGTTCCAATCGCGTCCGATATCTTCTCTTTCTCCGCTTCGCTAAGTGTGCTGTATCGGTCATATCCGATACCGATCATGACGCCGATCTGCCGCATGAACTCTTCTGTCGGCTCGGTCGTTCCCGCTAAAATCCGTCCAAGTGTTGCGTGTCTACATCCAATAGCCTTCGAGATCTTGGGAGCTGTGAGCTTCTCTTTCTCAATAAATGCTGCTAATAGAAGCCTGCAATTGCTGGGTGTGATCTCGTCTTTCATCTTCTTTGCTAACAGTCTTATTGAACGGCCGGTCGGGTTTTGTGCTTACACGCCCCCATCGTTGATCAGGGTAAAAGACGACCCGGAAAGGCAGACTTCGTCCAGCACCTTCTGAGCGGTTGTTTTCATGCCTGAGGCCTATCACAGCCTCCTCCCTCCCGACAAGCCCGGACATTCCCGGCTCTTCCGTAACCGCCCAACCGCGCGGTGACTCCTTCCCGCATGACAGACCCGCCCCGCACGACACGCCCAAGCGCGGCGCGGGTCACGACAAGGCCGCCACGGACTCCCTGGAGAGGGATCCCCGTGGCGGCCATTTCTTTTCCAACCCCTCTCACCACGAGAACCAAACCAACAACCAACCCCATACCAAAAAATGAACATCAGCATCACCAGCACCTCCCTCCATTTCCGCGAGGGCAATTCAGACAAGGAATACCACGTCGCCGTCGAGCCGGAAGGCGAGGGCTACATCGTCACCTTCGCCTATGGGCGACGTGGCAGCACCCTAACCACCGGCAGGAAGACCCAGCACATCGTCACGCTCGCCGAGGCGAACAAGATCCACGACCAGCTCGTCCGACAGAAGACCGCGAAAGGCTACCGCCCCACCGGGGAGTCCAGGCAACCCGACCGCACAAGCACCGCCGACGGCCAGGACAGCGGCATCCGCTGCCAGCTCCTCAACCCGGTTGACGAATCCGAACTCTACCGGCTCCTCGGCAGCGATGCCATCTGCCTCCAGGAAAAGTTCGACGGTCGCCGCCTCATGATTCGCAAACGCGGGGATGAGATCACCGGCATCAACCGCCGTGGACTCCTCATCCCCATCCCGGAACCCATCCGTCACGCCTTCGAGGAACTCCCCGTGGATGTCCTCATCGACGGCGAGGCGGTGGGAGACACACTCCACGCCTTCGATCTCCTTGAAGTGAAAGGCCACGACATCCGGGGCAACGCCTACCTGTCCCGTTTCGCCGGCCTGATCACCCTCCTCGATCCCGAGCACAAGCACCTCCGCCCCGTGAACACCCACATGGAGGAAGAGGAGAAACGCGCCATGTTCGAGACCTTCCGCCGCACCGGCAGCGAGGGGGTCGTCTTCAAGGAGATCGACGCCCCCTTCAGCCCCGGCCGCCCCAACTCCGGCGGCACCCACCTGAAGTTCAAGTTCGTCGAAAGCGCGTCCTTCATCGTCACCGGCCACAACGCCAAGCGGAGCGTCACCCTCGGCCTGCTTGCGGAAGACGGCGGCGGCATCGTCCCCGCCGGCAAGGTCACCATCCCGCCGAACCACCGGATCCCGGCAATCGGGCAGGTCTGTGAGACACGTTATTTGTATGCCTACCGCGAAAGCGGCAGCATCTACCAGCCCGTCTACATCGGCGAACGTAAGGACATCCCCGCCGAGGACTGCACCACCGCACAGCTGAAATACAAATCAGTCATGGTGGCGACTGCTGCCTGATCCACGGGGAAATCCGCTCCCAAGCATCACGGATGAAACGATGGCCGCCACGGAACCCGGAAGCGGGTTCCGTGGTCGCCATTTTTTTAGCTATGGCATGAACCGCCATTTCGCTCAGGTGCAGCATTGCAATAGCTTCTCCAGCTCCCCCAGCTTACCCAGGTTCCCCTTACCCCTGCCGAACGCCCCTACGAGGCGGCTCACGCTTCCGGTATGCCCCATTGCGAGGCGGTCTGCCAGCCAGCGGTTGCCAGCCGACGTGTGCTTTTTCAGGAGTGTGGCGACGATCACTTTTCCCGGGTCGCCCTTCCTGTGGCTTGCGAGATCGGCGGGATCGGAGGGCAGCCCCACGGCTACCAGCGCCCGCCTGGCGAGTTCCTCGGCACCTGCCTCATCGTGCGACCTCGCAACCGGATCGGTTCCTGTCGCCCGACGGGGCTTCCCTTCCACCAGGGAACGCAATTTGTCGACGAAGGACGGCTCGCCAAGATACCACCCCCGCCGCAGGGCGGCCATCGCCGCCTGATCGATCTCCCCCTTCGAGTTGGCTGCCCGCTGCTCCAGCCACGCTACGTAAGCCCGCCGCCCCCTGCCGTCCTCTGCCAGATCGAAGGCGGCGAGCACCCTTTCCATGATCAGCCAGTCGGGTCCCTTGCCACGTGCGAAGTCGGCTAGGCTGCTCCACTTCCAGGAAACGAGCTTCCCCCGGCTGCCTCCCGCAAGACCGGCGCGGGCGGGGTTGAGTTGGATGTAGTCCGCCACGATTCGGAAATAATGCGGGCTCTCCGTCGCAGCGCTGACAGGCACCGCCTTGTAGCGCCCTTGGAAAACGTGACCGCGCCGGGAACGCCTGCCGTTCCAGCCCTGGCTGAAAGTCCCGAGCAGCCATTTCATCCCCGTCACAAGGTTCGGCTCCGGGGTTTAGAGAAGGAGGTGGAAATGGTTGCCCATCAGCACCCATGCGTGGATGCGCCAGCCGTGGCTCCCGCAAACCTGCCCGAGCCGGTAAAGAAACGCCTTCCGGTCGTCGTCGCCCTCGAAGATCGCCTTCCCGCCATCGCCGCGTGCCATCACATGATAGACCGCTCCCGGATACTCGTGTCTCAGCGTCCTCGGCATGCGGTGATCCTGCCTTCGCCTTCGGCAAAACCAAGGCAAATGTTGCAATGCGACACCTGACCCGAATGGCGCTATGACTAGAGGCGCTTGGTAGGACGCTTACGGTTGCCACCACCCGCACCCGTTTCCACCCGTTCATACCGCAGCGTCCGAACTGCCGGAAAGATCCCAAAGCAGACAGGCCAGAAAATCGAATCCTCCGATCTGGCACGATCCCTTGCGTCCAAAAACTGACCTTACAAAAAACTAAAAAAACCACTTGATCCTCTCTGATACTCCTGACCCCTATGATTGTTACCTACGTGGTCGGTTCATACCCCATTTACTCGCCGGTCTCAGGATCGAGAATCTGAAAGCGAACCATCCCCTGAAACCGCTCAACAAAGGAGCACTTTCCCTCAACCATGATCATAGGCGGCAAACTCAACGTACAGCGGGCAAGCCTCAACCCGTACCCCACATGAACCAATGCACCAGAAATCCGCACGATCGAATCAGTCTCGGTAATCTTGGCTTCACTATAGTCGATCTTAACAACCCGCAGCGTCTCACCAGCTTTGGGCAACTGATCCATCACTCTCTTGCAATCATCAAGAAAATCCGACTTTGCGAGCGTAAAATTGCGATCCAGTGAGTCAGGCGTTCCGAATTCGGAGAATATTTTCTCATACTGATCAAATTCCGCAAAAAAACCTGCACACTTAGCTAAATCTCGCTGGAAAAGAACTGAACAAAATTCACGTTGAAATGAAGCGAACTGCTTGTCAGGCACTTCAGGTTCTTTGGCATGACAAACTCCCAAGACCAAACACAGCCTAATTATCAGAATCCCCAAATTCTTAATCATCTCGCTATCTTTCCGTACACGTTTACAGGCTTCGTGATCGTAACCGTACGTCAAGGTCCTTGATGACCGGTATAGCCCTGCCCTCCATTGCCATTCCTTCCCCCCGCTGAAATCGCGTCTGCAATCTGCTGACTCGTAGGAACACCATTCGCACCTAGAGATTCAATACACTTGGGACCGAACGGGTCTGCGCTACCCCAGCTTCCAGAAGTCTTGTTCCAAAGCCGATCAAAACCCCACTCAATTCCCTGGAGAAGAACTGTTCCCTTGTGGTGGTCACCGTACTTTGCCGAGCCATTCTTGAAGCCCACAACGAACGTCCATGCGCGCCAATTAATATCTTTACCCTCGAACCCCTCCAACCAGTAATCTGGCCTATTCGGAGCATCTATCATTCCGCCAAAGGGCTGACCTTCTCTTGGGTGACCCTCAGGGTACTTGTTACCTGGCACACTGGGGTAGCCAGGGTTCGATCGACTATTTCCATCAAGAGCAAACCCTTCCTTTGTTTCGTCGATTTGTTGGCCTGCATTCGTTTTGACAATCTGGATAAACATAAACGAATCAAAGCAGCACTCTCCCTCTCCAGGATTCGGTTTGCCGTCGAAGCTAATCTCCATTGAAACTCCATTCGTAGGACCATCTCCTGGATTCCAGTTTTCGATAACATTGTCTATGTCTCGACGGTCGTGAAAGAACCCTCCTAATTCGCCCTTCATCACCCCCAATTTTGCTCCTGAACAGTTTACGGGGCACTCGATAAGACCCAACCGGTCGAGGTAATTCACTCCATCATTCTCCACAAACCCATACAGGTTCAATCCGCCTCTTTCCCCGATCGGATCCCTGGATGGCCAGCGCCCTGTTACAGGGTCGTAGTATCTGTACCCGTAGTAGTAGAGGCCGGTCTCGGCGTCCAGCGGCTTGGTGCTGAAGCGGTGGGAGAAGTCGGCGGCTTTCGCTCCGGTGGCGACGGTGGTGTTTCCGAAGGGGTCGTATTCGTAGTGGGCGGCGACGGCTCCGGCGGAGTCGAGGTATTCGGATACGTTACCGTTTCCATCGTAGGTCGGGTAGTAGCTCGCGCTGCCGTCGTTGACGGCGAGTAGTCCTCCGACACCTCCCGCTCCCTGCATGGAACCTGACAAATCCATTCCCCATAGATAACTCTCCACGAGCGTTGTGCCAGCATATTTTGCGATCGGGTTCCAGCCGTCATAGATGACCGTGACTGTTGATCCACCGGTGGTGGTGGCGATGCGGCGGGATGCGGCGTCGTAGCGGTAGGTTGTGGTGGTGCCGTTGACGGTGGCGGTGATCAGGCGGTTCTCGGCGTCCCATGTGAGGGTTGAGTTGGCGCTTGGGTTTTTGGGAACCGGATATGATGTCGCGTTGCCGTCGGGGTCGTAGGTTGGTGCGGATGCTACGGATGGGACTGCGGTGTATTGGTTGAGGGCGTTGGCGGTGTAGTTGACGGGGGCTGTCCCAAGATCGGCGAATAGGCCGTCCACGGTTTTTTTGCGGTTGCCTATGCCGTCGTATTCGTAGGCGCGGTCGTTGTTGGCGGTGCTGGTGTCGCTCGCCTCTACGAGTTCGCCGCGGGCGTTGTAGCTCCAGCCGTAGGCAGGGCCGGTGGCGGTGGCGCTTGCGAAGTTGTTGCCGCCGTCGAAGCCGGAGCCGGTGGTGGTGAGGCTGTCGCGCTGGCCGATGGAGTTCACGCCGTAGGCGAAGGTGCTGATGTTGGTGGTGCCCGCCTCGTTTTCCTTGGATTGCAGGATGTTGCGGTATTGGTTCCAGGTGTTGGTGACGGTGTGGGCGGGGCCGGTGACGGAGCGAAGCATGCCGTAGCTGTTCGGTTCGTAGCCGTAGGTGAATTGGCTGGGCGGATTCAATCCGCCGCCACTGACGGTGGAGAGGCGGCCGGCGGTGTCGTAGCCGTAGGCGGCCTGGTTTTCGAGATCGGGCGAGCCGGACTGCTCCCAACCCGCCGCATACTGTGCGGCTGTGCCATATTTCCAGCCGCTGGGGCGGTTGAGGTTGTCGCGGGAGCGGTCGATCACACGGGTGAAGGCGGTTTGGCCGGGGAGGTTGTAGGTGATGGTTTCCGTATCGGGGGCAAGGGTGGATGAGTAGGTGAAGGCTGAGGTGGCGAGGCCGTTGGATTGAGTGGTGGGGCGATTGAGGGCGTCGTAAGCGATGGCGACATCCGGGGTTGGATCCTTCGCAGCAGTGTATGCTGCAGCAGCGGCTGCAACGGCATCGTCGATTTGCTGCTGTGTTGAGTTCGGATTATTCAGTATTGCCGCCTTATCGGCGAGAGCCTGGAGGTAGGAACCCCTGAGAGCCTCGCCTTTCCAGTAGTCCACGTTCACCAACCTGCCTTTTTCATAGGTGTAAACCGTGAGCAGGCCGCGCGCCGAGGTGCGGGTGGCGAGACGGCCTGCGGCGGTGTAGGTGTAGTTGGTGCCGGTCGAGTCGGCGTATTGCTTCCGGGTGAGGAAGCCGCGGTCGGGTGAGTATGTCCAGGTGGTGGTGGCCGTGGCGGTGCCGTAGGTGGTGAGGGTTGTCATCCGATCCGCGTAGTCGTAGGTGTGGGTGGTGCGGTAGGTTTGGGCACCATTCGTTTCCTGGACTGTGCTGTCGGGGTTATACAAAGTGTTGGTGATGTTTGCGAGGGGTGCTCCATCGGCATCGGTGGTGTCGGGGGCGTCCACGGTGATGCGGCGGCCGCGGATGTCGTAGGTGTATTTTGTGAGCAGGTTGACCGGCTCTCCGGTGGATTTCACGTAGTCTGCGGTGTCGGAGAGGTAGGTGGTGAGGATGGAGGTATAGGCTCCGGGGAGGTAATTGGATGGCAGGGCGGTGATGGAACCACGGCGCAGGTCGGTCTGCGAGATGGTGCGGTTGAGCGAATCGTAGCCGTAGGTGACAGAGTCAACGAGGGCGTTGGAGGAATCCCGGACGGCGGTGCTTCTCAGCAAGCCGGCTTCGTAGGATGCAACGGACTTCGATCCGTCGGGGTTCTTGGATTCCACGATCCATTCGCCGTTTCCTGCGAGTGCCGTGGCAGAGATCGAGGGGCTGGCCACGCCTATGGATTCGGTGGAGGAATGCAGCCCGTTGGCGGAGCGGATAGAGGTGGAGACAGTTGTGCCCGTGGCGGAATCCGCCTGTCCGTCCTGCCAGACCTTTGATACCGATTTCCAGACGGGGCCGGAGTAAGAGGCGATGGTGCCGGTTGTCCCGATGGTGCCGGTGGCGGGGACTGTTTCGGAAAATTGGACGGTGTCGGTGCCGTATGTGACGGCTCCGTTACCATCGAGATCGATGGCGGAGACGGTTCGTTCGCCTCGGGTGTTGTATTCGTAAAGTGTGGCGATGCCGTCGGGGTCGGTTGATTTGGTCATCTGCCCGAGGGAGTTGTAAGTCATGGTGGCGTAAGCTCCGCCCATGTAATCCAAGCGGAGGGTGCGGCCCGCCCAGTCGGATTGGGAGGTGGTGGTTTCGCGGAGAGCCGTGCCGTCAAGGTAGGAACGGGTGTCGATTTGGCCGGTTGGATTGGTGGAGTAGGCGTATTCCATTTCGGGAGACAGCGAGCCGTAGGTCTTGTAGGGGCGGCCATCCAGGAAGGAGTCGGTGGTCTGGGAGAAATTGTCCGGGGTGGTGGTGACCTCGCGCATTGAGAGGCCGGCGGCGGGCTTGTAGGTGATTTCGGATTTGGTTATCACGAGAGGCCTTGGCACACCGGGTGCAAGGGGTGGGACAGGATCCGGGGTCGGATCAGGCGACCCGGATTCACTCAGGGTTCCTGAGAGGTTGCGGTAGGAACTGGAGACGAGGTTTATGTCGTTGTCGGTTAAGGCGGAGGAGAGGCTTGTATCGATCTCTTCCGCGTAGCGATGTGTCTCGGTGGTGAGTCCGTCGTAGACGGTCTCAATGGTGACGCCCAGGGTGTTGGATTTCACACGGCGGCGGAGGCCGTCGTAGGCGTGGAAGGTTTTGACCCCATACATATCGATTTCCTTGGAAACGCCGCAGCAGGAATAGGCGGTGTAGGTATTGTAGGCCGGGAAGGGTGCGGTGGCTTGCTCGTCGGAGGGCCCAGCGCTTGGGCCGGCGGAGTGATGGGCGGTGGTGAGTGCACGGCCGAGGTTGTCCACTTCGGTGACGGCCATGGAGGAGTAGAGTCCTGCCGCGCCGGTGTAGCCGATGGCTTCCGTTTTGCTGAGGATGACGGTGCCGCGGGAGTTCCGGGTGGTGGTGGTGCGGGTGCCTTTGGTCACCGCGGTTTTTGCGGTATTTGCCTGGCCGTTGTCGGTGACAGTGGTGTAGCCGCCGCCCGCATTTCGGGTGTAGGAATAGGTGGTGAGCGTTCCGTCGGGATGGACGGCACGGGCGGATTTCCCGCCAAAGTCAATGTTGGATTCCTTGTAGAAGTGAGTGGTGGTGAGCTTTGTGCCCTCCGAGGTGTATTCGTCCACGGTCATGGTGCTGCCAGGACCGTGTTTGCGAACCGTTTTCGAGATGATGTGGTTGCCCACACGAGTGGTGATGGTCTGGGTCATGGTGGCGGCGTCCCAACTTGAAGTGGTGGTTTTCCCCGCAGGGTTCCCCGCGTAGGGGGTCGTGACAGAACGGGAGAAAAGGCTGTAGGTGTAGAAGGCCTCGTACCCATCGTAGCGGATAAAGTGACGGACGCGGCCGACCGCGCGGTCGAGTTCGAAGCCACCGGGGGAGACACCCACTTCAGGCGGCGGGAAATCCCCCGGCTGGTAGTAGGTCCAGGTGGAGGTAAGGGCGGCTCCACCGGGATGGATGACTTCCTTGGTCTTCATCCATCCGAAGATCTGCTTTTCCCATGTTGTCTCCGTGTCGGAAACCGTGTGCCATGCGTGGCTCCCCGAGGCGCGTGTCTCGACGGTGCGGTGGTAGGTGCGCAGGCCGTTCGACTCGGTCTTGACCAGGGTGTCGGTGAGAAGAGGGACGAATTCGTTGTCGATAACACGGCCTTTCTTTAGCACAAGAGTGCCGGGCTGTGGCTGGGTCTGCTCGTGGCGCGTGGTCGTCCCGTCGTAGGTCGAGTCCATGCGCAGGGTCTGCTCCCCGCCCGCTGTGAGCCAGGAAATCACGGTGGTGCGGAACGCGAATCCGACGGGATCGCGGTGGGTTACGGTGAAGGCGTTCTGTCCGGGGCCGTCGGTGACCTCGACCTCCGCAAGACCCGCCTTTGTCTGCACCTTGGACAGGATGCCGCCGAGGCTGTTGGTCGTGTCGAAGTCCGGTGAGAAGTTCGTGATCAGTCCGGCACGGCCGGGGAAGGTGAAGTCCCGGGATACGAAACGCATCGAGCCGTCGCTCATGCCACCGTTGGATCTGGTGGTCGGGAAGGTGGCGGAGAAAGTGACATCGTCGTCCTGCAAGGATGAGCTGGGGCCGTCGCCGGAGGCGAAGTTGCCCGGCCCCTCAGGCTGGGATGCGCTGGGTTCCGCAGATTCGCCATCGCAGTCCGAGCAGGAATCGTCGCCTCCGCAGGGGCGGAGGGTGACGATCTGGCGGTCGCAGTAGGAATCGCTCTTCTCGCAGGTCAGGGTGAACTCCCATTCCTCGCAAGTTCGGTTTTGGTCGGGCGTGATCAAGAATGTAAGGGTGACGCTCTGGCCCGCCGCCACCGTGCCGTCCTGGTCGGGCACCGCTGCCGGGGCGTCGAGGCCGTGTGCGGAGACAGTGAAATCCACTGAATCGGGGCAATCCGTAGCGCCTGTGTGTGTGACTGTGACAATGACGGGAACGTTGCCCTTGGTATCGGGCTTCTGCCTTTCGGTTTTCATTTTTATGCATTCACAGCATAGATCGGGATCCTGGTTGTAGGTTTTTTCGGATCCGGTTGTATCGCCTTGCTGCTGTCCCGGTGCGGGGATCGCTGCGAGGAAGGCGAGGAAGAGGGCGAGGATGGCGGTCGGTTTCATTGGGGAAGTTCTGGGAAGTGTTTCGTAGGCGCGGCGGGCGGGGTTCAGGGCTGGACGAATAGCTGGAGGCGGTTGCAGAGTTTGGGGTCTCCGGTGCCTGACCATTCGTAATAGATGGTGGCGATGCCGTTGGCGTCGAAGTCTGAGGCGTCAAGCCAGATCATATTGGAGCCGTCCGGGAAGAGCATGCCCTGGATGTGGGCGCGGAGGCGGATGAGGATGTCGGGAGGTAGGTTCACGGCGACGATGGAGCCCGACATGAGCCATGTTCCGTCCGGGTAGCGGGTGACGACGGCGGCGTCATCGGTCTGGTCGAGGTAGGCGATCCGGAAGCCGTTGACGGTTCCCCGGGCGAGGATGGCGGAGGGTGCGCCCTCGATATCGCCGGGCAGGCGGGCGAGGACGTGGCGGTTGCCAGCGTCCCTGACGTTTGCGAGGAATTTGCGCGGCCCTGTCGTGCCGGTGGTTTCCTGGAGTATCACGTGATCGTCGAATTCCACGACGGAGAGGGTATCAAGCGACGCTGGGGTCCATGTCCGCGGTGTGCCGGAGCCGACGGAGAACGCCGGACCGAAATCCGCGCTGTGGACGACAAGGGTGATGCTGGAGGTGGCGGAGCCGTGGGTGGCCGCGAGGGTGAAGGTGCCTGCGCTTCCGAAGGCGGCGGCGAAGGGCTGGCCGGAGGTGTGCGTGGTGCTTTGGTTGGCGTCGGCGAGCGGGGTGCCATCGAGTGTGACGGTGAAGGGCTGCCCGTCCGGGGAGGCTGCGCTCCATGCGTCGAGGCGGAGGGAGTCGCCTTGGCGGATGTGGAGGGTGGCGGAGGGATAGGTTCCGAAGAGGTTGGTGGGGATCCATTCGATGGATGCGGGGATTTCCACGAGGCCTCCCATGAAGCTTGATTCCACGGCGGTGGCTCCGTTTTCCGAGAGAGGGACATCGGTGAAGAAGCCGGTGTTGACGGATTTCGAGAGGGTGAGCGGAACGGGGGTGGTTTCACCGAAGGGCGTGTAGGTGAGCACGGCTGCGTCGAGGCTCTGCGTGACGCCCTCGATGGATGCCGGGGAGGTGCGGCTCTGGGCGGGGACGCGGGTGAGCTGGTTGAGTTCGGCGGCGTTCGCCTCGATCCAGTCGGGGATGCCGTCGGAGTCCATGTCCAGGCCGCCGAGGCGGTGGATCTGGATGGAGTCGATGCGCAGGCGGCGGGCGGCGCGGTAGTTGTCGTGTAGGATGGTGAGGGTGTGGGTGCCCGCGGCGAGCCAGGGTGTGACGCCGGTGACGGTGCCCTGGCCGCCGTTGTTGCTCACCAGCTCGGCGGAGGCGAAGGAGCCCATGGAGTCGACGGAAAGGACGATGGGCAGGCGTTCGACCGAACGGACATCGCCGATGGCGGCTCCGGTGAGGGTGATTTCGTGGACGCCGGCCTCGGCGAGGGTGAAGGAGTAGGTGATTTCGCCGCGCCTATCCCATGCGGAGAGGGAACCGTCGGGGTTGGCGGTCCAGCCGCCGGTGTAGGAAGCATAAATGTGGGGTGCAGGCGCGGCGGCGAGAACGGGCGCAAGGGCGTTTGAGACGAGCGGATCGGTGTGGTAATGGAAGAGTTCCTTGTAGTCGGTGACACCGTCGCCGTCGGTGTCGGCGGATTTCGGGTTGGTGCCGTATTGGTATTCCTGGAGGTTGGTGAGGCCATCGGCGTCGGGATCGCCGAACTGGCCTCGCTGGACGCTGGTGTAGGCGGGTTCGGTGAGGCCTTTGGCGGTTTGCCAGGTGTCGGGGAGGCCGTCATCGCCGGCATCCTGGGGATGTGGGATGTTTCCGATCAGAACCGAGGCGGGAAGAAGGGCGCGCGCCTGGCCGGGAGGCTGCCATGCGACAGAGACGTGATCCTCATAATCCCCCCACCCTTGCTTGTGGAGCGCTTCGATGTAGTAGGGCTGGCCGGCGACGAGATGGATGACCTGGCTGCGCTGTGCGGGGGTGCGATCCCAATCGTGAGGAAGACCCCAATCCACGTTGCTGATGATAGTCTGGTTGAAGGCAATCATACGCTTGCCGAAGGAATCGGAGCGCGGCTGGGACTCGCCGCGCGGAGTCACGGTGCCGTCCGAAAGCCAGAGCTGCACTTCATCGTTGCCGGTGATCCAGAAACGGTAGGAGCCTGTGGTGGGCGCAATGAGGAAGCCGCGGTAACGCGCTCCGAATTGGGTTCCACGGCTGGAATCGTCGATGCCCGGCACATGCAGTGTCTCGCTGGGGATGTCGTAGAAGCGTGGGGTGGAGGTGAGTGAGGTGATCGGCCAGCCTCCCATACCCGGTGATGCCCATGTATCGCGGGTGAGTCCGTTGGCCAGCTCTTCGGACACGAGGGGATCGGAACCGTAGCGGTATTCGTCGAGGTTGGAAATGCCGTCCTTGTCAGGGTCGCCGGTCTGGGACAAGGCTCCGGGCAAAACGGATTGGTCGAGACCCTTCGCGATCTCCCATGAGTCCGGCAGGTTGTTGTCGTTGAGATCATCGGGATCAGCCAGCGGATAGCGCAGCCGATCGACCGGGATCGCGACAGGGGTGGATGCACCGGGAACTTTCCAGCCGATGGAGATGTGGCCGATGCCCGTGGAGTTCATGACCTGGGCCTCGATGTAGTAGGATTGCCCCGATTCAAGGTGGATCACCGCCGATTTCTGGGTCGGGAATTTGCCCCACTCGTTCGCAGATGTTGTTTCAAGATGCCATGCCACGCGCTGCTTGTTGAAACGGGACGCGCCGGACGAGAACCAGAGGGAGGAGTTTTCCGAACCGGCAACATATAGGGTGTAATCGCCCGTGACATCGGGGGTGAGCAGGCCGCGCAGGCGGACACCCGCAGGTGCCGGCAGGTTCGACACGCCGGAGGAGAGAATGCGTGCAGAAGTATTTGGCGGGCGGACATCGATGCCCTCTTTCTGCAGCAGCTCGACGCTGGCAAGAGCCCGCAGGCCGATCCATGTTTCCGAAAGCAGCCCCTTGTCATCCACGGTGAACGAGAATGCCTCGCCTGTGTGCGGGGTGCCTGTGGGAGAGCCGTTCAGGTATGAATCGATCCTGCCGTGGTAGGTTCCCGGTGCAGGAGCGGTGTAGGTGAAGGAAGATAGGTTCAGGCCATCGGGATCGGCGGACACAACTTTTGTGAGATTCGAGGGAGAGTCGCCGATCCAGACGTCCACCCACACATCGCCGCCCTGTATGGGTAGCAGGTTGTTCCAGGTGAGCTGGACGGATTGGCCGGGAACCACATCGAGCACGGTTGGCACAGGGCCGGCTGGGACGGCCGGGCTTGCGGACTTGAACACGGCACCCACGGTGACGACATCGGTCAGCGCGGTGTTGAAGCCGAGACTAGTCGTGGAAGGATAGTCGACCAGGGCACGGGCCACGGCATGCCCCGCCCAGTTGCTGCCGATCTTGAGGCCGCCGATGGTGACTGCCTGGGCGGGCGAGGTGGCGGTGACGCCGGGCAAGGGGCTGGCGGTGTTTCCCTGGCCACCCATGCCGACAGCGCCAATGAGCATCGATCCGTAGGATGTGGTGGTCAGCTGGATGGTAGAGGTCTTGGTGACCTTGGCGGTGGAGCCGACGCCCGGCAGGGTTCCCGAAAGGCCGATGGCTGTGGCGACCCAGTTGTTGCCAGTGCAAGTGACCGCAATCGTGCCAGCACCCGTGTAGTTGGCCGGGCTGTCCAAATACCAGATTGAGGAATGGGTCTGCCCGTGGCCTCCCGCCGAAGGATTGGAGGGGAGTTGCTTCTCCGCGAGGCTAAGCGCCTGTCCGTTGTAGGTGACGGCTGTGCAGTCGCCCGTGTAGTTGCCCCCGAAGTTGTGCTCTCCGGATACGACCACGACGAGCTTGTCGGAAGTGGAGGCGTCGAAGGTGCCCGGAGCGGCTGTGCGTATCCAGGATGCGGAGCCGGTCTGGGTGATGCCAGCGGCAGCAAATAGCGCGGAGGCCAGCGAGGCGAGGGTGATGGATAGGAGCGTTTTCATGGGGCGATTGGTTGGCGAGTCTTTTACTGGTAAGGGATGGGTTCCCCGCGCCCGTCCGGGCGTTCGCGGAGGCGGGCGATGGCGGGTTCGGCGGCTTGGGCAAGCCGGGCGCTCTCGGAGCGGATGGTTTCCAAGAACCCGAGGTCGGCGGGCGAGCCATACCTGCCGATCAGGGCGATCGCGGCCTTGCGCAGCATGGTGTGTTCCCCCGCATCTGTTGCGATGGTTCTGGCCAGCGGCACACTCGCTGATCCGGCGGCGTGTATCGCGGTGACACGGACATCCGTTGGAAAGGACGGGTCTGCGGCGGTGGAAAGAGCAATGCGCAGGATCTCCGGTGTGGGTTCGGCATCCTCACCCCCGTCCCATGTGGCGAGAATTTCGATCACGTAGCCTGCAACCCCGTTGTCGGACGACATGCCGCGCACGGCCGCGAGAACCTCGTCCGCAAGCGCTCCATCAGGCAAGCGACCGGTGCGCCTCTGGAGGTTCAGGTGCTGCAAGGCGTAGAGGCGCATCGTGCGGTTCGGGTCGCGCGTGGCGAGGCGCAGCAGTTCCTCCGTAAATTCCCCGAATGGGTGGCGGAGCTGCATGGCATTGAACGCCGAATTGAACAGGTGAAGGCGGTAACCGGACTCCCATGACTGGTGGCCGCCGCTGCGGATCATCCCCATCACCCCCTCGCGTTCGCTTTTGGTGAGCGCGATGTTTTCCCTGGCAACCTTGTCCAGCCATGCGATGGCGACGGGCTTGGTCACCTCGTTTCCGCCGGTCCGGAGAACATGGAGGAAGGTGCCGAAATCCTCCGCCGGTTCCTGCATATCTGGAACCGGCACGGCTCGCGGCAGGGATTTGATCGCCACTGCAAGTGGCTCGAGGTCGGGAGTCCGGCTCGCGAACCAAATTGCACCTACGCCCCCGCACACGATGGCCAAGACCACGCTGAGCCATAGCCAGGGACGGCTGCGGTGCGGGCTGGAACCTGGCAGGGCTGATGGTTTCATGGTTCGGGAGAGGTTGAAGCAGGAGGCTGCCCGGCGGGTGATGGCCCGCAGCGGAGGAAGACAGCGACGACACGGTCACGCAGGTCGGCGCTATCGGTGCGAATCTGGAGGCATTGGACATCGGAACCGGCGGCCTTTGTTGGGGTGATCGTGACGCGGTAGTGGCGACCCGGGGTCACGATTTCCTGTTTGACCAAGAACATCCCCTCGGCCACCCCTGCCAGCCCGGTGATGGTGAAATCGGCATCCGTGCCCGCTTTGACATCAACCGTCTTGGACGATGTATCTGCAGAGCCATTCCAGACGAGTTCCTGGGAGGAAAGCTCCACCGACGAAGGGATCGTGACCTCGGCCACCAATTCCACCGGCTTGTCGAAGCCAACGAAGCGAACATGGAGCGACTTGCGGATCTTCCCGCGATACCCGCCGGGAATGAAATTGGCACGGATATGGCCGGTCTTGCCGGGAGCGACTTCCTTCTGGTCGGTCACACCGCCAAGGCAGCCGCATGATTCCTCAAAGCGCTCGACCATCAGCGGCATGTCCCATTTGTTCGTGAAATCCCATTGAACCGCAATCTCGCTGGCACCGGCTGCCGGGGTAATTTCGACCACCTTTGCTACAAACGCCGTTCCGATGTCCCGCGCATCAACGCCTTCTTTGGCGGAGATTGTCCCAGGCAAGAATTGCAAGCAGAGCACAACCGCAGCCATCATGGCCGACGAAAGCAAACGCAAAGAAAACCGACGGGGATTGAAAAACACACATCGGATTTAACAGAAAATCCGCCAGCGCCTAGGAATTTGATTACCCAAAACCGGCCATGGATTTTCAGATATTCATTTTCAACGACTTGCCGGTATTAAAATTCCCTGAATCAGCGATAACTCGCCGTCCTTTCGATTCAGGTGCGGAAATTTCAGGATCCAAAACCACTCATCCCCGGAACTGTGGTCGTCCTCCAGCGCATGATAACCAAGCCCATCCTCCAGCAACACCAGACTTGCAACCGTGGGTCGGATCAGTGCAAACCTCAATCGCTCAACGGACTTTGGCGACTGCACGGTCACGACCCACAGCATCCTTCTTCGGCTCGACGAAATAGGCGTTGCACATGGAGGGAACCTAGCACCGGGTCTACGACAGGGAAATACTCAACCGCTCAACGCAGGCAGTGGTAATGTGCACCAGGAGTAAGTTGAAATACAAAGCCGAGCAGGCATCGGCCGCAGCCTGATCCCTAGCATCTGTTTGAATATTCCTCCACCGGACTTCCGGTGGAGGACATCCTCTTTTTTGCTCCCAAGACGCCGCCTTTGTTGTCGGATTCAACCCGGAAGTGCTTCGATGGCAGGAGCTCCGTCTCGTAGTCGCTGAGACCGCCCGCCCCTTCCGCACTCCGGCGCACATTCTCTGCCTGGTTGACAGCTAGGACGCCGCCTGCACGACACCGATTGGCAGACGAATGCCGACACTGTAAATCCACCGCATCTATTGGCGCTGCATCCGGCTTCCGGTAGCGTTCGATATCAGGTCTCCATTCGGCTCCATCTGAAATATTGTAGTGTCGCCGTTTCTATGGCTTATTCTCAAATGGTTTCCTTGAACGCGATATGAAGCTGTCTCAGCAAATTTTGTCGAGTCTGGATTGCCGTACCCAAGGTAGTATATTATCTCGCTTTTTATCATAACTATTCCGGAACTCCTGAAATCGTAAAGTTTTATCGTTATCTTGGAGCTTCCATATCCTGTTGGGCCAGCCTCTTTGTATTCTTCCAAGAAAACTTCGCTGATTGTGCTTTCCTGTTCGTTTCCTTCGATGGCTTCCTCGCTTGAAATATTCTCTGATGAATTTTTGCCAATGGGCGAATAAATTAAAATTACCGCAATCGCTAGCAGATACAGCGCTAGTAAATACTTGTTTTGATTTATTGCTCGCTTAATTTTAATTTTTCCATATTTGCTTGTCTGTTGAATAATTTGGGCAGAGTGGAATGTAATCCATTTATGCAGAGGATGTAGTTTATGTGATAAATGAATGGCCTTGTTCTTTGCCGTAAAAAGCAGGTTTGGGAGCAGGGGAGGGCTATCAGGCCTTTTCGCCACAGTTTCAACCTTATCGGAGGTTTTCGGCACAACCAGAGCCTGGTCGCATTTGGGGCAGTTTGCTTCGCAGCCCGCATGTTCCGGCTCTGCGGTGATGTGGATTGCGCATTGGGGGCAAGGGAAGGTGATCATGGATTTAGGAGAGGGGCGGTGGGAATTGATCCGAGCCAGGTGGGAAGAATACGTAAACACAAGCACTACCGAAGGTGAGGTGTAAAGGAGGAAATCCAGCGGGTATGCTAGCCCTGAAATGGAGACTGAAACGGTTCAACGATTGCTCGGGCGCCTCAAGGCGTTGCGGATCGAGAGTGGGCTGACTCAGGAGGAATTTGCTGAGAAATCGGGTATTTCCTACAAATACTACCAAGCTGTAGAGGCAGGGCGGAAAAGGGACTTGCGCCTATCGACCTTGGATCGTCTGGCCAATGGCCACGGATTGGAACCCTGGCAGTTACTCCTTCCAGGAGGGAGTGCGAACATCGGTGGAAAGAGTGCGAAAGTTAGATCTTCGAGACGGAAAACTGGAACCTGATCGACGACTGCGCCTGGTGATAGCCGCGAACAGGCAAAACGTTCGGGAACGCGGCAATTTTTTCGGTTCAGCGCGAAAAGAGATATTGTCCTCTTTGCTCATAGTCTCGCATGCCGTTCGCGGAATCACGACGTGTTGAGAGCCTTTCAGCAGGCTATGCCGTGAGTGATTCCGGATGAAGATGTCTCAGGCAATCCGAGGACATCGCTCTCCAAGTCGAATGGCACGACCCAAAGCCTGAGATCAGATGACAGCCCGAAGGGTGGCAAGTGGCGGGTGAATCGCGGAGACCGTGGATAGATCAGGAACATGTCGCCGGTTCCCTGCAGGTAGCGCTCGCCGTATGCGGCCATCTGGTAGAAGTCTGACTGGCTGAGCCCATATTTCTCTGTGGACGTGCCCCTGTTTTCATCGATGTGCTTCCACTTGGTGTCCAGGACGGAGCAACACGAACCATCGCCGCGTTCGATGATCAGATCGGGCTTGAGGCGGAACCAATCCGCTCCCAGATGGGTTGCCAACGAGTGACGCGAAGCCTGGGCGACCACCCGGAATCCGGGTTCCAACATATTCCGGAGCACGCTTGCCACGTAGCGCTCGAATAGCTGCTCCATGGGGAAAAGGAACGAGAGTCCGCTGAACGTGCCGGCCATGAAGAGAGGGGATTTCCGGCTCAAGATGAGTTCACACCAAGGCTTCAGCCCCCGGTAGTCGATCAGGGCGCGGTCGGGGCTCCAGTGTTGAAGGTCTCTCCGGTGATCGGCGCTTTCCGGGATTTCGGAGAAGACGAATCGCAAGGTTCGGGCACGGCGTTGGTTGTTGGGATGAAGTGGCCCCGGAAAACGGAGCCAGCGGTTTATTGAAACTTTGACTGGTCTGAGAGGGGCGAATTACCCCGAAATCAGACCAATGAAACGAAAGAGAAGACACCTCACCGCCGAGTTCAAGGCCCGCGTCGCCACCGAGGCGCTCAAGGGCGAGAAGAGCATCCAGCAGATCGCCCAGGAGAACGACATCGCCCCTTCACAGGTCAGCACCTGGAAGAAGGATCTCGAAGACCACATGGCCTCGATCTTCGAGCGCAAGAACGCGGCGGACCAAAGCGCCGAGAAGCAGGAGCGCCGGACTTCGCATCTGGAGCGAAAGATCGGCCAACTGCTCATCGAGAAGGAGTTCCTCGAAAAAAAGTGCGAGCAGCTGGGAATCGATCTGAGCGAAAGGCCATGATCGATCCCAGCGACAGGAAACTCTCGATCCGCAGGCAGGCGAAGCTCCTGGGGATCAACCGCAACCGGCTCGCAGCACGCCCCACCAAGACCAGCGAAGAAGACCTCAGGATCATGGCCATCATGGACAACCTCCATATGGAATGCCCGTTTTACGGACAGCGGAACTTCCGCGAAAACCTCAAGGATCACGGCTATTTCCTCGGTCGCAAGCGCATCCGGCGACTGATGCGCATCATGGGTCTCGAAGCCCTGGTGCCGAAGCCCTCGACGAGTGTCCCTGCAAAGGGGCACAGGATCTTCCCCTACCTGTTGCGCAACCGGGACATCAGCACCGTTGATGAAGTGTGGTGCGCCGACATCACCTACATCCCCATGGAAAAAGGCCACGCCTACCTGGTGGCGGTCATGGACTGGCACAGCCGCGCCGTGCTCGCCTGGGAGATCAGCAACACGATGGACAGTGCGTTCTGTGTCCGCACGCTGCGCGCCGCGCTGCGCAGCACAGGGCGCAAGCCGAAGATCTTCAACACTGACCAGGGCAGCCAGTTCACAGGGGCGGATTGGATCTCCGAACTCCAAGGCCATGGAATCCAGATCAGCATGGATGGCCGGGGGCGCTGGATGGACAACGTGTTCATCGAGCGCCTGTGGCGCAGCCTCAAGTATGAGAAGCTGCGGCTCTGGAGCTACCGGACCATCCCCGAACTCCGTGCCCTGACCGCCGACTGGATGGAGTTCTACAACCACCGCCGGAAGCACCAGACTCACGGCTACGGCACACCGTGGTCGGTTTACGAACCGCCAGCCTGCCAAGCCGCCTGACCGGGGCGGCGGCGTAGCGGGTGAGGCTCCATTGCTAGTCTTCCGCTACGCTCCAGCCTCTCCATTTCACCTCACCCGCTACGAAACCAATACAACAACCAAGTCCCCCGAAGACCCGCCAAAGGCATCAATAAAACAGAAAAAATGCTGGCCACGAAAAGGAGACCACTTCAGGATTCCTCGTCCATTTTCCCACGGCAAGGATGGCCGAGTGGATGAGACGGTTCTCCGGGCGGTCTGGGATGAACTCGTGATACTCGATGGGAAACTCCGGCTTGGAGCCGGGACGCCGATTGAGCTGCTTTTCGATCCGAAGCCTTCCGCGCAGGAATGGGTGGTCGTCTTCCTTGAGGATGTAGTTGTTTCGGAGTCCCTTTTTGACGAGACGTTCCACTCCGGTGAGGAATATCCCGATCAGGTGTTCGTGCAGGGGCTGGTTCATCACCACCAAGGATCCCTTCTCCCCGCAAAGACTGTGATTCTATCAGCCGCAACGGGGCTGGTTCATCACCACCAAGGATCCCTTCTCCCAGGAATACGTGCTAAGATCCAGGACACGGCTGAGCATTTTGAGGACTATGTTGCGAGCTCGCCTCGGATCGTCCCCTGTGATGAATGACTTGGGCAGGATCTCGATGCGCGTGCCGCCGGGTGTTTCGACGGTTCCCACATAATTGCAGGCTTGAAGACCGCGGATCCCAGCTCGGAAGACCGGACGGAAAAAGGCCGGTGCCTCCGTAACCCTGGCGCTCAGATCGTTCAGCCAATCCCAATCCTCAACCCCGATGGAGGTAGCCCCTTCGATCGACAGACATCCGCCACGGAGCAGGACTTCATGCTCCCTGATGGAAATCTCCCGCTCGACGGCCACGGTCGTGAGCATCACGAAATGGGGGCGGATGGGTTCTTCCCGTTGCAAGCCGCAGGATCGTAGATCCCGATGTAGGATTCCGGGATCTTCAGTGCGCTCTCGTTCCGTTGGTAAACGGTGGTGATCGGATGGTTCGGTTCCGCTCCGAAGAGGGCTTCCAGTTCGCCATCGGAGTATTTCGGCCTGATCATGGCGAGCTCCGCAGGCTTGCGGTGGTCGCCCAGCACCAGCCTGATCTTTTCCCAGTCCTCGAAGAAATACTCCTCCAGCAGGGGCAGGATTCTCCCGGAGAAGATGCGCCCCATTTCAGCCATGCTCGGGTCATCTTTGAGGGAGAGGAAGAAAGTGTGGCCGATGGCGTGCTCACGGTCATAGAGAACCTCGATGCGGCGGTTCATGGCCGTGAGCATCTCGCCCGCATGTATGCCTGCGATTGCCGGGATCATCGAAAGAATGGAAGGATCCGGCATGAGTTCCTCGAAAACGAAGCGCCTGCGCAAAGCGATGTCCACCTGTGCCAGGGAACGGTCGGTGGTGTTCATGGTGCCTATCAGGTGGAGATTGGAGGGCACGGAGAAGATCTCTTTCGAATAAGGCAGCCTGACGGAAAGGGCTTCGGCGTTCCCGATCCGTTTGCTGTCTTCGATCAGGGTGATCAGCTCGCCGAAGATCCGGGAAATGTTGCCACGGTTGATCTCGTCTATGATCAGGACGAATGGGCGCGGCCCATCACCGGCGTCCGCTTCATCCTCCTTGAGAAGGGAGCGCATCAGATCCAGATCGATTGCCGGGGGCTTCAGCCGGTAGAGGGTTGCCTGTGAGAAGGCCACGGTCATCAGCCGGTCGTTGGGAAGCGGCGGCACGTAGGTGCGGATCCACTCGACGTCGCGGCATTGCTGGTAAATGTGCCCGCGCTCGTCGTCAAGAGGCAGCAATCGGTAGCCCCCTTTCACCACACCTATCGCACGGAACTTGTGGTTGCCATCCGAGACGATGATCAAGTCCCCGGGCTTCATCGTGTTCACGAAGGCGTGGCAAGCCGTGACGGTGTATTCCGATTCCCATCCCTCCGGCTTCTCAGCCTCGACCTTCGATTTGATGGCCTCCCGGCTTGAGGCACCGGAGAAGTCAACGCCCTTTCCCCAGCCGAGAAGAACGTAGCCGTTCTCGATGCACTCGTCGTAAACGGTGGCATCCGTTCCCAGGGTGTTGCCGAGCGACATTTTCCAGATCGTGCGGCCGGCGGGATCCACGTTCCCGCTTGAGCCGCTGCGACTTGCTCCGCTGACGGCGGCGGCGGCGGTGCTGCACATCTGCTTGAAAATGCCGTCCTCTATCTCGTATTTCACTTGTCCGTTTTCATCGGTCGAGGCCTTGAGACCTTCCACGAAGTCCTCGTAGCTGAAACTCTGGTGGAAGGTGACAAACCCGATGCGCTTCGCATGGAGGAGTTCGTCGAAGCGGGCTTTGCGCTTTGCCCGGCCATCCTTTTCGTTCCAGGTGGATTCCACCAGCGACGGGTCGATGATTTCGAGCGCCCGGTCGATCGTCGAATAGGTTTTCCCCGTCCCCGGCGGGCCGTAGAGGATCAGGTTTTTCGCGGATTCATGTTTGCCCGGAGAGGTGGTGGGCACTGGCTTTGGATCGGGTTCCTCATCAGCAGGCCCGCTCGTTGGCCCGTTCGCAAGCATGTCAGGCCTCCGTTCCTTGTGATAGGCCGCATAGAGGAGCCTGGGACGGTGGGCGTTCTCGAAATGCCTCTTTTTGATGTTCTTGTAGGTCGCCGCCACATCTCCAAGCGCTGTAAAAAACAGTTTCCGGAAAGCGGAATCCGTCTTCAAAAGATCATCCAAATCGACCCGGTAAAGTCCAAGCATCTGCCCGGCGTAAGGGGTGCTGAAACGTCCCTCTGGTTCCGGAGAAGTGTCCTGTTCGCTAATCCGTGCAATGAAGACCGAATTCGGCTTATTAGCGGGCGGCGACGTGATTTCAAACACAAGCGAATTGCCGCAACTCAGCCTCAGCCTCTCCTTTCCGTCCACCCTGACGTTGGTCAATGAAACTCTCTGCGCAGTGGTTCCTTGGGTGTTCGTGACGCCCAATGCCAGGCATGCCTCGTGGAGCAGATCGAATGCCGCATGACCCTGTTCTTCGGTATCGAAGAACTGCTTCCACCAAGGATCTTTTTTGGACTCATTCCCATTTCCGGGCTTATTGGCAAGCGCCCATTGATGGGCTTGTAGGGAGAATTCCACGCCATCGCCACCGACCGCTTCACGGATCTTAGGGAGCCAACGGAAGTAATCGGCTGCGGTCTTGGGTTCCTCACCTATGCCCTTGGTTTTGGCAAACGCGAGGTTCTTTCCATCCGTCGCAATCCACTTCTTCGGACACGCCCAGAACATGCCCATGCTAAGCATTCCGAGACCGACCTTTGGAAGCTTGAGGCAACGCTGCATCAGATCTACATCGAGTGCATCCGGATCCGTGCCCATGATGTGCGCGAAGAAGCGCCAGAGCAGCGGGACATGATCCTGGGCTCTGTCCTTGGCGTAGGGCATGAGCCATGAGTTCATGGCACTTGCGACCGGGATGCCGTCGAAATCCTGCGGCACATCAGAATCCAAATGCCATTCATCCTTGAGCCTCTCCCACATGCCTTGTCGGTTTTTGTCGATGGTTCCGCGGTTGAAGTTAGCGAGGAATGTGAACGGGTCGATTTCCTTGAGCTGAAACTTGCTGCCGTCCGCAGCTTCGTCGGAAATCTTCGTCGTGGTGTATCCACTGGATTTCATCCGGGCGAGAATTTCAACGAGCTCATGATTGCTGTCTTTGAATGCAAGCAGGCGCTTGGCAGTTTCTTCGTGTATGGGGATCCAGGTGAACATGGTGTTGAAGTGGTGATGATTAATCTCTAGCAATTCCCGGGCTTGTAGATGAGGTCTTTGGCCAAACCGAGAGCGAGGCGACCCTCGCCGTTCAACCCGATCACCAAAACCCGGCCATCATCGAAGATCATGAGAACGTATGGGAGGTCGAGAGCACGACCAACTTCCTCGGCGAGATCGGGATTCGCGGATAGAGCCACAGCCGAAAGTTCCGATTGTCCACCATCGCATGTCAGAGTGGCAGGAACCATGTAGGGTCCTAGGTGCTTAAAGTGATCTTCGATTCTCGTTTCCAAAGAAGGATGATCTGCCAGCGCAGGCATGCCTTGATCAAGAGTTCGATCTAGGAAAAACGCGGTTGGTGTGCCGACCTCGTATTGTACGCTTCTAAATCGCAGCTGGCGAAGTTCTGGAAACTTACGGAGCAACGTTCGGCTTCCTCTGCGGTATTCGGCCTGATCGTGAAATGCTTCAGCCGCGCTCTCGTACAGCATCCGATCCTTTGAAGATGCGGAACCGACCAGTTGCCGGCAGCGCTTCTCGCCGCTCGCTAGACTGGGAAACGCTTCCAATCGATGATGATTTATCCAGAAATACTCGTATTCGTCTCGATCATTGCCGTGAGCCTTGCGATAACCGCCCAGGGCGAGGAGGTAGTCTCTCAAACCGATGTCACTTTCGGTCTGCTCTCGAATCCAGTCTTGAAGTTTTGCCTTAGAGCCCCACTTCGCCCAGACGTCGTAAGATTCCCAGAACCCATTATAAAGCAACGACTCGCCGCTTTCCGCCTTGGACTCGATGAGCTTGGCGGTCGCCTTGCCCACGCCATTGACACAGGACTTCAGGCTTTGGAACAGGCCGCCTTGCGACTGATCGGAATTCTCAGCTGAGTAGAGGATGCTGGCAAAGAAAGCGTGGTTGCAGGTCGATCGGATGAGTTCGACGATTCGCGCCTCGCGATCCTGGTCACGGATCTGATGTATCCATCGTGCGAAGTAGTCATGGATTCCTGGCTCGAAGAGCTTCGAACCCGGGTCTTCAGGCTCCGCACCGGGCAAGAGCATCGCATCAAGAATTCGCTGCCCGTGTTCCGGCGTCAGTGCTGCTAAGCGGGTTGTCAGGCAACGAACGAGCGCGGGATAGCCGTTCTGGGAGGCGATACGTTGGATTACGTCCGAGATGCGGTCAGGTTCAGTCGAGAGGCAGCGCTCGATTGCAGCAGAATCCCGCATGCGAACCGTCGCTGTGGGAACCGTCAGTGTGAAGTAGCAGTCGAACCAAAGTGACGAGGTGAGGAAACGGCCTTCTGCGGCAGCCTCGTCTGCAGTCCAGTCGACTCCTCCGCTACGGAGAAGCGAGGCGAGGATCATGTCAAGCGACGATGCTTTGCTTCCGTTGAGCAGTTTCGGTAGCTCGACCTCGGCGAAGTTCTTTCGGTCTGCCGCCCTTTCATGCATCTCGTCCCTCCAAACAAGCTGACTCGCACGCGTAGAAACATAGAGCCAACGGTGCGCGTAGATCTCGTCGACGATCTCCGGGGCCAGAAGCCGGAGTGCCTGGAGCTTTAGGAAGTGGTCTGGATTAAGCTCGAAGTGGTCTCCCTCGCAGAATGTGGGTAGAGCCAGGCGGAGTTCGCCGATGTATCGCTTCACGTCGCGCAAGGTGGAGAAAAGCCGGGGAAGCTCCCCCTCGCCGAGTGCCTCCCAAAACTCCGTGTTGAGACGAGCGTCGTCCTTCGCAAATTCTGTGAACAATGCCTTCAACTGGCCGAGAAGCAGACCGTGCAACACGCTCGCCGGAACGGCTGGTAGAGGCGCGCTGAATTGGACGATTTTCTCTAGGTAATCCCGACGTAGGTTCTGCACCTCAAGACTTCGCTCGATGTTCGTGCGATCGCAGAGAAGCAGGTAGTGCACCTTTGGTAAGTCCACAACTGATTTGAGAAGCTGGAATATCTCGACCAGTTCGCCGGGCGGCAGTCGGTCAAGGTCGTCCAGGATGATGAGGAACGGGCGTTCGAGCTCGATTAGTGCTTCCTCAAGTTCTTTGCGAAGCTGGTTGAGATTCCGATCTGTCCCGGCGAGCTCAGCTTCTGCTGCCTGGGCGGTCGTTTCGCCAGCGTGTTCCAGGAACTTGCCGAGCAGCTTCCAACCGGGAATCGATGCGCCAAAGACGTTGAGGACAGTATCGACATGGTTGAGGCCCTGCCCGACAAGATTCGAATAGGCTCCGAGCCGCTTCCACCGCATGGCCTTATCTTCGGCATCTTTCACACCAGAGTTGTTCATGGCGTTTCCAATGTCTTCGAAGAACGCGCTGAACAGTTGCTCCCGACCGCTGAAGACCCACGGATTGAAACGTATGAGAACAGGAGTGGACTCCTCATTCTCTTCTCTTGCCGCTAGTTCATCTTCGAGCAGAGCAAGGGTACTGGTCTTGCCTTCTCCCCATCGGCCATAGAGGGCGAAGACAATGCTCGCGTCATTTGGGGTATGGCAAATGGCTGTTGCTAAATTCCGAACGAAGGGACCCCGGTGGAGAAGGTCGAGTTCGCCGTGTTTTAAAGGGCGGTCGGAAAAGGGGAGCGGTGCGGTCATGTGGTGAACGTGGTTAGACGGGAGATAGCCATGCTAGCTCGATTGGTTCCTTTTTGTGTATCCTTTGAATCCGCTGTTGAAACGCGTCCAATTCGCAATGCTTGGGATCAAGCTTGAGAATCTTTTCAAGGGCTGAGCGCAATGGAGCTTCGTAGCCGCAGTGGCGCGCATAGTCGTCTGCTCCAAACTCCTCACCGAGACCCATCGGGTACTTGGGGCAGTTCACGGCGTGACCGATTTCGTGGAGAATCGTCGCGATCAGCTCCTCTCTAGCAAAGCCGTGCTCGGCCACCCAGTCATCAATCTTATATGCATCAACAAGTGCCAGTTGAAGTCTTGGTGATGGAATCTGAGTCTCTGCACCGATCGAGACCAAGCATGCCGGTGAGTTGAATACGCAAATTCGAACCCCCGCTTGGAGCCAGCGTTCAAGCTCCTGCTCGGGGAGTTTCCATGCCGAAGGCATCGCGTTGTGCCGGGTTAACCAGTCTCGCGTGGATCTCTTTAATACTGTATCGTCGAAGGTGTGCATTGGAAGAATCACTTGTAGCGAAAGATGGCAGGTCTATATGCGGGTCTGTCTCCTTGATCTAAAATCGGGTTTTGAACAAAAATCCCTCTTTAGTCGACCCGTCCAAGGTTGTCACGACGTGGCCTTTGGAGAGCTCCGGGGGAGGTTCTTCGGTGGTGGTGACGATGTATTGGAAGGAATCTGGCGCGGAGTCTGAGAAGCATTTCAGGAGGCGGAAGAGGGGGCGATAGAGGCTGGGTTCCATGTCGGACTCGCGGGGACTGTCGTGGATGAGGAACCCGGGGTGGTGGCCGAGCCGGTGCATGCGGGCAAGGACGGCGCTGTAGTCGAAGAGTAAGGTGCTGAGAGCGTTGTAGGCTCCGCCGCCGGACCCGATTCGGGCATTGATTTCGTCGCGGGTGAACTTGAGTTCGGCATCGACGTTCACCCCCTTGAGATCCTGGCACAGCGAGACAAACAGCTTGCCGATCTGCTTCTGCATCACCTTCGCGGCCTTCTGTGCGGCATCCTGGGCGGATTTCAGTTTCGACGCCTTATCTTCGATGGTGTCGATCTGCTTGCGGATCTCTTCCAACGCGTCATGGCTGCGTTTGGCATCTTCGGCCCGGAAGCGCCATGTTAGTATCTCCGGGGACAGGCCGCTGAGACTGGCTTGCAACTCTCGTTGCTCAGCAAGCTGTTGGTCCCGAACCTTACGCGCGGCGGATTCGGTCGTGACGGCACTGGTGAGGCGCTGGTCGAGAGCGGCGAGTCTCGCCCGACTTGCCGTGAGCGCTTGGGCTACCTCATTGCGCAGTTGGGCGGTCTGTTCCTCGATGCCGGTCGGAACAGGTCCGGGTTGTTCCTGCGTCCTACGGTGTTCACGTAGGATGGGGCACTTGAAGAGGGCGATGTTAGTGGGGACTTCGCAATGCTGGCGATCCGGTTTGAGTGCCGCGAGAATCGACTCCAGTTCGTCCAAGGCTGGAGCTTGGTCGGATGCGGTCAGCCGTTCCCACCTGTCCTGAGCGTCTGAAAGTAGCTTCTGCTCGGCATCCCGCTGCTCGCGTGCGACCGCCGTCCGTCCGATTGCCTGTTCGAGCTCACGCTCAACGGTGGTGATATCAATCTCACCGAGTTGGGATTCAATGATGGCCCGGCGAGCCTCTACGAGGTGCTCGGCGTGGCGGGAGACCTGATCGACGAAAAGAGACTCGGCGATGTCTGGTAATTGATCCCCTTGGGGCAGACCGGTACGGGCTAGTTCGATGGCCTCTGCGACCCGGCGCTCATGGAAGCGGATATCCCCGATCAGTTGTTCCTTTGTTTTCTCCAGTTGCTCCCGCTCGCCGATGATGCGTCGCTCTATGGTGTCGGTGACACCGAGAACGCAGCGGACGAGAAACCGGGTGTCCTGTGCGGAAAGATCGGGCGACTCGGAGTGGGAGGTGGTGTCGCGCCAACGGAACGGACTGGAGAGGTGCGCCTCCTGATCACGCGCAAGCCATTGAAGGAGGTGGAGCCAACGGAGCGGGCGCAGTTCTTGAGCGTCGAAGCTGCGGACGGGGAAATCCTTCAGTGCCTCCTGCTGGAGGTGGGTGATGAACTCCTCGTGCTTCGAGCGTTCCGCCGCCGGCATGGCGATGGCCTCGTCGAGTCCCTTTCCCCGAACGGCAAACGGGTGTCCTCCAGAGTAGAGTGGACGCCCGATGGTCCATGTCTCGCCCGACAACTCCAGTTCACCCACCACCCACGGGCGGTCGAGCTTATCTGAGGTGGAGAGTGCCCGGCGCGTGCTCTCGGTGCCGTAGTGTTTTTCTCCGAGCAGGTAACGAATGAGGCGACAGAACGTGGTCTTACCCACGTCGTGTCCCCGGCCACGAGCTTCAGGATCAGACTCGTCAGGGTCGGACGGCTTGGCCCAGACGATGTTGAGCCCGCGAGAAAGAGGGATTCGGCGAATCTCTTGGGCAGCTTCGGCGTCGAGTCGATTGAAGAGACGGATATCCCTGAACCAGAACAGGGCCGGTGGCGGGTTGACCACCTTCAGGTAATCTTTATCCGGAATGAGCTCTGGGTCCGAGGGCATGGCGGTGTCAGGCGGATTGGGTGATGCCGAAAGCCGAGGAAACGCGGGTGGATTTGCTGGTTTCGGTGATGATGTCGATGACTTCAGGCTCCGACTTGAGAACCTGGAGCGCGATGTTAACGTCCAACTCTTGCCACGGATGGGGCTGCGTCGGTTGCTTGAAGGCAGAGAGTCGGCGAAGCTGGCCGGTCTCGCGGTCCACTTCGATCCACCTCTGTTCCTCCAACTTTTTGAGGAAGGGGATGAACAGCTTGTTGGGAGGCTCGTCATTGTAACCCTTAAACCATGCCTCGCCTATGGTGCCTATGGCCGCGATGATGTTGTCCCGATGGGTCGTGCGGTTCCGCAGGAGATGGAAGACACCGTCGAGGTTGCGGACGGTGGCTTCCTCGCCAGCCAGATTCATGAAGTAGTGGACGAGCACCAACAGGAAGGGCTCTCCGGTGAGGCTTTGCCGTTCGGATTTGGGGAAGGCCAGTCTCGCTGGTTTAGATGCCGCCGGGCGGAACAGGTCGAGGTCGTCGGTCGGAAGTTGGATCACCTGTTGCTTGGCAGCTACCGTCTTGCGCTTCGTGGTGGCCTGTTCCTTTTCTTCGGCGGCTCGTTGGTGGTTGAGTTTCAGGAGGCGGGTGAGGAGGTCTTTGCGGGCTTGGGGGGTGATGGTGTAGCGGGTGCGGTCGTTTTCGGGGAGGGTTTCGACTTGTTGGAAGTCGTGGGCTAGGTGGATGGCGGGGCCGTCGGGGCCGGGTTGGTGCCAGGCGTAGGCGGTGAGGACGGCTTGGTCGAGCTGGCGGTGGAGGTCGCGGAGGTGGAGGATGGCGTCGTGGGCTTGGGGCGGGGTGAGGCTGCCGGCGGTGGCGCGGTGTTCGGGCGGGACGTTTGCGGCGCTTTGCCAATCGCCGGTCTTGGCGCGCTTCTGGAAGAGCTTGTCGAGGCGGGCGTCGAGATCGGGGGCGTGGAAGAGGTTGTAAATGTCGGTGAGGCCGAGCCAGAGGCGGAGCATGAGGTCGCGGCGGTGCTCGTGGTAGCGCTCGCCGATGGCGGCGAGATCCGGGTTGTGATGCTGCCATTGCCCGGCGGGGAAGGCGAAGGTTCCGAAGCAGTCTGACGGGGAGTAGCGGAGATCCTGTTTCAACGCACCGCTGTATTTGCGTGCCCAGATTTCGTGGATGGTGGATTGAACAACGGCGTAGTGATCCCAGCGGTCGGCGGTGAAAATGTAGGTGGTATTTAGATAGACTCGGTCGACCGGAGAGGCGCTGAAATTCAGGTATTTTGTCGTTGCCGCAGCAAGATAGCAGCGTTGCCGCCCAGCGAGTCCACGATAGACCTCCAAACGAGGTCGCTCGAACTGCCACCAAGGCACCGCTGCAAGGCGCGCATTAGCGTCGCGCCACGGCTTAACATGTTGCCGAAGATGCTCTAATGCCTCTGAATACCTTTCTGCCTTATCTAGGGGCCAATCGAAAAATTGAATGATTCGACGCCCGGGGCGCTGGTCAGGGTTGTTATTCAACTCCTGTCCGTTGATGACAGGTAAAACTACCTCGGAGAGTCTTGAAGAATTTGCGAGCATCGCTGTTGCGTTGGAGTGGTTCAAAAGAAAGCCGTCTCCAGAGAAGATGGATCCCTGGAACATCTGGTTAGCGTTTTCGGCCAGTCCAGAGGGTTCATTGGTATCTTCTGAATCCTCAAAGTATGTGTTGACCATTTCCACTGGTTTGCCGTCGAGGAAACAGGTGTCTTTCCAGTCGCCACGATGGATCGAAACAAGTGAGACGACGAGGTTCGCAACACCCGGCCATCTGATGCCGCGTACAGCCATGTTGATCGTTCCACCTCGGGCTACAACCTGTTCGAGACCATCCTTGCGCACGTCACCGTCCTTGATCGAGTTGGTGGTGATGAAGGCGGTGAAGCCGTTGGGACGAATAAGGGTGAAGATGCGGCGGAGGAAGAAGGCGACGAGATCGCTGAGTCCGGTGGGGGCGTATTGCCAGCGGACGTATTCGCAGAAGGAATGGCCGTAGGTGCCGCTGAGGGCTTGACCGCCGAGATAAGGCGGATTTCCCAGAATGCAGTCGAAGCCGCCGTTGGCGATGATGTCGGGGAATTCGAGGAACCAGTGGAAGGCTTTTTTGCGTTCGGCGAGTGCCCAGGCGGAGGCAGTGGCCTGACCTTGCGGGTGCGGCCCGGCGAGGTAGTGGCGGAAGCTGGCGTCGGTGATGAGGTTGGCTTTGTTGCCGGCGGTTTTTGGTTGGTAGAACTGGGCAATGGGGATGGCGGCAATCTGGCGGAGCAGGTAGGCGTCCTGGGATTGGGTGGCGTAACGCTTTTTCTTGGCGGCGATCTCGGCGGGGGTGTGCTCGGGCAGGGCGGATAGCTCGCGCATGCGGGCGAGGACGGAGTCGAGTTTTTCCTGAAGCTCGGGGGCGAGTGGGAGTTGCTTCTGGCCGCTGGCGCGTTCCTTGCGCTCGGCTTTGTTCACCTTGCGGAAGGCGGCGGCGATGTCCTTGTCGTCGCCGGGGAGGGTTTTGAAGGCTTCGTCGGGGATGCCTTTGTCGAGTTCGTCGCGGGTGACGAAGCCGACAATGGCGTTGCCGCATTTGATGTGGTGGTCGAGGAAGCCGAGCGGTTCGCCGGGGACGTGGGCTTCCAGCCAGAGGGCGACCTTGCAGAGTTCCACGGCGAGGGGATTGAGGTCGACGCCGTAGATGCAGTTTTTGATGACATCGCGGACGGCCTCGCGGTAGGCGGTGGGGCTGGGTTGGTCATCGCCAGTGCGGACGATGGCGAGGGCCAGGCCGATGCGGCGGGCGGCGGCTAGGAGGATGTGGCCGGAGCCGCAGGAGATGTCGGCAACGCGGAGGGAGAGGAGTGCGGCGACGGGATCGGGTTGTTTGAGCTTTTCCGCGATGAGGTGGTCGAGGGAGTGCTTGATGAGCGGCTGAACGAGTTCGTCCTCGGTGTAGTGTGAGCCGGTGGCTCCGCGTTCGTCGCCCTGGGCGAAGGCGAAGTGGCATTTGCCGTCGATTTCGGTGACGCGGGGTTCGAACTCCAGCAGGCCCTGATAGACGGAGCCGAATTCCTCGACGTTGAGGGCACCGTAGTTGACCCGCATGAGCTGGCGGGTGACGGGATTGGTGAAGAGGGTGAGCTGGCGGAGGGCACCGAGGAAAGTGGCGTTGTCGAGCGAGCAATCCTCCAGCACTCCGAGGGAACCACGGTTGAAGAGATCGCCGCCGAGCGGGGCGACGCCGAGCTTGAGTCCCCTACCCGATTCGTCCACGAGGCGGAAGAGAGCGATGAGGGCGAGCCAGGCATCGCTGTGGCGTGCTTCGGCGAAGTGCGGTTTTTCCGAGAGTCGGCGGAGGCGGGCGAGCGAGTAGCCGAGATCGTAGATTTCCCGGAGGCGCTTGTCGGTGCCGGGGACATGGGCGAGGCCGCGTTCCTCGATGACCATCAGGAAGAGCAGGCGGTAGATGAGGCGGAGAAGGTGGGCGTAGAAGTCGCCGGGGAAGCTGCCGTTGGGATCGTTGGCGGCGAACTGGCGGAGGCGGTCGTTGGCCGGGTGGTTGAGCAGGCCGTTGGCGAGATCGAGGATGACGCGATGGACGGCGGTGCTGAGGCCGTCGCGGATGCGGGAGCCGGAGTCGAGGGAGTCCTGGTGGTAGATTTCAATCGGAGCCTCGGCGACGTTGTCTTGTCTGACGGGCAGGCGGGAGGCGTGGAGCAGGCGGTAGAAGAGGGCGAAGTCCGCGAAGAGTTCCTCGGTGAAGATGCGTTCGAGGTCGAACTCGATGAAGGTGAGTTTGACGAGGCGGGAGGAATCCCGGAGCAGGCGGATGAGGCGGCCGTTGGAGACGATGCCGTAGAGGTGCTCGGTGAGGTTGAGGTATTCCTGGACCAGCCCGTGGGGCGACATGCGCGGGGCGTTGGGCACGGTGCTACGGCGGTCGAGCGATTCGTGCCAGCCGATGAGGTGGACGGGAAGTTGGTCGCGGGCGGGATCGCGGTGGGAGATGCGGTAGGTTTTCCCCTGGAGGGTCTCGGATTCGGCGAGGTTGAGCTGATAGCCGAGGAGTCCGGAGCAGCGGACAAGCCATTGGTTGCGGGTCTCGGTGGTGCCGGTGGCTCCTTCCTTGAGCCTGCCGATCTTCACCTGATAGGCGGCCCAGTAGGCGCGGGCGGCGGCCCAGGCATCGGCGATCTCATCCTTGACCTTGGCACCGGGATCGAGGCCGAAGTCCTTGGGCAACTGGTGCGCCCGCTCGCCCCGCTCGATGGCATCGAGGATGTCGGCGGAAAGGATGGAGCCTTCGAGGCGGATGGAAGGGTGGAGCATGGAGAGATAAGAAGTGCCGAGTGATCAGTGAGCAGTGAGAAGTGCTTGGAATCGGCTTACTTTTTGAACTGGTTCTTGTATTGGCCGTAGAGGGCTTGGGTGAGTCGGAGGGCTTCGCGGAAGAGTTCGAGCGCTGAGGGCATGTCGGCTACCGTGTTGGAATGAATCACGTTGCTGGCAGCCCGCATGAATGCGTTAATTTCCCGTCGCAGCGGACTTGTTGAACTAACCGACTTATCGAGGAGAAGGGAAATTCGATCGCACATTCCCATTTCGCTCAAACGGTTCTCTTCACTCAGCCGACCGCTGCGGATAGCGATGTCCACGATCACTCTCTCGACCAAGCTCCGAGATAGTGAGATGCATGCGGTTGGGAGCCTGAGGCAGTATGCTTCACGTGTCTCTTTGACCAAGGCAACCACTTCACCGGGAACATTATTGAGAGTGATGAGCGGCTTGGTAATTGCGAAACATTTGGCATAGTGTTCGGGATGATACTTATCCGCAAGATCCTCGAATAAATCGATGGATTCGATTTCACCGTTTTCTCCGAACTCGTATTTGATGGCCTCGTTTCGGATCTTTTCAAATAACTGGTGGAGCGTGTGATCTGTGATCACCACAGCGTCAGCTTGCAATGCGAGTTTACAGAGCCTCTCCCTTGCTTCCCTGAATCTTGATACTCTGGGGTCATTTTCCAGAGGGTATCCCTCGACAGACTTGCCGACGTATTCGTGAATTTCACGAACTACAGACTGCTCCCAAAGAGCTTCGAATTCCTTGTAGCACTTGAGGTCTTGCGTGATGTCGTTCATGGGCTTGAGGGGGGCAGACTTCAGTGAAGAAGGGCGAGGCCTTTGGGGTTAAGTCGGTATTTTTGGAGGCGGCTGTTGGGTTTTTCGGGGATGGTGTATTCGATGAGTTTCAGGGCAAAGAGCTTGTCCATGGCCGCTTTGAAGTTTCCTGTCTTCTGTCCGTAGCCGAGCAGGGTCAGTAGTTCCTTGCTGCCCAAGGTTTGTTTTTTGAGGGCGGACAGGATCCGCTGTTCTGTTTCCGTTAAATCGACTGGGGCCTCGACTGGGGCCTCGACTGGGGCCCCTGCAAGTTGTCCGGACTCCGTGTTCTCGACGGCAAGCGGCCTAGGAAATTCGGTGATGAAGATGCCGGCGACCTGCGAGAAGCGGACGTTGGGAGCTTTTTCGAGAATCAACGGGATGCCGCGGCCCCAGGCTTCGATAAGATGGATGCGGCGGAGGAGATCGGCGATGAGGGGATTGCGGCGGCGGGAGACTTTGGCGGTTTTGAGCGTCTTGAGCGAGACCCCTTCCATGAGGGTTCCAGGATTCCGGACTTCGACCCGATCCGGGAAGATGGCGATGCGGACTTCATCGGGATCGCGGTAATCGCGGTGGCAGAAGGCGTTGATGATGGCCTCGCGGAAAGCCTCGCGGTCGATCTCGGGCACGTCCACACGAACGAGCCCTTCGAGCCTCATGCCGATGCGGATGTTCTTGAGGACGTATTTCTCCGCTTCCTCGATTAGGGTGAGGATGTCGCCGGTGAAATCGTGCTGATCGATGATGGTCGAGGTGGAGGAAGTGGCGAAGACAGCGCAGCGGAGGGTGAGTGCTGGATGCTTGGCGAAGAAGACCCAGGCGGCGTTGAGGTGGCGGCCATCCACGAAAAGGCCGAGGTTTTCCAACGCTCCCTGTGAGTTGGTCCAGGTGAGTCCGGCTTTGCGGACGAAGGCGCGGAGTTTCGCGGTATCGGGTTTGAAGGAATCGTCCTGGATCGGCTCCGCGTCCCAGCCGCGCGTGCTGCGGTTTTTCCTGAGGATGATCGACTCGATTTCCTTGGCGGAGAGTTGCCTGTCTTCATCGGCGACGCGCATGTAGGCGCGGCCATGGGCATAGTAGGGTTTCTGGCTGCCGGTGAAACTGACGCGGATGCACGACTTGCCGTCCAATAGCACGGTGGAGACTTCGGGATAGATCTTCGGCTCGATGTGGGCGGCGATGGCTTGGGAGACTTTCCTCAGGGTCGTTTCCGATACATCCATGCCGACGGGGCGGCCGTCGTTCCTGATGCCAAACCAAAGTTCGCCACCGCCATGCTTGTTGAGGATGGCCGCTACGGAATTGAGCCCTTCGCTGAGTTCGGCGAGGCTCTTTTTGAATTCGATGGTTTCGGATTCTTGCATGGTCAGGGTTGCGAGGAAACGGGCATGAGGACATAGATGCCGAGGACGTCCATGGGGAGGACGGGATAGACGACGCCGAAGCGTTTCTTTTCCACCAGGGAGGAGAAGCGCTCGTGGGCATCGACGAGGTGCTGGCAGCGCTGCTCGGCGAGGAGATCGAAGGCGGGGCGGAGCAAGGGGATGGCGGCGACCCGTTCCTCGATGAGGCGGGCGCAGCGCTCCGGGGTGAGATCGCCGCCCGGGCGGGCGGTGGCGAGGAGTTCGCGGGCCTCCTCCATGGCGAGGTGGTCGTTTTCCTCAGGAGAGCCGCGGTAGCCCCAGAGGAGCATTTCCTCGGCGACGAGCTGGTGACCGGCGGCGCGCTTTTCCTCGATGACATTGCGGCAGCGGAACATCAGCAGGGTGGTCGGCTTCTGGACGGCTGCGGTGCGCAGGACGGAAGCGCGGGCGGCACGGAAGCGGTTCCGATCAATGCTGTGGGCGAGCACCATTTGGCAGAGTTGTTCGACGAGCGGGTGATTGCGACCGAAGTAGATGTGGCCCTCCGGGGTCGGGGATTCGAAGGAGACTTTGACCGTGGGTTTTGCGGGGAGAATAGCCTTTGCCGAAGGCGGGAGGTTCGCCGTGTAAAGGAGGTAGCCGAGTTTCTCACGGTCGATCTGGACGCCGAAGAGAGTTTTGAATGAGCCGACGACGAAAGATTCGACGGCGGCAGGAGAGCCGATGGCATCGTCGTTTTCGCGGAGATCCTGTTCGATTTCCCCGGCCTTGATGGCTTCCTGGGCGAAGATCGAGCGGCGCTTGCTTTCACGGTCGGCGGCCTGCTTGTATTTGTCGGTGACTTCGAGTTCGAGTTCCCGGGCTTCGTTGAATTCGTCGAAGTTGAATTCGATCTGATCGCGGTTGGAGCGGCGGGTGCTGATCTTGCGGTCGGGATTGAGCAGTAGCGACTGGGTGATGGTGTCGATGATGCTTTTGCTGTCTTCCGGAAACGGGACGTTGATGCCGGTGGCGCGTTTGATTTCGCGGACTTTTCGGAGGATGACATCAAGCACGACCCCATCCACGGCGCTGTCCTTGGAGAAGAGGAGGTAGGCTTTCACTTCTTTCGCCCGCTGGCCGAAGCGATCCACCCGGCCTTCGCGCTGTTCGAGGCGGTTCGGATTCCACGGAAGATCGTAGTGGAGGACGGCGGTGAAATGCTCGTGGAGGTTGATGCCCTCGGAAAGGCAGTCGGTGGCGATCAGGACGCGCTGCGGATGATTACCCATTGCGTTGATGCGGTCGCGGCGGATTTCATCGGGGTCTTCGGAAGTGACGACTTCGATGGATGCTTTGGGGAACTTCCTGGCGAGAAGCGGCTTGAGCTGCTCGCCGAGGTAGATCGCGGTCTGGATGTAGCGGCAGAAAATGACAGGGTTGAAGCCGGACTGGAGCCAATCCTCGACAATCATGCGGGCGGCTTCGAGCTTGTGGTCGAATTTCGGCCCTGTGAGGGCAGCGAGTTCCTTTTCGAACTCGCGCATCCGGCGTTGCTGGGATTCCGACCAACCGGCTGCTTCCACAACTTCCACGGGCGCGAGATCGGATTCATGCCCATCCGGGTGGTCATGGACGGGGCTGGCATCGTTGTTGTCCGCGTCGTCCACAAAATCACCGCCAAGTTTCGAGCGGCGCGCTCTGAACATGGCGACGCCTGCGGCCGGACTGGACATGACACCGCGCAAGAGGCCGAGTGCGGTCCAGTAGTGAACGCGCTTCTGGCGATCCGGGGTGGAATCCCCGGCGACGAGGTTGCGTGCGAAATCGAGCACCTTGTCGAAGAACTCAATGTAGGGTTTTGAGAGATCGTAGTCGAACTCGCCGGAGTCACGGGTTGGGAAAGGGGTTTCCTCGTTCATCCATTTCTCCACGTCCTGGCGGCGGCGCTGGATGAATTGGCGGGCAAGGCGCTGACGCTCTGCCTGCGGCGCGGTGGCGACATCGAGGTTTTCAAAGGAGGGATCGAGCAGGCCGAGCAGGGATCCGAATTCCTCGGGTTTGCCGCTGTGGGGAGTGGCCGAGAGCATGATGAGGTGCTGGCCGGGCTTGGTGGCGATGGCCTTGATGAGGGCGTGGCGCTGCTGCTGGGAAGCGGCGGCTCCCTGCGGGCGGGCGCAGGTATGCACTTCATCAACGATCACCAGCTCGGGGCACTCGTTGATGAAAGTGGCGCGGCGGGTGTCCTGTTTGATGTAGTCGATGGAAAGGACTTGGAACGGATAGAACTGATAGACCGAGGTATCGCCCTGGATTTCCCGGTCGAGACGAGCCTGGGTGTTGGAACGGATGACCACGGCTTCGATACCGATCTTGTCGCGGATTTCCTGCTGCCACTGGTCGCAGAGGTGGGGGAGGCAGATGACGGCGAAGCGGCGGATCTTGCGGCGGTCGAGCAGTTCGCGGACAACGAGCAGCGCCTCAATGGTTTTCCCGACACCCACATCATCGGCAACGAGCAGCCGCACCGTTTCCTGACGCAAGGCCATGACCAGAGGCACCATCTGATAACTGCGGGGACGGAAGGAAATACGGGCAAGCGCCCGGAATGGGCCAGCGCCGCTGCGGAAGGCGAGGCGGGCGGCGTCGTGGAGGAAGCGGGCACGGGCGAAGTCGGCAAGATCCTCGGCACCCGGACGTGGAAATTCCGCATCGCGGGGTTGGTCGGCGGCTTCGGCCAGTGGCAGGAAAATGCCGGTGGCCTCCTCATCGGAACCGCCGAGAGGCTTGATCATGAGGAGTTCCGGGTCATCCGAAGGCTGCACGACCCAGTCGCGCTCGCGGATTCGGACGAGCGTGCCGGGTTGGCGTGAAAGGTTGAGAGGCATGGGAGTCAGCGGACTTTTTTGAAGATGTCGGGATAGCGGGTGACGAGTTCGGCGAGATCGTCCTTGTAATGATAGACGATGACTTCGTCGCCCTTGTTGCGGATGAGTTCACGTTTTGAGTCGTCGTCCTCCATGACCCTTGTTTCGTCGTGAGGTGAGCCATCGCAGAAAACCCAGGTGTCCGGGGCGTAGAAGAAATCGGGACGCACGTAGATGCCGGGAACGCCTTTTTGGGCTTCGTCAGGAAGACGCAGACCCTCCTTGTGGAGGAACTTCAGGAACGTTTCCTCGGTGGAGGAGTTGGGGTCCTTGTCCTTCATCAGGCGCTCGAACTGCTGGTCGTAGGAAAGTCCGCTCTGGGAGGTGCGAACCTCGATGGAGCAGGCGGCCATCTTGTTCAGGGCGTCCTGGATCGAGAAGCGATCCAGGATCAGGTGGTGGGGCTGGTTGTAGTAGCTGAGCAGGTCGTCGTAGGTGGCGCGTTCGGTTTGGGTCACATCATCGAAGCGGCAGAGGTGGATCGCTTCGGCGACGACCCGCTGGAACGCGTCCTTGTCATTGGCAAGTTCGGAGAGGACGCCAAGGCTGCCCTCGCTGGCTTCGTACAGGAACAGGTTCGGGGTATCGGCACCGCCCATGGGTTGGGCACCGAGTTCGGAGGATTCGATCTGGAAGGTGTTCTCAATGGCACGTTTGAGCGCATACATCAGGGATAGAACTCCATCGCGGGTGAGGCCGAGGCTTTTCACCGGCTCGATGTATAGGGCATCGGCGGTGGAGTGGGTCTGGATGAGGACGGAGCGGATTTCCTCCTTGGCCGGAGTGTCCTGGTTGTTGCTTTTCCAGAACCCGGTGTTCATGCCGAGCGGGAAGCCCTCGTCCTTGCGGCCACGGTCGCGGCGGTTGAGCTGAACCAGGCGGGCGGCGGGAATGAAGGTGAGATTGAGCAGGTCATCGCCGCCGGAGCGGACAACCGCACGCTGCACGCGGGACATGTCGCCATCGGGCACAGAGAAGTAGGTTTCGATCTCAAAGCCGAGACGGCGGCGCTCCTCTTCCTCACAGGTGATGTATTCGCGCACCTCAGCCTTGCACTCGGTGAGGGGCAGAACATCGATGAAGTCCTCACGGTTTTTCGACTCGGTGAGATCGACGCCGGTGAAGGGGCAGCAATTCAGAGTGCTATCCGCATCGGCGAGCCAGTAGCCCGATGAGGTGCAAACGCGGACGGTGCGGAGCTGGGTCGGGATTTCAGGTTGGATGATCTGATTGATGCGGAACTTCGCGCC
This sequence comes from Akkermansiaceae bacterium, assembly GCA_017798145.1. NCBI lineage: Bacteria > Pseudomonadati > Verrucomicrobiota > Verrucomicrobiia > Verrucomicrobiales > Akkermansiaceae > Akkermansiaceae bacterium. The sequence goes on along the minus strand of CP059069.1, from coordinate 566,809 downwards.
GTTGTGATAAATGATGTTGCCGGGGCCAAACTCCCGCAACGCCACGAGGCGGGGGCGGGAAATGTAGTCGCCGCCGTCGCCTTCGGTTACGAACACGCGGACAGGCAGGCGTGTGAAATTGTAGCCGGGCAGGAAACCCTCCGAGGCAAGGTAGCGGAAGACGTAGAACTCTGTCATCTCGGTGCCGTTGCCGGAACTCTCGTTTTTCAGCAGTTTCAGTTGGATCGAAGCCTGATCCTGGAGGCGCTTTTGCTGGCGGTATTCATCGCTGCCAAAAATGAGCAGGCCGCTTTCGATGCTCTGTGAGGCTTTGCTCAAGCTGGCGCGCGCTTCGCGGTAAAGAGTCCGCCAGCGTGCCAGTGATTGATCGAGGGAATCCGGCAGGGCGGCGATGTGCTTGTCCAGCCAGTCCGGGGTGAACCAGCGCTGAGCCTCAAGCTGGGAATGCAGAGGGCCAAGCAGGGCACGGAAATGATTTCCGATCCGCGTTCGGGTGGCGGAATCCAGCGTGAGGCGGACGCGGACGTCCGGCCTGAGCTGGAGTTGGGGGTGTTCGATTTCGATGATGTCCGTGACCGAGTCGTGGAGCTGGGGCAGGCCGATGTCGGAGAGGACGAAGGAATTGAGGTGGGACTCGACCAGTTCGCGATTAGCGAGATCCAGGCGCGGGGCTTCGACGGACCCCGCCACGAGTTTTTCACGGTTTTGGAAGTAGTGGCGATCGTGCGGGGAATAGGACGAGCAGTAGGTGAACACGAGCGCGGCCTGGCCGCTGCGGCCTGCGCGACCGCTGCGCTGGGCGTAGTTGGCCGGATTCGGCGGGGCATTCCGCATGTGGACGATGCTGAGGCTGGAAATGTCGATTCCCAACTCCATGGTCGGCGAGCAAAAGAGCGCGCTGATCGAATCGGTTCGGATTTTGGCAACGTCCGGGGTGCCATCCGGCAACTTCCATTCCGCGCGGAATTCCTCTTCGCGCTCAATGCGCGGTTCGTTCTTGAGCTGGCCGGTGTGATCCGCGCCCCGGAGATTCTTGAGGGTGGAGAAGTCGGTGAGGTAGAGCGTCTGGAAAAAGTGGTTCGGCTTTTCACCGTAGGATCGGTAACTGCGGAGTTTCACCTCGTCCCTGCGCACGGTGTTCCGGTCGCCGGCACGCCAGAGGATGTGGTCAAGCTTGAGCTGATAGACCGGCACGTCCTCGTTGGTTTCCGAGCGGGCTTTGCGGGTTGCCAGATAGTCGGCCCGGCAGAGGGCATCGAGCAGGGCGGGCAGGAATTCGTCGTAGCCCTTGCGATCCATCACGGTGCCCTGGAATTCCTCCCGGATGAAATGCTTGATGTATTTGCCGAAGGCGCTGGCGAGGCCGAGGGAGCCGCTGCGGTTTTCCCGGAGGTTCAGCTTGCAGGTGCGCAGGAAGGACGGACGGAAGATGTCAGGGCCATCAAAAGTCCATGGATTCCGGAGTTTGTCACTGAACTCCTTGTCGGCTTCGATCAGGTGGGAGGACTCCAGCAAGGTCTGGCTGTTGATGGCGTATTCGAGGCGGAAGTAATCGAGGACGTTGCGGAGGAACGCGATGCGTTTCGCGGGGGCGAGATCGCGAATATAGGGGACGTTTGCCCAGCCGGGTTCGTACGCGGCGTTTTCCGAGAGGTGCTCATAGTCGATGCTGAGGAGAGCGCATTTCTCAAGGTTCGGCAGGATGACACGCCATCCGCGACGGAGATCGTGGATGGCCTGATAGGTCAGGTAGCGGCTGAAGGTTTCCTCGTATTGAACACGGACGGCGGGGAACGGATTGGGGTCGGAGGAGCGCGCGTAACTGGCGAAATCGAGTTTCAGCTCCCGGAAAATGGCTTCACCGATCTGTTTGTAGTTGAGCGACTGACCGGGTGCCGAAGACAAGGCTCGCGCGATGGCGGCGCGGACACGGACGACGCGGATGAAGTCGTTGAAGTGGCCCGCTTGCAGCGCGGCATCCTGACGGTTGTCGGTGAAGCTGAGGATTTTCTGATCCCTGACGTGGAATCCGCGAGCGGCCATTTCCCGGAGGACGAGAAAAGAGGTGATGGTGGTGGAGGTGCTTCGACCTTCGTTGCCAAGGGTGGTTAGCTTGGTGCGCTCGTTGGTGTTGCCATCGAAAAAAAGGCCGGCGGTGGGATCGAAAAGCAGTCCCTTTGGGGCGGAACGCATGAACCAACCGTGGAACGGCAGGGATGAATCGCCGGATTCCACGTTGCCCTCCACATCATAGTAGACGATCTGCGGCATGCGGTCGGCGTAGTCTTTTTTTACCTTCTTGGCGTCGAGGTTCTGGATCCATGCGGGCGGGAGATTTTCGAGATCTTCGTCGGGATTCCAGATGTCGAGACCACCCGGGATGATGTAGCCCGCGACCCGTTCCTCGCTCGCGGACTCCTGGGTGGTGAAGTCGCGGGGCAAGAGCCTTCCGTTTTTCGTGTCGTGGAAAACACAGATGAAAGTTTTCCCGGAAGCCCTGCTGAAGACGTGGGGAAAGATGAACCGTTCTCCCGCATTGTCCGAGTGATGGACGCCGGGTTCCAGCGTAACGAAGCGCGCTCCGGGCAGTCCGAGGGTGGCATAGACGGAGCCGGTCTGGGCGAAGAACTGATGGAGGCGGAAAGGCAGGATCGTGTAGCGCTCACCCGACTTCACGAGACCGAGGTTGACCTCGCTGATCCAGAGCAGGAGAGATTCCAGATGACTGGCGCATGCCTTTTCGCTCTTGCCACTGTCAGTTTCCAGCAGTTTGGCGATTTCCTCCATTTGGAGCGGAGTGCCACGTTTCAGCCGACCGCCGGATTCGTGATCCACGCTTAGTGCGACCCGACCTTCCAGCCAGAGAGCCGTCGGGAAGTTCCGAAGGGCATCTACACCGGCACCCGAGGGAATGGGCTTGCGGATGGTCTCCGATAGGGCGGATTTACCCGGCGAGGTCTCGGATCCGGGCAAGGATCTGGCAAGTGTCTCGCCAATGATCTGCTCGGGCGTGAAAGGCTCTCCGAAGATCTGTCCCGCCACGGCGGCCACCGCTCGGCGCTGGTCGTCGTAGCTCCCGGAGGAAACCATGGTAGCCGAGGTGCCGATGGCGGTCACGGGCATCTTGCAACAGCCCCGGATACGCCGGATGAGCATGCCGACATCGGCTCCCTGCCTGCCCCGGTAAGTGTGGAGCTCATCGAAAACCAGGAACCGCAGCGAGGAGTAAATCGAATCCCTGATCGCCTGCTCTCCATGGCGTGTGAGCAGCAGCTCCAGCATCATGTAGTTGGTGAGGAGGATGTCCGGCGGGTTATCGAGGATCTGCTTTCTCACTTCCGCTTTGGTTTGGCCGGTGTACGCGGCGTAACGCAGGGGAAACTCGGTGCCGGTTTCTTTCTCATAGGCATCGGAGAGTTTTTTCAGCTCTTCTGCCTGGGAATTGATCAAGGCGTTCATCGGATAGACGAGGATTGCCTGAACGCCTTTGCCCGATCCGGAGCGGAAGAGGTGATTGAAGATGGAGCCGAGATAGGTAAGCGATTTTCCGGAACCTGTTCCCGAAGTAACGACAAAGCTGCGGGGCTGCGCTCCGAGACGCATTGCTTCGATCTGATGGGAGTAGAGCGAGAATCCCTTGAAGACGCGGCCTACCTCCGCGTGGAGGGTGCCATCCGCGACCAGCGCATCCATGGAGCCGTTCTTCTCGAAAGAGGGGTTGAACTGGATGAGCGGTTCCGGCCACAGCTTGCGTGTCCGGAGGGACTCCTCGACCTTTTCGCGGATGTCGTCGTCGTGGATGTCGATGAAGCTCTGGATATAATCCTTGTAGCCTTCGAGGATATGGGAGTGGAGGGAAAGGGCGTCCATGGTGGCTCGTTCAGTTATGGAGACTGGCGCGAAACAGGCATGCCGATTGGACCAAGGCTCGATTTTCTTACTGCTGCCGGATCGACGTTCCAGGGAGCGGCTGGTCGGGGTTTCCTCAAGAAAACTTTCACATCAGCAGAAAAGCGAGAAATCTGATAGGTGGGAAGGGTAAAGCCTTCGAAATGAGTCGAATGATTTCGTTTCCCACGGAGTGATCGTAAGCCTGATAATGTCGATCCTGACCGTGGCCGTGCCGGTTCCTCCTGCCGGGGCGGATAAGTAGTGTTTGGGTGCGGATCGCCAATGATCCTCGACCGTCCCTGATACCGCCTTAAAACCGGGTGATCCGGTTGATCGGGCGAATACTGGTGACAACACGATCCAAGCCAAAGCAGAGAGTTGCTAAAACTCATGGTGGAGCGTTCTTCGCCGCGTGTCTTTCCAAGATCGTGGCACCATGGCCCTGGTGAGCCCAAGTTCTGAATCCTTGGGAAGTGCCTCGCATGCGTGCCTCAGGTTGTCAGTGTTGTCAGTGATCTTTTCAGAAGATTTTCCGGGTTCGGCCTCAAGGAAGGATTTCCGACAGTTTTTCCGACAAATTCGGCGGATCCGGGAAATTGAGTTTCCAGCGCTTGCAATCCAACCGTTCCACCCAGCCCTCGGTCTGGATCCTTTTCAACGTCTCTTTCACCTTCGCCGTGGCCACCCCACGCAATCCCCTTACCAGCTCACGCTCCGATTTCTGGCTCACTTGCAGCTGGTCAACGATTCCGCAGGATATCGGATCAACCGGATTGGTATCCGGACCAGGGTAGAGCATGCGAAGTTCATTGGCATGCTGGCCTCTTACCCAGTGGGACAGCATCACGGCGACCTCAGCCAGCCAGGTCTCCTGGGTGGATCCGGGTTCGAGGTCGCCGTATAGATTGTTGAACTGGGCGGCAAGCTGCCATGCGAGTTGTTCTTCGGGGCGCATCAGATCCCTGATGGCCGGGTGATCGCACCAGGCAGGCATCTTCCAACCGTCATCGGCATGCGTGAGCATTTCCGATACCCGGGGTGCAGGGCAGTAAGGGGATAGCGGGGCAACGTATCTCAGGTGGAGTGATCTGTTGAACATGCCACCGATCAGCTTGTGTTTCGTCCACACCCCGGGCGGGATCGCGAACCGGGGTGTGGCCGGCAAAAGCCAACCATACAGGCCGACCCCTATATCGGGATTCTTCCTGCAGATCTTCCGGAACGACGGTTTCTCGCACCAGCCGTGCACGGTGACCCGCAGGCCTCCTCCGACATTGACTGCGGCCGAGCGTAGCTGCGTCGCTTTCTTGCTCCTGCCTGACAGGCCTTTGTAGTCTGATTTTCCGTGGAGAATGACCATCCGCTCCCGGCCAAACACCGCGGCGGACACCTGTTCCTGTGCCGGTTTTTCTCCCAGATCCAAGATGAATCCCGATGGATTCCGAAGAAATGCGATCGTATCCGGATCAAAGGTATCAAATGTATGGGGGATCCAGTTACCCAAAGCCTTCTCATGCCGTCTGCGCGTCCTGCGCTCGCCTTGCGGTGACTGTTGCCTGAGCAGCTGGGTGAAGATGCCGCATGCCCGTTTGTCCGCCCCGATGACGGGCTCCGAGTACCGGCGGAACCATTGCGGGCACTCGCCTTGCATCCCCAGCCAGGTCAACGAGGGCTTCCCGACCTGAGGTACGGCTTTCGCCGAACTCTTCCAGATAAGGCGTTCGCCCGGCTACGGCAGCCCCATGAGCAAGCCCTCGGTCAGCATGACTTCCACGGGCAGCCCTTCCATCTCCGCATGCCGGTGGCTCAAATGGAAGAAACCCCCGCTGCTGTCGCCGCTATCACTCACGCGACCGCCCTCAGGTGTTGGTTCTCGATCCTCGACTTCAGCGCCTTCTCAACGTCACTCACCGCCCCGACACGGTAGACCGTTCCCGGGCTTTCGGTGATGACCCCGGCTTCCACCATCAGGCCGAGGGTGGGGAGGTAGAGCTTCTTCTGCTGGGTGGGGAAGGTTCTGATCAGGTCACGCTGCGCAATGGGTTGCTTGCAGCGGATTTTCTCCAGGAGCGTTTTTGCCAGACTGAGCACCGACTCGACTTCGGCATGATTCCTCGCCCTCTCCCAAAGCCGTTGGTGACGCCTGCCCAAGATCTCGGCATGGCGGAAACACTCGTCGATGCCGGCCTGGGGGCTGGCATGGCTGTCGATGAAGCCGGGCAGGCATAGAATATACTTGGGGAGGAAGGTGACCGCGCGTGAGCGGATACCGTTTTCCCGGGCATCCCGGATGTAGTGGTCATACCGCTCCGCAAATTCCAGGGTTGCCCGGTCATCCCCGATCCCGTGGCAAAAGGAATTCCCTTTGCGCCGTTCCGACAGCAGCATGTCCAGGATCCTCTGCCAGGCATGGTATGCACTCCTTACCTCATCCGCTGGCGTAGCCACATCCAAAGGCACTGGCAATGCCTCCAGCAACAGCGAATCCCGAAACAGGGCAGTCACTTCCGGACGCGCCAGGGCTTCGGAGCCGGATTTGAGGATCCATGACACTTCACAGGGTTGGGAGCAATCCTTGCGCCCTCCGCACAGGATCGGGGGAGTATCCACCCGCCCACCTTTCAAAAGCCCCAAAACCTTCCCGATTTCTGCTTTGCTCATGTCGTCGGCGGTGAAATCGCGCCCTCCCCAAACAAGGCCATTTGCCATGTGGAGGGTCCTTACGATCTTTTCGAGGCCGCGCACTGTTGGCGATTCCACGAGGAAGGTTGGTCTGACCACCAAATCCAGCCTGTCGAGCAGTTCTTTCCTCAAAAGGTCAGGGTCTTGGACTTCCGTCTTCAGGGTGAGGATTTCCCTAAGCCTGACGTCCGGGTAATTTCCCTCGCCGAAAATAGCCTCGATATGTTCAGCACGGGCTTCCCGCGAATATGCCTTACCCGGGCCGATCCCAAGCACCTCCCTGAGAAGTCCCTGGTCCAGGGAGTGGAACCGGTTGATCAGGTGGCCTTGAAGTGTCCGAGCCGGCAGCAACAGCCTCTCGACAAGCTCTTCGCCCCGACCGTCGTCGTCGACAAGGATCATGTCGGCGCCCTTCACCCGCATGGGTCCTGCGCACTCAATGATTGTATTGCGGGGCCCGGCGATGCCACTGGCCAATCCGGCCATGATGCCAACCATGGTCGAGTCATCGACGCAATTCGCCCCCGCGAGTGTCTTGTAAAATTCCTTTATCCCAGGGGTTGCGGATTTGCCGAATGGCGAGGGAGGCGAGTGCAGCTGGAGCGCTGTCAGGGTGTCAGTGGGTTCGTTAACGGTGTTCATATCGGTTTGGACTGGAGGTTTAAGCTGGGAGTGTCGGGTGGGCGTTCATGGCCCCTGGTCGGCCGCGCCCTAGGGCGGCCTCCCGTCGGGCACATCGCCTTCCGCCTACAAGGTTTTGGTCCAAGGCAGGGGGTCGGATGCGGTATGTCCAACGAGTTCATGAGGTTCAGGTCGTTTTGAAAGGAAGGTGGTTCTGGACCATGCCTCTGCGATGTCCGGATCCGGTACCTGCGGGGCCTCCCAGCTCTTCAGGAGGATCTTGTATTCGATCTCAGCCTGGGGGTAGTGCAGCTCCGAGATGGGCAGGTTGCCGAAGTCCTCGGGCAGAGCGGAGACTGAGGTGCCCCCGACGTAGGAAGTCGCGTAGCTCCGTAGGGCGTGTTCGACTTTTCCGAGAGTTCGGGCACAGGGCTGATAGGTCTCGCGGTAGCGGTCGATGACCGCATCCACGGCAAACGGATCGGCGATGTGGGCACCTAATCCGAGAATGAGCAAGCAGGCTGGCCCCCTGAGGGCGGACAAGCCTTCATCAGTCTTCTCTCCCCACCCGTCCATGCGTGACAGCGCCCGCCTGACCGATGCGTAGCCAGCTGCCATAGTCACGGTGCGGATAACCGCTCCCCGCTGCTTGGGGAATTCCCCGCCCGCCAGTATCTCCTGCGCTATCCGCTCTGGGTTCTTGAGGATAAGCTCGATCCGGACACCCGGGATGCCTGCCGGTGACAGCAGCCCTTTGCGGCGCTGGGCATGCTTGTCGTAGATGGAGATATCCGACTCGACGGACGTGAACCGTGTTGACTGGCCCCATCGGATTAGCGGTGCCTTCTGCTGGTAACGGCGGCGGGAGGTGTGGGATGCCCGGAGGAGACGATGACCCGGATCCTGGATCTGGAACATCGTCTCCTGATAGGATAGGAACCCATGGTTGTTAATACCAATCCCTGGTAGCAGCCTGCCGTGGGATTCCGGAACGGTGATTCTCCGGAGGAAGTGCCGCAAGCGGGTCAAAGCCAGGGCGAGCTCGGCTTCCGACACAAGAGACCGCCCGTTGTGGCCATGCAGGAGGGAGGGGATGTTGACGTCGACACGCGCTATCCGCCACCGGTCGTCGGTTAGCCGGTGGCAGATGACGCTGATCAGCTTATGCTTCCCGTTTTTGACGGAAAGGATGATGAATTCCGGCCGCTGTTTGCCATGGGAGCGAATGCGGCGCTCGAAGCCCTCGGCGGTGTGGCTCGGGTTGGCGGCCTCTGCGGTGAGGAACACCCGGTCGGGGATGTATTTGAACCTGTCCATATAGATGGCTTGTGCAAAAATTTGCGGAAGTTTGGATAGGGTTATAGAAGTTCGCTTTTCACGCTCATTAGGAGCGCTGCTTCTTTCCCCTCGAACCGTTACTCCTAGCCCTCTGCCTTTTGTTTTTTGCAACCGCTTTGGTCTCATCGACAGCGGGAGGCTTGGAGTCCTCCCGGTGCATTTCCGCAAGGGCATCCGGATCAAGATAGACGATGGTGTTCTGCCGGCGCGTTTGCCAATGGATCCCCCCAGGAAGGGCATACGGCTGGCATCGGGTTTTTATCGAAGGATCAGCACCGAAAGCTATGGCTTCTTCGAAAAATTCATGCGGTCCCAGAATCGAACGGGTCGAGAACCATGCTTCAAGATGGCTCTCTCCCGCCCAGACAACGAATGCTAGACTCGCGGATCCCAAAAATTCGCCGATAATGCCAAACTGCGTGGACAACGAAAGATTTGGGGCGGAAACGACGACGGCATAGGGCTCCGCCGTATTTTCATTGGTCCGTGGTCCGCTCCCGCTTCCGTCTTTCAGCAAACCTTCGCGTTTGGTCATGATCGCGGGTACGATGATAGAATGCGCGTTGAGGGGATCCACAAGCTCCGAGCGCCTGACAGTCTTCATGTCCCTCAGATGGTGACCGATGCAAATCAGATCTTGAGGAGAACCATGCGTGATATATTGCTCAGGATCCTGTGGGATTTCTTCGAAGGGAACTTTGCTGTAGTCCCATAGCTTCAGGATTTCGGGCGACTGAAGAGCCGCACCTGCGGATAGGTTGCCGGGGATTACCGGATCAATCGGGGGGTGTGCTTGGATGTTGTACATATTTTAGGGGTTAGTCTGTGCTAAGGAGTATCTTCAGGAAGGTGAGGATCCTGCGTTTTTCAGATCCGAAAACTTCACGAAGACCCGCTTGCCGATGCGTATGACTGGCATCCCGCTGCGCTGGAGGCGCCATAGCGTCGTGCGACTGACGTATCCCGCCGCCACCAAGTCAGTTGCTGAAATCGGGAGATCCCGTGCGATTTGCTCGGAGAGTTTCAGGAGGTCGCTGCTCATAGCGGGAAGATTCACCAAATCCCGCGACGTGAAAAAGGGAGTGAGTGGCCAATTCAGAGTGATTTTAATCCTCACCCGCCGACAAATCCTAAGCTCGGATCGTCAGGTCACCCCCTAAACGTGTTCTCTGTAACCTCGCATTGATTCAGGCTGCAGACTCATCACAACCTCCCGGTAGCACATCGCGGCAACCGTGTCGATCAAACTGGTCAAATATCTGGGAGAGAAGTCCCGGGTCTTCAGATCGGAGCTACGATTCTCTTCTTCTTGTCGAGGTAGCTGGCAGCGGTGATCCGGATGTCCGCATGCCGCATGAACCGGCTGGCGGCATAAATCCCGTGTTCGTTGGCGACTAGGGATCCGATTTCCTTCCGCAATTCATGAATGGGGCGCTTTGAATCGACGCCATGGGCACGCAACCACTTTGTCAGATCCTCAAAAACAGTTTTACAGCGGTAGCCCTGGGATGTGGCAGACCACTTCGGGTTGTTGGCTGAAGCCTGTCTCTTACGGATTTTTGGCGGCGTGGGGATCACGAAAATCTCAGTGGAATGTTTTTTGCGATATCGCCTCAGGAAGCCCAAAAAATCATCGTTGATGTCTACCTCACCGGCCGAGTCTGTGGATTTGAGGTCGTAATATTCGTTGGCCTCTACGTGAACAACCTTGCGATCGAGGTCCAAGGATTTCCACATGAGAGTATCAATTTCCTTGCGTCTCAGACCTGTGCGCAGGGCGAGGTTCAATGTCGCGTAAAGGATCGGATGGGTTTCACAAAGCTCGGTATCAGCTGATTTCAGGATCGCTCGCGCATCGATCCTGCTGCGGTACCGTGGGATGGGGGAGGACTCCAGGCGGACGTCATCGAACGGAATCGGTTCGGGAAGCAGGACGTGTTTAGCGAGCGCCGCCCGGTGTTTCTTTGCGAATATGGAGCGCCCATTCCGCAGCAGCGAATTGAGGGTGACGGTGTGGGCCCTGCGTTCGTCCAGGGTCAGGTCGATTCGACCAAGTTGTGCATACTTCCAATCCTGGAGGGTATCTGCTGTCAGCGTATTCAGGGGAAGATTGTCCACTTGATCCCTCCATGCTCGGTTTCTGGATGGTGCACTTGGAGCGCGCTTGTCGGCGGTGATGCCAGCGATCTCTGAAAAGATTTTTCGCAAAGCTTTTTTGTAGGAGGACATCGTACTCGTGCGGGGAGCTGCCACTTTCTCATACGCTGCGAACAATGCGCCCAGCGTCTCGTTTGGTTGAAGCGCTCCGGAATTGGATTGCCCCCGTCTTCCCGTTCTGGCGAACAAATGAACCTCATACGCGCGATCCCAGCCATCCGCTACCAAGCTCCGATAGAATGCGGCCGCGCGCGCTGCCGCATCCGATTTGTTGGCAGTGGCAAGCTTGACCCGTTCCTTGCGCTTATCGAACGAAATCTGCACTGAAAAGTTGGGGTCTGTCACCCGGGTGCCATTAACGCTTCGGCTCCGCTTCTTGAGGCGGTTCAGCCAGTAGCGCTGATCCGTCTTGCTCCGTATGACGAGGCTGTCCTTGTCATCTTCTTTCGTGTCTTTCTTAGCCATGGCCTACGCTTCTACAATTCGAATTCAAGGTGTCCAGCGAAGTCCTAACAGAAATCCTGTCATCCTTTTGTCATCCTTTCTCCCGGGCAAAGATGAAAAAATCTGAACGCGAATGAAAAGAAAAATGTTTCATATGGCATTTAAATACAATGGTTTACGGCAAAATATGAAACAATCTGAAACCCAATGGAAATTCAAGGAATATTCAAATTTCGTAGACTGTAAATCTGCTCTCATTGAGTACGCTGGTTCGAATCCAGCCCTGCCCACCATCTTCTCTCTCAAGGAGTTATGGAAATTAAAGGTGTTAGAATTCGTTGATCGGGGGAGGCTGGTAGCGCTATGGTGCCTCAAACGCGCGGGAGCGGTGGGTCTCTCCTTTCGTTCGAGTCGTTGTTGTATCGCGACAATCTGTGCCTATCTGCTGCCAGGCAGCTTATAAAAATGGCTTCTGCGGCGCTTTGCAGCGGTGGCAGCGGTGGCAGCGCCCGATTCTCGGGACAGCATGATCGGGAGGTTCGCCAAGTGTTATGGTGTAAAATCCACACATCTCAGAGGGAGTCGTTCTTTTTACTGGTTCCAGATACCGGGCTCACCTTGTGGTCGGCTGCCTCTTCGTTAGCGTCCATTTACTGCCGATGAGCATTGCTTTGCCTTCATCCTCGAGTTCTTGGAGCAAACCTTTGCAAACGGGCTTCGGAAGGCGATGGAACCTGCGTGCCATGCTACGCGCTTCTTGCGGACCGTCAGCAAGCTTCTCCAGCAGGCTCTCCTTCAGCCTTAGCCTCCGCGCCTGCTCCGGCGACCAGAGCATCTCATTCCTGGCCGCCTCCATCCGCTCGATGAGGAAGCGGGCGAAAGCCTCGATGCCTTCGAGATGGTATTGGAAACCCTGCGGCACCCCGGCGGCTGTCAGCCGCGCCAGACCGAACACCAGGCTCGGGAACAGGCTCCGCGCAATTCCTCGTATTCCGGGTAGCGATGCTTCCTTGTCACGCAGGAACTCCATCCAGTTGGCTTGGTATGATGAGAGATCCTCGGTGTAGACGAGGGGCTGCGGTTCGTCGGTATCCAGCCGGCGAGCAATCGTGGAACGGACAGCCTCCCCGAATCTGCGGGTGAGTCGGGGGAGCTGGATCAGTCCGCCGGTCTTGCCCACAGGAGGAGCGTCGGGGCCTGCGTCGCCTTCGACGAGCCAGACCAAGCGCCCGAGCCAGCTGTGCTTGGCGTCGGTTGATGCCGCGACTTCGCGCAGAATCCCGCCTCGGTCGGTGACAAGCAGCCTTCCCCTGACAAGTTCGCCTGCAGGACCGCCGGGGAACATCCCGTCCATCAGGCGCGGAAAAAGGTCATCGAGCTTCGTCGCGTCGGCTGCCCGGCCCAGACCGATGGCTACCAGCGCCTCGCCCAGATGGGCATCGGGCAGAAGCTTCTCAAGATGGCTCCGCGTGTGTGCTGTCACGAATACCCGGGGGCGTCGCACCAGATCCTCCACCCGTGGTGAGGGAGGCTCGCTGAGAACCTGTTTCCACTCATCCTGGATGGAACCGAACAGCGGAGGGAAGTCCTGATCGCGGGTCATGATCTGGAGCAGCGCCTTCTCCCCCTGGTTCGGCTGTCCTTTCGCCAAGGACCATTTTCGGGGTGTCGGCTTGTTGCCTTCCGCCGCATCGTTCTTGAGGAGGCGGGTCAGCTGGCCGAGGAGGTTGTCCTGGCAGCGGCCGACCGGCGTGACCACCTCGTCGATGACGAGGCTGCCGAGCAGGGAGCCTGTGGCAAGGAGGTTGCAGCTAACGGGAAGGAGGCGTCCATCAGTTGACCTGAGCCCGCTGCCCGGCTGTGACAGGTTGCCCAGCGTGACCGCCATCGTTGCCAGCAGGTTGCAGCCGGTAATTGGGTCGCCCTCACCAAGGTCGGTGACGTTAAAGGCGGAGAGGAGTCTCTGGAGAGAATGATTGTCGGCCATGGGGTTCGATGGGATTGGACTCCGCCGAGAGCCAAGAAGCGCCCGGTCCCCGACGGAGATAGCCGACATGATCCCATGAACTTCGGAAAGGTTCAAGGATCGGGTTGTGTAGGCGTGTACATGGCTGAGTCATCAACCAAGCAGCTTTCTCCCGCAATTTGCCCACTTGAAGATCCCCAATGTAGGATCAAGAGGGTGTATTCAATAGCCCCGTATAATGGTATCCAAGTCCTCTTCCCTCCCCCTCTGGTTCTGCCGACGATAGTATTCGTCACGCTCCCTTTGTGAAGCGCCTCCGTAGTCTCCGCCAGATTGTCCGCCTTGTTGAAGACCCTGCCCAATGGCTCGTCCGAGAATCTCCAGCGCTGCCTCATCTTCCGCTCTGCGGCGTTCGGACTCCGAACTCATCCGGCTAGCATTTTGGTCGATGAGTCGGTGAATTCTTATTTGAGCCTCTCTTCGTTTTTCCTCCTCACTTTTACATGAGGGTAGAAGCTGAATTGCCAAAAGAACGGCTAAGACTTTGAAATACGTTTTCATTTTTCAGTTTGGTTTAGGTTCAGTGTTGATGTGATTCCAATTCGATCATGTCCGAGATGGCACATCGGATAATTGCTCCAATAGCGGAGCAAATCAGACGATTTCTATGATTAACGTCAAGCTCCAAAAATGGAGCAAAGCAAACGCCAGCAGAACATCGTCGGCCCGACTGTCCGGAAGCTGAGGATGGTTGCCGGACTGTCGCAGGAAGCGCTTGCCGCGAAGCTCCAGGTGGCGGGCTGGGATCTTACCCGTGCCGGACTGTCGAAGATCGAGGCTCGTTTGCGGAGGGTCAACGACGCCGAACTGTTGTTGCTTGCCCGGGTGCTGAAGTGTGACCTTGCGGATCTTTATCCGAAACGCCCAGCAGACCTTGACCGGGTGGTGCGGCAGGGGTCGCGATAAGCGCAGTTGTGATGCCGCTGGGTACATGGCCTTATCAGGCGTCGGCTCGATGCAACACCCGTCGTGCTTGGTTGGGGTTGGGAAAAAAAGGATCCACGAGGTTCCCGGCTGCCGAAATTCTCTCCCCGGATCCATCCGATGATTGCCGAGCCGACCCGGATCTTCCACGCTCATCCCATGCCGTCCCCTGCCGCGCCCCGCACTCCCGGCTACCGTTTCAAGGATGGGAAGCTGATGATTTTCCGAGAGGATGAGGTGATGCTGATTCGTGGGTGGGATGAGCCGTCCGCAGTGCGCAACCTGCTCGGTTCCTGGGACGCGTTCGTTCCGGAGTTCCGGTTGGTCGCTCCTTACCGGCGGCCGGCGAAGGGAGCGCAAAAGAAGGCCGCTAAGAACCCGCCACCCCCAGCGGCGGGAGACCAGCTGGCGTTCGATCTGTTTGAGGAGAGCGCCTCAAGGAAGCCGGCGGCCCCCAAGCCAACGCCCCTCGCCGAGCAGCGGAAACGGGCTTTTGATTCGTTCCGTTTCTCCCTGCCGAAGGACGTGGCCAAGTCGCTCCAGGATTTCCGCAGCCACCAGTGGAACCTGCTCATGCTGCTTGCCCACGACAAGGGCGTGCTGGATCTCGCGAAGGCCAACCCGGTGCTCGCCTACGCGGTGGCGGATTGGTATGCGGACTATCCGAGGAGCAAGCTCGACTTCGGCCGCATGCCTCAGCGCGATCTCCTCAAACTGCTCAAGCTCCCCGATACGGCGGCCCAGGTGAAGCTGTTCCGCAAGATCCCGCCTGCGTCGATCGATCCGCGCCTGTGGAAAGCGCTGCTGACGGTGATGCGCCGGACCGACTCCGCTTCCGCCAAATTGCTCGCCCATGTCCCAACCATCAATCTCGGCGTGATGGAACTGATCCTCACCCCACACATCCGCCCGGCGCTGACACCAGCCCTTCTCGAAGAGGTGGCCGCAGACCCGAAGGAGAAATACCGGGGAGCCGTCGCGGCGACGCTGCGTGACACGGCGGCGATGAAAGACGAGCTGGAGGATGGCCGACCGCTCCCGGCACTTGCGTCGGTGGCAAGGATCAGGGATCTGCATGGGAAGGTTTCCGTGGATTTCCAGAAACTCAGGGCGCTCCGCAAAGAGCACGGCACGTTGCCGCTCCCGCCGCTGCCGGGCATCAAAGGCAGTATCATTCCGCTCCGCAACCAGGCCGAACTCGTCGCCGAGGGGCGGGAGCAGAAGAACTGCGTCGCCAGCTACACGGCGCGTGTGGAAACCGGCGAGTGCTACATCTACCGGGTGCTGCACCCGAGTCGTGCCACCCTGTGCATCCGGCGGCTGTCCGACGGGAACTGGGGCATTTCCGAACTCGAAGCATCCTGCAACCGCAAGGTCGATGCGGAAACGAGGAAGTTCGTCGAGCAGTGGCTGGAGCCGTATCGGCTGGGGGTATAGGTGGTCGGAAGGAGGGATAGCTTGCCCGGCTTATAAAGTGGCAACACGATAGCCTTGTCCCTCCGGTTGGGGTGGGTATGTTCCTGCCGTGCGCTTTTTCACAATACGGCTACTGGCTACGCTCGCGTTTTCATCGAGAGGAACCGCCGTAGCATCCCCTGAAATCATCGCCCCCCTGATCGACCCGGCCAAGCTCTAAACGTTCGCTGATAGCCACGATGCGAACAGCCGCAAGACAGCCTACTTGAAGTTGTAAGACCGCAGGCAAGAAAAAGATCCCGCTGAAGCGATAATGGCTTGAAAGGCTCTTGGCTGCGTGGACACGTCCGGGCGGGTTGAGCTTTCGTGATCGCAGTCGAATTTTCGCGGGTCTAGCTTTAACAAATCCGCAGAGTCGTTCGCAGATTTTCCTGTGGCTCGGCAGGAGCTTCTCATCATCTCCACCCACCACCCAGCGCCCTGTAGAGGTCTGTTGTTGCGACATCCTCTCTGCACCGGATCTCCCGACTGACTATGTCCGCGCGACACTCATCGATTGATCTACGCCGTGTGGGCTCCTTGCTACTCTCTCCCGCTTTGGCGCGCTGCTCTTCGGTGGCCACTTGCTCGCCAGCTATCCGATACAATCGATCAGCCTCCTCCCGCATCCGGCGAGAACTTTGCAACCGGTCCGCTGCGGTGCCAACTTCACGCAATGCTCGGAGCACGGCTCCGGCATATGCTGAATGCGTTTCCTCTGCCGCTGCAAGCGCCTCTTCAGAACGCATTCGTCCTTCACCAGCATCAAAAATCGGTAGGATTAATCTCGGCCCAAGTCCGTAGGATGTCGCACCATTCTCGAATATGCCTGAGAAGGAGGATGAAACTTGCCCGAACCTGCCGAGGATCTGCACCTCCGGCCAACGGGAAGCCTCCGCGATGCCGATAGCGGCGACCGCCCGCCGATACCGTGCGGTCGCTGCCGCCACATCGGGGCGGCGCAGGACAACGCCCGCTCGCAGTGGCCCGCCCGGGCCTTGGCTAACCATATCCTGATTTCCACGAAGAAAATCTATCGACACTTTTTCACGTCCACACCATTCGGACAAGGCACGCTGGGCAATTCCCAAACGTTCGCGGTATTTCTCCGCCTCCAGCTTGTTCTCAGCTAACCGACGCTCCGCGTCGAGAAACTTACTCCTCACCTCTTCACCTCGATCCAGGCGATTGCGCATCCAGCCGAGCGACTGTGTTTCAAGATCAACGATGCGCTCCATGGTCTCAACCTGATGAAATAGGCATTGAATCTCCAAAGCCTCGCCGACTACCGCTGCCACGACTTCGGTTTGCAGTGCCGCCCTGTCCCATTCTTTGGCATTCGCCTCAAAACCAGCCGCCTGTTGTCTCCTTCGTTTCCCTCCCCACCAGTCGATCTCCCACGAGTATTCCAGACCGAATCCCATCGGCGAGCGGTCCGGATTGACCAGGCTGCGAAACGGATTCTCCTCCTCGTTCTGCCGGGATACAGCTCCGCTCGTCACTCCGTCCAGCCGTGCAAAACGCTGCGACGATGCAATCCCCGCTCTCACTCTCGCTCGCTGCACTCGCGCCTGCGCAACTTTCAGGTCGGCGTTTTCTGACAGTGCCATTTCGACCAACCTTCGGAGGTCACGATCCTTCACAAGATGTCGCCAAGGCGAATCGCCGAAGCCATTGCCGTTTCCAGGATCAAGTGATCGGAGGTTTTCCGGAAGCTCCGGATTGGCTGCCTCAGGATCCGGCCCGAGAGTGCAACCCGAAGCCAAGCACAAGACCAATGGGAAAAACCGGAGCTTCATGACGCCCCCCCAATCTCGATAACAACCTCGACCTCCATGCCAAACTGCCACTTGTTGACCTCCGAATCTGGCAGTTCCACAAAAACCTCGAAAACCTGAATATCCAGCCTCTCGTGGGCCTCACGGGTGAAGACGCGCTTTTCACCCATCACAGGCTTCACCTTTGACACCACTCCCTGGACGTTCGCTCCATCCGAGCCGGGCATCATCACCGAGGCCCGCTGGCCAGGCCGCACCAGTCCAACGAAACCCTCATCCACCTCCGCCCGGACCATCAACGGTCCCTCCGGCGCGAAAAGAATCATCGGCCCATTTTCCGTCCGCTCACCTTCGCGAAGAAAAACCTCGAGGACTCGTCCGGCACTTGGAGCCCGCAGCGCCCTGCGCTCCAATTGCTCCTCTGCCAGCTTCAGCGCAACCTTCTCGGCTGTGACATCGGCCTGGGCCACGGCAAGATCCTCCGACCTTACCATGTTCAATGCTTCTTCCAATCTCGCGCGGCATTTCTCCAGCCGGGCGCTGGCAAGCAGCACCTCGTGACGAGCCAGATCCATCTCCTTCAGAGAGATCCCATCCTCGGCGAAAAGGCTCTCCAACCTCTCGGCCTCGTCTTCACGGTATTGATAATCCGCCCGAGCTTCCTCGACTTCCGCGCGCAAAGCCTTGATCCGCTGCGGATGTGCCCCGGCTTGCAGGAGCGCCAGCTTAGCCTCCGCCCTACTCAAAGCAGCCCGACTCTCTTCCACGCGTGCCTCCTCGACAGCCGATTCAAGTTGAGCGAGAATCTCGCCCTTCTGGATCATATCACCAACGTCAACCTTCAGGATGCCGATAACGCCACTGTCGGCAAACGACAAACGCCTCATCCGTCCCTCAGGCTCCACGTATCCAGGAGCGTGGACCTGACTCACCTGCGTCTCGAAATTCTCTTTGCTCCGCTCCTCGCTGCAGCCGGAGCAAATCCAAATCCACGCAACACCAAGGATCAATCTTTTCACGATTGTCATATTCATGGTTTCACCTCCTGTAACTGCCCGTCCTCGATCCCCACCACCCGGTCGAAATCCGGAAGCAGCCGGGTGTCATGAGTCACCACTAGCAATCCGCAGCCTTCCTCGCGACATGAGCCGATCAGCAGTTCCAGCACCACTCGGCCCAGGTCCCAGCCGAGCGCCGCCGTCGGCTCGTCCGCCAGGATCAACTTCGGTCTACCCAGTAGCGCCCGCGCCACCGAGACCCGCTGCCGCTGGCCACCGCTAAGGACGGATGCCTTCTTACCTTCGTGCTCCGCCATCCCCAGTCGATCCAGTAGATCCGGGATTCGACCCGTTGCCTCCTTACTCCTTCCACCTAGATTCGCCGCCACCACTTCCAGATTCTCCCTCACGCTTAAAAAAGGCAGCAGCTGTGCGTGCTGAAAAACGAAGCCAATCCGCTCTCTCCTCATCTCCAAAAGATTGTTGGGCTGTGCCACGGCACCACCTACCTGCAGGACTCCTTCGCTCGGCGTCAGCAGACAACCCGCGATACTGAGCAAGGTGGTCTTGCCCGAACCACTCGGACCGACCAACACCACCGCCTCCGATTCCTCCACGTTGAGATCCACACCGCGCAGCACCTCCGGTCCGGCACCGTAGGCATGGCGGATTGATTCGCATTTCAGGGCAGCACTCATCAGGAAAAAACCGTTACAGGATCCAGTTTTCGCACCTTCGCAAGCACCCACTTGCCAGCCCCCAGGCAGGTCGCCAACTGCACCAACCACAATCCCGCCAGAACCGGAAAAGTCATCCGCAGCGGCACCGGCGACGACTCCGCCACCACCTTCAAGGCCAGGAAAACCCCCAGGCCACCCACCGCGCCCACCACCCACAGCCCCACTGCCTGAAACATCACCACCATCGCCAGCGTTCGCTCACGGAAACCCAGTGCCAGCATCGTCGCATAATGCGGACGGTGATCCTGCAATAATCCGAAAAGCGTCTGACTGACCACCAACCCACCGATCACCACACCCAGCAGCGCCGTCACCACCACGGAGAAACCGATCCCTGTTTCCACCATCCAATACCGCGCCGAACGAAGACGGAACGCCTCAGCAGTCAGCACCTCGCCGGAAGGCAGCATGCGCCGCAACCGCTCTGCCACCACGTCCACCGCCACACCAGGCTCACATTTCACCATCACGTAGGTGATCTCATCGTGCCTGTAGCGCTGGTCGTATCGGATCGCATCCTCGATCGAGGTGAAAACAAAAGGCGATGCCGTGAAAGTCCGCACCCCTTCACTGATCCCCACCACATCCGCCCGCCTACCCTGAATCTCGTGTCGGTCGCCGACCTTCTCCACGCCCAACAGATCAAGATACATCGCATCCACCACCACTGACTTCTCCCGCATCACATCCCTCAGCCTTCCCGCTTCCATCCTCTCAGGGCCACCAACCAGCCCGCGGTCCACGCCCACCATCTCGATGTTCACCTGCCGCCCATCCGGCCTCTTCCACACCGTCCACGCCATGAAGAGCGGCTCCGCCCAAGCCACACCCTCCACCGAGCGCGCCTGATAGAGTCTTTGTCTGGGAATAGGACTTCCGTAATCGAAGGCCGGCGATTTCTCACCCACCACCCAGAGGTCTGCCTCGGCGCGACTGACTCCCAGTGTCGAAGTCTCGATCCACCCCAGCATCATGCCCACCTGCGCTAGCGCCAGCACGAACCCCGCCGTCACTCCCACACCCGCCGCCACGACTTTCCCCAGATGTGCGCCAGCCATCCGGCGTGTGATGAGCCACGGCATGCCACCTCTCATCTCTCTCTCCTCTCCGCAATCACCAGGTCGCTGTAGCCACGATACGCTTCGCGACTTTCCAGAATATTCATCCCGGCCTGTTCGACAGCTTCTCTGAACTCCTCATGTGAATGCGTCCAATAGCGCCCATCAATTTGGCAACTCGCGATTCGTCGATTCTCAGATGCTACTTTCCGTCCACGCCACGCAATGGCTCCTGCTTGAAGCAAGCCTCTTTCCTCGATCAGCTTGCGCATCAGGAACCTTCGCCAGTCAGCGATATCCAGAACTCTTCCCAGATCACATAGGAACGCCTTTCCTCCTGGCTTCAAACCCTTGGCGATCTTCGCTAGAAACTCCTTTGGCTGTGAAAGCGTGTAAAGCGCATGTACCGAAACCACCGCATCGTAAGCGGCTTTCCCAATATTCAGTTCGGCAAGATCTCCCTCTTGAATCCGCATTTTCCCACCTCCATCCTTGGTCTTTGCCAAAGCGTTCATCATGGGATCTCCATCAATATGGATGACCTCAAGACCGGAAATCGAGCGAGCAGCCAGCGTTGAAAAATTGCCAGTCCCGGCTCCGAGATCTGCCAGCACTTGCCCTGCCTGCAACCCGCTCTTGCCAAGGAACGTTTCGAACTCACCAAGGAGTTCCTGATAGGCGGGATTGACCTCCGTCATGAGATCATACACCTGCGCATATTGAGTCCAATTTACTGATTTCATGGTAGATATTCCGAATGAGATTCGCGAAACATGAACCCATGCAAAGGATGCCCAGCCGCTTCGAAGCGTTCGTCAACGTCCGCCAGATCCGTCCACAGGATCTGATGATGGTGCCCCCCCAGCGTATGATGCTTGAAACCCAACTCGCCTGGCACCTTGTCGAACAATAGAAAGCGGTAGTCGCGGGCGGCTCCCTTTCGAACCCAAACCACGAGCCTTCGAGCTTCGACCCGGCGGCCATGTTCCATGACTGCCTTCCAGAGAAGTAGTTTCGTCATCCGTGCCCAAGGTCCGGCGGGCACCGAAAGCCGCGTCGCCTCAACCATGCGTCCCGCATCGAGACCAGCCACTTGCTCCACATCGACAAAGCGATCAAGTTCGATCTCACCACGCGAACGATCCAGAACCCGGATCGTGCCGACAGGATTACCCTCGGGACATCGCGCGAGTAACAACGCGGAATGATCGGCCGTATCGAAGCAATCGATCACTTCCTCCACTTTGGAGAAGTAGCGTCGATAGCCCTTTTGGCGGACGATCATAGCTTCCTTCCAGTCCTCTTGGTTTTTCACAAGACGGACACTGGGGAATAATTCAGTCGGCTTCAGCTCCATTCAGTTCCTCCTCCGCTCTTCGTTTTGCTTCCGCCATGATTTCCGCAGCCCTCCGCACATCTCCCTCCTCATGACTCGCCATCACTTGGAAACGGAACCTTGCCTTGCCGCGTGCTACTGCCGGGAACTCGACGAGGTTGGCTGCCATGCCTAGTTCGGCCACGTGCTTCGAGGTCAGTCGCGCCAAGCCCTCGTCGCCAACGAAGACAGGACAGATCGGTGAGGCATCCCCATGGACCTGCAGTCCTTTCTCGTTCATCGCGTTCCGCAGGAGATTGACACGAGTATTCAGCAACTCCCGCAGCTCTTCTCCCTCATCCGAAAACGCAATCCGGAAAGCCTCCATCGCCACACCGCTCTGCATCGGAGAGATGGCGTTGCTGAAGAGGCTCGAAGGAGCATAGAACCGGAGATAGTGAATCACCTCCCTCTTCCCTACTGCGAAGCCACCATTCGCTGCAAAGGTTTTGCTGAATGAACCTAGGACAACGTCCGGCAAGCGCCCTTCCACACTGTCGAGTAGCCCGCGTCCATGGTTTCCCATACTCCCGAAATCATGGGCCACATCGAGAATGGAAATCGCCTGATGTTTTTCGCACAGGTCAAGAAGAACCCCAAGATCAGGTGAGTCGCTATCCATCGAATAGAGACTCTCAGCCACCACGAAAATACCGCGATCCGGTCGCTCAGCGCGAATCTCCGCAAGCATCTCCGAGACCTGATCAAGATCGTTATGTCGAAACTTCCGCACTTCCGCACCACAGGCTCGCGCCCCTTCCTGAATGCAGTTGTGAGACAGAGCGTCCATTAGCAACACATCGTCCTCACGGATCATTCCGACCAACACCCCATATCCCGCCGCCCAACCTGTGGCATAGACCATCGCCTCCTCACCACCGACGATCTCGGCAATCATCGCCTCAAGGTCCCGCGATATCCGCGTGCTGCCACAGAAAGCCGGGGAACCCGCGCTGTGCACACCAAAATCACGAACCGCCCGCGCGGCAGCCTCCCCCATTCGTGGATCACTCGCCAATCCGAGGTAGTCCTGTGAACTGAAGTTCAGGATCGGACCCAGATGATCCGCACCATCAACGATAATCTGACGCCCGGGTAGCGCCTCGGATGTTCGTTGAAATGGAAATACATCGTTACACTCACGTCTCTCACACCAGTCAAGATACGGGCGAGTTCGCTGCACTGCTCCAACCCCATGCTGACGCAGGTAGTGAAGCACTGACCCCTTCAACGCCTGATGCGCTATTTGATTTTTCGTTTTGCTCATACCCAAGGTTCGATCTCAAATTCCAACTCCCCGCCAAGCAGCGGTCCTCCGTCCGGCGGCAGAGGGATCCGATGGACGTCCTTGCCCGCTTCGATCCACGCCTCCTCGCTCCCGCCTCGTGAAAAACTTCCCCAGCTCCACGCGACTCTCCGCCTTCCATCCACCACATCACCCGCTCCGATCTGAATGGCCGCCTCATACAGCGCCTCGCCGTCAAACGCGGTGTCGTTCCATAGCCAGCCATCTCGGAAGATCACCGGCACGATGCGAAACTGGATCCGGAACCAGGACATCCCGTCGCCCTCGTCCGCTGGACGCATCCCTTTCATCAGGAAAGTCCGGAAGATCGTCTCGCCCCTGTTCAAATCCCTCTCCGAAACGGGTAAGCCAGAGCCGAGTTCCTTCTCATGGCGGTGCATTACCACCGGCACCCCGCGGATCGAAACCTTTGCT
This sequence comes from Akkermansiaceae bacterium, assembly GCA_017798145.1. Classification (NCBI taxonomy): domain Bacteria; kingdom Pseudomonadati; phylum Verrucomicrobiota; class Verrucomicrobiia; order Verrucomicrobiales; family Akkermansiaceae; species Akkermansiaceae bacterium. The sequence goes on along the minus strand of CP059069.1, from coordinate 543,602 downwards.
TCGATCAGCAGCGAAGTGAGTTTCAGACGATTGTCACCAGCGAGCAGGCGCTTTTTATCGATCTTCAATCCACGAAGCCTCACCGCCACCGCCGTGTCGCCGAAGAGAAAGCGCTGCAAGTTCTGGTAGCCCTCCTCCGAATTTACCAAGCCGTAAGGCCCGCTGTGAGCGCGATGCACGTAGGCACGCGAAGAACCGTGGATGTAGGCGTGCTTACACATCACCAAGCCATCGCTGCCGGGACCCACAGCCTTCCGGCTCATCGCCAGCTCGTAATCCTTATGATTCGTCCCGATCAACGAAAAACACCGCTCCACAGGGAAGCTCGCGCCGCCGAGGGTATTCAAGTCCTCTTCCCGCACTCCCGGCAGCTGCAGGAACGCCCGCATCCGTTTCGGCCCGAAGCTATCCGCCTCGTTGGGTCCCACCAGATCACGGACACGCTCCAACAAACCCAGCCCGTCACGGAAATGAATGCCGCCATGGGGTGTCCCGTAGGTGAAGAGCTTGCCGATTTTCTGATGCGCCGTCTTCGTCCAGTTCCTCTGGATCAGACTGCGGGCCACCAGCCCGCCCATCGAATGCGCTACCAGATCCGCCTTCGCAGCTCCCGTCTCATCACGCACAAACTCGACCACCCTTCCAAGATCCGACGCCAGATCCTCGATTCTCTTCCGGTTCCCAGAGTCCACCTCTGAGGAAGCTTCATCGTAGTATCGGAAAACCCAGAGCGACCGCTCCGTGACCTTCGATCTCGATCCCCCACGCAGCACCTCAACCCGATCACCGATCACACGGACGAAGAAATCCTCGTAGCCGTGTTCTTTCATCAATCGCACCAGCGGACTCTCGAAAAGCTGCAGCGCTGGCGAGCCGTCCGGCTCGACCCGGACCTTACTGCTGCCGTCATTGAAGCCGCAATAGGGCGACTCCACCGCCCGCTCCACCGCCGACCCGGTTCCCGCATAGCCGCGTACGTAGATGATGGGGTTCATTCGTGCGTCTCCGGATCTGGTTCGGTTAGAGAGTCGGGCGAAAATGAGATCCAATAATGAGTCTCATCACGGACTTTATGTGGCTTAACGGATCGGACGACCAAGGTGCTACCCTCTTTGATGACTCCTCTAACAGGGCGTAGATATAATCCCGTGTCCCGGCGGACGGGAAAGCCCTCTCGAATATAGACATCGGTATTGGCACGGATTATATCGCCTTCTTTCGGAGGCCCTACATCGTCCCATCCGCCCTCACTTGCAAAAAGCTCTTCAGTCCACGAAAGGTCGCCAGATTTGCCTTCGTGCACATTCCCGAGCTTGCAGAAAAATAGATTCACCTCCTTCTGGAGGGTCTCCATCGCCTCTTGTGCAGCCTCGAGGCTAGTTCGAAGCTCTGGATCGTTCGACACCTCTGCGAGCTGTAACAAGGCCATATTTAAAGACTTATGAGCGTCCAGAAGTCTGTTAAACTCACTCTTCTGCCTTTCCGAGGCGTCGTTCAAAGCTGCAACATCCGGCATTTGCGCTTCGGCCTCGTCCGCCAGCTTCTTAACTCGCACGACTTGAGCACTTGTCGCTTCTTCAGCACTCTTAATGTTTTCCTCGATGCTCTTGATGTTAGTCTCAATCCCCTTGATCGACTCGGTCGATTGCCGAAGTGACCACGTGCCCCATCCGGCAAAGGCAAGAATCAACGCGGAGGGAAGCAAGAAGAACCTCACCCGCTTAACCACCAATGCCCAAGCTTTTTCCGCAATCTCATGGTGCTCGAAGTTATTGTAGCCCTGTGCTAGATTACTCGTATCCTTACTCATAATTCCATGTGGTTTAAAAAATCACTCCGGCGATACGACATCGATCACCACTGGATTGAATGTCACGGTCACGCCCGTTCTGGAGCCTGCTTCCTTGCCCTTCGTGTCTCCGACGCAACGGAACTCCCTGACTAGCTCACCCGCACCCATTACAAGAACATCATCGTCATGATCCGTGTCTCTATACCGGCACTCGGAGAACGAATCGGAGACGATGCGGAGAATCGCTCCGCCCTCCTGTTTCCACATCAGATAGTCGGCAGAACCACTGACCTCCGTGTAGTCTTTCTTCGTTTCCTTGGCGTGCATCGTGATCGTCGCCCACAACTCATTCCCATTCCGCACGCGAAGCCGCGCTGAAACATGAACGTCAGGCCCGTGGCCCTTAAATTCGGCATCACCACCAATGAGAGGCGGCACAAACTTCGGAGTCCCTGGCAGTTCAATGGATATCTTTTGTGTTTTCATTTTGGAATTTCATCAGGTGAAACGACCCAAATTCCAAAACGTGACAGCAGGTCTAAAAAAAGATCATCCAAATTCAGCAGAGCCAATTCTGCTCGATATCTCTGCATTGAAATTTCCGGAGCAATCTAGAGTCTCTAAAACGTCGAGACTTCGAATCAACGGGATACTGGGATGTTCACTCAGCCCTCAAACTCTCCCATGCTTTCCCCAAGCCTTCCTTCGCCTTTTGCAGATCCTTTTTGGCTCCTTCGATGTTCGCCTTGTCCCGGGCTTCCTTGCTGATTCCGCCGGGGTTGGCGCGGAAATCGACGCGTTCGACTTTGGTAGCCATTTCCGGCGGGAGGCTGTCGCTCCAATAATCAATGCGCTCATGGGGTGTGCCGGGGATGAACCGGCCGTTCACACCAAGCGGATTGCTGTCCTGCGTTTTGAGGACATTCCCATCACCATCCCGCCAGATAAGGCGAGCTTTTCCGGTGAAGCCGAAGAACGGATCCCCGCTCCTTGTGTGGACGACGGCGAGAAATTCGCCGCTTTCCTCCAGAGTCAGATCGATCTCCATGTAGTGCTCCCGTCCTTCGGTGACGGTGAGAGGTCCGCTGTGAAATTCCCTTGGGAAAGGTTCGGGCCTAAGTCCGAGATACAGGATCGCCGTTATAGCGGCCAAGGAGATGACCAAAAGGAGCGGTCTGATCCAAGGTGGACGGCGGACGGCTCTCAGGAATGCCCGCTCGAATCCACGCAGATCACTGTAGCGATCTTTGGGATGGGTTGAGAGTGCTTTCCGGAGCACATGATCCACTCCCACCGGACAGCGGCATAGGGTGTGCAGCATGGGGAACGAACCCGCCGGGCGGCTGCCAGCGAGCATTTCCCAAATGGTGAAGGCTAGCGAATACTGATCGCCTCTGGTATCGGAATGTCCGCCTGGCTGATCCCTCTCGGGGGCGGCATAGCCGGGTGTGGCTGGCGTTTCCAGTGTCCGGGTGACCCTTGCCTCGGCGTCCTGACCGAGGTCATAAGCGAGGCCAAAATCCGCCAAAACCCAGCGTTTGGAGGATTCTTCAAAAAGGATGTTCCCCGGCTTGATATCGCGGTGCAATAGCCCCGCGCCATGGAGTGCCGAAAGCGCCGCAACGATCTGCTTGGTAAATTCCACTGCCTCCGCGACGGGAAGGCTTCCTCTATCCCCGAGCACGGTAGCGAGATCCGAGCCCTCGATCCACTCCAGCGTCACCCAACCGGCATCGAGATCGGGAGCCAGGCCGAAGTCGATGAGTTTCACGAGGTTCGGATGGTCAACACGGGACAGCGCATCGCATTCGTTCTCCCAGCGCAGCCTGATCCGGCGATCACCACGGAAAGAAACCAGCTTCAGGGCGACCGTCCCGCCGCCCCCGCGCCCCTCGGCCTTCCACACCATACCCGATCCGCCGCGTCCGACGAAACGACCGACCACGTAGGGGAAGTCGTCGTCCTGCAGCCATTCCGGTGGCGTGGGGCGAGGTGCCCGGTTACCAGCACGCAAAGCTTCGCGGAAGAATCCTGCGAGGGTTTGTTCTGAAAGTTCTGGTATGGGTTCTCCGGTCATAGTTGCGACCTGTCTGGTAAGAACGCTCAATCGGCAGAAACCTGACAGGGATTATTCATGTTTCCGCGCCAGCAGACTCCGGTGCAAAGCCTCCGTTGCGGCCGAGGACGAGGATCAGGTGACGAAGTTCGTCATCCACATCGCTATCCTGTCCGTCAACCAATGTGGCGGCGACTTCCTCCCTCAGGCGCAGCGCGAGGCGCTCGCGAAGGCGTGCCAGGGCTTGGTCGAAGGTGTTCGCCGTCATTCCGAAACGCACATGGAGGGCGGTGCGTTCCTCAATCGCCGCCCCGTCGATCACGCCGAGCAGTGCGTCGAAAAGATCGACTCTTTTACGCGATGCATACTCGGACCGAAGTTGCCGGACGACACGTTGCGCGACGCTCCTTGCCCACACACCGTCGAAGTCCTCATCCGGTTTCACATCGGCATCCGCATATCCATCAGGCAGTTCGTCGAAAGACTTCGGCAGGTTATCCAGCCAATGGCGCTTGAGGCAGACCAGCAACCAGGAACGGAGCCTCCCTTTGGATGGATCCAGCGAGTTCAGAGCGTGCTCATGGCTCGACATCTTGGCCAGGAATGACTGCACCAATTCCTCCGACAAGTGAGGATCCCGGCAGCGGGCGACTAGCCAGTATTCCAGCGGCTTGCGGTAGGAGGTGACAAACTCATCCCAAGCGGGAAATCTGATCCGCCGTTCGCCATCCGAAAGATTCCGGACGATGGTCCACCGTGTCGTCGGAAAAAGGCCTTTCGACGAAGAAGGCGTAGGGGAGTAATACTCGTCATCGGACATCGGGAGGAATGCTTGCAAACTTCCGCGCACCACGCAATTCACAATCATTCATTGAGCAAAGCTGGAGATTCTTGCCATAATTATAACCGGACGAGAATCTTACTTTCCGGGCCGCCTTTGGTAGTGAGCGCCTCATGGAACTGATACGAGAAGCAGGGCACATGCCTACCTCGGGTCTAAAAAGAAGCCGCCATGGAGCATTTCCTTCATCAGGATTCTCCATGGCGGCCGGTGTTACCCCGGTCGCGCTACATGATGTCGTGCGACTCGGGCTTGCCTCGTGGGTCCTTGCCGGAAGGTTTGGGATCAGGCGGCTACCTGCATTGGCTCGGCTTTGTATTTCAGCTGAGCGGTGGTGCAGTCCTCGGCGGGGATGTCCTCCCGTTCGCCAAGATAGACAGGCTGGTAGATGCTGCCGCTTTCCCGGAAGGCGTAGAGGAAGCGACAATCCGCGACGGCACCGACTGCCGGGATCCGGTGGTTCGGTGGGATGGTGACCTTGCCTGCGGGGACGATGCCTCCGCCGTCCTCCGCGAGCAGGCCGAGGGTGACGCTGCGCTTGGCGTTGTGCCCGGTGACGATGAACGAGGCGCTCTCGACGAACTTAAACTTCAGGTGTCTACCACCGGAGTTCGGGCGGCCGGGGCTGAACGGTGCGTCGATCTCCTTAAAGACGACCCCCTCGCTGCCGCATCGGCGGAAGGTCTCGAACATGGCGCGTTTCTCCTCAGCCTCCATGTGGGTGTTCACGGGGCGGAGGTGCTTGTGTTCGGGATCGAGGAGGGTGAGCAGCCCGGCGAAGCGTGACAGGTAGGCGTTGCCCCGGATGTCGTGGCCTTTCACCTCAAGGAGGTCGAAGGCGTGGAGGGTGTCGCCGACCGCCTCGCCGTCGATGAGGACATCCACGGGGAGTTCTTTCAAGGCGTGGCGGATGGGTTCCGGGATGGGGATGATGAGTCCACGGCGGTTGATACCGGTGATCTCGTCCCCGCGTTTGCGAACCATGAGGCGGCGTCCGTCGAACTTTTCCTGGAGGCAGATGGCATCGCTGCCGAGGAGCCGGTCGAGTTCGGATTCGTCAACAGGGTTGAGGAGCTGGCAGCGGATGCCGCTGTCCTGTCCGTCGGTTGTGCTGGTGCGGTCGGGCTGGCGGGACTCCCCGGCGGGGCGGTAGCCTTTCGCGGTCTTCTGGCGGACGAGCTGGTCGTGGATTTTGTTCGCTTCGGTGAGCGTGACGATGTGCTGGGTCTTCCTACCGGTGGTGAGGGTTGAGCCCCTGCGGCCATAGGCGTAGGTGACGATGTAGCCCTCGCCCTCCGGCTCGACGGCGACGTGGTATTCCTTGTCTGAGTTGCCCTCGCGGAAATGGAGGGACGTGCTGGTGATGCTGATGTTCATTTTTTGGTATGGATTGGGGTTGGTTGTTGGTTTGGTTCTCGTGGTGAGAGGGGTTGGAAAAGAAATGGCCGCCACGGGTTCCCTTCTCCAGGGAGTCCGTGGCGGCCTTGTCGTGACCCGCGCCGCGCTTGTGCACGTCGTGCGGGGCGGGTCTGTCATGCAGGGGAAATTGGGCATCGTGCCGTCTTCGGTGGGCAGGCCTTCAGCCTCAAAAACGCCCCTCTAAATCTCTTGTGATCCGGCACGTTTTCTGTTTTCTAGAGGGTCACTTGTAGCCCTTCTTTATGAAACTCCCTATTATTCCCTCCCGCAGGCTCGCCGTTCTGGCTGGCATCGCCCTTGGAACTCCGGCCTTCGCCGTTGTCAGCATAGACTACGTCACCGTCGGTGACATCAACAACGCGAACGACGCGGCGACCGGCGGTCTTTACGGCGCGGTTGGCTATGAATACAAGATTTCGAAGAACGAGACGACCATCTCGCAGTATGCCGCGTTCCTCAACGCCGTGGCCAAAACGGACACCTACGCGCTTTACAACACTTCCATGCAGACGAACGCGAACATTTCGGGCATCCAGCGCATCGGCACATCGGGAGATTATTCCTACACCGTGCTCGGCAGCGGGAACCGCCCCATCACCTACGTGAGCTGGTTCGATGCGGCGCGTTTCACCAACTGGCTGCACAACGGCCAGACGACGGGAGCGCAGAACGCATCCACCACGGAAGACGGAGCCTACACGCTCAACGGCGCGACCAGCGGCGTGGGGTCCTCGAAGAACGTGGGAGCCACGGTGTGGCTCCCTTCGGAAAACGAGTGGTATAAGGCGGCGTATTATGATCCGAACAAGGGCGGTCCCGGAGTGGGCGGCTACTGGGCGCAGGCTACGCAGAGCAATACGATCAACAGCAACACCGTCGGCGCGGCAGGCGCGGCGAATTACTTCGATAGCACGGATTTTGCGGTGACGCAGAGCGGTAGCTACAGCAGCAGCCAGAACTATCTGACGGATGTCGGTGCGTATGGCCCGAATTCGGAGAGCGCGTATGGAACGAACGACCAAGCGGGGAACGTGTTTGAATGGAACGATGCGGTGGTCTTTGGTTCGACGCGCGGGATGCGGGGCGGTTCGTGGGCCAACAACTCCGACTCCCTGCCCGCGTCCAAAAGCAACGTCAACACGCCCCCGAACGAGCTCGACTACGTGGGGTTCCGCGTCGCCAGTGTCCCCGAGCCGTCGGCATTACTTTTGACGGTATTGTCAGCTAGCGCGTTGCTGACCAGAAGGCGTCGTTTTACCCTTTAACCTTTTGCTCTTTTACCGTTTTTCTTTCCCCGCACAAGCGACTTGGGGCGGCCTTTCGGGTGCACCCCAGCTGTTTCGTTCAACGGCGCTTGTGTTCAGACTACCGCTGGAGGTATCGAGTGAGGTGGGAGGTGAGGATCACGGCTTTGTAAGCCGCGCTGCCGAGCGCTCTTGAGGGATGGGTGGCGGGGAGTTAGGAAGGGTTGGGTGCGGGAGTTTTGAGAGGGAAAGGCATGCTGCCAGAGAGAGGATGGAACTCTCCCTGGCAGGGATATTATGGGGCATGCGGCAGGATGCCACAGCTACGGCGCGGGTCAGTTCATCCCGGACATCCGTCTGTTGGGGCGGTAGGATGCCGACGACGTGGTGTTGCTCCGGCTCGCTGCCTCACGGGCACGGCCTTTCGCCCAATGTCTCAACGCGGCGATCTTGCCGTCCATGAGCTGCGCCAGGGGGACGGTGCCGTTGATGGCTTCGAGGATGTGCTTGGGCTTGGGTTCCTCGCCTTCGGCATAGGCCTCGTGCATGGCGTCGATGAACACGGCCTCGATCTCCGCCCCGGTGAACTGCTCGCAGGCGCGGGCGAGGACGACGGTGTCGAAGTCGGTTGGCTTGCGCTTGTGCCGGGCGATGACGATGTCCCAGATCTGCGCACGCTCGAAGGCGTCGGGTAAATCTACGAAGAACATTTCGTCGAACCTTCCCTTGCGCAGGAACTCGGGCGGGAGCTTGGAAACATCATTCGCCGTCGCCACGACGAACACCGCCTTGGTCTTCTCCTGCATCCAACTCAAAAACGAGCCGAAGACACGGGAGGAGGTGCCGCCATCGGTGCTGCCGCTCGAAGAGCTTCCGGAGAAGCCTTTTTCTATTTCATCGATCCACAGCACGCACGGGGCGATGGCCTCGGCGGTCTGGATGACGGAGCGGAGGTTGGCTTCCGACTGGCCGACGATGCCACCGAACACACGCCCCATGTCGAGGCGCAGCAACGGCAGGCCGAATGCTCCGGCGGTGGCTTTCGCGGTGAGCGATTTCCCGGTGCCGGGGATGCCGACGATGAGTAATCCTTTCGGTGCGGGCAGCCCGTAGGCTTTCGCGGATTCGCTGAATGCACCGGAGCGGCGTTGCAGCCATTCCTTGAGCAGGCCGAGTCCGCCGATGTCCTCCAGGGAGGTGGCGTTCCCGACGACCTCGACGAGGCCGTTTCGTTTCAGCGTGTTCGCCTTTTCACGGGAGATGATGCGGTGGTCGATCCCATTGGTCTCTATGACCGACAGGGCGAACGCGTTCTCCGCTTCCGTGGTGGTGAGGCCGAGGGCTGCCTGGACGGCTGCCTCCCGCATCACCTCGTGGACATTCTTTAGCTTCGCCGACTTGATGATGCCATCGAGCACGGTGTGAAGCCCCGCCGGGTCGGGCAGGTCGAAATCAACGTGGGTGATCTCGTGTTCGAGTTCGGCGGGCAGTTTCAAACGGCAGCCGAGCAGGACGATGGTGTGGCCGTTGGCCTTGGCGATGCGCAGTGCGTCCTTGATGCGGCGCACGAGCATGGGGTCGCTCTGGTCGAGGTGGAGTTGGAGATCCCGGAGCAGCACGACGTGGCGTGGCTTGTCCGAGGCGAAGACGCCGTCCAGAAGCTGGAAGGCATCGAGTGGGTCGGGGCACGGGGTGACGCGCCCTTCCTTAACATCGGCAAGACCCTCCGTGGAGGACCAGGCGAGGAGTTTGCGTTTCAGGGAAGTGCATGCGTTGGCGATTTCCGCTTCGGCACGAGCTTCCTCGGAACTGATGATGGCGAGGCCGGGGTATCCGGCGCGGAGGTAGGTGGTGAGGTTCATAAGTTTGGATTGGTTCTTGGTTGTCAGAGCCGGCCTGTGACCGGTCTGAGGTTTGGCAGTGTGCCGGTGGGTCTCGGTGGTTCCGGATTGGGTGGGCCGAGGTTTTCATGTTCCCAGACGAGGCATGCCTCGCGGGAGGGATCGCTGTGGAGGAGCTGGCCGGACGAGGCACAGCGGACTTTCCACAGTTGGGTCTTTTCACAGAAACGGATGTCCGTGGCCCGGACGACATGAAGTCGCCCGAGCGCACGGAGATCGATCGCTTCGGTGTAGAGGCAGTCGATGTGACCGCCGGGGTTGAAGCGGAGGGTGGATTTCATCCCTCGCCTCCTAGCTGTTGTTCGTTGCGGAGGAACTGGGGTCGCCAGAACTGCGGCTTGCGGGTGCGCGCCTGGGGTTTCCCGAGTGCGTCCTCGATCGCCTTGGTGGCGGCCTCGCAGCCTTTTCCCTGGAAGCCCTCGGCCTCGACGCTGATCTCCCCGGCTGGGGAAACACGGACAAGGATCTTGCGGCTCATAGCGAACCTCCTTCCAGGGTGAGCAGGACGGTGCCGTCGGCCTCGATCCTGCGGGTGTGGCGCAGCCCGCGTGTGGCGGCCTCGCGCATGGTCTTGTGGACGCCGTAGGATTGCAGCAGGCGGCTGTAGCCGGTGCCGACTTCCTTGGCGACGTGCCCATCCCACCAGTCGGTGGTGAGGCCGTAGCAGCCGGGGTTCTCCTTGTCCGGCTCGACAGCGATGTCATACGGGCCCTTGAGCTTGATGACGTGCGGTGCGGGACGGGTAATGCCGGCGTAGCCCCGGCACTGGGTATCAGCCAGGAGCTGGAGGCCGAGTTCGACGGATGCGTCGCGCAAGGCTTCAAGATCCCGGATCTGGGTCTGGATGGTGGTGAAGTGTGACATGTGGTTGTTCGTATTTGGTTGGTTGTTGTTTTGCTGGAAACGCACAAAGGGCGGCCCCGGTATGGAGCCGCCCTTCGTGCGGATGAGTCGTTGTGTTTTGGCAGTGGGGTTGGGTCGGGTGGTTTCGTTGGAGGTGGTGGGATTGGTGGTGGGATTGGTGGTGGTTTAAAATTCAGGCTGGTTGGGGCGGAGTAATGTGACGGGAGGTGTAGTGGGCTGGCTGGGGAAATGGAGATGCCGCAACTACGGCACGAAAAAGCCCGCCGGGTTGGTGACCGGGCGGGCTCGGAAATGAGGCCGTAGAGGCTCGCGGATTTGATCCGCTGGACGATGGCTCAGTCGAGGGCTTGGAGTTCTGCCACGACTCCCGAATGGTCGGAAAGGTGGGTTCCGTCTTCGGAGGTTCTCGGCAGAAATCCGGTGACCGAGATTTCAAGTCCCGCTGATACGGTGATGTGGTCGATGAGGTTCAGGCCTTCGAGGTCGGTTGCACCGGCTGTAGCTATCCGAAAATCATCCGGAATCTCCTCGGCAAGAGCCTGGGCGACATTTATCGGCTGGCTGACCCTGGGGATTCGTTGGTTGTAGTCCCCCAAAACGCAGAGCGGCTCCGCATCGGCGGCATGCTGCCGGAGGATGCGCCCGAGGCCTGCGCAATAGGAAATGTGATCCTCCCAAGGGGCACGGTCGCGCCGCCCTGTCTTCACATGGGCATCACGCCAAGGAATGCAGACTCCGACGAAGCGGATCCCTCTACACACGCCCATGGCAAACCTTCCGCTCGGCAACTCGTCATCCCCGTAGGCATCGGGTTGCGTCCAGGGATACTTGCTCCAGAGCAGAACCTTTCTGCGACCAGGTTTCATTGGATAGCCATAATCGGCATCGGCCTCGATGATGTGCCCTGCTGGCACCATGTCCTTGTTGACCTCCGTGTAGCAGATGACGTCCGGATCGATCCCGGAGATGAGTTCATTGATCAAACTTGCCCGGCGGCTGGCCGGGTTCGTCCATTCGAGGTTCCAAGTGAGGCATTTCATGATGTGGAGTTTGGGCGATCCTGTCGGCCGGGGCGAACAGTATCAGATTGCTTTAGAAATCCTACCCGCCATCCACTCGATGAACTCCCACTTGCGGGCGATCTTAGTCTTGTTGGCGAGGCGCAGCGGCAGCCTTCCCTTGTGCCGGATGTAGTAGTGGAAGGTTTCCGCAAAGTCCTCGCAAGGGCTTGTGGCGGCATAGGGCGTCAGGTGGTGATCCGGGTCGTGATCCCGGACGGGGTGGCGCGAATCGTAGTCGCCGCCGAAAGTGCGGACGAAGCGTTTGCTATCGACCAGCTCCGGCCGGCGGTCGGCCAGCGCATGCGACCACTCGTGGCGCAGGACGTCGGTAAGGCGTGTGTGATGGCTGGTGATGAAATCGGATAGGTTGGCTCCGGTCACAGCCGGGATGTAGATGTCGCCCTCCGGTTGGAACCAGCCGTAGCAGCAGAAGGAAACGGGCACGAGCCATACGTCGATCTCATAGAGTTCGTCGCACCAGAGACCGAGCTTGTCCATTTCCACGGTCACCTGCCAGTTGGCCTCTGTGAGGCGGTCCAGGGTGACGAAGTGGCGTCCGGGTTTGCGGGATGTTTTGCGGATGTAGGGCATGGGGTGTGGTCTCCATGTTGGGGTTGGATCGAAAGTAGAGGCAACCCGGCGGAAGATCAAACTTCCACCGGGCTGCCAGTAGTGGTGCCAGTCTCAGCTCACCGCTGCGAGCCTGCGCGATCCCATCTGTCCGAAGCGGGAGACGAGTTCGCGGGCGTCGCTGCGGGCGAGCTGGACGGCGTTTTCGCGGAGGCGGGCGAGCCCTTGGGTGAGGCTGCCCATCGCCGCACTGTCGTTGCGGTAGTCCTCCGCGCTGCGGGTGAGCAGGTCGCGGCGGAAGCGTTCGAGCGTTTGCTCCAGCTGCTGGTCTCCGGCGAAGTTCAACGAACGGAAGCTGTCGATGAACGTGGTGAGCCTGTTCAGCGTGCGCTGGTGGACTCCGTTCTCCGATCCGTCGATGGTGGCGAGAACCTCTCCGGCGAGCCGGGCGGTTTCCTCACGCATCGAGGCGACGCTCTCGCGGATGAAGCCGTCGAGGTCGGACTGAAGGCGGCGCGATGCCTCCTCCGCAATGCGGCGGCGGTCGTCGGCGACTTCAAGCCGCTCCATGCCGTCGGCCACTTCCAGGCGGATGTGGTCGGGGGCGGCAATCTGGAACAAGCGTGTCTCGAAGGCGAAGCGCTTGGCGATCTCCCCGGCGGGCGGGAACGACTGCTCGATGGTTGCGATCAGGCGCTCTGCACTTCCGTTGAGGTGCTGGGCGGCTTCGCGCCACTCCTCCATCGCGGCATCACGCAGGGGTGCGTAACCTGCGACGAAGTCGAGCGTGGCCTCGCGGAACTCCTCACGGAGCTGGTTGAGCTTGTCGGTGAGGTCGCCGAGCCGGGGGTTCGGCACGAAGCGTCCGATGCCTCCCAGGAAGGGAAAGCTCGAAGACTCCACGGAGGCGTTTGTCCGGGACTCGATCAGGGCGAAGGCCGAGAGCGCATCACGGGGGATCAGGCGTTTGTGACCGAGCTGGATGAGCCGGTCGGAAACGTGCGCGGGATCAAGGCCGAGGTCTTCGGGATTGAGCCGCTTGCAACCCCGCCAGTAACGGACGGATGTTGCGACAAGGACTCCGCGTCGGCAGATGCCTTCGAGGAGGGTTTGGTTGGTGTGTGGTGTTGGATTCATAGTGTCAGTATTGGGGTTGGTGTTGAGGGAAGAAACCCACGGTTCCTTTCAATTCATTATGACGCGGAGCGGGACGTAATTCCGTTGGCGAACCTGGAAGCAGGCACCACTGTCCTGCTTCTCTCATTGTTCGCACCCGGCTTGCCGCAGCACGACCCCCACCCAAATCATTTCTGCCCATGACCGACACCGACGCCATTCGCCGACACGAGGTCATCCCCCTTGTTCCCTCGGCAGAGTCTCACTCAGATCCCAGCTGGGATTGCCAAAGTGTGCGGTGATACGTATTTGCTACAAAAGAAATTCAAGCCCTCCTTCTCACGGCGTAACGCTAACCTTGAGTCGGAAAAAGTGGGGTGGCAGACCGTCGACGAGCGGCGGATACCCAATGCTTACGATTTCATAGATGCCGTTATCTGCAAGCACGGTTGGCACGCCACCATCCTCCCACATGCTCAAATTTGCGCTGAACTGCACGGTGTAAGTCAGTCCGGCCACATTGTAGTCTTTGCGCCGGACAAAGATGGTGCGGAAGTCGGCTCCCGCATAGAGCGTTATAGGTTGACCGGTAGCCTTGATCGTCCCGCCTCCGGCAAAGGTGCCGGTGTATTCCAGGCCGCCGCCATCGCCATTCACCGGATCCACTCCGAAAGCGAAGTTGAGGAGGTTCTTGATGCCATTGGCACCGATTGCATTTGGATCGTTAGATACCCCATTAGCGCTTGCCCACACATAAAAGGCTGTTGCGCCACCCGTGACGAATGTCCGGTCCTGCCCTTGGCTGGTGCCATCTGGATTAACGGATACAACGCGGTAATGGTAGGTCGTGTCAGGAAGTAAACCGGTTAATGTTTCCGTGATCGGAGCGGCAGAGGCGGCACTCCCTATATTCCGTATGGCACTCCGTGTGTCATAAGATCTTGTGGTGCCAAATTCAAACCATGCTGTCGATGCCATTCCGTTCGGATTGACGGAACCGTTCACGACAGTGGCAGAAGGGTTGGTTGCGGTGATCTGAGAGGTATCGGTGAAACTGACAGAGTCAAAATGCCAGCCGATCCCGTTGCTGGTTTGGGGATAGTAGCTGCCGGATACGCTGTATGTGAAACGCAACCTGATGACCGATCCTTCATAGGCCGCCAGCGATACGTTTCGCGTATTGAATGAACTCTCACCCGATGTCCCGCTGCCGCTTTGCGTATAAATGTCCGTCCATGAGACGCCGCCATCAGTCGATGCCTGAACATGAATTATCTGGGTTGGGGTCGCCAACCCGAGGCGGCTGCGAAACTGCAGGTTGGAGGTGGCAGTCGGCACATACTCGGCATTCAACGCAATCGACTGCGGGGCGTAGGAAGCATGGGCGAGATGGAAGGAGGCAGTTGCACTGTCGAAGATCGTCGTGTCCACCACGCTGTATCCGTCAGAAACGCTTGCCGTCACGCTCGCCAAGCTATCGCAGTTCTCTGATGCGGCAGCAATGAAAGACATCACGTTCCCCGTTGTGACTATGGGCGGGACTTCGACTATCGACGACTCCCAAAGACCGCGACCATACGTCCCGGCTCGTAGTTTTTGGGAGCCCCTGTGAATTTGTAGATCGGAGATGAAGGTGTTTGGCATCCCTGTGTTGAAGGGAATCCAATCTGAAAGTAACGAACTCCGGTAATAGACGCCGAGGCTGGTGCCGGCATAGACCCCTGCTTTGTTACCATCCGCTGCTGCGACACTGCGCACGGGAACTGCGGGCAGGGAGCCGGAATAATCAGACCAGGTTCCCCCAGCGCTGGTGGTGCGGTAGATGCGCGGCCCTGTGCCATAGCCGTCGGTTGAGAGGTATGCTGTGCTTGGGTCAACCGGGCTGATGGCGATTTGTCTGAGTGCACGCCCTCCCGAGGAGGGGAGTCCGTGGGCACGCGTATTCGTCCAGCTAACACCTCCGTTTTGTGTGACCCATAGGTCACCCGTGCTGGTGCTGGCGTAAATATATTTCGGGTTGGAAGACGCCACGGCAAGAGAGGACACCGTACCTGATCCGAAGGTGGAGACCTTGCTCCAGGTGACCCCTTCGTCGGTGGTTTTCCAGACATTCTGCAAGCCAGCATAGAGCGTCTCAGGCACAAGCGGATCCATGACGAGTGAGGTATTCACAAATGGTCCGGACTCAGTCGAGGTGATCGTAAGGGCCTGACTGGAACTCCATCCATCGGTGGTCTTTCTCAGGCTGGACTGAACGAAGGCGTATCCAATCGACGCCTGAAACGGATGTATGACACTCCGCCCCCAGTCGCCAACCTGCACATGCGCCCATGATGAACCGTTCCAGCGGTTGAGCCCATCATCTTGCTGTCCCGTGTAGACGAGAGCTGCGGTGGCTTCGGTCTGACCGAAAGCATAGATTTGTGCAATGCCTAGCCGGGCGCTCAGATCGGTCCAGTTGATCCCTCGATTGGCAGTTCTGTGCAGCCCTCCATCCGTACCGACATAGAGATCAGCGCCCCGCCATTCCATAGCATGAAAATCAACATGGCAGACCATCGCAAAAGCGGCATCATTGCGGATTTCAGTCCAAGTCGAACCACCATCCTCAGACTTGAAAGGAGTCGTACCCGCCACATACACCTCATCGGCGGCATCGGGCGCGACAGTGAGGGTGCATTTGTATGAAGACACTCCGGAAAACACATTGGAAGCACCGCTGCCTGACATCTGAGAGAAGGAAAGTCCGGAATCCTGCGAGCGCCATAGGCCATAATAGCTTGAAGTCCCGGAACTCAGGAAATAAATGGTGCCGGGGGCTGCTGACGTAGGTGCGATCGCGCAACGCCCCACACCCGTTGAGGCAGGCAGACCAGTGGCGATGACACTCCAGGTGGCTCCCGTGTCCGTAGAGCGGAGAAACCTCCCGCCCCCGGCGTCGGAGCCACAGGCGTAGAACACGCTCGGAGTTCCCGGCTTAAATTCGAGGTCATAGAGCTTGTAAGCGCTTAGCGAATTGGTCCAGGTGGTGCCGCCATTGGCGGTCGTATAGAGGCCGGCGCTGGTTGCCGCAAAGAGAGTATTCGGGGCTGTCGGATGTTGGATGAGTTTATAAATTCTGGTAAATCCCGTGGCGGGAAAGGTGAGCCCAGTCGCAACCCATGTGCCGCCGCCGTCGTCCGATTTCCACACACCAATGCTATAAACAGCGGAACCGTCCGCGTCGCCAGTGGCGAGATAGATTCTATTGGCATTTGAGTAGTCCACCACAAGGGAACTCACTCCTGGATTGGGTAGGTTATCACTGACTGGCGTATAGTTCGCCCCTCCATCGGTGGTGCGCCATACGCCACCGGTGGCCGCTCCAACGAAAAAGCGATTGGCGTTGCCCGGGTCAAAGGCAACCGCATTGACCCGCCCTTGGCTCGGTTCAAAGCTGGGCATGTTCAGTGGCCCGATCTCCTGCCATGAAGGTGTCGTTCCGGCAGCTAATGCGCCCGTTGGAAACAGCGGGAAAGAGATGATTGCACAGAGTAGGACAGGTGCGACGGGGAGTATCTTCATGATTTGGTCAGCCCTCATTTAATAGCGAGCGTAGCGTTCTTTGCATCTTTGCCAAGAAAGCATTGGACACCTATAAAAACCAGCTACCCGCCGGATCACGCGGATCCGGCGAGCGCTGGTTTCAGGCTACGCTGCTTTCTTCGCATGCCAGTCCATGCCGGGTAGCCACTGGGCGCACTCGTTGCGGAACTGGCACCACGAGCAGTGCATGCCTGGCTGCGGGTGGAACCTGTCTTCGGAGATGCCTTGGACGGCAGTCTCCAGCAAGGCTATGACCCGGCGCTTTCGGTGCTCATCGGCGGGTCTGGATTTCACCCGGATGACCTGCGGGGTCTTGGTCTTCACTAGGAAAACCAGATCGAGGGATGGAGGGGTTTCGCCGGTGGCGGCCTCCATCAGCAGCTGGTAGCTGACAAGTTGGATCTCATGATCGAAGGCCGCGTTGGCCGGGTCGGGCTTCGCGGCGGCGGACTTGAAATCCACTGCCGTGAAGTCGCCCTCGACCAGATCCATTGCCCCGGTGAGGGGGACGGACAGGCCAGGGATGTCCTCCTTGAGCAGGACTTCCACCGCACGCGGCTTCTCCTTCATCGCCTCCGGGGAGTCGAGGTAGGCGGCAACCACGCGCAGGCCGTCCTGACGGGCTTTCTCCCGCTCGGACGTGTCCTTGTAGTTCACCGGCCCTTCGTCGCGTTCGAGTTGCTGGAAGGCCAGCTCGTAGGCAGCGGCGACGGTCTCAGGTGAATCGTCGCCACCCCGCCAGCGGGCGAGGTGGAACGACTGCAGGGCGGCATGCACCGCCTTGCCGAGGTGTAGGGCGACAGGGGTCGCCTTGCGGATGCAGGCCACCCGCTCGTAGTAGAACTTGAGCGAGCAGCCGAGGTAGGCTTTCGCCGCCGACGGGCTGATGTGTCCGGGCAACGTCTGTGCCCAGGGTGTCAGCCCGGTTGTGAACGGCGCTTCCGGTGGGGTAGCTGTCGCGGTCATGCGGCGTCCCTCCCGTTGGATCGGCGGTAGGCCGAGCCGTTGCGGCGGTTGCCCTGGCGCTGGCCGGAGCCATGCGTGTCGAGCAGCTCGTCGATGAGCCCGGATGCCTCCACCTTGTTGAGCAGGCGGACGCCTTTTCCGAAGCGCTCGTTGGCGAGTGCCTCGACGTCATCCTTGTCGAGCTGGTGCTCGTCGACAAGTTTCAGGATCAGATCCTTCTGTTTGTCGGAACATTTCCAAGCCGGACCACGCTGCCAGTTGGCAACCGTGGTGACGTTGGACGGTGTGGAATCGCCGCGTTGCGTTGCGGCGGAATCCGCAGGCGGATCCATGCCGTAGTCGGTCGGCGGGACGAATCCCGTGCGGAGCATCTGCTCGTCCACGTTGGACTGGAGGAGGTGATAGAGACGCGTGGACTCGGCGGCGATGTCGTCGGCAGCACTCAGCTCAGTTTCCACCGAGACGGAGAACTGGTGACTGCTGAACCCAGGAAGGCCTAAGCGCTTCGAGTAGTTTGCTATTAGTTTGATTGCCATAATGTTGGGCTGGTTGTTGGGGTTGTTGTTTGTTTCAGGAGAATGGAAAGACCCGCTCCGGACGTTGCCGGGGCGGGTCTTGTTGGTCGGGTGTTTGCTACGATGTTTATCGTAGATACTTGTTTGCTCAGCGTGCGAATTTGATCAGAAGGATGATCGTCACCGCACCCACGAGCATCGGCAGCCAGAAGCTGGACAGCACCGAGAACGAGAGGGCGGTAATGGCGATCCATGCGAAGATCAGGAACAGGAAGTTCGGATTATTCATTGGATGGAATGGGTTGTCCTGCCCCGGATCAGCGAGTCCTCAACATTTCGTAAAAGGCGAAGGGCACGACCGCGAGGTAGAGCCCACACCAGCCCGATTCGGTGATGGAGCCGATGATCCAGGTCAGCAGGAGGATGATGACAAGTTGGAGGAGGAAGCCGTGAAGAGTCATGGTTCAGCGGATCATCTTCCCGAGGACGACTACGACGGACGCGCCAAGCATGGCGAATGCGATGACCTTCAGGCCTTCGCCCACGGGCTCAGTATTTGTTGTAACCGGGATCGGAGGCGGCTTGGGCGCAGGCTCCGAGCAGGATGCAAGCGCGAGCACCAAGGCGAACCCCGCGAGCGGGATCAGAAACCATTTCCGATTTGGGAAACGGCGATGGGTGCGCAGCATGGGCTGGCAGGGATGGGGGATGTGTCTGTGGAGATGTGGAATCATTTGGGATGTTGGTTAGTTGGTTGTTGAAACGAAAAGCCCGCCACGGCACAGGCCGGGCGGGCTTCTTGAGGTTGGATGAGGTCAGGCAGGTGCCTTGGTCAGATTATTATGACACTGAAAGTATTCAGATTGCCTAAGTCGTCAGGCGGCGCAGGTCATGCTGCGACACCTTTTCTCAATTCCTCGGCCAGATCCTTGAGGGTGAAGAAATAGCGTTTCCATTTCTCATCACTGAGGAGGGTGTGGAAAAAGCGAGCCTTCTGGGTGGTGTAGTTGTCGACCTGAACGTAAACGCTGGTGTCCAGCGCCTTTGCGATTTCTTGGCGGGCGGCGATGGCTTTGGTGCAGATTCCGAGCAGGGTTTCGGGAGCGTCTCCGAAAGCCTCATGGACAGTTATTCTTCGCTCGTTTTTGTGTAAGCCTGGCAAGTAATCCTTAACGGTCAGTTCGAGGAGCTTCTCGATTTCCTGATAGTATTCAGACAGGTGCTCACGAAACTCCTTCCATTCGTCCGCGCTGAGCGTTGTCCGAGCCTCGGCAGTCAAACCTTCTTTGGCTCGCTCGATCTGACTGAACAGAAGCAAGATCAAGGTTTCAAGAATGTGGAGAAAGTTCGGGATGCTGCGGGCAGTGCCGTTCTCAACATGCCGTGAGAGGCGAGTGCGGTGGCGACGGGCAAAAGCTATGGCTGCGTCGTGAAGCTGTTCGAAGTGTCGGAGATTGCGTCCGCCCAGATCACCAAACCCAGTTGGAGGGCCATCTGTGGATGCAGTTCTATGCTTGCCCGGTCTGATGGTGCGTAGATTCAGATCAATGGGAATGTTGCAGTTGGCCAGAAAGCTCTTCAGGGCAGCTTCATCATTGCCTTCACAGAGTTCGCGAAGTACACCCATGAAGCGTTGCGGACTTTCCACAGCCTCCCGGAGTCGCCGACTCTGGCGGGCTCCCTTGCCTGTTTCGGGGTCGAAGATGGCGGCAACCAAGACTGGATTGCTGACGGCCTCCCAGGAATCTCCCTTGTAGCGCACAAGCTGGGCGACCGTAGGAGATTCGGACATTCTTCGGATCCACTTTGCTGGAGGTTCGAGTCGGGTGTCAAACTGGCGAATTGCACCCACGGGGAGCACCGTGGACGCCACATTCGCCTGTGAGAGGCGGCAGGAAAGTCCCGGTTCCTGCGCCTTCGTTGAAAGGATTAGCACGCTTTCTTCCAACCTTGCCTCTTCGAGAAGGATTGAGAACGAACTCGCGGTGTGTGTCGGTTCGAACTCTGCGTCCGCTGGAACCGCGAGTTGTTCCGGATGGGTGACTTTCTTGGCAGACCCCAGGGGATCGAAGAGTTTGTCCGCGTCGAGCGAACTCTTGGTCACCGGCGGATAGAGGAGCATGGCTTCGACGTTGCCCGATGCCGCAGGCCTGAGCAGGGCTGACGTGCTGAAGTTCGCGCTACCGATCGCCAGAGTGGTCTTGCTGCCTTTGGTGAGCGCATAGCCTTTAGCGTGGAGTGGTTGGTAGTGTTCGCCGTCACCGTATTGGCAGAGGCGAATGCTGAGCCTCTCGTCCCGGGCAAAAGGGTGGCTTAGCCAATCCGGTGTGAGGGTGCCTCGCTTTGGTTGGGTGTGGATTTTGAATTTCGGAGTGCCCAGACCCCTGCAGATTGAATCAAGTATGGCGGGCGAGCTGTCGAAGAACCTGGAGACCAAACTGATTTCATCGACAGAGCCGAGGCCATCGACGATCTGTGGCCATAGCGCATGATCCAGGTTGTGCAGGAGGGTGGGCAACGAATCAGAGACAGGAGAATCGGGTGTCTCGGTAAGCCACGGCGCATCCCTGCGGACTTCATCGACATTCGATGCCACCTCCTTACCCGGCCAGCGGCCGGAGAGCTCCTCGAAGAAGCGGAAGGCGGATTGGAAAAGCGGAAGGGCTTCCTCCTTTTTCCCCGCCTCAAACTCAAAGACCGAGACCAACTCGGCATTGCCGCCGAGTCCATCCTGCGAAAAGTTCGCGCTACCTACGACCAGAAGACCGCGATTCGCTGAGCTGAGAAGGAACACTTTCGGGTGAAAAACCCCGTGAACCGAGATGGGATGCAGCAGGTAGCGTCGGTTCGCCAGCTTTGGCGTCCAGCCGTTACCCCTGGACGCTGCCTCGATGATTTCCTCATACTGGCCGCGATCCAAAAATACGGTGACGCCGCCTTTGCCTTGGAGGGCTTTGAAGCGCTCAAGCATGTATTCCTCAAAAAACCGAGGGCTGAAGGTGAAGGTGGCCACCAGTGCGTGATCGTAGACATTGCGCTTGAAGCGCTTGTGCAGATCGATGTCTTTATCCTCTTCCTTCATGACCGTGAGCGGATTACTTCATCCAGGATTTTGCGCGCCCATTCAGTTGGTTTCAGGGGCTCATTGAGAGTCCCATCCTCCAGTAGACAGAGATCCTGGAACACAGTGGCGACTTGTGGATGACGGGATGCCCGGAAGTCCAGCGTAAGATCTTGGATCTGGGAGAAGCGCCCGCCTAGAACCTCGAACCAGGCGGCGTCGAGTTTGCCCTTGTGGAAACGAATCTGCTCATGTCGCGACACAAAGACATCGATCAATCGGCGCAGGGTGGTGGGCCAATCGGGGTTTTCATCGTGCCATTCATCCCCCCACTCGAAAAGCGTGCCGACCCACCACTCCTGGCTGGCGCGTTCGGCTACATCAAGAAGTGCGGGGTCGTCACTGTTTCGCCACTTGGCATAAAGCTGAGCCCAGATTGCGAATGCACGCCCGAGCCGGGTTACAGGAGCCTCAGGATTGTCCGCGTTTGGATCCTGATAATGGATCCAGCCCTCGCTGAGGGGGTGGTCGCACGAGAATTGTTGCTGGACGGATTCCGGGGCGTCGCCAGTTCTGAAAAAGTCGAGCAGATCGTTCGGCCCCGGGGTTTTCCGCTCCATGACCCGCTCAAGATCCTCAACGAAGCCGGCCTGCAGCATAGCCTCCAGCATCCCGTCCCTGGACACTCCATCGGGTTGAGTTGCCATGGCATCGAGCATGGCCTGTAGAAATTGTTCCGCCGCATACAGGAAAAACTGGTGAAGGCAGAACTGGCGCCAGTATTCACGTGTTTCCTCGAAGCAAGGAAGAGGCTGGTAGGGAACCGAAAGCGCGCCATCGACATAGAGCCCGCCGTAGTAGTGGGGCCAGAAGATGCAAGAGCTGTTGACGTCCCGGCGATTGGGCAGGGCACCGATCTTGTCATAAGCGCTCAGCACATGGAGCAACAGGCCGAGCGTGGCCTGGCGGTGACTCCGAGAGTTGGTGGTCTCTTCGTCGTCGAGGTCGAAAAAGATGCGGGTGAGGATTTCACGCTCGGCCTTTGCCCCGGGCTGGCGAATCGCATCGAGGCTGAAGGATTTGGCGGAGTCTCTCAGGACGGAGGGAGGGATCCATTGCCCGCCGGTGTGCCCATCCAGCACGTAGGGGGTGCGGCTAATGGCTCCGGAGAAGGCGGCGGCCAGTTTGTCGCCCCTACCGGGCCTCAGTTTCCAATCTTCCTCCTCACTCCACTGAATGAGCCCGAGATGATCGATTGAGCTTCCATAGGCTTGGCCGAAGGCTCCCCGCTCACTGGAGGGTAGAACGGGAAAGAGAACGTCGATAGGTTCTTCCGAGGATGGATCAGGCAGCCTGGCGTTCACCTTGTCGATCCCGGTAATGGTGAGATCCGTCGTCCGCCCAAAGCGGGAACTGATCGCGAAGGCAGTATCGATACAGCGCAGGCGCTCGTCGAAGGTTCGCAAATCGCCCTCCTCGAAAGCCTGTCGGCATTCCCGGATCGCCCAAGTGTAAAAGGAGAAATAGCGAGCCCGTGGCGTGATGGTTATGATGGAGGGAAGCAGGAAGCCCGTGAACTCATCCGATACGCGGGTAAGGCCGAGAGGATCGCGGCCACTGCCTTCCATTGTGACGCGTTTGGTCCATCGGGGGAGGAAGCTTTTGCTTTTGATCATGGGCTGCGGTGATGGGTTGGATTTCAGGAATTAGAGCCGATTTCGATCTGTTCCATCAGGTCAAATCCGATCTTGTCATCACTCAGGTAGAGGTTGCGGATCGCAATCAGGTCGCTGTGTTCCCTGAGGGTGAGGTCGGTTGTCTCGGATTCGCTTGAGCCGGAGCCGAAGCCGTAATGGCCGGTGATCAGCAGGTTATCGGTGAAAACGGCGCGGAGGTGCATCCTCTCACCGTCCTGGCGCTCCTTCAGGTAGCGGATTTTCAATGTCTCTCCAGATCGCAGGAAGTGGCTCACCCATGACCTATAGTTTGCTTCCTCCCGTCTCCGGTCGAAGTCATCCGGCTCTTTCATGTGCAGGGTGATTGACGTCAACGCGGGGTTGGTCTGTCTGCATGTGTCCAGCAACCCGCGAAAGAATTTTCCGTATGATGCGCAGTTGGTTCCCCGGCTCTTGCAATAGACGTCGATCACGTGCAATTCCTTCGCAAAGCGGAGGCCGGGTGCCACCTGTCTTGCGAGTTCCTCGGGGTCACGGGAAACAAATCCGGAAATGCGGACAGCATACAGGTCGCTGTCCGGATCAAATTCATAGGCCTTGAGCGACTTCTCTCCGGCGTTCAACTCTCCGTTGACGATGGCGGCATCAAATGTGCCAAGATCACAGAATTCCTTAACGATCTGGCCCCACTCCCTACCGTCACCATCAACCAGATCGACCTTCAGGTATTTGTCGCAGAAACTCGGATTCGTTATCTTGTCGCGAAGCGTGTTTCTTTTGATCGGCCCGAGCGAATGATTGCCCTTGATGGCCTGAGAAACGATAGACTTCCAGTTTGATGGGACAAGCGGGATCCAACGTCCCTTGCCGGTGCCGAAATCCTTGAGATACTCACGGATCCCCTCGGGGGTGGACATGACGTCCGGATGTACTGCGATGATTTTGATCATGGTCGCGGGTCATTCGTATTCGTCGAAGCGTTCTTCGAAAAAGCCCTTCGGCCACTCTTCATCGAAGTCGCCTTGGGGATTCACAGGAATGGGTTTGATGGCCACAACGCCCCCGTGCTGCTCGACCCACAGGACGGAAAGGTGCTCCGGCACCAATGCCGGCTTGTCGTCATCGAGGGTTCCCTCGGTGTTTTCCCGGATGCGGCGGAGCATCCTCAGGATCAGGTGCTCGCTGTGGGTCTCCAGCAGCATGGTTCGCCCCTCGTCCTTGATGACTTGCTTCGCCAGCAAATCGCCAAGGTTGCACTGGATTGCCGGGTGGATGTGGAGTTCGGGTTGCTCAACCGCGAGAATCCGGTAGCCGGGAGCCATGGCACCGATCGCCACTGGTAGCGCCTGTGATACGCCGATTCCTACATCGCAGGGCATCATGGGCAGATCGCTATCCTCCCTCACCAGCTGAACCCTTGAACGCCGGACAATGGTGTCCAAATCGGAAATGTCGTCCGGGAATAGCTTGTCGATGTCATCCTCCCCGCGCTCAAGGGCTCGATCAATGATCATTCCTAACAATGACCGATTCGGCACCTCGAAGTAGCTCTGGTAGCGAGGCACCACTCCCAGTCCAAGATCGGCGAACGGTTCCTCCTCGAACCATTCCAGATCCATCCGCTCTCCCAGCAACAGGTCCCATGCTCCGGAGCCATCAGCCCAGCGGTTTTCTCCGGGCGAGCGGACGGGTTGGAAGTTGCGCTCCGGAATGCGGCGGATGGGGCCGATGTAGCGGATCTTCCTTAGCTCCGAGAGGATGACGTTTCCGGCCCCCGTCATAGCCCGATTGAGAACATTGAAAGACCGCGTCGCCGCCACACGCTGTTCGTCCGAGAGCGGGGGGTAAGCCCATTTTTCAGGCAGGCCGCGCCCGAAGTCCGGTGTCGCATTCGAGCCGAGAAGCAATCTTTGGTCACCGCGCACATCGTCGTTCCGTGTGTCGAGGATGGGACTGATGGCGAAGTTCAAATTGAAGGCGTTCGCCAGCTCATCGAACAATGTCGCTTCGCCATCATCGTCGATCGCCACCAAGGGATGGTTGAGGTTGACCACATCAAGTTGGGACTCGCCACCTGGCCGGGTTCGGATGGCGGCAAAGGGCTCTCCGTCAAGTCCCACCTGGTAATGGGTGATGTAGGGCTTCCAGTTCTCGTTGCTCCACTCGACGCAAACATCAACGGATACTTCGCGCACGCCGTCCAACTCCGCGGCGATGGGCTCATCGTCCGGATCCTCTGCGTCCCATCCCACGTTTGGAAGCCCGTCATCATCCAGGCGAACCTCAACTCCAACCCGGATCCGGTTGCCCCGCAGGCGACCATGCACAAAATCACGAAAACCGCCGAGATCCAGCGACGCACCACCCGCCATCATGCGATCCGTATCAGGGCTCCTTCCTTCCAGCAGCTCCCGCAGGTATAGCAATGCCTGAAGGATCGTGCTCTTGCCGGCGCTGTTGGCACCAAACAGCAGCGTGATGGGGCGGATGGGGATTTCCACCTTATCGGCGACTCCCTTGAAGTTCTCGATCGTGATCTTGGTGATGCCGGTTCGCATTGGCTTCCTGAGCTTCGCGATGCCTCCACCGGTAATCTTCGGAGGTCCCTCCGTAGGGCTCTTTCCTCGGGATACCTCCAAGTCATCGCCACCCGCCTTGGTTTCCTCTTTGTCAGGGTGAGCCGGAGTCTTCTTACCGGTGGCCTTCTTCTTGGGAGCGTTGCCGTCCTCTGGTGATTTCTTCTTCATGGGACTTGCTTTTGGATCGCTGGAGAATTGGACATGTCTCTTCCAAGCCATTGCCGTGACCCAAGCATGGCTACGAGCGGGATCGAGGTGCCCAGTGTGATGGCGAAAGCCAAAAGGATGAGGCATCCGCTGCCTCCTTTTGGTGGACGTGCCGCTGATGGCGATGGACTGGCTTGGGGTGGCAGTGGACTGGCTGATTGGGTTGCTGCCGCGTAAGGACGGGAAACAGTCCTGAATGCGCCTTGTTGCTTGAGCTCCGCCACCTTGGAAGCAGGCATGGCCGTTTTTCCTTGGCCGTCCGACGAGTGGTTGAAGCCGCGAGGGTAGGTGCCAAGCTGTCGGATGTGATACGCTTCCCGATCCAAGAGATCGCCTTGCTTGAGTTCCTCGACCAGGTGAAACCCGAAGGTCGCCGCGCCGTGCCGGATCCATGCTGCCGAGAGCAAGTGGTTCCCGTGTTCGCCGTTAAGGAGGTCGTCCAGGTGCTTGATCAACCGTTTGCCAACATCGGCCGACGACCCCACATAGCTCTTCTGCTCGGCTGAGTTGGAAATGCGGTAGATGCCCCGGATCCGTTTCAAAGACGCGGCGGCCTGCTCTAATTCATCCACGCCGGGGTGTTCGGGCATGCCATGGAGACACAGATCAACAGCGATCGATGGATAGGATTTGCCGTTCTTCGTCCTCGTGCCGAGATGGGCGACAGTAGCCGAGTAGCGTCCACCGGAATCAAGATACGCGACGATTTCAGCGGACAGGTTTTTCGGGAGATAGCCAAGCTTGCTGTTTGCTCGGAAAACCCTGACTGCATTTCTGTCGAATTTGCTGTCCGGTTCCCTGCGCAACGCCAATTCCTGTCCTACAGCGAGCCCACCTTCCTTGACGAGCCGTGGAGCGGAATACTCCCAGGTTCCTTTCAAGCTGATGTGACGTGTGCGCATGGTAGTAGGTTGCTTTGTGACTCAACCGGCGTGACTGGACAAAACAGGATCGCACCCCGAATCGATACGAGTTAGCCGATCACGGGTGACTTGGTTCTCGAAAAGATCTGGGTAGCCTTCTCGGAGGCTCTGCAATACCCCTCTCAAAGAGTCGACGAGCCCGCAGTGACGCGCGTAGTCGTCGGCGTAAAGTTCACTAATGCCAGCGGGAGTGTCCGATGGATTGTCCTGTTCCCTCAGTGCAAGAAAATAGTCGGCGATGCAGTCCTCTTGGGTCTTGTCCGAAATTTGCAGATCTTCCGGCTCGCGGTTCACGATGTGGCCGATCTCGTGCAAAATCGTTGCCAGCTTTTCCTCTTGAGTGAAATTCCCTAGATCGAGGAAGTCCTGAGAAACCTTTACAAGATTTTCATCCCGATTCGCGCACGCAGGCCAATTTTTTGAAGCCAGCTTCTCTTCAATCTTGATCCGAAGTCCACTTACGAAAATGCGCGTCATCTCCAAATCCGGAAGATTCCACGAGGATGGACATAGGTTTGCTGAAGCAAGGATCTGCCAACTGTTTTCATCTCCGACGATTGAGTCGAAGTCCGCTACTTGATGTGTTTTATTGGTCATCATGCAGTTATTTAGTCTGGCGAGGAACATTTTTCAGATTTCACCGTTTGGGGTCTTCTGAGTTGCCCATGGATAGGCTTCCGGATTTCTTGCTGTAGCTTGATCCAGTGATTCCGAACCTGGCGCTTGATCTCAGGTGCGCCGAGTTTCTTGGCCGCCCTGTAGGCGTAGGTGAGGAAGTTCCCCTGCGCCCTCTTGTCCCTGGTGGGGAAACGGTTTCGGCGGGTGATGAGGTAGCTGTATTTCGTGTAAAGCTTCCGAGTTTTGAGGCCGCTCAAGGGCAGGCTTTTAT
This sequence comes from Akkermansiaceae bacterium, assembly GCA_017798145.1. Classification (NCBI taxonomy): domain Bacteria; kingdom Pseudomonadati; phylum Verrucomicrobiota; class Verrucomicrobiia; order Verrucomicrobiales; family Akkermansiaceae; species Akkermansiaceae bacterium. Next base: position 516,337 of record CP059069.1, on the reverse strand, counting down.
CCACCTCAATGCGGTTGTGCTTTCGTTGTGTCTGTTTGGCGAGGGAGACCGCAGCCCGCATTTTCCCATAGTAACGACCCAAGGAACCGAGCCGCAGGAGTTTTCGGCTACCATCGTAGGTGAAGCCCAGGTATTGCAGCTGTCCCGACCCGGACTGGCCGTTGCCTGTGGGAAAGGTCACAATGTCGGTCTTATCAAAATTGAGCCGGACTTTGGCGCGGGCGACGGCGTCGGTCATCGTTGCGTTGACCATAGCCTGAGCCGGCTGCGGGACAACGAGCATGATGTCGTCGCAATAGCGGCGATAGAGTCCGCCAACAGATTTCGCCAACGCGTCCATCTCCGTGTCGAACTCCAGCATGTAGATGTTCGAGAGAAGGGCGCTGATCGGAGAACCCTGCGGGATACCCTGTCCAGGCGTCGGGTTGAACTTCAGGTGTCCACCGGCTCGCACGGTCTGCCGGAACTCAGTAGGCTTGCAGATGCGGCGGCATTGGTTCGCTTTCGGATTGTGGAGACTGATGTCGAAAAGACCATAGACGCTATCGCGATCGACCCAAGAAAACTGGGTAAGACTTCGGAAGACTGCAAAATGGTCGGCGGGCAGACGCGCCAAGCCCAGAACCGAAGTCCATCGTTCCTTGAGGGCCGGATGGTCGAGAGTATCGAAAAACTTTTCCAGATCGTAGGCCAACGCGACACACGGGCGGTGGCGGTCGATGTAATCGAACACCTCACCGGCAAAGTCGATGTTACTGCCGCCACCCACGGATCGGAATGCGGTCACGGAGCTGCTGATTCCCCACCGCTTGAGCGCATTCTCATAGGGCTCCGATAGCAGATCGCCGTAGTGGGCGTAAATCGCGGCATCCCGATGGGAGGCGATCTTGATCTCGCGCTTCTTTGTCTTCTTTGTGATGGCTCCGTCCGGTTCCCGCTGGATCTTCTCGGTGGTCACCGTGTATCCGAGGAACGGAAGGAATCCCCGGCTTGCCACGCGGACAGGATCGCACGCAAGTGCTTCGGCTGCCGCCCTCGACAATGGCCTGTCGAAGTGCAGGTAGGTGCGGGGTTTGAAACGGAATGGGACGCTTGTCATGTCGTCCCCCTTTCGGAAAGCTCAACTGGAGGGAGACTCCCGCAAGCGGGAGTTGGGATCAGGGTAGCAGCAATCCGCAGTCCCTCCCTCCAGCTAATAAAAGCGGCCGAGACCGCCCATTGCCCGGTTTTACCCAAGGCGCTGCATGTTAGCGCAGTGTGGTTCACTGCAAGCATCACCATGAACTGGAACATTACATTCCGAATCCCGGTGCTGACGGTCATCGCCGCCGCCCTGGCTTCCCTTCCGGGAGCCGAGATCGGCTTTGACTTGGTCAGTTGTTCCCCCGGCCCTATTGCAGACCGAGGCGAAAGTGGTTTATGAAAAATTGGGGAGTGCATGGCTGTGAACGGATCGCACTATTGTTCTGAGCGTAAATCTCGAATCAGCCACTCATGGCGGGCGTGGGCTTGCGAAATAAGTTCAGTGTAGGAAAGCACCTCAATTCCATCGCGCTCGTTTCTCGGGTCAATTCCTGGATCACGTCCTTTGCCAATGATCAGGATCTCGATCTTTTGAAGCTGCGGTTGGAGGTCGTCCTTATACTCCAGAGCCTGGCGCTCGTGATCTCGATTGATGAAAAGCGATGGGCGCTTCAGTTCCACGATGAGATGACGACCGGTAAAGATGCCAGCTGCAAGCAGGTCGGGGCGCTTCGATGCCCGGGTTCCCTGATACACACCATCCAAGTATCTCTCGACGATTGTCTTGATGGCTTCGTTTGAACTGATCAGGCGTCCGGCAAATTCAAAAATCCACATGTTGGATTCAAGAATTCGGTGAATGGTATCTTCGCGGGTGTTATTGTCATTGATGAGCGTTTGGAGTTCCTCAAGCACTGCGATTCTCGCGCGGGCCTGACGCCCGATGATTCCGGTGTCCACGAGTCCAAATTCGATGAGCGTTTCCGCCAAGTCCCCTACATGGGAATCGCGGGCACAGCTCAACTTGTCGATGATCACCCAGTATTCATCCTTATCGAAGGTATCGAGAACCACGCCGATGATGGCTTCGAATCTCTCTTCGTTCTCGTGGAAGAACATTTCAAAAACCCTTGCGAGACGACGTCTGGCAAAGTCTCTCCTGAATGCTGGCAGTTTTTCGAGACGCTGGTTCAGAAGCTTCTGATAACGCGCCTTGGCGGTGCTGACTTCGACGGTGCGAGCCCTTTCGAGATCTCTTCTGAGAAAGTCGGGAATGACCTCCGTCAACGCCACTGTGTCCAAATTGCTTTCGATGAGGCCTCCCCAATCAGCCGTGACGAGGTTTTCGTCGTTTGATTCAATTTCGATTTCACCGATACACCGCTCGATGAGTTTGCGAGGTAGAACCTCATCGTCCTCCAACCCGAAGAAATTCGCCTTGCCGCAGGTCTTGCCGTTGATCCGAACCACCAGACCTTTCTGAGGAAGCTTACGCTTACCCTCGGCAACCGTAACACGTACCGTTGCCGTTCCGCCGGATGGCAAGGCCACCGTGTGTTCAAATTTCTCCCCCGGAATGTCATTGTAGGTGAGCGCCTGGTCGTTCACGTAAATCACGAAATTATCCGCCTTACCGTATTCGCGGATCAAATGCTCGCGCAGCTTATCCGCGTTGGGAAACTGCAGCTGCTGGTGAAAATCCGACAAGCGAACTGTGGTGCCGTGCGCGGTTGCGTCCGCGTCCTCAGTGGAGAGCGTGACAGGAAAGTTTTCAAAATCTCCATGGTGGGCCAAAATGTCGGTTCGGCGGATCTTGATCGTCGAGGTATTGCCACCCGCAGTTGTCTGGAGCTCCATGCTGTCGGCCAGCATGAGTCCGGCAAACTTGCCGATACCCTTTCTGCCTTTGACCTTCCTGCCATACTTGGCTGTCTTTTCGCCTTTCGATAGACGCCGATCCCTAGCGACCATAAAGTATTCCTGACGTAACTCCCCGGTTTTCATGCCCGAGCCATTGTCGGAGATCACAATAGGATCTGCTGTCATCGGTGCAGGGACGGTAATCCTGACCTCGGTAGAGTCAGCGTCCCATGCGTTATCCACCAATTCCTTCAAAGCGAGCTCCGTAGAACTGTAGCCCTCTCCGAGAATTTCGGCGAGCCGGGGCGATACTTGGAATGAAAGAACTTCTGCGGACATGGTGAAATCAATTTTCGCCTCTTCAGGCGCGTTGTTGGAGTAAGGTGAAATCTTCTGCGGGTATCATCTGGTTCGAGGGGTGTTTTCGGTTTCTCACCATCTGCCGAGGAGAAGCCATGTTGCCACGGCGCTAACGATGATGTTGACCAAGAGTTTGAAAATCGCCCAGAATCTCTGTTTACCCCTCTTTCGGATGGTGGTTTGCAGGAGAGGCCCACCACCGACAAATGTCATGACTACGGTGGAACTCATCGCGTTGATGAGGTGGGCGGCGGGGTTTTTCCCGGGATCGTAACCGGATACCTGAAATGGAACGGACGCGTCGAACGCCACGAAAAGATCCGCCTGGATCGAATCGTTTTCGGAGGTTGTCAGTCCTTCGCCCCAGAAGAGCAGCTCCGCCGGGCCGTGGACGATGACTGAGCGCGTGGCTCCGATAAGCCACGCCACCGGATCATGCCACCTGCGTGCCGTCGTAAAGCGAGCAGAGGAGCCGAAGGAATGCGCCACGAGGTAGGGTAACTTGACCCAATACGCCTTCCCTGCGGGAACCGAAATCGGGTGGAATTTGCCGTGTGTGTTGTTCCCGGAGAGGTCGATTGTTTCACTTTCCCATGCATCCCTGCTGAAGAAAAACAACCGCCCCGTAAGCAATCTGGGAAAAAATGCCTCCTTCCAGCGGAACAGAGGGAACGGTGTACCTAGCTTGTGGCCGCGGAGGAAATCGCCATCGAAGGCGAGGCGCTCTCCTGCTTCGAGATGGGCTTTGGCCGTATTTGCCGCTGTGACTTCGTAGCGCATGGGTTCAGGAAGGGATAAGGATACGCTGCTTGAAAAAGCCGCGGAGCAGCGCAAGGCGAACGAGCGCGGAGACCGATACCAGAAACAATGTGAGAACAGTGGGGAGATTCTGGAACAGGAGGACAGCCCTGATGGTCTCGCTTTCACCGAGCGTCTTCCTTGCCTCCTGCATTTTTCTGATCGCAGTTTGATCCGCCTCTAGGAGAGAGGTTTGCAGCATTCGCTCCACCGCGTCCTTATCAGCGAGAGACTGATTCAGTTTGGCTGCGTTGGATTCGATGGCTTTTTGGGCTTTCTCGAACGCGAATTCCGCGAGTTCCAACGCGCCCTCCACCTTCTTCAGTTGAACTTTCATCGCTTTTAGGTCAGCGCCGTAGTCTCCAATGTAGCCTCCAACCATTTCGTAGGCTTTTCTCCGGGCTTCCCATTCCAGTCGCTTCGTTAAAACGTCTCTATTGGGTATGCTGATGTAAGGAGGTTTTTCCCCTGGTCCTCCACTTTTTAACAATGCATCGAAATCCACGTCAGGATGTTCTTTCTTCACGGCAGATCTTGCGGATGAAAAAGCGTTTTCTAGTTTTTTGACGCCTGCTTTTATACCCTCTTTTTTTTCTGCGCGTTCCAAATCCAATGCGGCTTTTTTCGCTGCGTGTTCAGCGCGCTCCTTTTCGAGGCTCGAAATCGCTTTCCGGAGTCCGGCAATCTCTTCGTTGGCCTTCTGGAGAGTTTTTTCCAGCTTGCCCTTGAGCGCCGCAGGGTCTTGAACCGCCCCCTCGATCTCCGCGATCTTGGCTCTCGCCATTTCGATCTCTTTCATAACGACCGGCCAGTCTCTGTATGTATTCCAAGTGATGCATACGAACAATCCGGTGAGCACACCTGCGACTGTCAATGCGATCCAATCCTGGAGAAGCCATGGTTGACGCGAAGATGCGGCAGTCGCAGGGATGGGTTCCGGTGAAACAGGATCTCCACTACCTAGGTCATCCCCGTATGGGATTGATTCCGGCTCTTGATCTTTATCTGTTGTCGGTTCCATGACTGATACTGCTCAGAGTTCGCCCCGGAAGGCGCGTTGTTGGAGGGAGGAGAAGAGGTCTTCGCTTTCGGCGAGTTGATTGGTGAGGCGATCAACAAGTGCTGTTCGGTTCTTCACCAGCTTGGCGTATTGCTTCTGCAGTGACATGGGAACCTCCGGGATTGGCATTCGTTTGATGACGCCTCCGCTGAGGCCATCCATGATTGCGCCCTTTGCGGTTTGGCCAAGGTAGGACTTGGCCATCGGATGGAGGAGGAAATAGGAGTGCAGAAATTCAGGGAGGCACTTCTTACGGTCGAGACTTATGCAGCAGAGGTGCTTGGTGTTGATCGCTGTGGGTATGTCTTCCGGCACGATCGCGCAACGGCCGCAGGTTCCCATGATCGTGATCAGGACGTCGCCAGGATAAACGGTGTAGTGCTTCAGCGACTGATACTTCTCTTCGGTGATGAAACGGGGTTTTCCGGGAGCGAATTTATTCTGCACCGCATTGTCGATCCCGAGGACGGCAATCCCTTCATCCACGAACTCTGAATGCAAGAGGTTGCTTCCAAATGGGCCTGTCCTGATCGCTCCTTTCCTGGGTGCTAGAACGTCCTCAATCGTTTTTATCTCCCAACCATTTCCCTCGGGGTCGCCGAACATGTCGAGGAAGACGGAGCGGAGGAAGTCGTCGGAGAGGCGGAGGGATTGTTGGAGCTTGCGGCGGATGGCGTCGGCTTTGTCGAGGATAGCGGCGATCCGCTTTTGCACGTTCAAGTCGGGCTTGCCGTTTCTGTGGGGGAGCGGGATGTCGATTTCCTGAATGATGGACTTGGATATTTCCTTGAAGGTTGCTCCACGACCAAGGCCATCCAAGTATTCACGATTGGTCAAAAGCCACCAATAAAGATAGTTGGGATCAACTTGGTTGGCTTTCGGCACGAGGCTTTTGAAACCTTGATTTGTGCAAACCGGTTCTGTGTTGATGGCAACGAGGCCAATAGGGGCACGGCAGGAAAGGAGAACTGACTGCGGAGGCAACATTTTCGCTGCGCAGCTATTGAGTCCTTGCCTAGTGATTTTACGTGGAGTGTCGCTGATGTGCTTTTCGCGGAGGTTACTCAGATCCTTTGGCGTGACCCACTTCACTTCACCGTTCCAATATTCGGGTTTACTGGTTCGTGGTGTTGCCCCTGAGACAATCTCACACACGGTGCCGATCTGAACTGTTCCCCAACTCATTTCAGCATCCCCTCCAGTTCGTCAATGTCCTTGAGCACTTCCTGCCCGAGCTTATCCATACGCTTGAGAATGGTCTTCGGCGGGTCGTAGGTGGTTTCCTCGTGCTTCGTCACCTTGTAGCGGTTGAGCGAGAGGTCGTATTTGTTTTCTCGGATGTCGGCGACGGGGACGAAGAAGTGTTTGGCGGAGCGGTCGCTCTCTTTCTTCGGGTTGCGGGCTTTCCACTGTTTCACCAGATCCGGGAGGTCGTTCTTGTCGGGCTGGGGCGTGCGTTTGTCGTCGAGGCTGTAGCCGTCGGCCTGGACGTCGTAGAACCAGACATCGTCGGTGCGGCCGCCCTTGGCGAAGATGAGGATGGCGGTGGAGACGCCGGCATAGGGCTTGAAGACTCCGGCGGGCAGGGAGATGACGGCTTCGAGCTGGTTGTCATCGACGATCAACTGGCGCACGCCGAGGTGAGCCTGGCTGGAGCCGAAGAGCACGCCGTCCGGCACGATGACGGCGGCGCGTCCGCCCATCTTGAGCATGTGGAGGATGAGGACGAGGAAGAGCAGCTCGGTCTTCTTGGTTTTGACCTTGCTCTTGAGCATGGGATCGACGTTTTCGAGGTCGATGGTGCCCTTGAAGGGAGGATTGGCGAGCATGACGTCGAAGCAGTTGGAGCACTCCTTGGGGAACTTTTCCGAGAAGTTCGAGCCGAGGGTGTCCTGATAGTGGATGCTGGGGGACTCGACATTGTGCAAGAGCAGGTTCATGGCCGCGGTGCGGAGCATGGTGATGTCGAAGTCGAAGCCGTTGAACATGCCGCCCCGTATGTGGTCGAGGTAGGGTTCGAGTAGGTCGCCGGGGTAATGCTTGTTTCCCTCCGCGTCGGTTTCCACCAGGGCGGCGGTGGAGTATTTCTCGTAGAGGTAGAGCATCACGGAGATGAGGAAGCCGCCGGTGCCGCAAGCGGGATCGCAGACGGTGTCGGTGGGCTTGGGATCGAGCATTTCTACCATGGCGCGGATGATGTGGCGCGGGGAGCGGAACTGCCCGGCGATGCCGGCGGTGGCGAGCTTGCCGAGCAGGTGCTCGTAGATGTCGCCCTTGGCATCGCCTTCGGTGAGCGGGAGTTCCTCGATGGCGGCGACGGCGCGGGAGAGCAGGTTGCCGGAGGGGATGAGACAGTTGGCGTCCTTGAGGTAGCGGCCGAGCGGGTGCTGCTGGAGATTGGTTCGCATGAAGGGGAAGAACTCGTCGCGGACGATGGTGAGCATGCGGTCGCCGCCCTCGTTGCGGAAGTGAGACCAGCGGAGGTGCTGCTTGTCGGCCGGGAAGGTGCGCTTGAAGTCCTTCTTGAGGCGGGCGGCGCGTTTTTCCTCCCGCGACTCGGAGATGTCCAGCAGGCGGGCGAACATCAGGTAGGAGATCTGTTCGATCACCGTGATGGGATTGGTGATGCCACCGGAGTGGAAGTCCAACCAGAGGGCGTCGATTTTATTGCGGTATGCGGTGGCGAGGGTCATGGGGAAGAAAGTGGGCAGTGCCGAGTGAGCGGTGCTCAGTGGGAAGAGAAGAGGATTGAACCGTGAAGGCGCGGAGGGCGCAGAAATGGAGGTGGTGGGAGTTACTAGATATTTAAGTATCATATAGCTGGCGACGCTGCTCGATTGACGACCGCCATAAGTTCGGCTCGGTCTCGGTTCAAGTAATCGTGCCACTTGCACCAACTGAAGCGCGGTGCCCCGGCGTGCTGAATGAAAGTCATCTCGATCCGATTTCCATTGGTGCCCAGTGCAGCCTTCCTTCCCCATGTGCCGGAAACCATCTCGGTCCAGAGCGCAGGCTCGAAATCAATGCCCATCTGCTTGGCGGCGGGGTTAAAGACGTTCGATGCTCCCACACCAATGAAGAGACAGTGACTCGGTCGCAGAACTCTAGAGAGTTCTGTGAACACTTTCCAACCGTCAACGAAATCCTTTCTACCAGGCCTTTCGCGACGAGTGTAATCCATAGGCCGCTGGACAAAATTGTAAAAACAGGCATTGGACCAGAACACCTTGCGGTCGACGGGCTTATGCGCGTGAAGTAGCAAATGAAGATTTGTAAGGGTTGGCGTCGTCCAATTTTCGAGTTTAACGAGCGCACCTCCGACAATCTCCCGGGTATATCTGGAGTTTTTCATGAGTTCGCCGATCTTTTCATGATTGGCTGAAGCCTCATTTTCATTGGCGTAGTGGGATTCACCAATTATCAGAAGCCTCTCTTGAGCCGGAAGGGTGGAATATTTTAGCCCGACCCACGGCAGCCAGGAGAGTCCTTGAATGCCCTCGAATGAATTGTCGTGGCTGGTTGAATCTAAGGTTTCAATGCTCATTATTCAGGCAGCGGTGAGGTTGAGGTTCTGGAGTAAATCGAGGAGTGAATCGACTTGGGCGGAGTCCGGGAAGATGCCGTCGATCCCCTCGGCGTGGAGGGTAGTGAAGGGTGATTCCCAGAGGCGGTCGATCTCGATGGCTCCGTAGGTGGCGATGTGGGATTTCAGCAACTCCAGGAAGCGGATCTGGTTGGCGTTGAGAGCCGGGTATTGCTGGACGAAAGCCTTGAACTGGTCGTTGACCTTCTCCGCGTCGAGACCGATGACCCGGCGGATCGCGAGGGCGAGGTTCTGGGCTTTGTTCGGGTAGTGATTGAGGAGTTCTTCGAGGTGGAGATCCGGGTCTTGCAGAAGCACGTCCTGGACGAGTTGATCGAGATCTCCCTCGGCGACTGGGAGTCCCGCGCGGATGTTCTTGAGCGCTGTGCTTTGGTCGAAGAGATCCCGGAGGACAGATTCAACGCGGCTGCGGTAGGCTGCGAGGTCGAGGCCGGCGAGTTTGACGTGGTGGGGGGTGGATGTGTATTCGCCGGGATCTTCCTTCAAGTCGATGTAGCGGGGCTCCGCCGGATCCCCGGTGGGATTTACCTGATAGCGCATGATGCCGCGCAACTCTGTGCGGAGGGCTTCGAGTTCCCCGGTGGTCGCTCCCTGATAGGTGGACTTCTGCTTTGCCTTCTGGATCGTGTGGAGCTTTTCCTGAACCGGCTGCAGATTGATGGGAAGGCGTGAGACGTGGTCGATGACCTGATCGCGCAGATCCTCCGCATCGGAGGACTTGGCCAAAGTGGCGATGGACAAGCGCGCGGCGAGAAGGTCGAACTTGAGGGCCGCTTCCTTGCTATGGACATCCCGCCAGGCCATCAGCGGAGCGATAACGCTTTTGAGGTTTGCCCGGGTGGCGGCGGAGAAAGCATCCAAGACACCGTCTTTTTTCATCGCCTGGATGTCCTTCCACTTTTCCTTGATGGAAAGGCAGTCGGAGGGCAGTGCGGCGATGTCTGCGGCGATCAGGCTGATGGAAAGCCTGAATGCGTCGTGATCCTGGGCGGTCAGAGCGGCCTCGGCGAGGGCAATGCGGGCTTCGAAGAGTTGCTCGGGGAGGGACTTGGCGCGGGCGGGGGCGATTTCCTTCTTGAGTTCGTCGAAGTATTCGAAGTTTCCCCAGTGATCGAAGATCTGGAAGGTGGTCTTGTGTTTGCCGGGGCCGAAGAGGTTTTCACACAAGCGGGTGCCTCGGCCGATCATCTGCCAGAACTTGGAGTAGGATTTGACGGGCTTGGCGAAGACGAGGTTGACGATCTGCGGGATGTCGATGCCGGTGTCCAGCATGTCCACGGAAACGGCGATGGTGAGGTTCTTGCTGCCGTCGGCGGTCTTGAAATCGTCGATGAGCTGTTCCGCACGCGGTTCGTAGTTGTCGATGCGCAGGCAGAAGTCTCCGCCGTATTGCGGATACATTTCATCGAAGAGTTCGACGAGGAGTTTCGCGTGGCGGTGGTTGCGGGCAAAGATGATGGTCTTGCCAAGGCGTGTGCCGTCGGTATTGCGGATGCCGTTTTCCATCAGGTTGCGGAGGATGGCGCGGTCTGTGTCCTTGTTGAATACAGCCTTGCTGACCTGCTCCTTGCCGTAATCGACCGACTCGGAATCGGAGGTCTGTTCGGCGAGCTGTTCGCGCTGCTCCGGGGTGAGTTCCTTATACTTGATGCCCTGCCGCAGGAACTTGGTGGTGTGTTTCACCACGGTGAAGGGGCACAGGTAGGGCGGCTTGTGGCTGATGGCCTCGTCGTAGGTGTAGTTCGCGGTGGGATCCTCGTTTTCGCAGCCGAAGAGCTTGTAGGTGTTCCGGAAGATGAACTTCACCGGCGTGGCCGTGAGGCCGATCTGGAAGCAATCGAAGTAGCGGAAGATGTCGCGGAAGCGGTTGTAAATGCTGCGGTGGCTCTCGTCGGCGATGATGAGATCGAAGAAGCCGACGTCGAAGTTCTGGAAACACTTCATCATCGCGGGGTAGGTCGCGAGGTAGATGCGCTTGTCCTTATCGTTCGCGGTGTTGCGGGTGACGATGACACGGGGCTCGGACGGGAGGAATTCGTCGAAGGTGTTCCCAGCCTGTTTGCGGAGTTCCCGGCGGTCGCAGAGGAAGAGGATGCGTTTGGCCCACTTCGCGCGGATCATGAGTTCCGACATGGCGACGGCGACGCGGGTCTTGCCGGTGCCTGTGGCCTGGATGAGAAGGGCATGGCGGCGGCGCTTGTCGAAGTTCTCGCAGGTGCGCTTGACGCACTCGATCTGGTAGAGGCGGTCGATGATGGCTTCCTTGGGGAAGAGCGCACCAAGGCTTTCTTCGCGCTGGTTCCGCTGGAAGATGCAGTACCGCAAGCTGTCGAGGGAGTAGAAGCCGAAGAGCGAGCGGGGAGGTTCGCCCTTGGCATCGTCCCAGATGAAGATCTCGTAACCGTTGGTGTAGAAGATGACCGGGCGCTGGCCGTATTCCTTTTCGAGACCGTCGGCGTAGTATTTCGCCTGCATCTTACCCTTGGCGGCGTCCTCGGCGGTTTTCTTACTCTCCACAACCCCGAGCGGCAGGCCGTTGTCGGGATCCCAGACAACATAATCCGCGCGGCCTTTGCCGCTGGCAACCGGCTGGTGAAGGACGGGGTGTTCCTGAGTCACCTCATCGGTGTTTTGACCGCGCGCACCGACTTTCCAACCGGCTTTGGCGAGCAACTCGTCGATGAGCTTGAAGCGGGTCTCCTCCTCGCTGAAGTCGAGGGCGGAGGCTGCCTGTTGGGCTTGGTTGAGAAGGGCGGCTTTTTCGGATTCGGAGCTGCTGGCGGCCTCGGCTTGGGAGCGGGCTTCCTCAAGATCGGCGAGGAGTTTCGCCATGAGTTCTTCCTGCGCTGCGAGTTTCTGGAGGGCGGCCTTTTTCTCGCGCTGGAGCTGTGATTTCGAATCTCCGGTGAGGGCGAGCGGCTCCTGCCAGGCTGGCAGTTCGTCGCGGCGCATGAGCCCGGTGGAGAGGGCGAGCCACTGGGCGAGATCGAAGGCTTCCTTGAGGATACCGGTCATCTGCCCGGGCGTGGTGGGATGAAGCGTGCCGTGGGCGGCGTGGTTTCCCTTGATGCGGATCAGGTGGAGCTTGTCCTGCACCACCGCCGGCGTGATCGACTTGAACGAGTGGTCGGCGAGCAGGTCGTTGAGGTTGCACTGATAAGTGAGTTCCAGCCGATGGTGGGAGAAGAGGGCTTTGACCAGGAACTCGGCAAAGGTGCGTAGCTTGACCAGGCAGGCGGCCGGGTCGGTGTGAACGTAGGCTTCTGCAAAGCCGCCAAGATCGGCGAGTTCGCGGTGGCCTTTCCGGAGGAACTCAAAGTTACATGATTTCATGAGGGAAATGGATGCCGCCGGATAACGAAGCGACTCGGGGGACACGGCGGTCACCTGAGGGAGTTCGGTTGGCGAGGGTTCGGCACACATTTCTGTGCCATGGGTATTGGCACGGGGCGTGCCATGGAGCCGGATGGGTCTCAAACCTCCGTATTTCAAAGGAATAGCCAATTTGGGGGCAGCGGGCAGGCTGTCCCGAAATCAATCTGCGTTGATGATTGAGTTGCATCCTATTGAAGATTCCTTGATTTCAGAAGCTGGTTGATGGCCTGCGGGGTGATGCCAAGCAGCCTGGCGGCGCGGGCTTGGACGCCGCCGCTCAGTTCCATGGCCCGTTGGATCAGGTGGAGTTTGATCCCATCGAGGAATTCGGCGAGGACAAAGCCCTCGGAAGGATCGGGGAGTGCGGACATCGGATCCGTGCGAAGCGGAGCCTCAAAGCGAAGATCCTGAGGGTGGATGACTTTCCCGGACGCGAGCATCGCCGATTGCTGGATCACGCGGCGGAGTTCGCGGACATTGCCGGGCCAGGGATAGCGGATGAGTTCGTTGATGGCAGCGGGTGAGAGACGTTTCTGGTGTTGGTGCCGCGCGTTCCACGCCGTTAGCAGATGGGACGACAGGACGGGGATGTCGATTTTCCGGGCACGCAGTGGCGGGATGGTGATGCTTGATCCAAAGCGCTGATAAAGATCCTCACGGAAAGTGCCGGCTTGCACCATTTCACGGAGATTCCGATGGGTGGCGGCGATGACGCGGACGTTCACCTTCACCGGGCGATTGGAGCCGACAGGTTCGATTTCACCTTGTTCGAGGACGCGGAGCAGCTTCGCCTGCGCAGGCAGCGGGAGCTCACCGATCTCATCCAGGAAAAGCACCCCCCGGTCTGCGGATTTGAATTTCCCCTCGTGGTCGCTGGCTGCACCGGTGAAGGCTCCTTTCTTGTGGCCGAACAACTGGCTCTCGACGAGGTTCTCCGGAATACTGCTGCAGTTCACCGTGATCATCGGACGGCCTGCGCGCGGCCCGAGATGGTGGACGAACTGCGCAAAGTATTCCTTGCCGCTGCCTGTCTCGCCGATCAGCAGGACGTGGAAGTCGTCGTATTGCGAGTAGACGAAGGATTCGTGCAGCGCTTTTCTGAACGCCGGATCTTCGCCGACGATGCCAAGCTCGCGACATGCGTCGTCAATCGAGGATTCGTCGTCCGCGTCCTGTTCCGGCCTGTCCAGCGGCCTCGTGATCGTGGGGAAGTCCTTCTGATGGATGTCGATCTCACGAACCAGGCTGCGGCCTGCCTGCACAAACTCCGGTGGAGTCGACTGGAGGATGGTGGCCGGAATTTCACCGCTGGCGGCAAGCAACAGCCAGCAGGCGTGCATGTGCGGCGTGCCGGATGAGACGGAGATCGAATACTCCGCCTCAGGATGGGAGGCGTTGAGCTTCTTGAAATGCCCCCGCAGCTGGCGGAGGATGCCAAGGTGGTTTGTGGGATCCTTGAGCGGAATCCCCAGGATCTCCACCATCACGCCGGGATGCCGTTCTGTGATGGCGGTGGCGGTCTTTTCGCCGATCTCGGAGGTCTTCGGCGTGGAGAAAAGATAAACCCGATCAAACGAGCGCTCTGCCAATACTGTCAGGATCGGCCCGGCTCGCATCTCCCCGGTCGCAGCGGAGGCTGCGAAGGGATCGTGGAAACCGGTGAATGTCAGTAGAACTTTCATGCGTTCGCCCCAATCAAGGCTCCTTGATACCAGCATCAAGCCCACTTGGAGTAAACAGACAAATTCGGCATTCTGTCGGCCGGGCGATGGGCGGCAGCAGGCGCAGTGTTCTCAGCTGGTGATCGTGTGATGAGGGGGTATGAATTTTTGTAAACACGACGTAGGGTGTTAAAAAGGGGTCACTCTTCACAAAGGGGTGGTGAATCGTCGACACCGTGCACCCGAATCTCACGAGTGCATTTCCTGGCCCGGCCCTCTGTGGGCGATTCTGGGACGTCGGGGGTCCGTCCAGCCAAAGGGCCGGGGACTCAGTGTCCAAGGGCGGCAGCGGGGCGCTCAGGGGGCCGGAAGGTGCTGAAGATCTCGCGCACACAGAATAGGCAAGGCGTTGTTACCCTCCGCAGCTGAGTGTGAGCACCGCAACGACCCGGGTGTGGCAGCGGTGAGGGATCAAGCGACAGCTCCCTTCCACCAATCTTGGGCTCGGAAATTCCCTAAAAGGAGTGGCCCTCGCCAGTACGCACACCCCATTCCCCGATACCGATCAAATTAGTGCACCTCATGCCTGGAGTCCCGAACGTAGGTTTTACAAGGCATTGCGCTCGGAAAACCAGGTGCACGAATGGCGTTTTTTAGGGGTTACGCAGAAGTGCATAAACGCGGCATTAAATACCGACTTGGTGCACCTCCGACCCTGTTAGATCTGGGCGGGCTGGCCCGGCAGACGACGTCGAAGTTGGAATGATCGGCGACTCTCACCCATTTCGCCTCCAGCTCGTGCCGCCTGTTGATGGTGGTCACGCAGAACGGAACCGAGTAACCGGAGATGACGATGTCGCACTCGCGCCGGGGGAGGAAGTAGCAGGGTTGCTGCCTGTTCATGGTGTCCAAATCGGTGCCCTCAAATCTGAGGGCACCGATACCAGCCTGATCCAGTGTGTTGCGGATGTCCCATAGAACGGAGGCGTGCCGAGTAAGTGAAGGGCGGCGCTGATGGTGACCATCGGCATCTTCCCTTCGACCGAACCAAGAGAAAGCCTCACCACCTGTCCGCTCCGCTCCCCGCGCGTCGAAAGCCAGCAGACCTTGCTCCTGCAACTCATCTTCGATAGCCGTAGCGGGCGTTTTGCGGTTGGCCCCGACGAAGGGCGCCAGTCCTGAGGTGAGAATGTCATCGTAATCCTCACTAAGCAGCGCGCGGAGGCTTGCTTCGTGGGCATACCATCCGGACTCTCTCCATTCCTCCTAATAGGGAAATAAAAGAGAGATACTATAGAGATAGGGCGGGTAGGCTCTATGTCCCATGTAGTAGGGCTCTGTGCCCCATCTATTAGGCTCGGTGTCCATTCTTTCACCTGACGATTTTTATGGTCGGGGCTTTCCCGCGCCCCTTTTCTACAAACCGAATGACTCCGATTTTCTCGAGGTCGCGGAGCCCTCTCTTCCGGACATCGGGAACCGCACCAGCCGCATCCATCTGTGACGGGGCAAGGCGGAAGGTGTTAGACTTCGCCATGCCAGCGATGTAAAAGATCGCGCCCAGAGTCACGACCGCTGCCTTCGACTTCTCCGACGCCCTGCGGAACAAGTCCAGCGGGATCCTCTTGATGAATCTCTCCTCACCGGGGATCGCCTCTCCAGTAAGCCCGTTATGGAGGATCTCACCCTCCTTTTGCTTTAGAGGTCTTTTCATCATTGCTCCGGTAGTCTTCGGGACATGGTGGGTTTACCGCCCTCTTCGTTGAGCAAATTAGCGAACCCGTTCACTAGGTCCCACATGCCGGTTCCGCCCACCTCCTCGTAGCGGGCGGGATACCTGAAAATGTCGACGTCGGTCCTGATTTGTGGACCACCGAGCACCACCGACGAGGCCTCGGCCATGCTCTCCTGCACGCTCTCGACCACCTCGTCGATCTCGCCCACCGGAGCCTCCACCAGGAAGGCGTCGTGAACCGGGCAGCATACCCTGATCCCCTTGGCGGTGATCGCGATGGCTGCCAGACGCATCATCTCCGCGCCATTGGCCTGCAGTTTGAAATTCCGTGCGGTTGTGGTCTTGGTTCCGAGGGACGGGTTCAGCGGCCAACCCATGGCACCGTAGAGGGCGTGGCCGTCCAGGTAGTGGTTGAGGTTGTCGTCGCTCCATGACCAGTAGTCAGGGAATACCTCCTTATGTGACCGCAGCAGCTGCACGGCTTTGGCCTCCCGGTTACCGAGCTGCATGGACAGGCCACGGACGCCCATGCCCATGAGGATCCCGAGGTTGGCGATCTTGAAGACCTTGCGATCGCTTGGGTGGCTGTCCTTAGTGGCATCCTGCGGCACAGCGCGGGCGAACTTGGCGAAGGAAAGGTGCGGATCGCCGGACTCGTAAGCCTCGATCATGTTGGTGTCCCCGGATTTGTAGGCGGCGATACCGAACTCCTGCCCACTCCAATCGACGTAGGCCAAGGCCATGCCGGGCTCGGGTCGGATCAGGTGTCGCAGCCACTTGGCGCCGGCGAAAATGAATTTTTTGCCCTTGGGCTGGTTCCTGCCCGTCTTTGACCGGTATGGCATGACGGCAAAATGGTTCCTGTTGTCGGTACCAACAGGGATGTCCTGGAGGCGCAGCTCTGATAGGGTTTTGCGCAGCTCGTGAAGAGGGTGGACGCGGGACTCCCGCTTGCTCATGTCGGAGAAGGTGCGTCTCTTCAGATCTGGTCTGCCGGACTCCAGCAGAGGCCAGTCGATCTTCTCCTTTTCGACCCACGCCGCAAACTTGGCCTCCTTGAAGGTTTCACCTTCAAAAACGTCGTAATGTGTATCGACAGTGCGAATCATCTGGTTCTTGATCCGCGGCCACGCGCCCCGCAGGCGCTTGAGTTCGGGCACGTCCAGTGGGATCCCGTTGGCCTCGATCTTAGCAACAGCCTTCCCATACTCGCCCCTCCAAAGGGCTGGCGAAAAGTGCCCGGAGACCCGGGGCCACATCTTGAGGAAAAGCTCAGCGGTGGCGTCGACGTCGGACTGGCAGTAGGTCAGTATTTCCTCGCGCTGCTTTTCGGTGTATGGGCCGCCACGTATGCAAAGGTCCCTCATGTCATTCTTCTCGCCGGCGGCGATGCCGGAGATGCCATAGCTGGAGAGCGCGTACAAGAGGCCCTTTCTCTGAGGCAGCAAGCCAGCCTTTTCGGCGCAGTACTCCGCGTGTAGGTCGACAATACACTCAGGCATGTCCCAACCCAGCTTGAGATGGCAGCTCATCTCGGCGCTTGCCGCGTAGGCTGCGTAGAGGGACCCGGTGAAATCTATGGGGCAATCTAACGGTGGATCATCCCATAGCCAGATACGGCGCAACTCGCCGCTGAAAATTTCCCGCGCCACCATACAGATCGGCACCGGGCGGAAGTTATCATCGGTGCTGTACTCGAAGTCGACAGACCAAGCTTTGGACGGAGGCTCCATGGCTGGGGGCGGGTTGGTCCCGGAGTTGGGCTCAGCTCAGAGCCGAACCCAACTCCGGCACGTGACTAGTCCTCTCCAAGGAGCTGCTTGATCACGTCGTGCCCCATGCTGTCGATGACCTTCCCGCTGAATGCCTTCAACACCGCGGCCTCATAGGTCATGGCAGGCCACTTCGGCTCGGTGGTGGAAGGGCTGGCGAGGTAGTCGTATCGGCCGGCATTCGTGTTGCTCACGACGCGGACCCACTCCTCCTTCGCCGCCTCGGCGCAGCTGTTGGCGGAGTCGATCCAATCGTTGTCGCCGTCCAGGATCGTGATGGGCCAGAGGAACGGGTCCCCCAGGCGGGTCACGGAATAAATCAACCGCTTCTTCATCGTCTTGATCATAACCTGGGCGCGGTCCTCATTGAGGGAATTGATCTCCTCGACGACATCCGGGGTCAGGAGGTAGAGCTTCTTTTCGGTCTTCAGTTCGATGAAGTCGAACGCGGCCCACTCGTCCGAGTTGGCGCTGGTGCGGACGAAGGTGTCATCGTTGGGCTTCCCAACCGCGATCGTGCCGGGCTTGGTGTTGCTCTTGGGAACAGCCTCTTCGCTTTTCGATTTCAGGCTCGCGAGCGAGAATTTCTTCTCAGCCTTTGGGACTTCACCCACGTGCTCCTTCATGAGTTCGTCGGCAGTCTTGTTTTGCGATTCGTAATTCTCTGCCGCAGCGGTCTCCTGATCGCTGTTCAGGTCTTCGTCTGGTGCTGGTGTCGGTTTCGGTTTCATGGTTTCAGTGCTGGTGTCGGTGTCTGTGTCTGTGTCTGTGTCTGTGTCTGTGTCTGTGTCTGTGTCGTCCTCGAAGGGACTGTTGTTGGTTACATTCATGTTATTGATTTCCGGGGAAGGTTGTTTGATCAGTGAGCCGCGCCTTCCTCCGGGTGCGGCTAAGATTTTCCGGCGCGATTTTCGGCTATAACGATCGGGTTCTTGAGGTTCAAAGCCTTGGCAACTTCCAAAGGGTCAAACCGGCGTGAGCGCCCGAATGTTACGCAGGGGATCGCGCCTTCCACTGCCTGGCGGTTGACGTTTCGCTCGCTAGTCGCCAAATGCTTGGCGAGTTCCTTTGCGGTTATCAGCCGGTGTGAGGCAGGGTTTGACGGGCATGCCGTCTGGGATTTCTGGGATGTCGTAAACATGGGGCGCCGGAAACACAGCACCTCTTACTCCTCGGGGCGATTTACCTCTGGAAGAATCGAAAATCTCAGAGATAATCAAGTCTTAGGCTTCCGACCCCCTTTGGGCTTCACCCCCGGCAGATCTTTCAGACGTGGAGGGTATCCCAGCGCATCCAGAACTTTGTAGAGATCACCTGCCGGTTCTGACGACGCTCCCCACCTGCCACCCTCCTCGGGTTTAGCTACTAGCGCCGAATAGGTGGGAACATGCACCGTGTCGTCGTCACCAGTGATGGTTGTAGTGTAAAAGTGTTTTATCCATTGTGGACGAGTTTTGGGGTGCTCTCCATTCAACGCTTTCGAAATACCTGTGTACATCTCCCTCCACCTGGGGTGATCGGCGGCGGCTTGGGCAATTATGGATGCCCACTCCCTAGTAAGTTCTCTCAGATGCTTGGCAAGTTCGGGATTGGATCTCTTCATCCTCTTCGCTTTGGCTTCAGCGTCAGCAAGATGGTAAAGGGGAGCTACAATCACCGAGCTGTGGCCACGGACGTAGATGAGGTTGGTGGCTATTCTTTTTTCAAGTTTAGCGATTGCTACATTGAACTCTTCGCGAGAAATCAGGGCGTCGATCATGTGTCGACCGGGGATCAGATTAGGAACGAAATGACTCATGCCGCTCCCTCCACCTTCATGCCGCTCCCTCCACCTTTTTCACTACCGACAGAGGAGTTTTCTTAGCGGTGCCCTGGGGGCGGATCGCAAAAAACTCCAGTGCTACCTTTTTGCTCGCCTTGCCCACGTAATGTGCGCGCAGGACTGCCGGGCTCCCGGTGTGGCCGAACTCGAAAAGCAATGTTTCCAAGCGCGCACCGGCGGCGATGGCATACGTTGCATGGGAATGTCTCAACACGTTCTGAGGCCATGTTCCACGTGTCGGCTTCGGTGGTTTTTTCAACAGGGGACTCTCCACCTTCCATCCGGCAAGACGGCGGACGGCTGCAGATACGTTATCCCAGTTTGGGACGGGCTCGAACGGATAGGCCTTCAACCAGGCAGCCAGAGTCGGAGACAGGGTGATGTGCCGCCGCCGTCCTTTCTTCGTAATCCTGCTGGATAGCTCGATACCGTCAGCGGTGACGTCTTCTGTGCTGAGTCTCTTCAGTTCCTCCGCCCGGATCCCAGCAAACAGTGACAAAGCGAAAGATGCGACTGCGCCCGGGTAGTGCTTTTGAGCGGTCCTCAACAGGGTCGTGGCTTCAGCGGGGGAGAGAATGGACACTTCTCTATCATTGCTTGTCTTTGGAGCCTCCACTTCCTCGAACAGTTCCTTGACGCACCAACCCCTTGGGCTCTTCGCGCACCAGTTCCAAAAAGCTTTAAGATTGCGCCAACGCAATGCTGCTCCGGCACCTTGAACTTCCAGTCCCCCTGCGTCCGTGATTTCGGTGGCGGTGAGGGTGGAGAGGGTTCGTTCACCGTAAGCCGAGACCAAGAGATTCAGGGTATTCTGATAGGATCTGTAAGTTCGTTCCCGCAGACCACCACTTGCCTTCAAATAGGCGGCGACAGCCTTCGAAACCGTTTCGCTCGCCGCATCGCGTTGTCGAGCCTCGGCGAAAAAGCGAGCTGCGGTCACCAACGACACGTCGTAGGGGCTGAGGATCTCCGCCGCCCTTGTGGCATCGCTTGCAAGAGTAGGGGAGATTGCCGCAGCATTGCTCCCGTGTTCTGCATACTTCTCACCCAGATTATGTTTTTCTTCCCTCGCGGCGTCTCGGTTGGCGAAGAAGTGTCGCTGACGCTTTCCGGTAGCGGTCATCGACTTCGGAATGTCGATGTACCAGCGGCCTCGTGCGTCCTTGCGCTCCTTGAATGTTGGTCGTCTCGGCACCGAAAAGGTGGTAGCGCTATTGCCCAAAAAACGCCAGTTATTTCAGAAATCCCGGAAATACCGGTCAGGAAACCCTTTAACTACAAGGAAACGCAATTTGGTAGGTCAGACTGTAAATCTGCTCTCATTGAGTACGCTGGTTCGAATCCAGCCCTGCCCACCATCGTTTTCAAGGAAACGCCCACTGGATGTCAGTGGGCGTTCTTTTCGTTTTCTGGATCGGCTTCCAGATCAATCAACAGGCGGCACGCCGTCATCATAGACATCGGTGGGGCGTGGGGAGCTGTCATCGGGGAGGAAGACGGATTCGGCCTCGCCTGCGTGCGTGCGGGTCAGGCGCAACTCGCGGG
Organism: Akkermansiaceae bacterium; assembly: GCA_017798145.1. Lineage (NCBI taxonomy): Bacteria > Pseudomonadati > Verrucomicrobiota > Verrucomicrobiia > Verrucomicrobiales > Akkermansiaceae > Akkermansiaceae bacterium. The sequence continues at coordinate 495,722 of CP059069.1, read as the reverse complement.
ACTTCCAGCCGTTGACGCTGGCTCGCACGATGATCTCGTCCTGTTTGCGTTTCTCGCCGGGCTGCACGGTGTCCTCTCCGGTCGCCGGGGCGAGGATGACACGGGCGAGGCCGTTGAACGTGCGGACGGTTTTCGACTGGAAGGGGTGGTGGCTGAGTGGATCGCCGTTATGAACCCCGAGGATGCGGGCCGGTCCCTGGATGCTGAGCGAGACCCAGCGCTCGCCTTTCGGATCGAAGTTCCCTTCGCTGTCCTCAACGCGGAGGGTGAGGTAGGCGAGGTCGCGCTTGCGGGGATCCAGTTCCGATTGGTCGGTTTCAAGCTGGAACTGTGCGGGGGCGCCGGAAGTGCGCACCGTGGTGTTGGCGATTTCCTTTCCGTCCTTGCGGGCGATGGCTTTCAGTTCACCGGGAGCGTATGGAACGAGCCATTCGATGTGGTAGGGGTTTTCGCCGCCGATGCGGCGGGTGCCCAGCGATGTTCCGTTGAGGAAAAGTTCCGCCTCGTCGCCTGTGGTGTATGCGTGGACGGGGATCACGGTGCCGTCCTTGCCCGGCCAGTTCCAGTGCGGGAGGATGTGGATCATGGGTTTTTCCGTCCACTGGCTCTGGTAGAAATAATAGGTGTCCTTGGGGAAATTGCAGAGATCGATGATGCCGAAGTTGCCCAGCACACGCGGCCAGCCGCCGGACTCGCCGATGTAGTCGAAGCCGGTCCAGCGGAACTCGCCGAGGACGTAGGGCAGTGTTTTGGTAAGGTGCCATGAGTCGCGGGCGTTGATGCGCACGGCGGCGTTGTCGTAGGACGATTCATACCAAGCGTCGGTCTCCGGGAAGACCTCGGCTTCGGTCAGGTTGGCGATCTGGCGCTCCTTCTCGCGGAAATTCGTGTGGGTGCGGTATTCGCCTCGGGTCTGGAGAGAGTGGGGGACTTCCGAGGCGTAGATGATGCGGTCGGGAAAACGCTTGTGATCCTTTTCATAGAGGAAACAGGAGCCGCCGCCGCCGTTGTAGCCGACGATGTCGAGGTGCTCGAGGAAGCCGGTCTCGTTTGCGGTTTGGATGTGGTTGATTCCGGCGCTTACGGGCCGGGTCGGGTCGGTTTTCCTGACGATATCAACCAACATCTGCACGGTTTCCAGTTCCCCGTGTTTCTGCGCCTCGGGAACCTCGTTGGCGATGCTCCACATGATGACGCATGGGTGGTTGCGGTCGCGCTTTAGGTGATCCGTTAGATCCCGTTCCGCCCATTCGGTGAAATAGCGGTTGTAGCCGTTGCGCGCCTTGCCGCGGTCGTTGGGGCTGGAGACAAGCTGGCCGTTCTCGAAGTTCCAGCCGCGCCGCCATTCGTCGAAGGTTTCGTTGACGACGAGGAAACCCTTTTCGTCGGCCATCCGCATCAGCTCTGGGGAGTGGGGGTAGTGGGCGGTGCGGAGTGCGTTGCAGCCCATTTCCTTGAGCATTTTGAGGCGGCGTTCCAGCGCCTTGTCCCACAGCGCGGTACCCGAGCGGCCGAGATCCTGGTGGTTGCAGGTGCCGCGCATGATCGTGTGCTCGCCATTGATGAACAGCCCTTCGTTTCTGTCGAAGCGCAGCGTGCGGACTCCCAGCGTGCTGTCATAGACATCCCTCAACTCCGTGCCGATGCGGAGGCTGGTGCGGACGGTGTATAGGTGGGGGGAGTCCGGCGACCATAGCTCGGGCTGCGGGAGTTCCAGCGTCTGCTTGGCAATGACTTGACCGCCGCCCGGCGCGGCGAATGTGTCTTCGGTGGCTGCCGCCACTTTCCCATCCGGGGAAAGGATTTCCTGGGTGACCGTGACTTTCTGGTCGGTGGGCAGGCCGTTGGCGATGTCAGTGTCGATCGCGACAGTGGCGGATCCTTGGGTGACGACCGGGGTGCGTACGTAGGTTCCCCAGTGTGCGACGCGAACGAGATCGGTATGTGTGAGCCAGACGTGGCGGTAAATGCCGGTGCCGCCATACCAGCGTCCGGAGGGCTGAAGCGAATCATCGACGCGCACGGCGATCACATTGCGCCCGCCGAATTTCAGGTGCGGGGTGAGATCATACTCGACGCCGATGTAGCCGTAGGGGCGCTTGCCAAGGCGGTGGCCGTTGATCCATACCTCGCCGTTCATGTAAATCCCGTCGAACCCGATGAAGATGCGGCGGCCTGCTAGGTTTGCGGGTGTTTTGAAAACCTTGCGGTACCAGCCGATGCCTGCCGGGAGATAGCCCCCGGGCGCACCGGCGGGCGCATCGGGATCGTAGGGGCCTTCGATGCTCCAGTCATGAGGGAGGTCGAGCTTGCGCCATGTGGAGGCATCGAAGTCCGGTTTTTCCGCACCGGCCATGTCGCCTTTGGAAAAGAGCCAGCCTGCGTCGAAGTTGAGCCGCTCGCGGGGGGAGGTTTCCGCGCCGAGCTGGCCGGATGTGAGGAGTCCGAGGAAAATCGCTGATAGCGTTCTTATTATTGGCGGAAGGAACATGACGTGGGAATGGAGATCGCCTTTTTGAGGCAATGGATGTCTGTGCGGCTTTTTCCGAGTTAGGCTTTCCGTAGACGAACCGCCAACCATATTTTCGCCGTCCATGGGATCTTGCCTGCATCGCGAGTGCCGGGAAACATGCCTGAGGTCTTTCGATGGCGAGTGTCAAGCAGGAGGCAAAGTGGTGGGGCGACTTGAACAACTTGAACCCCTAATGATTGATGATTGCCAAAAACATGCCCTCCTTTGCGCCTCTGTGGACGGGTTGCCACCCTGCGGCGTAACTTGCGGAGTGATTGGAAAAGCAGCCCGGATTTATAATTGCCTGGGCGATGATCCTCACTGCACATTAGTTACATGTCCGAAGATCATTTTTCCTCGACCTCAAGCACCGGCTGGCTCGGCCGCATCGGCGATTCCATCAAGGGCGTCCTGTTCGGACTGGTTCTGATCGTTGTCTCCGTCCCGGTGCTGTTCTTCAACGAAGGTCGTGCGGTTAAGACCCGCAAGACGCTCGATGAGGGTGCGAAATCCGTGGTGACAGTGCCGGCGGAAAAAACAAATCCGGCCAACAACGGGAAGCTGATCCATCTCACCGGCAAGGCGCAGGCGGAGGGCGTGCTTGAGGATGCGGATTTCGGGGTTTCGGCGCAGTCATTGAAGCTGCGCCGCGAGGTGGAATTCTACCAATGGGAGGAGACCAGTCAGACAGATACGAAGAAAAAGCTCGGCGGCGGCGAGGAGACCGTCACTACCTATGCTTATTCGAAGAAGTGGGGCGACAAGCCGATCGACTCGTCGCGCTTCAAGCACCCACAAGGCCACGAGAACCCCCGTCCTGTGCTTGATGACATGACTTGGACGGCAGAGCCGGTCACGGTCGGCGGCTTCACTCTCTCATCGGGCTTGGTGGCTCAGATGGGGAATTATTCGGCGGTGAGCGGGGATCCGGCGGTGGAACTGCCGGAGGAGATCTCCGGAAAAAAGGTGCAACGCGAGAACGGTGGGTTCTACCTGGGTCAGAAGCCCGACTCGCCCGAGGTCGGAGACCTTCGCGTGAGCCACGAGGCAGTGCTGCCCGGCGATGTGAGCGTGATCGCTGCGCAGGCCGGTGAAGGGCTGGAGCCTTACGCGGCAAAGGCGGGCGGCACCATCGAGATCCTCGAGGTCGGCAAACAGGGGGCCGATTCGATGTTCGCCACAGCGCAGAAGAACAACAATGTGCTTACCTGGATCTTGCGCGGAGTCGGTGCGTTTCTGATGTTCATGGGTTTCGCGATGCTCTTCCGCCCTCTCTCGGTGCTGGCGGATGTATTGCCTATCGCGGGGGATATCGTCGGGGCGGGCACCGGCCTGATTGCGCTGCTGCTGACCGTGGCGATTTCCTTTGCCGTGATCTCGGTGGCATGGATTTTCTACCGCCCGCTTCTCGGGATCCCGCTGGCGCTGGTGGCGGTGGCGGGCTTTGTTTTCCTGGTGATGAAGCTCATGGCGCAGAGGAAGCGTACGCGAGCGCTTGCGTGAGCCCTTGCTTCGCCAGCCGGATCTTTTCCGCGCTTGCCTCGCGCCATTCGTATTCGTTGGCCATGGAAAAAGAGCCCATGTGACAGCCATGGTTGAAATGGGTCATCCCGCTGCGCACCCCATGGCGGGCACTGAGGTGGATTTCTCGGACACCCGTCGCTTTTATGATTTCCGGAATGTTTTCCTCCGTCACCCCGCCGCCGGGCATGAGTGAGATGCGACCTGCGGCTTTCGCCATGAGCTGGGCGATGCGCGGAACACCCTGGGGAACATCCGCCATCCCACCGGAGGTGAGGATGCGCCGGATGCCCAGACCGATGATATCCTCCAGCGCCTCCTCGAGATCCCGCGACATGTCGAATGCGCGGTGAAATGTGATGTCCATGCCTCCGGCGGCGGCGATGAGTTCCCGGCAGCGCTCCACATCGACCCGTCCGTCCGCCATCAGGCAGCCGAGAACGATGCCATCCGCGCCTTCCAGGCGGGCGATGTGGATGTCATGGAGCATGGCTCTCATCTCATCCGCAGAGTAGAGGAAATCATAGCCGCGCGGGCGGATGATGACCATCAGGCCGCCGGGGAAAACATTTCGCACCGCCCGTATCATCCCTGCGCTCGGTGTGGTGCCTCCCTCGGGGAGATTTGCGCAGAGTTCCACCCGGTCAGCACCTCCCTGCTCCGCAGCGTGGGCTGACTCGATTCCGTCTATGCAAATTTCCAGCACGCCCGGAACCCTATGCGGGGATGGCTACCGTTTCAATACGATCCTGTGACGAGCCTTGCCCGCGCGGAGGTGATCGAGGGCGGCGTTGATGTCGTCCATCGCGAAGGTCTCGGTGACAGGTGCGATCTTGTGGCGGGCGCAAAATTCCAGCATCGTGGCGACTGTGGAAGGGGATCCGAGCGGGGAGCCGGAGATGGATTTCCTGCCGCCTATGAGCGAGAACGCGGCGACCGGCACCGGCTCAAGGACGGCACCGACAAAATGCAGCCTCCCATCCGGGGCGAGAGCACCGATGAACGAATCCCAGTCGAGGGGAACGTTCGCGGTGACGAGGATGAAATCGAGGGTTCCGGCGATGGCTTTGAGCTCCCCGCTATCGGTGCTGCTGACGGTCTTGTGGGCACCTAGCGCTTTCGCCTCGGCCATCTTGGATTTGCTGGATGTGAATGCAGTGACCTCGCAGCCCCATGCGTTCAGAAACTGCAGCGCGAGGTGCCCCAGCCCGCCTATCCCGATGACACCGACCTTATCCGTAGGTCTGATGCCGAGATCCGCGATGGGAGCGAACACCGTGATGCCCCCGCAAAACAGCGGGCCGGAACTTTCCGGATCAAGCGCCCCGGGGAGTTTCACCGCCCATTCCCAGTTTGCCCGCACCTTGTCGGCGAAGCCGCCATGGCGGCCGACGATCATGCCCTGCGCTCCGGAACAAAGCTGTTGCCTGCCGGAAAGGCAGGGCTGGCAGGACAGGCAGCTTCCGGCGAACCATCCGAGCCCGACCCTGTCGCCCACGGCCAGTCCTTTGGCCTGATCTCCGATTTTCTCGATGGTGCCGATGACCTCATGGCCGGCGACGAGCGGGTATTCCGACATGCCCCACTCGTTGTCGATCATCGAGAGATCCGAGTGGCAAATGCCGCAGGACTCGACCTTCACCTGCACCTGCTCCGGGCGCATCTCGCCGGGATCGAAATCAAATTCCTCAAGTTCCGCCCCCGCGGCCTTCGCCGCCCATCCGTGGAATGTTTCGCTCATGGGATGGCAACATGGGGAGGAAAGGAATGTCCGCAACCTGCTTTTCCGCAACACATGCGGATTTCCGGTGTTACGCCCGGATGATCCGTTCTCTCACCCTGCTCGCCGCAGCAGTCCTTGTTGCCTCCGCGAATGCGAAGCCAAGCTCATACGATCCGCTCTCCGTCGGGGATGAGGAAGTGAAATCCCTTGCCTTCGATGTGACTGACAAGTCCCGCGACCGCGTGATTCCGATCCGCGCCTATCTTCCGGAAAACGGTGCTGCGGCTCCGCTTGTGATTTTCTCCCACGGCCTCGGCGGCTCCCGCGATAACAATCCCTACCTGGGGAACCATTGGGCGAAGCGGGGATACGTGGTGGTTTTCGTCCAGCATCCCGGCAGCGATGAAAGCGTGTGGAAGGGCGAGCGGCCGATGAACCGGATGGCGGCAATGAAGGCGGCTGCCTCCGCGGAGGCCTTTGCGGATCGGGTGGCGGATATCCCCGCCGTGATCGATGCGCTGGAGTCCTTGGGAAATCAGAAGGGCCATGCACTGAAGGGGCGCATGGATCTGGGGCGCATCGGCATGTCCGGGCATTCCTTCGGCGCGGTAACAACCCAGGCGATGGCCGGGCAGACCTTCGCCGGCGGTCGGATTTCCTATCTGGAGAAACGCATCGGTGCGGCGGTGATGATGAGCCCGAGCAAGCCAAGGCTGGGTGATCCGGGAAAAGCCTTCGGCTCGATCACGTTGCCGTGCCTGCTACTGACCGGAACCAGGGACGACAGCCCGATCGGTGGGGGCACGCCGGAGGACAGGTTGGAGGTTTTCCCCAATCTCGCCAAGGCACCGGCGTGGCAGCTTGTCTTCGATGGCGCGACGCACATGGACTTCGGCCAGCGCAAGGGTGTCCAAAAGGACAGCCGTTACCACAAGGCCATCCTCGCCCTCACGACCGCGTTCTGGGACGCTCACCTGAAAGGCGACAAGGCGGCAATGGAATGGCTCAAGGGCGAGGGCGTGAAATCCGCGCTGGCCGAAGGCGATATCTGGCAATCAAACAGGCGGTAAATTCCTTTTGGTGAAACGACCCACGCCGCGGCTCGATCACCTGTGGTTGGCTTCGCGGTGCTTGCCGGGATTTCGGTTGCTGAGCGTCAACAGGGTGGTTGGAAGCAAGCGTAGCTTTCCGGAGCATCCCTACCGATTTTCCACAAAACCCCAAGACGGGATGGCGATGGTTTGCGCCGCTGGCGAGGAACTCTTGGCGCGGCACGGGAAACGGGAATCCTACTCGCAGGACAGGGGGGTATCACATCGACTTGGTCTGCTGGGCATATTGCATTTTCCCATCGCAGCAGGATTTCACCGCGATACACGCGGCTCTGGGGGTGGGCGACCCGACATCGGCCTTTCCTGGCTGCATTGGCCGGACATCGACTTGCCGGACCTGATCGGTTGGTTCGATTCACCGAGGCGCAACGGGCATTGCCATGAAGGCATGAAATGGTGCAGATTCCGTCATGGACACAGCACGCCACCGCAACAGGACCATCCTCCTCACTGCGATCATCACGATGGCGGTCACATCCATGGTTTGGCTCGGCATCGGTGCGGTCGGATACTGGCTGGTGAGCAGCGAGTCGCCGAAGTTCGGGCTGACGGTGGATCATCCGGATAGCGTGCTGGTGGGCGAGGTTTTCAAGCTCAAGGTTTCGGTGAAAAACGACGGGTCATCGGCCATGAAACTCGCCGACCTTGATGTTTACGATGAGTTGCTGGATGGGTTTGAGATCGTATCGGTGACTCCGAAACCGAGATCGACCAGCAAGGTTTTCGGGATACTGACGCATGAGTTTTCCCAGTCGCTCGCGCCTGCGCAAAGCTTTGGTATCGAGTTCGAGCTAAGGGCTAAGGATGTCGGTCTGTGGGGCGGCGATATCGATGCCTGCACTCCGTTGCAATCCTTCGTGACCCACTACACCGAGATCGAGGTGCTCGATGCGCCGCCTGTGGAAAGCGCCGAATAGCCTCCCCGATCCGCCACGGGGCTGAGGCCGAGTTCCTTGCGTTTCGCCGCGTCGCCGGACTTGTTCATCCGCCATGTTACGGGCATCCCCGCACTAAACCCGATATTTTTGTAACGTTTCCCGCATTCTTGGGCTTTGCTAGGACGATGAGTGAGCCTGCACCTTCCCAAAACACCGTGGACAACGCGGGGGATGGGCTGCAGTTGCAGGAGTTCGTCAGTCAGCTGACAGCGAGCCAAGGGAGGATCCGGGCCTTTGTCGTGACTCTTATGCCCGGCAGCCCGGATGTGACGGATGTGGTTCAGGAAACCAATCTCGTGCTTTGGAAGAGCCGCGCGCGCTACCGCACGGGCTCCAATTTCCTCGCCTGGGCGTTCACGATCGCGCGCCTGGAGGTGCTGCACCAGCGGAGCCGCACGAAACGTTACGGTCGCATCCTGATTTCCGAGGAACTGCTCGACATGCTTGCTGCGGAAGTGCCCGACGAAGGCAGCCACGACGAATACCTGGACGCCCTGGACAAATGCAAATCCAAGCTCACCGAAACCCAGCGAGAGCTGATCGAATACCGCTACCAACGGGGTCGTTCGATCGAGGATTACGCGGAGCAGACCGGCAGGAAGGCCTCGGCACTCCGCGTGGCTCTCATGCGCACTCGGATTGCCCTTAGGGAATGCATTGAAAAAACCATGGGAGGGCACCCCGCATGAGCCCGGAGCAAAAGGAAGATCTCCAATTCCGCATCCTCGGGCTGCTGGACGGAACGCTCGGGGAAGGGGAGGCTGCCCGGCTCGATGCTGAATTACTTGGCAGCCGCGAAGGCCGCGAACTCTTCCACCAGCTTGCCACCCTTCACAGCGTAATTGAGGAACAGGCGGCATCAAAAGCGGAGATCAGGCGTGTGCCCATCATCCCGATCGAGCTCCTTCTCGCCCGCCAGCGCCGGACTCTCCTCAGGAATTCCCTGCTGGCCGCCGCCGCCGTGCTCCTGGTCTCGTTCATAGCCTTGTGGCTGAAAATGGCTCCGGAGCGACCCGAAACCTATGCCAAATTCCAGGTCGCACCGGATTCCGCTTTCACCCTGACCCACGCTGCCGTGGGCGATAAGGCGCCGGCGGGCAAGGCTCTCGCCAAGGGATCGCGGCTGAGATTGTCCAGGGGTATCCTGGAAGGGATGTTCGAATCCGGTGCGCGCTTCGTGGTCGAGGCACCCTGCGACATGACCGTCTTGGCCGACGACCGCATCTCCCTCGCCGATGGCATCGCATGGTTCGAAGTGCCATCCAATGCCGCTGGATTCGCGGTGGAGACACAAATGATCCGTGTCGTGGATCTCGGCACGCGTTTCGGTGTCGTGGCCCTGAGGGGCAAAAACCACGAAATTCATGTCACCAAGGGCATGGTCGAGGCGAGCTGCGTGACAGAGGATCACGAGAAACATAAGATCATTCTAAAGGCCGGGCAGGCGCGGCGGCTGGATGCCAGCGGAATGCTCGTCCAAATTCCGGTGGATACTTCGCGCTTCACCACATCCATACCTGACGCGCTGATCATTCGCAATCCGGGCTTCGAGAACATGGAAAGCTTGGCCGGACAGCGCAATCGGGCAGGATACGGCCCGATCAGCGCGTGGGGAACCAGTGGAGGCACCGTGGGGGCGGGAGGGCGCGACATTCCGTTCCTCACCCGGCCCGCGCATGATGGAGCGAATGTCGCCTTCATACAGGGCAAGGGAGCCATCGCGCAATCCGTCAGCGGCTTCGATCCCACGAAAACCTACTCGGTCACCTATTTCGTGAACGAGCGCGGCTACACAAATGCTGGAGCAAGCCCCGCCACCCATACCTCCGTTACCCTCGATCTCGGCGAGAGTTTTTATGAGCATCCCGGACTCATCACCAAGACCGACGCCTTCCGCCGCATCGTCAGCAGCCCCCTCCGCGTCTTCGGCCCCACCGCCAACATCGAAATCCGCGGCCAAGCCGCCTCCGGAGACTCCACCTTGCTCATCGACTCGGTGAGCGTCTCCCGCAGCGTGCCATCCATTTCCGACGGCGGCTTCGAGAACCCTGCACAGCCGAAATATGGATTCAAGCAAGCCCATGGAGCCGGTCGCGGGAACCTTGGCGGGGCGACATGGGTGTTTATGGCCGGCGCCGGGATCACCGCAAATCAAAGTGACTTCAGACCTCCCGCAGCCCCAGAAGGGTCACAGGCAGCCATTCTGCAAAACGCGGGAGCAGTGCTGGAAACCACCATACAGGGCTTCGAACCTGGGGTCATTTACAGCCTCAGTTTCGAAGCCGCGGGACGAAGAGGGGGAGCGGCGCCTTTCCAGGTTCTTCTCGACGGCAAGATCCTGGGTTTCGACGGCGCGATGAATCTGAGGCCGCCCGTCGGCTCCTACCAATCCTACACCAGCGGGAACTTGTCCCTTTCCGGCGGCTCCACCACGCTGCGCATCGTTTCCACGGGCCAGGGATCGTCCTTCATCGATGACATCCGCCTGAACTTCGTCGCCGAGGCTCCGGATCAGGCGGAATCCACATTGCCACGGAAATAACCCGTATCGCGGGTGGCTGGGGTGCCGCTTAGAAACAATTGAAAAAAATCTGTAACGTTCACCAACTTGGAGGGCTTACCCAACGTGGTCATCAGATTTCGATACAGAATCCACATTGCCCGATGAACCACATCCCAACGAAAACCATGAAATTAACCAAATCCAAGTGCACCGCGCTGGCGACCTTCTCCGCGCTCCTGCTGATGCAGGTCTCATCCCAGGCCGCCAGCGTTCTTTTGTTGACGGACAATTTCAACACCGCCAACAATACCGACTTGAACCTGAATCTAGCGTCCCGCCAAGATGGCACGCTGAAATCCACCGGAGGCGCGGCTCCGGCGGGATCAACATGGACTAAGTTTGCTAGCGGCGGCACCATTGTCAGCAATCAATTGAACGTGCCTGGTGGTGGAGGCGTGCGCAACAATGCGGATTTCGAGCCGGCTCTCACCAGCGTCGACTTGTCCGCCGTTTCGGGATTCACCATGTCATTCAATCTCCAATACACCGGGGCAACGAATCAATGGACATCCCCCTATCTCAGCACCCACACGGGAGACGAGCGTGCGCAATCACGGTTCGGTTTCGTCGCATTTGGCAATGGTAACTTACAGTTTTACGGCGGTGCCGTTACCGGCGGCCAGGTCAACACAGGAGTATCGAATGCAACTCTCGCCACTCTTGTGTCCGGATGGAGCATCAACAATCAGAACAGCTACTCCCTGGTCGCGACGCGCACCACGGCAACGACGGGCACCTATGATGCATTCATCAACGGCATCCAGGTCGCCTCGAACATCGCATACGGGTTTGGCACCGGCGGAGACAGTGGTGAGGTCAACTTTGAAATCATCAACACTGCCACTGGTGCGGGCTTGTATGACAACTTTTCCCTTGTGACGGTTCCCGAACCCTCCGCAGCCCTGCTCGGTGCCCTGGGGACTCTGATTCTCCTCCGCAGGCGCCGGAACTGATCACGATGGCAGGCGCTTTCGTGAGAACTCGAAATTTTCAGTTCCAAAATCCCAGGCCCTCTAAACAAATCCATGAAAAACACCAACCACATCCTAGCCATTTGCCTATCCCTTGGCCTCTCGCTGATGCCGGTCTCATCCCAGGCCGCCATCACTCTTGCCGAGGTCAATTTCTCCGGCACAGCCAACGCTCAGATCTCCACCAGCACGATCCCTGGCACCGATCCTCAGTTCACGGAACTGGCAAGCGTGATCCCAACCGCAAACGCTTCGTTGGCTGTAATCGGTGGCACTGCAAGCACGGCCCACTGGTTCTACAATGGCAGCGGCACCGCGGCTTTGAATAATGATCTGCACACCGCAACGTCATTCGGCGCGCCCACACGGATGGATTTCATACTCGGTCTAGCGAACCCGGGGACATCCTATACTCTGACTTCTGTCGAGATCACTCTTCCTACTGCCACCACCAGAGATATCCGGTGGGAATTCGGCTATCGCAAACCGGACACCACCACAGTGATTCTTGGCACCCAGACCATCAATGCCGCAGGCACCTACAGCATCGACATCAGCGGTGCGAGTCTCAGTGCGGACGATACATCGCAAAGCTGGGTGAGCGCAGGTAACGGCGGCCTTCGTTTCATGTTCTTCGAGACAACAAGTGGGACCAATGCGGACGGGCTCCAGATCGATTCCCTGAGAGTGATCGGCACCGCCATCCCCGAGCCATCCGCAGCCCTGCTCGGAGGCCTCGGTCTCCTCGCACTTCTTCGCCGCCGCCGGAACTGATCACGCATGTCGGCGCATTCGTGAGAACGCGTTCGGGTTCCTCTCAATGCTCCGCCCCGGGATTCGAGGCGGAGCATTTTCCTTGGGTGGCTGATACCTGAAAACACCAATCCAGATTCCGGCAGAAAACACAGAGTCCATGCTGAAAAAGCCCTACATCCGAAGTGGAAAAGCTCCCGGTTTCGCGCTGGTGGTCACGCTGTCCCTGATGGTGTTGCTGGCGATCCTCGCCGTGGGTTTGCTGGGCCTTTCGGCAGTCACTCTGCGAAGCACCTCGCAGGGTTCGGCACAGGGGCAGGCTCGCGCGAACGCCAGGCTGGCGCTGATGATCGCCATCGGGGAACTCCAGAAGCACGCTGGGCCGGACACGCGGGTCACGGCTCCCTCAGGCATCGTGGATGAGAGCAGCCCGCCGCTGACCGGGGTGTGGCGCAGTTGGGAGGGAACGGATCATGAAACAACAGGACGCCCGGTCGCACCGGATTACGATTCAAAGAAGAGATCCGGAGCGGATGGTGGCCGCTTCCTCTCCTGGCTAGTCTCCGGTGCCGATTCCGCGAACGCGCCTACAGATCCCGCAAGTCTGGCGTACCCGGGACAGACCGGGGATTCCGTCCCCATGTTGTCCGGAGGAACGCTGGGCGCGCAGCCCGGACAGGTTCACCTGCCCCCGCTGACACTGGAGAATGGCACGGGATCCTACGCTTGGTGGGTGAGCGGGGAAAATCAGAAAGCACGCCTGCCCCAGGCCTACGGTCCCGCCAACAATACCGCGGCAGGCTGGTCGGATATCGCCAAGAGCCATGCGGTGGCGGATCCGAAACCCTTTGAGCTGGAAGCGCTTCTAACAGATTCATCCGCATTGCCAAAGGTTGTCTCAAGGAACACCAGCGACTTCATCGCCAAAGCGGGCGCCGCCACCACACCCCGCGAGTTTTTCCACGACCTATCCATCCATTCGGTCGGGCTCCTCACCAACACCGCCACCGGCGGCTGGCGCAAGGATCTCTCGCTGGTCACGGAAAACTGGGACAAGCTGAACGCCAGCGGCCTGCCGTTTTTCCGCATCAGCCCCACGGGCGACTCCAGCGCCGTGGAAAGGCCCGCCGTTCCGTCCCCGATGGCTGCGCAGTCGGTCTTTTATCCATGGAGCGAGTATCCGAGCACGGTCGCCACCGGCTACCCGTATTCCAAGCATGGGGCGGTGACTTCGTGGCGTAACCTTGTGGATTACGCGACCGCCTACCAGCGCATCAGCCCCACGGCCGGCGGCAATTCCATCCCGTTCTCCTGGCCGCGCATCGATGACAGCATCGGCAACACGACGATGAAGGACATCGACTACTACCAGTTCCTCCACACGATCCGCACCACTCCGCTCATCGCGCGCGTCCACTGGTTGTTTTCCCACAGGACGCTGGAAATCACACCTGCGACCAACCCCAAAACCTACCGTCTCCAGCTCCTCATCACGCCCGTCGTGACCTTGTGGAACCCCTACAACGTCTCGATCAACACGCCCTCCTCAGGCATGATGATACGGATGGCGAAATCACCGCCCTGCGTGCTGCGCTACTACAGGGGCGATGGCACGCCTTTGCCGGATTACCGGAAGCTCATGACCGGCACCGCCACCGCCGGCCAGGACAGCCTGATCGCGAACTATCCCCAGGTGCTCTTCAACCTGCAAGGCATGGAATACAACATCGCCAGCGCCTTCACGCTCAAACCGGGCGAGACAAGGGTCTTCAGCCCCGCACCGGGTCAGGTCATCAACACCACGAAAATTAACATGGCAGCAGGATACAACCCCAGCGGAGGCCACTTCAGGAACATCGACTTCCTCGGGCCGGCTCTCAAAGGCGGGGACAAGATCAAGCTCGACCTGAAATTCGACAACCTCATCAACATCGTCGGGCCGGGCACGGGCATCTTCCTCGATTTGTTCACCGCGACGGACACGAGAAACGTAAGGCAGCGCTACCTGATGACGGTTCCGGGCGGCACCGCCGCGAAATATTGGCCGGACATCACCTCGGAACAGCTCCCTTCACCTCAGGCGATGGAGATCGAGGGAACCTGGCGGCCCTTCTTTTCCACCGTGTTCGGCTCCCGCGTATCGAGCAACACCAGCATGCCCGGCCGGGGGCTCGCGCAGACCAGCCCGCTGGTGAGCCACACGAACATGCGCCACAACCAGACGAATCCCGGCGCGAACCACCCGGCGAATTCGGCCTTCGACTACAGTTTCATCGCCCACCCGCTCGGCGGCGACAGCCGCCTGCCGAACGCGAACAACACGAACGACCGCGGCTACATCATCTCCGGCTTCGATGCAGCCGAAGGCCTTTCCCGCGTGATCCTGAACGAGCTCCCGCTGCGCCCGCTTGCCTCCCTCGCGGAGCTCCAGAACTGGGATCTGCGCGGTCACAACCCCTTGCCTCCTTTCCAGCTCAACATCATCGGCAACAGCGACGCCTCGCCCCTCATCCCCGCCAATGCCGTCTCCCAGGGCTACAACCCGAAAGGCCTCCAATACGACGATCCCTACTGCGCGAACCACGTGCTCTTCGACGACTGGTTCTTCTCCTCCATCGCGCCCGAGCCGCAGGGTTTCGGAAACGCCATGCGCTACGACCTCAAGCAGCGCTACAAGGAGTTTCTCGGCGGCCGCCTGCCGCTGGCGAACCGCAGCTACCGGGCGATCCCCGAGGACAGCGCGCTCAACGCCGCCGCGCAGGACAAGCTGGTGGACGACATGTTAAATTTCGACGGCTGGCAGCGCGTCGCCTCCCGGCTTGAGGTCGAGGGCATGTTCAACGTGAACTCCACCTCCGTCACCGCATGGCGCGCCCTGCTCGGCCACGCCCGGAAGCAGAAGGTGCCTTATCATACCGAAACGGGCATCGCCCTTTCCGGGGAGACCGATCACCCCGTCTCCCGGTCTTCGGTCGCGGGGGATGTGAAAGCCGGTGAACCGGGAATGTCCGGAGCTTTCCCGGAAAGTTCGGAATTCACGGGATACCGGGTGTTCGATGAAAAAACGCTCGATGCCCTCGCCGAAAAGATCGTCGAGCAGGTCAGGCTGCGCGGGCCCTTCCTTTCGCTTTCCGAATTCGTGAACCGCCAGCTCGGCAGCGGGGATTTGGCGCTTGCAGGTGCGGTGCAGACGGCGCTCAACAAGATTTCCGAGGACGCGGCGACCGACCCCAACAAGGTGCTCAGGGGGCTTTCCGAAGATACGCTGAATCCGAACGATCCGAAGCTCGTGGGAGCCGGTTACCTCCATCCGGAGGCGGCCAAGGGCAAAAGCGCATACGGCCTGCCCGGCTGGATCCGGCAGGCGGATGTCCTCACACCGCTCGCCCCCATCCTCTCCGCCCGCGACGACACCTTCACGATCCGCGCCTACGGCGATGCCCGCGACAAGGCCGGGAAAGTGATTGCCAAGGCATGGTGCGAGGCGACCGTCGTGCGCACCCGGGATTTTGTCGATCCCGCCGAAGCGGCTGACCTGACCTCCGCACCCACAATCCCGGCCAACGAAACCTTTGGCCGCCGTTTCGAGATCGAGGCCTTCCGATGGTTGTCCCCGGATGAAGTCTGAAGCAGCATTGCACCCACAAATCCATTTTCCAAAGCGCCCTTGAGACGAAACTCGCTACAACTCCTGGCATTATCGCTTCTCTGCTGCACCGCACTCGGGCAGGAGGCGAAAAAGCACACCTGCCGCATCCTCTTTCTGGAGCGACCCTCCTCGGCACCGCAAACGCTCCACCTGTTCGACGGCACCAGCTCGCGCGAGGTCGAGCTGCCAGGGCTGAATCTCTCCCAGGTGTATGAGCTGCCACCGGGAAAACTGTCGATATCCCTTCTTCCGGTTCCCATTGCAAATCCGGAGGATCTCCCTCCCGGAGCTCCCACCACCGCGATCCCGGAAGGGGTTGCCGATTTCTACCTGCTGGTTACGAGCGACCCGTCCAATAATGTGGCTCCGGTGCGCATGCAGGTCATCGAGGCCGGAAAGGGCAGCCTCCGGCGCGGCCAGATGCTCTGGATCAACCTGACCGATCATCTGGTTGGCGGACAGTTGGGCTCGGAGAAACTCCTCATCAAACCGCAATCCCGAACCACCCTAAATCCGCCTGCGAAAGGAGCCACCGATTTTCCCGTGAGTTTGGCCTATCGCATCCGGGGCGATGAGCGCATGTATCCGATCTGCGAGACGAGGTGGCTCCACGACCCGCGGAGTCGCAGCCTTGCCTTCATCTTCAATCAACGGGAGGGCCGCGCGCCGCGCATCCTCGTTTTCCCCGATTTCCGTCAGGAAGAGAAAAACGACCCGGCGGATTGAGGCTACTTACAGTGCAGGGGTTGTCCGTCTTAACGAGGGACTACTCACCACGCTGCTGATATGTACGCCGCGATGATTCGTGCCATCGACTTTGGAGTGTTGCGGGGTGGGTTCACCCTTGCAACGTACGCCGGTTGACGCCCCAGAAATCCCTTGCCCATGTCCGCTCCGTATGCGTCACCATGAGTGGTCACCGCCGCACGGGAAAAGGGATTATCCGCCAACCTCCGGCAGAAATGTATCTGCCCTTGGCATTCTCCGCTCCCTCCCGGAGTAGGTGCGCCCCATGAACCCCGGACGGAAACCGGCCACAACCCTCCCCACTGCGGTCATCTATCAGCGAATGGGCGCGAATGAAGAGGTTGAACCACGGAAGTAACGGAATGCACGGAGGGAAGAGCGGCCATGGTTACAGAGCGATGAAGCTGGCTGGGTATCCGCTTGGAATCATTCGTGGAAATTCGCGTCCATTCACGGTTGAATCTTCAAAGCGGGATTCCTTGCGCACCCCCGCCTTTTATCCTTCCCGCTTTGCCGCAGGCGGGTAGAAATGCGGTTGAAAAATGCACGCCCGTGAAAGCCGCCCATGAATGCCGTAGAGACCGCCGGTGTGATCGAGGGCTACGCCATCGGCGGCGCGGTCGGGGCTACGTTCCATCTGGAGCCGGTGTCCACGCTCGATGTGGACATTTTCGATTCCTTCAAGCAGGAAAGCGGATCGTTGTTGATCAGCCCGCAGGCTATCTTCGACTACCTTGCGTCCCTTGGCTGCATGATGGAGGGGGAAGGACAAGGCGAGGTTGCTCCAGTTCATCGAGGCGGGAGTGCTGGACGCGGACGTTTTCCAGGCCATCTTGGATCGGCACCAGAGCGCCGGGGCATGGCAATCCTTCACCCGGCTTTTCCTTTCCGATTCCCCATGACCTTCGACCTCCACAGAATCATCGAGAGCAAGCGCGCCCACCGGCGCGGGCTGGCTTCACGCGGCATCATGGAGAAGCTCGCGATGCTTGATGCGATGCGGGAGCGGGCGGTGGCCCTGCGGTCTGCCGTGCCCGCTGATACGGAAGGCCCGGATTCTTCCGTGCTCCGGGAGGATAGCCCGCCATACCGCACCTCTTCCCGCACGGAACCGCGATACTCACCCTCACACCCCGCCCACCCAGAATTCCCTTTCCCATCTCCCGTGCGGAGGCTAACCTGAATGCGTGATCGATGTCCAGAAACTCCGGGAGTCCCGCTCCCGCCACTTGTTGCGCAGCTCGGAAAAAGCTGCGAGGCAAGTTCGCGCCTTCATGGCGGCACAACCTATCACGCCGAGGAACTCGGGATCTTTCGAGCCATCGCCGCCGAGCAAGGCCTCTTCCTCGCTGAAGCGCCCGCGGAGCTGACGAGGGGTATCCGGTAGGGCTGATCCGGCCCGGTCGGCCCATTTCTAAAATCCAACGTCCCGCTCACCCTGGCGGGAGTGAGATCCCGAAACAAAAAGCCCGCCTCACTGCGATTTCACTCCCGTTCCGTGATTACAGCTCCTCCGTGATGGATCAGGGCCGACCGAGCCGCATCATTGCCGCAGCCAAAAAAGCGGGGTTCATTGTTCCCGCCGACGAATCCCAAGGGAACAAATACACCCGCTACATTCCCTCCTGGGGCAGGTGATTCTTATTTTCGCTCATTTGCACTTCTGCCTGTTTTCATCACCCGCTCAAAATGGATTCCATTGATTTCCAACGACTTGCGAATCAATTCTCCGCATTTCTTACTTCCTTTCATTTTTACTTCGCTCCAAATCGCGCCACTTTGACACACTTTTCCATCGGCCAGCTCGCGCCCATCTTTCCGGTAGGGCTGATCCGGCCCGGTCGGCCCATTTCCGAAATCCAACGTCCCGCTCACCCTGGCGGAAGTGAGATCCCGAAACAAAATGCCCGCCTCACTGCGGTCTCACCCCCGTTCCGTGATCACGGCTCCTCCGTGATTGATCAGGGCCGACCGGGCCGGATCAGCCCTACCGGTTTGGATCCACACCCCCGCCTTTTATCCTTCCCGATTTACCGCAGGCGGGTAGAACTGCGGTTGTAAAAGCACGCCCGTGAATGCCGCCCATGAATGCCGTAGAGACCGCCGTTTCCGCCCGCGCGGAGAAAGGCAGCGGCAACCACGAAGGCCCCGGAAGCTCCGAAGCCATCGGCACCCTCCTCAACCCGGCCAACGACTCCCTCACCCGCCTCTCCTCCCTCTTCCACAACCGCTTCCCGCCCATGCCTCATGGAGAGCCGTCCTTTCAGGCGGCAGCGGAACCCCAGCCCATTCGCCCGGCACGATGAAGCCGTATCCAAATCCAGCCGCCTGAAAAGACGGCTCTCCCCGCCTCCATCCCATCCTCCTCCAAATCCATTCCCGAATCCCCCTTGACTATTTTCTTCCTACGTGGAGTAAGCGCGTTCCGCGCCTTGGCTTGATCGGAGTGTCCACACCAGCAGATGAAGACCTTCCCACGGGCTTCACGTCGCTCCAAAAACGTGAAATAGCGGGTAGCCCATTCAGAAATCGACTATAAAACCCGATAACTGCTGCAAAATTTGAAAATATTGGAGGACTCGAATCAATCGTTGACAGTAAAAAGGCAGAAATCCAGCCTACCTAGGTCGCGACGGCAGTAAATACACCCTTCTTAAAACTTTACAAATGAAAGACATCCTAGGAATCGATCTCTTTGCGGGTGCCGGTGGGCTTTCGCTTGGAGCCGAAGCTGCGGGGATTAGAGTGTCGCAAGCCGTCGAGAACAATCCCTCAGCTGCCGAAACATTTCGTCGTAACCACCCAGTCACCAAACTTCTAGAGGGAGATGTTCGCAGCTTCACCCCTGAACCGAAGCGCAGAACAACTACTATTCTCTTCGGTGGTCCCCCATGCCAGGGTTTTTCAACAGCAAATCAGCGTACACGCAATTTTCAAAACCCCGGAAACTGGTTGTTTCAAGAGGTTCTTCGTTGCGCGCGTGTGGCAAGTCCTGAATGGGTACTTTTAGAAAATGTAAAAGGGCTGCGTGGAACCGCAGAAGGTCAGTTTGAAAGGTTGATTATCGATGGATTGGAAGAACTCGAATACAACACTACTGTTTGGACTCTCTGTGCAGCCGATTACGGGGTTCCGCAAATGCGTTCACGTGTATTTATTATAGGTAGAAAAAAAAAACCTGTTCCTCCGCCTCCAATTCCGACGGTAAAATTACACGTCACGGTCAGAGAAGCGATCAGCGACCTGCCAAATCTCACAGTAGGCGCGAATATCAATGAACTACCTTACGGACGCAGAAGACCTTCTGATTACGCCATTGAAATGCGCGAATCACTCAGAAAAACAACCGGACATCTGGTTACCGCGAACAATTCGACAGTGATAAAACGCTACGCTCACATACCACCAGGAGGGAATTGGACAGATATTCCGTCGCGTTTAATGAAAAATTACACGAATCTAAAAGACAACCGTAGCCGGCACAGCGGAATTTACAGGCGACTCGTTTGGGACTCTCCCTCTGTAGTGATCGCTAACTATCGGAAGAACATGCTAGTACACCCCGACCAGGACAGGGGACTTTCCGTACGGGAAGCTGCACGCATCCAATCATTCCCCGACCGCTTTGTTTTCCACGGTTCGATTGGAACACAACAACAACAAGTGAGTAATGCAGTGCCTCCACTACTAGCTAAAGTCGTTTTCAAACAATTAATCAATCACCGCTGAGGCATATGAAAGCTCCCCATTCCAATCATTTTGCCTCTTGGGTCATCAACTCATTCCGTAAAAATCCAGAAGATTTTCCTAACCATGGGTCAGTACAATATGATGCCATTTTCCTGAACATTGAACATGAACTAAATACTAAAGTTCACAACAATGTCGCTGCTTATGCAGCAATTAGGAATAAAGGTGGTTTTCTGACCGATCATGGACCAAAACATATTGAAATGGTGATGCGGAGAGCATCAGCACTGATTAATACCTCATCGAATTCGGGGTTTTCGACCAACTTAACTCCATACGAAGGTTTTCTACTTCTAATAAGCATTCACTGTCATGACGTAGGAAATATTTACGGCAGGGAAGGACACGAGAGCCGTATCTTGGACATAGTTGGAAAAATAGCCGATTTCAATAAACTTAAGGCCTCTGAGCAGCGACAAATTGCGAAGATCGCAAGCTCACATGGCGGAACTGTAGATGGAGACAAGGACACAATAGGAACAATAATCAGTGAGGGAACTCAAGATCTGATGGGTAAGCAAGTACGCCCTCAACTCCTTGCTGCTATCTTGAGATTGGCTGACGAACTAGCCGATGAGCATAGTAGAGCGGATGAATTCGGCTTACAAAATGGTCAAATCCCAGAAGAAAGTCAAATCTACCATCGATTCGCAAAATGTTTGGAAACCGTCAAAGTCGACCGCCAAAATCAACGTATCAAAATGGAATTTTGCTTGTATCCAGACGATATGCTTACTGAATTCGGCTATCGAAAAGATGAAGGCGGTAATATTCTCAAAAAATATTTGCTAGATGAAATCCATAAACGTACACAAAAAGCATTCTGCGAAATGATTTACTGTATGAAATTCATGCGTGGTTACTCTGTTAATATCCAAAAGATTGATGTAACATTATCCGCTTTTTGTAATTCCACAGAAGCATTTAGAATACACTCTTATGTAATTAAAGAAAAGGGATATCCTATGCATATTGAAAAAACAATCAAGGAACTATGCGAGGAATTTGACGATCTCGATGGGGCGTCTTTGAAAAAGCAGTGCGAGGAATTTCAAGCCCATGTCTGATTTACTTAAAGCTAATCCTTTCGTAGTTCAAAGTCCGGAAGATATCTCTGCGCTAGATGCACACGATTTGTTTGTGGATGTATTTACTGACTTTGAAAAACTGACCAGTACAGGTCACACCTTCATTCACGGGCCGCGTGGCTGCGGGAAGAGCATGATGTTCCGATATATGCAACCTGATTGCCAATCCCTGTCTAGGGAAATTGGCGTAAGTGAATTACCGTATTTTGCGGCGTGGGTGCCCATTAAGAATATGCAGGCTAATCTCACAGAGTTAAAGAGGCTTGAGGGACATGCTGCAAATTACATTATAAATGAACACGTTTTAACTATTTACATACTGGAGAAAGTCCTGGAGACGTTAACATCCGGGATAATTCCTCTGGAAGACAAAAATATAACAGAAAATGATATTTCTTTGGCATTTAATGAATGCTTTATAAAACGACTAGAGATTTGCAGATGGAAAAAACCTGACGGACTAGAAACACCAAAAACACTGAAGGATTTTTTCTCAGTGATGCACGATATTTCTCTGAAGTTAGTCGAGCAAATCAATAATTTCTTGCAGGATCTGGCATTGGATCGCCTTCCAATTGAAGATTATGATGGACCACTTTGCGGATACCATGATTTTCTTTTGCCTTTCTTCAAAAAAACAAAATCCTACTTAAAATGTTTCCCGAATAGTCCAGTATTTTTACTATTAGACGATGCAGATAATCTGAACTTTGCTCAGACCAAAATATTGAATTCTTGGATCGGTACACGGACGCACTCAGATGTGAGCATAAAAGTATCAACACAGCTCCGCTACAAGACCTATCTTACGCATTCTGGACAAAGCATTGATGCACCACATGATTTTTCAGAAATAGAAATATCCACAGTATATACCACGAAGAATAAGACTTATTCTGATCGAATCGCTGCCATTATTGATAAACGCCTTAGGAAAGCGGGAATAGATCAAAGCGCCCAATCATTTTTTCCGGAGGATCCTCAGCAAGTGGAAGCTATCGACAAGATCAAAGCGCGAATTGCTGAGACTTGGGATTCTGGAGAAGGCCGCGGTCATAGGAAACGAGATGACGTTACAAGATACGCACGTCCCGATTTCATCAAGGAATTAGGTGGGCCACGAAAATCGACTCACACATACTCATATTCGGGCTTTGATCAGCTAGTAAATATTTCATCTGGCATTGTAAGATGTTTTCTCGAACCGGCTTCGCAAATGTACAGCGAAGCAAAATCTAAGGCGGTGAAAGCAGAGATCAAGTATATCGAGCCTGCAATACAGAATGAAAAAATAAGAGAGTTTGCGAACAAGTTTTTACACAGTGATCTAGAAGACCGTAAAAAAGTAGAGGAAGAAGACACTATTGTCCAAGTAGGAGAGTTAACACAGTTTGAGAAACTAGAAAATCTTTTACTATCACTTGGAGGGACTTTCTCACTTCTCCTAAATTCGGATCGCTCAGAGCGCCGTGTTTTCTCTATCGCTTTCTCCGATAAGCCAGATCGTGAAGTCCTAGGTGTATTACGATTGGGAATCGAAGAGGGATATTTCCATGTTTCCAGCATTGGGAACAAGGAGGGTAATGGAAGAACTAAACTTTACATATTGAACCGAAGGCTCGCACCGTGTTTTAATTTGGATCCAACTAGTTTTGCTGGGTACCTATTTGTCACCAACAATAGCATGCGAAATGCCCTATTGAATCCAAAGTTCTATTTGCGTTCATTAGAAAGCCTCGGTTTCGAACGTACTTTCGATTCTGATCAAATGGAATTATTTTAATATGCGAAAATCTATCACGTGCCCCTTGGTTGAGATCGGCCAATATTTCCCTGGTGGTCTTGATATATTTATTTCTTCCGCAAGTTTTGAGGGAAGATCGTTAAGCGTAATAAATAACCTCGACCTAAAAAAAATTAAATTGGGATTATTAGCTTGTAATGTTAATAATGATTACAATTTAGAAAATCTCAATAGTGTGCTCGCTCGCTATGAAGAAAGCGGATCTTCTTGCCTCCCTATCGCCACAGACAGTAACGACCCGATAAAGACTACTGATGCTTTCGTACAGGAATTCCGTAATCTGGAGTCTCATGCTCAACGCTCTGTTGCCATCGATATTACCGCATTTACGCGAGAGTCTCTTTCTATTTTACTAAGGGTTATATTCGCTTATTTGGGTGAAAATACGCCAATAACATACTTATATAATCCAGCTAGTGGATATGGGAGAGATGAAAAACACTGGCTTTCCAGGGGGGTGAGCAAAGTTCGATCAGTTATTGGATATTCCGGATATATTATCCCATCCAGAAGCAATCATCTTATTTTATTGCCAGGATACGAGTTCGAAAGATCCGCAGAGATAATTGCTAATTACGAGCCTAACTGCTTGTCGCTCGGGATAGTGCCGGAAGAAGAAAGTTTCACCCAAGATTTTTACACGAAGCAGAGAGAATTCGTTGAAAAAGTCATAAGCTATTATTCCCACGGTATCGTCGAGACTTTTAAATTTTCAGCACGTGAAATTCAATCAACAAAATTGGCAGTTCTAGAAGTTGCGAAAAGTAGAGTTGATTGTAATACGATCGTGATACCAATGAACTCAAAACCATCAGTAATTGGAACATCATTAGCTTGCTTATCCAACAGAAAGATTCAGATGGGCTATGCAAAGCCTGTAAGATACAATATAGAAGATTATTCTACTCCTTCTGAAAACCTTGTGATTACCGAAATCGTTGGGCATTGATCTCGGTGCTTGGGGAAACGGCGGTTTCCTAGGCCTTTTGAATAAGGAGTAGGTGCGTCTCCGCGCCTACTCCAGGGTCACGAGCAGGTCATCGGAGTCGATTTGGATGCCTTTTTTGACGACGATTTCCTTCACGATCCCGTCCACGGGGGCGGAGACGGTGGTGAGCATTTTCATGGCCTCGATGACGACGAGCTTGTCGCCGTCCTTGACTTCGGTGCCGGGGGAGACGGCGATTTCCGTGAGGATGCCGGGGAGGGCGAGATTGTGTTCCCTGCCGCCTTCCCTCAAAGGACTGAGATGCGGTTGGTAGCATCCGTTTTCTTCCGCCCAGGCCCGGAGCCTTCGGAAACTTTCGTCGTAAACGGACCATTCGTCGATTTCGCCATACGGTCCACCTGGGCGTAAGCGCTCTCCGAACTCCTCGATGACTTCGTGGAGCGGGCGATCGCGATCCGGCTGAGGTAGGGGCGGTCTTTCATTCAACGGTTGCAAGATAGCCAAACGGTGAACCCGAATCCAGCCGAAAAACCAGGGGCAAGGAGTGGCGGCGATCTTTGGTCGCCGTTGTCGTTTGTGGAGTCTCGGGGGGAGGGCGACCGAAGATCGCCCCCACGCCCCGGGACGCCGCTGGCTAAGACTCCATCGCCACCAGCAGATCATCGGAGTCCACCTGGACGCCCTTTTTGACGAGGATGTCCTTGATGGTGCCGTCCACGGGGGCGGAGACGGTGGTGAGCATTTTCATGGCTTCGATGATGACGAGCTTGTCGCCGGCCTTGACCTCGGTGCCGGGGGAGACGGCGATCTCCGTGACCATGCCGGGGAGGGGGGCGGAGACGTGGGACGGGTTGTCCGGGTCGCCTTTCCTGCGGGCGGCGGTGGCGGTGGTGGAGAGGGATTTGTCCACGACGATGGATTCGCGGGGCATGCCGTTGAGCTCGTAGAAGAGGGTGCGGCGGCCTTCGTCGTCCGGCTCGCCGATGGAGATGAGCTTGATGATGAGGATTTTCCCGGGGTCGATCTCGACCTCGATTTCCTCGCCGATCTGGAGGCCGTAGAAGAAGGCGGGGGAGGGGAGCTTGCTGAGATCGTCGTATTGGTTGCGGGTATCGCGGAATTCCTTGTAAACCGCCGGATACATGAGGTGCGAATAGAGGGCATCCTGCACCCGGATCGTATCGAAGCTCTCGCCATCACGGAAAAACTGCTTGGCCGTTTCGTGCAGATCCACCGGCTCGGCGAGTTCGCCGGGACGCTTTGTGGTGATCTTGCGGTTGGGGCCGAGGACGACCTTCTGCACGTCCGCAGGCCAGCCTCCGTCCGGTTGGCCAAGGCCGCCGGAGAGCATGTCGATGACGGATTCCGGGAAGTCGATGGAGCCGGGTTTGATCTTGGTCACGTCGCTGGCCTTGATGCCGCGGGTGACGAGGAACATGCACATGTCGCCGACGACTTTCGACGAAGGCGTGACCTTGATGATGTCGCCGAAGAGCTGGTTGACCTCGGCATAGGTGCGGGCGATCTCGCGCCAGCGGTGGCCGAGTCCCATGGCGTTGGCTTGCTCGCGGAGGTTGGTGTATTGGCCGCCGGGCATCTCGTGCTCGTAAACCTCGGCGGTGCCTGCGCGCGGGGCGGAGTCGAAGGGTTTGTAGAAGCCCATGACGTGCTCCCAGTAGTCGGAGATGTCGTTGAGCGCATCGAAGTCCAAGCCGGGATCCTGCTCGGAGGAGGCGAGGGCGGCGCAGACGGAATTGAGGTTCGGCTGCGAGGTCGAGCCGGACATGGAGGCGATGGCGAGATCCGCGATGTCCACGCCCGCGCGCGAGGCGGCGATGACGGATGCGGCGTTCAGCCCGGAGGTGTCGTGGGTGTGGAAATGGATGGGGATGCCGATTTCCTGTTTCAGCGCGTGGACGAGGTTGTAGGCGGCCTGCGGTTTGCAGAGGCCGGCCATGTCCTTGATGCAGAGGATGTGGGCGCCCATTTTCTCAACTTCCTTCGCCTTCGCGATGTAGTAGTTGAGGTCGTATTTCGAACGGGCGGGATTGAGGATATCGCCGGAGTAGCAGATCGCCGCTTCGCAAATGGATTTCCCGTGCTCGCGGACCGTCTCCATCGCGACCTGCATGTTCGGCAGGTAGTTGAGCGAGTCGAAGATGCGGAAGATATCCATCCCGCTGTCGGCGGCGTGGTGGATGAAACCGGCGACGACGTTGTCCGGGTAGTTCGAATAACCGACCGCGTTCGAGCCACGGAAGAGCATCTGGAAAAGGATGTTCGGCACTTTTTCGCGGAGGCGGCGGAGGCGCTCCCATGGATCCTCGTTGAGGAAACGCATCGCGGTGTCAAAAGTCGCGCCGCCCCACATTTCCAAAGAGAACATCTCCGGGGTGCGGGCGGAGTAGGCTCCGGCGACCTTGAGCATGTCGTAGGTGCGCATGCGGGTGGCGATGAGCGACTGGTGGGCGTCGCGCATGGTGGTGTCGGTGATGAGGAGACGTTTTTGGTCGAGGATCCACTGGGAGAATTTCTCGGGGCCGAGTTCCTGGAGGAGGGGTTTGGTGGATTCTTCGAAGGCGGATGGGCGACCGAAGATCGCCCCCACGTCAGCTGGCATCATGATCGCCGACGGCTTGTAGCCTTTTGCGTGGGGGTTGCCGTTGACGGTGATTTCCGAGAGGTAGGCGAGGGTGCGGGTGGCGCGGTCGCGGCGTTTGCTGAACTTGAAGAGCTCTGTCTTCGTATCGATCAGCTTGGTGTGTGCCTGGCCGGAACGGAAGGTCTCATCCGCGATGATGTTTTCGAGGAAAGGGATGTTGGTTTTCACTCCCCGGATGCGGAACTCGCGCAGTGCGCGATCCATGCGCTGGCAGGCCATGGGGAAATCGCGGCCCATGGTGGTGAGCTTCACGAGCATGGAATCGTAGAACGGCGTGATGACGGATCCGGCATCGCCCGAGGCGGCATCGAGGCGGACGCCGAAGCCTGCGGCGGAGCGGTAGTTGAGAATTCGGCCGTAGTCCGGGGCGAAGTTTTTCTCCGGATCCTCGGTGGTGATGCGGCATTGGATGGCAAAGCCGTTGCAGGGGATGTTTTCCTGGGATGGAAGGGCGATCTCTTCGTCGAAAAGTGCGTTGCCCTGCGCGACGAGGATCTGCGAGCGGACGAGGTCGATGCCGGTGACGCATTCCGTGACCGTGTGCTCGACCTGGATGCGCGGGTTCATCTCGATGAAGAACCAATCGTTCTGATCCATGTCGTAAAGAAACTCGACGGTGCCGGCGTTGTTGTAACCGATGCCGGCAGCGAGTTTCACGGCCGCATCGCAGAGTTCCTTCCGGATCTTCGGATCGAGGTGCATGGCGGGTGCGACCTCGACGACTTTCTGGTAGCGGCGCTGGACCGAGCAATCGCGCTCGTAGAGGTGGACGACGTTGCCGTGCTGGTCACCGAGGATCTGCACCTCGATGTGCTTGGCGCGCTTGATGTAGCGCTCGAGGAAAACGGCTGCATTGCCGAACGCGTTCTCCGCCTCGGCGCGGGCTTCCGCCAGAAGGCCGGGGAGTTGCGATGGCTTATCCACGACGCGCATGCCGCGCCCGCCTCCGCCGAAGGCTGCCTTGATGATGAGCGGGAAACCGATCTTGTGGGCGATTTCGAGCGCCTCGTCGGGATCGGTGATCGGCTCCTCGGTGCCGGGCAGCGTGGGGACGTCGAACCTGTGGGCAAGCGCGCGGGCCGCCGTTTTGTCGCCCATGTTTTCCAAAAGATCCGGTGATGGGCCGATGAAGATGATTCCTTCCCGGGCGCAGGCGCGGGCGAAATTCGGGTTTTCCGAGAGGAAGCCGTAGCCCGGGTGGATCATCGTCACGCCCTTTGCCTTCGCCAGTTTCACGATGCCTTCGTAATCGAGATACGCACCGACCGGCCCTTTCGAGGAATCGAGCTGGTAGGCTTCGTCGGCCTTGAAGCGGTGGATGGAGAAGCGGTCTTCTTCGGCGAAGATGGAGACGGTGCGGAGACCGAGTTCGGTGGCGGCGCGGAAAATGCGGATCGCGATTTCGCCGCGGTTCGCGGCCATGATTTTGCCGGGTTTCTTTGGGTTTGTGGGCATGATGGGTTTTATTTGAAGTGGAAAGTGCCGAGTGATCAGTGATCAGTGGAAGGCTGTGGTTTTCTGATTCTGATTTGATTGGGTGCGATGACGGTGAATGATTTTTTCAGTTCATCGCCATGCATTTCGAGGACTTTTTGCAGTATCCTGCTTTTTTCGTCAGTTCTCAGGCCGGCTAGCCTTATTAAAGTGACGCCGTGATGGACTAGTTTCTGACGGTAGGCCATTTCGCCGAAATCCTTGTCACCGGTGAGAAGCAGGGCTCCGTGACGGTTCGCTAGCTCGAGAACTTGTTCATCCGGAATGCCCGGAGAGTCCTCGGAAATTGAAATCACTTCATGTCCGGCATTCCGCAGATCCCGGGTGATGATGCAGTTCAGATTTTCATCCGCGAGGAGTTTCATGCCGCATGTCCGGGAACCGGATAAATTACATCGGCTTTGAGAGCTTTGGCCCCAAAGTCGATGGCAGCGAGCACGGCCTCACGGGTGAGGGTAGGGTGCCCGGAAAGGATCTGTTCGAAGGATTCTCCTGCGCCGAGAGCCTCAAGGATATACTCCACCGTAATCCGGGTGCCGGTGATGACGGGCTTCCCCATCATGATTTTCGGGTCGGAACTGATCATTTCCATTTCCTAGCCTAGTTGTAAAGATAAGGGGGTTCAATGGTGAAAACGGGATTATTTCCCGATGCAGAACTGGGAGAAGATGACACCTAGCAGGTCTTCCGTATCGACTTTGCCGGGGATTTCTCCGAGGGCGTCGAGGGCTTCGCGGAGGTCGATGGCGGCGAGTTCGGGGTCGGAGTTTTCCTCGGTGAGGAGTTCGAGCGCGGCCAGGAGGTTCGTGCGGGCCAGCGCAAGCGAGGCTTGGTGGCGGGCGTTGATGGCGATGGCGTGCTCGCCGAAGTCCGCTTCCGTGAAATGGAGCGCCACCCGGATTTTCTCCGACAGGGCATCGAATCCCGCGCCGCTCGCGCAGGAGATCCGTGTGGCGTCCGCGGCGTTCCACGAGGGGTGCTCGCCGAGGTCGGATTTGTTGAGGACGAGGAGATGGGTGGCGTGGTTCGAGGGATAGACGGCGCGCTCGGGGCGGGGCTGCGAGGCGTCGGCGATTTCCAACAGCAGGTCTGCGCTCTCGATCTGGCGGACGGTACGCTGGATGCCTTGCGTTTCGATGAGATCGTCCGACTCGCGCACCCCTGCGGTATCGACGAGGCGAAGGGGGATGCCGCCGAGGTTGATGACTTCCTCGATCGTGTCGCGGGTGGTACCGGGGATGTCGGAGACGATGGCGCGCTCGAAGCCGAGCAGGCGGTTGAGCAGGGAGGATTTCCCGACGTTCGGCTCGCCGAAAATCACCGTCCGGACACCTTCGCGGAGGATGCGTCCCTGGTCGGCGGTGGCGAGGAGCGAGTCGATGGTTCCGAGGATGCCGTCTATGCGGATCCCTAGCTGGATTGCGGTCTGTGGATCGATGTCCTCGTCGGGAAAATCGATCCAAGCCTCCAGGTGGGCGAGGATTTCCAATAGCTCGTCGCGGGCGGCGGTGGTTCGTTTTCCCAGCGTCCCCTCAAGCTGTGAGTGGGCGGCGCGGATGGCGAGACGGGTCTGGGCGGAGATGAGATCCATGATTCCCTCGGCCTGGGTCAGGTCGAGTTTCCCGTTCATGAATGCGCGTTGTGAAAATTCGCCGGGCGAAGCATGTACGGCTCCGCATTCAAGGAAGCGGGAGAGGATTTCACGGGTCACTAGTATGCCCCCGTGCCCGGCGAACTCAACTGTGTCCTCGCCGGTGAAGGATTTGGGGGCAAGGAAAACCGTAAGCAGGCCGTCGTCGATGACCGCACCGTTCTTGTCGCGGATCTTGCAGCGCCGGGCTAGGCGGGGCATGGAGGAGGATGCGATCCCTCCGCAGGCCATGTCCGCGATCTCAACCGCCCTCGGGCCGGAAAGCCTCACCAGCGAGATGGCGCCCACGCCGGGGGCGGTGGCAATGGCGGCGATGCTTGAGCTTTGGGCCGTAGCCATGCGGATGCGGTCGGGCGACTATCTGTTAGAGGCGGTTGCCGGTATTTCCTCCCCGCCAAGCCCAAGGAATTCCCAGCAGATGAAGCGCTTGATCCCGAGAACTGGGTTATCCTGGGAGCCTGTCCACTCCAGTTCGACGGTTGCGGTGCGTGTGACCGGCGTGCCCTGTTTCGTGCCGCGCCAGTTGATGACGGCCAGTTCCTTGCCGATTGCGGAATCCAGGGGGACGTTCACGCGGACGGAGTCCTCCAGGTTGGCAGGGTCGACGACGCGGTAGCTCCGGGATCCGGCCACTCCCTGGCCTTTTTCCGGGACATCCTCAACGATGAGCACCCTGAAGACCTCCGGGCGTCCGATATCGGGAAGCTCTGTGAAGTTCTGGAAAGTGCGGTACTTCGTCTGCGCGAAGACCTCCCAATCTAGCTTGAGCCCCGCGCTTGTCCGCTTGAAGAAGGCGTGTACGCGCACCGGCTCCATAGAGAAATTCCCAACGCGTGCAAAGGTGCTGAGAAGGATGTCCGCTTCCTCAAGGCCATACTGGACCTCAAGCGGCGCGAGGGGGCGGAAAAACTCCCGAAGTGCGAACTGCGGGGGCTGGTCATAGGTCATCATGAAAATCCCGCGCTTTCTGTCGGCCTCGGAAAGGTCCTGAATAGAAAAGGATTCCGCAGGCGTGTCCTCGTCATGGATGACGACACCACCATAGAATAGTTCGATGCTCTCTTTGAGTTCATCGGCGTTGCGGATGTATGGCAGCTTGTCCGCCACGCTTTTTCCGGCGATGAATTTCCCCAGGACATCGTAGGCATCGGACTGCCAGCCGATCCGGATGTAGTTGGCCTCGCGGATCTCATTGTCCTCGGGGGTGCCGGCGACGGCCGGGGGCTCGATGTTGTTTCCCATCTGGTTGGAAATATAATATACGGCGCCGCCGCCTGCCAGGATGAGCGCAAAAAGTCCGAGCATGGCCGGGATGATGCCGTTGGAGGTTTTCCGGCGTCCCTGGGGGACTGCTTTCTGGGGTTGGGCGGCGATTTCCCCTGCGCCATCACGCCGGGGTGGGATGACCGCCTGCCGCACCTGCGTTTCCGTCCCGGCGGGGACGGCGGAGGCAGGCTGCTGGGCGACATACGCCTGCGGTGCAGTACCCTGCCCGGGAGGTGCGGGGGATGTGATCACACCCTGGCAATGCGGGCACGGACCTGTCGTCGGAGGCAGCGAATATGGGATGACGATACGCCCCCTGCAATGCTGGCAGTGGAAATCGCGTTCCTGTGGGGTTTGGGAGAAATCTGACATAGGCGAAAATACCGTTACGGACATAGTTTAGTTACCTGAAATGACGATGTCAATGCAGCGGGTTGGCGATGTACGGCAAAGGCCGGGGGATGCCTTTGCCCATGGCCTTGCGAGAAAAACATTGTCATCCGGGTGTTTCCGCCTATGGAAGCTCTCAGACGGATGTGTTTTCGTCGGCCGCCGCGTATGCGGCACGCTTTTTCCGGTCTTCGTTCGATGAGAGATTGTAAGAGGTTCACCCTTCATCTCATCGACCCCGCCAGCAGCCGTTTCCCGGCCGGGCTGGCATTTACGAAACAAACATGACCGCAACATTTGAAGCGATGGCTCTCGCCGCGCCCTTGAAACAGGTTCTCAACGAACTCGAATACACCACACCGTCTCCCGTCCAGGCCCAGGCCATCCCGCTGCTTTTGGAAGGGCGGGACCTCCTCGGATGCGCACAGACAGGCACGGGGAAAACGGCATCCTTCGCGCTGCCCATCCTACATGCCCTGCACACGGATCCGAAGCGGATCGCCCCGAGGCAGTGCCGCTGCCTTGTGCTCGCACCCACCCGCGAGCTGGCCATCCAGGTCGGGAAGTCCTTTTCCACATACGGCCAGAAAATTCGGTTCCGCCAGACGCTCATCTATGGTGGCGTGGGGCAGAATCCGCAGGTTTCTGCGATGCGGGGCGGTGTGGATGTCCTCGTCGCCTGCCCGGGGCGCCTGCTAGATCTCATCGAACAGCGCCATGTCGATCTCTCCGGGGTCGAGTTCTTGGTTCTCGATGAGG
Source organism: Akkermansiaceae bacterium (assembly GCA_017798145.1). Taxonomy (NCBI): domain Bacteria; kingdom Pseudomonadati; phylum Verrucomicrobiota; class Verrucomicrobiia; order Verrucomicrobiales; family Akkermansiaceae; species Akkermansiaceae bacterium. The sequence continues at coordinate 463,420 of CP059069.1, read as the reverse complement.
TGGACCGCATGTTGGACATGGGCTTTTTGCGGGATGTGAAAAAGATCCTCGCCCTGGTGCCCCGGAAAAAGCAGTCGCTGTTTTTCTCCGCCACCCTGGCCCCGAACATCGTCGCCCTCGCGCAAGGCATCCTCAATGATCCCGCCCGCGTGACCATCACCCCGGAGGTGACGACCGCCGAGCGCATCGAGCAACAGCTCTGCTTCGTGGATCGCGGGAACAAGATGTATCTGCTTCAGGAGCTTTTGGAAAAACAGGCGGGAGCTGCTTCGGCCAGGCTCAGCATCGTTTTCAACCGCACCAAGCACGGCGCGAACAAGATTGCCAAGGCGCTCGCTTCCGCGGGCATCGCGGCCGAGGCGATCCATGGGAACAAGTCCCAGGCACAGCGCGAGAAGGCGCTTGCGAAATTCAAGCAAGGCCTCGTCCCCGTCCTTGTCGCCACCGATGTGGCCGCGCGGGGGGTGGATGTGAAGGATGTTGGCCTGGTGGTGAACTACGATCTCCCCAACGAGCCGGAAGCCTACGTCCACCGCATCGGGAGAACGGGGCGGGCCGGAGCCGACGGGCTCGCCGTCTCATTCTGCGCGGAGGATGAGATCGACTTCCTGCGCGACATCGAGAAGACCATCAAGACCGCGATTCCCCGCAACACCGATCATGCCTGGCACAGCGAGACGCTGCGCGAGAAGCACAGCAGCGGATTCCGCCCGCCGGCCGTTAAGCAGGGCGGAGGCGGAGGAGGGCGCGGCAGGCAGGGCGGCGGGCGCTCCGGCGCATCCCAGGGAGGATCGGGCGGGGGCGGCAGGCGTGGCACATCGGGACGGCGGCGTTCGGCCTGAGCGGTGGAGATGCAATGCATCCCTTCCTTTTGCCTTGCAGCCCAATGCCATCCGGTTAGTCTCTGCGAAGAAATCGCCCATTCAGGGTGTTTTCCCACAACAACCAACCAACACAACACTATGAACATGATCAAAATCGCCATCGTCGCCACCGTAGCAGCGTTTTTCGCGGCTTCCTGCTGCCCAAGCGCACCAGCAGCACCAGCTTACCAAGCACCTGCCAAGTAATCCAGGCTTCAAGCCCCGCTCGCTTCGATCCGGAGTCGGGCGGGGTTTTTTCGATCCGAGGATCGAAAATGCTTTCCCAACAACCATCCCCAGATACAACAAATCCCACCATGATCCGTTTGCTCCTTGCCATTGCTGCCAGCGTCACCGCTGTCCTCGCCACTTCCTGCGGTTGCTGCACCAGTGATGTCGCAGCCCCACAGCTTCCGCCAATGCCACAGTTCAAGGAAATCCCCACCGCTCCGGTGCAGGTTGATTACTCGAAGTAGAGGCCTACCACACCCATTTTCCAAAACAGGATCCGGCTTCCCACGAAGACCGGCTCCTGTTTTTTTTGGGGGTGTGAGTTGCCGTCATGGCATTCCCGGCAGCCATCGGGTGGAATGGATTTGCCCAAATGGATTCTTTCCGCCTCTCATTTCATCAGTTTGGTTCAGCCAACGTCCCTGGTTGGGAAGCGGAATCGGGCATCATGTGTCAGAGACCGGACTTGTTGGGATGCACCGAAGAAACTCCGCTGCGGGAGTTCAAGACATCATGCGGAGGAAGTCACGGTAGGCTTTTTCCCATGTCTCGCCATCCTCCGGCGAGTAGGTGACGAAGCCGAATGAATCCCGGATCAGGGCGCGGCCAGATGCGAAATCCGTTGTCTCCCCGGTGGCGATCATCTGGGTGATGATGTTGCCGCAGGAGGTTGCCTCGACGGGGCCGGCGATGACCTCGATGCCGAGCGCGTTTGCGGTGGCCTGGCAGAGCATCTCGTTCTGGATGCCGCCGCCGCCGGCGTGGAGCCGGGTGAAATCGATGCCGGTGAGGCGGGTGATGTTCTCATACACGTAGCGGTATTTCAGGGCGAGCGATTCGGTAGCGACGCGGAGGATCTGGCCGATGGATTCCGGGGCGGTCTGGCCGGTCTTTGCGCAGAACTCGCGGATCTTCCCCGGCATGTTCCCTGGGCTTGCGAAGACCGGGGCATCGGGATCGATGAAGGCGGTGAACGGCTTGGCGGCGGCGGCCATTTCCGCAAGCTCGGCGAAGGAGTGATCCATGCCATCGAGATCCCACTGGCGCTTGCACTCCTGGATGAGCCAGAGGCCTGCGATGTTCTTGAGGAAGCGGACGGTGCCAGAGACGCCGAGTTCGTTGCAGAAGCCGAGTTCGAGTGCTTCCGGGCTGGTGATGGGCTGGCGGATCTCCACTCCCATGATGGACCAGGTGCCGGAGGACAGCCAGAGGGTTTCCTCCCCGGAGATCGGGATGCCAGCGACCGCCGAGGCGGTGTCGTGCGAGGGCGCGACGACGAGCGGGATGTCGCTGCGGCCGAGGGTGGATTTCAGCTCCGGGCGGAGGTTTCCGAGGATGGTTCCGGGGACGACGATTTTCCCGAAAAGCTTACGCGGCAAGCCGAGCGCCTCGATGACATCGAAGGCCCAGTCGCCGGTGCGGGGGTTGAGGAGCTGGGAGGTGGAGGCGATGGTGCGCTCCACGGCCTTCACCCCGGTGAGCCAGTAGGCGAGGATGTCGGGGACGAAGAGGAGAGTGCTCGCTTCTGTCAGGAGCTGCGGGTTTTTCAGCCGCAGCGCGAGCAGGTGAAGGGAGCTGTTGTAGAAGTTCGTCTTGATCCCGGTGCGCCCGAAGACCTCCACCTCAGGAAGCAGGGCGTGCATTGTATCAGCCATGCCCTCGAAGCGCGGGTCACGGTATTGGTGGGGCGGGGCGATGAGCTCGCCGGTGGCGTCGAAGAGGCCGAAATCGCAACCCCAGGTGTCGATGCCGATGGAGGCGATGTCATTGCCATGGGTTTCCACCGCTTTTTTCAGGCCGCTGACGATCTCATGGAAAAGCCCGAGGATGTTCCAGTAGAGGCCGGAGGGGAGTTCCACGGCGGGATTCCCGAAACGGTGGATTTCCTTGAGAGTGAGTTTTCCATCCGCGACGATTCCTGCGATGATACGCCCGCTGCTCGCGCCGAGATCGACGGCGATGCGGACCATGGGTTTGGTTTCTTTTGTGGACACGCGGGCTTTCTAGCAAGTGCCCGGGGTCTTGCAACAGGGGAATCCGCACAGGGAAACCATTTGGTCGGTCGCACCCGTGCAACGCGCTTAGGGATTGCAAGGGGAGGCGATCGGGATATCTTGCGCGCCCCCCGGCGTGTGGCCGGAGAATTACGAGAAATGAAACTACCTCATGTGGCGATTGTCGGGGCGACGGGTGCCGTCGGCGTTGAGATGCTCCTTTGCCTGGAGCAACGGAATTTCCAGCTCGGAGGGCTGACCTTGCTCGCCTCCGCGCGCTCGGCGGGGAAGACCATGAAATTCCGCGGCCAGGAGATCGTCGTGAAAGAGCTCACCCATGATTCCTTCGCAGGCGTCGATATCGCGATGTTCAGCGCGGGCGGCGGGATCTCGCTGGAGTTCGCGCCGTCGGCAGCAGCCGCCGGGGCCGTTGTCATCGACAATTCCTCGGCATTCCGGATGGACGAGGGGGTGCCGCTGGTGATCCCGGAAATCAACCCCGCCGCCGCAAATGACAGGCCCAAGGGCATCATTGCGAACCCGAACTGCACCACCATCATTTCGCTCATGGCGCTGGCGCCGCTCCACGAGGCATACGGCTTGGAAAGCGTCATCGCGTCGAGCTACCAGGCGGTTTCGGGCTCCGGGGCGCAGGGCATCGTCGAGCTGGAGGAGCAGGTGCAGGCCATTGCGAACGGCAGGGACTTCACCCCAAAGGTCTATCCGCGACAGATCGCGTTCAATGTCATACCGCAGGTGGATTCTTTCACGGAAAACGGCTACACCAAGGAAGAGATGAAGATGCTCAACGAAGGGCGCAAGATCCTGGGAGTGGATGCGCTCAAGGTTTCCTGCACCTGCGTCCGGGTGCCGGTCTATCGCTCGCACTCCGTCTCCATCACCGCGAAATTTTCCAAGCAGCCGAGCGTCGAGGGGGCGAAGGCCGCCTACCAGGGCAAGCCGGGCGTGCTTGTCGTGGATGATCCCGCAAACAAGGTTTTCCCGGTGCCGCTTGACACCACCGGCAAGGACGATTGCCTGGTCGGGCGCATACGCAGGAACCTGGTGCTGGAAAACGCCCTTGATCTATGGGTCGTCGGAGACCAGGTGCGGAAAGGCGCGGCGCTCAACGCCGTCCAGATCGCGGAGATTTTGTGAAATCGCCGGGCTTCGCGTGACAAACGGGCTCCGCTCATCTAGGCCTTGCGGATGCTTACCCAGATCCATCTCGACCGCTGGGCGGAGGTGCTCGTGCGCCATGCGACAAATGTCCGCCCGGGAAACATCGTCCGCATCAACGCCCAACCTGCGGCGGAGCCCCTGCTTGAGGCGGTTTACCGCAAGGTGCTCGAGGCGGGAGGCAATCCCATCGTGAACTGCCGCCCTGAATTTCTCGGAGAGGCTTTCTACGAACTCGCCTGTCCTGAGCAGCTCGATTGGGCGAACCCGTTCACGCTGCATGAAACCCAGGCCATCGACGCCTCGATCAACATCAGCGCGATCACCAATCTCAGGGCGCTGGACAAGTTCGACACTTCGGTGACCCAGCGTGCGGCGCGGGCACAGAAGGATTCGCGCGAGCTGTTTTTTCAGAGGGCGGCGGTCGCGGACGATCCGTCCATCGACTCGACGCTCAAGCCGCTGTTGTGGACGACCACTCTTTTCCCGACCAACGCCTACGCCCAGGACGCGGGGATGAGCCTCGCCGATTACAGCGATTTCGTGGTCAGCGCCTGCCAGCTCGGGCAGGAAGACCCGGTGGCTTTCTGGGAAAAGCTAGATCAATGGCAGTGTGAGCTTGCGGGGAAACTCATGGCTGGTAGCGAACTCCATTTCCAAACGCCCGAAGGGACGGATCTCAGGGTTGCCGTATCTGGGATGAAATGGCTCTCCAGCCCCGGTAGGAAGAACTTCCCCGACGGCGAGGTCTATTCCGGGCCGAATCTCGGTGCGGAGAACGGTGGCGCGGAAGGCGTGGTGCTTTTCGACAAGCGCTGCGTCTATCAGGGGCATGCTGTCAGGAACGCACGCATCGTGATGGAGAAAGGCCGGGCGACGGATGTCACGGCGGAGGAGGGGGAGGATTTTCTCATTGCCATGCTCGATCAGGACGAGGGTGCCCGCCGCATCGGCGAGGTTGCCTTCGGGACGAACCGGGCGATCTCAAAACCCACCGGCCAGATCCTCTACGATGAGAAGATGGGCGGTTCCTTCCATCTTGCCTTCGGCGCTGGATACCCCGAAACCGGAAACTGCAACAAGAGCGCCCTCCACTGGGATCTTATCGCAAGCCTCGGCGAGGGCTCGAAGGTCACCCTCGACGGACAGCCGTTCTGCTGCGACGGCAAGTTCGTCGACATGCCTGCGGAAGTCAGGTGGCTTTGAGCGGGCGATACGGAGAACCGTCCTTCCGGTCGGCGTATTCCGATACCACTGCAAAGCCGCCTGGAAGGAAGGCTCTCCCTATCCCATCCGCTTGATCCCCAGCGGATTCGCGTCCTGCAGCTCCAGCGGAAGCGCAGCGTCCGGGAAGGACTGCCACGCGACCGCACGGCAAAAACGGTAGATGGCCATGGTGCCGACGGAAGTGCTGCGTCCATCCGAGGTCGAGGGATAAGGCCTCCGGTGGACCATGCTGGAGCAGACTTCGACACCGGTTGGGAACCCATTGAAGATCAGGCGTCCGGCGCGTTGCTGGAGCGCGTGGACGAGGCCTGCATGTTCCGCAAGCTCTTCCTCGGTGGCATGCAGGGTGGCGGTGAGCTGGCCCTCCAGTTTTGCGATGGCGGCTTCGATCTCTGCCAGGCTGCCCCTGACAATCAACGATCCGGGGCCGAAGAGTTCGCCCTGCAGCTCCTCGCTTTTCAGGAAATCCGCGATGGATACGGTGAACACGACGGGAACCACCTGTCCGTGGCCTGCGGTTGCAGGGCAGCGGGCGAGGGTTTCCACCCCGGCGGCGGAGGCGAAGGCAGAGGTGGCTTCGGAAAATGCGCCGCAGATGGAGGCATTGAGCAGGGTGGCGGGAGAGCCGGCCTCGACGAGTTCCTTGAGGCGGGCGAGGAAATCATCGCCATTCTCCGTGGGCAGGAAAACCAAGCCGGGGTTTGTGCAGAACTGGCCAGCGCCGAGCGTGAGCGAGCCGTAGTAGGCCTCGGCCAGCGCCGCCTCTCCCTTGGCAAGCGCTCCGGGAAGGATGACAAGCGGGTTGACCGAGCTCATTTCCGCATAGACCGGGATGGGCTGCGGGCGGGCGGCGGCGGTGGCCATCAGGGCGGTGCCGGCGGCGCGCGATCCGGTGAAGCCGACCGCCTGTGTGACCGGATGCTTCACAACAGCCTGGCCCACCGTGCGTCCGCCTCCGTAGAGCAGCGAGAAAACACCTTCCGGCATACCGCATTCCTGTGCAGCGGCGACGACCGCCGTCGCGACAATCTCGGCAAGCCCCGGATGCGAGGCATGCGCGATGACCACCACGGGGCAACCGGCGGCAAGCGCGGATGCGGTGTCACCCCCGGCCACGGAGAAGGCGAGCGGGAAATTGCTGGCGCAGAAAACCGCAACCGGCCCGAGCGGGCGGAGCATGGAGCGGAGGTCGGGCTTGGGGGCCGGGGCACGATCCGGGATGGCGCGCTCGATCCGGGCATCGACCCATGAGCCCTCCTCCAGCAACGCGGCGAACATGCGCAGCTGGCCGGTGGTGCGTCCGGTCTCGCCCCGCATGCGCGGTTCGGGCAATCCCGTTTCCAGCGGCCCGCGGGCGGCGATATCCTCCACGACGGCATCGATCTTGTCGGCGATGCTGCGCAGGAACGCGGCGCGGGGTTTTCCCGGAAGGCTTGAGTAAACAGGGAATGCCGCGGCGGCAAGCGACATGGCCTTTTCCACTTCCTGATCCGTGGCGGCGAGGTATTGGGGGGCGAGTTTTTCGCCCATGGCCGGGTTCACGGCCTGGCCGCAGGCGTGGGTGCCGTTGGAGCGTGAAAAGCCGATGAAGGAGGTGCCTGATAGTTGTGTGGTCATAAGTCGCGTTCTTTTCGGCCATGCGGGGGCGGATGGCAAGGACTAGCTGGGCAGCCGTCCTTCCGGGGGGGGCTTTGCAATGCTGCCGCAAGAAGCCGCCCGCAAGGGCGGCTCTCCGCAATTAGCCTTCACATTCACCACTTTTGCCAGGATGATCCATTGCATGATATCAATGCGCAAGACGGCTATCCACATCTGCCTAGCCTCCGGCACGATCCTTGCAGCTGCCGAGGCTCCGCGCCCCAAGCTCCAGATCATCAATGGCAGCAATGAGGCTGCGGAAATCCTCTGGATCGATGGCGAGGGCAAGCGGGTTCCCAACGGAGTTGTTGCGCCCGGCAAAGACAGCATCATCACCACGACCATAGGGCACCGCTTCGCCGTCATCGGCAAGGAAAGCGGCACGGAGAACATCGTGGAGAGCCAGGTGCTGGTGCAGGGCTTCCGCTTCGATCCCGCCGGGAAGGACGGGATACCGGCTTTTTACACCCAGCGGGTCGATGTCGGGGGTTTTCCCATCGTCGCATCCGCCGATGTGAATCCCTATGCCATCAAGGAATCCGCCTACATCGTGGAACAGATGCTGGCAAAGCGCGCCGATGTCAGGCAGGCGCTTGTGAAAAGCGGGGCGCGGCTTTGCATCATCGGCTACAAACAGTTCACCACCGACCTGCCGGAGTTCTCCCACTTCGGAGCTGGCGAAAAGGAGCGTTATCCCGGGGTGAGCGGCAAGGATTTCTGGGATGCCCGGGCGCGCGGCACCGGCGGCAGCGAGACCGACCCCTACTGCACATGCGCGGAGGAAAACATGCTCGGCTACCCGGGTGATCCCTACGAAAAGGAAAACATCCTGATCCACGAATTCGCACACTGCATCCACCTGCGTGGGATGACCAACGTCGATCCCACCTTCGACAAACGCCTCAAGGCGGCCTACGAAAAGGCGATGGCGGCGGGTCTGTGGAAGGATAAGTATGCGGCCACCAACCACTACGAGTATTTCGCCGAGGGAGTGCAGTCCTGGTTCGGCAACAACCGGGTCAACGACCACGATCACAACCATGTGGACACCCGCGAGGAATTGGTCGAATACGATCCCGCTCTCGCCGCCTTTTGCAAGGAGGTCTTCGGCGATACGGAAATCACCTACACGAAACCCGCCACCCGCCTGACCGGCCACATGGAGGGCTATGATCCGGAAAAGGCGCCCACCTTCAAGTGGCCGAAGCGCTTGGAGAGAGCCAAGGCCGCAATCCGGGAAGCGGCCAAGGCGGCGGACGGTGAGGGTGGGTGAGGGAGATGCGGGCGGATTCGCTGCGGGACGCAGCTTGCACGGCCTGCCCCGAGACGGGGGCGACCAATTCAAAGGGATTGCAAAGCCCTTCCGCATCGTAGATGAACGGCGCGGATGTCTGCGAGGGCTACATGGAGGGTGAGTGCGGCTGTGATGCTGAGCCGCGTGCTGGGGCTGGCGCGGGAAATGATGTTCGCCGGGCTGTTCGGCGGCAGCCGCTGGATGGATTGCTTTTACCTCGCCTACCGGGTGCCCAACCTTTTGCGGGACCTTTTCGCCGAGGGAGCCCTCTCGCAGGCTTTCGTGACGACCTTTTCCAAGAAGGTGAAATCCGACGGCCCCGAGCAGGCATGGGTGCTGGCGAACCGCATTATGACGCTGGTGGCGGTGTTCATGGGACTGGTCGCGCTGGTCGGGATCGGGCTGGCGCCCTGGATCGTGGAGTTGCTGACATCGTTCTCGAAGAGCGGCAAAACGGCGCGGGATTTCAGCCCCGCGGAATTCACGCTGATGGTGGAGATGGTGCGGGTGATGTATCCCTTCATCGCACTGGTCTCGCTCTCCGCACTGGTGATGGGGATGCTCAACGCGCGGGACGTCTTCGGCATGCCGGCGCTGGCATCTTGCTTCTTCAACATCGGCTCGATGGCGGGCGGGGCGGCCCTGGGATACTGGATGGATCCCACATGGGGGCCGCGCAGCTTGGTCGGGTTCTCGTGGGGCGTCGTGATCGGCGGGGTCGCTCAGCTTGCCTGCCAGTTTCCGGCACTGCGGGCGGTTGGATACCGTTTCGTGGCGAATTTCAGATGGAACGATTCCGGGGTCAGGCAGATCCTGAAACTCATGGGGCCGGCGGTGATCGCGGCATCGGTGACGCAGGTGAACGTTTTCGTGAATTCGATGTTCGCCTACGGGGTGGGTGAGGGTGCGGTGAGCTGGCTGAGCTATGCGTTCCGGCTCATGCAACTGCCGATCGGGGTGTTCGGCGTGGCGGTGGCGACGGTGACATTGCCCGCCCTTTCCCGCGCGGCGATCAACGGGGTGGGGGAGGACTTCGCGCCAACCCTCTCCAAAGGCCTGAAGCTGGTGATGTTCCTGGTTTTTCCGGCAACGGTGGGCCTTGTGGTCTTGGCCGATCCCATCATCAGCCTGCTCTATGAGCGGGGGAATTTCTCGGAGGCGGATCGCACCGCCACGGCGGGGGCGCTGCGGGCATACGGATGCGGGCTGCTGTTTTACGCCGGGCTAAAAGTGCTGCAACCGGCCTTCTATGCGATCGAGAAACGCTGGTTCCCCATGATCGCCAGCATCATCGCGCTGTTCGTCAACATCGGCTTCAACTACGCCTTCGTCTTCGTTTTCAAGTGGGGGCACGAGTCGCTGGCGCTCACCACAAGCATCGTGGCGAGCTTGAACTTCGTTTTCCTCTACGCGGCAATGACCCGTTACGCGGGGGATGTCGGCACCAAGGGCTTGCTGTTCGCTTTCCTGAAAATCGGTTTGGCGACAGCCGTGATGGCGGCGGTCTGCATTGTCGGGAACCGGCTGCTCTTCCCCGATCTCACGGCGATGCCGGTGCTGGTGAAAGCGGTCTGGCTGTGCGGCCTGATCTCGCTCGCCGCGGGGGCATACTTCGCGGTGGCATTGCTGGTGAAGGTGGATGAGGTGGGTGAGATGCTCTCCATCCTGAAAAGGAAAACGGGCAGATAGACGGGGCCGCCACTTGCCATCCGTCCGGAAAACATATCGAATCCTCCGCACATGGCCTTCGAGTATCCGGAAAGTTTCCTGCTGATCCCCTTGGTGGGATTGCTGGGCTGGTTTTGGCCGCGGCTCGGCTTGTTCCGTCCCTTGCGCATCATCATCATCCTGCTGGTCGCCGCACTGCTTGCGCAGCCGAGCATACGCAAGCAGCAGGACGCCCTGGAGCTCATCGTCCTGCTGGATCGCTCGGAATCCACCGAAGACCTCATCGACAAGGGACTGCCGGAATGGACGGACATCCTTGAGGATGTTAAGCCCGGACGCCACGACACCCTCCGCTTTGTCAACTTCGCGGCGGAGGTGGCGGATGCGGGCATCGACGGATCTTCCTTCACCGGCTCGCGGAAACTGACCAAGACCGGCCTGGCGCTATCGAACCTGATGGCCAAGGTCGACGAAACGAAGCCGACCCGCGTGCTGCTTTTCACCGACGGCTACTCCACCGAGCCGCTTACCGAAGCCGCCGCCCAGCTCCAGAAGCGCGGCGTCCCGCTGGACTTCCGCTTGGTGCGCGATGAGACCTCCGAGGACATGCGGCTGGCACGGCTTTCGTTCCCCGAGCGTGTCCAGCTCGGCGAGCCCTTCCTGATCTCCGTGCTGGTGCGCGGCAATGAGGACGGCAAAGTCCCGCTCATCCTCCGCAGGAACGGCCAGACCCTGGTGGAAACGGATGTCGAGGTGAAGGACGGCACCGCGACGGCCGAGTTCACGGATCGGATCGGCAAGGTCGGCGCCTACGAATACGATGCGGAGATACGCCCGGAAACCGACGCCCACCCCGGCAACAACCGAATGAAGCGCTGGATCGAGATCACCGGCGGGCCGCGGCTCCTGCTGGTGACGAAATACACCGACGACCCGGTGGCGCAGGCGATGGCGGACATGGATTTCGACGTGCAGGTGGTCAGCGATTTCAACCAGCTCAAGCCGGGCATGTTGGGCGGCACCAAGGCTGTCATTTTCAACAACGTCCCCGCCCACGAGATCCCCAACGATTTCATGAAGTCCCTGGATTTCTTCGTCAAGGAGCAGGGCGGGGGATTCCTGATGGCCGGCGGGAAACGCTCCTTCGGCTCCGGCGGCTATTTCCAATCCGACATAGACGGACTCCTTCCCGTATCCATGGAGCTGAAATCCGAGCACCGGAAACTATCGGTCGCGCTCGCCATCGTGATGGACAGGTCCGGGTCGATGGGCATGGGGGTTGCGGGCGGGAAAACCAAGATGGATCTCGCCAACTCGGGTGCCATCGCCGCAACGAACCTGCTTGGCATGATGGATCAGATCACGGTCTTCGCAGTGGACAGCGAGCCGACCAAAACCGTGCCGCTGACCTCCGTGGGCGGGAAGCAGAAGGAGATTTCCGCACGCATCGCCCGGATCGGTGCGGGTGGCGGCGGCATCTATGCCTACACCGGCCTGAAAGCGGGTTGGGAGGAGCTGCGCAAGTCGAAGGCCGGAACCCGCCACCTCATCCTTTTCACCGACACCCAGGACACCGAGGAACCGGGGGATTACAAGAAGCTGCTAGCGGAAATGACCAAGGACGGGGCGACCGTATCCGTCATCGGCCTGGGCACGAAAGGCGATGTGGATGCGAAGCTCTGCGAGGACATCGCGAAGCTCGGCAACGGGCGGATCTTCTTCTCCGACAAGCCCATGGACATCCCGCAGATCTTCGCGCAGGAGACGGTGACGATCGCCCGTTCGGCCTTCGTCGAGGAGCCGGTGGGGACCCTGGCCTCCGGGCGCTGGGGCGAGATCTCGCCCAAGCCGCTTGAGTGGATGGCCGCGGTGGGTGGTTACAACCTCTCCTACGCCCGCAAGGATACCACGGTCTCGCTGGTCTCCAAGGACGAGTATGCCGCGCCTCTCGTCGCCCACGCACGGCGCGGTCTCGGCAGGACGGTGGCCGTTTCTTTTCCGCTGGGCGGCGAGTTTTCCGAGGAGGTCAGGAAATGGGAGGGTTATGGCGATTTCATGCAGACACTCGGCCGTTTCCTCATGGGCCAGGAAATGCCGCCGGGCATCGCCATCCGCCACAAGGTCCAGGGCACCCGCCTCGATCTCGACCTCCTCTACGACGATGCCGAGTGGGGCGAGCGCCTCAGCAAGGATCCGCCGACGGTGAAGCTCCAGGACGATGCCGGCGGCCCCATCTACGAGCTGCCGTGGCGGCGGCTCGCGCCGGGACATTTTTCCCTCAGCCGCGACCTTGAGGAAGGCAGCGTCGTCAAGGGCGCGATCCGCGTCGGCGACAACGCGATCGGCTTCGGCCCGGTCAGCGTGGGCTCCAGCGTCGAGTGGGCCTTTGAGCCGGAGCGGCTTGCGGAGCTGCGGCAGGTGTCCCACCAGACGGATGGCCGCGAGCTGCTGAACCTCAAGGAAGCATGGCTCCGCCCGCCCTACATCGCCTCCACCTCGCTGAGTTTGTCGCTCGGGCTGGTGCTTCTGGGGATGATCCTGCTCGATGCGCTCATCACCCGTACGGGCTGGAAATTGCCGGAGTTCGTAAGGATCGAGAAACGGGAGAAGGTGCCCATGACAAAGGCCGCAAAGGTGCCGAAGCCGGTGGTCAGAGCAGTCGTTCCGGAGAAGGTCGAGGCGGACTTGGGGCAGGCTCCGCAGGCTCCCTCGGAGCGCCGCTCGCGCTACGACAGGGCGAAGGGGAGAAAGTGATCAGAAAATCCCCAGATCGATATCCTCGGAATCCGGGCCCTCGAAGTGGCGGGCGATGAAATCCTGCCAGACCTTGCGGCTTTCCCTTGAGAGCGAGGCGGTGACCTGTGCGACGCAACCCGAGCACATGAGGAGGGGCAGCGCACCCTCGATCAGTGTCCCGTTGTGACCGAACTGGGCGGAGATCGTGAAGCCCTCGCTCCCATCCCGCGGTGTGCGGCAGGCGACGCAGGCATCCAGCCTTTCGGCCGTATCCTGCAGGAGCATCCACTCGGCCATGCGCCGCTCCCAGTCGATGCCGTTTTCCAGGAAATCACGGATGGCGGCCTTCGAGTCCTCGCTGAACTTCCCGGAAACCCTGTCCCGGCAGTTTTCGCAGACGGCGTATTCCATGATGCACTCGCCGCGGTGATAGTGCTTGTTCACGACCCATGTGTCCGCCGCAAGCGGCAGCAGTTGATCGCAGATCTTGCAGGTTTCGAAAGGCCTGTCGGTTTCCACGGAGTCGAACCATTTTTCCAGTTCCGGCATGATGCGCATGATAAGAAAAGGGTGCCGGGTTTGCAACCCGTGGATACGCGGAAGAGGGGCAAGCGCAGATTTCGCAGAGGAACGCAGTTTTGGAGATGGGATGGGCTTCAGGGCTCAATTTCTTGCCCTGCATCTGCGACCCTCTTCGTAAAGCCATTGCGGAAGGATTTGCGGCCTCGCGTTCCCCTGATAGTCTGCCCGGGTGATCGAAGTGGTTTTCAATCGTGGGCTTTACCTGCCGGAAATGGATTTCTGGCTGGATCCCTGGGATGCCAGGGAGTCCGCCTTCGTTTCCCATGCCCATGCCGACCACTTCTCGCGGCACGGCAAGGCGCTTTGCTCCACCCTTACGGCCAAGTTGCTCCGGGCCCGCTTCAACATGGCCGAGACGCGGCTGGATGCCCACGAGTTCGGCGGGATGATCGAGCGTGACGGCTTCCGGCTGCGCATGTTGCCGGCTGGACACATCGTCGGCTCCGCGATGCTGCACGTGACGCGGAAAAAGGATGGGGCGAGCCTGCTTTACACCGGGGATTTCAAGGTCAGGAGGGGGCGCACGACAGAGCCGGTGAATTTCATCAATGCCGACACGCTCATCATGGAGACCACCTTCGGCCTTCCTCACCTCGTTTTCCCGGGGCAGATGGAGGTCGAAGCCGCCGTGCTGGGCTTCGTGAACGATGCGATCGCCGACGGGGAGACCCCGGTTCTCTTCGGATATTCGCTGGGCAAGGCGCAAGAGGCCTTGGCCTTGTTGGCGGAGCATGGGATCCCCGTCTTGTCTCATCCCAAGGTCGCGGAAATGACCCATGTGTGCCGGTCTGCGGGCATGGAACTGCCGGAACCGGTGATCTTCGAGGGTGTCGCGCTGCCAGGGCAGGCGGTCGTCGCCCCTCCGAACGCCGTGCGCGCAAAGCTCCTGCGCGGGCTGAAAAACAAGCGCACCGCAATGCTGACCGGCTGGGCTCTGCAGCCGGGTGCCTTCTATCGCTACCGGGTTGAGGAAATCATCCCCATGTCCGATCATGCGGATCACGCCGGGCTCCATGAATGTGTCACCCGGGTGCGGCCCAAACGGGTGCTGACCGTCCATGGTTACGCGAAGGAATTCGCCGCAGAACTGAGGGCGAAAGGTATCGAGGCTTGGTCCGCGATGGGTGGCGATCAGCTGGAGCTTTCGCTGGGGAAATCCGTCCCGTCATCCCTCGGCGCGGCTGCTCCCAGGCACAGCCGCCCGATTTGCCAGCTGGCGGATTTTTCCGATGTCTGCCGCCTAGTCGGAGAGACCAGCAGCCGGATCTCCAAGGTCGAGTATCTCGCGAACTACCTGCGCAGTCTGGAATCCGCCGAAGACCTCAATCTCGCCACCCGCTGGTTCACTGGCGAAGCCTTGCCAAGGCGGGCGGGTAGACGTCGACTGAATCTTGGTGTGGCTTTAATCAAGCGAGCGTTGGTTTCAATACCCGGTGTGAAGCAGGAGCGTTACCGAGAGATTTCCTATGTGCAAAATGACATTTCGCGCACCACCCGCATTCTCTTACAGGAGATTCAACTTTCACCTAAGCCGCTGAGCTTCAGTTGTTTTAATTTATTCTTACGTGAAATCGAAGCTATTGATGGAACCCTAGATAAGCTCAGTGCCCTGTCAAAACAATTGTTTGAATTACATCCATCGGAAGCGGAGTTGGTGATCAGGATATTGACCGGTGATCTTCGGATCGGACTGAAAGAGGGTTTGGTGGAGGAGGCATTGGGACGAGCGTTTGAAGCGGATTTATCTGAGCTGAGGAATGCGAACATGCTCACGGGGGATCTGGGTAAGGCAGCTATCTTGGCCAAGGAGAGGAGGCTTTGGGAGGCGGTTTTGACGCCGCTCGTGCCGATCCGCAGCATGTTGGCCTCGCCGCTTGGGGGTGAGGGGGAAGGGGGAGTTCGGAAATTTTCCGGGCTGCCATTTTCGGTGCCCTACTGGCTGGAGCCGAAGTATGATGGCATCCGGGCGCAGCTGCATAAATCCGGCGGCGAGATCGGGCTGTTTTCGCGGGACCTGCGCCCGCTTGACCTGGAGTTTCCGGAGCTTGTCGTAGCGGCGGCGCGGCTGGATGGGGATTTTATCCTGGATGGCGAGTTGATCGCCTACGCGGAAGGCCGCAAGCTGGGATTCGCGGATCTGCAGAAACGGCTGGGGCGGCGGAGGGCGGCGGAGGATCTTTTCATGGAGGGCGGCCAGGCTTCGGTTCCCCTGCGTTATGTGGCGTTCGATATGCTGTGGGCGGATGGCGAGGTTCTTCTGGATCTGCCTCTGTCGGAACGGCGTGAGAGATTGGAAAGCATGGCTGTGGACGGTATGTTCTCCGTGATCGAGAGGTTCACGGCGGAAGACGACGAAGGGCTGGATGCATGTTTCAAGCGATCGCTGGGTGAAGGCCATGAGGGCTTGATTGCCAAGGATCCCGCAAGCCACTACAGTCCGGGCAGGCGCGGCAAGGCGTGGCTGAAACTGAAGGGCGTCATGCCCACGCTCGATTGTGTCGTGACCTTTGCAGAACAGGGGCACGGGAAACGCTCCCATGTGCTATCCGACTACACCTTTTCCGTCCTCGATGAACGATCCGGCGAGCTGCGTGTGCTGGGCAAGGCTTACTCGGGATTGACCGATGAGGAGATCGAGGAACTGACCGAGCATTTCACAAAACACACCATCTCAAAGGACAAGAGAAAGCGCCGGGTGGAGCCGAACATCGTGCTGGAGATCGCGTTCGATTCGATACGCCGCTCGCCCCGCCATGATTCCGGCTTGGCGCTGAGGTTTCCCCGGATCAAGGCGATACGACATGACAAGGGGCTGGGGGACATTGACACGCTGGCAGCCGCCGAGGCTTTGTTAGGGATGTGAGGGCTGGTTTCTTGAATTTTCTCCTATCCTGTCTTGCCAACTGGCGGGATGGCCGATACTCCGTGCGGCGTCATGGCAAGCGCAGGAGCAATCGAATTTCCGAAGCACGGTTTTGAGGCGGTGATCTTCGACTGTGACGGGACGCTGGTGGACTCGATGCCGGCCCACTTCGATGCATGGTGCGAGGCGCTGGCCTTTTATGGCGCGGGCGGGGTTTTCCGCGAGGATGTGTTCTTCGCCATGGGTGGCAGGCCGACTCGGGACATCGTGGTTGATCTCAACAGCGAGTATGGTCTCAAACTGGATCCCGAAGCGATCGCGCTTGCGAAGCGCGATGCGTTTCTGAAGAAGCTGCATCTCGTTGAGTTCATCGATGAGGTGGCGGATTTCGCCAGATCCCTGACGGGGAAAATGCCATTGGCCGTGGCTTCCGGCGGTTCCCGTTATGTGGTGGAGAAGACCCTGCGGCTGTTGGAGTGCTCCGATTGGTTCGACGAGGTTGTCACGGCGGACGATGTTCCGAATGGCAAGCCGGCTCCTGACATTTTCCTCAAGGCTGCAGAACTGCTGGGTGTGGCGCCGGAGAAATGCCTGGTGATCGAGGATGCGCCCCCAGGCGTGGCGGCGGCTCAAGCCGCGGGGATGCAGGTTGTCACCGTGCCTATGCCGTTGTGCAGCCGTGCCTGAGTGGAGGCTTCACCCAACCGGGTGCCAGGTGGTCTTGAGTTCCACGAAATCGCGGATGTGGTAGAGCCCTTGGGCTGATTCCGAAAACCAGTCGTATGGTTTTTCGGAAGGGATGAGCTGGGTGCGCTTGACCGATTCCGCTGCGCCGGACTGTAGGGTTTTCCTTTCCTGCGGGCTGGAAAAAGCGGAAATGCCACGAATGTGCTCGTGGCTCGCGAAAGTCGGCAGGATGTCCTCGTTTTTCCCGGTAAGGAGGTTGATCACACCACCGGGCAGATCGCTGGTGGCCAGCATCTCGCCAAGCAGGATCGCGGGGTAGGGCTTGCTCTCCGAGGCCAGGGCAACCACGGCATTTCCGCTGGCGATCACGGGCAGGACCATCGAAAGCAATCCAAGCAGCGGTGCGTCCTCCGGGGCTGCGACGGCGACGATTCCCATCGGCTCGGTGACGGAGAAATTGAAATGCGGGGAGGCGACCGGATTGACGCTGCCGAGGAGGGATTCGTATTTGTCGGTCCATCCCGCATAATGGATGATGCGGTCGATGGCGGCTGACACCTCCGCGGCGGCCTGATTTCTTGCGGCGGCCTCTTTGGGGAAATGTGACTCAACCAGCTCCCCGGAACGGGCTTCGAGCATCTCAGCCATGCGGTAGAGGATCTGGCCGCGGTTGTATCCGGATCGCTTCGCCCAGCCCGGCCCGGCCTTGGCGGCGGCCTCGACGGCATTGCGGACATCCTTGCGGGTGCATAGCGGGACGTTGGCGAAAAACCGGCCATCGCAATCAGCGATTTCGTAGGTGCGGTTGCTTTCGGAGCGAATGAAAGCACCGCCGACGTAGCATTTCGGCGTCTTGGTGATGGTCAGGCGTGGCATGGTCGTTGTCTTTACGGTATCGTTTTCGGAAACGGCTGCGAGGAAGAAATGGCTCAAGGTGCTTGCGGCGGCGGTTCCTCTGCCTGTTCCGTTTTCTCGGTGTTGACCGGCTCCGCTACGGGCTGGGGGGAGAGCAGCGCGAAGACCTCTTCCTGGACTTTCTCCACCTCGTCGAGGGGGATGTTGGGATCCTTGACGATGAAGACCTCGCCGGTCTTGCGGTGCTCGTAGATGCGCAGGATGCCGCCGCTGGTAGGTTGCGTGTCGGTCTCCCGCAGGAGCTTTTGCCGCTCAAGCATCACAGCAAGGATGTAGCGGGTGTTTTCGGTGTGATCTTGGTCCTCTTCCACGAGGCTGCGCAGGAGTTCCTCGGCGCTTTGCTTGGTGACGGCCCGGGTGTCCTCATGCACGACGGATGGGAGGAATTTCGTTTTCCAGGAGGAGAATGGCTGCTCCTCATCCTCCGCCCGCCCATTCCAGGCCTCCTCGCAAAAATCCTTGCGCAGATAGCCGGAGGATTCCGGGTCGGGGAAAATCGCGGTGATGATGGGCTGGCCTTCCGTGAAGGCCGTGCCGGTGGCGGAGCATTCGCGGCTCCTGCTGCGGAGATGCCATGTTTCGTTGAGTGCCATGTCGCTGTGGTTGGGATCAGTTGTTGACGGAAAGGAGGCGCTTGAAGGATTGGTAGATGGGTCTGCCTGAAACGCGCCGTTGGTAAAGCCATAGCCCGATGGAGGCGAAAATGATGTTAGGCAGCCATGCGGCCAGCGCCGGGGCGATGATGCCTGCCTCTCCGAGGGATAAGGCCACGCTGGAGGAAAAGAGCATCAGAACCGAGAGCACCACGGCGAGGAAAATGCCGCTGCCGCTGCCCCTCCGCGCAAAGTGGATGGAGAGTGGTGCCGCGAGGATCACGGTGACAAGGCATGTGAAAGGCAGCGCCCAGCGGTAGTGCCAGTGGGTCAGGTAGGAAGGGCGGTTGGATACGGCCTGGTTTGCCAGGGGGGAGGCTAGCCATGTGCTCAGCTCCGGGATGCCCAGATATTCCACGCTCAGGCCGGGCTTGATGATCTGGGAGGGAGTTTCCTTCCATGTCCCTTTCACCAGCGGTTCGTCCATCTGCACGAAGGCGGGCGATTGACCCTGCTCGAAGCTCGCCACCAAAGGCTTCTCGAATGTCCATTTGCGCGATAGCCTGTCCCACTTCGCCAGCGGCGAGGTCATCCTTGTCTTCAGGGACATGTCCGGACGCAGGGTCGTGACCTCGACATCCTGGAGAGCGCCTCCGCTCAGATAGTTTTCCGGGAATGCGCCGACCATCCACAGCCGGTGCGAATCCGGATCCCGGAAGAGGACATTCTGCGCCTGGTAGATCGGCAAACCCTTGGCGCGAGCGATCATTTCCGAGCGGCTGCCTTCCGCATGGGGCGCCCATTGGAAATTGAGCGCCAGCAGCAGCACGCTGCACCAAAGCCCGGCGAAGATGAGAGGGGAGGAAACTCGGACGATGCCAGCCCCGCCCTGGATCATGGCGATGATCTCGTTGGACTTGGAAAATTTCCCCAAGCCCTGGATGAGCGCCAGCAGCAGGGCGTAGGGAAGCAGCACCAGCAGGATGGCAGGCAGGCGGTGGAGGTAGAAATACAGCACCGATGCGGCAAGGTTCTTGCTGCCATGGAAGTCCCTGAAGTTGTCATCCAGATCCAGCAGCAGCCAGATTCCGAAAAGCGCGGCCAGGCAGATCAGGAAAATCGCCGCAAACTGCCGTGCGAGGTAGCGGTCGAAGGTGTTGCCGAGGCTGTATGCGGTGACTGCGATGGCCGGCATCAGGCAGATCAGCGCCATGATCCACGGGCGCAGGCTGTTGGTGAGGATGTCCGAGTCCGGAAATCCGAAGAACTGCTCGGCGACAGCCGCCCGTTCCGCCGGCACCAGAAAGGCGGCAGCCAGCAATCCCAAGGCGAGGGCGATGAGCGGAGGCAGCCAGCGTGGGACGTTCGACATGGGGCTGCGGGAGGGTGGATTGCTGGGCTGGCGCTGTCGAGATATTGATCCGTATGATGTGTGAATTCGAGAACGGCTGGGCTGTCCCGGCACGGGCTTTTGAAATCCCTTTTTGCGGCCATTCGCTTGATATTCGGGCAGGGTGGGGCTTTCATTGCGGCGTGAATTCATCGCCCCCAAGCCCTGCGGAGCTATCCGCCCTGCTGCGCCTTCTCGATGACGACACGCCGGAAGTCCGTGCGGTCGTAACCGGCAGGCTCGCCGCGGTGGGCGGGGATATCAGCGAGATCCTCCCTGAAATCGCCAGCGGCCTCAATGCGCCGGAGAAGCTGATCCTCAGCGACCTGCTCATGCCCGCGCGACGGCGCATCCTGCGCGAGGAATGGCTCACCCCTGGCTCCGGAAGCGCGGCGCTTGGCGGGGATTGGGAACTCTTCGAGAGCCAGCTCCGCTTGCTTTCCGATTTCCTGCACGATGGCATTTCCCTGCGGCAGCCGCTTTCCGATGCCCTCGATCTCCTCGCGGAAGAGGCGCAGGAACACACCGCGCTTGGCCCCAACGACCTTCGCGTCTTCCTCTTCGAGCAGGGGCGCATGAGGCCGAACCGCAAGGATTACCATGACCCCCGCAATTCGGATCTCGCATGGTGCATCGCGGAGGGCGTTTCCAATCCCATAGGCCTCTGCGTAACCTTCATGATGGTCGGCCAGAGGCTGGGTCTGGAGATTGAGGGCATCCCTTTCCCCGGCCATTTCCTCTGCCGCATCCATGAGGACGGCTACCCGCTGATCGTCGATTGCTTTGATGGCGGGCGCATCCATTCGCAGAAAGTCCTGACCGACCCCGGCAACGACCTCGGGGCGGAACAGCGCCGGGCGCTGGCGAAAAGCGCGGGGCTGGGTGACATCCTGTTCCGGATGCTCAACAACATGATCTCGTCTTTCCAGCGCCTCGGGCAGCTGGAAAACGCAGGCCTGATCATGGAGATGAGGGACTCGATGAAGAGGTAGGGGGATTGGGGGCGCTGGCTTTTCCGATCAGGCTTGGCCGCGCCGGAGCGGCCATCCAGCTTTCACTTTGTCGGCTCCACGGCTTTCGTAGGGAGGGCGTGGGCATAGAGGGCGGGGATGAGATCGAGCTCTGCGGGAATGCGGGCGAAGGGTGCCTGATGGCGCAGCGCCGCTTCCTTCCAGAGATTGAAATGTCCGGTGTAGGCCTCGCGGTAGCGGCGCAGTGTGGCGGCCTCGATGCGGTGGGGGTGGCGGGTGTTCCGCTCCGCGTCGATGAAATCGTAGTTGCCGGACCATGCCGGATCGGACTCGGCGGCGGTGTAGGGGCAGAAGAGGATGGGCGTGCCCTGGCGCTGGGAGAGGGTGCGCAGGACCGGATTGGGATCGGCGGGGAACAGGAGGTCTGAGAGGAGGACGCGGAGGGCGCTGGAGCGGAGCGGCAGGCGGTGGATTTCCGGCGGTGCTGAGGGATCGGTGGGGGCGAGAGCCTTGACGTCGGCCTGCCAGCGGTTGGCGCGGAGGGACATGGGATCGATGGCGAGCTGTGCGTCGCCGGCGATGGCGTGGATGCGGACGCTGGCTCCGGCCGCCAGCGATGAATCCGTCAGAAAACTGAGCAGCTCGCTGGTGCGCTTTTCCTTTTCCGGGGAGAAGAACATGGAAGCGGAGGCATCCAGGATGAGATCGACAATGGGACGTATTTCCTCGCGGAAAAGTTTCATCGAATACTGGCCGGTGCGGGCGTAGGCGTTCCAGTTGATGTGGCGCGGGTCGTCACCCGGGGCGTAGGCGCGGTGATCCTGGAAGTCCATGGAGGCACCGGTGCCGGAGCCTGCAAATTCACCGGCGGCGCCTCGCCAGACTCGGGTGCGGAAGGGGAGCCTTAGCATTCAACTTTCAAAATTCGATTTCAAAGGGACAGAAGGAGTTATTCCTTGGGCAGGATGGATGCCTTGATGAGGTTCTCCTTCTGGAAATACTTTTTGGCGATGGCGTTGATCTCTTCGAGGGTGATGGATCTGTAGTCGGCGTCGCGAGAGCGGGCGAGGTCGAGGCGGCCGGGGTCGGCCTGGGACTGGGAGAGGACGGTTCCGAGCCAGTAGGAATTGTCTCGCAGTGTTTTCTCGAGGGAGGAGAGGGTGGGGGCAAGGGCGCGGGAAAGCTCGTCGGCGGTGGCTCCGTTTTCGGCGAGTTCGGCGGCGATGGATTCCATGGTGGAGAGGAGGAGAGGGATGTCATCCGGCTTGCCGACGGCTTGGGCGATGAGGTATCCGAAGCCATCGAGGGCATCGTCGCCGGAGGCTCCGGCATTGGGTGAGTAGGAGGCGCCGAGCTTCTCGCGGATTTCCTCGCGGAGGCGGTCGCCGAAGATATCGGAGAGGACGTTGAGGCGGCGGAACTCAGGAATATTTCCGCGCATCCCATCGGTTTTCCAGATGCCGGTGGCGACGGCCTGCGGGATCTTGGATTCGTAGGAGAATGATTTTTCCGCAGGGGCTTCCGGGAAAGCGATGGTGCGTGGGTTGGTGGTTTCGGCTGCCGGTGCGGCGCTGCGCTCCGGCAGGGTGCCGATGGTGGCGAGCAGGTCTGCGATGAGTTGCTCCCGGTCGAAATCACCTACGATGGAGAGCTCGAGGTAGCCCTTTTCAAGCTCAGGGGTGAGCCATGATTTCACTTCGTCGATGGTGTAGCCGGAGAGCTGCACCTGGGTGGGGAGGGTGTAGCGGAAATCGCCCCCATGGAGCCATGCGTCCATTTCCTTGGATGGTCCGGAGGGTGTGTGTTTGAGGTTTTGGAAGAGGACTGGGATGGCTTTCTGGAACTGCCATAGCGCCTCAGTGCGATAGCCGGGGTCGGTGAGGGAAGCGACCATGAGCTGGAGCTGCAGCAGCTGGTCGTCCGGGGTTGTGGTGCCGGAAAGGGTGAAGGCATCCTCGCCGATACCCATGCCGACGGAAACGTTGCGGCCGGCCAGGATTTCGGATAGCTCGTCGTTGGAGTGCTTGCCGAGGCCGCCGCCGTCGTAGATGGACTGGGCGAAGGCGTCGAGCATGGGCTTGTCCCCGGGTTGGGAGAGTTTCCCGGAGCCGATGCGGGCAAACATGCGGATGCGGTTTTTCTCGAACTCGGTTTTCTTGAGATTGACGCGGATGTTGTTTGAGAGGACGAGCTGGGTGATGTCCAGATCCTCGACTTGCGTGGTCTCCGAGATGGTTCCGGGCTTTCCGAAATCGGTGTAAGCGAAGGGCACGATCTCACGTTCGGCAGGGGGGGTGACATCGGTTGCGGCGGATTCCCGATAGATGGAGGAGAGTGATTCCGTGCCGTCCCCGGGGGCTTGCTTGGTGGAGAGGACGAGGTGGTAGCCGGGGGCTTTCCAGAAGGCGACGAAGGAGTCGTGAACCATTCCGGTGGTGATGCCGTCGAGCGCTTTCTCGGTGAGCTTGAGATCCGTTTCCGGGGTTGAGAAAACGGTTCCGTCGTTGACCGCTCCGGCGATGGCGGTTGCGAGCGCTTCGGACTTGCGGGACTCCTTCCGTTTCACCGCTTCCCGGTAGGAGTTGAGGATGTTCGCCTTGGCCTCGGCAAGCTCCGCCTCGGTGAAGCCGTGCTCTATGGCGCGACGGAATTCCTGTTCAAGGACGGGCAGGGCTTCCTGCCAGCGGTCGTCGGCAGCGACGGCGGAAATGGAGCCGAGCTCGAGTTCGTTGAAGAGCACGGACTTCGATGCGCTACCGGATGAGATGGGTGAGTTCTCCTGTTTCGAAATGCGCTCGAAGCGGCGGTCGAGGATGAAATTCGCGATGGAGATGGGGAGTTTCGCGGAGCGGGTTGCGATGGTGTCCGGCTGTTTCGCGTAGGGGCGGACGAGGAGGAGGGAGAGATCGGTGGAGTCGAGCTCGGGATCGGAGAAGACGTGGGCCTCGGTGCCTGCGGGGACCGTGATTGTGCCTAGATCCGGCTTGGAGCCGGGGCTTTCCGGATTCTCCATGGAGCCGAATGTGTCCTTGATCCTCTCCTGGATCTCCGCGGCATCGATGTTTCCGACGACGACGAATGTCATGCGTTGCGGGACATAGTATTTCGAGTAGAAATCCTGGAAGCGCTCGCGGGGCGCGTTTTCGATGACTTCCTCTACGCCGATGGGGAAGCGTTTCGGGATGAGCGAACCGGGCAGGAGTGTGTCGAATTGCTTCTGCATCATCCGGTATCCGACGGAATCGCGGGATCGTTTTTCGGAAAGGATGACGCCTCGCTCGGCATCGATTTCCTCCTCGCTTAGGAGCGCCCCGTCGCCGAAATCGCGCATGATGCCGAAGCAGAGATCCATGGTGTCGTCCTTGAGATCCGGCAGATCGAGCATGTAAACGGTTTCGTCGAATGAGGTGTATGCATTGACATGTGCGCCGAAGGCGATGCCGCGTGTCTGCATCTGGCGGATGAGTTGGTTGGCATCCTTGAAGCGCTTTGTGCCGTTGAAGACCATGTGCTCCAGGAAGTGGGCGAGGCCGCGCTGGTCTTCCGACTCCATGAGCGATCCTGCTGCGATATGGAGGCGGATGGAGACGCGGTTGGGAGGCTCGGAGTTGGGCAGGATCACGTAATCGAGCCCGTTGTCGAGGGTGCCGAAAACGGCGGAGGGATCGGCGGGGATGTCGCTGGTGTTTTTGGGTGGGGCAAGGTTTTCAGCGGCGGCCTGTGCCGGGGAGGGCTTTGGGTTTGCGTCTGCGGTTTGGTCCACCTTTCCCCGAATGGATAGGAATATGGCGGTGGCGGCGAGGATGAGGGCTAGGATGAGCGGACTGGCGTTGCGCATGGGCATGAGAATCGCCGTGTGCGGGCGGATTGCAAGAACGGCTTGGCCGATTTGCCGCTATGGGGCGGGTGGAGCGGTGCCTCTCAGAGATCGAAGAAGCGTTTTGCTTTCTCGAGGAAGCCCTGGTGGACGGGGGAGTTGTGCTGGCCTATGGACTCGGAGAAGGCGCGGAGTTTTTCCTGTTGTTCCTTGTTGAGCTTTGTGGGCACCTCCACCTGGACTGTGACGTTGAGATCGCCCCTTGCGCCGCCGGAGAGGGCTGGCATGCCTTTTTCACGGACGCGGAAGGTGGTGCCGCCTTGGGTTCCCGCAGGGATCTTGATGGATGACTGGCCGTCGAGGGTCGGCACCTTGAGCTCGCCGCCGAGTGCTGCGGTGCTGAAGTTGAGGGGGACATCGCAGAACAGGGTGGTGCCCTCGCGCTCGAAGACATCGTGGTCGGAGACGTGGAGAAAGGCGTAGAGATCCCCCGTGGCGCCGCCGCGCACCCCGGCATCGCCGTTGCCGGTGGAGCGGAGGCGGACGCCGGTATCGACGCCAGGAGGGATGCGGAGTTTGATGCGGGTCTCGCGCTCTATCCGACCCTCGCCGCGGCAGTCGCCGCAGGGATCGGACACGGTCTCTCCGGCTCCGCGGCATTCCGGGCAGGTGGATTGCTGGATGAAAATGCCCGCCTGCCTGCCGACCACTCCGCGCCCGCCGCAGGTGGAGCAGGTTTTCACGCCGCCCGAGCCTTTTGAGCCGGTGGCATTGCATTTCCCGCAGGGTACGTTGCGCTCGATCTCGAGTTCCTTTTCCACGCCCTTGGCCGCCTCTTCGAGGGTGATTTCAAGATCGTAGCGGAGATCGGATCCGCGTTGTTTGCCGGATTTTTTCCGCGAACCGCCGCCGCCAAAGAATTCCTCGAAGCCGCCGCCGAAGGCACCTCCGAATACTTGGGAGAAAATGTCAGCCGGATCGTGGAAGCCGCCGCGTCCGCCACCCATGCCACCGGAGAAGGCATCGTGGCCGTAGCGGTCGTAGGCGGCGCGCTTGTCGGGATCGGAAAGCGCCTCATAGGCTTGGCCGAGTTCCTTGAATTTGTCCTCCGCCGTGTGATCGCCGGGGTTTTTGTCCGGGTGATATTTCACCGCGAGCTTGCGGTAGGCTTTCTTGATCTCTGCGGCATCGGCGCTCTTGGAGACACCGAGGATTTCGTAGTAGTCGCGGGGCATGAAACTCTAAGTCTTGAATTCTAAATCCTGGGGAGTCCCGGCTTATGCTTCCGGCGGTGCGGAGACGACGACGCTGGCGGGACGGAGGAGGCGGTCGCGGATCTTGAAACCGCGGCGGGTGGTGCGGATGATCTCGCCCTCGGGGAGCACGGAGGCCTCCTGGGAGACGGCGTCATGAAGGTTCGCGTCGAAGGGACCCTCGGCCTTGATTTCCTCGACACCCTGGGAGGCGAGGAAATCGTTGAGCTGTTTGCGAACCATATCCATGCCGATGTAGATCATCGAGGATGTGTCCTGAGCTGCGGCCAGCATGCCCATCTCGAAGTTATCGATGACCGGGAGCAGATCTTCCAAAAGGCGCTGGTTTGCGTAGCGGATTGCTTCCTCGCGATCACGGGCGGTGCGTTTGCGAAGGTTGTCCATCTCGGCGGCGGTGCGGAGTGCTAGCTCCTTCCACTTTGCGGCTTCCGCCTCAAGCTGTTCCCATGGATCGAGTTCCTGAGTCGGTTCCTGGGCTTGATCCGTGGGCTCGCTTTCCTCCGGGGTGGCGGGGATTTCGTCCTGCGGTTTTGATTCGTCTTGCTGCATGGGGCGTATCTGTATGCAGGAAACGGTTTTGGTCAACCCCAGTCAATAAGGTGAGCTTGCCAGTGCCAAAGATGGAATCGGGAGTTGTGGAATTCCCCGGGGTGGGGAAAATGGGGGTGTGAAGGATCAGAGAAAGGTGCGGGATGTTGTGTTTGCAGGGATCGACTTCGAGGGGGCGGGGGCGCAGCGCGGCAAGGAGGATTGGCCGGTGCAGATCGGGATGGGGACGTGGTCGCTGGAGCGAGGCTATGATAATTTTTACGTGTCTTTCCTTGAGCAGGAAGGGGAGGTGGATTGGTATGCGAAGAAAATCCACGGGATTGAGGAAAGCCATCTTGCAGGGGCACCGAGTCTGCTTTCGCTGTGGCCGGAGGTGAACGGGCGCTTGGGAGACGGGGCGGTGCCGGTGGCCCATGCGAAGGGGACGGAAAAGCGTTTCCTCAGGAAGTTCCCGGGAAATCCGTTCGATCCCTGGGTGGATACGCTGTTGCTGGCGAGGGCGGCGATGCCGGAGCAGAAGAAACATTCGCTGGGGGTGCTCTGCGAGGAGATCGGGGTGGCGGACAAGGTGAGGGAGCTGGTGCCTGGCAGGGACTGGCACGATGCGCTTTTCGATGCGGTGGCGAGCCTGGTGCTGCTGGAGTGGATGGTGAGGCGCTATGGTCTTGAGGATCTGCCGCTGTGGGCGCTGGTGGTGCCGAACACCGGTGCATGGTACCGGCTGCGGAAGGCGCTGAGCTGAAATCGCAAACTCCAGGCAAGATGAAAAGGCGGGCTTTGAAGGTGGTTTTTGGCGTGTTGCTGGTGGGGCTGATTGCGTTTGTGGCGACGCGCGAGCCCAAGACGCCGGCCTTGGCCAAGTGGGAGATGCAGGGACGGCTGCGGGAGAAAGGAGAGGATAGGAAAGCGAGGGAGGCGGATGTCGCACTGGTGAAAGGCTTGCTCAGGGAGGATCTTTCGCACCGGGAGTTCGATTTCACGGTGGTGGTGGAGGCCGTTTCCGGAAAGAGGATGATGCCGGCGAAGGGCAGGGCTTCTGCCGGGAGGGTCGTTGCTGCCATCCAGGATGTGATGGATGGGCTGATCGTGAAAATGAACGCGGTGGACTCGCCGGTGAAGGGGCTGCGGCGCATCAACGAGGGCTCGAGGTTTTTCGAGGATGGCTTGCTGGAAGGCCTGGATGCCATGGAGGGCATTTCATGCGGCATACCGCATACGAGGGAGGGAACGGCGCAGCGCTCGGGCTATCCGGATCTCAGGATCTCCGATGACGCGACAGGGGATGTCTATTATCTCGACCCGAAGCTGATGGAGCGCGGCTCGGTGGCAAGCAGCCTGAGGACTTTCTATTTCGAGCCGAAGGACACGACCCTCAAAATCACGGAGGATGCGACTCACCTGCTCATCGGCATTGAGCATGACGGGAACGACGGCGACTGGGAATTCCTCGGCTACCGGCTGGTGGATCTTTCGGGGCTGAAAGTCAGGCTGAAGGCGGAATTCCAAGCGTCGAACAAGGATCTCTATGGGAAAGCATCGGTTCTTGAAAAGCGCGGCGGCGGCGGAGAGGATGGGGCAGATGACTAAATCCAGTTCGGGGCGGACCAGCGGATCGGTGGCGATGGACGATTACCTCGAGCAGATCCTGCATCTGATCGAGGACAAGGGCTACGCGCGGGCGGTTGATATCTCATCGAATCTCGGGATCTCCCAGGCGAGCGTCACGAACATGCTCCGCAAGCTGGATCTCGAGGGGCTGGTGAAGCATGAGAAATACCGGGGCACCGTGCTGACCGAGCATGGTCGGAGGATCGCGGGTGCGATCGTCGAGAGACATGAGACCTTGACCCGCTTCCTGCGGCTCTTCGGGCTGGAGGAGGAAACGATCTACCGCGATGTCGAGGGCATGGAGCACCATGTTTCCCGGCCGACCCTGGAGGTGATTCGTGCGGTGGCGGATGCGCTGGAGGGCAGCGGCGATTTCCTCGCGGAGGTGAAGCGCAGGATACGGGGCGACGCCGCGAAGTGAGTTCCGGCGCGGGTGAGCCGCCGTTGCGGTTTTTTGTCTGAATTCCCGCAGGGAAAAAAACGCCTTTGTTGAACTTTAGGGATGCCATCCGGAGGAATCCGGCGCATATTCGCCGATGGGAACGGCACAATCAGCCATTCCCAACACCCGAACCAATAAACCAAAACGAACCATGCAAACTGCAAACGTCAATCTGCCCATCACCGTGACGGTGAGGCACGAAACCGTGACCGATTCCCTCCGTGAATATGCCAGGAAAAAAATCGAGGGATTGCACCTCGATTATCCGAAAATCATCGAGGCGAAGGCGATCCTGGACGTCCAGAAAAACCGGCACATCGCCGAGATCATCCTTTTTTGCACGAACCACATCACCATCGAGGCGCACACCGAGGGTAGGGACATGTATGTCGCCCTGGACGAGACGATTGAAAAAATCGCCCGCCGCATGAGGAAGCACAAGACCCGGCTCCTCAAGAAAAGCCGGCCGCATCGCAACGAGTCGATCCGCTACCTGGAGGAGAGGCATTTCAATGAGGATGCGATGGATCACCCGGAGGAGTCCGTGGAGGATCCCGAGCCGTTCATCGTTTTCCCGGACAAGTATGCGGTGAAGACGATGTTCAAGGAGGATGCGATCATGGAACTGGAGCTCTCCGACCGCCCCTTCGTTCTCTACAAGAGCGCGCGCCGCGACTGCCTCACGATCATCTACCGCAGAAAGGACGGCGAGTATGCCGCGATGGATGTTCCCGGCTGATTGTTCCTTTTCATGAGAAATGGGACGGAAGGGGCGGCTTGAAGCCGCCCCTTCTTGCGTTGTGGCGGGACGGGCCTAGGATGTGTTCTTGAAGATCCTCCTAACAGGTGCGAACGGCTACATCGGATTGAGGCTCTTGCCCGCACTCCTTGATGCGGGGCACACGGTGATCGGCTTGGTTCGGGACAAGGGCAGGTTTCCCATGGCCCAGTTCACGCCCTTCATGGACGATGGGCGCCTGCAACTTCTCGAAGGGGACATGCTGAAGCCGGAAACGCTGCCCGACCTCCCCGACGGCATGGCGGCCGCGTATTACCTGCTCCACTCGATGGGTGCCGGCGATGGCTTTGAGGAAAGGGAAAACGCCTGTGCGCAAAATTTCCTCCAATGGGTGTCGTTCCGCCCTTGCCAGCGCATCATCTACCTCGGCGGACTCGTTCCCGAGGGCGGGCTTTCGGATCATTTGGAATCGCGTGAAAACGTGAACCGTGTCCTGCGCTCGGGAGCCATACCGGTCACCACCTTACGGGCTTCGATCATCGTGGGTTCCGGCTCGGCATCGTTCGAGATCGTCCGCGACCTGGTGGAAAAACTGCCAGTCATGATCACTCCGAAGTGGACGAAAACGAGGTGCCAGCCAGTGGCGATACGCAACGTAATCGCTTACCTGACAGGTTGTTTGGAAAGCGGGGGGACGATCGGCGAGGAGTTGGATATCGGCGGCCCGGAAGTTCTGACCTACCGCGAACTGCTGGGGCAATACGCGGAAGCGCGCGGGCTGAAACGCTTGGTGATTCCCGTGCCGCTACTAACTCCCCGGCTCTCAGCCCACTGGCTGCATTTCGTGACATCGACCACCATGCCACTGGCGAAATCCCTCATCGGATCGCTGTCCAACGAGACCATCTGCCGGGACAACCGCATCCTCGGGATGATCCCCCAGGAGAGGCTCACCTACAAACAGGCGATCGCCATGGCATTTGCGAGGATCGCACAGAACCGCGTGCCTTCATCCTGGATCGATTCGCTTTCCTCGGGGCGGCTCAACCCGGAATTCCTCCGTGCGATCAAGGTGCCGGAGCATGGCGTGCTGCGGGACAGGCAGGAAATCGCACTGGGGGCGGATCGCGATGAGGTGATTCGCTCGGTATGGGCGATCGGCGGGAAAAACGGCTGGCCGTCCATGAACTGGGCGTGGCGGGTGCGCGGCATCATGGATCGGATGGTCGGCGGGATCGGCGTCCGGCGCGGAAGGCGGCACCCCGATGAGCTCTTTCCGGGCGATGCGCTCGATTTCTGGCGAGTCGTTCTCGCGGACAAGGGAGGTGCTGCAAGCCCGGCTCGCCTCATCCTTTCCGCGGAAATGAGGCTTCCCGGGGAGGCGTGGCTGGATTTCGAAATCACCGGGGGAAAACTCATCCAGACCGCGACATTCCGCCCCCGGGGATTGCTCGGGCGGGCCTACTGGTATGCCGTCCTTCCATTTCATTTCCTGCTGTTTCCAAGGATGGCCGCCAAGCTGGCTTCAGGCCTGACGAAACGTCAAGGATCGCCGTGATCCCAGGCACGCATCCGGGGAAAGTCCGCTTGCATGGGGGGCTTGCAGTGCATAAGTTTGCGCCCATGCAAAAACCATATCCGGTGATCATCCCAGGACTCCGCAGCCCCTACGATCAGGTGGGTGGCATCGTGTATTTCGGGCGAATGCTCGACAAGATCCGCCTCAACGCGGAAGGCAAGCTCCCCGAGGATTGGGCCGCAATGGTCGGGCCGGGACATGCGGGCAGCTTCGATTCCCGCTGCTGCCTGTTTCTTCACATCGCATATGATGATCTCGTGGCGGAAACGCTGAAAGGCGCGAGCGATGAGGAGCTTCTCGAACTGGCGTTTTCAAAAGGAAGAAAACCGACCCCCGAGGAGATCGAGGTCTGGAATGCCTTCATGACCAAGCGCGGATGGCGCGATGCCGCTTCCCAACGGGTGAAGGAGCGGCTCAAGGAAATCGGGCTCGAGCCGGGAACCGTGGACACCATGTTCGATTTCATCGACCTCGACGAAGGTCGTCGCTAGGGGGCTTTTCCGAACAGATCTTTCAAAATCCCGGGCGTAAGCACTTCGGGGGTGATTATCGGTTCTTCGCCCGGGATCATCAGGACGTTGACCGGGATCGCGGAGCGGCCGAGTTCCTGGAGTTTTGCCTCGATGGCGGCATCCGGGCGGGTCTTGTCGCCCTTGAGGAAAACGATGCCTTTCTCTTTTGCGAGGGCGAGCACTTCGTCCGTGTAGGCGACCTTCTTGTTCACCTGGCAGGTGAGGCACCACTGGGCGGTGAAATCGATGTAGACTGGTGTGCCCTCAGACAGGAGTTCATCCACCGTTTCCTGTGACCAGGGCTGCCAAAGTTTCTGATGCTCGCGGGGCAGCGCCATGACAACCCCGGTGACCGCGAAGACGGCTGTGAGGGCGAGGGCGGTTGAACGGACTTTCCCTGATTTGTAAGGGAGATTCCAACGGCCGTAGATCCATGCACCGGCGGCGATCAGGCTGAGGCCGAGCAGGGGTGAGAGGAGGTGTTCCTGCCCGATGAGGCCGGAGTAGACCCAGAGCAGGTATGCGGCGGTTGCGAAGAGGAGGAATGACATCGCCTGCTTGAAGGACTCCATCCATGCACCGGGGCGGGGCAGCTTTTCCACGAACTGGGGGAAGAGGGAAAGCGTTAGGTAAGGGGTTGCGAGGCCGATCGCCATTGCGCCGAAGGCCGAAAAGAACTGCACGGCGGGCAGCGCCATTGCGGCGCCTATCGCTGCCCCGAGGAAAGGGGCTGAGCAAGGTGTCGCGACAACGGTGGCCAGGACGCCGGAGAAAAAGGAACCCGAGTGGCCGGTTTTGCTTTGCAGCTTACCGCCGACGGAGGTGGCGGATGTGCCGATCTCGAACAGGCCGAACATGTTGAGCCCCAGCACGAACATGAGCAGGAGCAGGATCACAACCACCCAGGGATCCTGCAGTTGGTAGCCCCAGCCTTTCAGTTCCGTGCCGTTTTTCAGCGCTGCGGCACGGATCGCGAAAAGGATTCCGCTGAGCACGGCGAATGAGGCAAGCACGCCGAGCGCGAATGTGATCCCATGCAGCGCGATGGAACGGCGGTTTGCCCCGGCCTGCTGGACGAAGCCCATGATCTTGAGCCCGATGACCGGGAATACGCAGGGCATGAGGTTGAGGATCAATCCGCCGAGGAACATCCCGCCGAGGATGGGCAGGAGCTTGGAAAAGGCGACTGGCTCCGGAGGTGGTAGCGTTATGGCGGTTTCCGGGACGGTGACTGGCAGGCCTGCGATGACGATGCCGGAAACAGTGTTGCCCTGAGGTATGGGTTCATCGAGGAAATCCGTTTTCTTGCGCTTCAGGGTCAGCAGGAATCCGCCGCCGTCAGCAGGGCTGACCTTCCCACCATCGCTGAGGGCATTCACATAAGGCTCGTTGGGGATGAACTCGGAAGGCGCCTCCGCGAGGCCGGGAAGCAGCAGAAGCATCTCGTCCGGATTGTCGCGGCCGCTGCTGGCGGAGCCCTTGAAATCAACGGCTGCATCCGGCACCAGCTTTGTGCGCGCCGTTGCGAAAAGCTGCACCTGTTCAGGATCGGCGGACGCCACTGCGGCGACGGGAAGGTTCAGCGCGAATGTGGCTTTCTCATCGATGCACGAGTTTTCGCAGATCTGCCAAGTCGCCTTCGCCCCGAAGGTGAAAACATCACCGGCTGAAAGCGAGGGGGGTGGGGTGATCTCCACCAGGAAAACCGGCGACCCTGGATAGATGAAACTTTTCCCGCTGAATCCCTCCTTGACCTCCGGCACCGGCCATTGGATGGGGTCGGCGCTGGCACCCTGCGGCAAATCCCATTCGATCTTAGGGGGCAGCTCCACGCCTCCGCTGTTGCGGTAGTAACTGTGCCACCCATCCGGATGTTCCAGCTTCAGTGCCACGGTGAATGGCACCCCCGGGGCGATGTTCGCGTTCTCCGGGATCAGTGCTGGAACGGAAGTCACCTTCGCTGACGCAAGGCTGGATATCAGGGCTAGGAGAATGGATACGGTGCGCATGGCTTGTTATGTGGGTTGGGAGTGCCTCGGAGGCGATTTCATCCAAATAAAAAAAAGCCGCAAGGAAAGTTCCCTGCGGCTTTTCGGATGATGGGTGATTGTCAGTAGCCCTGGTTGTAGCGGCGGCGCTGCTCCTGGTCCTGGGAATTCCCGTATAGCGCACCTGCGCCACCGCCTGCTGCGGCACCGATGGCGGCGCCTTCAAGGGCGCGTCCGGACTGGTTGCCCACGATACCGCCGAGGGCGGCGCCACCGAGTGCGCCGATCACGGCTCCGCGCTGGGTGTTAGGTCCGGAAGGCTCCGCGCAGTTGCTGAGGGAAAATGCGCAGAGTGCGGAAATGACAATAAGATTCAGTTTTTTCATGATGTTGTTTGGAGTTGCGTAATTCTAAGCGAACGCACCGTGATATCAAGGAATTTCGGCGTGAATGCGATAGCGGCAGATACGACGGCAGGCGAGGCCGGTTTATTCGGAAAAAATTTCAGCTGTCCGTGGCGTGCATGTCGCAATCCTTCCTGACATAGGGGAGGAGCTTGGCGTGGGTTGCCGATAGGTTGGGATCTTCGGAAAACACCTTGTCTGCCAGCGAGCGGGCTTCGCGGATGAGGGCGGTGTCGGTGATGAAATCCGCGAAGCGGAGGTCGGAGAGGCCGGACTGGGCGGTGCCGAGCACATCGCCGGGACCGCGGATCTCCAGATCCGCCTCCGCGATCTCGAATCCGTCTGAGGTTTTTTCCAGCACGGAGAGCTTCGCGAGGGCTTCGGGGAGCTTCGAGTCCGTGAGCAGGATGCAGTAGGACTTGTGTTCGCCGCGCCCGATGCGGCCGCGCAGCTGGTGGATCTGGGCGAGGCCGAAGCGCTCGGCATTGTGTAGGATGAGGAGGTTCGCGTTCGGCACATCCACGCCGACCTCGATGACAGTGGTGGCGACAAGGGCCTTGAGTTTCCCGTTGCGGAAATCCTCCATGACCGATTCCTTTTCGTCCGGGCGCAGCTTGCCATGGATGAGGCCGACGTTCTCCGCGCCGAGCCGTTTCTGCCATTTGGGGAAAGCTTCGGTGGCTGACTCGGCTTTCACGGATTCACTTTCCTCGACGAGCGGATAGACCAGGTATGCCTGCCTGCCCTCGGCGAGCTGGGCTTTTACGAAATCCGTGATGTCCTTCTGCTTGGGCTTGGTGCGGAGGGCGGTGATGATTTTCCCGCGCCCGGCGGGCTTCTCATCCAAGAGCGAGACATCTAGGTCGCCGTAAATCGTCATGGTCAGTGTGCGGGGGATGGGCGTGGCGGTCATGACCAGGACATCCGGAAGTGTGCCTTGGCGGATGAGGGCGGCGCGCTGTACGACGCCGAACTTATGCTGCTCGTCGATGACGACGAGGCCGAGGTCGGTGAAGAGATTTTCATCGTAGAGCAGGGCATGCGTACCGATGAAAAGGGTCGGGCGGAGGGTCGAATTTTTTTCGCCCCTCACATTGCCGGTGCGGAGCACGACTTCCACACCCAGGGGCTCCAGCCATTTCCTGAACGTAATGGAATGCTGCTCCGCAAGGATCTGCGTGGGTGCCATCAGCGCCGCATCCGCGCCGGAATCAATGGCCAACAGCATGGCGGCCATGGCGACGAAGGTTTTCCCCGCACCGACATCGCCCTGGAGCAGGCGGTTCATGGGGCGGGGCTCGCGCATGTCGGCGATGATTTCCCTGATGGAACGTTTCTGGGCATCGGTTAGATCGAAGGGCAGGGAGTTGTGGAACGCTTTGAGGAGTGTGGTCTTTTTCCCGAGGATGCGGCCCGCGTGGGAGCGGTGTCGGGTCCGCTGCCAGACGACGTTGAGCTGGAGGCGGAAAAAATCCTCGAGCGCGAAACGGCGGCGGGCGGCCATCGCGGATTCGGCGGATGTGGGGAAATGGGTTTCGAGGAGATCGGCTTTCCTGTCGGTTTGGGAAACAGGGAAGGGGAAATCATCGGCATGGCGGATGCTGTCCGCCGCCATGTGGATGATCTCGCGCAGGCGGCGCTGGTTGATCCCGGAGATATTTCTGTAGATCGGGACGATGCGGTTGAGGTGGATGGTTTCCGCCTCCTCGTCATCCCGGATGACCTCGATCTCAGGGTGGTCGATGATGAGGCGGCCGCCCTGTTCCTTGACTTTCCCGTAGGCGATGACCTGCTGGCCGGTGGCGATGACCTTGGACATGAAGGGCATGTTGAACCAGCGGCAGGTGATTTTCCCGGAGCCGAAGACTCCGCCACCGCCATCCATCACGATCGCCTCGTAGAAACGGGTTTTGCCGAAGCCCTTGGTGCCGGAATCGATCACCCCGCCCGTGAGGCAGACAGGTTTCGCGGTGGCCTGGTTGGGGAAGCGGTCGAACTGCCGCCTGTCCTCGTAGCGTTTCGGGAAATGGCCGAGGAGCTCCGCGACCTTGGCGATGTTGGCGAATTCGAGCGCTTGGATCTCTTTCCCCGACAGGAAGCGGAGGGAAGAGAGCGGGTCTTGGCCGGAGATCACGCGTGAAACTTCAAATCACAGATTTCAACTTACAAGGAAGAGTTTCCGGGACGGGTGATTTTCAGGGAATTGGAAAGGCTTGCGGGTTTGCTGATGTCGGGTAGCCTTCCGGCACCTTACCAAATCGCCCATGACCTTTCTCCAAGCCACCCTGAACATCGCGCTACTGATCTTCGTCGTCGTGATGCTTTTCAACATCATCATCTTCGTCCACGAACTCGGCCACTTCCTTGCCGGGAAATGGCGCGGGCTCCAGATCGACCGATTCCAGATCTGGTTCGGAAAACCCATTTGGAAAAAAGAAATCAACGGCGTACAATACGGCCTCGGCTGGATCCCGGCGGGCGGCTTCGTCGCGCTGCCGCAAATGGCACCAATGGAGGCCATCGAGGGTGGTGAGAAGGATCGCAAGCCGCTCCCGGCCATCACCCCGATGGACAAGATCATCGTCGCCTTCGCCGGCCCGCTGTTCTCCATCCTGTTGGCGCTCGCGGCGGCGGTCGTGGTGTGGGGCGTCGGGAAACCGAAGGATTTCGTGCCGAGCACCACGATCGGATTCGTCCTCGACGGAAGCCCTGCGGAAAAGGCCGGAATCCAGCCCGGCGATGAGATCATCGCGGTGAACGGCGAACCCGTGAACGGATTTGCGGGCTCCCTGCAGAGCATCACCGAGCGCATCGTTCTGAGCAGCGGCGACAAGATCGAGTTCACTGTAAGGCGTTCGGGCGTGGAGGAACCGCTCACGCTCACCAGCGGTTTCGACACGCCGGACAGCAAGTGGTTCCAGCGCAGCGGCCTGCGGCAAGTGGGGCTCGCTCCGGCGGGACCCGCCCTGATCGGCGATGTGGTGAAAGGCAGCCCTGCGGACAAGGCCGGCCTGGAGAAGGGAGACGTAATCGTTTCCGTGGACGGCAAGCAGCTTTATAGCGATATCCAGCTTGCACAATACCTCAAGGATAGCGGATATAAGAAAGTAACCCTCGGCGTGGAGAGGGCGCTCGGACTGGTGGTTCCGATCGAGCTGACCCCAGAGGCACCGCTGAAACCGAAGGGGAGGGATCCGATGATCGGAGTGATCTGGGATCAGACAGGGGATGTGGATGTCCGCATCGTCCACCCAAACCCATTGACCCAGGTGATGGACAGCCTGAAAATGATGTGGGTGACGATCACCAGCGTCGCCGACCCGCAATCGAGCATCGGGGTCGATCACCTGAGCGGCCCGGTGGGCATCGGACAGATGCTTTATTCGCTGCTGCAGACGGAAAACGGCTGGCGGCGCATCATCGGTTTCATGGTTCTTTTCAACGTCAACCTCGCTGTGCTCAACATGCTGCCCTTTCCCGTGCTTGACGGCGGGCACATCACCCTGGCGCTGCTTGAAAAGGTCTGCGGTAGGCCGGTGCAGATGAAGACGTTGGAAATCATCCAAACGGTCTGTGCCCTCGCACTCATTTCCCTGATGCTCTACGTCACCAGCAAGGATATCGGCGACAAGCTCGGCAGGGGTGGGGGGCAAGGCGATGAAGAAATCCTTTTCGCGGAATGAGCTCCTCCGAAACACCGGCAGAGCCTGCCCGGGAAGCCTGTGACCGCTGCGGAAAAGAGGCTGCCGGCACGATCCGGGATGAGACCCTCTGTGAGGACTGCTACCACGGGGATAGCTCCTGCTGTGGCCGTTTTTGTGCCGAGGAAGGCTGATTCGCCTCAGATGTTCCAAGGAAATCGTAATAAATACGCGATTGCGTAATGTGATCATGGCCGATTTGGGGTAATCTAAAAGTGTCGGCGCGAGCGAAGCCACCCCCCGCTTCGCGAACGCCGGTTCCCCCACAAAAACATATCGCACATCCCACCTCGCGTCGGCAGACACCTCCCCCGGATGTCTGCCGATTCGCATTCCAGGGGATGCCATCCGGGAAAAACTCAGCAAAGCACTCATCGAGTGAGATCGCTTGCAGGGAATGCTGTTACGCGGAAAGCTCCGGCTTTGGCCGTTTTTGTGCCGAGGAAGGCTGATTCGCCTCAGATGTTCCAAGGAAATCGTAATAAATACGCGATTGCGTAATGTGATCATGGCCGATTTGGGGTAATCTAAAAGTGTCGGCGCGAGCGAAGCCACCCCCCGCTTCGCGAACGCCGGTTCCCCCACAAAAACATATCGCACATCCCACCTCGCGTCGGCAGACACCTCCCCCGGATGTCTGCCGATTCGCATTCCAGGGGATGCCATCCGGGAAAAACTCAGCAAAGCACTCATCGAGTGAGATCGCTTGCAGGGAATGCTGTTACGCGGAAAGCTCCGGCTTTGGCCGTTTTTGTGCCAAGGAAGGCTGATTCGCCTCAGATGCTCCAAGGAAATCGTAAGAAATACGCGATTGCGTAATGTGATCATGGCCGATTTGGGGTAATCTACAAGTATCGGCGCGAGCGAAGCCACCCCCGCTTCGCGAACGCCGGTTCCCCCCACAAAAACATATCGCACATCCCACCTCGCGTCGGCAGACACCTCCCCCCGGATGTCTGCCGATTCGCATTTCAGGGGATGCCCCTGAAAAAGCCAGCCAAGCTATTCATCATGTTGTCGTATTTCGATTCTGAAATCCAAACAAGCAGGAGACAGCTAGCGCGAACATCGCATGATCCGGATCGGGGTTCTGTTCTTGACAAGCTGGCTGCCGCCTGCTGGCATCCGCGCGGGGTGATCAACGGTTCACGCCGCCAGTTCCGTATTGTATCGGGATGGCTCCACCATCTAAGCCTGCTTCTCACAAAGGCTTCAGCCTGCTGCACAACGACATTTCATCTCCGAACATGGACATCACATCTCCTCTCTGGTATTTCGCTTACGTCACGGTACTCATCGGCCTGGCAGGTTACGGCTCGCACCGCCTGACGATCATTTTCCTCTATCTGAAGCACGCCCGCAAGAAGCCCTTGCCCTTGATGACATTTGCCGACCTTCCGCTCGTCACAATCCAGCTGCCGGTCTTCAACGAGATGCATGTGGTTGACCGCCTGCTCGATTCCGTCTCCAGGATCGACTACCCAAAGGACAAGATGCAGATCCAGCTTCTGGACGATTCCACGGACGGGACGGTGGGAATCTGCCGGGATGGCATCGCACGGCTTGTGGCGCAGGGCTTTGATGCGG
The DNA here is from genome assembly GCA_017798145.1 of Akkermansiaceae bacterium. Classification (NCBI taxonomy): domain Bacteria; kingdom Pseudomonadati; phylum Verrucomicrobiota; class Verrucomicrobiia; order Verrucomicrobiales; family Akkermansiaceae; species Akkermansiaceae bacterium. The sequence goes on along the minus strand of CP059069.1, from coordinate 424,389 downwards.
AACACATCCACCGCACCGACCGCACCGGCTACAAGGCCGGCGCACTGGAGAACGGCACCCGTTTTGCCAAAGGGGAATACCTCTTCATCCTCGACGCCGATTTCGTTCCGAATGCCGACGTCTTGAAGAAAACGATCCACTACTTCTCCGACGAGAAGATCGGTATGATCCAGACCCGCTGGGGGCACCTGAACCGCACCTACAACGTCCTCACCCGCATCCAGGCGATGTTCCTCGACGGCCACCTCGAGCTCGAGCAGACCGCCCGCAACCGTTCCGGCCGCTTCTTCACCTTCAACGGCACCGCCGGCATCTGGAGGAAATCCTGCATCGCGGACGCCGGCGGATGGGAGCACGACACCCTCACCGAGGACATGGATCTCAGCTACCGCGCCCAGCTCAAGGGCTGGAGGTTCATCTTCCTCAACGATGTCGAAACGCCCGCCGAACTGCCCGTCGATATGGACGGTTTCAAGAGCCAGCAGCACCGCTGGACAAAAGGCTCCATCCAGGTCTGCAAAAAGGTCCTGCCCGCCATCTGGCGCAGCGATGTGCCGCTTTTCGTGAAAATGGAGGCCACAGCCCACCTCACCTCGAACTTCGCCTACCTCCTCCTCATCTGCCTCTGCTTCCTGATCTATCCGAACCAGCATGCGCAGCCGGATTTCGGCAAGCTGACCTACTACATCATCAACATCCCGATCTTCTTCTTCGCTTCCGTGTCGGTGATCCTCTTCTACCTCACATCCCAGAAGGCTCTTCGCCCGGACACCTGGTGGAAGGAAATCCCCTACCTGCCGCTGCTCCTTGCGCTCGGCATCGGCATGTCCATCACCAACGCCAAGGCTGTCATAGAGGCGCTCTGCAACCACCAGACGGCATTCATACGCACCCCGAAATACGGGATCGAGCAGAAGAATTCCGATTGGAAGAAAAGCAGCTACAAGGCTATGAAAACCCTCACCCCTTTCGTGGAATTCCTCTTCGGCTGCTTCTTCCTGTTCGTTGTCATCGAGGCCGCAATGCACGGCCGGTGGTCGTCGGCAATCCTTTTGCTTCCATTCCCCGTAGGATTTTTCTACACTTCCACCGCTTCGATGGCACGCATGCTGCCTACCTTCCCAAGTCCCGCAAAATCCAAAACGCCAGCCGCCAACCATATAGACAACAACTGATAATGAAAAAAGGTATCACCCACCTGTTTTTCCCCCTAGCAAGCATCCTATCCCTGCTGTTCCTCAACAGCTGCGGCTCCAGCCTTGACGACCGCAATAAGATGATCGTCAGCGTTCGCGACCAGAAGCTCCTGCTCCTGCGCGACGGCAAACCCGTCAAATCGTACAGTATCTCCACATCCAAGTTCGGTGTCGGCGACACCCCGAACTCCAACAAGACCCCGCTTGGGAAAATGAAGGTGGCGAAGAAAATCGGAGCCGGCCAACCGCCGGGAGCCGTTTTCAAAAGCCGCCGCCCCACCGGCGAGGTGCTCAAGCCTAACGCTCCTGGCCGGGATCCCATCGTCAGCCGCATCCTATGGCTGACCGGAACCCAATCGGAGAACCGCAACGCCTTCCGCCGCTACATCTACATCCACGGAACCCCCGAGCACAGCCGACTCGGCAGCCCGGCCTCCTACGGCTGCATCCGCATGGGCTGCAAGGATGTCGTGGACCTATACAACCGCGTCGGAACCGGCGCGGATGTCTATGTCATCCGCGGCCCGCTCAAGAAGACGGCTTCAAGCCAGCGCACCCACACTGCGGCTCGATGAAATGGTCAGGATTTTCGAAACATCCAGCTTGACACCGCGCAACACATCCACCTAGTTTCCCGCCCCGTCACGGGGCAAACACCTTTTCCAACCTAATTCACAGAATCACATGGCCAACCACAAATCCTCCATCAAGCGCATCCGCCAGACCGTCGTGCGCACCGAGCGCAACCGTGCCGAGAAGAACCGCATGAAGACCGTCCGCAAGAAGGCGATCGCGGCCATCGCGGCAGGCAACAAGGAAGATGCCCAGAAAGCGGCTTCCGAGTTTTCTTCCGTCGTTGACAAGGCGGCCAAGCGCAACCTCATCCACCCGAACAAGGCAGCCAACCTCAAGAGCAGGACAGCAAAGGCTCTCGCGGCCATCGCCTGATTCCATCCCCGCTTCAGGGAATCTCCCAAATCCAAAGCGGTCCGGCCATCCGGTTCCGCTTTTTTTTGCACAAAGATGCAGGAACAAACACCAAACCGCGCGGAAGCCGCCGCAAGGATCGTTTCCAACCCCGCAAACTACAAGGTGTGCGAGGGTTGCGACTCCATCGTCGGCAAGGCGACGGCAATCTGCCCGAACTGCCATAGCTTCCGCTTTGATGCGGAGCCTGGCACCGTCGTGCACCAGGCGGTCATCCTCGGCAGCCGCGAGCAGCGCTCCGTGACCTCGGAAGACCTGGCTTGAAGCCCTTGCACCCTGGCCGGTTTCCCATTCTGCGCGAAGACTTTGGGTGTGGTGGGCGCCTCCGCTTTTTTTCTTCGGCATGATCCATGTTGGAAACACGGGATCAGCCTTGGCCGATTGCCCCGTGAAGCAATGGCGGTGCTTCTGCCCGCACTCATAAGTGCTTACCCATCGTGTAGGAACTTTGTGCCCCAAATTGTCATTTTACCGCTGTAAATATGCGGCCATCCTGCCCTAGTCTCCCGCACCATGAACAAGTTTCCGATGAGCATCCCGGTTTCCGCTGTTTCCATCTGCCTGGCGCTTTCGCTGCCCGCCTTCGCACAGACTCTCGATCTCCTGAAGAATGGCGCTTTGGATGAATTCCGTCAACCGGAGGGCTGGCGAGGGGTTGCCGAGGTGCAAGCGGTGGCTGGCAAGGGCGAGTTTCAATTGAAAGGCGAGGGCAAGATCCTGGTGAATGCCGCGAAGCCTGGCGAGAAGGCTCCCTACCTCCTGACCAAGGAGCAATTCGGGGATGTGCGGATCGAGCTGGAGTTCATGATCCCGAAAGGTTCCAACGCAGGGGTCTATGTCGCGGGGCGCTACGAAGTCCAGATCCTGGATAGCTTCGGGCGCGAGCGTTTCGGATCGGGCGATCTCGGCGGGATCTACCAGCGCTTCGATCCGAGCCTGCCGAAGGAAAAGCAGGGTTTCGGCGGAATCGCCCCGAAGGTGAACGCCTCCAAGCCGCCCGGCGAATGGCAGACGATGGAGATCGTTTTCCGAGCGCCGCGCTTCGATGCGGACGGCAAGAAATTCCGCGACGCGACTTTCGAGAAGGTTTTCGTCAACGGCATCCTTGTCCAGGAAAACGCCACCACCGGGGGGCACACCCGCTCCGCACCCTTGGAGGGCGATGCCGCCACAGGCCCGATCGCCATCCAGGGCGATCATGGCCCGATCGCGATCCGCAGCTACAAGGCCACCCCGCTGCCGGATCCCGACGAGGCGCGGATCAAGGAGCTGGATGCCTACTGGAACGAGGTATCGCGGGCGGTGAACGTGGGCGATTTCGAGGCATACAAGGCAACATGCCATCCGGGCGCAGTGCTCGTTTCGGGGACGAAAAAGGTGAGCTATCCGCTGACCCAAGCCTTGGCGCGTTGGAAAAAGGAATTCGACGACACCAAGGCCGGCAATATGGAGGCATCGGTCGATTTCCGTTTCGCGAACCGCTACGGCGATGCGGAGACGGCCCACGAATCCGGTGTCTTCCTCTATACCCAGAAGGTCGGCGACGGGGATGCGAAGCCTGAATATATCGGATTCGAAGCGCTTCTCGTGAAGGAGGGCGGTGCATGGAAAATCCTGATGGAGTATCAGAAGGAAGTTCTTACCAAATCGGAGTGGGATGCATTGGCTCCCTAGCCCGGAGCCAGCGGCGCGGGAGTGAAAGGTAAGCGCGGATTCTTGCGTTGCATATCCAAGCCTTTGCCTGACAATTCCATCCAGCAGCGGTGCCCCATACGGCCTTTGCTCTCACCGATATGAAAACCAAGATATTTGTACGCAGGGTCGCATTGCGAACGGCAGCTGCGGCGCTTCTGGCCTTCGGGCATTCCGCCATGGCCGAGGAGCCTACCAAGGAGGATGATGCGTCCAAGAAACCCGACGCGGCTGATGTCGGCACGCGCGAGGAGCTGAAGCTTCCCGGCCTCACGGTTCGTGCCAAGGAAGGCTACGTCGATGTCGATGCCACAATCTGCCTCACGGCCGGTTTCCTGGAGCTGATCGCCACCACCAAGGACAACAAGGAGCACGAGTCCATCGTCGCCATCGACGCAAAACCCTCTCATGTCCACGCCGCCCTTTTGCTGCTGGGTGCGAAGCCCGGCAATCCCGCCATGGCCAAGCGGCTCGATGACGGCGGCTGGCTGGACATCGCCCCAAGCGGCGGGGAGATCGGCGTTTTCCTCGCCTACAAGGATGCCGGGGGAAAAGAGGTGGAGCGCCCCATCGGGGACTTCATCATGCGCGGCCAGGAAGAGGATAGCTACGGGCCGGATGCCGTGGAGGTGAAGCCCGAGGATCGAAAGCGCTTCCCCAAGAGCAATTTCCTCTTCGCCGGATCCCAGCTCTACAAGGATGACAACGGCGTCGCCAGATACCTCAGCGACGGCAGCGGGAACGTGATTTCCCTCTCCACCTTCGGCGATGAGTTGCTCTGCCTGCCCGGCAAGCATTCCCAGGAGAACATCGCCCTCGCCTGGGAGATCGATCCCACGCACATCCCGCCCCTTGGCACGAAGGTCGCCCTGAGGCTGCGACCCGTCAGGGCAGACGGAAAACCGAAACCATGAACGATTTGAAAACGATACTAGCTACAACAATGATGATCCCCGTACTGGGGGCGGGCTTCGCTTTTGCACAGGAAGTCGAGGTGGATTCCGTTGCGGAGGGAAAGGATATCTTCGGGTCCATAGGCTGCAGCGAGTGCCATACGGTGGAAAAGGGCGATGCCTCCCTGAAGTCCGGGCCAAACCTCTATGGCCTGTTCCTCACCCAGCCGCGCGAGCGCAAGGTGGTCGTCCAGGGCAAGGAAACGAGCGTCAAGGCGGATCGCGCCTATTTCGATGATTCCCTCCGCAAGTCATGGGACGCCCTTGCGGTGGCGGAGACCGGGCCGATGAAAGGGACTGCCTTCCAACCGCTCATGCCCATGTATGTCAAGGAACTCATCTCCGACGATGGCCTGGATTCCGTCTGGCATTACCTGCGGACGCTGGCCGACGATGGCCAGGCCGGGCCGGCGAAGGTGATGGTGAAGCGCTCCAAGGCACCGGAGCCAAGCAATGTATTGGAAATACCGGGCGAGGAAATCGTGACGGATCGCACCAGGGTGATCCGTGCGCCGATCGGTGGGACGAGCGCCCGCTCCCTCCACGTGGGTCAACCGAACGGCATGAGCTACACCTTCGATCCCCGCATGCTCTCCGTCCGGCGCGTCTGGACCGGCGGCTACCTCAATCTCAACGAAGAGCGCTCCGGACGGGGCGGAAAACTCTCCAACCTCAGTGGCGGGGCCACCACCTACATCAGCGGGAACCCGGTACTGCAACCCTTGACGTCCGGCGGCGAGCCCGTGGATTTCGAGTTCAAGGAGCCGGACGCCCACGACTACGCGGCCATCGCCCGCCATCTCCGCGACGGCAAGGATTTCGCCGACAAACTTGCCGCTCTGGATGCTGAGTTCCTCGGACACAGCGTATCAGCCGAAACGGGGAACCCGACCTTCCGTTTCCGCGTCGGGCAGAACGAATTCAGGCAGGCCATCTCGATCAGCGATGCCGGGGAAATCGGTCTTTCCCTCGATGGTGAGCTGAAAACGGAACAGCGTTTCAGGATCACCGGTCTTGCTAATCCCACGGTCGGTGCCGGCAAGCTGGAGGAGGGGATCTGGAGCCTGTCCGCCGGAGCAAAGGGGCCGTTCACCCTCACCGCAAAGCTTCCGGGGGGAGTCGTCGCGCGTCCCGCGGTGAATGCCTCCGAGGACTGGTCTCCTCAGGAGCTCGTTTCCACACCGGCCAAGCCGGGACGGCGTCCGTTGGAAGTTCCCGCAGGCTATTCCGTCAAGGACTGGGCTTCGCCGAACGATCTTCTGGGGCGGGCACAGCTATTCGAACCCACCGGGATTGCGGTCGCAACGGACGGCACCATCGTCCTCTCCACCCGCACCGCAGGTGTCTGGCGCATCCGCGAGGGGAAATGGTCTCTCTTTGCCGAGGGGATCTACGAGTCGCTCGGTGTCGTCATCGAGGATGACAAGGGCGATGTGATCGTCATCGCACAGAAACCGGAGCTCACCCGCATCCGCGATACGGACGGCGACGGGCGTGCGGACGATTTCGAGACCGTCTGCGACGACTTTGGCTTCCACGGCAACTACCACGAATACACCCACGGACCAGTGCGGGACGCCGAGGGAAATTACTATTTCCTGCTCAACCTCTCCCACGCCCAGGATGAGAACGAGGCATCCTGGAAGGCCGGTGGCAAATTCATGGGATCCATGGGCGGCTACCGCGGCTGGGCTTGCCGGGTGACACCGGAAGGGAAATTCGAACCATACGCCTACGGCCTGCGCAGCCCGGCGGGCATCGGCGTCGCCCCTGACGGGCGGATCTGGTACGCGGAAAACCAGGGCGAATACGTCGGTTCCTCCAAGGTGGTTCCGCTGGAGCAGGGCAAATTCTACGGCCACATGTCCGGCCTCGTGGATCTTCCCGGCATGGGGCCCGATGCAGCGGGCCTCAACTACGATCTCTGGAAGGACAAGCTCCGCAAGGGCGCCGTCTGGCTGCCCCACGGCAAGATGGCGAACTCGCCCGGCAGCCCCGCGTGGGATCTGACGAACGGCAAGTTCGGCCAGTACGGCGGGCAGATGTTCATCGGGGACCAGACGCTTTCACAAGTGATGCGGGTGGTGACGGAAATCGTGGATGGCCAGGATCAGGGCAGCGTCACGCCTTTCGCCCGCGGACTCGCCTCCGGCGTGATGCGTCCCGCTTTCCTGCCGGACGGCAGCCTGCTGCTCGGCCAGACCGGCCGTGGCTGGGGCGCGCGGGGAGGCAGTCCTGCTGCCTTGCAACAGGTGGTTTTCGACGGCAAGACCTTCGCTGCGGATATCTCCAGGGTCACCTCATCGCCCACAGGGTTTACCGTCCATTTCACCCGCCCCGTGGCGGACGGGGTGGGGGAGGCGGATCTGCAGAAGGCATTACAAGCCACCTCATGGTTCTACACGAACCTTTCGGATTACGGCTCGCCCGAGCACGACAAGCGGGATGAAACCGTTGCCAGCGTGAAACTCGCAGCCGACAGGTCGTCGGTCAGCTTGGATCTCGCTGATTTCGGAAAAGGGGACAAGTGGCTGGACCGGATCTACCACATACGGATAACACCCGCCGCACCGCTATTCGGGGATGCGCCGGCCTGGGGCATGCTTGAAAGCTACTTCACGCTGCGTGCCATCCCCAAGGCGGATTGATCCGGAAATGAGGCAGGGCAAAGGTTCCGGGGATAGACCCGGAGCCGGTGCATCCTTCGGGACGGCCTTTTGTATGACGTAAATGCGCGAAATAATACCGTTATTACGCGGGATTATCTGGTGGATTTTCCGAGAAAATGAGTTCACAATGTGCATACGGTAAATTTCTTGCTATTAAAACCCCATTCGATTTCGTGAAAAACCACTCCCACTCCGACCGGGCATCCAGAGTTAGGGGCTTCGCCCTCGTTGCGACCCTCATGCTCATGGTTCTGCTGGGAATCCTGGCCTTGGGGATGCTTTCGATCTCCAGTATTTCTTTGCGCAGTTCAGCCCAGGGCTCAGCGATGTCGGAGGCGAGGGCGAACGCACGCATGGCGCTGATGCTGGCGATCGGTGAGCTGCAGAGGCATACGGGGGCGGATACGCGCGTTACGGCGCAGGCAAGTCTCATCGATCCAGCAGCACCGCCCCTCACAGGGGTGTGGAGAAGCTGGGAGGGGACGGATCACGATGACACGGGACGCCCGCTCAAGCCGGATTACAGCTCGAAGACAAAATCCGGCCAGCAAGCCGGGGGACGCTTCATCTCCTGGCTTGTTTCCGGCGCTGAGGCCGGGACGTCACCTTCATCACCCTCTCCCTCAGCTCTGGTTTCCAAGGAGGCCACGGCAGGTACAGTGCCGCTGCTGGCGGCCGGCACCCTGGGGTCGAAGCCCGGACAGATCCATGTGAAACCACAGCTCGTGAAGAACGAAACGGGCGGCTACGCTTGGTGGGTCAGCCCGGAAAACCAGAAAGCCCGCTTGCTCCAACCGCACAAGCCGCGGCCGAACGGCGTTGCAGGCTTGGTGGAGATGGGGCAGAGCCATCTTGTCCCGAATGCCGGGGTCTTCGGCCTGGACTCGCTCGCAGCCAACCCCGAACCATACAGTCCGACCATCGCCACGAAAGGAGCCGCAAGCAGAGCCATCACGCTCGATAGCACCGAACTCATCACCGGCGGCAACGCCAAGAACCCCCACCAGAGCTTCCACGATCTCTCCATCAGCTCGGTGGGTTTGCTGACCAACACCGCGACCGGCGGCTGGCGCAAGGATCTGTCGATACTGACGGAGAAATGGGACAACATCTATGCCTCCTATCCCGGCGGCAGACTCCCGCTGTTCCGGTTGACGCCTGAGGCTGGAAAGACCACCCAAGTGCCCAAGCCTGTTCGGCCAAATGCATCCGTCGCCGCAAGCACCGCGAGCGCCATCACTGCAGCGACCCCACCGCAATCGAATCTCTATCCATGGAGCGAATATTCGGTGATTCTGGGCTACCTGCAGCCTGGCACATACCACGCGGCAGCCGCTTCATGGGAATCCCTCAAAAGCTTTGCCACCGCCTACCAGGGTTTTTCCGGTGATTACGGAGAAGTGAAATCACCCTTCGTCTGGGATAAAATCGCCAAGCAAAGCGCCTCCGCAATCAAGGCGCTCGAAGTGTACAACCACAAGCACAGCCAGAGGCTGCATCCACAGATCGCAAGGTTTCAGGTCATCGTCTACGTAATGGCCAGGGAGGATCCCGCACGACTCAACCAAAATCCGAAAAAATACCAGATGAGGATGATGTTCGTTCCGTTCTTCACCCTTTGGAACCCTTACAACGTCACCTTGGAGCACAAGATCAGCGGTACGCTGAACGGAGGCCAAGGCACCAACACCCAACAGAATTTCCTAGGGGTTGGCTGGCGTCGGGGTCTGCCGGGTGCCATGGCGATCGTCGACAAGAGCACTTTTCCGAACCCCGATGCCGTCCCCTCCACACAATACAGGCTCCTGACCAACGGCAACTTCCAGACTCTCGATTGGCCCAACAACTTTGCAAATCCATACGATAACCAGTTGCCGGGCAACGTGGCCAAATTCGGATCTACACAGATATGGAGGGATCTGCGAACCTGGGCGCTATGGCTGCCTGAAGGGACGCTCACCTTCAAACCGGGCGAAGTGAAACTGTTTTCTCCGGAGTGGCTCGACAACGGCTACGGTTTCGGGGGTGGCGCATTCAGGATGAGGGAGGGTTACAGGCCGACCGACATCGTGGGGCGGGATTTCGATCTCTCATCGAATCTCCTTGGAACCAGGAACTACTGGTTCCTCTTCCGGAACGACAGGCTCACGCAGCCATACCGGGACCGGGCTCCGGGATATGGATTTTCGCTGTCTTTCGGTGACGGCAGTTCCCACTTCGGTGGAACGGCGGTGTTGCCATCGGGCATCGGTGAGGAACTCCATAACATCACCGCCCTCGCAACAGCGAGCGAGGGAGACAAATACTGGCCCCCCGACGAGGTGGATGAGGTCGGATATTCCGTGGCGGAACTCGCCTCCGGATCGTGGATACCGATCTATTCGATGAGCTTCGGGCCCCGCATCTCGATCGGCAGCGCACCAGGGACCAAGCAGAACCGCCCCACGAAGGGAGTGATCCAGAACAACGCGTTGGCTGCCATGGTCTTGAGCGAACCGGAAAGCGGCATGCCAAAGGACCATCCCGCTAACAACACCTTCGACTTCGCCTACCACTCACTCAGCATAGGCTCGACGATCACACCAAACCTGAGTGCCTCCGAGGGCTACATCGCCACGGGCTACCACAGCGGCGACGGCCTTTCCCGGCTCGTGATGGTGAATATCCCGCTTCGCCCGATGGCCTCGCTTGTCGAGCTCAACGGCTGGAACCCGCGCGGCAACAACCCCTATCCGCCGCAACATATGAACCTGATCGGCAACAGCGACGCCAGCCCGCTGATCCCCAAGGACAGGATCGTGCCTTCCACCCTTTCGCCCAACAGCATCGCCACGAACCTGATTCACGACGATGCCTATTGCGCGAACCACCTTCTCTTCGACGACTGGTTCGTTTCCTCGATCGCGCCGCAGCCGCAGGTGCTTGGGGGTGCAATCGCCAAGAACATCGATACAACCTACAGGGATTTCCTCACCGGGACTGAGAAACTTTCGAACCGATCCTACCAGCCCATTCCCGAGGACTCGAACCTGTCGAGTTCGCTGGCAACAACGCGGGTCAAGGAAGTGATCAACAGCCCGGACGGCTGGATGAAGGTTGGATCGCGCATCGAGGTGGACGGGATGTTCAACGTGAACTCGACCTCGGTCGATGCCTGGAAAGCGATGTTGGGGCACGCCAAGAGCCTGGAGGAAATCGCTCTTTACGGGAAAAGCGTCATCCAAGCCATCAACCCGGTCGGCGACCACCCGGTGACGCGAGGCGCGGTGGCTTCCGACGTCGAGGCAGGCAGCGGTGCGGCAATCGGCGGCCAGGCGGCAAATGCATCCGAATTCACGGGTTTCAGGAGCCTGAACGATGCGCAGATCGAGGATCTGGCCAAAAAGATCGTGGAGCAAGTGCGCCTCAGGGGGCCGTTCCTAAGCCTGTCGGAATTCGTGAACCGCCAGCTGGGCACCAACAAGGATCTTGCCCTTGCGGGCGCCGTGCAGGCCGCGATCGATCGCATGGGCGAAGATCCGATGAAAGTGCTGCGCAATCCTGCGAATTCGCTTTCGGACAGGACCATGTCTCCCAGCGATCAAAAAATGCAGGGTGTCAGCTACGAGTTTCCGGAGGCCGCCGAGGGCAGCAGTGCATACGGTGTACCGGGCTGGATCCGGCAGGCGGACATCCTCCGACCGCTTGCCCCGGTTTTGAGCGCACGGGACGATACCTTTACGATACGCAGCTATGGTGATGCCAGGGATGGCAAAGGCAATGTCATCGCCACCGCCTGGTGCGAGGCTGTGGTGAAGCGGACACGCAATTTCTGCGATGAAACCGATCCCCCCGATTCCGTCGATGCCCCTGTGGCACCCATCAACGTATTGTTTGGCAGGAGGTATGAAATTGTCTCCTTCAGATGGCTCAATCACGATGAGGTATGACAAGCGGGTTCCACCACATGAGACTTCTTTCGATCTTGGCCGTCGCTGCGATCGGCCTGGCGCACAACGCCGGTGCTGAGTCGGCGGGCAGGCGCACCTGCCGCATCGTTTTCCCGGAGCGACCCAACGACGCTCCGAAATCCGCCTATATCTTCGATGGGAAGAAAAGCCGGCAAGTCACCCTGCCAAGCATGAATTTCTCGGAAGTCATCGAGCTGCCGCCGGGCGAGCTGACGATCCTGATGACATCCGCTGAAATCACGGATCCTGAAAACCTTCCGCCCGGCGCCCCGAAGCTCAAGGTTCCCGAGAGCATCGGGGATTTCTATATCCTCGTAAGCCCGGATCCCACGAACAGCGAAGTGCCGGTGCGCTTGAACCGGGTCGATACGGGAGGTGGCAAGTTCAAGCCCGGACAGACGCTGTGGTTCAATCTTACGGGTCACCGGATCGTGGCCAAGCTGGGGCAAAGCAGGATGTCGGTGGAGCCGAATGGCCGCATGGTATCGGAAAGCCCGGTGGAGAAGAGCAGCTACTACAGTGCGGAGTTCGCATACCAGCCGGATGGGATCGGGGAGTTTCAGAGGATCACGGAACAACAATGGTGGCATGACAACGAAAGCAGGCACATCGGTTTCATGGTGAACACCGGCGGCAAGCTTCCGAAAATATATTTCTATCGCGATTTCAGGTCAAAGGACGCCGAGGAGGTTCGCCGGGAGCCCGAATAAGAAGTTGCCAACGCGAAACCAGGAAAGGAATGTATAGGATCAGATACCAACCCGAGCCGTCGCGTTTCCTTTCCCCATCCAAGCGCGCCGCCACCCCATGGCAAAGCCTTGTTAGGTTGTGTCTTCTTGCTGCCTTGTCGCTACTGGGGTTTGCCTTCCCCGCCCAAGCGGAGCGCACCTGCCGCATCGTTTTCCCGGAACGCCCCAACGATGCCCCGAAATTCGCCTACCTGTTCGACGGCAAGGAAAGCCAGCGGGTCACCCTTCCGAACATGAGCTTCTCCGAGGTGGTCGAATTGCCTGCTGGGGACATCGTTGTCAAGATGCTGCCATCCGAAGCAAAAATGCCCGAGGATCTGCCCCATGGCGCGCCGGAACTCAAAGTCCCGGAAAATATCGATGATTTCTACATTCTCGTCAGCGAGGACAAGTCGAACAAATGCCTGCCGCTGGCATTGAAGCTGATCGATGCAGGCGAGGGCAAACTCAAGCCCGGGGAAACTTTGTGGATCAATCTCACGGAGCATCGGATTGAAGCTGACTTGGAAGGAGCTAGAATGACCATCGCTCCCGAGGGCCAGACGGTTTCCAAGGCTCCGCTGCCCGATAGTGGCTATTACAGGGCGGAATTTTCCTATCAATTAAACGGTGAGGGAGAACTCCAGAGGATGACTGAGCAGAGTTGGTGGCATGACGCCAAGAGCAGGCATCTTGGTTTCATCCAGGATACCGGTGGAAAACATCCAAAGGTTTACTTCTACCGTGATTTCCGGTGAAGAAAATTCCGAGGGCTTGGCTGGATCGAAATTCCGGCGCAATACCCAACGCTACCTTCCGCCCATGGTAGCCCCCGCGCACGCCACCGCGCTTGTCGGATGCCTGCCCGCCGCCGGACTCCTCGCCCGCCCGCTCGTTGGCAAATCCATCGACCAAGCGGCTGAGGCTCCATACGATCAGGGACTATGTGCCTTGAGCGTCATAAAGTAAGGATGATGTAAATTGCTTCGGTTCCGAACTCCTTGCCGAAACGGGGATGACGGGTATCTTCAAGCGCATCCGCAAAGCACGCCATGAAAAGACGCATCGAGCAAATCCTAGGCCTACACTTTTTCCTTTTGGCATTTCCCGCGCTGGCTCAGGAGACGCTGCCACCCACCTCCGTACCCATCGAGGAGACGATGACTCCGGTTTTCGGCGAGGGTCAAATCAGCGGCAGGGTGGAGGCGGCGGAAAGCTATTCGAATTTCCGCATGGTGCTCGATTACGATTCGGATGGTGGATCACGCATTCTCCTCGGTGACGGGGAGGCGATAAAACTTCCGGTAGGGAAGGGGAAGAAACTCGAGATCGCCTACGAGCATTGTGCGGGCAGCAAGCCTCACCTGCGGGTGGGGGATGGCGGGAAAATCTTAGGCAAAGGGCGTGATCTCGGGGCGGTAAAGGTGGACGGCGGGAGTTTCATCGCGGATGCGGCGCAATCGGATGATGTGTTGCGGCTGGATGCGGATTTCACGGCCATGGTCGCCTTCAACGCCACGGAAGCCGGAGGCACGCTTTTCTCAAAGTCGATGCCCGCCGGCAAGTGGGTGGCGGATGCGAAGGCTCTCTTTGTGCGCAACGGGAATCTGGTCTTTGACATCGGTTGGGTTGGCGCGCTGGAGGCCAAGTCCGCCGTGGTTCCGGGCAAGGATCATTTGGCGGTGCTCGTCTCGGAAGGCGGCAAGATGAGCCTTTTCGTCGATGGGAAAATGGTGGCCTCCAAGGCGAAGTTCACCGCTGCTGATCCCAAGGGTTCCGTATTCAAGGTCGCGAGCGCTGCGGACGATTTCGGCGGAGATTTCGGCGGAGCCATCGCCGGGATGCGTTATTGGAAGCGTGCGCTCGGCGCGGCGGAGATCGCCCTGCTTTCCAGCGGGAGGGAAGGGGAGGTGAATACGCCGGATCTGAATTGGGCGCCCGTGTCCGGCGGGCTGACGAGCTATGGAGCGGTTTCCGGTTATGCGGTGCGCCCGGTGCTTGAGGCGGGCAAGGGATTTTTCCTGCGCAAGGCCTTCGTCCAGCCGCTCGCACTGGAGGATCATGCGGAAATCATTCGGGGTTGGGACGATGCGAAGGCATGGGATCGCGGCGATGTGATCTACAACCAGCTCTGCGTCACCTGCCACGGCACGATCGATAACCCCGGCTCGCTGCCCACCGCCCCGCGTTTCCACCTCGGCGAGATCAAAAACGGAGCCGATCCCTACCGCATGCTCCAGACCTTGGAAAAAGGCTACGGCCAGATGATGCCCATGCCGCAATACAACACCCGGCAGAAATACGAGGTCATCAACTATCTGCGCGGGCAGTTCCTCGAAGGGAAAAACCCGGAATATTTCACCCCTGTGGACGATGCCTACCTGGCCATGCTGCCACGCGGGATGACCCAGAGACGCGAGGCAGCAGCGGAGGAAAAGAAAAAAGAGCCCATCTACAAAATCCAGGATCATGGCAATGCCCTCTTCTGGACTCTCCAGGTGGAGCCGGGGAACATCGCCCAGAAAGGCATCGCCATCCGCGTGGATGCCGGACCGGGCGGGGTCTCCGCAGGCAAGGCATGGATGCTCTATGAGCACGATACCATGCGCCTCGCCGCCGCCTGGACGGGGGACAAGTTCGTGGATTGGAAGGGGATCGGCTTCGATGGATCCCACGGCACCCACACCAGCATCGTTGGCGAAAAGGATTTCGTTTTCCCCAATGAGCCGATGTGGGCGAATCCGGAGACAGGCGATTTCAAGGATCTCCGCATCCTCGGTCGTGATGGCTTGCCATATGGGCCGCTGCCTCGCGAGTGGGTGCAGTTCAAGGGGATGGAAATGCAGGGGGAAACTCCGGTGATCCGATACTCGGTGGGCGATTGCGAAATCCGTGAGGTGCCAGGCCTTTCCAGCGACGGCGCATTCGTCCGCTGGCTTTACATGGGGCCGCACAGCCATGGGCTGAAAATCAGGCTGGATACAAAAACCGAGCACATCATCCCGGCCAGCGCCAAGGCATCCGTCATCGGCTTTCGATTTCAATCTGGCGCTGTCTCCATTCTCCCTGCAGATCAGGCTCCCGCCGCACCGGGCGAGCCAGCCTCAAAACGTTTCACCAAAACCCTCACCACCGAGATCAAAGCCGATGCCGCACAGGGTGCATGGGCTGTGGATACCCTGGAAACACCAGCCACCGATGACAACCCCTGGCACTCATGGATGCGCACCAGCGGCTTCGATTTCTTCGAGGGCGGGAAAAGCGCCGCCATCTGCACGTGGGACGGTGATGTCTGGATCGTAGATGGAATTGACCAGGCGGAGGGCCAGTTGAAATGGCAGCGCGTTTGTGCCGGGCTTTTCCAGCCGCTAGGACTGAAAATCGTGGACGGGAAAATTTACGTCGGCTGCCGGGACATGATCGCCCTGCTGCATGATCTCGATGGGGATCGTGAGACAGATTACATCGAGAGCTTCAACAGCGACCACCAGGTCACCGAGCATTTCCATGAGTTCGCGATGGGCTTGCAGACAGATGCGGCTGGTAATTTCTACTACGCCAAGTCCGCCCGCCATGGGAAACCCGCGGTGATACCACATCACGGCACATTGCTGAAGGTCAGCAAGGACGGCAAAAAAACCGAGATCCTGGCCACCGGATTCCGCGCTGCGAACGGCGTCTGCCTTAACCCGGATGGCACCTTCATTGTCACCGATCAGGAAGGCCACTGGAATCCCAAGAACCGCATCAACTGGGTTACCGGCAAGGGGCCGGACGAGTTTTACGGGAACATCTACGGCTACCACAACGTCACCGATGAATCCGACAGCGCCATGATACAGCCGCTGTGCTGGATCACGAATGCCATGGATCGCTCGCCTGCGGAGCTGCTCTGGGTGCCGGAAAACTCCGCCTGGGAGCCCCTGCGCGGATCCCTTCTCAATCTTTCCTACGGGACGGGGAAAATCTACACAGTGCCATTTGAGGAAACCAGCTCCGGCAAGCAAGGCGGCATGTGCCCCTTGCCCATCGCGGAGTTTCCCACAGGCGTGATGCGTGGGCGCTTCAGCCCGGCGGATGGCCAGTTCTACGGCTGCGGCATGTATGCCTGGGCGGGTAATCGCTCCCAGCCCGGCGGATTCTATCGCGTCCGCTACACCGGCAAGCCCGCCCACCAACCCGTCGTCCTCAAGACCGCGCCCGGCTCCGTGACCATAGGCTTTTCCGATCCGCTGGAAAAAACATCCGCCGAGGCCACCGCCTCCTGGGCCATCGAAGCATGGGATCTCAAGCGCACCGCGAACTACGGCTCCAGGCACCTGAATCAGCGGGAGTGGAAGGTTTCCAAAGCCACCCTTTCCGCAGATGGTAAGTCGGTCACACTCAGTATCCCGGATCTCGCGCCGACTTGGGGCATGTCCATCAAGATGAGCCTCCAAGGTGCCGGTGGTGAGCCAGTGGTGCGCGAACTGCACAACTCGATTTTCAACCTCGATTGATCCGGATAAATCCGATACGCAATTCATCACATGAAACTGCTCACGAAACTAGGTATCCCCGTTGTCGCCGCGCTGGCGCTCCTCATCTACGCGAACGCAAATCCCAGCGGTGCGAAAGCCAAGCCGGAAAAGATCGGATGGGTGGAGCCAGTGGTGCAGCAGATCGAGGGCTGGACGGTGCATGTCGATCCCGCATTGCTCTCCGGAGAGCATGCGGAAGACGGTGCGCTCGCCCTGAAAATGCTCGGCAACCACCTCCAACGGGTCGCCATCCTTGTCCCGGAAAAGCAGCTCGCCGATCTTCGCAAGGTCGTCATACGCATCGAGTGGTCGCACCCGGAGTTGGGCAGCATGCAGTATCATCCCGGCGTTCAATGGCTGGAAAACAATGGCTATGATCCGCGCCTCGTGAAGAGCGTTCACATCCCCCAGGCGAAGGAGCTTTACTCCCGCAGCCAGATGCTCAAGCACCCCGCCGTCATCCTCCACGAGCTGGCGCACGCCTACCATGACCAGATTTTGGATTTTGAGAACGCAGACATCATCGATGCCTACAAGACGGCGATGGAGAAAGGAAACTACAACCGCGTGATGCTCTTCGACGGTCGCGCGGTGCCCCACTACGCAACTACCAATCACAAGGAGTATTTCGCTGAGGCAACCGAAGCCTTCCTCTACCGCAACGACTTCTACCCCTTCGTCGCCGGTGAGCTGAAAGTTCACGATCCGAAGGCATTCGATCTCATGAAAAAAATCTGGGGTGAATGATATGAGGTTTCCCTTTGCCACAGCGCTGGCCTGCCTGCTCACGGTCACCGCCCTGAAGGCGGAAAAACCCAACGTGATCCTCATCATGGCCGATGACCTCGGCTACCGGGATCTGGGCTGCTACGGCCATCCCTCGATCAAGACCCCTGTTCTCGATAAGCTCGCGGCGGGTGGCATGCGGCTCACGAATTTCCATTCGGGGGCTTCTGTCTGCACTCCTTCGCGCATGGCGTTGCTGACGGGTGCATATCCCGTCCGTCTCGGTTGGACGAAAGGTGTCGCCGGATATCTGATGGGGCCGAAGGACGGCATGGCCTCCGAGGCACTGACCATCGCGGAAATCTTCAAGGCCGAGGGCTATGTCACCGGGATTTCGGGGAAATGGCACATCGGCCGCCTGCCGGGAACCACCCCCGGCGACCAGGGTTTCGATAGCTCCTTTTACAACCCGATGAGCAACAACCAGCTCGACGAGCTCTGGCGCGGGGACAAGATCGAGGTGAAGCCCACCGACAACCGGCTTCTAACAGAACAGTTCACCACCGAGGCGATGCGCTTCATCCGCGAGAACAAGGAAAAGCCGTTCTTCCTCTATCTCCCGCACACCGCCCCGCATTTCCCAGTCATGCCTCATCCCGATTGGAAAGGGCATTCAGGCTTCGGCGATTACGGCGATGTCGTAGAGGAACTCGACGGACGCATCGGCGATATCCTGGAATTGTTAGATGAACTCAAGCTCGCGCAAAACACCATCGTCGTCTTCATTTCCGACAACGGCCCGCAGAAGGGAGAGAAGGCGAGTGCGCTTCCTTTCCGGGGTGCGAAATGGAGCGCGTTTGAGGGCGGAACCCGCGTTCCCGGCATCGTATCCTGGCCGGGGAAAATCCCAGGGGGAGGCAAAAGCGACGACCTCATCGGAGCCATCGACCTGCTGCCAACCCTTTGCCGTGCGGCTGGCATTGATTGGAAGAGGCACGCCAAGGGCAAACCTCCTCTGGACGGCATGGATGTATGGGACACCTTGCTAGGGAAATGCGATGACCACCCCCGCAGCGAACTGCTGCATTGGCACGGGATGCACGCCACGCCCCACGCACTCACCAGCGGAAATTGGAAGATTTTCCCCGATCGCCGCCATGCCGCCGAAGGCCATTCCAAGAAAGCCATTGCCGAGGATGCGGATGCCTCGCCCCTGCTGTACAACCTGCAGGACGATCCTGCGGAATCCGAGGATCTCAGTGCCCGATTCCCCGAAAAGGTCGCGGCGTTGGAGTCCCGGTTCGATGGACTGCTCCGCGAGATTTCATCAGGCACGATGCTGGAGATTGCCACACCGGATGATACGAAGCCAAGATAGGCGCAAATCAACGATTTTAATCCGTGAAACGACGATGAAACTACGGTGGCTTCAGAAAGTTTCCGCTGGTTCGCCCGTAACCTGTCATAATCCTTACGTATGCAGCATGAAAGATGCATTCCACGGCGCTACATGAACCTACGGCCAATCCATTTCCCAGGCTCTCAAGTCACCGCTTCGGCGGTGTTGCTGGCATTGTTTGCAACGGCTTCCGCACGGGAATGGACAAGCGCCGACGGATCGAGAACCTTCACCGGCGATCTGGTTTCCTATGATGCCGCCACGGGTTCGGTGAGAGTGGTGTCCGGATCCGGGGTCAAGGATTTCAGCAAGGATGTCCTTTCCGCCGCGGACATCGCTTATCTCAAG
This sequence comes from Akkermansiaceae bacterium, assembly GCA_017798145.1. Lineage (NCBI taxonomy): Bacteria > Pseudomonadati > Verrucomicrobiota > Verrucomicrobiia > Verrucomicrobiales > Akkermansiaceae > Akkermansiaceae bacterium. The sequence continues at coordinate 405,221 of CP059069.1, read as the reverse complement.
TCGCAGGTGCAGGATACTCTTGGCGCACAGGCAGCGGAGGCAACGGCAGGGAAACTTGTGATCCCCAAGGATCTCCAGATCATCCTTGAGGACACCTGCTTCGAATGCCACGAGGATGGCACGGAGAAGGGCGATGTACGGCTCGATAATCTCGCCGACTTGCCGCTTTCCGCGCGCCTTGACCTTCTCAACCGGATGCAGGAGCAGGTCTATCTGAAACAGATGCCGCCACCCAAGAAAAGCCAGCCTACGGAGGAAGAGCGCGGGCACCTGGTCGCATGGATCTCCGGGAACCTCCACGCCCACAACGCCTCCAAGCTCGAGGAAAAGCTGCGCTATCCCTCCTATGGGAATTACGTGGACCACGGAAATCTCTTCGGCGGTGCATTCAAGGGCGCACCCTTCAGCCCAGCCCGCCGCTGGCTGGTGAGCCCGCAGATTTTCGAGCAGCGCGTGCTGGATGTCTTCGGCCTTGAGGGCAGGGATCGCAGCACTCCCATGGTTGGGGTCACCAATCCCTTCATGCTCTCCGAGGCATCTGGCGTACGCGACTACGACATCTCCCTCCTCGATGGCGGACACCTGCTGGTCATGCTCACCAATGCGGATTGGATTTCCTCGAAACAGCTCCGCCCCGCACGCGTGAAGGCGGGCGAGATCGGTGCGGGCGATTTCCCCGATCCCAAGGACAAGTGGACTCCCCGCGAGACCCCCGCCGCCTTTGAGGCGGTCATCCTTAAGAAATCGCCGCCGTCCGATGACGAGATGTCCGCCGCGATCACCGAACAGTTTTCCCGCGTCCTCCGCCGCGAACCCTCATCCCAGGAACTCGCAAAGTATCTCGATCTCACCCGGGCCTCCATTGGAATCGGCGGCAACACAGAGGGATTGCGTCAGATGCTTGTGGCTGTGCTGCTGGAGTCCGAGTTCCTCTACAGGCTGGAGTTCGGGGCAGGGGAACCGGACAGCCACGGCAGGAAAGTCCTTTCCCCGCGAGAAGGCGCCTATGCCATTTCCTACGCCCTGGGTGATCGCGGCCCGGACGCCGCACTGCTGAAGGCCGCCGAAGAGGGGCGGCTGAAAACCAAAGCGGACTACGAGCGAGAGGTGACACGCCTGCTCGCAGACAAGGAGTATTACAAGGGTTCGGTCGATCCTGCGTTTACGACCGGAAAAGTAACATCCCACATCACCTCCCACCCGAAGATCAACCGCTTCTTCCGCGAGTTTTTCGGCTACCCGGGCGCGACCAAGATTTTCAAGGATTCCGAGCGCAGCGAGGGATACTTCGGAAACCCGGATCGCGGGACGCTGGGAACTCCGGGCTTTCTGGTCGATGAGGCGGACAGGGTCGTGGACCACATCCTCCAAAAGGATGAGCACGTGTTCGTGAATCTCCTCACCACCGACGAGTATTTCGTCTATCACAACCGCAGCAATGAGGAGGGTGCAAGGATCATCGCGGAATGGCGCGAGGTCTATGAAAAGCTGAAGGACACGGACTGGAGAACAGATCCGGATGGGGTGACGCAAGAAAACCTGGATTTCATCAAATCGCAGCCGGCCATGCGCCAGTTCGATCCGAAAAGGCCCAACGCGCTGCGCACCTACATGCATTTCTTCACGGAGTCCTTCGGAAACGGGAACAACCCTTTTACAACGGAGCCTTGGGCGCATGGATACAGCCTCCACCACTCACCCTTCTACAACCTGCCCCCGACCCCGGGAATCTGGCGCTACGGGAACCTCGCCAAGCAGGAAAAGCCCGATGGGAAAACGAAACCCATGGAATTCTGGGACTACCCGACCAGTCAGCCTTTCAAGGTTCAGAACCGCATGGGCATCCTCACGCATCCAGCATGGCTCATCGCCCATTCGAAAAACACCCACACGGATCCCGTCATCCGCGGCAGGTGGGTGCGCGAAAAGCTCCTCGCGGGCCGAGTCCCGGATGTGCCGATCACCGTAGATGCCCAGATCCCCGAGGACCACACCAAAACCCTCCGTACCCGCCTCGATGAGAAAACCGGAGCCCAGGAATGCTGGAAATGCCACGTTTACATGAATCCCCTCGGTCTCCCCTTCGAGTCCTTCGACGACTTCGGCCGCTACCGCATGGAGGAATTCCTGGAAGCTCCGGAAAATGTCATCGGCAAAACCGGTGAAAACAACCAGTTCAACGTTTACAAGACGCTTCCCATCGATCCCACCGGAGTCCTCGAAGGCACCGGCGATCCCGCACTCGACGGCGAGGTAAAGGACGCCTTCGACCTCATCGCCCGCATCGCCAAGTCCGATCGCGCACGCCAATCGATCATCCGCCACGCATTCCGCTTCTACATGGGCAGAAACGAGATGCTCTCCGATTCGCAGACCCTCATCGACGCGGACAAGGCATACCTCGCCAGCGGCGGCAGCTTCCGGGCGGTTGTCATCTCCCTGCTCACTTCCGATTCCTTCATCTACCGCAAGGACACACCGGAAACCCTCGCATTCAGCAGATAAGCTGCCAAGAAACCTCACATCAAAAGAACGATCATGAACAACCGCCGCGAATTCCTACGCAACGCTTTCATCGCAATGGGAGGGCTGTCCCTTCCCGGATTCATCCCCGGCCTTTCCGCCGCGCAATCCAGCGTCGTCTCGCACGGCGGCAAGCCGCCCATGCGCTTCATCTTCATGCACCGCGGCAACGGCCTGTTCCCCAAGAGCGTCGTCCCACCATCCTTCGGCGCCAAGGAAATGGAACTGGAGAAACGCAACGAAGCCTATGAGGTCGATCTCGAAGGCCACACCCTGCCCGCATGGATGGGGCCGCTCGAAAAGCACATGGACAACCTCACCATACTCCAGGGCATTTCCGGAAAAATGTGCACCACCGGCCACCACTCATGGTGCTCCTCGCTCGGCGTCTTCAAGGCCAACGAACGCCTCAGCTCCATCAAATGGGCTACCGTCGATTTCGAGCTCGCCAAGCTATTCCCGTCCCCGCTTGAGCATATCGAGCTCGCCTGTTTCCCCACCGACGGGGGCAACGCGCGCGGAAGCCTCGACGGCATCGCCAAAGGCTTCTCCGCACGCGGCTCCCAGCAGCCGAACTACGCCTTCGGCTCCCCGAAAACCGCAGTCGATGAGATTTTCAAATCCGTGGCCGCCGACAAGGATGCCCAGATGCGCTACCAGCTTGAGCGGAAGGTTCTTGAGTTTGCAGCAGGTAACCAGACCGAGCTTGCGAGGCACCTGGCCGGAATCGAGAAATCGAAAGTCGGCAACTACGCGGACTCAATCGAGGACATCCGTGAGCGCAACCGCAAGGTGGACATGATGGCGGATGTCGTCCGCAAGCACGCGCCTCGCCTTGATGCGAAATACCTTTCCCCGGAAATGAACACCTTTGACCGCCAGGCAGGCCACACCGAAGTGCTGCTCGCCTCGCTGATCTCCGGCCTAACCAATGTCGTCGCGTTCACCGTCGATGAACTCGGCCATCACTACACTGGCATCACCGGCATGGAGGGGGAGAAGGTCAACATGCACGACGTTGGCCACGGCAAGGCCATCGGCGGTGTCGATGCGCTCGAGATCCGCGATCGAGCCAACGCCCACCACATGACCCTCATGGATCGCATCGTCACCCGCCTCAAAGGAGTGCCGGAAGGCAACGGCACCATGTTCGACAATACCATGGTCTTTTATTACCCGGACAGCGGCGAGACCCATCACAGCCACGGCACCGAGTTCCCCTTCGTCATCGTTGCCGGCGACAACGCCAAACTCAACCTCGGCCGCCGCTACATGCGCTTCCCATACTGGGGCAAGGAAGGCCACAAGACACTCGGCAACCTCTATACGACACTCCTCAACGCCTACGGCAACCCCATCAAGCACTACGGCGATCTCGATACCGGCCTCAAGATCGAGCAGACCGGCGCGATCAAGGAACTGCTGATATAATCCGGTGCCATGACCCTTTTCAAAACCCAGCACCGATACGCAACTGCCGCCGCGCTCATCTCGCTTTCGATCTCCTGGTCGGCGGAAGCGCAATCCTTTTACAAGGAGCCGCAGCTTTTCTCCACGGCGCCGAATCCGACCAAATCCGTGAGCGTCATCGAGCGCTTCGGCCCTGTCGGGATCGCGATCGAACTGCACCAGCCGGCTTTCACGATGAAGGTGAAAGACATTGAGCCGGGCTCGCCTGCCGAGGCGACGGGGAGGCTCAAGAAAGGCCAGGTGATCGAGTCGATCAACGGGGAGAAACTCAAGGACATCGATCCGCGCATCCAGCTCGGCGGGATGATCGCGGCGGCGGAGGCATCCGACGGCATCATCCGCCTTGCGATTGAGGGGGAGACGGTGCCGGTTGTCGTGAAGATCCCGGTGCTCGGCGCCTACAGCAAGACCTGGCCGCTCAATTGCCCGAAGTCGGACAGGATCGTCCGCGATTTCGCCGATCACCTCGCCAAGCCGGATTCCAACAAGGGTTTTGCGGATATCGGGATGCTGTTCCTGCTTTCCACCGGAGAGGACAAGGACATCCCGCCGGTGCGCGATTGGGTCCATGGGATGATAGGCAAAAAGCCCTCCCAGTATGCATGGCACATCGGCTACGGCGGCATCGGACTCTGCGAATACTACCTGCGCACCGGCGACAAGGAGGCCTTGCCCGTGATCCAGTCCTGGGTGGAGGCGGCGGCAAAGGGCGAATACCTCGATGGCTGGGCGGGGCGCGGCGGTGTCACCGCGGTAACCTATGGCAACGGCCATCTCAATGCCGCCGGAACCGGTGTTGTCACCTTCCTCCTGCTTGCCAAGGAATGCGGGGCGGAGGTCAACGACAGCCTGCTGCACCGCACGCTCACCCACTACTTCCGCTTCGCCGGGCGCGGCCTCAATCCCTACGGCGACGACAGGCCCGAGAACAGCTTCGTTGACAACGGCAAGAACGGCATCCTCGCCTTCACCATGGCCGCCGCCGCATCGCTCACGCCGGATGGTGAAAACTCGATCTACGCCCGCGCCCGCGATACCGCCGCGATGACCAGTTTCTACACCACCTCCTTCATGCTCCACGGCCACACCGGCGGCGGCATCGGCGAGATCTGGCGCAGCTCCGCGATGGGGCTGATCCATGACAAGCGACCCAACCAGTACCGCGATTTCATGGACAAGCGGCAATGGCACTACGATCTATCCCGCCGCTTCGACGGCTCATTCGGCATCCTCGGCGGCGCGGGCTACGATAAGCCGGAGTGGGGCGCGGGCTACGCCCTGACCTACACGATCCCGCGCAAAACCCTTCGCATCACCGGAGCCGCCTCGGAGTTTTCCAAACCCTACAAGCTCCCCGAGCGCCCCTGGGGCACGGCGGCGGACGACGAATTCCAATCCCTCGAAGCGGTCGCGGACAAGGACGGGAAACGCCAGGATCTGACAGGGGAAACCTTGGCCGCGGATTCCTCCATGCCGCTGATCCGGCGCATCAAGGCGATGGGCGATGATGTCAGCGACGACGTCCTCCGCCAATACGTCCGCCACCAGGAATACCTAGTCCGCCGCATGGCCGCGAACCACGCGATGGGCCTGAATTTCAGCTACATGTTCAAGGAACCCGGCCTGCGAGTCCGACCCGCCCTTGTCGAGGAATTCGCCCGTTCCGAAGACCCCCGCATACGCAACGCCGGCCTCCGCTCCATCGCCGAGCAGTTCGACCCCGCCGCCGAATGGGCCCCGGGTTTCTATCAGATCGCCGCCGAAAGGCTCGCCGATCCGGAGGAGTCATGGTTCGTCAAGGATGCAGCCCTCTCCGTCATCGGACAAGGCACACCGGACATGATCGTGGCGCATGTCGATCTGCTCCTGCCTTACCTCAATCACCCGGAGCAGTGGCTGCAGAACGGCGCACTCAAAGCCCTTGCTGCAGTCATCGTCGATGAACGCTGCTACGCTAGGGTGATTCCGGCGGTCGGAGCTTTCCTCCGCACCTGCAATCGCTACAGCACCACAGGCGGCCCGGTCTTTGCGATCCGCCAGAACCTTCCCTCGGCGGGGCCGGAGGCGGGCAAGCTTGCCATCGAGACCTTCGGCGAATCGTTCGGAAACTACGACACCGTCAAGGTCTGGGAGGGCGGGCAGGACATTTCCAATGTTCATGATTCCCATCTCGGCTTCATCGCCGCCTCGCTCGGGGATGTGCCGGGCGGGCTGGACGTGCTCTACGAGCTGGCCCGCCAGCGCTTTCCCGACCAAGCGCTCCCATACCCCGATGTGTTCCTCAATGCGGACCCGCAACATTTTACTTTAAGCTCAAGGCGGCGCTTCCGCCCATCATCCTCAACGAGCTGGTTCCCTCGTTCGTCGGCAGGAACCGCGTGAAGCTGCGGGCACTGGCGGCGGGCGAAACCCAAGCGGAAAGACCCGGTGGAAACGGCGATCCCGTTGACGAACTGGCTGGGCTCTATGCCCGCGCCGGGCAGGACGGCTTCGGCTGGAAGATGTATCTGGATCTCCGCAACGCCGGCTGGGACTACCATTCCTTTGATCCCGTTGCATCCGAGCAAATCCCATGGGACAGCGTCATTTCACGCTACCGCGAGGTGACACTGCCCGCAGGGATGGAGCAATGGCATGCGCCGGGATTCGATCCCGCCAAGGCCGGCTGGAAAACCGGCAAAAGCCCCTTCGGCCAATACAACGGGAAAGTCCCCGATCGTCCCTTCATGAAATGCACGGAGGCATGTGTTGGCCCGACCTGCTACGCCGCGACAAAAATCAACACACTCTGGGAAAAGGAGGTTTTGCTGATGCGCGGCAATTTCGATGTCCCGGCGATCAGGGACGGCCACCGCTACCGCATCATGGTCAACGACGGCAACCATCCCGGCGCGGGCGGCGGGCACATTATCTACATCAACGGGAAGCCCCTTATCGAGACCAAGACCTGCGCAGGCCGCGGCTCCAGCGACCAGCCGAAGGGAGCGTTCATCACCAAGGAATTTTTCGATGACTTCCGTGCGGGCAAGGTGACCATCGCGGTCAAAACCTTCATCCGCTACAACGACAAGTTCCTCGCCGGCCCCACGGAGCAAATCCCGCAGGGCCGCATCAGCCTCCACATCGAGGAAATGAGGCTGCCGCCCATGGGCGACGACCTCGTGGCGAAGTCCGCCGCCGCTGTCCCGATGCTGTCGTCGGATTGGCAGGCCTTGCAGGATCCCGAGATCGCTGAGATCGATCCGGAGGTCGGCAAGTTCCGCTGGGACGGGAAGTTTGTCCAAAACCCAACGCTGTCCGGCTCATGGAAACTGGTTGGCGAGGTGGCGGAGATCGCCGAGTTCGATCCGGAGAAACCTCGCAAAGCCCGCAACCCCTTGTTGAGCGCCCTCACCTTCGGAGAGGACGGGAAAACGGCGGATCCCTACTGGCAATGGTCTGGGGATTTGCTCATGGATCTCACCCGCTATCAGGCATTGCGGGTTGAGCCCCACTCCATCGGAGGCCAGGACTACCTTTTCATCGAGGCCGGTGGTTTCGGCAGCCGCAACAAGCCCGGCTGGAAGCCGCTTCTGCTTGTGATGGCCAGGGAATGAACGGGTTTTCGTGGTTGCGATGGGCACCTGCGTCCCCGGCGCTCAGCCGCCGACAGTTGCCAGGATGTCCGCAAGATCCGCCAGCCTGCCTATGCCTTGGTAACCGCAGGCGAGATCGCCGGTGGCAGGGGCTATGAACTCACAGCCGTCCGCCTTGAGCTGGGCGACATTGCGTTGCGTCGCGGGATGGAACCACATCTTGCCGTTCATGGCGGGGGCGATGAGGACTTTCGTTTCACGCGGGAGCGCAAGGTAGATGGAAGTGAGCGGATCGGGGGCGAGACCGTTGGCAAGGAGACCAAGGGTATTCGCCGAGGCGGGGGCGATGAGCAAAAGGTCGGCGCTGTCGGCGAGATCGATGTGGCCGGGCTTCCAAGAATCCTTCTCATCCTCCAGCGAGACGAGAACAGGATTGCGCGTGAGCGTTTGAAGGGTGAGGGGGGTGATGAACTCGCAGGCGGAACGAGTCATCACCGCATGGACTTCATGCCCGGCTTTCACAAGCTGGGACGCGAGATCCGCGGACTTGTAGGCGGCGATGGATCCGGTGATTCCGAGGACGATTTTCATCTGATTTGGGGCTTGGAAGTTTCTCACCGCAGCATCCCGGCAGCCCTTCTCACTGCGGAAGCGAGGGCTTCGGTTTCTTCCTCGGTGTTGTAGAGGGCGAAGGAGGCTCGGGTGGTGCCGGTGATGCCGAAGCGAGCCATGAGCGGCTGGCAGCAATGGTGGCCGGTGCGGACAGCGACTCCCATCTGGTCGATGAGCGTGCCGAGATCGTAGTGATGGACACCCTCGATGGCGAAGGAAAGCGAGCAGGCGCGGTCGGCCGGCCCGTAGAGGCGGATGCCGGGGATCTCGGAAAGGCCTGTGGCGGCCTGCGAAATGAGCGTTTGCTCGTGGGCATGGATATCGGTGATGCCGATCGAGTTGACGTAATCGAGGGCCGCGGCAAGGGCGATGCCGCCCTCGATGTTGGGGGTGCCGGCCTCGTATCGGAACGGCGGGTCGTTGTAGGTGGTGCCGGAAAAGGAGACTTCCTTGATCATTTCACCGCCACCTTTCCATGGGGGGAGGGTTTTCAATAGATCGAGCCGTCCCCACAGCACGCCGATGCCGGTGGGGGCATAGACCTTGTGACCGGAAAAGACGAGTAAGTCCGCGCCGAGCGCCTGCACATCGATGGCCATGTGCGGGATGGCCTGGGCGGCATCGATGAGGACGGTGGCTCCGTGGCTTTTGGCGGCGGCGGTCATCTCACGGACGGGATTGACCGTGCCGAAGGCGTTCGACACCCAGGTGAGGGCGAGGATTTTGGTTCTCCCGGAAAGGAGATTCAGGAACGCCGCCTGGTCTAGGACGCCATCCTCGTCGCAGGGGATGACTTTCAGGACGGCTCCGGAACGCTCTGCTGCGAGCTGCCAAGGGACGATGTTCGAGTGATGCTCAAGGGTGGAGATGAGGATTTCATCACCGGGCGAGAGGGGCAGGATGTTGGCTGCCAGGTTGATCCCGTCCGTGGTGCCTGAGGTGAAAATGATCTCGTCCGGTGAGGCCGCGTTGAGGTGGGCGGCGACTGTGCGACGAGCCGCCTCGTGCGCTTCCGTGGCGATGCGGGCGAGGTGATGGGTGCCGCGGTGGATGTTCGAGTTCTGCGCCTCGTAATAAAAGCGCGAAGCATCGAGCACGGCGCGCGGATTGTGGGAAGTCGCTGCGTTATCGAGATAAACCAAGGGCTTGCCGTTGACGGTGATGTCAAGGGCTGGGAAATCGTCGCGTAAGGAGGTGGGTAGCATGCGGGAGAAGTGGAAGGTGATCATTGATCATTGATCATTGATCAGCGATCCGTGGAAGAGTGGGTATGGTGCGGCGTTTTGCGATGATTCTGCGGATGGCATCGAGGATGGCGCCGGGACCTTCGGTGATCCACCAGTAGGCTCCCAGCGGAATGGTTAGGAACAAGCAGAATTTTTCCAGGATGATCCATGTGGGGGGCATGGGGTGGGTGGTCATTTGGCTGACAAAAAACCAAAAGAGACAATGGCTGAGAGCGAACGCAACCAGGACAACAAACGGGATCGCGGCGAACTTCGGCAGTTTGAAAAGGCGGCAGAAAACCGCCCCCAGACCGGATGCGGGTGCGAATACGCCCCAACCGATGACCATGCAGCCGAGGAGTATGCCCAGGAGCCCGGCCGGATAGGTGAGCGGGCTACCGAGTCCTCCACCCATGAATATCGAAAGAATCAGCAGGCCGAAATAAATCAGCGTCCACAGGATGCAGAGCGCGGCGACTGCCAACACCACCACGAGGAAATGCCTAGCGGCAAATCCCGTGATCGATAGCAGGGCTTTGAGGCCGGGGTGCATGGATTTGATGCGACGCGAAGTCGGCCGCCAGGTCAGGAAAGCTTCTCGACGGCCGCTTCGAGGGAGGCGATGTCCTCAACGGAAATAACCGTAGCCTCGGGAGCGATTTTTGCAACGAGTCCTGCGATCACCTTGCCGGGGCCGATCTCGATGAAGTGGGTGTGCCCCTGGGCGACTAGGTGCTGGATGGATTCGATCCAGCGGACGGAGCCGGTGACCTGTGCGGTAAGGGTGGAGCGGATCTCCTCCGGCGAAGAGACGGGGCTGGAGGTGAAATTCGCAACCACCGGGATGGTGGGGCTGGTGATGGAGGTTCCGGCGAGCTCGGCGGCGAGCTTGTCCTGGGCGGAGGCCATCAGGCGGGAGTGATAGGCTCCGGCGACGTTGAGCTTGATCGCGCGGCGGATGCCGAAGTCCTTGGCCTTGGCGACCGCATCGTCTACACCTGCTGAGCTGCCGGAAATGACGATCTGGCCGGGGGCGTTGAGGTTGGCGACATCGACATCCGTCGCGGCGGCGAGTTCGCGGATCTTTTCCTCCTCACCGCCGATCAGGGCGGCCATGGCTCCGTCGGTGGCCTTGCAAGCCTCTTCCATGAAAGTGCCGCGCTGGGAGACGAGCTTGAGGCCGTCGATGAAAGAGAAGGTTCCGGCGGCGGCGTGCGCTGTGAATTCGCCGAGCGAAAGCCCGGCTGCGGCAGCGGGTTGGAAGCCCGGGACGCGCTCTTTGAGCAGCGCCAAGCCGATCAGACCATGGAGGTACAGGGCGGGCTGGCATTTCGAGGTGGCCGTGAGGCTTTCCTCGGGGCCTTCGAACATGATGTCGCTCAGGGAATAGCCGAGCGCGGCATCCGCTTGCTTGGCGAGATCCAGGGCGAGGGGCGAGGATTCGATCCAATCGCGGGCCATGCCGATTTTCTGTGCGCCTTGTCCGGAGAATAGGATAACTGGTTGGGTCATGGCGTTTTCATAGGGGCAGAGGGCAGGATTGGGAAGGGATTTCGGGAGCCGGAGGAGAAAGGTGGACAGTCGCCCAAATCGGGGTTCATCCTGCTTGCGTGAGTGAGGTGATGATTGAGACGCGGGATTTGCACAGGAGCTACCGGATCGGTAAGAAATCGATCGAGGTGCTGCACGGCATCGACCTGAGCATACGCAAGGGCGAAAAGGTATTCCTCTGCGGACCCAGCGGGGCGGGCAAGACGACGCTTCTCTACACCCTCGCCGGGCTGGAACAGCCGGAGCGGGGGAGTGTTTACATCGCCGGGACAGATCTCTACGCGATGGGACGCAAGGCTCAGGCGGCGTTCCGCAACAAATCCATCGGCTACGTGTTCCAAAACTACCACCTGCTGCCGGAGTTGACCGCCGTGGAGAACGTATCAGTGCCGGGAGCCATCGCCGGGGTGAATCGGATGGCGGAGGCACTGCTTGCGCTGGAGCGGGTGGGGCTCAAGGACAGGGCGGATCACCTGCCCGCCGAATTATCCGGAGGGGAGCAGCAACGGGTGGCCATCGCGAGAGCCATCGTGAACGAACCGGCGGTGCTTTTCGCCGACGAACCGACCGGAAACCTGGACTCAAGCACGAGCAAGGAAATTATGGAAATATTACTGGAACTCGCTGATGAAAAAAGTGTTACGCTTGTAGTTGTGACCCATGACCAGGGCTTGGCATCGGTGGGCGATAGGACACTGGTGATCAAGGATGGGAAAGTGGGCTGAGTGACATGGAAAACCGCCCTTCCGGGCACAGCAATGCACTCGAACTAAACCAACTTGCCAATCAAGCCACCTCGAAGGACGGCTCTCCCGATTCACTCACTCAAAGAATTTCTTCAACGCGCGCTGTTCGTCCGGAGCGAGGGAGTCCTTCCAAACCCGGTCACCGCCCTTGCCCTGTGCGCCGACGCCGCCAGCGGAGGCTTTGGAGGCGTTCTCATCGACGCTGTGCTTGCCATCCTGGAGCTGGAGGAGATCGCCGGGAAGGGCGCGGGAAAGATCCTTGGCCTCCAGGGCGGTGAGTTCGCCGGTCTCAAGGGGATCCTTGGCTCCCTTGAGCACGTTGGGATCATGGCCGGGGCCGCGGTTGATGCCACCTTTTCCGGAGCCGTTGCCCTGACAATTCGGATCATCGCAGCCAGGGCAATCGCCGCCGCCAGGGCAATTCCCTTCACCCTCTCCCTCGCCTTCACCCTCTCCAGCATCGCCGAGCAACTGATCCGACCAATCATCGCCTTCACCCTGTCCTTGTCCTGCATTCTCAAGCGATTCCTTGAGTTTTTCCATATTTTCCTTAAGCTGCTGCATCTGCTCTGGGTTGAGCTTTCCGAGGTCGTTCGGATCGAGTTTGGAGAGCTGATCAAGGAGTTCCTTGTTCGGTTTCATCGCGCCGTTCTGGAGACCTTGGAGGGCTTGCTCGAATTCCTCGGTGAGCTTCTGTTTCTGCGCGGCGTTCATCTTGTCGGCGTTTTCCGCAAGGGCTTCCAGGGCATCACCGGCCTCGTTGAGATCCTGCTCCAAATTCTCCATGTTGGAGTTCTGGGATTCCTTGAGGCTGTCGGTGGCCTCCAGGGATGAGTGACTGAACCAATCCTGTTCCTCCTGGGCGCGCAGTTCCTCAAGCCGCTTTTCCATTTCCTCGATGTATTTCTCATCGACCATTTCGTCTTCCTTGAGCTGCTCAAGCTGCGCGTCGAGCTGCGACCATGCCTGCGGCTGGCGGGACGGGGGAGGGGTGGCCTGAGGCTTGGCGGAAATGGGGATGAAAAGCCCGAGGGCGAGCAGGGCGAGGGCGGCGAGGGGAGGGGTGAATGTTTTCGGAAGGTGCCATTTCAGGGCTTCCCGGGAGGCGGAAGGCGGCTCGGGCCAGCTTGCGATGCCCGCGTTTGCGGAGCTGAGGGCGTTGTTCAGCCCGGAGCCGGCCTCGATGCGGACGAGGGTTTCTTCCGGTTTCTCGAAACGGCGGACGGCGAAGGCCAGCGAGACGGCGATCAGCACGATCAGCCCGCCTCCGATGCAGGCTGCGGCAAGGGGGATGGAGAAACCTCCGAGTTCGCGGCGCAGGATGAGGACGGCGCAGGCACCGAGCACCGAATAGATGAGCAGAGGGGCGGAAAGGATTTGCAGGAACCAGCCGAGGTTGACCCGCCGGGAAAGGGATTGAGCCCGCCCAAACCAGTATCTCCGATTCGCTTCATCCTTGGCCATGGCGAAACGCTACATCGTGATTCTTGCGTTGGCGAAAGTATTTTGACGCCCCAATCATCGCCTGAATAATGTTCACTTGAACATTTTATTTGCACACCCATCCGCTGCCGTGCTTGGATAGGGCTGTTGTGGATCGCCCCCTGACCGCCCTTTTCCTGGATATGGACAGCTACTTCGCCTCGGTGGAGCAGCACCTCGATCCGTCCCTGCGCGGGAAGCCTGTGGGGGTTGCTCCGGTGATGGCGGAGTCCTCCTCCTGCATCGCCGCGAGCTACGAGGCGAAGGCCTTCGGGGTGAAAACCGGAACCAACATCGCGGAGGCGCGGAAGATGTGCCCGGGCATCGCTATCGTCGAGAGCAAGCCGTCCGAATACATCCGCTTTCACCACCGCATCATCGAGGCGGTGGAGGACTGCATCCATGTGGAGGAGGTGCTTTCCATCGACGAGATGTGGGCGGTGCTACCCACGAATCTCCGGGAAATCCGGCATGTGGAGGCCTTGCGGGAAGCGATCAGAAAGAAGATCCGTAGCGATGTTTCCCCGGCGATCACCATGAGCCTGGGAGCAGCGCCGAACAGGTATCTGGCGAAAATGGCTTCCAAGATGCGCAAGCCGGACGGGATGTTCATTATCCGCCACAGCGATCTCCCGGACATCCTTCATGAGCTCAAGCTCAAGGATATGCATGGGATCGGGAAAAACATGGAGCTGCGCCTCCGCGCCCACGGCATCCACTCAGTCCGCGAACTCTGCGCCGCCAGCAAGCCCGCGCTGCATGCCGCTTGGGGCAGCATCCAGGGCGACAGGCTATGGCACCTGCTGCGCGGGGAAATTATCCCGGATATTGTAACAAGTAGGAAGTCCCTCGGGCATTCCCATGTCTTGCCGCCGGAGGCGAGGGCGCCCGAAAACGCTTGGCCGGTGCTCTGCAAGCTCCTTCACAAGGCCTGCGAGCGGATGCGCTCCCACGGAATGCTGGCCGGATGCCTGACGATGCAGATCAGCTTTCTGCGTGGCGGAGCCTGGGCGGCGGAAATCCGCACTCCGGAAACCGATGTAACCCTGCGACTCCTCAAAATGCTCGACCGACTCTGGCGCGAGCGCCCCGAACCCGGATCAAAACTCCTCAAGATCGGCGTCTTGCTCAGTCGGCTCGTCACCAAGGACAATTTCACGCCCGAGCTGTTTTCCAGCCATGTGGCCGATGCGATGGCCGATCCCAACGGTGATTCCAGCGAAAAACTGCGCAAGCTCGACGAAACGATGGATCAGCTCCGTGCCCGCTACGGTCGCCATTGCGTGTTCTACGGAAACATCCAGGGATTCCAAGACCACGCACCGATGCGCATCAGCTTCGGCCACGTGCCGGTGGTGGAGACGGAGCAGGATTGAGAAATCAACGCAAACCAAGATCTTGCGGGGCATCACAACCCTTCACCTCACATTCCACTTTGCATTACATGTATTGTAACAAGTTTAAAGCCGAGGAATTCAGGAAGCCTCTCCTAAGCAAGACTACGCAACCAGAACGCGAGATCGTGCTCGATCTCAACCTCGACTGCTCCGATCTCCCGCCATGGGAGCTTCACCACGAGATCTTCCCGCTTCCTGTAGCCGCGGGATTCCCAGAACGAATGCAGCGGCCTGTAATCGGCTGGACGCAAAGGATGCTCGTCGGGACGCTCCAACGCACAAAATCCGGTGACCGAAAACCCCCAACGAAGCGCCCATTCTTCCCTGAGATCAAAAAAACGCCGACCTATGCCTTTTCCCCGGAACTCCGGCAGTAATACGGATTCGCCGAAATACAGCATTTCTGCTGGATTTAACCCACCGTTCAAAACGGATGATTGGAATGCTTGATCCGCTTCTTCCAATGGTGCTGATGTAGATATTCCAACAATCCTTGATTTTTCTTTTACAATGATCAACAGGCTTTTTTCCGAAGAAAAATAATTTGAAAGATAATCCCTCTCGTAATCGATGGAGCCGTCGTATAGGTAAGGAAATTCGCGGAAAACAGCAATTCTGAGATCGGCGACTTCGTCCAGGAAGGATCGCGCGGACTGTCCGGAATGAGTGGTGATTTCAAACATCCGATTGAATGGCTTTACGGGGTATCGCGGGAGTGAACCAAAGAACTACGGATGATCAGGCGACCTCGCACCTGACTCCTTTCAATGCAGCGGATTTACAGAAATCAGCTCCCTTCGCATCGGTGATGAAGAGGTCGATCTCGGACGGCTTTGCGAAAAAATGGTCGGTCACCCTGCCGAGTTTCGTGTGATCCATGATCGCGCATTTCCAGTCCGCGTGGGCGATGATCGTGGCCTTGAGGCGGGCTTCCTCGGCGCTCGGCTCCCCCACCCCGCGGGTCTCGTGGTAGCCTCCGCCTGAGAAAAAGAAGCGGTCGATGCGCAGGGCGCGGATTCCGATTTCCGTAAGCATCCCCCGGAAACGGCGGCCTTTCGGCTCGTAAGTTCCTCCGAGGAGTATGAGCTCGATGTCGCTGCGGATCGCCAGTTTCTCCACGACCGAATGAGCGTAGGTCACGACGCGCAGGCTCTTGCCGGATGGCAGGTGGCGGGCGAGTTCCAGCGCGGTGGAGCTGGCGTCGAGCATGATGGTCTCATGATCCTTGATGTGCTTTGCCGCGAGTTTTGCGATCGCGGATTTCTCATCCGCCTGCCGGGTTTCCCGATCGCTCTGGGAAAGCTCGTCGAGGATGATGGAGATATCCGCCGCCCCGCCGTGGGTGCGGCGCAGCAAGCCCTGCCGGGAAAGCGCGTCGAGATCCCGCCGGACGGTCTCCTCCGTGACTTTAAGTATCGCCGCAAGCTCCTGGGTCCTGACCGTGCGCTCCCGCTTCGCCGTTTCAAGGATCCTTCTCTGTCTTTCGATCGCTAGCATCTTGCTTTTTTTGGTTTTTTCTTGCTATCTGTATTTTTAGTGAACATCACTGCCGCCGTCAACCCCATAACCAAACGACCCGATGTCAAATTTCAAACACGTAACCTATTCCTGGGACGATTCCCACGCCGCCAGTCTTGATGCTGTGGACAGGCTTGTCTATCGCTCAAATATCCTCGGCGCGGACCAGCGCATCACCAACACCGGCGGCGGCAACACTTCCTCCAAGATCATGGAGACCGATCCCCTCACCGGCCAGCAGACCGAAGTGCTTTGGGTGAAAGGCTCCGGCGGCGACCTCCGAACCTCGAAGCGCGAGAACTTCTCCTCCCTTTACCAGGACAAGCTCATCGGCCTCCAGTCCGTCTATGCGGCGAAGCCTGACAACGGCCTCAAGACGCCTGCGGAAGATGAAATGGTCGGAATGTATTTCCACACCACCTTCAACCTTAACCCACGCCCTTCCTCGATCGACACCCCGCTCCATAGCTTCCTGTCCGGCAAGCACGTCGATCACATGCACCCCAACGCGATCATCGCCATCGCCGCTTCGAAAAACTGCCAGGCCCTGACCAAGGAGATTTTCGAAGGCGAAATGGAATACGTGCCCTGGATGCGTCCCGGCTTCGAGCTCGGCCTCGCGATGCAGGAAATCGAAAAAGCCAAGCCCTCCACCCAGGCGATCATGATGGGCCAGCACGGCTTCATCTCGTGGGACAACGATGACAAGAAGTGCTACGAACTCACCCTCCGCCTCATCGACAAGGCGGCGCAATACATCGAGGACAAATACGAAGCAAAGGGCGGCGACGCGAAAGCCTTCGGCGGCCAGGAATACCAGACGCTCCCCGAAGAGCAGCGCCGCGCGACCTCCGCCGGCATACTGCCATGGCTGCGCGGCCAGGTCTCCCAGCAGAAGCGCTTCATCGGCACGATCCAGGACGATGAGAAGATCCTCCGCTTCGTGAATTCGGCCGACGCACCCCGTCTCGCCGAGCTCGGCACATCCTGCCCCGACCACTTCCTCCGCACGAAGATCAAGCCGCTCTACGTCGCATGGGATCCGCAGTCCGAGGACGCCGCCGCACTCAAGCAAAAGCTCGCCGACGGCCTCGTCCAATACCGCAAGGACTACGCGATGTATTACGAAAACTGCAAGCACGCGAACTCCCCCGCCATGCGCGACCCGAACCCGACCGTGGTGCTCATCCCCGGCCTGGGCATGATCGCATGGGGCAAGGACAAGTCCGAGTCCCGCGTCACCGCCGAGTTCTACAACTGCGCCGTCGAAGTGATGCGCGGCGCGGAAGCCATCGACGAATATATCTCCCTCCCGCAGCAGGAAGCCTTCGACATCGAATACTGGCTGCTTGAGGAGGCGAAACTCCAGCGAATGCCCGCCGAGAAGGAACTCGCCCGCCAGGTGGCTATCGTCGTCGGCGCAGGCTCCGGCATCGGCAAGGAAACCGCCCACCGCCTCGTCAAGGAAGGAGCACACATCGTTTGCGTCGATATGAACCTGGAGGCCGCCCAAGGCACCGCCAAGGAGATCACCGACAAATACGGCCTCGGCATCGGAGTCGCCGGAACAGGCATTTCCAACTGCGGACTGGCTATCGGGCTTGCTGCGAACATCACCGACCGTGCGAGTGTCCGCTCCATGCTCGACCAGGTCGCCCTCGCATACGGAGGCTTCGACCACATCTGCGTTACCGCCGGTGTTTTCTGGCCATCCGATACGACAGGACACATTCCCGACGACAAGTGGGCGTTCACATTCAGTGTCAACGTTACCGGATCCTACATCGTCGGCGACGAGGCGTTCAAGAGCTGGAAGGAGCAAGGCCTCAAGGGCAACCTCGTCCTCACCACCTCCGCCAACGGCGCGGTCGCGAAGAAGGGTTCCCTCGCTTACGACACATCCAAAGCGGCCGCCAACCACCTCGTCCGCGAGCTGGCCATCGAGCTTGCACCGCTCGTCCGCGTCAATGCGGTCGCGCCTGCGACGGTTGTCCAGGGCTCAGCGATGTTCCCGCGCGACCGGGTCATCGGCTCCCTCGCAAAATACGACATCCCGTTCACCGAGGACGAGGAAACGGAATCCCTCGTCAGCAAGCTCGCCCAGTTCTACGCCGACCGCACCCTGACCAAGGCACCGATCACACCGGCAGACCAGGCCGAGGCATACTTCATCTTCGTGACGAACCGCCTCAGCAAATCCACCGGCCAGATCATCACCGTCGATGGCGGCCTGCACGAGGCGTTTCTCCGCTAGGATCTGGCACATTGCATTACCTGGAAGGCGGTGCCCGGATCGGGTGCCGCCTTTTTGCATTGCTGACAGACGGTGTCTCCTCCGTCGCCGTGGTTCCCCTGCGAAGACGGATCCCGGGCAGGTGGTTTCCATGGATGCATCAGATTCCTCGCTGGCCGTGCAAGGCCGTCCGCCCCGCCGGGCGGCCTTGTCCTTGTTTTTGTGGAGTGGCCTCCCCCTCTCAGTCTGCTCGCAACGCCCCGACGGCGCTTCGTATGGCTTGAAAATTTCCGTGCTCACAGCAGCAGACGAATGTTTCCGTCACAGACTTCAGGTTCTCCCACCGCCCCCGGATTTCTGCTGTCTCGTTCGCGTCGATCCTGTCGTCCATGGCCGCCGTGGCGATCGAAGAAAGCATTCCGGCAAAATCCTGCACGATGCGGTTCGTCGCAACCGCCACCGAATCAGTTTCCCCATCAACCATGGCATTCGGGCTGCGCGTGTAGAACCCGCCGGCCATGCGGCAGATCCACTCGGCGATCCTGACATCTCCGGTCACCTTGAGCAGCGCGGCGATGCGCTCCAGCGGATTCGGAGTCCCGCTGCCGCGATCGCCGCTCGGCTCGGCCCACTTGTAGATCAGGGAAACCGATACCCCAAGCTCCGAGGCGAGCTGCTTCGGTGATCTGATTTCGAAAAGTTCCCTGAGGACTTCATGCGATTTCATCCGCCCATGCTAGGGCGAATGGTCAAATCGCTTCAAGCTTCCAAACATTACAAACAACTCCCTGGATTGTAGCGGTTATCTGGATGAATCGGTGATTGGCAGCAGCTGCGTAGCGGCTAGTTTTCGCAAAAACCATGAACCCACGATCACTCATTGCAGCAGCAATCCTGTCAGGCCAAGCATTGCCCGCCGCGGACCGCCCCAACATCGTCCTGATCATGGCGGACGACATGGGCTACGAGAACCTCTCCTGCCACGGCAGCAAGCTCAACGGCACGCCGCACCTCGACAGGCTAGCGGCCGGCGGAATGCGTTTTGACAACGCCCACTCGCAGCCGCTCTGCACCCCGTCCCGCGTTCAGATCATGACCGGCATCGACAACAACCGGAACTACGTCCGCTTCGGGCTGTTAGATCCGGAGGCAACCACCTTCGCAAACATCCTCCGGGACTCCGGCTACGAGACCTGCATCGCCGGGAAATGGCAGCTCGAGGGTGGCTACGATGCCCCGCGGAAATTCGGTTTCGACCGCTACTGCCTCTGGCAATTGAACCGCCGTCCCAGCCGCTATCCGAATCCCGGCTTCGAGATCGACGGCAAACAGGTCGATTTCAGGAACGGCGAGTTTGGCCCGGATATCGTCACCGATTACATCTGCGATTTCATCGAGGCCAAGAAAGATTCCGGAAAGCCCTTCCTCGTCTATTATCCGATGATGCTTCCCCATTACCCCTTCGTCCCCACCCCAGACAGCCCGGACTGGGATCCGGACATGTGGAAGGACGAGAGGGACGAGCCGGGCGGTTACCATGACCAAAAGCACTGGAAAGGCTTTGTGAGCTATACGGACAAGATGGTCGGCAAATTGGTGGCGAAACTGGACGAAGCCGGCATCCGGGAAAACACGCTGGTCGTTTTCACCGCAGACAACGGCACACTCCCTACCATACGCCAGGAATTCAACGGCAGGGTCGTTCGCGGCGCCAAGGGTAGCACCATAGACGACGGCACCCATGTCCCCTTCATCGCAAGCTGGCCTGGCACGATAAAACCGGGGCAGGTCGCCAAGGATTTGGTGAGCTTCACGGATGTCCTGCCCACCCTTTGCGAGGCCGCCTCCGCACCCATCCCGGAAAAGCCCGGCATCGACGGCTCAAGCATCCTTCCTCTCCTGAAAGGCGAAGCCTACAACCCACGCCCTGACATGTATTGCTGGTATGAGCGCAGCGGTGCCCGCAACAAGGCCAGCCAGCACATGCGGACTGACCGCTACAAACTCTATCAGAGCGGGAAATTCTACGATACCTTTGCCGATCCGCTCGAAGAGAGTGATCTCACTTCCGCGGATCTCCCCGAAAATCTCAAGCCCATCCATGCCGAGCTAAAGGCCGCGCTCGATCGCCGAGCGAAGGAAACCGAGCGCTTTGATACGATTCAGAAAGCCCGGCAGAATCGCCTCCAGGCGCCCGGCAAAAAGCGCAAATGAAGGTTCGCGAGCCTGCTCACGGCTTCCATGCTTGCCCCAGCGTGATCAGGGCGTATTTTTTCCGAAACCCATGCCACCCGAAAACCCCGCCGCAAGGCGCAACCCGGGCTTCACGCTCGTGGAATTGCTGATCGTGATCTCGATCGTTCTCATACTCGCCCTCATCGCCTTCATGTTCACAAGGAGAGCGATGGATAGGGCGCACACCGTCAGTTGCTCGAACAACCTCAGGCAGATCGGGGTGGGGCTCACCGGATACCAGCAGGAGAACAACGGCTACCCTTCCCAAAACTCCGGGATCACATGGGATCGTGCCATCCTGCCGCACATGGGTTACCTTGGGGATCGCAGCCTCGTCGGCACATCCCCTTTCAGGAAGTCGGCTTGGGCCGAACTCGCCTCGGTCGTGAAACCCTTCGCGTGCCCGGCGGATCGCAAGCCGAGGTCGCAGGACCGCTTCAAGCGCAGCTACTCCATCGTCCCCTGGACCACGAACTGGTCGAACGGAACCCAGTTCCGGGGCTGGAAAAACCGTCCATACAACAAAGGGGTGCCGCTCTCCATCGTCGATGAACCGGGACGCGCCGCCATGGTCGTGGAATGGCACACGGGCACCGAGAGCCTTGAAAACCTCTGCGGTGGCGGCAACCACACCTACCACGATCGCGGCGGGCCGGACAAGCCGGAGGACACGCTCCACGGCAAGAAACAGATCGTCCTCTTCGCCGACGGACACACAGAGATGCTGCCTTTCATGACAAACGCGGATTTCGTCCAGAAATACTGGCCAGGGGTATTGGGTACAGTGGACTGACGCTACGTCTGAAACAGGCACCAACTCAGCGGCGGGCGGGCATCACCTCGGCGATGCGTTTTTCCGAAACCTTGCCAAGCACCTCCACATCCGGGGCGAAAACCTGCACGCGCCACTCCTCCAGCAGCCAACCGGCCTCCCATAAGGCGGGATTGTCACGATCTGCGATCCACTCCGCAAACCACCCCGCCCAGTGGTTGCGGACGAGATCAATTTTTTCCAGATCCTTGACCAGTGGCAGCGAGGCGACCCGACCTAGGCGGGAGCGCATCGCCCGGAAGCGACGCGGATAATCGGTGAGCCGGGCGTAGCCCGCCCGCCATGCCCAGCCGCTGCGCATGAGCCAGGAAAGCTCCTCTTCGAGGTCTTCCGCGATCTCACCGTAGTTCCTGTCCTTCGCATTCGCGGCGATCCATGAGCGGATCTCCCTCTCCCCTTCCACGATGCCATCCAGAGCCTCTCCGATCTTTGTCGCGGCCTCGAACCATCTCCCTTTCGCCGACTCGCTGAGCGTTGCGAAAGCCGCCGGGCTTCTCGGGAACCCCCCAACGGCCACGCCCTCGGCGGCAAGCAGGACCAGCTCCCCAACATCGACCCCGAGCCTGCCGAGCTCCACCTTCGCGAGCATGCCGAGGGGATACTTTTTCCGCAGGTAATCCACCTCCCTCTCCGCGCCGAGCACCAACAGCCGAGCACCGCCGCGCCGGTGCGCCTCGCGGGCTTCGTGCATGGAGGTGAAAGCCTTGACCCCAACCGTACCGCCCTCATCAACCAGAGCCGGATACGCCGGGCCGCCGGCGGTCATCACCTGCTCCGGCAAGCTCTCACCATCCCACTTGCTCATCCCCCTCCGCTCGACATCCGCCGTCGCAGCCGCCTCGAAGCGCTCCCGCATCCGGTCGGCGAGCCGCAGCTTGAGTTCCGCGACATCCGTGCCGAGAGCGAGTTCTTCCCCCTCATCATCGCAGACCCAGATTTTCGTGATGAGTTCCTCGGGGAGTTTCCCTGCATCGAATTCGGCAGCCGGGATCACAGAGCCGACCCGTTCCCGGATGTGCTCCGCAAGGCTTGTGGTGATGGGTTCTTCCTTTGGCGCACCGCCCCACAGCTGCGCGAAACTTCGGGCCGTCTCGGCGATGGGTTGGCAGGATCTCCGGAAATCCTTTGGCAACCCGCGCATCAGCAGCTCGGCGCGCTGCTCCAGGTTGCCATCCACACCCCAGCCGGGCAGCCATTCCGGCAGCGCCGGAAGCTGGTCCACATGCACGCCTATCGTCACACCATCGTCGCGTTCGCCGGGTGCGCAGTGGTAGTAGAGCGGATACTCCTCGCCCGCATGATGGAGAATGTCCGGAAAAAAATCCAGGCCGTGGAGATCCTCCCAGACCACATCGCCCATGCCCATCATCAGCAGACCCTCATTCTCCTCCCGCCACTTGTGGAAGGCGGCGGCGGTGGAGATTTCCACCGGTATCCGTTTCTCCAGAAACTGCACAACCGCATCCTCATGCCACAGCATCCCCGGGCGGCGTAGCTTGTCCTCCAGCCCCTTGATCTCCTCCCGCAACTCCTCCATCCTCTCCAGGAAAGGCGTCCTCCTACGCAACCCGCCGCCGAGCAAACCCTCCCTGAGGAACACCTCGTGCGCCGCCTTTCTATCGACACGGCCGTAATGCACACGCCGCCCCTCGACGACATGCAGCCCGCCGCAGATCACCGTTTCCTTGCCATACACCGCACCCTGCTTCTCATCCCAGTGAGCCTCCCCGTAACGGCTCCTGCAAAGGTGCGGGGCGACCATTTCCACCCACAGCGGATCGAGCACCGCCGCCCGCCGCGCCCACAGCCGCGATGTCTCCACCAGCTCAAGCCCCATCACCCACTCCGCCCGCTTCTTCTGCCCGAAAAGCCCCGACCCCGGGAACACCGCGAAGAATCCCCCCGACGCACTGCGATATCCCTTGTTCTCCTTGTCCCAAAGCCCGAACTGCTTCGGCGCACCCGCGAGCAGAGACCGGTGAACCGCCCCGAAGTCCGCCCCCTCAATGGCCTTCTTCCCTTTGTTCTCCGGTCTCCGGCCTCTGGTTTCTGTACCTATCAGCGTTCCCAGCTCCTCCACCACATTCCCCCATTCCGTCACCCGCTTCGCGTTGAGGAAATTCTTCCCGCAGAATTTCCGCAGCTGGTTCCACCTCCATCTACTACCATCGTAGTAGGTGGAGGCTTCCGCCCAGAGGTTGAGCATCGCCATGAAATCGCTCTCGGGATCCAGCCATTTCGCGTGGGCAGCATCCGCCTCGCGGTGCTTCTCCGCCGGGCGCTCCCTCGGATCGCTGGTCTCCAGCCCGGCGACGATCACCGTCACCGCCTCCATGCATTTCTCGTAACGCGCCTCGATCAGCATACGCCCCATGCGAGGATCAACCGGCAACCTGCCCAGCTCCATGCCGATCTCCGTCAGCCCCCTGTCCATGTCGAGCGCGCCGATCTCGCGCAGCGTGCGGTACCCTTCGGCCACCGCCTTGGGATTCGGGGGGTCGAGGAAAGGGAACTCGGAAATCTCCGGCAAGCCCAGGGATTTCATCCGCAGGATCACCCCCGCCAGCGAGCTGCGCCGAATCTCAGGCTCCGTGAACTCCTGTCGATCTGATAGATCCTCCTCATCGTAAAGCCGCAGGCACACTCCGTCCCGAACCCGCCCGCAGCGCCCCTTCCGCTGCCGCGCACTCGCCCGGCTCACCGGCTCGATCTGGAGCCGCTGCACACCGCGCCCTGCGCTCCAGCGGCTCACCCGCGCCAATCCGGAATCGATGACGCAGGCGATGCGCGGGATGGTCAGCGAGGTTTCCGCCACGTTCGTCGCAAGCACGATGCGGCGCTTGGTGCCAGGATGGAAAACCCGCTGCTGATCCCCCATCCCCAGACGCGCAAACAGCGGTAACACCTCGGTGTTGGGGAAATGCCTGCCTTCCAAAAGATCCGCCGCCTCCCGGATCTCGCGCTCCCCCGGCAGGAAAACAAGCACATCCCCCATCGGATCAATCCCATTGAGATACTCCATCCCCCGCCCGACATGCGCCGCCAACTCCTCATCGTCCTTCCCCGGCAGGAAAAATTCCGTCACCGGGAACATCCGCCCCTCCGCCTCGATCACCGGAACAGCTCTTTTCCTCCCTTCTCTGGTCTCTTGAATCCGGTCTCCGGAATCTCCGCTTTCAAAGAAAGCGGCAAACGCCCCCGCATCCAGCGTCGCCGAGGAAATCACCAGCTTGAAATCCGGCCGCCTCTCCAGCAGCCGTTTCAGATAGCCTAACAGAAAATCGATGTTGAGCGACCTCTCATGCGCCTCGTCGAGTATCAGCGCATCATACCTCGCCAGCTCCCTGTCGCCCTGCGTTTCCGCGAGGAGAATCCCGTCCGTCATGAACTTGATCCGCGTCGCCCGCGATGTCCTGTCATCGAACCTCACCTGATATCCCACGAAATCCCCCACAGCCACCCCCAGCTCCTCCGCCACGCGCTCCGCCACGCTCACCGCCGCAATCCGCCGCGGCTGAGTGCACCCAATCAGCCTTTTCCTGACTCCCGATCCCTGATCCCTGCCTCCTGGATCCAGCGCCTCCGCCACCATCTTCGGCAGCTGCGTCGTCTTTCCTGAGCCCGTGTCGCTCACCACCACCACCACCTGGTTCTCTCGTATCGCCGCGATGATGTCGGCACGCTTCCCCACCACCGGAAGCTCCGCCGGATAGTTCCATTTCCCGGAAAAAACCATTGTTTCCAAGCTCAGAACGGCATCCTCATCCCCGAGGCAAGCAGCGCGGCGTAGGCGAGTTTGCAGAGGCAATGGAACAGTTGGTCGATGTTGTAGCTGATGCGTTCATCGCAGCGGATGAGGTCGATGATCCAGTGGAGGATGAATTCCGCCAGAGCCAGTGCGGCGGAGCCCGTGATGACCCAGACAAATCCCGCATGGATCAGCGAGTGCGCCGTCAGCGCATGGAGCCACAGTCTCTTGGGAACCGACGTGCCGCCGAAAAAATCGCTGGGATCCCCGTTGCGGTTTTTCCCCGTGGCAAGGAACGCGCCCTGGAGCGGATAGTCCGCCAGGGCATGGCCGATGAGCAGCGCGAAGGCTAGCAGCAGGAAGCCCCCCAAGGTGCCGCCCGACACGGCGCTTTCAGCAAATCCGTTGAACATCGCCTGATTTCCTTGGGATCCGGATCACCAGAACTTGCCGAGGATGTCCACGCTTTCGGAATCGGCGAGTTTCTCGTTCATGTTGCGGATCCGGCGGCACATCACGGTCACGATCCCCGCAAGCAGGCTCGCGCCGGCCTCCGGATAGGCTTTCACGAAATCATCGATGTCCTGCCTGTTCGCCTTCCAGACCTGCGTGAATTCCTGCGCCGTGACGGTGGCGCTGGCCTTTGCGGGATCGAATACATTCACCTCTCCAAGGGTCTCGCCCGCTTCCACACGCGCGAGGAGTTTTTGTCTGCCGTCGATGGTGATGGTGACATGCAACAGCCCCGAAATCACCAGATACAGGTATTCCTGGTCGTCCCCGGCTTCGATGAGCACCTGCCCGGCTTGGGCTGGCAGAAACTCGCCATAGCCTCCTAGCAAGGCCCTGTCGGCGGGCTCCATCTCTTTCACGATCCCCACTGCGGGCAATTCAGGCCTCACCAATTTCTGTGTCATGTCCGGGAAAATGAACGATTCGGCCCGTCACGGGAAGCGAAAAACTTAGGTTCCACGCACCCGGATTCACCAATCCGGAAATATCTCCCCTTCGCAGGAAGTATCCTCACGCCAGCCGGATTCTCCATGAAACACCTCGCACTAGCCCTAACCATCCTCCTGCCCTGCACTTCTATTGGCAAAACCTTCGAGCTCCGCGATGGCGACAATGTTGTTTTCCTCGGCGACAGTTTCATCGAACGCGAGCAATACGCCGGCTGGATCGAGCTCGCCGCCACCACCCAGTTTCCTGAGCGCAACGTGACGTTCCGGAACCTCGGCTGGAGCGCGGACACGCCCGCCGGAGATTCCCGCAACGGGCTCAGCCTCGTCCAGGCGGGGCGCGAACCGACGGGCGAAGGCTGGAACCAGCTCCTCAAACAGCTCTCCGAATACAAGCCTGACGTAATCGTGCTCGGCTACGGCACGGCCGCCTCCCTTCCCGGCGGAAGTCCGCCCGATGAATTCCGCACAAACCTCACCCGCCTGCTCGACGAGGCCCCGAAGGCGACCGGCAAGGAAACGCGTTTCCTCATCCTCGGCACAACGCCGCGCGCGGACGGAAACAGGCCGGCCATCGAGGCCATCCTTTCGGAGACCGCCGCGAAACGGAACCTGCCCTTCGTCGGCATGGAAGACCTCGCAAACGATCCATCCCATTTCCAAAACCCCATCCATCTAACATCCGATGGCTACAAAGCCGCCGCCCGCATCATCGAGAAATCCCTCAGCTGGCAGGAAAAACCCTGGGACAAAGGCGAACAGGCGGAGATCCTGCGCCAACATATACTCAAAAAGAACGAATGGTTTTTCCATCGCTCACGCCCCGCGAACATGGCCTACATCTTCGGTTTCCGGAAACGCGAGCAAGGCCGCAACGCGGGCGAAATCCCCCAGTTCGACGCCCTCATCGCGGAGGAGGACGCCGCCATCGCGAAGATGCGCGATCTTTCCAACGGCGTGATCGTCCCGATGCAAGAGCCGCGCACGGAATCGAAATTTGCCAAGAAAACGATCCAGGAACATCCGAAGTTCACCGTCGCGGACGGCTTCGAGGTCACGCTCTGGGCGGAGAACCCGCTGTTCCACAAACCCACCCAGATGAACTTCGATCCGCAAGGACGGCTGTGGGTCACGAGCTGCCTTTCCTACCCGCAGATCGAGGTTGGCCAAACACCCGATGACAAGGTCATCATACTCGAGGACACCACCGGCGACGGCAAGGCCGACAAATCGACCGTCTTCGCCGATGGCATGCTCATGCCCACCGGATTGCTCCCCGCGGACGGCGGCGTCTATGTCGCCCAATCCACCGACCTCCTCCATTTCGAGGACACCGATGGCGATGGCAAAGCCGATGTTAAAACCCGCGAGCTCAGCGGCTTCGGCACCGAGGACACTCACCACAACCTCCACACCTTGCGCCGCGGCCCCGACGGCCGGATCTGGATGAACCAGAGCATCTACACCCGCTCCGATGTGGAAACGCCCCACGGTATCGTCCGGCTGAAAAGCGGCGGGATCTTCCGCTTCGATCCGCGCAAGATGGAACTGAAACCAACATACTTCGGCTTCTGGAACGCATGGGGCCACCAGTTCGACAAATACGGCCAGTCCTTCCTCACCGACGGAGCGGGCGGCACCGGCATCAACTGGGGCATGCCCGGCGCGACCTACGAAGCCTTCGCCGGTGCGAAAAAAGCCCTCGGCGGTGTCAGCCCGGGCGGCCATCCGAAATTCTGCGGCCTCGAGATCATCGAGTCCGCCCATTTCCCCGCAGACTGGCAGGGCAACATGATCACCTGCGACTTCCGAGCCCACAGGGTCGTGCGCTTCTCCATCACCGATGAAGGCGCGGGCTACGTCACCCAACGGCTCGGCGATCTGCTCCACACCGACAGCGCCAACTTCCGCCCCATCGACGTGAAAATCGGCCCCGACGGCGCGCTCTACATCGCCGATTGGGCCAACCCCATCATCAACCACGGCGAGGTTGATTTCCGCGATCCCCGCCGCGACCGTGAGCACGGCCGCATCTGGAGGGTCGCGAAAAAGGACAGCCCGCTTCTAACAAAACGCGATTTCACGAAGCTCCCCGGAACCGAACTCGTCGCCGCCCTCGGCAGCGCGAACCGCTACGACCGCGACCAGGCCACCGCCGCCCTCTACGAAAGCGCCTCCCCCGGCCTTGAAGCAGCCCTCGAAAGCGCATCGAAAACCGATGGCGTCGCCGCCCTCAACGCCTCCCGTATCCTCGCAAGCCGTTTCGGCAAATCCAGCGATGCCATCCCCGCCGGAATAGCCTTCTCCCTCGCCAGCGAAACCCCGGAAATCCGCGCCGCCGCCGTCCGCCTGCTCGTCGATCCGAACCACCGCATCAAGCCCGAAGCCCTCAGCGCCGCTTTCCGAAAATCCATCGCCGATCCCTCCCCGCGCGTCCGCCTCGAAACCATCCGCGCCCTCGCCGGTTCCCTTGTTCCCAACCCTCTCGATATCGCCCTCGATGCATTGAAACAACCCCGCGACCGCTTCATCGACTACGCCCTCTGGCTCGGCGTCCAGTCGCATGGCGAGGAGTGGTTGGTTTATGCGCACACCCAGAGCGGCACGGTGGACGCTGAAAAAAACCAATTCGTCCTCGCCAATTTGCCCCCGGAGAAAAGCAATAATGCCCTCGCCCGCGCCTTCCCTGAGACCCTTCCGAAGGATGGCAGCGGCCCGTGGCTCCAGCTCGGCATAAAGAACGGGGATGCCGCGATCATCACGAAAATCTTCGACCAAGCGGTCACTGGCGGCTTCGACGAAACGACGACCACCGCCGCCTTCAAAGGCATCGTCACCGCCATTTCCGAGCGCCAGGTGAAACCCAAATCGGACGTTTCCAAGCTCGCTCCCTTCGTCACCCGCGCCGACCCTGCCGCCATCGAACTGGCCGGAGCGCTCGCCGATGGACGCCTGCTCCCCTCGCTCATTTCCACCATCTCCACCGGCAACAAACTCCCCGATGCAACCGTCGGAAAGATCATCGCCGCCCTCGGCAATTTCCCCTCGCCACCCGCCCGCGACATCCTGACGAAGCTCGCCGCCGATGCCAATCCATCCGCCCGCAGCCTCGCCGCCCTCGCGCTCACCCGCCACCACCGCGAGGCCTCCCTGCCGCTCATCACATCCATCGCGGCCACCCTTTCCGATCCACAGGCATCCCGCGATTTCTGGCAGAAAGCCCTCACCGCCTCCGGCCTCTCCAAGCAGCTCGCCGAGACCTTGAAAGCCAAACCCCTCCCCCCGGAAATCGCCGCCCTGACCCTCCAGCACATCCCGGAAATCGCCGAGCACGACGCCCTCCTCGCCCTGCTCCGCACCCAGGCCGGAGCCTCCGCCTCGCAAACGCACGACATCCCCGCCATGGCCAAGAGCGCCGCGGAAAAAGGCGACGCCCGGCGCGGCGAACTCATCTACCGCCGCCCCGCCCTCGCCTGCACCGCCTGCCACGCCATCGGAGGCGCTGGCGGCAAGGTCGGCCCCGACATGACCTCGATCGGCGCCAGCGCGCCCATGGATTACCTCATCGAATCCGTCGTGAATCCCGGCGCGAAAATCAAGGAAGGCTACCACTCGGTCATCATCCAGACCAAGGACGGCAAATCCATCACCGGCCAGCTCATCCGCAGCTCCGGCGGCTCTTCCGTCATCCGCGACGGCTCCGGCGCGGAGATCACCCTCGCCGATGCCATGATCGCCTCCAAAACCGACGCCGGCAGCCTCATGCCCGGCAACCTCATCGGCTCCCTCACCCCGCAGGAAACCGACGACCTCTTCAAGTTCCTCTCCAGCCTCGGCAAACCCGGCGAATTCTCCGCCAGCGACAGCAAGGCACCCAAGGTTTACGCCATCCTCTCCGCCACACCGGAAAACACCAACGCCGCCACCCAAGGCGATCCTAAACTCCCTTGGATGCCCATCAACGCCACCGTCAACGGCAGCCTCCTCGCCCAAGATCTCGCAAGCACCAAGAACCCACTCATCGCCACCAAAATCCAGCTCACCGAGCCAAACGCCCTCACCATCACCTTCCCCGAGAACTTCAAAGCCACCGGCTTCTGGATCAACGGCAAACCCGCCGAATCCGGCCCACAACTCTCCCCCGCCGGCATCCACACCCTGGTCATCCGCTCCAAAAACTTCCCCGACCGATTCCGTATTCAGTCCGCATCCGGAACCTTCCTGCCGGAATGGTGAGACATTCCCGGGCCGAATGAGACGGTTTCAGATAGATCGCAATCGCAACGAACCTACTCTCACCCGTATCGCAAGATCACGCTGCGCGTGGCGATCCTATTGTTTGACAAGATCGACATGGCTCCGAATCCCATGGTGGGGCTGGTGCACGAGATGGAGGAAGCGGGACACATTCCGCAATTCGCCCCGCAGTCATCGGCCGTGCTGGAGGCTAACCGGATTAAGTCCGCCTACCGCCTCCCGCACCGGGAGGAAACCATTGACGTTTTCCTCGAATGCCTCGGTTCCCGCTGCAGGACGTCTCGATGATCTGCCTCGACCCCAACGCGGCCTTCTCGCGGAGCAAGCCGATGGTTTCCCACATCCGCTGGCACTCCCGTCAGTTGGTGCGCAGGATCGTGCAGTGGGAGAGCAACTTTGCTGATGGCAAGGACGATGGGAGCAAGACGGATACCGCGGCCGAGTTCGTTGAGGGCGAGAGCATCGGCGCGGTGAAGAGGTGAACTGGCGGGAGAAACGCCAGGCTCCACGATTGATGAGGGATTCCTTCAGAAAAGCGTGTAGATGAATGGCGCCGCCCCGGTTCCTCCAAGGATGATCAGGAGTCCGAATAGAAGCAGGACGATCAGGATGGGAGCCAACCACCATTTCTTGTTTTCGCCGAGGAAGGAGAGGAATTCGCGCAGGATTCCCTTTTCGCCCTCGCCGCCCTCGGCTGCCTTTTCGAATTCGTTGGTGGGCTTGGACATGCTTTCGGGGTGCTAGTGCTGGTGGAGGTAGCGTTTCGGCTCGTGGGGCATATCCGCCGGGAGCCAGTAGGACACAGCCTTGCGATTCAGACTGAGCCGCAGAGCGTCGCGTCCCCGAAGGGAAAAAATCACTCCGATTGGCAGGAAAACGAGGGAAAACAGGATTCCCAGGACAAGCGTGGCAACGATTGGCCCGAGGATGGCGGAAAGCGCCGTCATGAGCCAGTATGTCGGCTTCAGCAGGAGCGGCGCAACCAGTGCCAGAATCGCCGAGAGAAGCCCCATGCCCCAGAAAATCCCAGGGAAGAGCCAATCGCCGTCCTTGATCCAACCGAACCGCCATCCGAACACAAGGCCCATCAGTCCGAAACCGGCGAGGCTGAACCAGCCGAATTCACGGAGCTTCTTGTTGTCGGGGTTCCAATCGGGTTTTTCCATCGGGAAGCTATGTAGAGAGAGGGCTGGCGCCTTCACCTAGTCCAGTTCAAATTTCGCCAAATGCCCTACCCGATTGCGGGTCGCCGCGCCCTCCGCTTGGTCGCCTTTCAGCAGGATATGAGGCCCAAGGACAAGCACATCCATGCCGGTGGCCATGAAGCAGGCGTATGCATCCTCAGGGCTGCAGACGATGGGCTCGCCGCGCACGTTGAAGCTGGTGTTGATGAGCATGGGGCAACCGGTGATGGCCTCGAACTCGGTCAAAAGCAGGTGATAAATGGGGTTCCTGCCTTCATCAACCGTCTGGACGCGGGCGGAAAAATCCACATGGGTGATCGCCTGCACCGTAGAGCGTTGGATCCCGAGTTTCCCGAAACCGCCGACCTCCCGGAGTTTCGTCGAATCCCCGCTGCGATGGCAATCTTTCACACCCGCCACCAACAGCATGTAGGGGCTGTTCTCGCCTTCCCTCAGATCAAACCACTTGTGGGCTTTTTCCGATAGGACGCTTGGCGCAAAGGGGCGGAAGGATTCGCGGAACTTGATCTTGAGGTTCAGCGTTCTCTGCATTTCCGGCGACCGCGGGTCGCCGAGGATGCTGCGCCCCCCGAGTGCCCGCGGGCCGAATTCCATGCGACCCTGGAACCATCCGACGACTTTGCCCTCCGCGAGCAGGCGGGCGGTGCGTTCGGCGAGCTCCCGCTCGCTTCCGGCGGTTGAAAAAACGGCTCCTTTGCCATCCAGGAAACCGGCGATTTCCCCGTCGGAAAATGCCGGCCCGAGCAATGAGCCCTTCTGCCGGTCCGTCGGCGAGGCGGAGCGGGGGTTTTCAAGGAGCTGGTGCCAGACGAACAGCGCTGCGCCCAGGGCTCCGCCTGCGTCCCCGGCCGCTGGCTGGATCCAGATGTTCTCGAAGGGTGATTCGCGGAGAATTTTCCCGTTGGCCACGCAATTGAGCGCCACGCCTCCCGCGAGGCATAGGTTCGGGGATTTCGTCCGGCGGTGGGCTTCGTTGGCCATGGCGAGCATGGCTTTTTCCGTGACCGCCTGGATGCTGGCGGCGATGTCCATGTGGAACTGGCTGAGTGCGGACTCGGGTTTCCTCGGCGGGTGGCCGAAGAGGCGGTGGAATTTCCGTCCCGTCATCCTCAGGCCGGTGCAATAATCGAAGTAACTTAGGTCAAGCCGGTACGAGCCGTCCACTTTCAGGTCGATGAGGTGTTCGAGAATGCGATCCGCAAAAACCGGCTCACCGTAGGGAGCCAGACCCATGAGCTTGTATTCCCCGCTGTTGACCTTGAAGCCGGTGTAATAGGTGAAGGCGGAGTAGAGAAGCCCCAGCGAGTGGGGGAAATTCTGGGAGGTGAGCGATTCGATGCGATTTCCCGTACCGGACTGAATGGATGTGGTGGTCCACTCGCCCACACCGTCCGCGCAGAGGATGGCCGCCTCCCCGAACGGACTGGGAAAAAAGGCGCTGGCGGCATGGGACTCATGGTGGTTCGTGAAGGCGAGATGCCCTTTGAACTCGCCGCCGTTGACTGTTCCCAATCCCTTCAGTATCTCCCGCCTGAGAAAGAGCTTCTCTTTCACCAGTGCCGGGATCGCCCGGCGGAAGCTTGCGAATCCACGGGGGACAAACGCCAGGTAGGTTTCGACAAGGCGATCGAATTTCAACAGGGGCTTCTCGTAAAACACCACGTAGTCGATCCCGTCCAGGGATGTCCCTCCCTCCGCCAGGCAGCAGGCGATGGCGTTGGTCGGAAATGCGGCATCGTGTTTCTTCCGGGTAAAGCGCTCCTCCTGTGCGGCGGCCACGATTTCCCCGTCCACCACAAGGGCAGCGGCGGAGTCGTGGTAGAATGCCGAGATGCCGAGTATCCTCATGACGCTTTTCATAGTCCATGCAGGTGGCCGAATTGTAAACTCGGCTTTCCCACCGCTACAGCGCTTGCGAAGGCAATCACCTCGAATTGCGGTGCGGAAGATCGGAAAACCTGTGGAGTTCGCCCCACCAGCGCCTTGCCGAATCTTCATCCGGAGCAACATTCATGCGGTCAGGGGCGCGCATACCTGATCCTCAGGAAGCCTTGTCCCTTGCCGGGGCCGGTGGAGGGGATGCGGGCTTCGACGGTCTCAATGCCGTCTTCGGTGCTGAGAATCCGCTCTTCCAGATCCGCAGCGTTCCAATCCGCAAGATCGCGGGAACCGTTGCAGGCGATAAGGTGGGGAAGGCTGATGCCGGTGTTACGGGTATAGATCATCTGGAGGAAACCACCGTCAAGCCCCAGCTGAACCACCCCTCTGGAGCGTGCGTCCTTGGGATTGGAGCCGTGGAGATATTCCTGCCAGTTCGGCACTCCGTCCAGATCCGCATCCACAAGATCTCCGGATACCGTGGTATCATTCAGGTCCCCCGCCGTGAAATGAACCGATTTCCACCCGGCCATGGTTTGGCGGAAAATGGCGGTGAGGCCGGTGTTGCCGTTGACCACTAGGTTGAGGACGGAATTCGTTGAGGTGGAGCCATCGGCCCAGCCGGCGAATTCCCAGCCCGGGTTGGGCAGCGCGGTCAGGTTGGCCGTTTGGCCGATCAGGTAGCTGCCTGGAGATGCCCAGCCATCGACGGTGCCGCCTCCCCTGATGGTGAGTTGAAGGCTGGCGGTGGCGACAAAATTGGCCGTCAGCGTCCGGTCCTGGTTCATCATCACCGAGATGTTGCTCAAGGGGCTGACCGTGG
Organism: Akkermansiaceae bacterium; assembly: GCA_017798145.1. Taxonomy (NCBI): domain Bacteria; kingdom Pseudomonadati; phylum Verrucomicrobiota; class Verrucomicrobiia; order Verrucomicrobiales; family Akkermansiaceae; species Akkermansiaceae bacterium. The sequence goes on along the minus strand of CP059069.1, from coordinate 370,951 downwards.
ATCCGGACCATCCGCCGAAGCCCGTGCCTTTTCCTGCCCTAGCGCTGAGGGTGACGAGTGTTCCGTTCGCGTAGCGCAGGGCGGAGAAATCCTGGGCCACCTCGCCATTGCCGCTCTGAGTCATGTCGAGGATGAACTCATCCACGGCAATGGCATCGGCTTCCGTCATGGCGGCATTGTTGGAGCGGGTCATTTCGGCCAGCGCAGGATCCGCGGTGACGATCAGGGAAAATTGTCCGCCTGCATCCAATGCGGGAACACGGAAGTCGAGGGCGACATCCACCGAACCGCCGACAGGCATTTCTGCCGGGATGGCGGCCTCTGCGTTTCCCGCAAAAATATCGTCTCCGTTCCCATGGAACCCATCGCGTGAGAGGACGGCCGCGAAGCGCACGCTTGTCCCTGCAGGGATCGGTGCGCGACCGACATTGCGGAGCCTCACGGTTGCGGGGATCGCATCGCCGACGGCGAGATTGGCCGGGCCGCTCGCAGTTGAGACAAGCTGCAGGTCGGGTGCTAGCAATGGCCTGAGGCTGGAGGTCTCCCGGATATATGCCGTATCGGCGGTAACCTCCAGACTGCCGGTCAGCGCGGAGTAGACCTGCTCCCATGACTGGCCCAGCGCTGACTTCCAGATGCCCTGAGGGGTCATCAGATAAAACTGCCCTTGCGCGAAAGAGAGCTTGCCTTGGAAGGGGGAGACGCTGCTAGGCAGCAAGGCAAGGTTTGTGATCGTGGTGCCTGTCCAAAGGGTGTTGGACTGTGAGAAAAGGAACACACCGTTGCCATGGCTCATGCTATCGAGGTTTCCATTTGTCAGCGTTCTGGTCTGCCAGGTGACACCATCCGTGGAATGATGGATGTCCTGCCGCCCGGGGTTGCCGGCGATCCTCGCGGCGAGCACGACATATGTGCCGCCTAACAGATCGGCCGAACCGCCGCCCGGCGGAGTGACGGTGGACCAGTTCACTCCATCGCTGGAGGTGAAGTAGGCTGGGGTGAATGACCCGAGCAGGTTGCCGCTGGCGAAGAAGCGGGTGCCGTCATGCTTGAGTGCCGTGAAGACGATGGGCATGTTCAGGGCGGTTTGGGTGAAGCCCAGCCCATCGGATGACTGCCAAAGCTCCGCCGCGCCGTTGTTGGCGAAGGCGTAAACCAGGAGCTTGCCGTTGTGGAGCGCAAGCAGCCTGGGAGTCTTGCCCGCCGTGACGGTCAGCGGGCATTGTTTCCATGTCGCCCCGTCCTGGGAAACGAGCACCCTGTTTTGCAATATCGTGCGACGGGTGGTCGCCGCGAGAACGAGGGGCTCGGTCAGCATTCCCGGCGATTGGGCTGCCTGCGGTGCCTCGGTGAGGGCCCATGACAGTCCGTCCTGGGTGGTCCAGATCCCGTTGCCGAGAAGCAGCGACACCCCGTTTTCATGGGTATGGAACCGGACGCCGCGGGTTCGTGAGACAGGAAGCTTCCCGTTGGTGATCTCGGCAAGCGGGATGCTGGTTCTCCACGTGCTGCCATCGGTGGAAGAATAGAGGCCATCCGATGCAACGCAGAACCACAGGCCGTTCCCGAAGGAAACCTGGCGCGGGATGAGCGGTGCCCCCGCCTGCTTTTCCCAGGTCATCCCGTTGTCCTTGCTGATCCACAGGAAATAGATGCTGCCAATCTGTGTGTGCAGGTACTGCCACCCCCCCGCGAAATCGATGTTCAGTATGGTCTCGCCCACACCGAGCGCTGGCGTAAGGTTGACCCAGGATTTCCCGTCCAAGCTGCGCCGTATGCTCTGGTTCCCGATCCCGAAGAAAAATCCCGAGTCGAAGGCGAGTGTCTTCAGGTCGAAATTGTCATAGGTGGTCCAGGTGTCGCCATCTGCGGAGACCTTGACCGTCGAGGGCGAGAAGCCGGTGCCCTGCAGGGCGACGACGACCCCGTTCCCTGCGGCGGCGGCGAGAGTCCCGGTGTTGGCCGTATTCCAGGAAACCCCGTCCCTGGACAGGGCGAGGCCGACATGCGAGCTCATCCCCGGCCCGCGATATTGCCTCGCGATGAACCAGCCATCCTCGTATCCGATGGATTGGGCGATGAAATCCAGCCCGCGCCATGTGATGCCGTCGGAGCTGATGAAGTTCGCCCCATAGTTGGCTCCCACGGCGATGATGACATCGGAGTTGGACACGAAATCCTTGCCTGCGGTGGAAAACGGCAAGCCCCTCGCCAGCCAACCTTCCGGCGACAGGGAGTGGAGTGTCTGTTCGATGCCGATCTGCAGCCTGTGATCCATGACCGAGGCCCTGAACGCGGACGGCGTGACCACCAGCGTATCGACGATTTTGTCGGGCAGGTTCGTGGTTACGTTCACCTGCCAGAAATCGGAAGTGACCTGTCCGTCCAGGTCGTATGAACGCATCTCGACGACCTGTCGCCCTGCGCCGCCGAAGTTGAGATCGTTCAGCCCGGCGGGACTGTTCGATTGGCCGACGAGGTTGCCGTTGAGGTAAAACTCGACGCGATTGAAACGATCCTCCGGATCGAGCGCCGAATATTCCAGCGGCAGCCTGGATCCGGAGGAAACCGACTGGAGTTCGCCCAGGTTCGAGACGGTGTTGATGGGTGCGGATGATGCAGGGGAGCCCGCCTGGTAGATGCCTCTCTGCGAGGAGGCAAGCAGGGTGCCATTGTAGTTGTGGAGGAAACTTGTGCTGTAAGGCAAGGTGAACTGCTGCCAGGTGCTGCCGCCATCGGAGGAAAACCAACCGATGTCTCCCTCGATGCCGAGCAATCCTTCCGGCACCGAGGTCAGCCGTGCAAAGGGATTGAGGTTCTGCTGAGCGACAAAGGTGAAGCCCGTGCTAGCGACGAAGAGGCTGTTCGTCCCTGCCACATAGAGATACACCTTCGAGCCGTGCTCGCAGAAGGAGGGGCCGCTGAAACGGTTCGCCAAGGTGGGGTGCTCGCTATCGGCGGTGATGGCCAGCAGCGACCATGAGGTGCCGTTGAGGGAGACATGGATTTTCCTCTCGGCGGACCATACCATGATCCCGCGGCCTACCGTTTTCATGCCGCGGATCTTGTCGGCGGCGTTGACCTTCGGCAGGGTGAAGACGGGTTGCCAATTTGAATTTCCATCCAGCCGGAAAACCTGGTCGTCGTTACAGCCGTAGATCTGGTTATTCCATGTCCGGAGGATCTTGATTGTGGGAATGTGTGTTCCGTTCGGGTGTATGGATAGCGCCAGCGGGGAATGGCCTGAGACAAGGTTGGTTGCCGCGCTGACGGTGGGGTTGCTCAGCGCGTAGTATCGGCCCTGGTTGCTGACGAGGCTATCGCCTTCGAAGGAGTCCACGATCGTATGGCGGCGCCATGAACGGAGATCGTTCGAATAGACCACCTGGTTGGTCCTGTCATCGAGCTGGTAGACCGTATTGCCGAAGATTTTCGTGATCGGTGGCATCGCCAGCACCGGCTGGGCGTTCACCCTGGAGAGCCGCCGGTGATCCGGGCCGTGCAGCACGGTGGTGGGGCCGCTCGCCACCAGATTCCCCTCCGGGCCCGATATGGTGGACATGGAAATCGAGGACTGGGTCATCGCGGTTGCATCGAAGTCGTAGCCCAGGCTGTCCCAGTTGACGCCATCCGGGGAGCTTGCCACGGTTGTGCCAAGCGCGAAGTAGAGCCTCGATCCGTTGGATGAAATCTTCGCCAGATTCGAGGGAGGATTGATGCAGGGGACGGGTGCCGTCCAGCTGGTGCCGTCCGTGCTTGTCGATACGGCAGCCGGAGATCCGGTGAAGGTGATGAGCTGGTTGCCGAGGACATGCAGCGCCCCATCGTTCGGGGTGGGGTGCTCGGTCCAGTTGATCCCGTCCGCGGAGCGGTAGATCACACCGCGCCCGCCTCCTATGAATTCCCCGCCGAAGAAAACGATGTTTTCGAGCCTCTTCGAGTTGCCGCTTCCGGCGGCGGTGTAGGTGTGGGTTGTCCAGTCAACGCCGTTTGTTGAGCGATAGACCTTGTTTGGCAGCCAGTCCGCGTAACCGACGAACGCGCCGTTCCCCGCGACGATCTTATCGATCAGGCTGAAATCGGGCAGTGGGCTGGGATTTCCCGTCCAGTTCCGCCCATCCAGCGAGACCGCGCTCTTCGCCTTGTCGAAAATGTCCTTGCCGACAAGGACGTAGAGTCCGAGGGACGGCTCGTAGGCGATGTCCGTCAGTTCGTCGAAACCGGCCGGGAAAGTCGGGTTCTCCCATGTCAGCCCGTTGGGTGAGAGCAGCAACAGCCCCTGTTGTCCGAAGCCCATGTGCCGGCCGTTGATGAATTTCATGCCGGTGAGACCCCTGGGCAGCCCCGGGCTGCGGTAGATGAAATTTCCGAAGCCGCTTGCCGAGACTTGGACCTGGAAGGGATGGCTGCGCGCCATGCCGACCGCGTCGGTCGCTTCCACATAATAGATGCCCGAGTCCGCAGGGGACGCATTCGGCAAGGTGAGCAGATGCCCGGTCTGGACTTCCGTCCCATCCTTGAACCAGCGGAGGCTGATGGGCGGGAGGCCATCCGTTTTGGCAAAAAGCTGGATATCCGTCCCGTTCAGGACGGATACGTCCTGCGGCGAAAAGAGAAACCTGGGAGGCAGCGCAAGCTGGGTGATCGCCACCGTATCGCTTTGGCCCACGGCTTCACCGTCCCGCACCACGACGTAGTAGTCGCCCATGTCGCCAGCCCCGGCATTCGGGATATCGACTCGTGATTTATTGCCCGCACCTGCAAGCGAACCATTGGGGCCGAACCACTGGTAGCTGGCCTCGTTGCTGGTGTCTGTGAGGACGCTGAGCTGGAAGGAATCGCCGAACCGCACCAACTGGGCCTTGGGTTGCTGGAGGAAACGGATCTGCCCCTTGGGGAAGCCGGAGAGCACAATGTCACCGACCGTGTCCTTGTGGTAGCTTGCGACAACGATGTGGTATTCCTTCCCTCCCTCAAGCGGCACCTCAAGGCGGGAGGTGTCGTCGGTAGGGCTCCGTGAATCATTGAATCCGATGGGCTGGAAGACGCCGGCGTTGACCGCGTACATTCCCAGCAGGGTGTCGAAGTTGCTGCCGAAGGTGGAGATTACATACTGCCCTGAGACCGGCGGAGTCCATTTCCACCACACGGATGCCTGCTGGACCAGCCCCTGGTTAGGGAGCAATCTCTCGAAGGGCTCGATGGTGGCGGAGCAGTTGCTTCCGCCGACCTGGAAAGTTTCGTCGCCGGGTATCACGAAAGCCTGGGAGAACATGTCGTTGCCGGGCGTGAAATTGAAAGACGCCGCGGCGATCTGGTTGACGGAAGAGCGGCTATCGACCGAGAATGTGTAGGTTTTGCCTTTCTCCACATAAAAAAACAGGTCGCTGACCCGTGTGGGGCGCTGGGCGAAGTTGTCCTTGATCCGCCGCAGGCTGTTCCGGATGGTGCCCTCGAAGGCGACCACGGAGACATCCTCCCGGCTCATCGAGCCGCCGAACCGCAGCAGCCCGTCGCCATGGGCGGTCCCACTGGAACCAGGCGCGCGCTGGCCGGTGTTGGGTGAGTAGTTGTCCTCGTCCGCCTCGCGCGTCATGCTTCCGTTGGATCGGCACCAGTAGCCGCTGCAGTATCTGAAAACGAAGGGGGTGTTGAAAAAATCGAGGTCGTAGCCGTTGGAGGTGCTGAGGAGAAGCTGGTTCAGGTTCAGCCTCCCTCCGTAGGCGACCTTGCCTTCCAGCCCGGAGCTACGGTCAACCGAGCGGAGCAGCCTGATGATGAGGTTATCGACCGGCTCGGCACCGAAATTCGCCTTGGCAAGGGCAAGCGCGCCGGCGACGTGCGGGGTGGCGGCGGACGTCCCGCTCAGGAGCCGGTAATCGGAATCGGAGCCGATCCCGCAGGACAGGATGTCCTCCCCGGGTGCGGCCAGGTCGATGGCTGTGAACCCGTAGTTCGAGAACGCCGTCAGGATGTCCGTGCGGTTTGTGGCGGCCACCGAGACGATGTTCGGCGTCGGATAGCTGGCAGGGTATTGCGGTTTCGCATCGACGTCCCAGCGCTCGTTGCCGGCGGCAACCACAACTGGGATGTCGGCTCCATAACAGGCCTCGATCGCGGCCAGCAGCCCCCGCGAATATCCGCTGCCGCCCCAGCTCGCACTGATGATATCGGCACCGTTGAGGCGGGCGTAATTGATGGACCGGATCGCGTCCGAGGTAGTCCCCCCTATCGGGCCGATGAAACGGACGGCCATGAGATCCACATCCCATGCGACACCCGATATGCCCAAGCCGTTGTTCCCTTGCGCGCCTATGATGCCTGCGCAGTGGGTGCCGTGCCCGTCGATGTCCATCGGATCGGTATCGTTATCGTAAAAGTCATGGCCGAAGCTCCCGAAACCGTCCTGCCACATGCGGTTGGCGAGATCCTCATGGGTGTAGCGCACGCCGGTGTCAAGAACGGCCACCTTGATGCCCGGGGCGGAGTTTCTGACAGACCACCCCAGCTCTGCATCGATGTCCGCATCGGGCAGGCTGTCGGAGCGGGTCACCTTGTTTTCGAGAGCCCACTGGCGACCCTCCTGATACATCGGGTCGTTGGGTGCCGTGCTTGGAAACAGCAGATAGTCGGGCTCAGCGAAGTCGATGAACTCATCCAGGGCACCAAGCCGCTCGATGGCATCCAGCTGCGCAGTGGCGGCATCGCTGCCGGGGATCGCTACGATCAGCGGCCCGTCCGTTCCCGATCGGCGGATTTGAAAGCCTTGTTCGCTGAGGGCTTCCGCCACGGCCTGCGGATCCTGTCCGTCCTTGGGAGCCACCATCAGGTGATCGGCCACGGATGCGGTGCGCAGGGTCCCCTCAAGGCGCGAGGTTTCGGGGTTTTGCGAAACCTCCTCCTCAAGGCGAAGCAATGGATATTTGAAATCCGTCTCGACGATGCGGATGCGGCGGCGGATCGCCTTGTCCTCCGGGTCGAGCCATGCCTCCGAAAGCACCCTGCGGATCGCGCCCGCCAAGACATCGGATGAAACATCGCCGTCCGGTGGCGGGAATTCTTGATCCAGCAAGATCCTGAGGGAAGGGTCGGCCGATGGGACGAATCGGAAGGTGGCATCGGATCTGGGCCTGCCCATCGCCGGAGTGCTGATTGCATCGATTCGCGGGATCGCACGCGCCGGCCGGTCGTTTCTGCCGTTGCCAGCGGCTGCCTGTTCGAGGGCATCTGGAGGGGCCGGAAAGCGGGTGTCCCCAAGGAACACAGCGCCGGCCGCAACGGCCAGGATCAGGAAAAGTCGGAAAACGTGCTTTGGTTGGATCATTTTGGGACTGGTGTGAAATCCTGCTCAAGGTGCCGGGCGATTATCGGCGGACGTGGTTTGCGCACCCAAATCGGGACGGAATCTTCGGGTTTTCTTTGGGTGCGGGGCTGGGTGATTCCTCCCCGGGTCATGGGTGCCTGTGGAAGGTTTGCCTTGTCATTCCGCCGGTCTTATTTGTCGTTCGCAGGATATCTCCCAACATCACCGCGCCAAGGCAAATCTATGTGCCCTGCCGCCCACTCCAGCGACGGGTATGGCGATGGGAGCAACACGGGGCGAACCCGATGATCCGTCCGCCCGCGTCCATTCTTCCGGGATACGTGACCTACCGCGAACGATCCCCCTCCCCGGCCTGATTGCCCGGATGGGACGCCGCATGTTTTAGTATGGGCTTTCCCCATCGAATGCCCCATCTTCGCGCCGGTGAAATCAGGTTTCCTAGAAAAACTCGTGGCACGGATCGACAGGGTGGAGCCGGGAGAGATCCAGCAGATCGTCACCCGGCTGATCCAGGAAAAGGGTTTCCTTGAGAACGTGTTCGAGGCCTTGCAGGAGGGGATCATCATCCTCGATCCGGAGGGCAAGATCATGTTCGTGAACCGCGCCGCCTGCCAGTTCTTCGGGCTGGATGCCTCCAACTCGCTCGGGGAGAAGATTTCATCGAAAATCCGTGGTATCGAAAACCTCTCCCTCGGCACGGCGAACCAGGCGGTCTCGCGCGACATCGAGATCTTTTACCCGGAGCACCGCCGCCTGAATTTCTACCTCTCTCCCATCGACGACCCCAAGAACCACGAGCTACCCCTCGGCCATGTCATGCTCATCCGCGACACGACATCCACCCATGCCGAAAACCAGGAAACGCTAGAATCCGAACGCCTCAACGCCCTCACCCTCCTCGCCGCCGGGGTCGCCCACGAGATAGGGAACCCCCTCAACTCCCTGGACATCCATCTCCAGCTCCTCGAAAGGAAGATACGCAAGCTTTCCGCCGTGGATAGGAAAGGCCTCAACGAGCATCTCGGCACGGCACGCCAGGAAATCCAGCGGCTCGATACGATCCTCAGGCAGTTCCTCCACGCCGTCCGCCCCACCACACCGCGCCGCGAACCGCGCGACCTCAACGCCGTACTCCACCAGACCCTGGAGCTGCTCGAGCCGGAAATCGCCGCCCGCAACATCGCCGTCGATCTCGACCTATCCGACAAGCTCCCCCCCGCGATCATCGATCCGGATCAGTTCCAACAGGTTTTCTACAACCTCCTGCGCAACGCCTACCAAGCCATCCCCGGCAAGGGCGGCCTGATCGAGATCCGCACCCGCTCCTCGGAAACGGATTTCCTCATCTCCATCTCGGACAACGGCACCGGCATCCCTCCGGAGCAGATGGGCAGCCTCTTCGAGCCATACCGCACCACGAAATCCTCCGGCACCGGCCTCGGCCTGCTCATCGTCCGGCGCATCATCCGCGAACACGGCGGCGAGATCGAGATCCAGTCCCAGCCGGAGCAGGGCACCCGCATCCTCATCCACCTCCCCCACACCGCCCCCAGCCCCCGCCTTCTCCCGTCCCCCACCATCGACGCATAGCCTCGATTTCAGCGTTTCAGTTTTCAGAGTTTCGGTTCTTATTCCTCCATGCTCCCCACACTCCTCATCGTTGACGACGAGCGCGCCACCCGCGAAGGGCTGCGCAGTGCGCTGGACGAGGATTTCGAGGTCTATGCCGCCTCCAGCAACAGCGAGGCTCTGGCCATCCTCAAGACCGAGCCCATCCAGCTGCTCCTGACGGATCTGCGCCTCGGCGGGGATTCCGGCATGGATCTCATCGATGCCGCCTCCAGGCTCCCGGAGCCGCCGGTGATCCTGATGATGACCGCCTACGGCTCGGTCGATACCGCCGTCGAGGCCATGCGCAGGGGCGCCTTCCATTTCGTCACCAAGCCGCTCAACATCGACGAGGTGGAGATGCTGCTGAAGCGCGCTCTCCGCTCCCGAACCCTGGAAACCGAGAACGTCCAGCTCACCAGGCAGGTCAAAAAGAACGCCAGCCTGACGCGGCTGATCGGGAAATCGCCGGAGATCAAGCGAGTCACAGAGATGATCGAGCAGGTCGCGCCGACCCGCGCCACCGTCCTTATCGAGGGCGAGTCCGGCACCGGCAAGGAACTCGTCGCCAACGCGATCCACCACCTCTCCGGACGCCCCGCCGCCAAGCTGGTCATCGTGAATTGCGCCGCCCTCTCCCCGCAGCTTCTCGAGTCCGAACTCTTCGGCCACGAGAAGGGCTCCTTCACGGGTGCAGCGCAGAAACGCATCGGCCGCTTCGAGCAGGCGGACGGCGGCACGCTTTTCCTCGATGAGATCGGCGAGATCGACACGGCGACGCAGGTGAAGCTTCTCCGTGCCCTTTCCGAACGATCCATCGAGCGGGTCGGCTCGAACACACCGATCAAGGTCGATGTCCGACTCGTTGCCGCCACCAACAGGAACCTCCGCAAGCTCGTGGACGAGGGGAAATTCCGCGAGGATCTTTTTTTCCGCCTGAACGTGGTTTCGATCCACATGCCCGCCCTGCGGGAAAGGCCGGAGGACATCGTGCTGATGGCGGCGGCTTTCCTGCGGGAGTTCGCCGAGGAAAACCAGCGCCCGGTCAAGCCGCTCACCGATGCGGCGATCCACAAGCTCGTCTCCTACCCGTGGCCGGGAAACGTCCGCGAGCTACGCACCGCCATCGAGCACGGCGTGGTCATGAGCAACGACGACGTCATCTCACCCGCCCACCTGCCCGCATTCCTGGACGGTCGCCAGCGGGATGACCCCGCGGCGGAAAAACCCGCACAAAGCCCCCCAGCAGCCCCGGACGAGCTGAATTTGCAGGCGCTGGAGGCCAGCACGATACGCAGGGCCCTCGCCGAAACAGGCGACAACCGCACCAAGGCGGCGGAACTTCTGGGGATCAGCCGCCGCACCCTCCAGAGAAAAATCAAGGAACTAGGGCTTTGATTTTCCTCCCGGCTAGGCTATCCCCCCCATCCGCATGAGCACATCACAGACCCAATTCGACACAGGCATCCTGATACGCCGGAGCCTTTTCTTCCTGGTCCTGATCATCCTCACCATGGGAAACCTTTTCACCCTCTTCCGCGGCCTGAACTCCCCGCAGGCCATGGATCAGGCGCAGATCGCGCGCGAAATCGCACGCGGCAACGGCTTCACCACAAAATTCATCCGCCCCATCGCCTACCAACAGGCAAAGGAACACAAGGACAACGCACCCATCCCCTTCGTCGGATTCCAGGACACCTACCACTCCCCGCTCAACCCCCTGCTCAATGCAGCCGTCCTCAAGCTCATCGGCGCGGACGACGCGAAGCAGTGGAAGATGGGGGAGAACCAAATGGTTTTCGACCTGGACCGGGTCATCGCGGCTGTATCGACCATCTGTTTCCTCATTTCCATAGGCGTCAGCTACCTTCTGGTGTCCCGAATTTTCGACCCCAAGATCGCCGGCGTCACCGCCATCCTGATGCTGCTGTGCGAAACCTTCTGGAACTACGCCCTCAGCGGACTCCCGCAGATGCTCATGCTCCTGCTCTTCTCCTGCGCCATCTACTTCGTTTACCGCGCCGTGGAGGATGCCAGCGAAGGCCGCCTGCCCTTCGCCCCCGCCATCATCGCCGGCGTTTTCTTCACTCTTCTCGCCCTCACCCATTACCTCACCGTCTGGATCGCCCTCGGCTACATCATCTTCGCGGCCGTCGCCCTCAGGCCGCGCGGCATTGTCGGCGCATCCGTCCTTGTCACCCTGCTCATCGGCATGGTCTTCGTCATGCTGCGCAACTCCGGCATCTCCGGCACCCCCTTCGGCACCGCTTTCCTCAACCTATACAACGGCATCGGCGGCGGCACCGAGGATTTCGTCATGCGCTCGAAAGACCTGGAGTCATACCCGCTCCTCGATAGCGGCATCCTCTCCAGCGTCATCCGCACCACCCTGCTCCAGACCACCAGCATCATCCCCTTCCTCGGCGGAATCATCGTCGCCCCGGTATTCCTGATCTCTCTGATGCACCCCTTCAAGCGCCCTTCCATCGCTAATTTCCGCTGGGCCATCCTCATCATGTTCGCCGTCTCCGCCCTCGGCCTCTCCATCTACGGAATCTCCACCGAAAAGCTCGACCCCAACCAGACCCACCTGCTCTTCGCCCCGATCATGACGGCCTACGGGCTGGCCTTCGTCTCCATCCTGTGGAGCAAGCTCACCCCGGTCATCACCGTCCCCATGCTCAGGAACGTGCATCATATCGCCATCATCGTCATCTGCGGCCTGCCTCTGCTCATCAGCCTCCCGCAGAAAGTGCGAATCGGCATGGACAGGAGGGATCGCGGAGGCATCCCCCACTGGCCTCCCTACTACGCCCCTGCACTGAACCTCGGCCTCAGCAACTGGCTCACCGACAAGCAGATCTGCTTCTCCGACCAGCCCTGGGCCGTTGCATGGTATGCCGACCGCATTTGCGTCTGGCTCCCCCCCTCGCGCACCGATTTCGCGGAAATCGAAAGCATGGCCGCAGACCTCGACACCCCTGTCGCCGGCATCCTTATCTCCCCCTCCTCTCACGGATCGGGCAACGCCGCCGAAGTCGCCAACAAATACAAGGATTTCACCTCCCTGGTTATGGACGGGCGCGTATTCCTCGCCACCTACCCTCCAGGGCTTTCCATCTACGACAAGGATCAGAAAATCCAGGAAATCACCCGCCGTTACCCGTACCGCGCCACCCTCGTCGGAATGGACATGGTCTATTACTCGGATCGCGCCCTCCGCAGCGCGGAGGAATCCGCGGAATCCGAGTGAACCGCGGAAAAGCCCCCAGACAGCCCATGCCCGCCCGCAAAAAGAACGATGTCCCCGCAGCCACCGGCCCCTCCTTTGAGGAAGCCATGGGGGAACTGGAGGATATCGTCGAGGCCATGGAAGGCGAGCAACTCCCGCTTGAGGAACTGGTCGCCCGCTACGAGGAAGGTTCCGCCCTGCTCAAGCACTGCGGGTCCGTCCTCTCCGCCGCGAAGGCCAGGATAGAACTCATCACCCTCGCAGACCGCGGGGAACAAGGAACGGACGATGGCGGCTCTTCCGCCGGGATTCCAGGGAACAGCCCGGACGGGATTTCCGGCGACCCAGACGAAAGCAATGACATCAGCCTCTTCTGAAACCAACGGCGGCAACAGCCAGCTGCTCGCATCCATCAACAGCCCGGCGGACCTGCAAAAGCTCTCCGAATGCGAACTCACGGCACTGGCCGCGGAGATCCGTGAAAAGCTCATCAGCTGCCTCTCGGTGACAGGCGGCCACCTCGGCCCCAACCTCGGTGTCGTGGAGCTGAGCATCGCCATGCACACTGTCTTCTCAACGCCGCAGGACAAATTCGTCTTCGATGTCTCCCACCAGGGATACGTCCACAAGATGCTCACCGGACGCGCGGCGGAAATCGACTCCATCCGCACCTACAAAGGCCTCAACGGCTTCCTCCTCCGCACCGAGTCCCCACACGATGCCTATGGCGCGGGTCACGCAGGCACCGCCCTCTCCGCAGCCCTCGGCATGGCCGCAGCCCGCGATCTCGCCGGCGGGGATAACCACGTCGTCGCCGTCGCCGGGGATGCCGCCTTCACCTGCGGCCCCACCCTTGAGGCGCTCAACAACATCGCCGAGACCACCAGGAAATTCATCGTCGTCCTCAACGACAACGAATGGTCCATCGACAAGAACGTGGGTGCCATCGCCCGCTACTTCAACGCCCTCCAGACCCACTCCACCTACTCCGCCGTCCGCACGACCGCTGCCGATTTCGTCGAGAAAGTCCTTGGCAAGGCCGTCCGCAAGATCGCCCACCGCGTCGAGGAAGGCGCGAAGAACCTGATCTTCCCCAACGTCCTCTTCGAGAAGTTCGGCCTCCGCTACTTCGGCCCCATCGATGGGCACAACCTGCCTTTGCTCATCAAGACCTTCGAGCACCTCAAGACGCTCAACGAGCCTGCCGTGCTCCACATCATCACGGAAAAGGGCCGCGGCTACCAGCCCGCCCTCGACAACCCGGGCAAGTTCCACGGACTTGGTGCCTACAAGATCGAGGACGGCTCCACCGATACCGTCTCCTCACCGACCTGCTCGGACATCTTCGGCCGCACCGTCACCGACCTCGCCATCGACGACCCAAAGATCGTCGCCATCACCGCCGCCATGCCGGGCGGGACGAAGCTGGAGACGTTCAAGAAGGAACTCCCGGACCGCTACTTCGATGTCGGCATCGCCGAGGAGCACGCCGCCCTCTTCGCAGCCGGCCTCGCCACCGAGGGCTTCCGCCCCTTCCTGGCAATCTATTCCACCTTCATGCAGCGGGCCTATGACATGATCATCCATGACATCGCGCTCCAGAACCTCCCTGTCCGCCTCTGCATGGATCGCGGCGGACTCTCCGGCGACGACGGCCCCACCCACCACGGGCTATTCGACATCGGCTATCTCCGGCACATCCCCAACATCATCCACATGCAGCCCAAGGATGAGGCCGAGTTCACCGCCATGCTCAGATGGATGGCGAAATACGACGACGGCCCCACCGCAATCCGCTACCCGCGCGGCATCATCGCCGGGACACCCGCCGATGACAGGACGTCCCCCATCGAACTGGGCAAAGGCGAGCTCATCCAGGAAGGCTCCGATGTCGCCCTCATCGGTCTCGGCACATTCTTCGGGATGGCCTTGGAGACCAAAAGGCTGCTTGAGGAGAAGGGCTTCTCCGTATCGCTGGTGAACCCGCGTTTCATCAAGCCCCTCGACACCGCCCTGCTCGAAAAGGTTGCCCGCTCCTGCAAGGTCGTCTGCACCTTCGAGGATCATGTCCTGGCCAACGGCTTCGGGGCCGCCTGCATCGAGCACCTGCATGACGCAGGCATACCCACACACGTTGAGCGGATCGGCTGGCCGGACGAATTCATCGAGCACGGCAAGCCAGAGATCCTACACGGGCTCCACGGACTGACAGCAAACGCCGCACTCGACAAAATCCTCCCGCATCTCACTATCTAGCCATCTCCCTGGATTCAGATCCCTGGTATCTAAAAGTCTTCATCATGGAACTCGACCTCATCGACACCCCCTTCGACCTCCGCAAGATCAAGCCCGGGGAGCTTGAGGAAATCCTCGAGGATCCCTTCGCAATACGCTTCCTCCCGGACAACGACCGCGGCGACGGAGCCTCCCGCTACTACGCACTCGGACGTACCGTTGCGGATCGCCACCTCTTCATTTCCTTCACCACCGACGGAAAAATCGCCCGCGTCATCTCCGCCCGCGAGATGAGCGATGCCGAGCGCCGTTTCTACGACCGCAACTACAACGAAACCCGCTGAACACCATGAAAGCCATCACATCCTGGGACCAGCTCCCCGAGTTCGAGGACGACGCCGAAGAGCACGCCTTCTGGGAAAACCACGAGCTCGACCCCAAGCTCATGGCAGGCTCCGTACACGAGGCGGACTCCCGCGAATCCACCACCATCACCCTACGCTTCGATCCACGCATGCTCTCCCGCATCAAGCGCATCGCCCGCTCCCGCTTCCTCAACTACCAGTCCATGATGAAGCAATGGCTCGCCGAGCGCCTGGAGGACGAGATGAAGAACCCATAGCTCCCGGCCACCAAGCTCCAGCAAAGGGATGAAACCAAATCCCCCTTGGAATCCGAGACGAGAAATTTCCCCTTGCCCGAACCTTGGATGTTGAAAATTGAACTCTTGGGCAGCCCCCGCCTCTGGCTCACCGGCTTCATCACCTGGGCTGCCGCGCTTTTCGTCCTCTCGTCGTTTTCAAAAACAATGCCCGAGGGCGGGCCGGAAATCCCCCATATCGATAAGATCCTGCATTTCGGATACTTCATGGGAGGTGCTTTCACCTTCGCCACCTGGGTCATACTGAGAAAAGGGCTGCAAGCCCCGCTCCGGCAACGCATCCTTCTGCCACTGCTGCTCTTCGCCGTCATCGGCGCGCTGGACGAATGGCACCAGACCTTCACCCCAGGCCGCTCCGGCAACGATCCCTTCGACTGGCTCGCAGACATCCTCGGCTCCCTCATTAAGCATTGTCCTCGCGAGCCGACTGCATTCCCCGCTGCAGAAACTTCAGGGGCGGCAATGAAACCGATGGCCTGAATCTGGAGCCGCTCGCCGTCCCCCAACCCTCAATGCCTGAAATGCCTGTGGCCGGTGAAGACCATGGCCATTCCAGCTGCATCGGCGGCGGCGATGACCTCCTCGTCGCGCATCGAGCCACCCGGCTGGATGCAGGCGGTGGCACCGGCGTCGATCGCGGATTGCAGCCCGTCCGCGAAGGGAAACATGGCATCCGAGGCGACGATGGATCCCTTGAGATCCAGCCCCGCCTCCTTGGCTTTCCAGATCGCGATGCGGGAGGAATCAACGCGACTCATCTGGCCGGCACCGATACCGAGCGTGCGATCCGCATGGGCGTAAACGATGGCGTTGGATTTCACGTTTTTCACGATCCTCCAGCCGAAGCGCATCGCCCGGATCTCTTCCTGGGTCGGAGGGCGCTTGGTGACGACCTTGCTTTCCATGTCATCCAGGCCAAGCGCGGTGTGGTCTCGGTCCATGACCATGATGCCACCCGGGCTGGAGCGGATCACCGGAGCTTTCTTGGCGGAGAGGTAGGCATCGTTCATTTTCATCAGCCGCAGGTTCTTCTTCTTCTGGAGAAGGGCGCGGGCATCTGGCTCGAAGTCCGGGGCGATGATCACATCGGTGAAAATTTCCGAAATGATCCGGGCGAGTTCCAGCGTCAGCGGGCGGTTGGTGATGATCACCCCGCCGAAGGGCGCCTGGCGGTCCGTCTCGAAGGCTTTCTTCCACGCGAGGCGGAGATCCTCGTCATCCTGGCCGACACCACATGGGTTCGTATGCTTGAGGATGGCGACGGTGGGGCGGACGAAATCCAGGATCAGGTCAGCTGCGGCCTCGATGTCGATGATGTTCGTGTAGCTCAGCCCCTTGCCCTGGAGCTGGGTGAAGCAGGATGCGAAATTCCCGTATAGCGAGCATTTCTGGTGCGGGTTGTCGCCGTAGCGCAGCTCCTGCTCGAGCGGAAGGCTCAGTGTGAAGGAACAGCCCGTGCCCTGGCGGCACTGGCCGAGGAAATTCGTGATCGCCCCGTCATACTGGGAGGTGCGCAGGAACACTTTCACCGCAAGCTGCTCGCGCAAGCCCTTGGTCGTATCGCCGCCGTTGCCGCGCATTTCCTCAAGCACCAGCCGATAGTCATCGGGGGAAACCACGACGGTGACATGCGAATGGTTCTTCGCCGCGCTGCGCAGCATCGACGGCCCGCCGATGTCGATGTTCTCGATGGCCTCCGCAAGCGTGACACCTTCCTTCGCGACGGTTTCCTCGAAGGGGTACAGGTTCACCACCACAAGATCGATGGGCGGGATGCCGTGCTTTTCCGCATCGGCCACGTGCTGTGGATCGTCGCGGCGGTGCAGCAGGCCGCCGTGCACCATGGGATGGAGGGTTTTCAGGCGACCCTCGAAGAGTTCAGGTGCGCCGGTGTATTCGGATACGTCGATGACGGTGAGTCCTGCGTCGCGCAGCGCCTTCGCGGTGCCGCCGGTCGAGAGCAGCTCAACCCCCATTTCCGCGAGCCCTTGTGCGAACTCCACCAAACCCGTTTTATCGGAAACCGAAAGCAATGCTCTTGAAATGGCCATAATGTGTCTTTGGGGTGAAATCCGGCGGGCAGAGGCCTCGCCGGATACGCCCTCCCCGTATGCAAGCCCCGCCCCGCAGGCAAGCGGGAATCCTACCGGAATGCCTAACGGATCCCATCAATCCCGGTGATCCGGCAAACCCCATCATGGAAACGGAACCTCACATCCACCCCGCAGAGCTTGGCTCCATGGGCTTTTCCCGTTTCCTCCGGGGATGCCGCAGGGCGCGGATCGAGGGATAGAACCTGGAGTATCACCTGCCGGGAGCGCCCGTCGAGGAGTGCGAAATCCGCTTCCGCCGAGAGTTCAAGCTCCACAGGCACCCGCCGTATCGGCTCCGTGGCATATCCCACGGACGCATCCGGCAGCGCCTCGATGAAGGGCAGGTAGGGCTTGATGTCATAGATGGGCGTCCCGTCCACCAGATCGACCCCGGAAAAATGCAGCACCGGAGGCTCCAGCCCACCTTCGCGCACCATCGCCACGCGATCCAGTTTCACCAGCGAAAGCCCCAGGCCATTGGGCCTGTAGGTCGAGCGGCTTGCGAAAACCCCCACCCGCTCGTTCCCGCCAAGCCTGGGCGGGCGCACCGTCGGATGCCAGCCCTCGCTCTCCGTCCCGTGGAAGCCGAAGACCAGCCAGACATGGGAGAACCCGTCCAGGCCGCGCACCGCCTCCGCCGAGCGGTATGCCGGGGAAAGCTCCAGAACGCCCCAGGCAGCCGGACAAAGCCCCGGCTGGCGCGGCACTGCGAATTTCTCACCGAAGCAAGTCCTCAGGCGACCTATCGGCTCGATCTCCATGGCTTGTCTTGGAATGGGAAAACCCGCACCCCGCCAACTGGCGCAGCGCGGGTTCCCCAGGATCGGATCAGTTGACCTTGAAGTGCACGGAGCCGCGCACCGAGCCGCCCTCCTTGCGGATTCTCCAGCTCATCGAGTCGAAATCGCGGCAGGCGTCGATGAACTTTCTCATATCCTCCATTTCGCTTTTGAAGGATTCCCGTTCGCCTTCCCCGGTGAAAATTTCCGCGGAATTCTTGTCGAGAACCGCCAGCATCCCGTCGGCATAGTCCACGAGCGCCCTGAAATTGACCCGCAACACCGCGCCATTCCCGGCCGCCCCGCCGTCCGCGGCCTTGATCATCAGATCCTGCGCCTGGGTCTTTGAGGTGGACATGCAGAACCACTCGTCGCTCACCGTCACGGATGGCATGAAATCGTCCTGGAAAAACGGCATGGAGAAAAACCATGTGGTCATGCCGTCCTTTTCCGAGCTGATCGGCTTCTGCATCGGGATTTTCTCATTCGTCATCTCGCTGACCTTGGCCAGAAGGGATGTCATGCGGGTATCCATTTCCTTCCAGGATTCCTTGATCTTGCCGCGATCCGCCACCGGCGAGATCATCGTGAAACGCGGTGCCTTCGCCTCATCGACGAACGCCTGCGGGAAGCCGGGAATGGCCGGCATGGAACCCTTGAGATCCATCACCACCGCAGTCTCGTGCCCGAGGCCGTCCGAGAGATTTCCCAGCGCACCATACAGCCCGACAAAATCCGCGCGGAACTGGCCGTCGAAGAGCTTCATGGACTCCTTCACCTGGGCAAGCTCCGGCGCATCGATCTCAAGCTCTGAGAACTTCACGGTCGCCGCGTAGAGTGTCTCGACGATGGCCTCGAGGTAATCCCCCATCTGCTCGTCATAGGCGGCATTGCTCGGGATATTGAGGAAAAGCATGTTGTCGCCGCTATCGCCGAGGTGGGCGAGGCTGGTTTTCGCATCCCAATCGACTGCACCCTGGTCATATCCGCCTATGCTTTCGATTTTCAGCCCTTCATCGACAAACGCGACCATTCCCAGCGTTTCGGAACTGCACAGCCCCAGCATCGCCTTCTCGCGGTCCGCAACAATCTGGAGCATCGCCTCAAGATCGCGGGTGTCGCCCATTCCGCCACCTCCGGAAATGCCATCGCGTATGCCTAGCGCGTAGGTGGCGAAGACGCCTGCATCGTCCATGATTTCCTCCCATACCTCGTTTGCTCCATAGATGACCGACACGAACTGCTTGTCGGCATAATCATCGGCGAAGCTGAGCTCGTCGCCCGCAACGATGGACTCCTCGATTCCGGAAGCGAGTTTCAGGGACGTCTCGCTGCCGCCTATCATGACGACCACGTAATCGGCGACGGTGCCCGTGACCACCACGATGTTCTTCCTGGAGATCGCGGAAATGAGCGCCGTGGCATTGTCCTCACCCATGCTCTCGGCCATGCCCTCCTTGCCCTCCTCCATCAGCTCCGCAATTTTCGCACCGAGCAGCTTGTAGCCCATGAATTTCGCTCCGCCGGTCTCGATCTCCACCGGCTCGGCCATGCCCTCCGCCATCCCGAAGATACCCATGCCGCTGTTTACCATCTGCGCGGCCTGCTCCAGCTCGCCCTCCTTCGCACGCATGGCGATGTAGAACGGCGGCATCTCCGCCTTATCGATGAGCGCAATGCCGGATTCCGGGTCACTGAGCAGGTTTTTCATCATGTCCCCGCCCATCTCCGATTGCAGGCTGTCCGTGAAATCCTGCATGTCGCCGGTCTTTGCGTAGGCCTGAGCCGCCTTGCCCATGGCCCTTGCCTGGAAATATGTCATCCGGCTGCTGAATTTCATCATCCTCGCGGCCTGCTCGCTGCCGGTATCCCCGAGCGCGAAGGTGACCTCCTGCCCGAGCAAAAGCCATGGGCTGGGGGCTTCACCCATCTCTCCGCCATCGAATTCCTCAAACTCATCCTGCTCCCCATCCTCAAGCAGATCGTCTTCAGGAACGACTTCATCCAACATCTCCTGCTCGAATCCGTCGACACCCATGCCGATCTCCGATTGCAGGAGCCCATAGAGCTTCAGCGCCTTGAGCTGATCCCCCGCCTTCCTGGCGTCGTACACGGACATGACCATCTCCGTATCCTTGGGCAGGAATTTCGCGAAACCCAGCTTCGCAGCCCGCTCCTCGGCCGTGAGCGATTTCTTCATTTTGGGTGCCACCGCTTCCTCGACAGCCTTGACAACCTTTTCGGCAACGCTCTTCGCAGTTTCCGGCGCATCCGCCGTTTTCGGCTTCTCCTTGCAGGAAACTGCCCCGAAAAGGATCGCACCGCCCAATATGCTCACACTGATTTTGTATTTCACGGATTTGAGTAGAAACAACCTTACGGCGCTTTCAAGCCCCAATCGTGGATTTCCGACGGTTTTACGGGGATACGCGGCCTTGCCGCCGCTTGGGGTTTGAATTCCCCCGTCCTGCGTTTACAAAAGGCCATGGATCTCTCCGACTTCCGAAAAGAATACTCCTCACAAGGACTCCACCGCAAGGATCTCACCGCGGATCCCACCGAGCTCTTCGCCCGATGGTTCGCGCAGGCGACGGAGCTCAAGGTCCACGAACCCAACGCGATGACCCTCGCCACGATCTCGCCGGAAGGCACCCCCAGCCAGCGCACCGTCCTCCTCAAGGCCTTCGATTCCAAGGGCTTCACCTTTTTCACCAACTACAGTTCGCGCAAGGCCGCCCACATCGCCGCAAATCCCTCCGTCTGCCTGCTCTTCCCTTGGATCACCCTGGAACGTCAGGTCATCGTCCAGGGCCGCGCGGAAAAAATCACCACCACGGAATCGCTGCGCTACTTCGCCACCCGCCCGCGCGATTCCCAGATTGGCGCCTGGGTATCGAACCAATCCGAGGTCATCACCTCCCGGAAAATCCTGCTCCAGAAGCTGGAGGAAATCAAAACCCGGTTCCGCGATGGCGAGATCCCACTACCCTCCTTCTGGGGCGGCTACCGCGTGATCCCGCAAACCATCGAATTCTGGCAGGGAGGACCCGCCCGCGTGCATGACCGCTTCCTATACACACTCCAGCCCGATGGCGGCTGGGATATCAACCGCCTCTCGCCATGAGGAATTTCCGGATACTCGCATTGCTGGCGCTTTTGCTCCCCTCCTGCGCGGAGAAAGCGCAGGAACAACCCACCGCCAAGGAAGAGGAGAAGCCCAAGCCCCGCCTCGTGGGCCGCATCGCATCGATCCCGGCCGGCCGGAAATTCACGCTCATCCAGGCCTACGGAAAATGGGACATACCCACAGGCTCCATCCTCACCACCCAGGGGCCGGAAGGCCGCGCCGCGAACCTTCTCGCCACCGGCGAGAAACTCGGTCAATACGCCGCAGCCGACATCCAGTCCGGCATCCTTGAGGTGGGCGATGGGGTCTATTCCACCGTAATACCGCCCGAACCGGCCGCCGTGCCGGAAACCGATGGGGATCCATCGGATTCGCAGCCGCCAATCACTCGTGATCCGCCAGATACCTCTCCGCCTCCAGCGCCGCCGCACAGCCCTGGCCTGCCGCAGTGATCGCCTGCCGGTAGTAGTGATCCGCGACATCGCCCGCCGCGAAAAGTCCCGGCGTTTTCGTTGAGGTGCGGCCGGGTGTCTGGAGGATGTAGCCGTTCTCGTCCAGATCCACCAAGCCGCTCACAAAGCCGCTGTTGGGCACATGGCCGATCGCCACGAAAACGCAGGCGACCTCAAGCTCGCTTTCGGTGCCGTCCACCAGGTTCTTGAGCTTCACGGCGCGCATCTCGCCTTTCTCGTCCGTCAGGTATTCGGTCACCCCGGAGTTCCACACAGGTTCGATCTTGGGGTTATCCAAAGCCCTGTCCGCCATGATCTTGGAGGCGCGGAGCTCGTCACGGCGGTGTATGAGATACACCTTGCTGGCGAAGCGTGTGAGGAAGCCCGCTTCCTCGCAGGCGCTGTCTCCGCCGCCGATCACCGCCACCGGCACATCGCGGTAGAAGGCCCCGTCACAGGTCGCGCAGGAAGTCAGCCCGTGGCCGATGAGTTTCTTCTCGTTGGGCAGGCCGAGGTGGCGCGGCGCGGCTCCGGTGGCGATGATGACCGTCTTGGAGCGCAATGTCTCCTCGCCGAGCTTCACGCTGAACGTCCCGTCACCCTCCCTAACGATCGACTCCACCGTGGCATACTGGATGCGCGTCCCGAACCTCTCCGCCTGCTTCTGCATCGCCATCATCATATCCGGCCCCATGATGCCATCGGGGAAACCGGGGAAATTCTCCACCTCGGTTGTCGTCGTCAGCTGCCCACCCGGCTGGGTGCCGGAAATCATCAGCGGATTAAGGTTGGCGCGGGCGGTGTAGATGGCGGCGGTGTATCCGGCGCAGCCGGTTCCGATGATGATTACGTGTTCCATGTTGTTTGGTTGAATGCTTGCTGGCTGCCATTATTCCGGTGGCATGGCCCAGGAGTCAACCGCCGGGTGGCAGTGCTGCGGCGGCATTCCCGACAAACTCATCCACCGCACGGTAGGCGACAAGCTTTGTCTCCGGGTGCACATAGAAAAACACGTAGAACCGAGCCAGCGCATCCTCCGGCCAGCGTGTCTGGGCCAATACGCGATCGCCCTCAGCCTCCCTCACCCCCAGGCCGACGTCGTAGAATTTTTCCGCCCTCGCACCCTTCGGAGTAACAACCTTTCCCAGACCCGGGGCCAGGACAAACTTCGAAGTGCCGACAAATCCGAGAACGGTCTTGTTGGTGAGGTTCTGGAAACGGATGTCACCGCCCTTGAAAGCGGGATCGTCCGACCTGAGAACGATGGGGTGATAGCCGCCCTTAGGCGAGGGCACTAGCAGGACGATGAACGATTTCCCCTCCTCGGGCAGGGTGACGGAAGCGAGCGATGCGTTTTTATTCACGGACCACACACTGAACAGCCTGGCCGGGGGGATCTGCGCCGGGGAAAGGTTGTTGACCGGCAGGTCGAAGGGATCCGTCCGGGCTTCGGCATTGGCCAGCAATACCTGGCCGAGATCCGGCGGGCTGCTCTCCGCAAGGAAGCGGACTTCGACTTCCCCTTTCGGCGCGGCGTGGCACAAAGGGGAGAACAAAAGCGCAGCGGTGAAGAGGAAACGTATCATCGGGAGTGGGTTCAGACTTCGCCGGGGTGCAGCCAACGGAAGGAGACGATGTTGAAGCGCCTTCCGAAATCCCGGTTGGCCTGGCTCACCGGGAGCGTCTCCGCCTTGTCGGCGGGATCAACGTAATTGCGATCCCTCTCCACCACCGCCTCGCACCATGCCCGCGCCGTAACCTTGCCGCCGGCGTCAACCGCCTCCCCATAGGCACGGATGATGAAACTGTCGGAGCGAGCGGAGAGCACCGGCGCGATCGGCGTGAGTATGTCACCCTGCTTCACCACCGAAGGCGCCCCGTATGCCATCGGCCCCTTCTCGGCCTCGGGAAACGTGAAGCGGTTCGCCGAGGCCTGGCTGACGGAGCGGGACGAGTTCTGTTTTTCGTTGATCGAGACCCCATCGGAATCCAGCGCACTCTGGATCGCGCCGGATTTGGCGAGCGCCTTGTCCGTGCCGACCCTGCGGTTGACGAAATCGGAAAGGCTGGTGAAGGGCCCGCGCTTGCGGACTTCCTTCACGATGGCGCGTGCCAGGCCGTCGATTTCCGTGTCGGTGAGCGTGCGGCGGCCATGCCATTGCTCGCGCTTCATCGCGGCCTCGTCCTTGATGATGATGTTTCTGGGAGCCCCGAGGGAAGCCACGGGTGTGTTGCCGTCCTTCGCGGCGATGCTCTCCACCCCCGCCTCGTCGCGCACCACGATCTGGCGGTCTTTCAGGGAGCCCAGCACGGTTTTCCATGCCTCGATGGAGGTCGAGTTCACATTGAACATGCCGTCCACGCGCAGGTAGCTCGCCACGCTGTCGATCGCCGTGCTGTTAGGGATCACGCCCGAGAAAATGGAGGAGGCAAGCTGGGAGGCGTCCCGCCCCTCCAAAACAGGCATGTAGCGGGCCACGGGCAGGGGCTTCTTGCCGGAGAGAAACTCGGTGGCCACGGTTTTCTGGTCCCGTGCCTGCGCAAAGGCGGGAGACGGTTGCGGGCTGATGCCGGAAAGGAACCAGTCGTCCCACAGCGCCCGGTTCGCAAGGTAGGAATGGTCTGCCAGCGGGCGCGGGTTGTTGGCGAGATTGCCCTCCGTCCTGTCCGGCGCGATCATCGCCGGAGCCAGCGAGTTCCCAATCGCGTGGGAAACCTGGGGAAGCATGGGCAGGCGCGCCATCGCGTGCTCGCTGCCCGTGGATTCCGTCAGGCGGTTGAAGCCGTTCGCAAAGGAATCCTGGAAAGCCGCAAGGGAAACGATGGGCTGCCTCGGGACGCTGTGCGTCGTCACAAAATTGGAGCCGAACTGGGATGCCAGGCTGGATCCGAAAAAACCCTGTCCGCTCTGGGTTTCATCAAGGGGCGCATTGAGCCAGCTTGTCAGCGCCGTGATCCCCGGCTGGTAGGGCAGCATGTCCCGCTCCTCGTCGTGAAGATTGTAGAAATCCACGTTGTGCGCCTTCGGGTTGAAACGGGCCAACATCCTGGTGCCCCGCTTGTTCTCCAATTCCGTCTTGATGTCGTAGGAATGCACCATGAAAGGAGCTTTGCGCGAGGCGATGCTGTTCGCGGGGATCACCCTGGTGTTCTGGAGCCCCCCAATGGTCGGATAGGTCTCGGCATACCGCGCATCGTTCGCGAACACTCGGCTGGAGTTCGACAGGGTTTTGTTCATCCGCGGGTTATTGGTGGTTCTGAGTGGCTCCCCGACTTTCCAGCGCTGCTGGCCATAGCAATGATCCACGGAAACCTGGCCGATGTGCGTGTTGTAGCCCCATGGGCTGCCCATGACCACGCTGTTATGGGTCATCGACCAGCGCCGGGAATTGTTTTGAGAATACCCGTCGACGATATTGCCTCCGGATGCCCCGTCCTTGCCTCCGGTGAGGTTGTTTGGCGAGGCGCTGTAGCTGATCTGGTCGACATTCTCAAGGAGCACATACTGCCCGTTCTCGTCAATGAGCGGAAACCTTGTGCCGCCGCCGTAATTGAAGCCTTTCCTTCCGTTCAGTCCCGTGAATCCGCCGTTGCCCGCAGAGGTATTTCCCGTCTGGGAAATCTTGACCACCTCACCCGGCCTGAGGGTGATTCTCTCCATCTCGCCGACATTGAGGCGCAGCATGTTGTAGTCGATCCCTAGATTGGTGTTGGCGTAGTCCTTGTTGTAAACCGACCGCATCAGGGAGCACCTGCGCAAGCCGCCCCCGTTGACCTGCACGTTGATGTCGTAGGGGATCACCCAGAACACATACATCCAGCACTTCGTCCTGCCCTGCGGATCCTGGTGCGGGGCGACATCCACCGCAACATCCAGGGGATTCCAGAGGGTGATGACAGGATCCATGTTCACATAGAGCGCCTGCTTGCCCGGATGCCTGTTGGCGGGGGCGGGAAACATCTCGAAGGATAGAACGACCTGGTAGCTGATGGTGATCGGCTGCTTGTATCTGTCCCAATTGTCCTGTGTGACGCCGTCGATCGAATCGGCAGTCCTGAGATAGGGCGCGGTGGTGGGAACGCTACCCCCGGTGGTGAAAGTCCCGCCTCCCCCGAACCGCAGCTCCCTGTAGAGATGGTAGTAGGACCAGAGTTCCTGGAAATTGATCCCGACATCGCCCTGCACATTGTACAACACATTCGATGGATCGCTCAAATCGGGTGCTGCGGTGAAGCTCTCCAGCTTCATCGAGAGATCCTTGCGGAAGCCGCCGGCGCGGACGTTTGTCATAAGGCCGGAGGAAGCGTCCGTCAGATCGTGGAACAGCGGGCGGGGCGATTCCGTATCCGTTGCCAGGAAAGCCGCCTGGCGCCAGCTGGTGAGGTGCCGGGTGCGGGCATCGTCCGTCGAGAGGCCGGCGAACGGCTTCAAGGAACCTGTGCCTGCGAGTTCGGAAGCGTTCCGGGGCGCACCCTGCAGATTGTTGCGCAGCGCCGCAAGACTCGTCTCCTTCGAGGCGGCCTGGGTGGAGACGGCGGCCTTGACGCCCTGGTCACCCACCCACCATGCCATGCGCCCGGTATGGTTCGCTCCAGGCCCGACATTGACAAGGGGTGCCTTGACCAGGCCGTCGGTGGCGGTGCCAACCGTCCCGGCCCCGACGAGTTCGATGGCGTCCGTGCCGGACAAAGCGGTTTGGGGTAAGGCAAGCAGCTTGCGCATCGACTCATCCCCGGATACGAGCCAGGAACGGAACACCGGGGACGGACGTGTTGCGGAAGTGGCGGGCCATGAGTCGAAAACTCCCGTCCAGCGCCGGTTCCCTGCCACCGAGGATGTTACGCTGCCATCGCCACCCGGCGCGATGCGCTGATCGGCGGTCATGGAAACGCGCTGGTCGGGCCCCAACTGCTCCTGCAATTCGCCGATGGCGACCATCAGGGCAAGGCGGGCGTTTGCACGAGCCTGAGATTGGGAAGATCCGTTGGCGGAATTGCGAAGGCTGATTGAGGAGAGGCTTAGCATCCCAACCGCAAGGATGGACAGCAGGACAAGCAGGGTGAGGGTGACGACAAGCGCGAATCCGGATTTGCAATATCTGACCGGATGCAGACGGGAGGAACAACGAATGCCTTCAGGCAGGTTCATCATGGATTTACATTATAAATGCTTTCCGGATAAGTCAAAATGCAATTTCTCCAACTTTTGGCGAGTGGGATCCGATAAGGTTCTGGGTTGCCGGCTGAACGCCGATTCATTGGCCGTCATGAGTTGAGCCCCGGATGTTCCGGCTACGGGAATCACTTGATCTCCCAGGTATAAGGAGCCTTGGAGATCATCTCGTTGCCGCCAGGGGTGATGTGGATCATGTCCTCGATGCGGCAGCCGCCCAGCCCCTTGTAATAGAGCCCCGGCTCGATCGTGACGACCATGCCTGCCTTGAATTTCCAGTCCGCTCCATGGCGCATGAAGGGGGGCTCGTGCACCTCAAGCCCGATGCCGTGGCCGAGGCCGTGGAAAAAGCCCTCCGGCTCCGCCGTGTCGCGTACGGACTTGTAACCTTCCTTTGCGAAAAAATCCTGCACCGCGTCCTGCACCTTGCCACCGATGGCACCGGGCTTGGACAGCGCGATGCCAAGCTCGTGTGCTTTCTTCACGGTGCGGACGAGTTTCTTCTGCGCGTCGCTGGCCTTGCCCTTGAGGAAAGTCCGCGTCATGTCACCCCAATAACCGTCCTCGGGGCGGCGCGGGAAAATGTCCACCACGATGAGTTCATTGGGACGGATCGGCCCGGAGCCGGCATTGTGGCAATCGCAGGCCTGGTCGCCGCCTGCGGCGATGGTGTGGAGCGCAATGGCATCCTTTTCCAAGGCGGCCAGGCTGATGAGTTCGCGCAAGCGTTCCGAGGTCAGAACCCTGCCCTGATGGATGAGCGTGTCGCCCTTGATGATCGATTCTGCAAGAGCCTTTCTGACAGCGCGGAAGCCGGCGGCGCTGGCCTCGTTGCCCTTGCGCAGCGCCTCGACTTCGGGGGCGGATTTCACAACACGCTCGGGAAAAAGCCCGCCGTCCATGTCTGGCGAGATTTTCAGTCCGGCATCCGCAAGCTGGAAGGCAAGCCCGGCGGGAAAGCGCGGGCTCACGCGGAACTCACCGATCCCGTAGGCCTCAGCAAGATGGCGGACAAGCTGCACATCATCCGGTTTTTTCCCTTCGGCCAACTTGAAGCGCTTGGCTGCGGCCTTCTGGATTTCCGGGAGAAGGAGCACCTCGTCGAAGTCTGACTCGCCCTTCATGCGGCCGTATTCCATGCTGCTGGAAAGGCCGATCTTTTTCCCACCATACGAAAAGGCAAGATATGGATCGAATGCGCTGAAGCGGCTGAAATACAGCATGTCTGGATCCGATGCATCCGCGTGGAAGAGGATGGAGGGCGCTTTGCCACTGGGTTTCTTGCGTGCGGTGGTCTTGGCTTTGGACATGTAATGCTTGTTCTTTGAAATCTATGGAAACTTTTGTCGAGAGCGACACCGGCGCCTTCGGGGACGAGACTCTATCAGGTGCCAACCCAAGGCAAGAAAAAGCCAAATCCCCGGACAATAACGCATCACAGGCAGCCGCCCGCACCCGGATACCAAGCCGGAAGCGCAGTGGCCTCCTGCGCGAAGGCTCCCAGGATTTCCTCCGGCACGTAGCTGCGGTGGACGATGACGGTATAGACATGCTCGTCAAACCAAGGGTCGTAGATCGTCCACCATCCTTTTGCCCCCTTTTCCCCGCCCCAGCTGTTCTCCACCAGCCACTTGACCGGGCGGCCCTGAGGATCAAGATCGACGCCCATCAGGGTCATCGCATGGTTGGAGGCCATGGAATGGAAGCGCGCCCTGTCCGCCTTTCCCAGCGACAGGTCCAGGCCGAATAGGCTTTCATAATCGTAGAGCTTATCGTGCATGATGCCGAGCTTGTCCGATTGGTCGAAGCCCATGTTCACCGCGAACCACATCGGCTCGTCCGCCTTGATCGAGGCAATCGCGATGGCTTTCATCTGATCCATCCCGATGTTGACGAAGTCCATGTCGCGGTTGCCGACTATGTTGTTCGCGCCCTGGAATTCGTAGTGCCCGCCCGGTGTGCACTTCGGGTCGTGGTACAGGCAGACATAGCCGTCCAGCGGGCGGCCGACAAACCTGTCGAAGAACGACTTCGGGGTGAAGCGCTCCGTTTCCGAAAGATCCCTCTCCTCCACGCCTTCCACGCGGTCCTTGCCGGGATTGCATTCCTTTTTGAAGCGCCAGCCGAACTCGACGGGAGGCTGGCCGAGATTGATGACCAGGAATCGGTAAACCTCCCGCAGCGCGTCCGCCTTCATGGAGCGCAGCTCAGCTTCTGTTGCGCCATCGGCATGGCGGCGAAGGATGCGGACAGACCTTGAGCGGACTAGCCTGCCGAAGACCTCGTTGAGCACCGCGGTGTTGGAGCTGCCGTGGGTCTCCGGCATCGCGGATTGGGGGACGACACCGTATTTCCTTATCAGTCCGGCAACATAGTTCCACCAACCGCCGTCCTCTAGCGTGCCGCGGTTCATCGTATCCCATTCCCGGTCCGTGAAATCGCTGCCGCGCCTGGCGATGACCGCCTCGATGTAGAGGTTCGCCCGCTCCATCTTGTCCCAGAACTGGAGGTAGGCGGCGGAAAACTCGAATTCGGCCACTCGCAGGTCGCGTATCACCCTCGGGCGCAGGGTGTTGAGCGCGGCGAACATCCAGCAGCGGCCTGAGCTTTTCTGGTGGGTGATGCCCTTCGTCCGGATGCGGTGGCTGAAGTGCCCGTCATCCCCGCGGAGTATCTCCCTGTTGAGCGCGAGCGAATTGATGTCGCCGCCCGAAACCGCGTTGTGGCGCGCACGGTCCGCCGCATCCATCCGGTAGCCCTCCCGGAGGGAATCGATGAAAGCGGGGCTGATCTCCACGGGCGCGGCGGCTGCCGTCTCCCGTTCAACGATGTGTGTTTCTCGATGTGGCATGTTTTTTCCCTGGTGCAAAAATCCCGCAAACCTGTGCGCAGGAGAATGAACAGCGGTTCGGAGCGTTCAATGCCCATCTTCTCCGACAGGGTTTTCGGAAGCGCGGATTAGCGGGAAACCTTCGCCAATTTCCGGCAGTCCGACCTTGCCCAGTGGAATGGGGGCGTCATGATGCCCCCGCAACATGGGTCATCATCCCGCACAACCCCTGATATGAAGGAAAAGGAAAAATCACCAAGGCGCCGTGTCGCCATCACGCTGGACATGGATTGGGGCTTCCGGCGCCACCAGGACACCTATGCGGGCTGCCATGCCTATGCCGAGGAGGCGGGCTGGGACTGCTTCATCCACCCCGCGCCCGAGCGCATCCTCAAAGCCAAGGGCGGAGCCAACGCCTTCGACGGCATCATCGCAAGGGCGGGCACCGTGCTGGCCGAGGCCGCGATGGATTCCGGCGTGCCCATCGTCAATGTCTGGATGAACTCGCCCGTGAAAAACATACCGAACGTATTCCCCGATACCCGAGCATCGGGCAAGCTCGCCGCCGAGCACCTGCTGGGCCGAGGTTTCAGGAATTTCGGTTTCCTGGGATTCCAGAGGGATGTTGACACAGGGAACCAGTGGCTGGGCTTCAGCGATGCGATCCGCAAGGAGGGAATGGGCTGCACCCAGCTCCGGTGCTCCCGGGCGAACCTGGAAGGAACCGCACCGGCATGGGAGCCGTTCATCTCGCGCCTCGAGGCATGGATCGATTCCTGGAAAACCCCCATAGGGATCTTCGTGACCCAGGATCTCTATTGCCGTTATCTCATCGATGTATGCCGTGCGAAGGGGCTCTACGTCTCCCAGGATGTCGCCATCGTCGGTTGCGGCAACGAGGCCATCATCTGCGAGGCTCCGGCACCGACGCTGACAAGCATCGACATCAGCTACTCAAGGGTCGGCTATCTGGCCGCCAAGCTCCTGGACGACCTGATGGCGGGCGGCAAAGCACCCGGGAAGCCCATCCTCGTCGCCCCCTCGGAGCTGGTGCCGCGCCAATCGACCGATGTCTTCGCGGCGAGCGATCCCATGGTCAGCCGCGCACTTCGCTTCATCGCGGAAAACAGCCACGAGCGCATCGAGGTGAAGGAAGTCGTCTGCGCCGTCGCCACCAACCGCCGCTCGCTGGAGCGCCGGTTCCGCGAATCGATAGGCAGGACCATCGCGGACGAGATCACCCGCCTGCGCCTGGAACGGGCGAAAAGACGCATCGTGGAAACGGACGCCCCCCTCAAATACATCGCCACGGACGCGGGCTTCCGCAACGCCGACCACTTCTACAAGGTCTTCACCCGCGTGGAGGGCATCACCCCGAGCCGGTTCCGCGAGGAGCGGCAGAAGATGCTCCCGGAGGCCTGAGCGCCCGGGCGGGATCTAGCGGAAGCGCTTTTCCAATTCCTCCGCCGTGAACGAGGTCGCGCGATCCTCCAGCCCCTTGCGCACACCGGAGATGGCCTCAGGGTTCACGGCATCCCTGCCGTTGTCCCAGGCGAAGCGGACGAAGGTGGCGATATCCGCGAGATGCTTGTCGGTGATGGCTGTGTTGAGCTTGAAGCCGGGCATCTCCGAGGGCGGGTTATAGAGTTTCCCGGCCACTCTCACCGGCCCCTGCATGCCCTGCAGCAGGATCGCGGCGAGCCGCGCCGGCGAGCCCGTGACCCACTCGGATCCGGCAAGCGGCGGCCCGATCTGCTCCATGCCCGTGCCGTCCGCACCGTGGCAGGCCATGCAGTTGGCAACGTAGAGTTCCTCGCCTCGCCTGAACGCATCGAGGTGCGCCTTGTCCCGCGGCAATTTGTAAGCCGCCGCCGAGGTCTTGGGGCGCAGGCATTCCGTCAGGTGCTCCATGAATTTCGCGTCCTTGAAATCCTTGCCGAGGATCTCCTGGAAACGACCCTCCCTTCCGGCCAGGCCGTTGATCGCCGCCTCACGGAAAAAGGGCTGATCGATGTTTCCGGTGAGGATTTCCTTCAGAAGCAGCAACGGCTCATCACCGGGAAATTTCCCGAGGCTTGCGGCAAGCTGCCTGCGGACGACAAGCTCCGGGCGGGTGCCAAGGCTTTGGATCAAGGGAAACACCTTATGCCTATCCGCTTCCGTAAGGTTTTCGGAAAGCCGGACCGCCATCTCCAGCACATGCTCATCCTCGGAGCGCAACGCCGCGGCGATCGCCTCGGCGTTCACCGCATCCAGGCCCTCAAGCGCCCACAGCGCATGGATCCTTCCCAGCGGCTCCGACGACTGCCCGGCCATCCTGTTGAGGGCGGGGATCACGCTGGCATCGCCGCTGTCGATGATGAGCTGCTGCGCGGTGTCGCGGGTCCA
The DNA here is from genome assembly GCA_017798145.1 of Akkermansiaceae bacterium. Classification (NCBI taxonomy): domain Bacteria; kingdom Pseudomonadati; phylum Verrucomicrobiota; class Verrucomicrobiia; order Verrucomicrobiales; family Akkermansiaceae; species Akkermansiaceae bacterium. The sequence continues at coordinate 339,049 of CP059069.1, read as the reverse complement.
GCCGTTCGCATCAGCGAGAAATGGGACAAGTTCCACCGCCTTTTTCCCCAGCATCTTCGGCACCTCGCCGAGCGGCCTGCCCTTGGCCTTGATCCGGTAGATGCGCCCGAGCTGCGGATCGCTCTCCAGGTTCCTGTGGGCGATGTGCTCGCGCAGGTAGGGCGTCAGGTAGGCCTTGTGCTGGACGATCCCGTGGTAGAGATCCACGGCAAAGAGCGTGCCGTCCGGCGCGTTGGAAAGGTTCACCGGGCGGAAGCGCTCATCGGTCGATGCAAGGAACTCCCTATCCACCAGCGGCAGGCTGCCGCTGAGCAGCCCGTCCTTTTCCGCAACCTTGATCACCCGAACGAGGTTCGCCGCCGGCTCGCAGAAAAACGCGGTGTCCCGCCACTCCGGCGGGAACTGGTCACCCCGATAGATCACCGGCCCGCAGGACGCCGTGGAGGCTTTCAGGTATCCTTTCTCATCGATGTCCCCTTCCCCGCCCCGGTTCACCCCGGGGGTGACGCGCGCCGGGAAAAGCTTCTCGCGGTAGGCGATGTTCGCCGCGTTCCCGAAAGGTTTCGGATGATTCGGGTTGCGGCGCAGCAGGTTGGGCAGGAGCTGGTCCGCCTTCATCCCGAACCAGTTCTCGTTGTAGGCGATGCGACCGTAATTTGTCTGCGAGATCCCCCACTGGCCCCGGAAATCGGTGGTGTCCTTCACCCACTTCCCGGCGATCTCCCGGTAGCGGGCGTCCGATTTCACGTTGTAGATCCAGTTGTCCAGCCCGCGCATCAGGCCGTTGGCTCGGTGCTCGACATTGCCCTTCCCCGCGTAGTCCGCATCGATGAGCGTCATTTTCCCGGCCTTGTCGCCCGCGTTTTCCACAAAGCTGAGGGCGTCGTGACCCGCGTAGAGGATGCCGTCCCCGTAAAAGGCGATGGAGCGCGGCTGGTTCAGGCCGTCCATGAAAACCTGGTAGTCCTCGAAAAAGCCATCCCCATCCGCATCCGTGAGGATCGAGATCCGGCCTATCGGCTCCTCCTCGCCATCCGCGTTCGCGTTCGGCATGTAGGCGCGCATTTCCACAACCCACATCCGCCCGTCCCCATCGAACTGGACTTGCAGCGGGTTGCCGATCTGCGGATCGCTCGCCGCGACTTCGATTTCAAAATCCCCGAGGAGTTCGAAGGATTTCAGCGCATCGCCCGGAGACAGCGCCGGGGCGGGCGGGATCTCATCGAACGGGATCACATAGGTGTAGCCCTTTTTCTGCGCGGATGCGGCGAGGCAGGGGATGATGGCAAGCGCAAGTATCCTGGGGATCATGGGAAGAAAGGTTCAGTCGAGTTCGAGCGGCTGGATCCACACATTGCGGAACTTCACCGGGTTGTTGTGCCCCTGCAGCTTGATCAGCCCCGGCTCCGGCCCCTCTTTCTTGCCGACACCGGTCTGCCTGGTGAGGGCGTAGTCGTCGTGGATCAGCACGCCGTTGTGATAGACCGTGATGCGCGCATCCTCGGTCTTCCTCTCCCCGTCGAAACGCGCCGCGCGGAAGGCGATGTCATAGGTCTGCCACTCCCCGGCCGGCTTGCTCACCAGCTTGTCGGGCTTCTTCTGCTTGTAGATGCTTCCGCAGAAGCTCGGCTTGAAATCCTGCTCCGCGATCCCGTGCGAATTGTGGATCTGGATCTCGTAGCGCTCCTGGATGTAGATCCCCGAGTTCCCGTTCCCCTCCTCAGTCTTAGCTCCCCCTTTGTCGTTCACGTTGAACTCCACGTGCATCCGGAAATCCCGGTACTTGTCCTTCGTCAGCAGGCTGTCCCACAGCGGCGTCGCCGTCAGCACCCCGTCCTTGAACTCCCACCTGTTCGGCCCCACCCCGTCCGGCACCAAGTCATAGCCCTTCTCCCCCACCAGCACCACCGCATCCGCCGGGCGCTCCGCCTTCGCAGGGACGATGATCCCCTTCGTCGTCGGCGCCGCATGGGAAAGGGCGACGCTTAGGAACGCGGGAAAAAGCAGGCACGGCGAAATACTCATGGCAGGGGAATCCCTAGCCCACCCCACGCCGGATCTCAAGCCTTCCCGGAAACAAGTTCACCGCACGCCGCCCCCACACGGCAGTTGCATCGAAACGCCCCTGCCGACGCACCACCCGTACGGCACCGCCCGTCATTTCTCTGCGGCCAAAAGCCCTACCATCTTATCGCCCATCGTTTTCCCGATGAGGTAGAGGGTCTCCCAGTTTCGCATCCAGTGGAAGTCCTGGCCGGAGGGCGATTCCTCGCGCGTTCTCTGGAAGTCCCGGGTCTCGACCCCGGCGACCGTGCCCTTGAACTCGGGATGTTTTTCCGGATCGGCGAGTGCGAGCTGGGCCTCCATGAGTTTCTCGACCTTGGCCTTGTAGCGGACCGGGATGTCCCATCCGCCCATGCCGGTGTTCGCGATTACGAAAGGGAGATCCGCGATGCCGAGATCTTTCCTGATGTCCTTGACGAAGTTTGTGAGGTTCGCCTCGTAGGCATCGACGGCGCCTTGATCGATGCGGTCGTTCCATCCCTGGTGCCAGCCGAACCCGACAATCTCGTAGCCCTTGCCATCGTAGTCCGGGAAATGCTTTTTCACGTCCCCTGTGATCTCCTTCACATGGCGAAGGACTTCGGCGTAATGAAAGCCCATGTCGCCGTCCTTTTCCGGCTTCGGGTAATCCGCGGAGCTTGGGGAGAGGAAATTATGCTTCAAGGAGCGCCCGCCCCAGGCGGATTTGATGAGCAGGACGGGATCCTCGTAGTGGTCTCCCATCACGAAGCCGAAGCCGTATTCCGGCCCGATGTGACCGCCGGCGGCACCGTAGCCTGTGGTGAGCCAACCCTTCTGTACGTTGGCGGCATCGGAGAGATTGACGATCCAGACATCGTCGCGGACGACCGGATTACCGGACTCATCGACGAGCTTGCCGTAGTCCTTGGGATTGGTTTTCAGGTAGGACTCCATGGTTCCGGGGCTGCCTTTCACCTGGCCGAAGCCGACCATGTTCGACTGGCCCGCGAGGATGAAGACCTTGAGCTTGCCGTTGGCCGGGACGGGCTTGGCATGGGCGTGAGGCAGCGCGAGGAGCGCGGCGAGGAAAATGAATGCATTCCATTTCGATAGGGTTCTCATGGTCTTATTCTTCAGGTGATTTTTCTGACAGGGCTTTTTTGACTGCGGCGGCAACTGCCTTCCCGAGCGCCTGCTGCTCTTCGGGTTTATAGAAATGCACATCGGTGGTTTTCCACCAATCGCCGAATACGAAGGCTTCGCTAACAAGTGAGTGGAGATCGTTGATGAGGATGTCGGGGTGGCGTTTCATCACCTCCAGCGCGGCCTCGTTGAACTCCTTCGCCGCACCCTTGCGCCGCGCATACCGGCCTTTCATATCCGTCTGCACCGGCGTGGTGCTGCACCAGATCAGCTTCGCTCCGGTCTTCCTCAGGATCGCGATCTCCTTTTCCAGGCTCTCTTTGTAAAGCTCCTTGGAGACGGCATAATCGCCGAAGCTGTCGCTGGCCTTGTCATAGGCCTGCTTGAGATCGTGGAGTCCGTGGTTGAACTGGATGATATCCCAGTGGCCGCCCTTGGCCTTGTAATTTCCGAGCCACAGCTCGGCATTTTCCACGCCGTGGACGCTGGTGAAGGAGTTCCCCTCGATGCGATGGTAGTTGGCGATGCCCTTGAGCGCTTCCTTCGCCGCCTCGTGGTAGTTCATGCTGATCGAGTCGCCGATGACGAGCACGCGCGGCAGCTTCGGATCGTCTGCGGGCGCGGTGGCGGCGTCGGGTGCGGCCGGCGCATTGGAGAGGCCAAGGCAGGCGGCGGCAAAGGCGGTGACGATGGAACGGTTCATTGCCTGTTCCCTCCCATGAGGGTTGCGGCGCGCTCCGCGAGACCGAGTATCGCGCCGGGATCATCCCATGCGCTGATCTCCGCGACTCCGGAAGCTCCCTTGATCGCATCCGGCTTGCTGATTCCCGGCGCGAGGGATTTCGCGGGCATGGTGTAGAGGAAAGGGAAATCATCCCCGCCGAAACGCTTCTTCCAGCTGTTCGCCAGCGCGCCCATCTGCTCGCCGAACACGGCGGCGTTCTCCGCCGATGCCAGATCCGGGCTGCTGATGAAAATGGCACCCTTGATGGTTGCCGGCTGGAAGGATTCCACCAGGACGTTGTGTGTCTGCGAGGCCTTGGTGGTGATCGAGGAGGCGAGCTGCGGATAGCTGCCCCACGGCACGCCGTCCGGCACGCGCTTGGTGGCGATCATTTCCGGCACATACTCCGCCCAATACTTTTTCCACTCCGCGATGTAGCGGCGGACGTTCGCATCGAAGAATTCGTTGCCGGGGCGGACTCCGGCCAGCTCCCTGTAATCGTCCATCAGGCTCGGCCCCATATCGAGGCAATCGGCTGCGATCCATTCCTTGAGCGGCGCGTCCGGCTCGCCCTTGTTCTTGCCAGTCTGCATGAAGATGATCCCGACCGGGCGATCCGCCCCGGAGGAAAGCTTCGCCCCGATCGCCGCGGCCGCCCCGGTGGCGTCCTCCCAGTAGGAGGCGAAGCGGTTGTCCGGCGCGGGCGTGGTCGAGGTTGCCACGCTGAAGCGGCGCGGACGCTCGAAGGAGGAGCCCTTGGCCTTTCTCGTCATCATGCGGACGATGCCGGAGGGCTTGCCGGGATCGGCGAATTTCGGCAAATCGGCGGGCGCCCCGACATACCATACATCGCCGATGACGATGCCGTTGGCGATGTGCTCGCGGGCGAGTTCGCCGTCGATGGTGAGGCTGACCTTGAGCGTCTTCGGCTCGGCGCTGGCCTTCATGGCCGGCAGGGTCACGCTCCACTCCCTCATGCCCGGTGTCACCGGGATGGTTTTCTCGGTTCCTGCGAAGCTGAAATGGATGAGCGCCTCGCCCTTGGCTTCATAGCCCCAGTCGTGGACGGCGGAGCCCCAGATGACCAGCGGCTTGTCGGCCTGCAAGACGGCGTTTTCCCGGAACTGCGTGCTGCAGATGGGCATCTTGCGGTATTCCTCCTTCAGCCCTCCCGCGTTCGGATCCGGCACGACCCCGGCGACCTTGATCGGGTTGTCCGGCCAGGTCTCGCTGGTGACGAGCTTGTTGTCGTATTGGATGAACGGTGTGGTCGGGAGCAAATGCTTGTTGTAAAGGTTGGGCTGGTTGCCGACACCGCCGGTGGCGTAGGAAACGCCGCGCGGGGATTTCACGGCGGGCGATGTGACGACGACCTTTTCGCCATCGATCCTCGCAGTGGCCGGATGCCAGACACGGTCTTCGCCGGCGAGGTGGAAAAGTTTCACCTGGGCCTCGCCATTGGGGATGACGGTCGGGATCGCGAGGCCGGACTTGCTGTTCGTCGCGGTTTCCGCGACTTGCAGGCCGTCCGCATTCTCCAGGGTAACGATCACCTTGTCGCCATCGGCCTCATAGGATTTGAACATCGGGCCATCGGCGGCGACATCCTTGCCGTATTGGTTTTTCAGGGCATGGAGCGCGAGGCGCTGGCCGGGCAGGGTCTTGTTGGCGTAGTGGATCGCGCCGGTGATGTCGATCTGGCTGGCCATGCCGGTGTGTGGGATATCGCGTGCCAGCCAGGTGCCCATGCGCATCTCGGCGGTGCTGCCTATGCTCGGGCTGAAATCCCATTCATTCTGGTTGGGGCAGTAGAACTGGTGGAAATACACCGGCAGCTCGGGCCGGCCCCATAGCTGGCGCCAGCCGCGTATCATGCTGTGGAGGTTGTTGTAGTAGACCAGCCCCTCTCCCATGTTCGCGTAGCCTTGGTTCCAGATGCAGCCCTTGATCGCGTAGGGGATCATCGGGTTGAGGCGGGCGTTGAAAAGCCAGGTCGCATCCCGGTTGCCTGACATGTTGCCAGGGGTCTTGGTGGATATGTCCTTCGCCGCCTTTCCGGCAGCCACCAGCTGCTTGTTCTCCGCAAGGGTACCCTCAATGCCTTGGTAGAATTTCTCCCATGCCGCCTTGTGCTCGGGGCTTGCGGGGTCGGTCTCGAGGATCTTTTGGTAAATCGCCTTGGTGTACTCGTCCTCGCCCTCCGCAAAGCCCTCGCGCGGGGTCCATGCCTGGATGGCGGTCTGGCTGAACGAGCAGTTCAGGATGCCGATGGGGACACCCAGTTCGCGGTGCAACCGGTAGGCGAAGGCGAACGCCACGGCGCTCATGTTCCCTGCATCGGAGATCCACTCGCCGGAGGCGTGCTCGATGGGATGCAGGGTGGCGAAGTAATCCGTGACCTTGCCCTCGCGGATCACCGGCGGTTTCTCCTCCCCGGCCTCCACACGTTCCGCGATCTGTTTCTGCAACACCTGGCCGACATCGCACTTCGAGGCGAGCCACTGCATGTTCGACTGGCCGGATGCCATCCAGACCTCGCCGACTAGGATGTCTTTCAGCGTGATCGCCGACCCGCCGCCTCCGGAAATCCTCATCTCGGCCGGCTCGGCACTCGCCTTGAGAGGATCGAGCGCAAGCATCCATTTGCCGTTTTCGCCCGCCGTGGCCTCCTTTTTCTGCCCGGCGAACTCCACTGTCACTTTCGCGCCCGGCTCCGACCATCCCCAGACGGGGACTTCCATCTCCCGCTGGAGAATCGCACCGTCGGCGAACGGGGTGCCGAGGGGGAGCAGCCGCCGTTCCGCGGCATGGGAGCATAGAGGGACCGAAAAGAGGGCGAGTGCGAAAACTGCGAATTTCATCATTGCTTGTGGTTTTTGGTATTCAAGACACGCGGGCGGGCGGGTGATAGGAAATTCTACCCGGAGGGCAAGACATCCTTATCAGCCCCATTGCGCCAAAAGAACGCTTTTGCCCGCCAGTCAGCCAGCTTCCCGATTCCGCGAGGAAACGGGCTCCGGAAAAAAAATCACGATTTCTGAATCCGTTTTCAAGGATGCGGCGAAGACATGTTCGAACCTGCAACGGGTTCGCAGAACCAACCAAACCAAAAACAAAGATATGAAAACAATCGTTACCTCAATCCTCAGCGTCATGGCCCTAGCAAGCTTCGCCTCGGCGGAACACCACAAGGCGGACAAGAAAGACATCGTCGATACCGCCGTGGCAGCGGGTTCCTTCAAGACCCTGGCAGCCGCACTTGGCGCTGCCGGACTCGTTGATACGCTGAAGGGAGATGGCCCCTTCACCGTGTTCGCACCAACGGACGAGGCCTTCGCGAAACTCCCAGAAGGAACCGTGGAGGAACTCCTCAAGCCGGAAAACAAGGCCAAGCTGGCCGACATCCTCACCTACCACGTCGTATCCGGCAAGGTCATGGCGAAGACGGCGGTCACCCTCGATAAGGCGACGGCGGTCAACAAGAAGGACATCGCCCTCAAGGTGGTGGACGGAACCCTGACCCTGAACGGCAGCGCAAAGGTGGCGACGGCTGACATCGAATGCTCCAACGGAGTCATCCACGTCATCGACGCCGTGATCCTCCCGCCCGCCGAATAATCCCCCTTGGAAAACCAAGAACCGTCCACCTCACGAGCCCTTCGAAAAAGATCGGGCCGAGGGGTGGACAAACCCTTTTTGAGACCTAGCTTGCCGCCGCAGTGACGGATCAAGCCGAGAACAATCCAGAAGAGAACCAAATCCTGGGGCAGGTCGCCCTGGGTGTGGAGAGCGCCATGGAACATTGCATCAAACGATACGGGAACCTGGTCTGGAGCATCGCGCTGCGTTACGTGAAAAACCGGAGTTCTGCAGAGGATGCGGTTCAGGAAACATTCACCGACATCTGGAAATCGGCGAAACGCTATGATCCGTCCATCGCCACGGAATGCACCTTCATCGGACTTCTTGCCAGGCGCCGCTGCATCGATTTCGCACGCAGGGAAAACAGGTCGCCCCGCTTCGAGCCGTTTCCGGAAATCGTCGAGATCCCGCATTCTTTCATCGATTCCTCGTCGGCAATCCGCTGTGATGGCCTCCAAGTGAGAGCAGCCCTGCAGATCCTGCCCGATGAAACCCAACGGATCTTCTCCCTGCATTTCGAGCAGGGCATGAGCCATCCCGAGATCGTCGAGGAGACCGGCCTGCCGCTGGGCACCGTGAAGACGCGCCTCCGCCGCGGCCTGATCGAAGTGCGAAACCACCTGCGCCGAATCGACGGAGCCAACCCATCAACCACCGCCGCGCCATGAGCCAAAGGGACATTCAGGATCGCTTCGAGGAACTGGAGGCCGGGCGCATCCTCGGGGATCTCAGCCCGGAGGAAAGCAGGGAGTGGGATGAGCTTTCCAAAGCACACGGCTTCGCCCCCGACCTTTCCTTGGAGCTGGCTGCGGCAGCCATCGAGGCCGAGTTCGCCCAAGCAAAGACCGAAGCGATCCCTGCGGGGATCGCGGATACCGTCAGGAATAGCATGGGGAAATTCACCGCACAGCAGCCAGGCGGCGCTCCGGCAGCTATCCATTTCCCGCTGTGGAAGCGGCTCTACCAATCGCCCCAGGCTGCATGGGGAATGGCTGCGCTGTTCGCGATGTTCCTCGTCGCCAACTTCATCGCCAAGCCGCCTGTTCCCGCCGGTGCGACTCCCATCACCAACAACCCGATTTCACCTGAAAAATCCCGCGAACTGCTTTTCACAAAAGCAGGCGACCTCATCGAGTCGGAATTCGGAGGCACGGAAAACTACGCCGGGATGTCAGGAAAAGTCGTCTGGAGCGACAGCCTGCAGGAAGGCTACATGACCCTTGCCTCGCTTCCTCCCAACGATCCTTCCAGGAACCAATACCAGCTATGGATCGTCGATCCGGCAAGGGACGAAAAGCCCGTCGATGGCGGCGTGTTCGACATCCCAGCCGGGAAAAGCGCCGCCGTGATCCCGATCCGCAACCCCCTCCCGGTGAACAAGCCCCAGGCCTTCGTGATCACGCTCGAACAGCCGGGCGGTGTCGTAGTCTCCAAGCAGGAAATCGTCGTCGCCCTTGCCAAAAGCTTTTGATGCTCTGAGATGAGATTGTTGCAGGCTCTCTGAAAAGAGACCAGGATCTACCCGATCCGATATCCCGGGAACATCATGAATCTGCACATTGCCCTCACGACCACGCTTCTCAGCACCCTCTCACCCGCCCTGCAAGCCGCCCCCCATCCCAACATCCTGCTCATCCTCGCGGACGACCTCGGCTACGGCGATGTCTCCTGCTACAACCCCGAATCGAAAGTCCCCACACCCAACCTCGACCGGCTCGCTGCCGGGGGATTGAAATTCACCGACGCCCACAGCCCCTCCACCGTTTGCACGCCCTCGCGCTACAGCATCATGACAGGGCGCATGGCCTTCCGCATCCCCTATCGCGGTGTCTTCACCGGCGCCGGCGGACCATGCCTGATCGAGGAAGGCCGCCCCACCCTTCCCGGAATCCTCCGCGAACACGGCTACCGCACCGCCCTGTTCGGGAAATGGCACATCGGCCTCACGTTTTACGATTCCGATGGGAAACCCATCCGCAAGGACGGTCTCGAGCCCGTGAGACGCATCGACTACGCCCGCCCCATCAGCGACGGGCCGACGAAGCGCGGCTTCGATGAGTTTTTCGGCACCGCCTCCTGCCCCACCACCGACTGGCTCTATGCCTACATCGATGGCGACCGCATCCCCTTGCCTCCCACCAAGCTCCTCGACCCCACCTCCGTGCCGAAGCACGAATGGTCCTTCGACTGCCGCCAGGGACTGATCGCCCCGAACTTCGACCTGGAGGAAGTGGATGAGGTGTTCCTGGAAAAAAGCGTCGCCTTCCTCGAAAGACACCGACGCGAGGCACCGGACAAACCGTTTTTCCTGATGCACTCTGCCCAAGCCGTCCACCTTCCCTCCTTCCCTGCGGAAAAATACAAAGGCACCACCCAGGCCGGGCCGCACGGGGATTTCATCGCGCAGTTCGATTCGAACGTAGGAACGCTGATGGAAACGCTGGACCGCCTCGGTATCGCGGAGAACACGCTCGTCATCGTCACCAGCGACAACGGCCCTGAGGTAGGAACGGTGCTTAACATGCGCGAACTCCACGGCCACGACGGCGCCCGGCCATGGCGCGGGCTCAAGCGGGACAACTGGGAAGGCGGCCACCGCGTCCCCTTCATCGCCCGCTGGCCCGCCGTCTCCCCCGCCGGGAAAACCTGCGCGGCAACCATCTGCCTCACCGACATTTTCGCCACCGCTGTGGAAATCACCGGCCACAAGGCCATCCAGGCATCCGGAGAGGACAGCGCCAGCATCCTGCCCCTGCTGGAAGGCGGCGCGGAACCCGTCCGCGATTTCACCATCCACCAGACATGGACGCTCGAACTCGCCATCCGCAGGGGCGACTGGAAATACCTGGACCACAAGGGCTCCGGCGGGAACAACTACGAGCGGAGCCCGGATCTGGGGAAGCTGATCCTCCCGGACATCGCGCCCGATGCCCCCGGCCAACTCTACAACCTCGCCGAAGACCCCGGCGAAACCACCAACCTCGCGGCGAAATTCCCCGAAAAGGCAGCAGAGCTGAAAAAACTCCTAGAGAAAGCCCGCGAGGCGGGACGGAGCTTCTGACCGCCACAAGGCAATGACAAAGACCATCCACATTCCCGGCGGCACGGTGGGTGCGGCGGCCAAAGCCTCCCGCAGCTTCAGCCCATTTCGCTGAAGGTGACACCCAGCGCCTCCTCGAATTTTCCGATCTTCTTCCTTTCCCTCGGATCGATCAGTGCGATGGAAGTCCCTTTTTTGCCCGCTCTTGCCGTCCGTCCGCTACGATGGGTGTAGTAGTCGAAATCCTCGGGAAGCTGGTAATGGATGACAAAGGAAAGACCCTCGACATCGATCCCGCGTGCGGCCACATCCGTGGCGATGAGGATGCGGGAGCGCCCGTTCTTGAAGCCGCGCATCACCTTGTCGCGCTCGCGCTGGGAGAGATCCCCCTGGATCACATCCACGGGGAAACCCAGTTTCTCCAACTGCCGCCCCAGCGCCACCGCGCCCGCCTTCGTCCTCACAAAGACCAGCCCCCTCTCCTCCCCGCGCCTGCCGAGGAATCCCGCGAGGAAATCGTTCTTCTCATCTTTCCCGCAGACGGCGTAGCGGTGATCGATGTTCTGGTTCACCACGTGAGCCCTGTCGATGGTCAGCATCTCCGGTTGGCCGGGCATCGCTCCTTTCACGAGGGCATGGATGGAGTCCGGAAACGTGGCGGAAAACAACCAGGTGCTGCGCCGCCCGCGTGTCAGACCGAAGATCGCGACAAGGTCTTTCTTGAATCCCATGCTCAGCATCTCATCCGCCTCGTCGAGCACGAGGTGTTTCACATTCACCAGGGTCAACGCCTTTTTCTTGAGCAGGTCGAGCAGCCTTCCCGGAGTGGCGACAACGATATGGGTCGGTCGTTTCAGGCGGCCGATCTGAATATCCATCGGCTCTCCACCGGTGAGCGCCTCGACGAAGATTCTTTCAGAAAATTTCGTGTAGCGGAACAGCTGCTTGGCGATCTGTTTGGCCAGCTCGCGGGTCGGAGCGATCACCAGCCCCTGGATCTCGGGCTTGTTCGGATTGATCTTGGTGAGCAGCGGCAACCCGAAGGCCGCCGTCTTGCCGGTTCCCGTTTGCGCCTGGGCGCAGAAGTCCCCGCCGTTCTTCATCAGAAACGGGATGGCTTTTGCCTGCACTTCCGTCGGCGTGACGATACCCATTTCCTGCAAGCCTTTCACCAGATCCGCCGGTATCCCCAATTTCCCAAATTCGCTCATGCCCGCGCAGCTTGGAATGCTGCGGCGAAAATGACGAGCCATATCGCGTTTGTGCTTCGCGTGGGATCCAACCGGGGGCGGCATATCAGGTTGCAGGGACGGAGTTAGTCCCTAAGATCCAAAAAACACGATGAAAACCCTCCTGCCTTTCCTCCTCGCCGCCACACTCACCGCATACTCCGCGGAGAAGCCCAACATCATCGTGATCATGGCCGACGACCTCGGCTATGGCGACGTCTCGTGCTACGGGGCGAAGGTTTTCCAGACACCCCATATCGACAAGCTCGCATCCGAAGGCCAGCGCTTCACCAGCGGCTACTGCTCCGCCTCCACCTGCACGCCCACCCGCTATTCCATGCTCACCGGAACCTATGCCTTCCGCACAAAGGGCACGGGCATCGCGCCGCCGAACGGCCCGGCCATCATCAAGCCCGGTACCACCACCCTGCCATCGCTCCTCAAGGAGGTGGGCTATGAGACGGCGGTCATCGGCAAGTGGCACCTGGGCCTCGGCGATCCGAAACCGGACTGGAACGGCAAGCTCGCACCCGGTCCGCTGGAGATCGGCTTCAACCATTGCTTCCTGCTGCCCACCACCAACGACCGCGTCCCTCAGGTATTTGTGAAAGACCACCACGTCCTCAACCTCGACCCCAAGGATCCCCTTTGGGTCGGCGACAAGCTCCCCTCGCCGGACCACAAGACCGGCATGAGCCACCGCGACGATCTGAAAATGGACTGGACCCACGGGCACAACGGCACGATCCATAACGGCATCTCGCGGATCGGCTTCTACACCGGCGGCCACGCCGCGCGCTTCCGCGACGAGGATCTCGCCGACAAATGGGTGGAGCAATCCAACGCCTTCATGGAAGCGAACAAGGACAAACCCTTCTTCCTTTTCTTCGCCTCGCACGACAACCACGTGCCGCGCATGCCTCACGAGCGTTTCCAGGGGAAAAGCGGTACCGGCCTCCGCGGCGATGCGATCCTCGAACTCGACTGGTGCGTCGGCGAGATCGTGAAAACCCTCGGCCGGCTGGGGCTCACCGAAAACACCCTGGTGGTCTTCTGCTCCGACAATGGCCCGGTGCTCGACGATGGCTACAAGGACGGCTCGGTCACCCAACTCGGCGATCACGAACCCGCCGGCCCCTACACCGGAGGGAAATACACGGTCTTCGAGGGCGGCACGCGCACCCCGTTCATCACTTCATGGCCCGGGAAAATCCCCGCCGGAACATCGGACAAGATCGTCTGCACGATCGATCTCGCCGCCTCTTTCTCATCCTTGACCGGAGCAACGATCCCCGACGACGCCTGTCTCGACAGCATCGACGTCCTCTCCGCCCTGCTCGGCAAAAACGACGGCACAGGACGCGACGAACTCGTCCAGCAGGACAACGGCAACAAGGGTGCGAAAAACGATTACGGTCTCCGCTCCGGCGATTGGAAGCTGATCCGCCGCACCAACCCCTACAAGCAACCCGCGGTGATCTCGAAGAAACCCATCCCCGCCCCCGGCCCGCTGCACACCCTCTATTTCCTCCCCGACGATCCCGCGGAGAAAAGGGACGTGAGCAAGGAGAACCCGGAGATGCTAAAGCAACTCATCGAACGCCTCGATGCCATCATCGCTGCGGGGCGCACACGATCCTAAGCTTACGCCCCCGCCAGCTTCCAGCCGATCGCCTTCACCTTCCCGGCGTACTCGTTGTTGATCAGGCTGCCGTCCTCGGCGAAGGCCTCGTGCGCCTTGGGCAGCGAGAACTCCTCCTGGATCACCTCGATCTTGATGTTCCCGAGGAAGGGCCGGAGGAAACCGAGGCTCCTCGCCCCACCATATCCGCCCGGGGAGGCGGATAGGATCGCTGCGGTTTTCCCTGCGAAAGCCGAGAGCGGTGCCTCATCCTCGCTGTCCGCACGGGACACCCAGTCAATCGCGTTCTTCAGCGCTGCGGTGATCATGCTGTTGTATTCCGGCGAGGCGATGAGGAGGCAGTCGTGTTCGAGGAAGAGCTGTTTGAGCCTCTTCGCCGACTCCGGCTTGCCTTCGCTCGCCTCAAGATCCTCATCGAAAAGGGGCATGGGGAAATCGGCGAGCGAGATCACGGTCACTTCCGCACCTGCCTCCTTTGCCGCCGAGGCCGCGATTTTCACGAGTTTCTGGTTGTAGGAGTCAGCCCTCAGGCTGCCGCTGAATGCCAGTATCTTTTTCATGGTCTTTTTTTAGTGTGTGGTTTGGCTTGTCTCAAGAAACGGGTAATCCGTGTAGCCTTCTGCGCCGCCGCCGTAGAATGTCCCGGGTTGCGGCTCGTTCAGGCCGGCTGCGATGCGGAAGCGCTCCACCAGATCGGGATTCGCTATGGCGGCCTTTCCGAAAGCCACCGCATCCGCCTTCCCGGATGTGATCGCTTCGCGTGCTGTGTCAGCCGTGAAGCCCTCGTTGGCAATGTATGCACCGCCGAAAGCCTCTTTCATCTTCGGCCCAAGGGGTGGGTTTCCGAAATCCTCGCGCGCACAGATGAAGGCCAGTCCGCGCGTCCCGAGTTCCTCCGCAACCTTGGTGAAAAGCCCCGGTAGATCCGAGTCGCCCATGTCATGCGCATCGCCCCTGGGCGCGAGGTGCATTCCCACCCGATCCGCACCCCACACGGAAACGACGGCATCAACCGCTTCCAGCATGAATCGCATGCGGTTCTCCACCGAACCACCGTATTCATCATCGCGCCTGTTCGTGGAGTCCTGGAGGAATTGGTCTATCAGATAGCCGTTCGCACCGTGCAATTCCACCCCATCGAAGCCGGCCTTCATCGCGTTTTCCGCCCCACGCTTGTATTGCTGGATCACCTCCTTGATTTCCGGGATGGACAGAGCGCGGGGCACTTCGAAGGCCTTCTCCGGCCGAACCAGGCTGACATGCCCTGCCGGTGCAACCGCGCTCGGCGCAACAGGCTTTTTCCCGTCCAGATAAAACGGATCCGACATGCGCCCAACATGCCAGAGCTGGGAGAGGATGATCCCTCCTTTTTCATGCACGCGTCCCGTGATTCTTTTCCAGCCTGCGACCTGCTCCTCCGACCAGATCCCCGGCGTATCCGGATAGCCGACACCCAGCGCATCCACCGAGGTGGCCTCGGTCAGGATCATGCCGAAGCCGCTGCGCTGTGAGTAATACTCGGCCATCAGTTCGTTGGGCACCCGCCCCTCGGAGGATCGGCAGCGGGTCAGCGGAGCCATCACGATTCGGTTGGCAAGCGTAAAGGCTCCTATCTGGAGGGATTTGAAAAGCGGATCTGGCATGCGCATAGATGGACACCCGGATCGATCTCCCGTCAAAGGGCTTTTTTGATTCTCCGGTTCCTCAGGCTAGGAAGGAAATCTCGCATGTTGCACGTTCCCCTGATTACCGTATGGTAAGGGTCACGATGGCCGCCATCATCATTACCTGTGCCAACGCCACCTGCGCCATCCCGGAGGCACAGCGCGAGCTTTTCAAAGGATCCGAGGATCTTGTGACCTCGCCGGAAGGCTGGGATCCGGGTGCCCTCAACCTCGCCCAGGGGCTTGCAATGCGGTTCAGCACCCCGCTGATCCACGGTGAGGTCTCGCGCCTCCTCATCGACCTTCAGGAGGACGGCGATAAGCGCTGGGGGAAAATTTCCTCTACCCTTCCCGAGGCGAGCCGCAACAAGCTTGTTGAACGCCAGCAGGACAAGTTCCGCCATGCGATCGAGGCGCGGCTCGAAGAGGATTTCAAGCGCCACGACATGGCGCTGCACCTTGATATCCACACCGCACCGATCGAGGACGGGAAGATCATCTTTGAGCACATAGCTTCCAGTTTCGCACAGAACGTCTCCGATGCCGCCATCAGGCTCCTGCCATCGAACGAGGTCGATTCCTCATCCGTTCCGCTCATGGAAAAGACACCGTTCATCCGCTGGCTGCTTGAGACCTTCCCTTCGGGAAAATACGGGATCATCCGAATCACCGTATCCCAGTCCTTCTTCATGCGCTCCGTCCCCATGCGTTGGGAAACGATCAAGAAGTCCTTGATCCAGGCATTGGCCGATGCCACGAAGTGACTCCCGGAGCGCCCATGCTCCTCCCAAGCATACGATTTGAAATCCGCAAGCTCCGCCTGGCTCCGCCGGGCGCTCACATCCCCCGAATTCACCGAACGCCTGGCTCCCTTCGCCACCGGCAATTGCACCGTCACGCTCGATCACGCCGCCGAGGCCTCCCACTCTTTCCTGACAGCCCTCGCCTGCACCGCCTCTTCCGACCTCGGAAAAAAGCGCCAATGGATCGTCCATGAATCCCCCCGCCAGCGCGAGCGCCTCGCCGCCGAGCTCGAACTCTGGGGCATCACCGCCCTCATTCTTCCGGACGTGGGGGCGATCTTCGGTCGCCCACCGTCTTCAGATGAACCGGACGCCCCCATCGAAGTCCAAGACCCCGAGACCGCCGCCGAATGGTTCGCCATCCTCGAAACCCTAGCCACCACCGACTCCTTCACCATCCTCTGCGGCTCCGATTCCTTCTCCCAATACGCCCCCTCCGCGAAATCCCTCCTCTCCAACCGCACCCACCTCAAGCCCGGCCTCATCCTCGACCCCACCGCCTTCGCGCAAACGCTCTCTTCCCACGGCTACGAGCGCAACCCCACCGTCACCGCCCGAGGCCATTTCGCGATCCGCGGTGGCATCCTCGATCTCTTCCCCTTCCAATCCGCCCGCCCCCTCCGCCTCGAATTCTTCGATACTGAACTCGAATCCATCCGCGAGTTCGACCTCAACACCCAAGCCTCCACCCGCAAGCTGGAGGAACTTCACCTCCAGCTCACCGAGCCCCCCGCCGTCGCCACCATCGCCGACTACCTGAAGAGAGGCGACACGATCATAGAAGTCGACCAAACAGGCCTCGTCTCCAAACTCCCCGAAAATCCCGATTTCCTCATCACCGAAAACGCCGAGGATACAGAAGGCGAAGAAGACTTCACCCTAGCCACCTACGCCTCCCCCCTCGGCACCTTCGACGCCGGCGACTTCGTCCTCGACGAACTCCGCCGAGAAACCTTCTTCAAACAGCTCAACGAATGGCAGCGCGAAGGATGGGACATCGGGATCGTCTTCTCCACCAAAGGCGAACTCGAACGCTTCACCGAACTCTCCGGCAAAGACCTCCAGCGCGACCTCGGCCTCACCCCCGTCCTCGGCGAGCTCATCTCCTCCTTCACCCTTCCCGCCACCAAGCTCGCCGTCCTCTCCTCCAGCGAGCTCTTCGGCCGCTACCGCACACCCGGAGCCGCCCGGCGCTCCTCCGTCGAGAAAGCCCGCGTCATCCGCGCCCGCGCCACCCTCGACGACATCGAGCCCGGCGACCTCGTCGTCCACTACGAATACGGCATCGGGAAATTCAAAGGCATCGCCCAGGAAGACGAAGGCGAGGAACTCCAGATCGAATACAAGGACGGCTCCATCCTCTCCGTCCCCCTCGAACAGGCCCACCTCATAGGAAAATACGTCGGAGTCGGCGGGAAAACCCCGGACCTCAACAAACTCGGAAACGCCACCTGGCAGAAAAACCGCAAGTCCGCCGAGAAATCCATCCTCGATTACGCCGCCCGCCTGCTCCGCATCCAGGCCGAGCGCGAGCACGAGCAAGGCCACGCCCATCCCCCCGACACCCGCTGGATGTTCGAGTTCGAGCAGAGTTTCCACTACACCGAAACGCCCGACCAGAAACAGGCCATCCAGGATACAAAGCACGACCTCGAAGCCCCCCGCTCCATGGATCGCCTCATCTGCGGCGACGTCGGATTCGGGAAAACCGAAGTCGCCATCCGCGCCGCCTTCAAGTGCATCACCGGCGGGAAACAGGCCGCCCTCCTCTGCCCCACCACCGTCCTCGCAGAGCAACACTGGCGCACCTTCCGCGAGCGCTTCTCCGACTACCCGATAAGAATCGATCTCCTCAACCGCTTCCGCAGCCCCGCCGAAGTCCGCGCCACCATCAAAGGCCTCGCAGACGGCTCCGTCGATATGGTCATCGGCACCCACCGCCTCATCTCCGGCGATGTCGCCTTTAAAGATCTCGGCCTCGCCATCGTCGATGAGGAGCAGCGCTTCGGAGTCGCACATAAGGAAAAGTTCAAAGACCTCTTCCGCCAAATCGACGTCCTCACCCTCTCCGCCACCCCCATCCCGCGCACCCTCTACATGGCGCTCATGGGCGCGCGCGACATGTCCACCATCGACACCCCGCCCCCCAACCGCCTCCCCGTCGCCACCACCGTCACCGCCTACGACGAACGCATCATCCGCGATGCCATCCGCCGCGAAATGAAACGCGGCGGCCAGGTCTTCTTCCTCCACAACCGCGTCAAAACCATCGAGCAAGTCCACAAAAAACTCAAAGAGCTCGTCCCCGAAGCCCGCGTCCTCGTCGGCCACGGCCAGATGGAAAAGCACGACCTCGAGAACGTCATGCACGCCTTCGTCAACCACGAGGCCGATGTCCTGCTCGCCACCACCATCATCGAAACCGGCATCGATATCCCCAACGCCAACACCATCCTCATCGACCGCGCCGACCGCTTCGGCCTCGCCGATCTCTACCAGCTCCGCGGCCGCGTCGGGAGAGCCGGGGAAAAAGCCTACGCCATCCTCCTCCTCCCCCGGGAAATGATCACCCAAGGCGACGCCCGCAAGCGCATCCACGCCATCAAGCAATACACCGCCCTCGGCTCCGGCTTCAAAATCGCCATGCGCGACCTCGAGATCCGCGGCGCCGGCAACCTCCTCGGTACCAAGCAATCCGGCCACATCGCCCAAATCGGCTTCGACCTCTACTGCCAACTCCTCCGCCAATCCGTCGACCGCCTGAAAGGAAAGAAGGATCCCTCGCTCCACGAAACCACCTTCAAGGCTGATTTCATCGTTCCCACTGAGACGCAGTGGGTCTCAAGAGGCCAGAAACCAGAGACCAGAGACCAGGAAGATAAGAACTCAAAATCCTCTTCATCCGTGTCCTCCGTGCAATCCGTGGTTAAAAACTCTTCCTCTTCCCTTGGCGATCTTGGCGACTTGGCGGTTCAACCTATCCCCGCCTTCATCCCCACATCGTATTTGAGCGACGCCAAGCTCCGCATCAACGCCTACCGGGAGCTCGCCGAAGCCAACACCCCCAAATCCATCACCGCCCTCGAGAAAAACTGGCAGGACCGCCACGGCCGCCTCCCCCACCCTATCCAGAACCTCCTAACCATCGCCCGCATCAAAGCCGAAGCCGCCTCCAACCAAATCACCTCCGTGGAAATCTCCGGCCAGCGCCTAATGCTCCAGAGGAACGGCAGCCCGATTCTGATGGATGGGTCACGCTATCCGAGGCTCGCGAAAACCAAGCCGGGGGAGAAGCTGGATGAGGCGCTGGAGATGCTGATGAATTTTTAGGAAACTCAAGAAAGGGGCTGAAAAAAAGCTCCACGCTGGTCAGTGGGAAATGCCGCATCTATACCGAGGGAATTTTCATTGAAAACTACGCCCAAGTAGTTTTTTCTACAAAGGCGCGAGGAATCACATCTGTCGGGGAATGCTACGAGGCGGCGCGAGGGAAACGATCATTTCCGGAATATCAGCCATCACGAATCGATGAGTAAGTATGCACTTAGCGCAGGCTATTTGATTTGTGCATTGATAGGGACGAATTTTTTCTAAACTATACGACCATGCCCTTTGACCCGACCTTCAAGGCACGAATGGAAGAACAAAGCCGAGTCTCGTCGGAAGTGCAGGAACGCGCTGTGCTCAGCAATCTTCATGGAGACGGAAGGGTGCCCGACAGCCGCGCTGCGGAGCTTGTTGCGCACATTGAAAAGAAAGGAGATTCAGCGAACATCCGTGATGAACTCGATGAGTTCACAACCGAAAAAATCCGGAAGGCGGCTGCGGGTGATGGCTTCGTCCATCCCAACAATGACGATAATAAGCTCGGTAACGGCTGCAGGTTCCCCGCCAGACGCTCTGATGACCGCTACGCCCGGGCGCTAAACTTCACCCACTGGGAATTCTTTAAGGCACTGATCGCTGGCAGAATTTATCTCATCGGCAAACGAATGAACAACCCTTCTGATTTCGATTCGATTGGGGGTTTCGGGAAATCTGTCAGCCAGCAGCTTGAAGTAAAGTACAGATCCTACTGTGAAACCATGCGCGGAATCGCGGAACTCGATCGGGGCGATTTCCAGCGTCGTTTGGCACCCATATTTGAGTTATATGCGGGGTATCTGATGGCTGCCAGCGACGAGAATTCGGGAGTCAAGCCATACGAACCTGCATGGGTGACGCCGTGGGACAAGGCGGAAGAGTGCGGGCTGCCGGGCATGGATGTCGAAGGCTGGCACCAGATCCTGGGAGTCGAGTATCAATATGAAGACCCAAAATTGAAAGGTGCACATGTTTTCGGTCTGCTGAAATACCGGATTCCAACCAACTACAGCCTGTATCGCCCGACCTGTCTGGAGGCGGGCAGCGCTCCCCTTCATTATCCCACACACTGCGGTTTGGCGGAAGGGCTACCCGTGCAGTCCGGATACACCATGGATTGCAGAATGGGCAATCCGACTGCGATGTTGCGGGAGTGGATCCACTTGCAGTGTCCGCTCCGTGCGGAAGATGTGTGGGCTCTCGGCCGTCCACATGAACCGTTTCCCGATTTGGCTCCTAATCTCCTGGGATGGAGAAAGAGCCATTTCGGACGCTTGACCGCGGATTACCCGTCTGCGAAGCTCCCACCTGCGGAATTCATCCCGTGAATTACGCAACAAATCAATCTACGCGGTGAGTGCAACATTATTGAGCAAAGTCAGCCATGCGATGGATCATCTTCATGAGAATGAGGATGCAGGCCGCTGGTTGAAAGCCTTCTTTGAGAAACGTCCGTCTTCCGGCCATACCGAACACGCCGGGGAGCCGGTCAGATACGGGCTCCGAGCTTCGGCGAATCATCCCTCCCGCGCGCATAAAATGAGCGCTTGGGTGGCCGAACGCCTGGGGGAACTCGCTTCCAAGCAGGAAAGACTTCCGCAAAGCATCCGTGAGGAATTCCTGGCGGAAGGCCTGTTCCTTTGGTGCGCCGAATATGCGGATGAGAGCTTGTTTGCAAAACCCTTGCTTGGAATCCTGCGAAATCGGGAGGCCGATCAGGCGCGAGGCTGGACACATGACCTAACGATGGCATTCAAGTCCGCGCTCATCCGCAATCAGCCGGATCAGGAACTGGAACGCCTTTGGCTGGATCTCCTCGACAAAACCAAGCCAGACCACGGCTTCTACCGGCTTTGGGAGGAGGACTTCGAAGGATTACTCCGCATGCCTGGAACGAATGGCGAAAAGTTTGCATGGGGCGCGATCGGCACGGCCTTGAAGACGATCTATGAAACGATCCTGCCAGGCGGACCGAATGAGGCAAAGTCGCTCAGCCCCTCCGGACCGATGGTGGATCTCTATCATATGCTGGCAGATTTGGCGCATTTGGACGATAATGAGCTGAGTGAGATACTGTGGGCAATTGCGGCAAAAGCGGATTGGGGCTATGGCCAAATGCAGACTATTCCAATGCAGTTTTTCGAACTGAAGTCAGGGGAATGGGCTATTCCGGAACCTGTTAGCAGAACCCTACCTAGGGGTAATGAAATAATTAGTTACCGGGTAACTAAGACAAGGCTGCTTTACAAAATTTCTGCTGAAAATTTTGCAAATCTTTCGCTGAAAGCCAGAGATGTAATTATCAACGCAGAGATAAGGCGCACCGAATATCCTAGAAAAATGAGGCCAGAGGTGCTGAATGAATTTTACCGAATCTCGGCTCAAAAATATTACCCTGTTCGAGCAATAGAAACAAGTGTACGGAAAGGGCATTCGGAGGGCAAGAATTTCTCAGAAATACAAATGGAACTTGTTAAAAATCTGCGTGATGACTATGCGCCATCGACCGAAGAGTTTGCGGCAATTTGTTGATTATTCGGTTTTTTTGATAACATTTCCCATAGGTGTGCCGTGTCTTCACATTTTGTAAAGATATTCACTTTATGAAAATTCGATAGATGATTGATGTCTTCTAGTTCAGATTTTATCTCTTCCTGCTGATACACGGTATAGAGCACGATATTGCGATGTGCATTAGTAGGCAGATTATTGATTAGTTTCTTAACGCAACGAAGACCCGCGTCATAGTATTCGCCGGGTGGATCACCCGCTACAGAATCCTCTTCGGGGTAGCACCAACGAACCATCACATCGAGCAAAAAAGCGTCACCTTTCGTAATGATTTCATCGATGCTTTCGTTGAACTTCCACTCCGAAGGAATGCGAACAATTTCCAGCGGGAGGCCGCTTGATTTCGCCTGCTCCATCAGCTCGATGCGGATGTATTCGGCATATAAGTGATCGTCTTCCAGATGAATGATGGTCATTTGAGGTTGTCTTTGGGGATCTGGAATACGGCGCGGGTGTAGCCTTCTTCGTTTGTGGGATGGATCATGAATTTGCCTGCGTGAGCCTCGGCGATTGCGTTGACCAAGTAAAGTCCGATGCCGGTTCCTTCCCCCACATATTTCATTGCGGTCAGGCTCCTCCAATTGCGTTCCACGGCGAGGACAGACTCTTCATTGGAAAGGCGGGCGCCGCGGTTTCGCACCTCTATCCTAAGTCCCGCATCATCGAGCCGCACTTTCAGCAATATCGTGTTGTTGGAATTGCTGTATTTGGTCGCATTCTCCAACAGGGAATTCAGGACTTGCTCGATGAGCTTCATATCGATCCTGATGCCGTGGCCGGAACCCCGGTAGACAGGCTTCGCATCCGGGTTCGGGTCCGCAATTTTCACGTTCTCTACCAGTTTCAGATCCATGTTTCTCGCGGGATCCAGGTCAAGGCGGGCGTCCCGGACGACTTCGGTGAGCAGCACGTAGAGGCTGCGGGGATCCAGCGCCGATGCCTCAATACGCAAACGACCGGATTTCTCCAAATCCACCAGCAGATGGAAGCAGTTGGCCACATTGACGGACTTGCGCAGCAGTCCGCGGATCGGGTAAACGGCATCCCCCACATGGCTCAGATGGCCGTAATTGCGGAGATGCTGGTTCGCCCTCAGAAGCCCTTTGTTCAAGGGATTGATGATCTGGTGGCGCAGGTCGCTCAACGCCCGGCTCAGTTGCTTGCCCCCAGCCCGAACCTCCCTGACGAGCGTGAAAACCGTGCGATAAACATCCAGTTGGCGCTCCGCCATTTCGAGGATGCCCTGCACCGGCATGGCATCCTTCGCCCCGGCGAACTTTTCGGTGAACGCGATGCCGGTAGCCGCTGCGTCGCCCGATTGACCAGCCAGGGCTTGCTGGGACGCACAGGAACCCCAGCGCGCAAGCGATTCCGAGCAAGCGTTGAGAACTTGTCTTTCAATCGAGGAGAAATCCGGGGAGGAAGCGCTAACGGCCGCGCGGAGTGTTTCGGGAAATGATCGGGAACGGTCATTGAAACTGCGCCACGCCTTCGCCTCCTCACTGGTGGAGTGCGCCACCTGCCAGTTGCGCCATGTTTGCGCGATGCGGGTTCCCACCGCCTCGAAGGCACCGATGTCGGAATGGGAGAAATAGATGAGCGGTGAGTTTGCCTTTGACGTGCAGCGGATTACGCCCAGCAGTTCCCCTTCCATCAGGATCGGCGCAGCCATGAAGCTGCGAACAGGTATGAGGCCTGAATGATTTTCCCTGTCCCGTGAGTCCAAGCTCAGATCGTCGTCCCAATCCAGATCTCCCAAACCGCCCGGGAAAAGGGAATCAAGCCACTCACGGTCTTTCTTGAAGGAATGCAGGTCGGGAATGTAGATGGGCTTGGTTTTCTGCCGCAGGCACCAGCCGGTGATGCCAGGTTGGAAGGTTTCCGTGAACACCCGTTCGGGCTTGGCAAACCAGCTGGAAGCCCTGCAAGTCCATTTGCGCTCCATGAAACGCAAGGGTGAGAGGAAAACCGACACTTCCTCCGCGTGAAGGAGCTTTCCGACCACATAACAAATCTTCCGCATCGTATCGTCCGCCTCATCGGGAGTGATTGGAGCAAGGGAAGAGGCAGGCAGATTGTTGCCGTCCACAACAGAAGTCCTCGATTTCGCGAGAATTGTATCGACCGCAGTGATCAACTGAAGCCGCCGGCTTTCCCGGATGCGTTGGTAAATTCCCGGCCAAAGAGCTGCCGCTATGGAGAACAGGGACTCGTCCGCCCGACAGGCGGCTTTCTGCTCGCTTGTCCAATAGAGGGAGAGCACTCCGAACACATCCGTCTCCTTCGATATGACGGGAAGAGCCAGCAGCCATGTGATTCCCCTTTCCCTGAAACAAGGGTTTTCCAGAAAAGGGAATCTCAGTTGGTCTGATGAGGAACCAGCGCCAGCGATACAGCCAGCGATTTTCCGTTTTTCCTTGAGCGCGACACCGGAATTCGTCGATTCGATGGGTAAATCCCTCATTTCCAACCTTTCCGGTACGCCGTCACGCTTGAGAAAGACGGAAACGCCGGAAACCAAGCGGTGATATTCAACGAGATTCTCACAATATTCCGGCCCCTCAAGCCGCCAAAAGACGATACCTTCCGCCCCGAAGTGTTCGCGTATCCCTTCCAAAAAGCTTCTCGCCCTTCCGTGTGGAGGCTGTTCAGGATCGGGGTCGCTTCCCAAAAAGGAGCGGTTGACGAGATTTGAGATGAATGCGGTGGTTGCATGGGTTTCCCTAGTAGGTGTGTCACTTTGCAAGCTGTCTATGCGAACATTCATCGGGGAGCCGTTGATCTGGTGATTATGCCGAAATCATGGAGAAATTCCTTCATTAGTTTGGTTCTTTGTGAAAGCGAACGCAAGAGGGGATTTCGCGAATCGCTGATGAAACGCCGTGAATGGGGTCAGTGAATGGGGTCAGTCCCCGCTATCTCACATTTTCAGAGGGGGCAGAATATGCGCAGGAGATTCACCGGATGGTGACGGCGGTGCCTTTCCCTACCAGCGTGTAAAAAGTGGCGGCATCCCAGTTCGAAAGGCGGATGCAGCCATGGCTTCCGGCGCGGCCGATGGGTTCGGGGACGGGGCTGCCGTGGATGCCGATGCCGGGGCGGTTCAGTCCGGCCCAGAGGATGCCGACGGGGTTGTTTGAGCGGGGATTATGGGAAACGTGGCGATGAGCTGGCCTTCTTCATGGATGCTGAGGATCCGCTCGCTGAGCCCGGCGGAACATGCCGTGCCTTCATACCTCAGCCCCCGGAAGGCTGGCCCTGTTCGATTCTTGACTTAATAGCCATTTTAGCTATTTTGATTCCATGAACACCTTCACCGCCACTGACGCAAAGAATCGTTTCGGCGAGCTTCTCGAAGCCGTTCATCGCGAACCCATCGAGATCGACAAGAAAGGCCGTCCCGTCGCTGTGATGCTTTCCTACGATACCTATCGGGAAATGAAGGAGGCGCTGGGTGAGGCAGAGAAACCATCGGATCTGAGTTGGCTGGGCAAGTGGCGGGAAACCGCCGCTCTTGCTCCCGCAGCAAGTGCAGATGATGAAGCCGCCTATCACGACCATCTCGACCGGAAATACGGCAGATGATCCGCCTCTTCCTCGATACCAACATCATCCTTGATCTGATCATCAGCGACCGGGATGGCCACAAGGACGCTCTGGCTCTTGAGAACTTTGCAAATACACATCCCTGCAAACTCTCGTGCGCATGGCACTCCCTCTCCATCATCGAATACATCGGCAGGAAACGATTCGGTTCGGAATCCATCCACCTTTTGCTCAGGAACCTTTTGGACACATTCACCGTCCCCTCCACCGGAACCGACGAAGCCAAACAAGCTTTCAATTACCTCGCGGGGAATTTCGAAGATGCCCTCCAAATCTCCGCAGCCGTTGCCAGCAAGGCAGACCACATACTCACCAATGATGCCAGCGGATTCAGCAAATCCCCAATTTCAGTCCTCTCTCCCAAAGACTTCCTTTTGATGTTAGCTGGCGGGGACTGAGTCCGTCTCATTGGGGTCAGGTGCTTCATCTTAACAATTTTCCCGTTCCGACCCCGTTGAGGATGTGGGCAGAACAAGGCCAGCCGGTTCACCGGAAGGTGACGGCGGTGCCTTTCCCTACCAGCGTGTAAAAGGTGGCGGCATCCCAGTTCGAAAGGCGGATGCAGCCATGGCTTCCGGCGCGGCCAATGGGTTCGGGGACGGGGCTGCCGTGGATGACTATGCCGGGGCGGTTCAGCCCGGCCCAGAGGATGCCGACGGGGTTGTTGGGGCCGGGGGGAGTAGGCGCGTCCCGCGCCTTGAGTTCTGGGTGGCGTCCCCGCCGCCTGTGGGAGAGTCTTTCTTACTGCGGGTGGGGACACCCGCGTGAACTCAAGGCGCGAGACGCACCTCCTCCGGGCGGGGACGCCCCTGCTCCTTTGCGCTTGTCACTCCAATACTCGACATCCCCAGCGCTTGCATTACCCTCCCGGAAGATGAATGCCCTCTCCGGCCACCTTTTCTGGGACGTAAACCGGGATGAAATCGATCCCGTGAAGCACGCCCCATGGCTGGTGCAGCGTGTCCTTGAATACGGTCGCTGGGCGGACTGGCAAATCCTCGTTTCCGAATACGGGAAGCCGCGCCTGGCCGAGCTGGCAACCGGGTTGCGTTCCCTTTCCCCGAAAACACTGGCCTTCTGCTGCGCCTGCTTCCAACTCCCCAAATCCGCCTTCCGATGCTCCGCCTCGATGCCGTCCCGGAACCTGTAGCCCTGCTCCTCGGGCAGATCGGCTCCCACGAGGCGCTCGGGCAGTTCGCCCTGGGGGGCGGAACTTCGCTGGCGCTGCGCTTCGGTCACCGCCTGTCGGTCGATCTGGACTATTTCACGACTGCGGAATTCCAGCCCCGTGAGCTGTTCGATGCTCTGGGCCTTGGTGCGGCCACCATCCTTTCGCTTTCAAGGAACACCCTCAGCCTTGATGCGGGAGGTGTGAAGATCGATCTGCTCCGGCACGCATATCCGGAACTGGCACCCATCGACAAGATGAACGGACATCGTCTCGTTTCGCTACCTGATCTCGCCGCGATGAAACTCAATGCCATCGCGAATCGTGGATCGAAAAAGGATTTCTACGACATGGCGGAGCTTCTGAAGCATTTTTCCCTGACCGATATGCTCGGTTTCTTTTCCCGGAAGTATCCCAGCACCGATCCATTCGCCGTAATCCGCAGCCTTGCGTGGTTCGAGGAAGCCGACCAGGAACCCGATCCGATCCCAATGTTCGGCCAAACCTGGGAATCGGTGAAGCGGATCGTGACCGATGCGGTTGGCGGACTGTGAATCGAACTGCACCCGACCCCATTGAGGATGTGGACAGGATAAGTGCAGGCGCTTCACCGTATTGTGACGGCGGTGCTTTTCCCTACCAGCGTGTAGAAAGTGGCGGCATCCCGGTTCGAAAGCCGGATACAGCCATGGCTTCCGGCGCGGCCGATGGGTTCGGGGACGGGTCTGCAGTGGATGCCGATGCCGGGGCGGTTCAGTCCGGCCCTGAGGATGCTTCCAGAGTCCGTGAAGCTGGCGGAACTGCGGAAGGTGCTGGTGGCTGCTCTTCTGGGCAAACACACCTCGGTGGGAAACCCGCCGGCTTACGGATTGCCTGGCGATGGAGCATGCGGCAGATGTGAGCAGGCTCCTGGGAACCTCTCAACTGGACGGAAGGAATTTGAAAGCCTCGGCAAAACCGGGAGAAATGTTGGGATGAAGCATCTGACCCAAAAAACATGACCCGAGAAATCAGAATTTTCTCTGCCTAAAACAAAAGAGCCACTCCATCTCAGGAGTGGCTCTTCCAAATGGATAAGTTTCCAGGAGATGTTCACCTCCGGCGACGGAGGAAGAAAACACACCCAGCGATGCCCAACAATGCGGCCGATGATGGCTCGGGAATCACCGCGATCGTGAAGCTCGCCATTCCGATCCCGCTGCTACCACCTGAATTTCTCCGCATAATCATCGGCGTGTCTGCGGCAACCGTGGAAAAGGTTCCTGTAGAAAAATCATAATCACCCGCACCTACGATCCTAAGTTGGCCTGTCGTGCCGTCACTGGTAAAAGTCCACCCGGTTCCGGTCTGACCCGTCGTATCTGAGCCCCACGCAGTGGATTCCAAGGTGATCGCGGTGCTGCCTGCAATAAACTCCATGCCGAGAAAAGCGATCGGTTGGTCAAACGAGAATTCCATGCCCTGGGATGGATCACCCCATTTGTCGTTGCTGATACCCATGGAATCAGCGTCCATGCCGATCGACGTGTTCCCGCTGTTACCGGCAATATCGGTTTGAACTCTCAGAAACTCCATATTGATCGTCCCTCCGCCGTCATCGGCGCTCAAGGTCAAAGTCCTGATGTTTCCGGCGCCAGCACTCAGGAGGGGAAGAGCGTCACCTTGGTTGGACAGCAGTGTCTTGGAGGCCGTGTTGTTGGTCAAGAAGACCGTTGCGGCGTGTGCAGGCACTGCCATGAGACAAAAACCGAGGACGAGTTGGGTGGGGATATTCATAATGTGGGATATTTGCTGGCGTTCAAGGGGTAGCTAAAAACTGAATTTGGATATTGATCCTACATCGGTAGTAGACGGCGTCAAGGAGTTAGATGTCAATGGGGTCAGGCGTCGCATTCTAACATTATCCCATCCCGCCCCATTCGGATGTGGCCTGAATATGGGTAGGCATTTCACCGTATGGTGACAGCGATGCCTTTCCCAACTAGCGTGTAAAAAGTGGCGGCATCCCAGTTCGAATGCCGGATACAGCCATGGCTTCCGGCGCGGCCTACGGGTTCGGGGGCGGGGCTGCCGTGGACGCCTATGCCGGGGCGGTTCTGTCCGGCCCAGAGGATGCCGACGAGGTTGTTGGGGCCAGGAGGGGCGCTGTTGAACTCGATGCCGGGATTGATGGCGCGGAGATATTTCTGGGTGGTGTAGGGCATCTTGGACTGCTCCGCCTGATCCCCGGGCTCCTCCGCAGATCTTTATGGAACCAGTGATAGCTTGCCGCAGAAGAAGAGGATTCTGGTGCGGCAGTTTTTGAAGTTCCTGAAGCCCCGGGCATTGGCCTTGATGGCTTGGATCTTGGAGTTGATCCCTTCCGGGATGGCGTTGGTGATGTGGCAGTCGAAGTGGGTGAGGATGTTGTCGAGATGCTTCCCGGGCATCCCCGCCACTTCCTTCATCTCATCCACTCCCGAGCTGGCAACCTCCTTCTCCCAATACTCCAAGTGGCGCTCCGCATCATCCCTGTCCCGCCGGTTCCAGAAGCGCTTGAAGAGTTCCTTGAGACACCAGGCTTTGGAAACCCCGAGCTCGCATCCGCCTGACATCCTGATCCGGCAGGGGGCTTCATCGCTCAGGTGCTCCATGCCAATCCATGCAAGCTCGCCGGGTTCCCGACGCGCCAGGCCGCGCCCAACCGCACGTTCCATGATGGTCTGGATCTGGTGCCGGTTGATGCCCAGGAGATCTCCCGCGGCTTGCGTGCTGCGGCTGGCGGAAATTTCGCGGAAAGATGATCGACGCAGTGAAAGAATGCCAGTATGGCATACCGAACAATGAAGCCGTTCCTTCCACTGCTGCTAATTTCCTCCCTGATGCCTCTCTCTGCCGACGAGGCCAAGCTTCCTTCGCTCGACGAAATTCTCCTGGACGCAAAAATCTGGGAAAACGGCCTGGAATCCGTCAAGGCCGCCACGGAGCCAAAGAAAGACGAAGCCGCCGAGAAGCGAAGTGCGGCGGCAATGGAAGAACTGATGAAACAATTGAAAGAGGAAGGCTACACACTTGCCAGCGGCTCGGAAAAGGGTTTTGCCTGGCTATCCTCGCAAAAGGAAGGTCTGCGCGCCCGGCCCGGAAATTTCAAGCTGCTCGGCAAGGCGCTGGGTGAGGTTGTCATGCGCGGGAATGCGGACTCCGTGGATACCGTGGACATCTCCCTTTACAACCGCGGGGACAATGGGGAAATCAAAGCAGCGGATTTCGAGAGCAGATACGAAGACTGGCGGAAAGCCCTTGAGGAAAAACTGGGCACACGCGGTTCCAGCCGTGACCAGCGCGGCGCGGTGCCGATCCGTGGCATGATGTGGACCAAGGATGATTCCGCATTCCTGCTTGAGTCCAGTTGGAACAAATCCGAGAGCCGCGCGGAGTTCATCCGCCTCCGCATGGCCTCCGTTTCCGGGGCACGGAACAAGACCGGCAAGGTCGTGAGGCGCGCCAGCCTGGAGGACAACGTGAAAAAGGACGCGGCGGGCTTCACCTACGTGGATGGAATCCCGATGGTGGATCAGGGGGAGAAGGGCTATTGCGTTGTGGCCACGGTGGAAAGGGTGGGACGCCTCTACGGACTGGAAATGGACCAGCACGAAATGGCGCAGCTTGCGAACACCACCTCAGGCGGCACAAATGGGGACGAGTTGGAAGAGGCTTTCAAGAAAGTGACCGGAAAAATCCATGTCCGCACCCTGCGGCTGATCGATTACGACGACAAACAGCTCAACAAGGACATGAAAGCATACAACCGCTTGGCCAAGAAAGAGGGGGCCTGGACCATGGACATGGATACGGATGAGTGGATCATCAACCCTGTCTGGTTCTGGTCAAAGGCGGATAAGGAAGTCTTCCGGACCATCAAGGCGGAGCAGAACGGCTGCGAACATTTCCAGCGCAAGATCAAGGAATACGTGGATCAGGGCACCCCGCTATGCTGGACTCTGTTTCTCGGCATGTTCCCTGAAAAGGGTCTGCCCCAGAGTTTCGGCGGACACATGCGCCTCATCACCGGCTACAACTATGACGGCGATGTGCCGAAAATCTATTACAGCGACTCCTGGGGCGAAGGCCACC
This sequence comes from Akkermansiaceae bacterium, assembly GCA_017798145.1. Classification (NCBI taxonomy): domain Bacteria; kingdom Pseudomonadati; phylum Verrucomicrobiota; class Verrucomicrobiia; order Verrucomicrobiales; family Akkermansiaceae; species Akkermansiaceae bacterium. Next base: position 308,316 of record CP059069.1, on the reverse strand, counting down.
ACCAGAAGACCATGCGCCTGGACGAGGCTTACTGCATGACCATGGGCCTCTACGCGATGGTGCCTAACAGATAATCGGTTGCGAACATTGCCCGGAATGCCATCTCTCGCCTGCCCACGGAAAACCTACGGAGCAGACGGTGGATTTTGAGTTTCCCGCCAGATGTGGTGGTGGATGAGTCCCGTGCCTGATGCCAAAGCGGTATCTGGCGATTTCAAATCCCAAGTGTCATTGGAACCGTCCGGGAACCGAATTCCAAGGAAGCCCGCTCAGGGGCTGGTGACAAGGGTCAGTTTTTCCCGGGCGGCGAGGCGGAAGATCCCGGCCCCCGCAGCAAGCGGAGTGGTGAAAGTCTTAGAACCTGTGAGGCCGGATTGCCCGGCAATGCCGCGCCAGATGAGGTCAGGATCGAGTTTCTCTATCGTGGCCTCGACGCCGGGGTTTAGGGCGAATTGCAGCACAAAGCTAGCGCCTGAAACCGACGCGGCAGGGGTCGGTGCCTCAACGGTGGGAACCAGGATGAAATCGTCCATGCCCACGTAGCTGTCTTCCGCCACGCCGGCCAGGGGAAACACCCGAACACCCACCTCCTCGATGGATGCGAGGAATGTTTCATCGGGCAGAAAGGGGCTGGCGACCCCGGATACGATGGAGAACCAGTTTTCATCAAAGCGAAAGCGGAGGTCATACCAGTCCGGCAGTTCCCCGAGGTCTTCCGGCGCATAGATCACGGAGAAATAGTAACCCGGCCCGGCGGGTCCGTCGGCGTAGACGACGAGGTCGATGAAATCGATCTCTGCGGGGTCGATGTTCAGGCTGAGATCGACCCCGCTGATTTTCTGTGCGGCATAGTTTCCGACAAAGGCACCCTGCGCGGTGAATTCATCTGCAAAGAACCAAACGCCCTTGCCCCCTTTGAACAATGAGTATGCGTATGGATTCTCGTCAACCGGAGGGCCAACCCATGGTGGTGCTGTGAACATTCCATCGCTGTAGGTGTAGAGGTTCCAAGCGTCGGCGTTGGCTTCGCTAGCGAAGGACTCCCTGGCACCCGCCAGCGGGTCAGCGCGAAGTGCGGTGGCAAGGATGAGGAAAGCAAGGAAAGGGCGCATGATCTTGGGACGTGGGTGGGAGCGGCTTTATTCGCGGAGTGTTGAAAAAAGGGACAAAAAAGACGCACCTGCCTTTGGGCGGATGCGTCCTTGGGAAGGTTTTTGGGATTATTTCGCGTAGCCTTCCGCGATTGCGCCTTTCTCATCGAGTTTTCCACAGGCCCAGAGGAGGCCGCGGGTGACGAGGTCGAGGTAGCGTGCGTCCTCCACGGTCACGTTGTTGTGGCCGATGGTGGTGTTGAACACCTTGGTGCCCTTGTAGTCGTTGGTCCATGTGACGACGGTCTCCTGGTCGCCCTGCTTGCCCTTCGCGAGTACGTGGGCGGTGTCGAAGACCTTGACGTTGTTGTAGAGTTCCTCGTTTTCCGTAGTCCAATCGGCCAGGCCTTTGGTGATCGGGTGCTCCTTGTCGGTATGGACGATGTCGATCGGCTTCTGGGGGCCGTGGCCGGTGGATTGCAGGCCTAGGTATTCGTACCAGCTGGCGTTGGCAGCACCTGCCTCGACGGGCTTCTTGAAATCGCCGAAGCGGTAGGAGTGCATGGCGCAGTGGAGGTTCACTCCCGGAGTGCCAGCCTTGTGTGGGGCGAGCACGCCTGCGATGATCTCGACATCGGTGATGCCTGCTGCGCATTCGTCGTGGATGACCACGTCGTAGCCGTTGGCATATTCCGGCACTCCGTAGATGGGGAGATCCGGTTTGACGGTTTTGTTATCGGTATGGATCTGGTCAACGATGATGTTGGCGCGCGCCTCGATGCCTTTTTTCAGGATCCCCTTCTGGGTGGCGTAGTCGTGGCAGCACCCGCCTGTGATGAGCAGGGCCTTGAGCGGCTTGGTTTCCTCGGCGTGAGCCGTGGCGATGAGGGCGATGCCCGCGAGGGCGAGGATGGATGGTTTGTTTTTCATGGTTTTCGTGTGATTGGAGAGCCGTCCTTCCAGGCGACCGGATTTAGCGAGGGTTGTGCAGCCGCCTGGAAGGACGGCTTTCCGCATTAGCCGCCGACGTTTCTCAGGGAGACGAGGTATTCGACGAGATCGGTGAAATCGGAGACCGTCAAGGGATTGGCGAGGCCGGGCGGCATCATCGATTGCGGGAGGTGTTTTTCCTCCTTCACCTCGGAGCGCTTGAGGGTGGAGACCTGGCCGGCGATGTCGCGGACCTCTACGATGCCGTCCTCCTCGCCGGTGACGAAGCCCATGGCGGCTTTGCCATCGTTCATCGTGAAGACGGAGGTCTGGAAGCCCTGGGCGACGACGGCGTTCGGATCGAGGATGGACTGGATCAGGTAATCCCGCTCGAACTTCGCGCCCGCAGCACCGAGATACGGGCCTTTCTGCGCGGCCTTGAGGTCGATGGCATGGCAGGCAATGCAGCCCTGCGAGAGGTAGAGCCGCTCGCCGTTGGCGGCGTCGCCCTTGTTCTTCATGGCGAGCTGCGCGACTTCCTTGATGTCCATTTCGCCGACCTTGCGGCCGTCACCTACCTTGGATGAGGCGGCTTCCCTGGCGCGCTTGGCGGCGGCGATGGTCTTCTCGTTGTCGCTGGCGATGCCGGCCTCGATCTGGGTATCGAAGCCGGTGAGCTTCATGTCCTCGATGGCGAGGAAAAGCCCGACCTCCATCGGTTTCTTGGCGAGGAGTTTTTTGGTCTCCTCCTTGTTCTGGTCCTTGACGAGCGGGCTGTTGAGGACGGTGAGCATCGCCTTCCAGGCAATCATGCTTTCGGTATCGCTGCCCTTCTTGGCGATGTTGTTGAGGATGTTGATTTCCGTGAAGCGGCGGGTCTCGTTGACGAAATCGGTGATCCGGGATCCTGCGTTGGGTTCCTTCGCCTCGACCCATGCGGCAAGCGTCTTGACCATCATCGGCACCGCTTTCTTGGGCTCCGCACGGTTGATCGCCTGATAGGCGAGGAGGCGCTGCTCCCAATCGCGCTTGGGATCGGCGGCTGCGCCAGAGAGCAGGGCAAGGATGGAATCATCGGGCTGCTGGACGGAGAGTGCGAGGACCACGGGATCGAGCCCGGGGAGCTTGAGCTCGCTGACGGGGATGCGGTTGTCGGCCAGCTTGGAGATGAAAATTCCGCGGCGAGCCTCCGGCACTTTCGGGAAATTCGCCTCGATGGCGGCACGGATCCTCGGGGTGGCCTCCCACGCGGTCGGCTTGTAGTAGGGGCCGCGGTCATCGGGGCGGGTGGACCACCATTCGTTGAGATCCCATTTCGCTTCCTTGAAATGGAGCCTCGCGATGGTGAGCAAGGCTCCCTCAGTGGTTTCGGCGTCCTGGTTGGACTCCGCGATGGAGATCAGGCCATCGACGGCCTCGTCGATGTGCATTTCCTGGAGGGCGCGGAATGCGAGTTCACGCCCGGTGCCGCTTTTGACGGCGGCAAGACAAGCCTCCACCGCCTTGAGGTCGGCAAGGGCTTTGACCGCGACATGCGGGACGACCCTGCGCTCGGCCTCATCGATTTTGCCAGAATCGAGGTTCATGCCGTCCATCGCCTTGAGGATGGCGGGCGCGGATTCCTTGGCACCGAGGCGGGCGAGGCCGTTGATTGCCTGGAGGCGGACTCGCGGATCCTCGTGCTTGAGCATAAGGGCAAAGTTCGAGTGATCCACACCCTTGAGCTGGGTCTTGCGATCGGCAAGGGCGCGGAGGACGAACTCGCGGATGGAGGCATCACCTCCCGCAAGCTTGTTCAGTTCTTGGTTCGCTGCCTCGCCAAAGATCTGCTTGTAGGTGAAGATGGCCGCGACGCGCTTGGCGATGCCGGCGGTGCCATCCTTTGCCAGCGCGAGCATTTTATCGGCAAAGACATTTTTTCCGCCACGGGAAATCATTTCCCGCTGCGCCTCAAGCCGCATCACCGCGCTATCGGAACCGATCTGATCGGCGAGTTCCGCATCGGCCATTTTTTTCAGATCGGGAAAATCCCTTTTCTCCCAGCCTGGGGGCAGCACCTGATGGATCATGCCGACCTTCTGTTTCGCATCGTAGTTGAAGCGGCCGTTGCGCCAGTCGGCCAGATAGAGACGGGACGAGCCGTCGACATCGATGTCGACGGCGCGGGTCAGCGGGTGGAAAATTTCCTGTTCCACCTGGAAGGTCGCCTCCATGGGTTTCATGGGATGGCGGTAGATGTTCCCGGTGGTCCAATCGCAGGTGAAGATGGCGTTCTTGTATTCCGCAGGGAAGCCCGGCTCGTCGAGGGCAAGGGCTCCGGTGCCGGAGCCTCCGCCGTAGTCCTTGAGGGCCTGCACCGTCTCGTTGGCGAATTTCTGATAGAGCCTAGGGTACCCGTGGTCGCCCATCGGGACGTAGTGGTGGAAACGCGTGTTCCAGCCCTTGCCGTCGTTGGTGTTGTCGCGGGAAAACATGTCCAGCGTGGGGGTGATGGCGATATCGCAGATGTTGCGGAGGTTGTAGGAATAGATCTCCAGCTCCGAGCCATCGGGACGCACCCTTGCGACCCCGCCACCCCATAGGGTGACGCGGGTGCCATCCGCGCCGACGGCATCCGGCATCCCGAAATCGCCGACGGCCACGTAGAGCCATCCGTCGATGCCCATTCGGACGCCGTTGGTGGTGTGGTCTGCGCCGCGCGGGTGCTCGATGCCCCAGCCGAAGCCTTTCACCAGCACCTTGTTCTCATCGGCCACGCCATCGCCGTTGGTATCGCGGTAAGCGCTCAGGTAAGGCGGGTGGATCAGGTAGAACGTCCCATTGATGTAATGGCCGCCGCGTGGGCTTGTGACGTGCGGCACGAAGTCCTGGAACTCGTCCGCCTTGCCATCGCCGTCCTTGTCGGTGGCACGGACGATCTTTCCGAAATCCGGGCTGTGGCCCAGCGAGCCGTTGCGATCCGCGGAGATGTAGATGTCGCCGTTGGCGGCGGCGGAGATCGCGGTGGGGTATTCGGCTTCCGGCGGGGATGCGAATTCGGTGATCTTCCACCCCTCGGGCAAGGCGCTTGCAAAGCCTGTGAACACCAATGCCAAACCGACATGCAATGCCGCGTTTTTTACCAATTCCTGTTTTCCCATGATGACTCCGCCGATTAGATTGTATATGCCGCTTGCAGGGCAAACTTTCGCCGGGTAGCCCGCAAGCGCAATCTTTTACTGTGCCTGCCGGAAGCCCCTGTCAGATCTGGCCAAAAAAGCCCCTGAAGCCATCACTCGCCCTGCGGGATGGGGATGTCTTGCGGATTTTCACGCGGCAGCTTGGGCAGCAGGAAACCGCTGCCGATCACACCGTCGAGAACACCCCCGGCGGCATCGATGACGTCCTCGCCTTGCCTGATGATATCGCGACCCTTATCGATGGCGGTTCCGCTTTTTTCCAAGAGTTCAAGCCCCTTGCCGATGGCTCCTCCGGGATCCTCGCCAATGGCCTTTTTCGTGAAACGAAGTACTGTCTCGCCGGTCTCCGGGAGCTTCTCGAACATCCTCATGCCTGCGGCCTCAATGAGACGCCCGGTAAGGTCTTCCTGGGGATCCTCCAAAGTGCCCGTGACATGCAAAGGCGCCCAGAGAAGGCCGTGGGTGCCCGGGAGGAAAACCTTGTTTTCCGCTCCGGGAATGGCCGAAAGGGTGCCCGGCACCAGGCCGAGGCGGAAGCGCCCGTCGATGGCATTGCCGCGTATGGACAGGCTGCCCTCGATGCGTATCAGCCCCTCGCTGCCCATGGCGATATCGGTCAGGAGGATCTCGTCTTCCGTCCAACGCCATTTCGTGCGCGCCTCGTTGAGTTGGAGGATGCGGAAGCGGCGGGTATCGGCGTAGGCGGCCAGCGAATCGAGCATGGGCAGTGCGGTGAGCGTGCCGTTGAGGACGCGGAGCTCGCCGGCCATGGCCATGGAGCCGCGGAGGTTGTCGATGGAGAAGGTGGAGGAGACATCGCCGGTCAGCCGTCGCGCCCAGTTCTCGCTGAGAAGCTCCGCGCATTTCACGCCCTGCAGATCGCCCTCGAAGGAATATCGGCCGCTGCGCGAGTCCCATTCCCCGAAGGACTGGATGCGGCCATTCTCCCAGGCACCCAGCTCCGCCTCGGTGATGAATGCGCTGCCGTCCCGGTAGGCACCGACGATGCGCTTCACCCTGAGTTCCGGCACGAACCCGAAAGGTGTTGCAATCGTCCCGCCGCCGATCTCCCCCTTGAAAGTGTTTTTCCCGGTGTCCGGAGTCGCCGAGAGAGACAAGCCCTTGGCGATGACCTCGCCGGATTCCATCTTCGCACGGACGGCGATGTCACCGATTTCAAGGGACTCGATCTCCACTTCCTGGGGCACCCAGCCCGGCTGTTTTCTCATGACCTGCTCCTTGTGGGCGGCCGGAGCGGTGGGAGGCGGCTCATCCTTTTTCTTCAGATCCAGCCCGATCCCGAGCCGGGAGATGCGTGTGGCCTTGATTTCCCAGACTCCCCGGCCAACGCCGCCGAAGCCCACCTCAGTATCGATGCCATCCGCCTCGACGGATGCCATCACCCCGCTGCCGCTGGCACGGAAACCGGGAGTCTCCACCGCAAGGCCGTCCCACTTGAACGGATCGAAGGAACCCTCCATCTTCGTCAACCGGCTGACCTCTGCGGAAAGAAATTTCCGGAAACCTTCGCTATGCAGGTAAGAGCGGAGGCCGAAGTAGCCGAAGCCTGCCGCAAGGATGAGCAATCCGCCCATGACGATCAGCAGCTTGCCGAGCCATGGGCTTTTCCCGGCTCCCTTTTTCCTCCTAGAACGGCGGCTCATGCCTGGTAAGGTAGCCCTGTGCAGTTGTTCCGCAAGGATGGAAGAAGTCCGGAGAATGATGCTTGTGGCACGAACCGGCGTAAGCTAACTACCAATGAGATCATTATGAAAGGGTTCTTGGTAGCTTCTGGTTTGTTCATCGCCCTTGCCGGGTTTGTGATCGTCTTGGAATCGAGGGATAACGGTGCCGTATCAATAGGATTTTCCATGGTGGCATCCGCCTGCCTGATTTCCGCGGCGCTGTGGGCTGCGCCGAGGAAAGAAAAGGACTATGGCCACTTCGCGCTGCTCATCTACTCCGCTCTGGCCAGGGAACCCCTGGCCATTGCCACGCTGGTGGAGGACATCACCGGCGGGTGCTACGGCGACGAGGCGAAGGCCATCGGGAAATCGGTGGTCGTAGCCATGCTCGACGAGCGCAAAATCATCATCGCAGATGGCTTGGTCCGCCTGCCAGCCCCTTGAGCGCCACTTGCCATGGACACCTTCCCTGTCACCTGCCCGACATGTTTCGAGACCTTCGAGATCGCCGTCCCGACGGATTCAGAAATGCCTGCGGAATACGATTACGACTGCGAGGTGTGCTGCCGGCCCATGGTCATCATACTGAACTCGGCGGAGGACATTTACGCGCAGGGGCTGGCGGACTGATCAGTCCAGCAGATCCGGATAGCGCTGCCTGGCGACGGACAGGGTCACTTCCATGACGCTCTTGGAATTCGTCTGCCGGAGGGCTTCCACGGCGGCGTCCTGGCACTGTGCGAAATCGAGCGAGCGGATCACCTGGCCCACTTTCGGGAGGTTTTTTGGGGAGACCGAAAGTTCGGAAACCCCGAGTCCGACGAGGAGCGGGGTGAGGCGGATATCGCCTGCCATCTCCCCGCAGACACCTGTCCAGATACCCTGCCCGGCACCGGCATCAACGGTGCTCTTGATGAGCCGGATGACTGCCGGATGGGTTGGTTTGTAGAGGTTTGCGACGTGTGGGTTCACCCTGTCCACCGCAACGGTGTATTGGATCAGGTCGTTAGTCCCGATGGAGAAGAAATCGGCATGGGGAGCGAGCAAATCCGCGCAGACAGCGGCGGATGGCACCTCGATCATCACGCCGACCGGGATCTGATGGTTGAAGGGTATGCCCTCGGCATCCAGGTCATCCATGCAGCGTTTGAGGATTTCCTTCGCCTCTAGGAGTTCCGTCAGGCCGGAGACGAGCGGGAACATGATCGCGGTCTTGCCATGATGGCTGGCGCGCAGGATGGCGCGGAGCTGATCCCGGAACATGGCGGGGCGGGAGAGGGATACGCGGATCCCGCGCCATCCGAGGAATGGGTTCGGCTCCGGCTCGGTGAGCGGCTCCACAGGGAGCTTGTCGCCGCCGGCATCCAGCGTGCGGACGATGACCATGTCGGGCGCAACCTCCCTGGCCACACGGGTGTAGGCGGCTTCCTGCTCCGCCTCGTCAGGCATTTCGCTGCCGTTGAGGAGCAGGAACTCGGTGCGGTAGAGGCCCACTCCCTTCGCGCCGCTGCGCTTCACCTGGTGAAGCTCTTCGAGGAATTCGATGTTCGCGGAAAGGGTGACCTTGCGCCCGTCGATGGTCTCCGTGGCCTCGTCGCGCTTGGCGTCCAGCTCGGTGCGCTGCTTTTCCTTTTCCGCCATGAAGGCGACGTATCTGCCCAAAGTTTCCTCGCTGGGATTGAGGATGAGCTTTCCCGAATAGCCATCGATGAGAGCCGGGGTCAGTGCCGTGACCTGGATGACGGAAGCGCCAAGCCCGACGACCGCTGGGATGCCGAAGGAGCGGGCGAGGATGGCGGTATGGGAGTTGACGCTGCCCTGCTCGGTGGCGAAGCCGAGGAGGTGTCTCCGGTTCATCGAAACGGTGTCCGATGGTGAAAGGTCGTAGGCCAGCAGGATGTGCTTTTCGTCCGGCTCGCTGTGGTCGGAATCCTCATCGACCTTGAAATTCCGCAGCACCCGCTGGCAGACATCCTCGATGTCCGCCGTGCGCTCGCGTAGGTATGGGTCAGGGATGCGGCGCATGGCCTCCAGGAAATTCTGCATCACCGCATAGAATGCATATTCCGCGTTCTGCAGCCGGGTGGCGATGGCTTTCTCCACCCGGCTCAGCAAGGCCTTGTCCTCCAGCAACATCACGTGCGCCTCGAAGATCTCGCTCTCGGAATTCCCCGCCAGGGATTCGAGCCGCTCCTGGAGTTCCGTGAGCTGTTTCTTGGTGAGCGCCACCGCATCCTCGAAGCGGGCTTGCTCATCGCCGATCTCCTCCTCGGAGATCACATAGATTTCCGGAGCGGAAAAGCCGCGCGCAACCACATGGATGGGGCCGATGGCGATGCCGGGCGATGCCGGTATGCCCATGTATGTGATTTCCTTCTCCATTTCTCCCATCTCTGCCCCAAAACGCTGAACATTTTCCCGAGGTGATGCAAGGTTTCTGAAAACCCAGTCCGCACAAAGCAAAACCGCCTCCCCTGATAGGGAAGACGGTTTCCTGGAATGGCAGAAACAATCTACCGGAAGGCCGATCAGGGGGTCGGGACCTCGGAGATCGTCTTGAGGATGCGCGAAGCGATCTGGTAGGGGTCTCCCTGCGAGTTGGGACGACGGTCTTCCAGGTAGCCCTGGTACTTGTCGCCCTTGACGAAGCTGTGCGGGACACGGATCGAGGCACCACGGTCAGCAACACCCCACGAGAACTGGTCGATGGATTGCGTCTCGTGCAGGCCGGTGAGGCGCAGGTGGTTGTCCGGGCCGTAAACGGCGATGTGTTCCTCGCAGTTTTTCTCGAACTGGGCCATGAGGGCGAGGAAGTAATCCTTGCCGCCTTTTTCGCGCATGTATGCGGTGGAGAAGTTCGCGTGCATACCGGAGCCGTTCCAGTCGCCCTGGATCGGCTTGCAGTGGTATTCCACGTCGACCCCGTATTCCTCGCAGAGGCGCTGGAGGAGGTAACGGGCGACCCAGATCTGGTCGGCGGCTTTCTTGGAGCCTTTTCCGAAAATCTGGAATTCCCACTGGCCTTTGGCGACCTCTGCGTTGATGCCCTCGTGGTTGATGCCTGCTGCGAGGCAGATGTCGAGGTGCTCGTTGACGATGGAGCGAGCGATGCCGCCGACATTGGCGTAGCCGACACCGCAATAGTATTCACCCTGCGGATTCGGGTAGCCGCCTGTGGGGAAACCGAGCGGGAGGCCATCCTTGACAAGGAAGTATTCCTGCTCGAAGCCGAACCATGCGGTTTCGTCGTCGAGGATGGTGGCACGTGCGTTGGAGGGGTGCGGGGTCTCCCCGTCCGGCATCACCACCTCGCACATCACGATCACGCCGTTCTTGCGGGTGCAATCAGGAAAGACGGCGACGGGCTTGAGCATGCAGTCGGAGCTGCCGCCGGGAGCCTGGCGCGTCGAGCTGCCGTCGAAGCCCCAGAGAGGAAGTTCTTCGAGGGTTGGGAAAGCGGAAAACTCTTTCACCTGGGATTTACCGCGGATATTCGGGACAGGGGTGTATCCGTCGAGCCAGAGGTACTCCAATACGTATTTTTCTTTAGACATGTTGTTCGGTTTCTATTTCGGGTTAGCGATTGGTTTTGCGGTGAGGCACGGACAAAAAATCATCCGCCAGCTTCACCGACAAGCCAAATAAAAGCAAATTGCGTGCCATTCTGCGCAATTCCGGCCGCGGGCGTGAAACTCACGAGACATGGATGACAATCAGAGTGGTGTCGTCCCTGCCCGCGTTTTCCATGGCGCGTTGCAGCAGCTTTTCACAGCACTCCGCGGGCGCCCCACCGTCCGCAAGAGCATCCCTGATGTGCCTTTCCCACAGGCCGTCGATCAGGCCATCCGAACAGACCATGAAACGGTCGCCCGGCTGGTATTGGACGGCGGCGAAGTGCGGGGCACCACCCGGCTTTCCGCCGCCGATCACCCGATAGAGCGCGGCCCGCCTCGGATGTTTGCGGTATTCGAACTCCGAAATCTCGCCCCGCGCCAACTGCCCCCAGGCAGAGGTGTGATCCTTGCTGAGCTGTTCCGTCTTGCCGTCGCGGCAGCGGTAAATCCGCGAATCGCCGACATTGGCGAGATACATGTTCTCCGGGGAAAACCACGCGAGCGCCAAGGTAGCCGCCATGCCCCCGCAGTCCACGGAAGCGAGGGCAGCCTCATTGATATGCTCGTGCACATCCTTGATTAGCTGCTCCAGATAGGACATCGAGTCCGGGAAAAAACCCATCGCGGCGGACTTGAAAGTCTCGGGGATCAGTTCGGCCATCCTTTCCAGGAGCAGCGCGGAGGCCAAGTGCCCCGCATTCCCCCCGCCCATCCCGTCGGAAACCGCGAACACCAGGTCCTGGTCGGAGATCGACATCTTCCCGCTTTCCGCAAGCTGCCTAGACCCCTTGGCATCGGCCGAGAAAACGATCCACGAGTCGTCATTTCGCTCCTTGCGCGACCCGCTGCGTGTGGCTCCCGCCCACTCGATCTGGCAGACCTGTCCCACGGCTCAGTGTTTTTCCGATGATGAATGGGGATCCGGCAAAATCTCCGCAAGCTCGAAATCGATGATGCAAAAGCGGCCCATCTTGTCGGAGTAGGTGATGTTGCGCGGCTCGGCATCGAGATGGCGCACCCCGTAGTCCTTCTCCAGCGCGGCGAACAGGCTGTCGGCTTTCTTTTTCGTCACCTGCGGCGCCGGCCTACCGCAATTGGTGGAGACGAAATAATATTCCTCCGGATGCTCTTCAAGGATCCTCGGCACATACGGGCAGCCCCTTTCCTCCAGGACCTTGAGCACCGCGACCTCCTGCGCATAGCGCTCCGCAACATCGCTTCCCCGCATCCGCTTGTGGACGTTGCCGTAGAAGTCGATCCTCACGACGGATCTCAGGCCGTCCTTGATAGGTTCATCAGACATCTCCGCAGACCCTACACCGCCTGCCCGGAAGTCTGCAACGGTTCTTCCTTGAAGTTTGAAACCTGAAAAATGAAGTTTGCGCCCACATGAGGATCATCGCGGGAAAAGCCGGGCGCACCGCCATCAAGGTGCCCTCGGCGGTCGCACGGCCGACCACCGATTTCGTCCGCCAGGCGATCTTTTCCATCCTCGGGGAAACGGTGGGCGGTGCCCGCGTGCTGGATCTCTTCTGCGGTTCCGGCGCGCTGGGGCTTGAGGCGCTCAGCCGGGGCGCGGCGTCCTGCGTGTTTGTGGACGAGCACAGACAGGCAGTTTCCGTGACGGAGGAGAACCTGAGGAAAGCCCGGCTCGAAGGCGGGCGAACGGCCAAGGCGGAGGCCTTCCATTTCCTGAAGCGCGATCCCGCCACCTACGATCTCATCCTCGCCGATCCGCCCTACTGGAAGGGCTACGGCGATACGGATCTCGTCGCAAAACTCCTGGAATTGCCGGAGCTCCCCGACCGCCTCGCCCCCGGCGGCCACCTCGTCGCAGAGATTTCCTCCGCCCAACCGACTCCCCCATCCCCGCATTTCCGCTTGCTCGCCCGCCGCGAATACGGCTCCAGCGCCATCCTCATTCTCACCCACCCGGAAGCATGAAAGAGCACCTCGTCCTCATCATCTACCGGCTCCTGCTGCCCTTGCTTTTCCTCGTGGCATTTCCCGGATGGATCCTGAAAATGCTGCGCCGGGGTGGCTTCGGAACCGCTCTGAACGAGCGCATCGGCATCTATCTGACCGAAAAGGAATTCGAGCCCTGCGGAGCGATTCACCTCCACGCCGTCAGCGTCGGAGAGACGATGCTCGCCCTCAAGCTAGTCCGGGCATGGCTCACGGCACACCCCGGCAGCCGTTTCGTCCTCGCCACCGGCACCTCCACCGGGCACGACGCGGCCACCGCCGCCAATCTTCCGGACCTGCGCGTCACCTATTGCCCGCTCGATTTCCCGTGGATGATACGCAGCTATCTATCGCGCTTCGAGCCATCGTCCATCGTCCTCATCGAGGGCGAGATCTGGCCGGGACTGCTCATCTCTGCGGAGCGCCGCAACATCCCCGTCTCACTCGCCAACGCCCGCACCTCACCCCGATCCGCGAAGCGCTTCCTCAAGCTCGCACCCCTGCTCCGCCCGTTTTTTTCCCGCCTATCCGCCGTTTGCATCCAGGAAGAGGAGCACCGCAGCCTGTGGCAAGCGCTTGGGATAAACCCGGAAAACATCCACCTGACCGGCAGCATCAAGTTCGACCCGCGATCTTCCGCGCCTCCCACTCCCGACCCGGCTTTTGCGGAAATGCTCGCCTCCTTCGGCCCAGGCCGCCCCATCGTCCTGGCAGCCAGCACCTTTCCCGGAGAGGAAACCCTCCTCGCCGGAGCCATTCTTGCCGCCGATGATAACGCCCTTGCCGTCATCGTCCCCCGCCATGCGGAGAGGCGCGCGGAAGTCGCCGCAGATCTCGCCGCCGCCGGTTTTTCCGTAAGCCTGCGCAGCTCATGGGGGAAGATCCCTCCCGCCCAGGGAACCCGCCAGGCTTTCGTCATCGACTCCACCGGCGAGCTCGCCACTTGGATGACCCATGCGGATGCCGTCATCATCGGGAAATCCTTCCTCTCCATTGGCGGCCAGAACCCCGCCGAGGCAATCATCGCACACAAGCCGCTCATTCTCGGCCCGCACATGGAGAATTTCCAGCCACTCGCTGGCCACCTGGTATCTGCGGGCGCCGCCCTCTCGGCCGATGACAAAGACTCCATCGTGAGGACAATACGCACCGCCCTCGATCCCACTGCCGCCAATGAGCTTGTGGAAAAGGCCTCCATCGTCCTCGCCCGCCACGAGGGCGCGACAAACCGCCATCTCCGGGTCTTGCATCCCATCTCAGGGCATGCCTGAATCCGCGCACAAACCGAGTTTGTCTTTTCCCATCCAACCCCATATCCTCCCGCCCGTGAGCGACACCCCTCCCAATCCCCTCGAAGGACTTCTTTCAAATTTCGCCCTAGGCCCCGCCTGGGCGCGGGCGAAATCCGAACCGGTAGAGAAAAAATTCAAGCACGCCGCCGAGCGCGAGTTCAAGCCGCGCGGTGGCGGCGAGCGCAGGGACGGTCAGCGTGGCGGCGGTGGCAGCCGCGACGACAGGCGCGGAGGAGGGCAGCGCAGCGGCGGCGGACGGCGTGATTCCGAAAAGGGAGGCCGCGGCGGACGGCCGGACTTCCAGCGGGAGGAAATCCCGCCCGCCGAGGGAGTCACCGTGACACTGGCCCCGGACAAAACTGCGATCCAGCTCATCATCAAGGAAGTCCACCAGGTCGCGCGCGTCTATCCGCTCTTCGATGTCGCCGAAATCATCCTCGCAGAGCGCTCCCGCCTGCGCGCCACCTTTGAGATATCCGAACGGAAAGACCCTTTCTTCCGCTGCAAGATCGATGAAGCCATCTACCTGACGAAAGAGGAAGCGCTGCGCCATCTCCTCGAAGCCCCCTGGCGCAACCGTTTCATCGAGGAATCCACCATCGAGATCGATCCACCGAAAGGGAACTTCCAGTCCGTCGCCCGCTGCGGCATTTCCGGCGAGTGGCTCGGCCCGCCGAACTTCCATGCCTACCAGACAGAGATCCGCCGCATCCATCGCGAGCGCTTCCCCAACATGCCCTTCGCAGCCTATCAGGCAAAAGTCCGCACCGAGCGCGGCGAGGAAGCCGTCAACGCATGGCTGGACTCCATGAAAACCCAAACCCGCTGGCGCATCCTTTCCGACGAGGAATCCGCGGCGGTGGCGGCGGATTCCACCCGCCTGCCCCAGGCTCCGCCATCCGCCGAACAGCCCAAGGCCGAGCAGGAAGCCCCAGCGGTGGAGGAAGCCCCGGTCGAAGAAGCGGTCGAAGAAGCCACCGCCGGAGAACCTGTAGCGGAATCCGATACCTCCACGCCCCCTGAGGAAAACGAAGAGATCCCCGAACAGGAAGAAATTCCAGGCGATGCATCCGAACCCAGCGAAGCCACCGCCGAGCCCGCCGCCGATGACAGGATCAAATGGTTCACCGACCGCGCCGAATTCGAGCGAGCCCTCGCCGCCGAGGTTTTGGAAAAAGCCTTCCACATCACCCGCAAGACCAAGGTTTCCGCCGCCATTTCCGGAAAAAACCTTTCCCCCGGGCTGCTTGTCCGCCTCAAAGGCACCGGCAACCACCACCGCAAGCACCCCGCCATCCTCATCCCCATCATCTGCCAGATCCTCGAGGCCGAGCACATGCCGGTCTTCAAGCGCAAAGGCAAACTCTTCACCGGCCCGGCCCGACCCAAGCCGCTTGCCGCCGATGCGGTGCTCGCCCAGCGGCCCGCCGAAATGGTCAAATGGATCCGTGAGAACCCGCCCGCGAAACTCGAAGGCCTCTGGAAAGCCTGCCTCCCGGAAGGTGCCACCGCACCGCCCGCCGAATACGCCGCTGACCTTTTCTGGCTCCTCCAGCAAGGCCACATCCTCCTCTACACCGACGACACCCTCTCCGTTCAGGAAGTCCCAAAACCCCAGGAACCCAAGAAACCCAAGAAGCCGAAAGACAACAAAAAGGCTCCTGAAGACAAGCACGCCAACGAGCCCGAAATCATCCCGGTGCCCGGCGAAGAAAACCCATCCGAACCCGCTTCAGGAGAGCCAAGCTGCGAAGCGGCCCCATCCGCGCCGGAATCCGGGGCAACACCGCCGGAACCCACGCCGGAGCAAACCGAAGAGCCCGCCTCCGATCAATCGGCTCCCCCCGAAGAGAAATCTTCCCCTGAAAACTGAACACTTTCGCCAAGAAAACTAACTTTCATGTCCAAACAACAGACCCTCGCCGGCTCCGCCACCCTCGAAGGAACCTCGCTCCACACCGGATCGAAAGTCTCGCTCACCCTCAAGCCCGCCCCCGAGAACCACGGTTTCAAGTTCCGCCGCGTCGATCTCCCCGACCAGCCCTTCATCAATGCGGATGTCGATAAGGTCCAGACCGTCGAGCGCGCCACCACCCTGGCCGAGGGCTCGGTCAAGGTTCACACCGTCGAGCACGTCCTCTCCGCCCTGACCGGCATGGGCATCGACAACGCCCTCATCGAGATGGATGCCAACGAGCCTCCAATCGGCGACGGCTCCTCCCGTCCCTTCGTGGAGCTCATCAAGCAGGCCGGCATCGCCCAGCAGGAAGCCCCGCGCAAGGTCTGGGAGATCCGCGAGCCCATCCACCAGGAAATGGGCGACGGCACCATCATCACCATCGTCCCCAGCAAGACCTTCCGCGTCTCCGTCACCAACGTCGGCCCCGAAGGCCGATTCACCCAATACTTTTCCTCCGAGATATCGCCGGAGACCTACGAGACGGAAATCGCACCCGCCCGCACCTTCGTCTACTACGAGGATGTGAAACCCTTGTTAGAGAAAGGCCTGATCAAGGGCGGCTCGCTCGAAAGCGCCGTCGTCATCCGCGGAAACGAGGTGATGTCCAAGGAACCCGTCCGCTACCCCAACGAGTTCGCCCGCCACAAGGCGCTCGACCTGATCGGCGATCTCATGCTCTCCGGCAAGCGTATCCTCGGCCACGTCATCGCCGTCAAGCCCGGCCACGGCCCGAACACGAAGATGGCCTCCACGCTCAAGAAGGAATACGAGCGGATGAAGGCGATGGTGCCATCCCCCATCACCATCCCGGATGGGGAGAGCGTCCTCGATGTCAACGAGGTCATGCGCATCCTCCCCCACCGCTACCCTTTCCTGATGGTGGATCGGGTGATCGACTTCGGCGAAAGCTCCTGCACCGCGCTCAAGAACGTCTCGATCAACGAGCCGTTTTTCCAAGGCCACTTCCCCGGCCATCCCATCATGCCGGGCGTGCTCCAGCTTGAGGGCATGGCCCAGGTTTCCTCCATCCTCATGCTCCGCAAGCCCGAGAATCTCGGGAAAATCGGTTACTTCCTGTCCGCCGACAACGTCAAGTGGCGCAAGCCGGTCATGCCCGGGGACACCCTCATCACCGAGGCGAAAACGACCAAGGTGCGCGGAAACATCGGCCAAACCTCCTGCCGCTGCCTCGTCAACGGCGAGGTCGTCTCCGAAGCGGATCTCAAGTTCGCCCTCTTCGACCGCTAGCCGGGCTTGCCCGAGCCCGGAAATTCATTTGTCATACCTCGCATGGATCTTGAAGGACTTCACGCGGCGCTCGCCGCTTCGCCGGACAACGTCCCGCTCATCCTCATGGTCGCGAAGGCGGAGGAGTACCACTTCGGTTTTTTCCGCGCACGGGATCTGTATGATCGCGTGCTCGTCCTCGATCCCGACAACAGCGAGGCGCTGCTAGGCATCGCACGCGTCCTCGAGATGACGGGAAAAAGCTCCGAGGCCATCGTAAGGCTGGAGGATCTCTGCTCCCGCAAGCCGCATTTCGCACCGGCCTGGATGCTCCGCGCGAGCATGTCGCTCGGCGAGAAGGATGCCGCCGCCGCCCGCAAATTCTACGACAAGGCCGTCGGGCTGGATCGCTCCGTGGCGGACGACGAACTGCTGGAAAAAATCCTCTCCAGCCCCGGCCAGAAGCGCGGCGTGATGGCCTCCAACGGAGATATCCACGATTTCGAGGACAACGATGATTTCGATGACGATGACGATTTCCCCTTCGAGGGTCTGGACGCCGCCGCCGCGCTGGATCTCGGGGTCGAGTTCCGGGTGAGGACGGACACCAGGTTCGCGGACGTCGGAGGCATGGAAAAAGTGAAGGATGATATCCGGATGAAGATCATCCACCCCTTGAAAAACCCGGAGCTCTTTGCCGCATACGGAAAGAAAGCCGGGGGCGGGGTTTTGCTCTACGGCCCACCCGGCTGCGGGAAGACGATGATGGCGCAGGCCACCGCCGGTGAGATCGAATCCACCTTCCTCTCCGTCGGCCTCCACCAGATCCTAGACATGTACATCGGCGAGTCCGAGCAGAAGCTCCACAAGATCTTCGAGCTGGCCCGCAAGTCCACGCCAGCCGTGCTTTTCTTCGATGAGACGGACGCCCTCGCCGCAGACCGCCGCGACATGCGCCAATCCGCAGGCCGCACCCTCATCAACCAGTTCCTCTCCGAGCTGGATGGCGCACAGGCGCAGAACGACGATCTGCTCATCCTCGGTGCGACCAACGCCCCGTGGCAACTCGATGGCGCCTTCCTCCGCCCCGGCCGCTTCGACCGCATCATTTTCGTCCCACCGCCGGATCTCAAGGCACGCGAGGAGATTGCGAAAATCCATGCCCGCAACAGGCCGCTGGCGGACTTCGATCCGGCGGACATCGCCAAGCGCACCGAGGGATTTTCCGGCGCAGACATGAAGGCGGTCTTCGATCAGGCCACGGAAGCCGCCATCGCGGAGGCCATGAGGAAAGGCGGCATCGTCCCCGTGACCGGCAAGATGCTCGCCAAGGCGGCGAAGGATGTGAAGCCTTCCACGAAAAAATGGTTCGAGAGCGCCAAGAACCACGCGCTCTATGCAAACCAGAGCGGATTCTACGATGACATCCTCACCTACCTCGGCCTGAAGAAATGAGCGCCGCATTCACCCGCGCACAGCTCCTGCGTGAGCGCGGCCGCCATGAGGAAGCCGTCGCCATCCTCTTGTCCCACCTCGCGCACCACCCGGAGGATCCCGCCGCCTTCATCGAGCTTGCGCTCAACCGCATGGAGATCCCCGGCCAGATGAAGCTCGCCCTCGGCGATGCCCGTTCCGCCACCGGCCTGCTGCCAGGACTCGCCTTTCCCCTCGCCCTCCAGTCCCGCATCCTCACCCACCTGAACAAGGCCAAGGAAGCCCTTGCTCTCGCCGAGTCCGCCATCGCCCTGGAACCGGATTCCGATTACGCGTGGAATTCCAAATGCGTCGCCCTCATCGACCTCACCCGCTGGAAGGATGCCGAGGAAGCCGCGCGCAAGGCGCTTGAGATCGACCCGGACGATGAGATGGGGTCAAACCTCCTCGCCCACGTCCTGCGCATGCAGAACCGCCTCGACGAATCCGAGGAGGAATCCTCCCGCCGCCTCGCCCGCGATCCGGAGAACGCCTTCTCCTTCGCCACCGCCGGCTGGGCGGCCCTCCAACGCGGCGACATCAAGGGAGCCGAGGAAAAATTCCGCGAGTCGCTCCGCATCGATCCGGAGATGGGATACGCCCGCGAAGGCCTCAAGGAATCGTTCCGCGCACGCTCCGCCTTTTTCCGGCTGTTCCTGAAATGGTCGTTTTTCCTTCAGAAATTCAGCGAGAGCAACCGCACCCTGATCATCATTTCCCTCATCATCGGCTTCCGCGTGCTGCGCACCCTGGCCGCAGGCATCCATCCGCTGCTCGTGGTCCTTGTGGTCTTCGCCTACTATCTTTTCGTCTTCGGCAGCTGGCTGAGCAGCGGGCTCGCAAATTTTTTCCTGCTCCGGGATCCTGTCGCGAGGATGTCGCTGGATCGCATGGAAAAGATCGAAGGGATGGCCATCGCCGCGCTTTTTTTCGGTGGGACAAGCTCCGTCCTTGTGGGCTTCACCATGCCCATGATGCCGCTCGCCGCAGCCGGCTGCGCCCTGCTGGCCGCCGCGATCCCGGCATCCATGGTTTTCACCAACCCATCCCGCAAAGGCACCGCCGTCTTTGCGCTGATCACCGCCGCCATATTCATCGCCGGGGCAGGACTCACTGCGGAAGTGATTGCTCACCCGGAAAACGGCCTGATGAAGCACCGTGCCGGGAATCTTTTCACCACCATGATCGTGCTATGCGCAGGCGCATCATGGCTCGGCATGGCCCGCTCGCTCCGCACACGCGGATAGGGCTGAATCACTTCTCCACCACCCGATACACCGGACCGCTCAGATCGGTGATGTAAAGCTCGCCCTCGGCGTCCTCGCCGAAGGAGGAGATGAGGTTGATGCGGCCGCCCTCAGGCTGAAGTTCGCTGGTGTGATCGGTGAAACCGGAAACGCTCCCATCCTTTTCGACAAGCGACCAAATCCGGGGATTCTGGTAATCCGCGAACACGTAGCGGCCTATCAGATCAGGAACCTTGGAGCCGCGATACACGTAGCCGCCCGTCACCGAGAGGCCTTCGCTCGGGCCGCTGCCGTGCTTGTAGACATATACCGGCTCGACATTGGCATTGGGTTTCTTCCCACCCACCTCCTTCTTGGGCGTCTCGATCTCGCCCTCGCGGAGCCTCCATCCGAAGTTCATGCCACCCGCTTTGCCGTTCTCCACGAAGTTGATTTCCTCCCAATGGTTCTGGCCGACATCGCCGATCCAGAAATCACCGGTCTGGCGATCAAAGGAGCAGCGCCATGGGTTGCGCAGGCCGATGGCATGGATCTCTGGAAGGGCACCTCTTTTCCCCGCGAAGGCATTGTCCTTCGGCACTTTGTAGCCTTTCTCGCCGGAGACATCGAGGCGCAGGAGCTTGCCCAGGTGGCTGGTTAGATCCTGGGCGAGGTTCTTCGGATCATTCGCCGCACCGCCGTCCCCGGTAGCGATGTAGAGGAATCCGTCGTGGCCGAAATCGAGCCAGCCGCCGTTGTGGTTTCCGAAAGGCTGCTTGTATTCGAGGATGATTTCGCCGGATTCCGGATCGGTCGTGGCACCGTCCTTGGTGACATAGCGCACGATGCGCGAGTCGCCGCCCAGCTCGTTGTAGTTGATGTAGTATCTGCCGGATTTCCCGAAATCCGGGGCGAAAGCCAGGCCAAGCAATCCCTGTTCGTTGCTCTTGCGCGTGACCTTGTCCCTGATATCCAGGAAAGGCTCCTTGGATTTTTCCCCCGTCGCCAGGTCGATGATCCAGACGGTGCCGGCCTGCTCCATGACCCAGAGCTTACCTTTCACGGAGGCGGGGGCACCGGCCCAGACCGGGCGTTCGAGGCCTTTGTAAACCACTTCGGTTCCTATCCCCGCGTGGAGGCTTGATGCAAGGGCGATGGGCAGGATGGAAAATGCTGTTGCTGAATACATGCATTCGCATTCTATCCCCGTTTTTCCCATAGGCAAGATACGGATTTCAATGCAGGGCGGATTTTTCGTGACCCGTTCCGCCTCGCTCCGCACCTTTCCCGCACATGCAAGACAAGACCCTCGCCAAGATCGAATCGCTCGGACTGAAACTGCCGGAAGTGCCCCAGCCCATCGCCGCCTACGTGAACTGGGTGCGCACCGGAAACCTCCTGTTCCTCTCAGGCGGTCTCCCCATCGACGGTGATGCCAAGATCCTCGGGAAAGTCCCCTCCGCCTGCCCGGTGGAGAAGGCGGTCGAGGGATCCCGCATCGCCATCCTCAACCGGCTGGCGGTGATCAAGGAGGCGATCGGCTCGCTGGACAACGTGAAGCAGATCGTCACCCTCAATGGCTTCGTGAACTCGGAACCCGACTTCACGGGACATCCCACCGTGATCAACGGGGCGTCCGAACTTTTGGTGGAAATCTTCGGCGAGCGCGGCAAGCACTCCCGCACCGCGCTTGGCGTCGCGGCATTGCCGCTGGATGTTTCCGTGGAGATCAACCTCGTCGTCGAAGTTGCCTGATTCGTTTCAGGAAATATCCCGCAACGAGTGCGGCTCTTTCAGAAACGATGGGTCGTGGAAAGCACGTTCGGCTGGTTGATCCAGTCCCGGAGCTTGATCCGTGTCCCAATGGCAAAGCGGAAGCTTAGGAGGTTAGCCGCGTGTGAACCGTTTTTCAGAAAGTCTCTGAGAAAGCCCTGGATCCTTGCGCAGCGCAGCGCTCAACTGCCCTTTCATCCGAATGATTGCGGAACATGCAGGCAAAAAGATCAGGCCGCGCTGGCCGGAGCCTGTATGAGGAGACAATCCTCAAGGAAGGGCTGGAGGGCGTGCATGAGGGCGGAACCGGCCTGCTCGAAGCGCTCTCGGAAATGATCCTCGATGCGGTGCAGGGAAAAACCTAGGTCGGCGAGCATGAGTTCGTTGGGCTTGCCGCGGACTATTGCGACAAGCAGCACGTGCTTGCCGACTTCGGCGATGACGTTGCGCCCGTCCGCCTGCTCGAAGGAGCGGCGGATGGCGCCCGCGTCATCGCGGACCTGGATGGCGATCCTGTGGGCCGCGCCCTCGACGCGCTTGGCGGAGGAATGTCGGGCGGGGTCGCAGCTTGCGAAGGAGATCAAGGCGA
Source organism: Akkermansiaceae bacterium (assembly GCA_017798145.1). Lineage (NCBI taxonomy): Bacteria > Pseudomonadati > Verrucomicrobiota > Verrucomicrobiia > Verrucomicrobiales > Akkermansiaceae > Akkermansiaceae bacterium. The sequence continues at coordinate 286,312 of CP059069.1, read as the reverse complement.
GGGTCTCCGAATCGAAAAGGAAGACCTCCTCGACCTGGAAGCGGTTGGTTTTTTCGAAAAGCACATCCTCGAAGGAGCGGCTGGAGAAAAGCGCCTGGAGCCTCCAGACGGTTCGATCCATGAAGCCCGGAGCCTGGAAGGGGCGCGAGGCGGGGCTGTATTCCGCAAGGGCGCGGCGGACGGTGGCGCGGAGCATTGGCTCAAGGAAGGCATCCATCCTGCTGCCTTCGCTCTGATAGATGGCATGGCGGACGGCGGCCTGCACGATGGGTGCGAAGGCTTCCGTCAGATCCTCGTCGCTGTAGTCCGGGGCGGCCTTGAACGGGTAATCGTCGGCGGACGGGGCTTCCGGGGGCAGGACGATTTCCGGCAGGAGAACCGGCTTGGGCGGAGTGGCTGCGGAGTGCTGGACCGGTAGATGCCCGATGGATTTCGCCAGTGGCGGCGTGTATGATGGATCCGCGTAGGCGCGGGCGGCGGGGACGGCTGGAAGCACCATGAGCGGGCGGAACCAGCTTTTGGGCACTTCGTCCGAGGAAACCGGCAGGGCGGAGCGGAACTGCGGCATGTTCTGGAATCCGCCGTCGCCACCGGGAGCGGCGGCACTTGGTATGGGGCTGAAATGCCTGCCGCTCATGCCTTGGGCGGGATGGGATTTGAAAAGGAAGCTGCGCTTTCGGCTAGCGCGCGGGCGGCGGCGGCGATCCTTGCGAATCTTTCCTCGACAGAGCCCAGGCACCCAGACTTGGCCTCAAGCTCGGAAAAACGCCTTTCGAAGCCGTCCTTGATCGCGGCGAGTTCCGCACGCAGGCCCTCGGCAAGCTGGCGGTCGTGGCTTTCGAGGCGGGCGTTGATGGATTTCTGCCACTCAACGAGCCAAGCTCCGAGCTTCCGCTCAAGGTTCTCCACCGCCGGAAGGGTGGTGGCGGCGGACTTTTCACGGGCGATTTCCTGAATCTGGAATGCAAGCCGCTGCGCTTCCTGGCGCTGCATGGCGGCGGTCGCCTCAAGGTCGCCGCGGCTGTTCTCAATGCGATGGACATGATCCTGCAGGGCTTCGACACGGGCTTCGGTCACAAGCAGCCTGTCTTCGAACTGCTCGGGATTCACCGAGCGTGGCATGACGGAAGGGGCGGACTCGAGGCGGGATATGCGGCCTTCGAGACGCTCCAAATGGCGGCCGACGATGATCTCGCGGATGCGCTCCACCGTCTGGGACGGATTAAGGGTGGGTGGTGTGGGTGACATGGCAAGCTCTGCGTGGGGGGTGATTCCAAGAGGGTGTCCGGAACTCGGCTGAGGTAGCGCCCTGTGTGTACCCAAAAGGGGGGAATCTTGTAAACAGATTCCTAGTCACTTCGTTTCCGGTGATATTACGAAAATCCTTATCACCCGGAATACACCGCCACCGGTCCGATCCCGTTTCCCTGGACGCGGCGGAGCTTTCCGACTGCAGCTATGACTTTCGCGGCGGCGGCGGCGGACTCTTCCGCGGTGTTCAGGCGGGAAAACGAAAAACGCAGGCTGGTTTTCGCCCGCTGCTCCGGGATGCCCATGGCTAGCTGGACGTGGGATGGTTTCTGTTTTCCTGTCATGCAGGCGGAGCCGGCTGAGCAGGCCACCCCGGCCTCATCAAGTAGGATGAGCAGACCCGCCGCGTCGCAGCCTTCGAAGGAAATGTGAGAGGTGTTGGGAAGGCGGTTTTGCGGATCGCCGTTCAGAGTCACTCCGGTGACGGCTGCAAGGATTTCATTTTCAAAGGAATCCCTCATGCCGCGGATCCGTTCAGAGATGCCATCTCCCAGACCCAGGGTCGCCAGGCGCGCCGCCTCGCCCATGGCAACGATGGCCGCCACATTCTCGGTGCCGCTGCGGCGTCCGTTTTCCTGCCCCCCACCGAGGAGCAGGGGTGAAAAATCCAGGCCATTCCGGATGTAAAGGGCACCGATCCCCTTCGGCCCGTGGAACTTGTGTGCGGAGAGGGAGAGCATGTCAACGGCTGTGGTGCGGACATCGAAAGGGATTTTGCCGATCGCCTGGATCGCATCCGTATGGATCGGAAGGCCTAGTCCGCGCGCGATGGACGACAACTCTCCGAGCGGCTGGATGACTCCGGTCTCGTTGTTTGCGGACATGATGGAGAGATAGGCCAGCCCGGCGCACGCCGTGCGCAGCGAATCCGGATCGACCCTCCCGCCAACACCGACAGGAAGCAGGTGGACTCCCCTGCCCTGCTTTTCCACATGGCGCAGCACCGCGCTGTGCTCGATGGCTGACACGGCGGCCTTGCCATGGCCCGCCAGATTGTCGAGGGAATGCAGGGCGGTGTTGACACTCTCGGTGCCTGAGCCGGTGAATGCGATTTCCCCGGCATCCGCCCCGATGAGAGCTGCGACGTGCCCGCGCGCCGTGTCGATGGCGGCCCGGGCAAGCTTCGCGGCACGGTAGCTTCCGGATGGATTTGCATGGTTCCCGGAAAGCCAAGGCAGCATCGCGTCCAGAACTTCGGGAAGCATGGCCGTGGTCGCGTTTGCATCGAGATCGATCACGGCCTGATACTTCTACCGTTCCGGCCCGAAGACAATTGCGAATCCCGCCTCTCAGCTGCGGGCGGCGTTTTCCGCGAGATCCTGGATCCAGCGCAGCGCGGCATCAGCCCATGTCGCGGCTGTGCTGAGCCATGAGTATGCGAAATCCCGCAAACTTTCCACGGGCGAAGGCGCGGCAAGGCAGAGCAGCCCGATGAGGACGATGAGATTCCCGAAGTAGATGAGGACAAGCGAAAGGAAGGTGCCGTTGTCCTTGAGGTCCGGCTGATCCCTCGGGATCATCCAGAGCGTCCAAGTCAGGTGAAATGACCACGTGGCTCCGATCACTCCGTAGAAAACCATGTTGCCCAGCGGCGTGATCTCGTAGAGGAGGCTCGCCGTCACATAGGCGATCACCGCGATCACGCTCCAGAACGGAACGAAATACGGGGAGAGGGCGATAACCCAGTTGGTCTTGTCGGTGGTCACATAACCACCCTGCGTGCCCCAGTCCATGTCGAGCACCCTGCCGCCGAAGCATTTCACGAATGCGGCGTGGGTGACCTCGTGGCCGAAGACGTAGCAATACAGGAAGGCCGGCTGCCAGATCCGTGACCAGAACCAACCTAGCATCACCAGCGCGCCCACCGCGAAATACCAGAACTGCGAGGCCTGCCAGAATCCCTGCTCCACGGTTGTGTGGGAGAAGCGGATGAGGAAAGTCCAGGTCGTCACCCAGCAGACCGGCAGCAGGATGCAGGCGAGAAGGAAGCGCAGGAAATGGGTGCGGAGCCCCGGTTGGGATTCCTCGCAGTGGATTTCATCGATGCCGACGGAGGCGAGGAAATCCTTGCCGCTGCGCCGACGCAGGCGGCGCTTGTTCTCCTCGTGGCTGCGCTTCTTCACTGACGAAAGGAATGCGGGCACGCCCTGCGGACGCACCCTCTTCCTGTTCTGCTGATTCCTCGTGCTGGCCTTTATCTTCGTGCGGCTCATGGACAAACTCACATGGAAGGTATTTCGGAAAACTTAACGAATCAAGCCCCGGCTTCCGGATTCCGGCACAAAAAAACCCGCGCCCCAAGGGGGCGCGGGAAAACAATTCCACGAAAAAGACCGATGTGCCTAGCGGCGGCGGCGGAGGCAGAAACCCAGTGAGCTGATGACAAAAAGAAGGGCTGCGGAAGGCTCAGGGACGACTTTCGCCGTGATATTTCCGACCTTGAAGGCGTCGATGAATGTACTGTCCGTTTCAAGGCCCCGCTCCGGGCCGAAGAGGATTGCGTTGATTCCGCTGGAAGGAGAATCGATTCCAACGATCTTGGATGAGCTGGAGGAATTTCCTGACACTACCTTCTCAGGGAGGAAACCGAGAGCGGCAAGGCCGGAGTAACTCACGCCATCGAGATTGCTGTTGGCAATGTTACCCACCCAGTAGGAAACATCCTGGTCGTATGGCCCGGGGGAAGGTGTGATTTTGACCGATTGCACGGTTACAAGATGATCGAAGACGAAAAGGATATAGTCGTTCTGAAGGTAGTTATCAACCTGGTGCCATGGGCTGGAGTTATTCTCCTCACGGTTTACAACCCCAAGACCCGGACTCCATTGGCCGAGCTTGGCGCTTTCGAGCGCGTTGTTTGAGGAACCCTTGGTGTAACTCCATGCCGAGGCTGTAACCTTGACGCCGCTCTGGGTGAAAGAGAGGGAGTTTCCATTGGAGGAACCATATCCGGCAGAGCCGCCCAGGTTCCAAGTGAGTGTTTGTCCTTGTGAGGACATTGCGGAGGCAACGACCAGAGCGGCCGCTAGTGCGATCAATGCTTTCATGTTGTGGGGGGGTGGGGGGTGGGGGGTGGGGGGTGTCTTAACCGAGTTACGGCCAGACGCACCTAAATGACCAGACACCTAGATACACAACAAGCAAAAAATATACTTTTTAAGTTAAGTTTAATTAAAATTAAACCAACTAAACAATATGATTTCAACTATAGTAATATCAATCAAGTCAGCTCATCAAGTAAGCTTAAATATTCATGGCGACTTATCTCACAGCCCCCGAAGGCACGCAGGTGATCCGTCATCCACTGGGTATCCAGCAGCCCGAAGCCCAGCTCCCGCAGCCTTCCGACCAAGGCCACAAGGGCGATTTTCGAAGCATCCGTCTTCCTTGTGAACATGCTCTCGCCAAAGAAAGCCTTGCCCATTGCGACACCGTAGAGCCCACCCTGCAGGCCATCCGCATCCCAGCACTCCACGGAATGCGCGTGACCGAGTTCGTGCAGGCGGCAGTAGCTTTCTAGGATCACGTTGTCGATCCAGGTGCTGTCGCGCGCCGCGCAGCCGAGCATGACTTCCCGGAACGCGGTGTCGTATCGGATCTCAAACGGCGACTTCCTGAGCTTTTTCCGCAATCCGTGGGGAATGTGGAACCTCTCGTCGAGCGGGATGATCCCGCGCAGCATGGGCGAGAACCATACGATCTCGCCCCCCTCCGCCATGGGAAAAACGCCCTGTGCGTAGGCATCGAGCAGGATCTCCGGTGGGATGATTTCCGGCTCCACGTGGATCTCAGCTGGGGTTCGGCTCGTAGGCCAGCCAATCCTCGCCGTCCAAGGGTATGGCGGCACCGATCCCGCCTGCCCACTCCCAGACCCATGCCTCGCCTGTCTCCCCGGAGTCAAGGGTCACCATGGTTTTCACACGGCGGTATTCGCGCGGTTCATCGGTCTCCGGGGTGATGCCCTCAAAGCGATCCAGCGCCGCAAGATCCGCATCGCTGACGAGATAGAGCTCCCCCCTCACCAATGAGTCCCCACCGCAAACCAGCGCCGGATACCAATCGATGCGATACATTTTCCCAAAAATTCTGCCCGCACCCACGAAGCTGGTGCGCCCCATCCGGAAGTGGTTGGAACCGCCCTTTTTCAGGGTGCCATAGACGAAGACCGGATTCACATTCATTTCTTGGCGCGGTGCGAGACTTCGGAATCCAACATCATTTTCAAATTGTCCAGCCCCTCGCCCTTCTCGGCGGAAATCGCGATTACATCCACCTTCGGAAAACGCTGCTTGAACGCGGCGAGGTTTTCCCCCGCACCCTCAAGATCCATTTTGTTGGCGATCACCTTCCAAGGGAATTTCGCAAGATCCTCGTCGTATTCCTTGATTTCCTTGCGCAGGATTTCCAGATCGCCGATGGGATCGCGCCCCTCGCTGCCGGCCATATCGAGCACGAAGAGCAAAACCCGGCAGCGGGTGATGTGGCGCAGGAACTCATGGCCTAGGCCGCGGTTCTCATGCGCACCCTCGATGAGCCCCGGGATATCCGCGACGGTGCAGCGGCGGAAGCCGCCGAACTCCACAACGCCGATCATAGGCTGGAGGGTCGTGAACGGATAGGAGCCGACCTTCGGCTTGGCGTGGGAGATGGCTCCGAGCAGGGTGGATTTGCCGGCATTGGGAAATCCGACAAGACCGGCATCGGCGATGCGGCGCAGCTCCAGGTAATAGACCCCCTGCTGCCCCGGCGTGCCGAGGGTGTGCTCGGTGGGGGTCTGGTTCGTGGCGGTGCGGAACTTGAAATTGCCTTCGCCTCCCACGCCATTCTCACAAAGAACGATGCGCTGCCCCTCCTCCACGAGATCCGCGATGGGATCGAGATCGATGCCGTCCTCGCTGCGCTCGAACTCGACCGCCTCGTTCACCGTTGCCGCATCGGTGCGATAGACGACGGTCCCCGGCGGCACCTTGCCGATCTTGTCCCTGCCGCTCTTGCCGGTCTTCTTGTGCTTTCCGCCGGGCTTGCCGTCCTCGGCGATCAGCTTCGGGTCGTAATGGTATTGCCGCAGGGTGTCGGTGGAGTTGTCAACCACGAGGATGACCTTGCCGCCATTCCCGCCATCCCCGCCATCCGGCCCGCCGCGGGGGACGAATTTTTCACGGCGCCATGAGACGGCTCCGTCGCCGCCGTCGCCCGCTTTCGCAAGAATCCTGATGTGATCGATGAACATTCCCGCAGTGTTCTTCTCCCCGGCCCCGCTCGTCAACGGCAATGCGTCATTTCGCAAAAGCGAGCGCCCGCTGTTTCATCTGGGTGGCCATCAGGTTGAGGGCGTTCGCGCGGGTGGGCGCAAGATGCTCCTTGAGCCCGGTTTTCTCGATGAAATCCATGTCAGCGGTGAGGATGGCATCCGGGGTCTCGCCGTTGAGGACATGGATGAACAGCGCGATCATGCCCTTGGTGATGAGGGAATCCGAGTCGGCGCGGAAATTCATGAGGCCGTCCTTTTCCTCAGCATCCAGCCAGACCTGCGATTGGCAGCCCTTGATGAGATGATCCGCATTGCGGGCACCCTCCGGCAGCGGCTCCAGCTTTTTCCCGAGGCCGATCACGTATTCATAGCGCTCCGTCCAGTCCTGGAAGATACCCAGATCCTCCAGCAATTGTTCCTGTTTCTCCCTGATTCCGCTCACACACGGAATGGAGCGCGGGAGCACGGAAACATCAAGCACGGATCAGGATGCGGCCTGGTGCCAGGGTGCCTGAGGTAAAACCCTGGTTGGCGGCGGGATAAATGGAATTGCCCCATTTCCTTTCGCTCCTATGCTCCATGCCATGACCGCAAAACGAAGTGCCTTCGCCCTTTTCCTAACCGCATGCATCGCCGCAGCGGAGGCCGTCCCCGCAGCCTCCATCACCGGCCTCGAGGACGGCTGGAAGCCCATGCTGGAGGCGGATTTCGAAAACGTGAACTGCAGCCCGGAAACATGGAGCTTCGACGATGCCGCAAGGCTCATCTCCTGCACCGGCCAACCCATCGGCGTGATGCGCTCCGTGAAGGAATACAAAAACTTCGAGCTCGTCCTCGAGTGGATGCACGAAAAGGAATCCGGCAATTCCGGGGTCTTCGTGTGGACCAGCAAGTCATCGCTTGAGGCCCTCATCAAGCCAGGCCTGCCCGACGAGGGCATAGAGGTGCAGGTGCTCGATCCCGGTTTCAAGGCTTCCTACGAAAAGTCCTCCGGCAAGCCCGGGAATTGGTTCACCTGCCATGGCGATGTTTTTCCGGTCAGGAAAGCCAGGATGACCCCTTTCCCCCCGCTCTCGCCCGATGGGGTCCGCAGCTTCCCCTCCGCGGAAAACACCAAGCCGCACGGCGAGTGGAATCACTACTACATCCGCGCCATCAACGGTGAGATCCGTCTCTGGGTGAATGGCGTGGAGCTTTCCGGAGGCAAGGACTGCCAGCCCAACAGCGGCTACCTCTGCCTCGAGTCCGAAGGCTCGCCCATCAAGTTCCGCAATCTCCGCATCCGGGAATTGCCCTAAGCTGAGCGCCACCTCCGTGAACGACTTCCAAGCGCAGCTCCAAAGGTACGGCACACCCCTCGGCCGCGGCCGTTTCGAGACCCTCCAGATCAACGTCGGCCGCAAGTGCAACCAAGCCTGCGCCCACTGCCACGTCGATGCCGGGCCGGATCGCACGGAAATGATGGATGCCGAGACGGCGCGGAAGGTCGTCGAGTGGATCATCGAGCACAAGCCCGCCACCGTGGACATCACCGGCGGTGCTCCGGAGATCTCGGAACACTTCGACCATTTCGTGGAGACCGCACGCTCGGTCGGGGCGCATGTGATCGATCGCAACAACCTGACCATCATCGAGACGAAGCGCTATGCCTACCTGCCGGAGTTCCTCGCACGGCATCGCGTCGAGGTCGTCGCCTCCCTGCCCTGCTACTCGGCGGAAAACGTCAACGCCCAGCGCGGCGACGGGGTGTTCGGCAAAAGCATTTCCGCCCTGAGAAAACTCAATGCCGTCGGCTACGGAACCACCCTCCCGCTGACCCTTGTTTACAATCCCATCGGCGCCAAGCTGCCACCCGATCAGGCGGAGCTTGAGGCGGACTACAGGGAGGAGCTTGAGAAACACTTCGGCATCGTCTTCACCCGACTTTTCACCATCACCAACCTGCCCATCGCACGCTTCGCCGCGGATCTGCGCAAACAGGGGAAATGGGATGAATACATGGCACTCCTGACAGACTCCTTCAACCCCGCCACCGTCGGCGGGCTGATGTGCCGCAGCACCATCAACATCGGCTGGAAGGGCGAGGTCTTTGACTGCGATTTCAACCAGATGCTGTTCATGCAGCAGCAATCCGGCGGCAAAAGACTTTTCCTCTGGGATGTGACCCCGGACTCCATGCAGGATCTCCCCATCCTCACCGCCAACCACTGCTTCGGCTGCACTGCCGGGGCGGGAAGCTCCTGCGGCGGGGCGCTCGAAACCGCAAGCGCATGAATCCCCATCCCAACGACCCGCTCCACGGCTACACCCTGGAGATCATCGTCACCCGCCTCGCCGAGGAATACGGCTGGGACGATCTCGCTGACCGCATCCGCATCCGCTGCTTCGCCAATGACCCCTCGGTGAAATCAACCCTGAAATTCCTCCGTAAAACCCCATGGGCGCGCGGCAAGGTGGAGGCGCTTTTCATCGAAACCCTGGAACGCCAGCAGCGCGAAATGTAGCTACTGCGTCCCGCCGTGTGTCACCGCCTGCCAAATCGGGCAGCCCCTCCCCAGCTTCACACCGCTCCGATACCCTTCCAGCCGCCTCCTCGATTCCTTTGCGAGCATCTGCCTCACCTCGCGCCTGTCTCCCCGGATATTCATGAAATCGTAGGCCGTCGTCTGATGGCGCAGCCAGGCGATCGTCGCCGCCTCCGCCCGTTTCTCGATCGGGATGCGCTTGGTCCGCGCCACCGTCCCGCTTCCAACCGGAACCGCGTGCGACGCGATCAGCCCAGCCATTTTCGCCTCCAGATCCGCGCAGTCGGCATGGAAGGAAAGGAAATCCCACACCGCCCCGGCGAAATCCTCGGCCCGTTTCACATCCATCGTCTCCACGTTTGCCATATTGGGAATTAAGAAACAGGATGCCTTTGAAACTCAAGCCCCCAACTCACGTGAACCCATCCCTAGCCATCATCGGCGGCTCCGGCCTCTACGAGATCGACACGCTCGAAGTCATCCAACGCCACAACCCCATCACCCCCTTCGGCGAGGTTTCCGACGACATCATCGAGGGTAACCTGGCCGGACGCAGCGTCCTCTTCCTCCCTCGCCACGGCAGGGGGCACCGCCTGCTGGCTCACGAAATCAACCACCGCGCAAACATCTGGGCACTGCGCTCGCTCGGCGCCCGCTGGGCCGTTTCCGTCACCGCCGTCGGCTCGCTGCGGCAGGAGCTCGCGCCCCGCGATGTCGTCGTCCCGGATCAGCTCGTTGACAGGACGGGGCGCGGCCACGAGCACACCTTTTTCGGAAACGGCATCGCCGCCCATGTCGGCTTCGCAGATCCCTACAGCTCGGAAATGCGGAGGATCCTGTTAGATGCCGCGGCGCAGCACACAACCCGCCATCACGACGGCGGCACTTACGTATCCATGAACGGCCCGGCCTTCTCCACCCGCGCGGAATCCAACATGCACCGGGCCATGGGCTTCGATCTCATCGGCATGACCAACGCCCCGGAAGCCCGGCTTTGCCGCGAGGCGGAGATCGCCCTCGCCACGCTCTGCATGGTCACCGACTACGATTGCTGGAAGGAGGACGAGGCGGCGGTCGATGTCGCCTCGGTCATCGCGAACCTGCATGCGAACTCCACGCTGGCCAAGGACATCATCAAAGCCCTCATCCCCAGCCTGCCGCACGAAACCGCTTGGCCGGAGCACCGCTCGCTGGACAACGCCATCCTGACGCCGGTCGCAAACTGGCCGTCAAAGACCACCCAGAAGCTCAAGCCCATCATCGGCAGGTTCCTCTGAGTCCTTGGAAAGGCTCGCTCATTCGGAAAGGTCGCCCGCTTTCACCTTCATGCCCTTGCGGAAATTGCTCAGGGGCCGGATGACCACCTTCAGCCCGCCGCGTCCGCCCTCCAGGGGTCTGACATAGGTCTCGCCGCCATGCGAATGCACCCGCTCCGCCTCCACACGCATCAACTCCCCCTCCCCGTCCATCGCCCAAAAATACCTGTCCTCCACGAACGCCGCCTCCGGGATGCGGTAGGACTCCGGGATCGCCGCGGCCTTGACCGAGGCGTTCGCAAAAATCCCCACCGGCAGCGCCGTCTTCCCATCACCATACGGATCCGCAACCTCCGCCACCGCATACATCACCTGATTGCGGGCATCAACGGTCGGCTCCATCCTCACCAACTTGGCCTGCCATACCACCCCGGGCTGCAGCGGGCTGCTCAGCTCCACCTCCGTCGGCAAGCTCACCCGCGCCATCTGGCTCGCTGTCAAAGGCAGGCGGATCTCCACTTTTTCCGTCGCAACCAATGTCCCTAGCGAGACCTGCGGCGATGCCTGATTCCCCGGCGATGCCTCACGTGCCGTCACCACCGCAGCGAACGGAGAACGAACTTCCGTCCTTGACCGATCCGCGCGCGCCTTCTTGATCGCCGCCTCCGCCGATGCGATGCTCGCCCTCGCCGCCGCCAGCTGCGGTTTCCTCAAAACAAAATCCGAAGCCTTGGAAAGATCCCGCCCGGATGCCTCCCAATCACCCGCCGCCTGCTCCGCGCGGATCTCCTCCTCCGCGAGCGCCCTCTCGGCAAGCGTCAGCTCCGACTCGCGTTGCGCCAAGGCCGCGTCGTAATCGGTGGGATCGATCCTCACCAGCACTTCCCCTGCAGCGACCTTCTCGCCAACCCGGAATTGCCGCGAGACCTCCGTGATTTTCCCACTGACCTGCGGCGTGAGTGCGGTCTCGAAATGGCTCGTCACCGTTCCATAGCTGAGCACCGGCGGCGCGTGGTCTTGCGGCGAGACCGAGGCGAGATCCACCACCGGAACGACCGGCGGAGGCTGTCGGTTCTGCGGCTTCGGCTTGAGGCTGCCGAGGAATTTGTAACCGCCCACCGCAAGCACGAGGATGGCGATGGGGATGATGATCTTGAGGGCGGTCTTCATGGCGTTTCAGTATGCCTTTCCAAGGGCGAGGGCGAGGGCGACGCGGTTCTGGAAACGCAGGTTGCGGAGCTGGATCAGGCTTTCCTCCGCAGAAAAACGGCGGCGCTTCGCATCCAGAACCGTGAGGATTTCCACCAGGCCGGATTCGTAGTTGCGCAGGGCTTGTTCCTCCGCGGTGGATGCCGCCTTGAGCGCGGCGGCGGTCGCCTCCTCCTGTTTTGCAAGATAAAGCTCGGAGCCCAGCGCGTCCTCCACCTCGCGGAAGGCATTGAGCACGGTCGAGCGGTAGGCGGCGAGCGCCTGCTTCGCCCTCGCATTGGCGGCACCCAGTTCCGCCCGCCTGCTCCCGCCATCGACGATAGGCGCACTCAGGTTCGCGGCTATCCCCCAGACGGTGAAATCGGTGTCCGCAAGATCGCGCAGCGCGGAGGATTGCTGGCCGCCGCCGGAGGTGAGGCTGAAGCGCGGGAAAAGATCCCTGTGCGCCACCTTCACGCTCGCGTCCGCCGCAAGGATGCGCATGTAGGCGGAAAAAATATCAGGCCGCGACTCCAGCAAGGTGGAAGGGATCCCCGCAGCAACCGCCCGCTTCATCGAAGGCCAGTCCGCCGCACGACCGCCCGCATCCGGGTAGCTGCCGCTGAGCGTGGCAAGCCTGCGTGCCGCACGGTCGCGGCTGTCCTGCCGCCCGTTGATCTCAGCCCTCGCGTTCTCTATGTCCGTTTTCGCAAGGCTCAGCTCGCCCAGTCCCGCCGTGCCAAGCGCGAACCTCCTGTCCACAAGGTCGTAGGTGCTTTGGAAGGAATCCATCCGCTCCCCCGCCAGATCGCGGAGCTTGGTCGCCGCCACCAGCTCGAACCACGCCTGAGCGGTTTGCGCCGCGATGGATTGCCGCGCCGCCTCGTAATCCGCCGCCACCGCATCGCGGCTCGCATCCGCCGCAGCCACCCCCGCCCGGATCCGCCCCCAGACATCCACCTCCCACTGCGCGTCGAGCGAGGCGCTGTTGCGCTCGGTGATCACCGATCCGAAGTTGAAGCCCGCGCCCGCTGCATTCGTCTGCGAGCGGCTCGATCCCGCGTTTCCGGCAAGGGATGGAAAAAGGCCGGAGCGAGCGCTCCGGGTATGGAAGCCGGCTTCCTCAAGCCTCGCCGCCGCCGCATCCAGGTCGGGATTGTGCTTTTCCGCCCGTGCGATCTGCCGACGCAGGTTCGCATCCCCGAAAAGGCTGCCCATGCTTTCCACCAGCTCCGGCACCGGCGCCCTGCCGCCATTGTAACCGGCGGGTATGCCCAGCCCCGCATCCATCGCCCCCGCCTTCGGATCAGGCAGCGATGGGCAGGAAACCAGAAGCAGGCACGCCGCCCCCGCCGTGATGCTCGTCGGTAAAAGATTCTCGTATCCCATGCAGTCCACAGCCCGATTCCCCGGCAGCGCACCCTAACCCGCAACGCCGTTTTTCAAACGATTTTTTCCCTCCGAGCGCAACGCAGCGGCAGGTTCAGGGAATCATCCACGGAAAAATCCTGTATTTCCCGGCCCGAATGCTTGCCAAGCCCGCACGGAGCCGATAGTTCCAACAAACACATTTGTAAAACCTATGAGTAACACAGACGCAATCGCACCAAACGCACGCCGGCTCCTATGGGCCGGATTCACAGCCATCCTAGCAGCCGGTGTTGGCTTCGGTGTCCGGGGAGGTATCTTCGGAACATGGGCCGCCGACTTCGGCTTCACCGGCGCGCAGCTCGGTGCGATCGGAGGGGCAGGCTTCACCAGCTTCTGCTTCGGCATCATGATCGGCGGTGTGCTGGTGGATAAATTCGGTTACGGCAAACTCGTCTTCGCCGCCTTCGCCCTCCACGTCATTTCCGCTTTCGTCACTTTCGGAGCATCCGCAGGACAAGCCCAGGGCGTGGCCTACCAGTTCCTTTTCTGGGGCATGTTCGCCTTCGGTGCTGCCAACGGCGTCCTCGAAGCCGTCTCCAACCCATTGGTCGCCACCCTCTTCCCGAACAACCGCAACCACTACCTCAACATCCTTCATGCCTCATGGCCGCTTGGAATGGTGTTCGGCGGCGTGATCGGATGGGTGCTCGGTGACAAATTAGGCTGGGGCTGGAAAGCTCAGCTCTCCCTCTACCTCATCCCCACCGTCATTTACGGCGCAATGTTCTTCGGACAGAAATACCCCAAATCCGAAGCCACCCAGAAAGGCCTCAAATTCGGCGAAATGCTCAAGGACGTCGGTCTCCTCGGCGGCGCAGTGGTGAGCTTCATGCTCTACCTCTTCTTCAAGGGCCTGCTCACCCCGTTCTTTGAAACACCCGTTGCCGGCACCATTCTCGCATCGGTGATCGCGGTTCTCGTCCTCGCTTCCATTGCGAAACTCACGGGCTTTGCCATCGGTCACTGGATGCTCGCACTCCTCTTCATCGCCCACGCACTTGTCGGCGCCGTCGAACTCGGCACCGACGGCTGGATCCAGAACATCACCGGAGCCATCCTCAACCCAACACAGGGCAAGATCCTCTTCGTCTTCACATCGCTGATGATGTTCGGACTCCGCTTCTGCGCCCACTTCATCGAGACCAAGTGCGGCCTGAAACCCGTCGGCCTGCTCTTTGTCTGCTCGCTGCTCGCGGTGCTCGGCCTGAATCTCGTCAGCGCAGTCTCCGCCTTCGGCCCTGCGCTCGGCGCACTCCTCGTGTATGCATTCGGTAAAACCTTCTTCTGGCCCACCATGCTCGCTGTCGTATCCGACAGGTTCCCGCGCACGGGCGGTATCGCGATCTCGCTCATGGGCGGTGTCGGCATGATGTCTGCCGGACTCATCGGTGGCCCAGGGCTCGGATATTTCAGGATCGCTTCGCTGCGGAAGAACTCGCCAAACAAGACTCCGCCATCCACGCAGAGTGGACTGCCGGCGATAACACCAGCAAGTTCCTCGCATTCGAGGAAGTTGCCAGCATAGATCCGGTCAAGCTTGAAGCAGCTAAGAAATCCACGGAAAGAACCGCTGCCGAACAAACCGTCGTAGCGGCTGACATAGTTGGCAACCGCAAGACCCTGCGGGTTGACTCCATCATACCCCTTACCATGGCAGGCATCTTCCTGTTCCTTATCCTCTATTTCAAATCCATCGGCGGATACCGTCCGCTGAAAGTGGACGATCAGGCATAAGACCTTGGCAACTTCCCCAGCGGCGCACCCCACAAAGGTGCGCCGCTTTTCTTTGCCCCCGGCCAGGATATCGGTAAGTCGGGATAGCGGAATCCCCTGCGGCCATGCCGGTTTGCGCTGCACGCAAGGAATGATTCGCTCGCGATGCTCGCCCCTGCGTTCGAACCCGGTCCTCCGCAGGGCTTCTCATCCCGCCAGACCCATGAAAGGGAGCCGCGCGAAAGATGGTTCCGCGCATTTCCGGAAAAACGACCTCCGTGGTCGGGCTAGCGGGATTCGAACCCACGGCCTCTACACCCCCAGTGTAGCGCGCTACCAGACTGCGCTATAGCCCGTTTCCGCGAACGGACGCACAACAAAGCAGCCGATTCGCTCATTGGCAAGCACGGAAAATCATGGGATGTAAAGACCGTGAAACGAACCAAGACAGCCATCGTCGGAGCCAGCGGATACACCGGCATGGAACTCCTGCGCATCCTCCTCACGCATCCTAACGTGGAACTTGCCGCCGTGACCTCCCGCGCTGAAGCGGGCAGGCGCCTCGACCAGGTGTTCCCTCGCTTCGCAAAGGCCGGTTCCGCCGCGCTGACATTTTCCGAGCCGGATCCCGATCTCATCGCCGCCACCGGCGCGGAGGTCGCATTCCTCGCCCTGCCCCACGGCATTGCGGCGGAGATCGCGCGCGCCCTCTTGGAGCGTGGGCTGAAAGTCATCGACCTCAGCGCGGATTTCCGTCTCCGCTCGGCAGCAATCTATGAGGAATTCTACGGCCACCCGCACCCCGCCCCGGATCTTTTGGAAAAGGCGGTCTATGGCCTTCCGGAAATCCGTTCTGCGGAAATCGCCGCCGCCAGCCTCATCGCCTCCCCCGGATGTTATCCAACCAGCATCATCCTGCCCTTGCTTCCCTTGCTGCGTGAAAACCTCATCGACCCAGCAACCATCGTCGCAAACTCCATGAGCGGCGTCAGCGGCGCAGGCCGCAAGGCGGATCTCTCCCTGCTCTTCTGCGAGTGCAATGAAAGCGCCCGCGCTTACGGCGTGCCGAAGCACAGGCACCTTTCCGAGATCGAACAGGAACTCTCCATCGCAGCGGGCGAGATCGTGACCATTTCCTTCATACCCCACCTCATCCCGGTCAATGCCGGCATCTGCACCACAAGCACCGCAATTCTCCGCCAAGGCGTCTCGCCCGATCAGATCGGCGCAGCTCTCGATGCCGCGTATTCCGATGCCGCCTTCGTCCGACTGTTAGGACGTGGCAAGCCCGCCGACACGAAAATGGTGACCCGCACCAATTTCATCGACATCGGCTGGGAAACCGACCCGCGCACGGGTCGCGTCATCCTCATGAGCGCGGAGGACAACCTCGGAAAAGGCGCCGGAGGACAGGCCGTCCAGAGCTTCAACCTCATGGCCGGCATCGACGAGCGAACCGGCCTTGGCACATGGTGACAGCGCCTCCCGCATTTTCCCATAAAAATGAGCTTGCCCGCCATCGCAAGCCTACCTAGTTTCCCGCTCTCCAAGGGCAGGTGTCAGAGTGGTCGAATGAGCACGCTTGGAAAGCGTGTGTGGCGGCAACGTCACCGAGGGTTCGAATCCCTCCCTGTCCGCCATTCAAAGCCCGCAGCTTCAGCGGGCTTTTTTCGTCTTTCGGCACCGAATCGCCAACCAGCCAAGGGAGGGATGAGATCCCCTGCGAAGCAAAGGGTTCGAACGCAGGCGCGAGGCTAGCGGGCAAAATCATCCCCCCGGGCTTGGCTTCGCCTCGTTTCCCTTGGAGTTTCATCCTTGATGTCTCATGCTACGCCCATGCGCCTCGCAGTCCTCAATGTTGTCGGCCTCTCGGAATCCCTGCTTGGGGGAAATGCCCCGGGCATCACGGCCTTTGCGGAAAAGAACGGTCTCCAGAACTATGCCCCGGCCTTCCCCGCACTCACGACCACCGCCCAGTCCTCCATCCTCACCGGCACGCCGCCGGAAAGACACGGGATCGTCGCCAACGGCTGGTATGACCGCGAGACGGCGGAGGTGCGATTCTGGAAGCAGTCGAACCATATCGTCCACGGCGAAAAGATCTGGGACACCCTGCGCAAGACCGTCCCCGGCTTCACCTGCGCGAAGCTGTTCTGGTGGTACAACATGCACTCCTCGGCGGACTTCACCGTCACCCCCCGCCCGCTTTATCCGGCGGACGGATCAAAACACTTCGATATCCACACCCAGCCCATGGGTCTGCGCGATGAGCTAAAGGCCGCGCTCGGCCCCTTCCCCTTCCCGGCGTTCTGGGGCCCTGCGGCGGGGATCGCCTCCTCGGAATGGATCGCCGCATCGGCCAAACACGTTGAGGAAATCAACTCCCCCACCCTCTCCCTGGTCTATCTCCCTCACCTCGACTACTGCCTCCAGAAAGACGGGCCGGGCGCGCCAAGCATTGCCCATGAGGTGCAGGCCATCGACCGGGTGGTCACGGATCTGATCCGCTTCTACGAATCGCGCGGCGTGAAGGTAATGCTTCTTTCCGAATACGGGATCTCGCCCGTGGACAAGCCCATCCATCTCAACCGCCTTTTCCGCGAAAAGGGCTGGCTCTCGATCAAGAACGAGCTTGGGCGCGAAACCCTCGATTGCGGCGGCTGCAAGGCGTTCGCCGTCGCCGACCACCAGATCGCACACGTCTATGTGAACGATCCAGGCACCCTCCCGGAAGTCCGCGCCCTCCTGGAAAGCACCCCCGGCATCGCCGAGATCCGCCCGCAGAACCATCCCCGTTCCGGCGACCTCATCGCCATCGCCGATCCCGACGCATGGTTCACCTACTACTACTGGACCGATGACGCGAAAGCCCCCGACTTCGCCCGCACCATCGATATTCACCGCAAGCCCGGCTACGATCCCTGCGAGCTTTTCATCGATCCCCAGATCGGTTTCCCCAAGCTCAGGATCGCAAAATTCCTGCTCAAGAAAAAACTGGGGATACGCGGCCTGCTCGATGTCATCCCGTTGGATGCCAGCCTCGTCAAAGGCTCACATGGCAGGGAAAAGGTTGCGGATGCGGAAAAACCCCTGCTGATCGGTTCCCGTTACGGGGTGCGGTGCGCTGAAGATGTCCATGCCGCGATCCTCGCTGAGTTCGGGCAGAAGTCGTTGCCGGAGAGGTCTTCCTAAAAGCAAGGGTCCTCCCACCAAGCAAACGCCTCACACGGGATCGGGCTGCGAACTCAACCGAGCCGCTGCACCAGCCCCAGGCAACGCTCACCTGGCATGACGCTGAGTTCCATCTGGTTCATCACGTAGCCGAAGGACAGCCCGCTTGCGGGATCACCGAAGCCGTGGCTGCCTCCTGCGCCCGGATGGCCGAAGGCGGCGGTGGATTTCCCGTAAAGAAAGCGCTTCTTGTTGCCATCCGCATCCACCGGGTCTTTTTGGCAACCGCAGGTGAAGGCGGTCTGACGCAGCAGCACCCTGTCATCCCCGCTGGACTGGAGCCCGGCCAGGGATTTCCGCACCGCATCGGAAAAAGGCCCAGGCATCGCACCGATGGCGAGCTGGTAGAATTTCGCCAATCCGCTTGCCGAGCCTACGCCACCCATCGCCGGCAGGGCGGCCGACCACGCCTTCGGGCTGTTCATTTCCGCGATCGCATGGAGCCCTTTCGGCGAGGAAAATGCGCGCCGGGTCAGGCTTCCTGGAGTCCCGAACGCTTCGTAAAATTCCTGCTCGGACGGCGAGACCGTAGCCCTTCCCGGAACCAAGGACGCCACCCGACCCCACTCGCTTTCGGGCAGGCCGATCCAGAAGTCGATCCCCGCCGGGGCGGCGATGTCCTCGTTCCAGACCCGCCCCAGGCACCGCCCATCAAGCCTGCGCACGCATTCGTCCAGCAGGAAACCATACGTACGCGGATGATACCCGTGCCCCTCTCCCGGCTGCCACCCTGGCTTCTGCCGCTGCATCGCCGCAACCACCGCCGTATGGTCGAACACGTCCACCACCTCATCCAAGGCCGCCAGACCGCACTGATGGGAAAGCATCTCCGCGAAGCTCGCATCCGGCAGAGGAAATCCCGGCCAAACCTCACCAACATTCGTTTCAATCGTTAGTCCGCGCCCATCGAGCACATGCAGCAGGGTTGCCGCCGCCGGAGCCTTGGTCGCCGAATACACCGGAGCCAACGTTCGCTTTAACCATTTGCTGGATCGCTCCCTATTGAGCCAGCCACCTTCGATTTCTGAGATTTCCTCGCCATTCATCCACACGCTGAGCCCGGCTCCAAGCTCTCCGCGCAGAGAAAAGTTTTCCCGGAAATATATCTCCAACTCACTGAATTCCATTACTCAGCGTATTTATTCAGATAGCCAGCGACATGTTTTGCGAAGTAGGTGAGTATCATGTCGGCACCGGCGCGCCGAATCCCGAGCAGGCTTTCCATGACCACCGCGTTTTCGTCGAGCCAGCCGCCCGCACAGGCGCTCTTGATCATGAGGTATTCGCCGCTCACCTGGTAGGCGGCGATGGGTAAGGTCGTCTCATCCCGGAGCCGGGCGATCACATCGAGGTAGGGTCCGGCGGGCTTGACCATGACGATGTCCGCGCCCTCCTCCTCGTCCATGAGCAGCTCGCGGACCGCCTCGCGGACGTTGCCGGGATCCATCTGGTAGGTCTTCTTGTCGCCCTCCTTGGGAGCCGAATCCAAAGCCCCCCGAAATGGGCCGTAGAAGGCGGAGGCGTATTTCGCCGTGTAGGCCATGATCCCGACTTCCTCGAAACCGGACTCGTCCAGGGCCACGCGGATCGCGCCGATCCGCCCGTCCATCATGTCGGAGGGGGCGACAATGTCCGCCCCGGCGCGGGCATGGCAGAGCGCTTGCCTGCAGAGTACCTCAACGGTCTCGTCGTTGAGGATTTTGAGGGAGTCCCCCTCCCTCACCACGATGCCGTCGTGGCCGTCGGAGTTGTAGGGGTCCAGGGCGACATCGGTGATCACGCAGACATCCGGGCAGGCGGATTTGATGGCGCGGATGGCCTGGGGGACGTGGCCGTCATCGTTCGCGCATTCCGCCGCGTCCGGGGATTTCAGGCGTTCCTCGATTTTCGGGAAAAGCACCACCGCGCGGATGCCGAGCGCGCGGGCGGACTGCACCTCGGCGACGAGTCCTTGCAGCGACCATCGGGTGCATCCGGGCATGGAGGCGATCGCCACATCCTCGGCATCCGCATGGAAAAACAGCGGTAGGATCAGGTCTTCCACATGCAACCGGGTTTCCCGCACCAAGCCGCGTATCGCGGCCGTCCGCCTGTTCCTCCTGCCGCGCATCATCATTTCCATGACGGGAGGCTACATCCCATCCCGCCTGGCTGGAAACCGAAATTTAGCGGGGGATGCGCACCGCCACGGCATTCGCCGCCGCGTATTCCTTGGCATGGCTGAGGCTCACCTGCACCTCCGCGATCCCCTCCCGGGCAAGGAATTCCGCCGCATTGCCGCTGAAAACCATTTTCGGTGCGCCGGTTTCCGCCCGCTCCACTTCCATATCCAACCAACCCGCCTGCCCGCCTATCCCTGTCCCGAGGGCTTTCGAGACCGCTTCCTTCGCTGCGAAGCGCGCCGCGTAATGGAGGGCGGGTCGTTTTTGTTTCGAGCAATACTCCTGCTCCCGGATCGTGAACAATCTCCCAACGAACACATCCCCCAGCTTTTCCATGGCCGCCTCGATGCGATCCACCTCCACCACATCGATCCCGATCCCGTAGATGATCATGCGCCGTATCCCTTCATCCCCGACACCATCTCCGCGACCGCCTGCCTGATGCCCACGCTAACCGCACGGGAGACAATGCTGTGGCCGATGTTCAGCTCCGTCAGATGGGGCACCTTGAAGAGCAGCGGGAGATTCCGGTAGTTGAGTCCGTGGCCCGCGTTCACCTGGAGGCCGAGCGAATGACCCAGCTCCGCCGCAGCGATGAGACGGGAAAGTTCCTCCGCAGGATCCTCCGCGTTGGCGAAAGCCCCGGTGTGAAGCTCGATCATGTCCGCCCCGGAGCGGGATGCCTCCTCAACATGCTGCGGCACCGGATCGATGAACAGGCTGACCTTGATGCCGCGGTCTTTGAGACGTTTCACCGCTTCCCTCACCGTCCCGGAAAGCGCGACAACATCCAGCCCGCCCTCGGTGGTGACTTCCTCACGCGTTTCCGGGACGAGGCACGCGAATTGCGGTTTGAGCCGGAACGCGAGATCCATCATCTCCTCGGTGATGCCAAGCTCCAGGTTGAGCGGCAGGTCGCAGGCATCCTTGATCCGGAACACATCGGCATCCTGCATGTGCCTGCGGTCGCCGCGCACGTGCACGGTGATCGAGTCCGCCCCGCCGGCCTTCGCCTCCAGCGCAGCGTCCACGACGGAAGGCTCCGCATTCGGGGAATCCGGCAAAAGGGCGTAGCGCGCCTGCCGCAGCGTGGCCACGTGATCGATGTTCACCCCGAGCAAAAGTCCCATGTGCGTAAGCTAGCCCGCGTTCCCCCCACCCGCAATGCAAGACTGGCGAGGAGTGTGAGGATTACTTTTCCAGTGCCTCGGCGCGTGAGATCAGGGCCTTGGCCGCGTCGGTATTGCGGCCTTCCGAGATCCAGAGATCCGCGAGGGCACGCATGGCTGCGGCGGTTTCGTTTTTTGCCTCCTTGGGGAAATTGCGGATGGCATTGCGGAGGCGTTCCTCGGCGGCTTTGGCCTGGCCTTGGGCAACGAGCTCGCGGGCGGACTCCAGCAGGAAGGCGGGCGACATGTCGGCGGGGTTGGCCAACATCGCCTCGGCCTCGCGGAAAAGGCGGGCGGACTTGTCTTTGGTCTCCGGATCCCGGGAGCTGGCCATGGCGAGTTTCATCATGAGAGCGGCGTCCTCGGGTCGATCGAAGACGGCTTTTTCCAAGAGCAGGCGGGCGGCGCGGAACTCGCCGTCGGCGATGAGCTCGTCGGCGAGTTCCAGGAATTCATCGGGGGTGCCGCCGCGGATCTTGAGGAGCTCGGCGGCATGGCTTCTCGCCTCCTCATGCTTTCCCTGGAGGCGGTATTGCTTGGCGAGGGATTCGTGGGCGAGGGATTTCCCGGGATGCGCCTCCAGAACCTCCTTGAGTATGGCGATGCCTTCCCCGATCTCCTTTTCGGAGAGAAGCAGGATCCCGAGGCGGATTTTCAGATCGAGCGAGGAAGGGACGGCCGCCACGTGCTTCCGAAGGATGGAGATGGCTTTCCCCATGTCCCCGGCCTCGCGGAAATGGTCGCTGGCGGCGCGGGAAATGGATGACCACTCGGGGTGATTTTCCGCAGCATCGGCAAAGCATTTCTCGATGCGGGCCCGAGCGCCCTTGTCCTTGCTGTCGTAGAGGCTCTTCGTTGTAGCGACGTAATAGCGGACGGCCTCCGGCGTATCGAGCCTCAGCCTCTCAAGATATTCGCGGGCGCTGTTGTCGTTGCTGAGCTCGCGCTCCTGTCGGATGAGGCGCTCGATTGGCAAGTGATCGCCGGGCATGGCGGCAAGCGCTTGCTGGTAGGCTTCGCGACGTTTTCCCTCCGCGATGGAATCACCTTTCCCGATGCGCCCGAGAAAATCCCCGAACTCGATGCGTATCATCGGCTCGTCGGGACGTGCACCGACGGCATCCTGGAAGATCCCGAAGGCGGCTGCACGATCGCCCTCTGCTAGGCGTTTTTCCGCGATCATGCGGACGAGGTGCATGGCGGTGGGATCGGCGGCGTAAGCTTTTTCGTAATACTCACCTGCTAGATCCTCCTTGCCGCGCAGCTCCTCCAACACCCCGTATGAAAAATCCAGCAGGCTGCCCGCGTTTAAAGCCGAGACAGTTGCCATGCCGATGCAGTGTGCGATGTGCATAACGCTTCCTACACCCGCGATCCCATGTTGAAAAGCCTGCTTGTTCCCCTCTCCCTTGCCGTTTCGCTGGCCGTCTGCGATGCAGGACTCCCCGCCCATCCCCGGCTTCTGGTCACGGCGGCTGATTGGGAAAAACTGCCCGCACGGATGGAGGCGGAGCCGGCTGTCCGCAATATCATACAAGCCACGGTTGCGCGCGCCGACTCGGTGCTCGATGCCCCTCCAGTCACCTACGTGCTGACTGGGCGGCGCATGCTTTCCGTTTCCCGCGAGGCTCTCCAGCGGGTGCTCGACCTGGCGACGACATGGAAGGTTTCCGGCGACCGGAAATACCTCGAACGCTGCCGGGAGGAATTACTGGCGGTCTGTGCCTTCAAGGACTGGCACCCCGCACACCACCTCGACACGGCGGAGATGCAGACAGCGGTGGCGATCGGATACGACTGGCTCCACGCCGAACTCAGCGCGGAGCAGCGCAAGGCCATCGGGACTGCGCTGTTGGAGAAAGGGCTGCGGGAGACCTTCGGTTACAAATCGCTCCAGGAACGCCCTAACAACTGGAACCAGGTATGCATGGCCGGGATGGTTTTTTCGTCCATCGCGCTCATGGACATTGAGCCGGATCTTTGCAAACAGGCGATGGCCGAGGCGCGTGCGGCGATCAAGGTCGGGATGAAGGGCAGCTATGCGCCGGACGGCGCCTACGCGGAGGGCGGCGGTTACTGGCAGTATGGTACGGATTTCGCGATCCTCATCGTCGAAGCACTCAGGACGGCGGGCTTGCCGGAAGCGGGCATTGTTTCCCACCCGGGATTTCTCGAAAGCGGCCGCTACCTCGTGCAAGCTCATGGAACCAGTGGCTTGCTCTACAACTATGGCGATACGAATGAGAGCCAACCGGGGATTAGCCCGGCGCTTGCGTGGATGGCACGGGAGAACCGCAGCGGGTCTTTGCGCCATTTTGCCATCCAACCCATCCTCGCCCCCAAACTCGCCAGATCCAGCCGTTTCCTCGCACTCGCAGCCTTCTGGATTCCGGCAGCGGGAGATGTGAAGGAGGACAGCCTGCCATTGCACTTCCTAGGAAGCGGCCACAGCCCGGTGGCCTTCCACCGCACCGGATACAAGGAGGATGGGCTTTTCCTCGGAATCAAGGCGGGAAAGGCCGATGTCCCCCACGGCCACATGGATGCGGGATCCTTCGTGCTCGATTGGGCGGGACAACGGTGGGCGGCGGATCTCGGGAAACAGGATTACCACTCGCTGGAGCAGAAGGGCTTCGTCCTTTTCCAAATGGAGCAGGAAAGCAGGCGCTGGGAGGTGTTCCGGCTCAACAACCACACCCACAACACGCTCACTTACAACGGCGGGCTCCACCGTATTGATGGAAAGGCGAAAATCCTTTCCTCAAGAGGCGCACCGGAGAACGAGACACTCCTGGACATGTCCGCACCGCTCGGCCTTCCGAAGGAAGCAACCGCGCAGCGCCGCTTCACGATGGAGGATGGAACCGTGACCGTGACGGACACCCTCGAAAGCCTGAAGCCCGGCGACAAGATCACCTGGCACATGATCACCCGCGCAAAGGTGGATTCCGGGAAAGACGGAATCGAACTCCGGCTCGGCGGCAAGAGAATGGCACTCGACCTTTCCTCACCCCAATCGAAATCCATCGAGATCTCCCCCGCCGATCCCCCGACCACCGACCACGACGAGCCGAACCCCGGCATGACAAGGATCTTCCTCAATGCGATTGCCGGGGATGACGGCAAGATGACGATCAAGGCGGTGTTTCGCGGTGCTGAGTGAACCTCACCGTCTGCGGTAATCCCTCGGAGAGAAGCCGGTGGCCTTGCGGAACTGGCGGCTGAAATAGTTGCTGTCGTTGAAGCCCACATCCAAGGCGATCTCGGTGACCGGCTTGTCGGTGTTGCGCAGCAACATGCAGGCGCGGTTGATGCGCTGGCCAAGCATCCACGCCAGCGGCGAAGTGCCGGTGGCGGAGCGGAAAATCCGCAGGAAACTCCGCGAGGACATGTGCGCGATGCTGGCCAGTTCATCCAGATTCACCTCGTTGTTGATGTTCCGCTCAAGGTGGGACAGTGCCTCGCCGATGCGGAGGAGCGCTTTCCCGTCCGGCGATGGATTGCTTCCATAAAGCCTCGATAGCATCCCGATGAGCTGCATGAAGGTCGCCGTGGCCATGAATCCGAAGCCCGGCTCACGGGCATCCAGCTCTGCCTCCAACCTGTCCGCGAGCTCCAAAACCTGCGCCAGCTCACGGCTACCCAGATGCATCCGGCTGCGGGCGGGCGCACGGGACTTCCGTGATGGCTCCAAGGTGAAAAGCGCATGGTAACCCGCCACGGAAGCCAGATCCAGCAAGCGCATCTTGAGCTGATCCGGCTGGAACAGGATATTCACGAGCTTGAGGTCGTCCAAGTCCCGATATTCGTGCTCGCGGTCGGCATTGATGACGAACACGTCCCCCGCCGTCAGTTCCCACGATTCGCTGCCGCTCACATGCAGGCATTTCCCGCCGATCACCAGCACCAGCTCCGCAAACTCATGCCCGTGCGGGCCGAACTCCCCCTGCGGCTCCCTGCGTTCGACGCTGATGGGAAAGCCATCGGGATGGAACCATTCCTCGATCTTGAGCACCCGCTTCATTGGCGGGATCGTGCTTCTTTTTGGCGGAAGTGTGGAGGTTTTTCTCGGATTTCTGCCCTAGCATCGCAATCACTCGCAACTAAAAACCCAACTTCCCATGTCCAGAAAACCCAAAAGCATCGCCCAGTCCTACTCCCAAGCCCAAGAACGTTACGCAGAAATGGGCGTCGATACCGAGGCTGCAATGAAACGCCTTTCTGGGATCCCGATCTCTCTCCACTGCTGGCAGGGCGATGACGTCGGCGGATTTGAAAACACCGGGCAAGGACTCAGCGGCGGAATCGCGGTGACAGGAAATTATCCAGGAAAAGCCAACACCCCGGAAGAACTCCGCGCCGATCTCGACAAAGCCCTCTCCCTCATCCCCGGCACGCACCGCCTCAACCTCCACGCCTTCTACGGCGAGTTCGGCGGCAAGAAAGTGGATCGCGATCAGATCGAGGCCAAGCATTTCCAAAACTGGATCGACTGGGCGAAGGCGAAAAGCATGGGCATGGATTTCAACCCGACCTGCTTCGCCCACCCCAAGGCCGCGGATGGCTTCACCCTCTCCCATGCGAAAAAAGGCATCCGCGATTTCTGGATCGAGCACTGCCAGCGCTCCCGCGAGATTTCCGCCGCGATGGGCAAGGCTCTCGGCTCCCCCAGCGTGATGAATGTCTGGATCCCGGACGGCTACAAGGACACCCCGGTTGACCGGGTCTCGCCCCGCCAGCGCCTAGAGAAATCCCTCGATGCAGTGTTCTCCAAAAAACAGAACCCGAAGCACATGTTAGACGCCGTGGAGTGCAAGCTCTTCGGAATCGGCAGCGAGAGCTACGTCGTAGGCTCGCACGAATTCTATATGGGCTATGCCGTGAAAAACCAGAAGCTGCTCTGCCTCGATGCCGGGCATTTCCACCCCACCGAGGGCATCGCCGACAAGCTCGGCACGATGCTCATGTATGTGCCGGAAATCCTCCTCCACGTCAGCCGCGGCGTCCGTTGGGACAGCGACCACGTCGTCACCCTCGACGATGCGCTCCAATCCATCTCCGCCGAGCTTGTCCGCAACAACCTCCTCCCCCGCACCCACATCGGCCTCGATTTCTTCGACGCCAGCATCAACCGCATAGCCGCCTGGACGATAGGCACCCGCAATACCCTCAAGTCCCTGCTAATGGCCTTGCTCGAACCCGCCGCCCTCAGGGACGCGGAAAAAGCCGGAGACCTCACCACCCGCCTCGCGCTTATGGAGGAACTCAAAACCATGCCCTGGGGCGCGGTGTGGGATCGTTATTGCGAAACCCAGGGAGTCCCTGTAGGCATGGATTGGATGAAGGAAACCAAACAATACGAATCCGAAGTCCTCTCGAAGCGATAATTTCAGAATCTAACAAAAACCCATATGTCAAACGTCCACATCGATCCGGAAGCCGTCGAAGAAATCGTCGGAGGTGAATACGAACGCGAACCCGTGCCTGCAAAGGCCCAGAAAGGGCCAAAGGCTTTCTGGGGCATGTATGCCGGCGAGCACGCCGCCGGAACCGAATTCATGATCGGGCCGCTATTCCTGGCCGCAGGTGCCAGCCTCATGGATCTGACCGTAGGCCTGCTGATCGGGAACATCCTCGCAGTCCTGACATGGCGTTTCCTGGTGGTGCCCATCGCGATGAACCGCCGCCTCACGCTCTACTACCAGCTTGAGAAAATCGCGGGCGGAAACATGGTCAAGATCTACAACATCACCAACGGCATACTCTTCTGTTTCCTCGCAGGTGCCATGATCACCGTCTCCGCCTCAGCAGTGGGGATCCCTTTCAACACACGCTTTGTCGTGCCGGAAGCCACCTTCGGGCTGAGCGGTTTCGGTTTCACGGCCATCGTCGCGGTGGTCGGGGTTGTCATCACAGTGGTCGCGGCGGCGGGATACAATACCGTTGCCCGTTTCGCGAACATCGCGGCACCGTGGATGATCCTTGTGTTCGCCGCCTGCGGCATCGTTTCGCTCGCCCAGATGGATGCCCATTCGTTCAGCGCCCTCAATACAATCTGGAACGACGGCGTCTCCTTCGTCCAAACCAAGAACGGCCCGCAGGAATTCGGGCTCGGCAAAATCATCATCTTCTCCTGGCTCTGCAATGCCGCAATGCACTTCGGGATGGCGGATCTCTCCATCTTCCGTTTCTCGAAAAACAAATCCGCAGGCTGGGCACCGGCCGTCGGGATGTTCCTCGGCCACTACATGGCATGGATCTGCGCCGCGCTCCTGCTTGCCGCCCTCATCGCCACGAATCCCGCCGCCTCGCTCGATGCGAACGGAAAGGTCCAGGCGGATCCCGGCTTCCTCGCATGGAACGCCCTCGGTTGGACCGGCATCATCGTCGTCGTCATCGCAGGCTGGACCACCGCGAACCCGACCATCTACCGCGCCGGCCTCGCCTTCCAGAGCCTTTTCAAAGGCGCACCGAAAGTAACAGGCGTGATCCTCGCAGGCATCGTCGCAACCGTCGCCGGAGCCTTCCCCAACCTCTCCGCCCAGCTCCTCGGCTTCGTCGGAACCTACGGAATGATCCTCGGCCCCATGGGTGCGATCATTTTCGTGAACCACTACCTCGCGAAACGCCTCGGCTTCCTGGAGGATGCGGCGGATGCCACGAGATCGGGATTCAACATCGCTGTGCTGCTCGCATGGCTGATTCCGGCCATTCCCGGATTGTGGCTGATCCTGTCAAAAGGTGTCTTCGCAGCCTATCTCGTCATCCCCGCATGGATCGCCTCGGCCATCCTTTATGTGATCCTCGGAAAAATCATGTTCTCCAACAAATCCCATGCCTGATCCTTTTATGAAAACCATACTCACCATCGCAAAACCCGTCAGCTGGGTTTCCCTACTGCTCATCGTCGCCCCGCCCCTGCTCCACTTCAGCGGTACGATCAAGGCCGACCTGATGACACAGCTCCTTCTCGCAGGGACTTTCATCTGGTTCGTCAGCGCATCCCTCTGGATGAAATCCGAGTAACATGGAGAAGGGGGTTTGTTTCCCCCTTTCTCTGCAAAGGGTTTTCAGAAACCCTTCCCCGTATCCATGAACACCCGTCTTTCATCCGCGTGCATCCGCGTAAATCCGCGGTTCCTCTTCCTCTTTTTCCTCGTCCAAGGCCTAGCCAACGCCCTGCCGCCCGCCCTCAAAGAAAAAGCCGAAAAATCGCCCCTCACCTCTTTCGTCATCCAGCCGACCCGTATTGTCTGGAAATCGGAGAAAGGTGTCTCCAACGAGCAAAACCTGCTCAAACCACACTCCGGCCAGGCTGTCCTCAAGGAACCCTCCCCGCCGCTTATGCTCCAGCCCGGCGGCGCGGTGGTGATCGACTTCGGCGTTGAGATCACCGGCTCCATCGAGCTTTTCACGACCCTCACCAAAAGCAAGGACATGCCTTCGCTCCGCATACGCTTCGGGGAATCCGTGGCGGAAACCATGGCAGAGATCGGCGAGCGCGGCGCACAGAACGACCACGCGCTGCGCGACATGACCGTGAAGATCCCGTGGCTTGGAAAAACCACCCTCGGCCCCAGCGGATTCCGTTTTGTCCGCATCGACAACGCCGATGCGAAGATCCCCGCAGAGCTCAGCCACATCCAGGCCATCCTGACGCTCCGCGATGTGCCATACATCGGCTCTTTCAAATGCTCCGATGAGAGGCTCAACAAAATCTGGGAAACCGGGGCTTACACAGTCCACCTCAACATGCAGGAATACCTCTGGGACGGCATCAAGCGCGACCGCCTTGTCTGGCTCGGCGACATGCATCCGGAGGTGAGCATCATCAATTCCGTGTTCGGATACAACGAGGTCGTCCCAAAGAGCCTCGACATGATACGCGATGTCACCCCCGTCACGGACTGGATGAACGGGATCAGCTCCTACTCGATGTGGTGGGTCATCATTCATGAGGACTGGTATCTCCACCACGGGAACCTGCCTTATCTCACCGCGCAGAAACCTTACCTAACAGATCTGCTGAAACGCCTATCCACCTTCGTCGATGCGGATGGGAAAGAAACCCTCGACGGACACCGCTTCCTCGATTGGCCAACTGCTGATGACAAGGTCGCCGTCCACGAGGGCTTGCAGGCGATGATGACAATGACAATGGAAAGCGGCTCCCGCCTTTCCACCATCCTCGGAGACAAGGAAACCGCCGCGCTCTGTGATGCCACCGCCGCGAAGCTCCGCAAACACAGCCCCGCATCCAGCGGCCGCAAATCCCCCGCCGCCCTCCTATCCCTCGCTGGCTTGCGCGATGCAAAACAGGTTTCCGAAGGCACACTCAAAAAGGACGGCCCGAAGGATCTCAGCACGTTCTACGGTTTCTATGTCCTCAACGCCCTCGCCAAATCCGGCGACATCCAGACCGGCCTCGATTTCATCAGCCAATACTGGGGCGGGATGTTAGATTTCGGCGCAACCACCTTCTGGGAAGACTTCGATCTCGCATGGACGGAAAACGCAGGCCGCATCGACGAGATCGTCCCGCCCGGGAAAAAGGATCTCCACGGCGATTTCGGAGCACACTGCTACATCGGCTTCCGCCACAGCTTCGCCCACGGCTGGGCGGGTGGCCCGACAGCATGGCTGAGCGCAAACGTGCTTGGTGTCAGACCCGTCGCCCCAGGCTGCGCGCAGGTCGTGATCGCACCCAATCTCGGAAACCTCGAATGGGCGGAAGGCACCTACCCCACGCCGAGGGGACCAATCAAAGTCCGCCATGATAAACAGGCAGACGGCAGCATCAAATCCACGGTGGAACTTCCCGCCGGCATCGAACAAGTGAAACCCTAACAGAAAATGAAATCCCTTTTCCTCCTCGTCGCACTCTCGTGCCTCTCCGCCGCCGCCGTCACTCCGGAAAAGCTGCGCGCCGAGCATCTCGAGAATCCGCTCGCGCTCGGCACCGTCACCCCGCGCCTTTCCTGGCAGCTTGCCGCAGGCGATGCCAAGGACATCCGCCAGACCGCCTACGAGATCGAGGTTTCCACCAAGCCCGGTGCCGCCGACCTCTGGACCACGGGAAAAGTGGAATCCTCCAACACATCCCTTATCCCCTACGCAGGCAAGCCGCTGACATCCCGCAGCTCCACAACATGGCGCGTCCGCTCATGGATCGCGGGCGAAACCGAACCTGGCCCATGGTCAGAGATGGCGACCTTTGAGGTAGGCCTGCTGGCAGCAGAAGACTGGCAGGCGGAATGGATCGAAGCCGCGGAAAATCCCTCACACAAGACCAAGGAAAACGTCCAGAATTTCGCCAACGACAAGGATAGGGGAACGCTTGTTCTCACCCCCGCGAAACATCTCCGCAAGGAATTCGAGTCGCCCAAGGAAGTGGCCAAGGCCAGGCTCCACATCACCTCGCTGGGCGTCCACACCGTTGAGATCAACGGCAAACGCATCGGCGATTGGTTCCTGGCTCCCGGCTCGACGAGTTACGATCACCGCATCAATTCCCTGACTTATGACGTCACACAAGACATCCGCTCCGGCAAGAACGTGATCGGCGCCACCCTCGCGGACGGCTGGTATTCCGGCTATTTCGCCTTCGGCCTCTTCGTGAAATTTCCCGAGCCAGACCCGAATGCCATGGGTCGCTACTACTACGGGATCAATCCCGCCCTCAAGGCACGCCTCGACATCGAGTATTCGGATGGCAGCAAAGCCTCCGTGGTAACCGACCAATCATGGAAATCCGCCCTCGGCCCCTACAAGGAAGCCGACATCCTCATGGGGGAAACCTATGACGCTCGCGAGGAAATACCCGGCT
This sequence comes from Akkermansiaceae bacterium, assembly GCA_017798145.1. NCBI lineage: Bacteria > Pseudomonadati > Verrucomicrobiota > Verrucomicrobiia > Verrucomicrobiales > Akkermansiaceae > Akkermansiaceae bacterium. The sequence continues at coordinate 255,249 of CP059069.1, read as the reverse complement.
GGTCAATACCCGGCTTCGACGATTCCTCATGGAAACCAGTCGCAATCCACAAGGGCAGCAAGGGAGCCATCGATCCGCATCCTGGCGTCCCCGTCCGTGCAATCCGCGAGATCACGCCGGTATCTGTCACCGAGCACAAACCGGGAACATTCATCTTCGACCTAGGCCAAAACATTTCCGGAGTCGTGCGGCTCAAGGTCAAGGGCAAAGCCGGCGATAAGGTCACACTGCGCTTCGCCGAGGTGTTGCACAACGACGGCCGCCTCTCCACCGAGAACCTGCGCTGCGCCCGCACCGTGGACACCTACATCCTGAAGGGCGATCCTGCCGGGGAAACTTGGACTCCCGAATTCACCTACCACGGTTTCCAGTATGTGGAGCTCACCGGCTTCCCCGGGAAACCTGACAAGGATGCGGTCACCGGCGTCGTCATCCATTCAGACACCCCCTTCCACGGCGAGTTCGTGTGCGACGACGAGATGCTCAACAAACTCCACTCGAACATCACCTGGACCCAGCGCGGAAACTTCTTCGATGTTCCCACCGACTGCCCACAGCGCGACGAACGCATGGGCTGGACCGGCGACGCACAGATCTATGTCCGCGCCGCAACCTACAACGCGGATATCGCCTCCTTCTACACGAAGTGGCTCCGCGATCTCAACGACGACCAATGGGAATGGGGCGCATACCCTAACTTCGCCCCCCGCCCTTTTGTCCGCCCGAACGATAAGTTCGCATCTGCATGGGGCGATGCGGGCATCATCTGCCCATGGACGATCTGGCGCGTCTATGGCGATACACAGGTGATCTCCGAGCACTGGGACAACATGGAGAAATTCATGAAATTCCGTGCCGACCGCGATCCGCAGATGAAGGGAACCGCCAAGGGCGATTCCAATTACGGTGACTGGCTATCCCTTTACGAACCAAAGACCCCCATCGAGTTCATCGACCTCGCATACCATGCCCACGATGCCGGATTGATGGCGGAAATGGCGGCGGTCATCGGAAAAACGGACAGGCAGGAATTCTGGAAAAAACGCCATACGGAACTACTCGCCAGTTTCCAGAAAATCCATCTCAAGGAAGACGGATCGCTGGATGTCGCAAACCAGAGCACCTACGCGATGAGTCTCAAACTCGGCCTCATCCCAGATGATATGCGCGTCAAAACCGGAGCACACCTCGCAAAGCTGATCCGCGACAACGGCAACAAGATGTCCACCGGATTCCTCGGCACCCGCCCCCTACTGCCAGCCCTTTCCTCCACCGGCCACCACGACCTATCCGGCATCCTGATGCAGCAGAAAGAATACCCAAGCTGGGGCTACGAGGTGGAGAACGGAGCCACGACAATCTGGGAACGCTGGAACAGCTATGTCGCCGGCAAAGGCGTCCACGATCCCGGCATGAACTCCTTCTCCCACTACGCCTTCGGCGCAGTCTCCGAATGGATGTTCTCCGAGCTGGGCGGCATCGACCTCCTCACACCCGGCTACGATGAGATCCGCATCGCCCCCCGCCCCACCGGCACCATCAAACAGTGCTCCGTCTCCACCGGCACACGCCACGGCAAGGTCTCATGCTCATGGAAGATCAAGGGCGACAATTTCTCCGTGGAAATCACCATCCCACCGAATGCCTCCGCCTCAGTGGCGCTACCCATCGACTCGGCTGACATCCCGAAATCCATCGGCTCAGGCACCTATAGCTTCAGCGGGAAATACACAGCCCGCTGAGCAAAAGATTCCCAGGCTCCACTCCCTGACTGCCGAAGTTTCCGGCATCATCGGGGTGCCTGCGAAACCGGTCTCAGGTTCAGGCGTTTTCAGGGAAAACGATCCCATCGAAGACATCCGCCAGCGGCAGTGCCGCCTCGATTTCCGCTAGCGCGATGACCGCCTCCCTGCCGGTGTAAAACTCCTCGGCAAATCCCCCGCTCGGTTTGCGCCGCAAGACCAATGCCGTCTCCGCCTCGGATTCGATAAAGAGCAAGACCTTGAGAGTCGGGATGGCGAGATACGCATCGCGCTTTTCACCGAGATCGGTGCGGCGGGTGGATTTACTGAGCACCTCAATGATCACCACCGGTCTGTCCTGATAATGGGAGGTACCTGATTTGGAATCGCAAACGACCTGCACGTCAGGGTAGTAGAAACGAGTGTGGTCTGAGAGCTCGAGGCGGACTTTCGTGTCACTGGTAAAAGCCTTGCATGGCTTTCCCTTCAGGTATCCGAAAAGGGTTCCTATCGTATTGGCTGATATTTCCGCATGATTGTTAGTCCCGCCAGCCATCGCATGAACCGTCCCGCCAATGTATTCATGGCGAACATCCGCAAGGATTTCTCCCTCCAGATACTCCTCCACGGAGATGTTCGCATGTTTTACCAACGCTGTCATGGTAGTAGCATGGCGGGATCACCCGCATTTGCAAGTCCCCAGCAATTCCTCACTTGCCCAACAGGTAGGCGAAGAGATCCTTCAGCTCGTCCGGATTGAGACGATTGATCATCGCGGGTGGCATCGGGGATACCTTGGAGGGTGCGATGGATTTGATATCGGCGCGGCTGATCTCGATCTGCTGTGCGAAATCGAAGGGGTTGATGCCGATCACAAGGATCTCATCCTGCTCGTTGAGCACGCGCCCGACGGTTGTCTTGCCGTCGTGGGTGATGATTTCCGTGAACTCATACTGGTCGGAAATCACCTCGCTCGGCTCGATAATCGAATGGGCAAGATCCTCGGCGGAGAAACGACCCGCAAGATTCGTCAGATCCGGGCCCTGGGCGCCACCTTCCGTTCCGAATTTGTGGCAGGCAGAGCAGAGGGAAGCCTCGAACATCGCCTGCCCCTTGGCCTTATCGCGGCCTTCCAGCCCTTCGCTGGTAACTTTCACCACCTCCTCAATAGTCCAGGCACGGCCTGGCCCTTGGACGGGTGGAAGCGCCTTGGGAGCCTTGGCGGGAGCCTTGGCATCGGCGGCGAAGAGTTTTTTCTCATCCTCCGTGCCGTTATCATAAATCTGCTGGCGTATCATCGCGATAGCCGGTGCATAGCTGTTGCCTCCTCTGCGGCTCTCGATTTCGCGGAACCAGTTGAATGCGCGTCTCCGCTCTCCGGGACCCCACGGCCCCTTCACGGCACGCAGGCAGTAGAGATAATGGATCTGCGTGCGTGGCGGCTGGTTCTTCATCACCTCGTTGATGTCCTTGCCATACCGGGAGTTCCTTTCCACAAGATCCTGCCACGGCTCTGGTTGCTCCGCGGGAGCTTCGTCCATCAGTTTCAGTGTCCGCGCCACCACTCCGGGTGCTTGGAGGTAGCAGAGCATACGCGCCAGTTCGAAATTGAGCGTCCGCTCATCGGAGGGGTACGACTTGTCGATCTTCGCGATCACCGCTTTGCGCTCTGCATCCGACGGCTCACCGCCACGGATAAACACAAGCCCGGCGGAACGCAGCCAGTTGAGCTTTTGTTGGAGGGAAAGGCTCTCCCAACCGGTATCCATGAGAATTTTCAGGGCGAGGTCGCGGTGCTTCTTCCCATCCATCCTGGCCATGGCCATGGTGCCCATGATGCGTGTCCATGGATTCTCCTGCTCCGCAATGCGCGGTGCCCAATCGGTGTTGGGGAAACGCTCAAGCGCGGCCTTGGCGAGAAAGCGCAGTGTCCTGTCGTCGGAGCCGAGGTTTTCCAATACCAGCGCACCATCCGCGCTTTTCGGATTCCGGACATATTCGGAAAGCTTGTCACGCACCTCATGCACCGCCTTTGCCGCAGGCTGCGGAGCGGTCGGCTCGCTGCCGGTGTAGATCACCCTCCACAGATGCGACACCCCCTTGCGCCCGCCGGTGGCGAAATACATGGCACCGTCCCTGCCGATCACGGCATCCGTCACGGGCAGCCCGGCACCGGCCACGAATTCCTCTTTCTCCACGGAGTACGAGGCACCATCCGGCGTCATGTGCAGCGCGTAAATTGTCGCAAAAGTCCAGTCCAGCGCATAGATGGCCTGCTGGTATTTCGCAGGTGCCTTGAAGCCGCGGCCGGCCACCACACCCGTCGGCGATCCCGGCCCGATGTTGAGCACAGGCTTGACGCTGTCCTCGTAATACTCCGGCCATTTTCCGCTGCCATTGCGCCAGCCCTGCTCCGTGCCGGGGACAGCGTGAATGATGCGCGTCGGACGGTACCATGGCATCCCGAAGTCCCATTCCATGTCCGCATCGTAGGAGAAAAGCTCGCCGTTGTCGTGGAAGGCGGCGTCATAGGTATTGCGCTGGCCCATGGAGACGAGCTGCCAGTCGGAGCCGTCCGGCCTGAACCTTGTGATCCAGCCGGCGGGCGCGTTCACGTTTGCCGCGTGTCCTCGGCCATCCTTGTTTTTTGGTAGCAGCTGGTCTTCCTCCCAGACCTTTGCGGGGAAGGAGTCGGAAAGATCAGGGAGCTGGCCGTAGTTTCCGGATACCAGATAGAGCCACTCCTTGTCAGGCGATACGACCAGCGAGTGAATGCCGTGCTCACCGCCCGCCTTGATGCCCTTCAAAAGCTCCGGCGTGCCCCAGCCATCGCCCTTATCCTCGACAACCCACACGCCTGTCTGGGACGGGTTCTTCTTCACGTTCTCGTTGACCACGATGTAAAGCTTGCCTTTGAACCAGAGAACCCCGTGTCCGCCCGAGACCGCGATATCAAGCGCCTCCACCTTCGTCTGCCCGCCGGACAGCGGCGGAACGGTAATACGGAAAAGCCCACCGTATTGATCCGTTGCAATGAGCCGACCCTTGTCGTCTTCCGTCAGGCCCACCCAGCTTCCCTCGTCTTTGGTAACATCATGGATTTTTTCCAGCTTGAAACCAGCGGCAACCTTGAAATCCGCCGTCATGTCCGTAACTTCCGCTTGAGCGAGGACACTGAATGCGAATCCGGCTGCAAACACTCCAAGAACTGTGTTTTTCATTGTGGGAAGATACTCCCCGGACACCTACGATCTCTCAACAGAAAAACACATTTCCAGAAAAAAAGCCCAATGAACCTACCTTCGCCGGAAAAATCCAACGCCCTCGAACAGAGGATGGCTTCGCTCGGAATTGACCCCGCAGATCTGCTTGAGAAATTCGTGCGCGGCTCCGGCGCGGGCGGCCAGAAAATCAATAAGACCTCGAACTGCGTTTTCCTGAAACACCTGCCCACCGGCATCGCGATCAAGTGCCAGATGGAGCGCTCGCGGGAAATGAACCGTTTCCTCGCCCGCCGCGAGCTGTGCGATCAGATCGATGCCATCGCCAACGGGAAAGCCTCCGCGAAATCCCAGGCCATCGAGAAGCTACGCCGCCAGAAACGGCAGAGATCGCGGCGCTCCAAGCAGCGCTCCGTCGCGGACAAGCGGAAGCTCTCGGATAAGAAAGCGCTGCGCAGGCCGCCGGCTGAGTGAGTCCGTCCAGCGACTCACTCTGCAGTCCGTTCCGTCATAACATACCAAGTTTGCTGCCTTGGATTCCATGATATGCGATGGATAGTATAGTCGGCAGGACTGTAGCTCATCGGTTCATCGATTTCTTCTTCCTCCTCGTCATCATCCTCTTCCGGAATCTCTTCTGGCTCGTTCTCGGCCTTCAAAAGCAATTCGCGGAATACCCGGGACACCTTCCAGATGAATTCGCTGATCGCGATGCTGCGGCCAGTCCCTTCAAGCCGGTACATGTTCTTCTCGAACCCGAAATAGAACCTGGGCGAGGTCTCTGCGAGAGGGAGATTGGTGACGGAACGCCCGAAATCATCGCGCCCAACGATGCCCATATCTCCGGGACCGGCGGCCTGCAGGGCGGAAGCCATGGGAACGCTGAGGTTTACAGCAAATCCTTTCCAGGGATTGGCATTGTCTTCCTTCCAAAAGGGATCATCGGCCGGAATCCCAAACCGGGCCAGTATTTCCGGCTCCGGTAATTCCCCTGTCAGCCTGGCTCGCCTCTGGTATAGATCGGCCCAACGCGAAGCCTTCGGATCCTCATAGACCGGTTCGCGCATATGACGGATGAAACTCAGCAACTTCCTGATCACTCTCCGGAGAAAAAAACAAATGGCCGATACTGTCGATCCACTTGTGCGGCCAACCGGCGGAACCATCCCCGATATGGACGGACAACAAAGGGCAGGTTCCCCGGCCCGGCGTTTGTGAAAGTCGCGCACCGCATCGCCACGTGGCGGATTTGATCAGGGCGGATTCACTTTTCCTCGAGCCAACTAAGTATCTGTTGCCGGGCCTCTGACTTCCCGTCGCTTCCCGCAGGCCACCCGTTCTTTTCCGCATACTCATCGTGGTCTCTCTTGCTCTGGCCAATGATCGAACGAAGATCGTAGATCAGTTCCCTTTTGGAAACCGCATCCAGCTTTTCGATCGCACCGTGCGCCACGAGAAAGCGCGCACCTTCGAGATTCCCGCTCCTCGATGCAGCATACAGCGGCGGTCTTCCGTTCTTATCCGGGATATCGACGGGCAATCCCGCTTTCAAAAGAAATTCCACGATATCGACATGCCCCAGTGCCGCCGCCAGGTGCATGGCCGTGTGGCTTTCCCCTTTGAACGCAGGGTCGCCACCCTCCTTGACCAGCAACGCGACCAATGACAAATCCCCGCTGAAGCATGCTTTGATGATCGCCGTGTCCCCAAACCCATCCGGCTGATTGATCCTAGCGCCATGTGCCAACAGGTATCTAACCACATCCACACGACCGTGTTTCGCAGCGGCGGTGAGAGGGGTTTCGCCGGTATTGCCGAGGGTCCAACCCCACCGGCTTGGCTCATTCAAATCCACGCCAAGCCTCATGCATAGCCGAACCCCCTTGATGTCGCCTTTGGCCGAGTAGCCGGTGAGTCGATTCGCATCAGGCCACCAAACCATGATCGCGGCTGCGGCAACTGCGACAAGAAATCCCAGCAATAGCCAAGCGAGGACGATCCATATCCGTTTCCCGGAAACTCTCATAATTGTTATGTTAGTCTTAGTCATTCTCCGAGATCCGCAAAGACCCCGGTCGCGGCTTTGGCCGATATCTTCTGATTCTTTGCATACGCCCGGCCTGCCGCAGATCGAATTTCCGCCCTACCCTCGCCTTTGCGCCAGCTTTCGATGGAGGACGAGAGGATGAACGAACCCGGATACATGAGCTGCCTGGTCATCAGCACAGGCCTGCAACCGAGAGCTTCGAGGCGCTTCTTGAAATAGGATTCGCTCAGGCAGCATAACACGGCCACATCCGTATCGTTGCCTTCGACCTTGGCGGGCGGATCAATTGGAAAATCCATGAGCCCGTTGTGTCCGATGAAGGCGACGGGGTCGTATTTCCCGCCAGCCGCAGCCTTCTCGAAATCGACAATGCAGGCACCCATTTCGGATCCCCGGTAGGCATCCGCGACCAATTCGATGTCAGCCGCCGTGTGCTTGAAGGTCAGGCGGCGTAGTATCGCCTTCGATACGTCCTTCTCGGATTTCACCTGTTTCCAGTTTTCCGATTTCCTGAAATGAACGGCCAGTCCATCCGTACATCCCCAGTAAAGGTTCGCATCGGGATCATCGCCGTTCCCGATCTTCTCCCCGACCGGGACGATCCCCTGGGTCTTGTTGTCGCAGAGCGCCACGAAAACCCGGATCTGCTTCGGGGCGGCATGGGCAACGGCGGATAGCACGAGAAGCATCAGGATTGCCTTCATGAAGAGCACAATCGCACGATTTGCCCGGGAGGATACATGGAATTCACGCAAAACCTGCGGATGGTCAAAGAAAAAGCCGGACAGGAGAACCTGCCCGGCTTTTTGAAAGTCACACACCGGATCTCTCCGGTGCGGATTTGAATCAGTCTTCGTCGCCCGGGCTCCACTCTTCGGAGGCGGCGGCGGCGAGGTTGAACGCTTGCTCGAGGCCGACCATCTCGGAGGATGGCTTGAGGGACTCGAAGCTGGCGCTTTCCTTCTTGAGCTGCTCCTCGGAGTAGCCGACGGCCTTGATGGAGAGGCCGATGCGGCGCTCCACCTTGTCCACCTTGATGACACGGGCTTCGATGTCGTCTCCGACCTTGATCACGTCCTTGACCTTTTCCACGTGATCCTCGCTGAGCTGAGAGATGTGGATGAGGCCGTCGATGTCGCCCTCAAGGGAAACGAAGGCACCGAAGGAAGCGATCTTCGCGACTTTGCCCTTGACGAGATCGCCGACCTTGAAGCGGTCGTCGATGGCGGACCATGGGTCGTTCTCGGTCTGCTTGATGCCGAGCGAGACACGCTGGTTCGCCTTGTCGATGGCAAGGACGATGGCCTCGATCTCGTCGTTCTTCTTGAGGACTTCGGACGGGTGGTTGATCTTGCGGGTCCAGGACATGTCGGATACGTGGATCATTCCGTCGATTCCCTCCTCAAGCTCTACGAATGCGCCATAGGCGGTGAGGTTGCGGACAGGGCCGGTGATGGTCGCGCCGACAGGGTAGCGGAGCTCGATCTCGTCCCATGGGTTGCCTTCGAGCTGGCGGACACCGAGGGAGATCTTCTGCTCCTCGATGCTGATGCCGAGAACGACCGCAACGATTTCCTGGCCGAGTTCAAGAACATCGGACGGACGGGTGATGCGTTTGACCCAGCTGAGCTCGGAAACGTGCACGAGGCCTTCGACGCCGCGCTCGATCTCGATGAACGCGCCGTACGGCAGGAGCTTGGTGACCTGACCCTTGACCTGCTGGCCGATCGGGTATTTGCGCTCGATGTCTTCCCACGGGTTGTCGGACATCTGCTTGAGGCCGAGGGAAACGCGCTCCTTGTCCTTGTCCACGTCGAGGATGACTACATCCACGGACTGCCCGATGTGGAGCAGCTCGGACGGATGGTTGATGCGGCCCCACGACATGTCGGTGATGTGGAGGAGTCCGTCCATGCCCTCGAGATCGACGAATGCGCCGAAGTCGGTGAGGTTCTTGATCGCGCCGACGACCTTGTCGCCGATCTTGACCGTCTGGAGGAACGCCTGGCGTTGCTCGGAGCGCTCGGCTTCGATGACTTCGCGGCGGGAGAGGACGATGTTCTTGCGCTCGTCGTTGACCTTGACGATCTTGAACTCGTAAACGTTTCCGACGTATTCGGAGAGATCCTTCGGCGGGATGATGTCCACCTGCGAGCCGGGAAGGAATGCCTCGACACCGACGTTGACGGTGAGGCCACCCTTGACGACGGATTTGACTTTCCCGCGCACGAGGCCGCCGTCCTGGAAGACCTTGACGATCTTGTCCCAGTTCTGCTTGTAGGCGGCCTTTTCCTTGGAGAGAACGACCATGCCCTCGTCGTTTTCGAGGCGCTCGAGGAGAACCTCGATTTCGTCGCCCACTTCGATATCATCGTCCTCGAACTCGTTGGACGGGATGGCTCCCTCGGATTTGTAGCCGATGTCCACAAGAACGATCTGTGGGCGGATTTCCAGGATGGTTCCCTTCACGATGGATCCCTCGCGGAATTCGGTGAATTTGGAATCGATCAGGTCGCTGAGCTCCTGGTTGGTTGGTTCTGCGATTGCAGTACTCATATTTGGTTAGTTGTTTGGTTAGTTGGTTGCGTTTTCCTTCCGACAATTGCCCCGGAAAAGATGGCGTCTGACGGGCACCGGGGCTCCAACCGCTCGCCAGACAAAAGAAAAACGGAGGGCGAACCTAGTGGTCAGCCCCCCGTTTGCAAGCCCAAAGATGCAGTGTGAAACGCTGCATGATTCGGCTCGGGGCCATCAATAGCGGTGGTAGTGGCCGCGGCGGTCGTAGTAGCCGCGGGAGCGACCGTCGTAGTAGCCGCTGCGGTAGGCGTCGTTCCTCTTGTCCTTGTCCCTGTCTTTGGCGAGGGCATATCCGAGCACGCCGACGGCTGCGGCGCCGGCAACGGCAGTGCCGGGATCGACGCTTTGGCGCGGATTCCCGTAGGCATCATAGGTGGTGGTGCAGCTGGTGCCGGCGAAAGCGATGGCAGCTGCAAGAAGCATGGTGACTGTCTTTTTCATGGTTTTCTTGGGACGGTGTTGGTGCGGGGATATTCAATGTATGGCGAATTTTCCCTAGTTACGGGGAACGCTAAGCAGAGTGTCGTGTGCTGTCAAAAACACAGTTTTGCTGTTTTTCCCGCCGAAGGAGACGTTCGCGGTTGCCTTTCCTGTCAGCACCCTGCCGAGGAGCTTCCCTTGCGGTGAAATTACCAGCAGCCCGCCTGGCCCGGTGGCCCAAAGATTGCCAGAGGGATCGACCTTGAGGCCGTCCATGGAGCCCTTGCCTTCAAGCTCCTTCGCATCGAAGAACACCCCTTGCCCCGCCGCACCGCCGTCGGCGTTGATCGAAACCGCGAGGATGATCTTGCGCGGTCCGTGCGAATTTGCGACGTAGAGGGTTTTCTCGTCCGGGGAAAAAGCGAGACCGTTGGGGCGCTCCAATTCCTTTGTGACCAGGGAAACGCCCCCGTCCGTGCCGATCCGATAAACACCGCAGAAACCGATTTCCCGCAGGGGATCGTCCTCTCCTTTCGGCAGGCCGTAAATGGGGTCGGTGAAGTAGATGGCTCCGGAAGAATGAACGACGACATCGTTCGGGCTATTGAAACGCTTCCCCTCGAAACGGTCTGCGAGCGTCATTTTCCCGCCGCCCTTGGTGAGGATGGAAACGCGGCGGTCGCCGTGCTCCGCAAGGATAAGGCGCCCCTGGGCGTCGAAGGTGAGGCCATTCGACCCGGACTCGCGGCCATAACCCTTCAGCCCGGTGTAGCCGGACGGGCGCATGAACTCGCGGATCTTTGAACCGTCCCATGCGTGGATCACGTTGTTCGGCACATCCGAAAAAAGCAGTTCGCCGTTTTCCACATCCCAGACCGGCCCCTCAGCCCATTTGAAACCGGTGGCAAGCACCTTGATTTCGGCATCGGCGGGGATCAGCATGTCAAAGGCAGGATCGAGCCGCTCGAAGGACATTTCCGCATGTACCGATGCGATGGCGAAGAGGAACAGCAAGGTGGCGGATTTCACGATCAACAGGAAAGCGGCGTTGCCAACCGGCATCAAGGGCATTCCATCGCTTGCAATCCTGCTGCGGCCCGCCATTTTCCGACATGCCTTTTGCACAGAAACCGAATTCCGCCCTGCTCATCGTCGGCCACGGCTCCACCGAGAACCCCGATTCATCGACACCCTACTTCGATCATGCGGACGAGATCAGGAAGCGCGGGCTCTTCGCGGAGGTTCATGTCTGTTTCTGGAAAGAGGAACCATCCATGCGCGAGGCGCTGTTCATGATTGATGCGCCGGAAGTCTACATTGTCCCGGATTTCATCAGCGAGGGCTACTTCACCCAGGACGTGATCCCCAGGGAGCTGCAGCTCGACGGCCCGACCACGGTGCGTGACGGGAAAACGCTTCATTACACCCTGCCGGTGGGCGTCCATCCATCGATGACGGGGCTCATTTTGCGCCGCGCCAAGGAAGTCGCGCCGGACGCCGACCCCGCCGACACCACTCTCATCATCACCGGGCACGGCACGGGACTGAACCAGAACTCGACGAAGGCGATCAAGGATCAGGCGGATCTCATCGCCGCCTCCGGTGCGGGATATGCGCTGGTGACGGACGCCTACATGGAGGAGCAGCCGTTCATCGCGGAATGGGACAAGATGGCGGATACGAACAATGTGGTTGTCGTTCCCTTCTTCATCTCCGACGGGCTGCATTCCTTCCAGGACATCCCGGTTTTGCTTGGGCTTGAAAGGAGGTCCGGCCCGGCGGCGAGCCAGACGGATGTTTTCCGCAACAACCCGAACAAACTGCGGGGCAAGAACCTTTACTACTCCTCGGCCATTGGCACCGAGCCGCTCATGGCGGATGTGATCCTCGACCAGGTCTCCGATTTCGATGAGAAACACAAACCCTCCCCATCCCAAGCTAGCGGCGCGATGACCCTCCCCACGCACCTGAAACAGCTTGTCCGTGGAGGGGTTCACCAGATCGGCCAGATTTGGATACAACGGGATCTCTGCGAATTCCCCTATGCCCTCCATCACATCGATGATGGGGAACTGGCCACCCAACCGGCGTTCGGCGGGCTCGACCACCATCGCGGCCCGGATGCGGCGCGTGACATCTCAACCTATGCGGAGGACGGCGAATACCGATTCACGAAAGGCAAGACCAACCTGAAACGCGGCTGGATCATGACGCTGGATGGCGAGCAAGACCTTCTCCGCGCACTTGACCAATTCTATCCCGGCTGCACCGCACTTTTCATTAAGCACAGGGATGGCGCGCTACCCATCGAGAATCTCCGCGATAAGCTGGCACGCCAGACCGGGATGTACCGCTACGCAGGGACGATCAGCGATGCGGGCGCCCAGAAACTCATCCAAAAAGTCTGCGGGCCCGCCCATAATTGCGCAAAGAAGATTCTCTGGCAGCTCGATCAGGATACGCCGCTCGATGACAGCGAAGCCTCCCGTTTCAACGGGATCCCCGGCGGGACGGAAGAAACCAATGCCATCCCCCTCCTCTGCCGCGAGGCCTGCAACCACTTCGTTGCGGAGTGCCGAAAGGCGGCCAAGGCGGAGTTCGATGCCAAGGCCACCTGATTTTTTCTGGATACATCGCCGGGTTTTCGGAACAGTGGGCGCAGCCCATGGAAAGCATCGACCAACTCATCGAAAACAATATCCTATGGGCGGAGCGAATGCGCAAAGGCGATCCGGAGTTTTTCACCCGCCTGGCTCAGCAGCAGAACCCTCGGTATTTCTGGATCGGCTGCTCGGACTCACGCGTCCCGGCAAACCAGATCACCGGCCTGCCCCCCGGCGAGGTCTTCGTCCATCGCAACGTTGCAAACGTCGTCCAGGAAACGGATTTCAACGTGCTCGCCGTCCTGCAGTATGCCGTCGATGTCCTGAAAGTCAGCAACGTGATCGTCTGCGGCCACTACGGTTGTGGAGGAGTCCAGGCAGCGCTGGAAAACTTCCGCCACGGCATCATCGACAACTGGCTTGCCCCCATCCGTGCTCTGACGCGCGGCCACAAGGATGAACTCTCGGGCCTGGAAGACGGAGCCAAACTGGACCGCCTCTGCGAGCTCAACGTCCTTTCGCAAGCCCGTCACGTAGCCCGCACCACCATCGTGGAGGACGCCTGGGAGCGCGGCCAGCAACTCGCCATCCACTCATGGATCTACCGCCTGGATCAGGGAATCCTAACCCCACTGCGCAAGCCGATCTCATCGCCATCGGACATCGGCGGTGAGTGAGCGCCGGAATCCTCCTGTTTTTTAGGATTGCCAAAAGGCTGTCCGCATATCATTCATCAGGTGTTGTCACGACGGTAGGCGGCTTTCGGATTTCCTCCGCGGTCACCACACTGGCAGTCGTCTCCCACGTCCCCATCCCGCTGACGCAGCCGGATCCACCGACAAGGAAACCGATGCCCACCCCGTCCCCTTTCCCAAGGCCTACGGTGTATTTTCACATCACCAGCGGTTCCTTTTGCCAAACCACCCTCGGAACACACCGAACCATTTCCCCATACACTCACACGAATGAGCAAAAACACCACCGACGACCTTTTCGATAGCCCCCCTGCGGAACAGGCTGCAAAACCCGCCCGCAAGACCGCTGCCAAGAAAACCGCCGCCAAGAAATCCGCTGCGAAAAAGGCCGTGGCAAAAAAAGCGGCCAAGAAGGTTGTCGCCACAAAAATAGCTTCCAAGCAAGCCGCCCTGCCTGCCGCCGAGTCGCCGGCGCCTGCAGCAGCCGAAGTTCCAGCCCCAATCCCTCTCCCGACACCGCAGCCGAAAGCCGAAGCCGGCGATAGGCCGGAACCCACCCCCCAAAACAACCCGCCACAGGACAATCCACGAATCGGCCGTGTCCCAGGCGGCGGCCCCGTACATCAGAACCCCGGCAACGACGGCCAGCCCATGTCCCGCTCCAAGAAACGCCGCGAAAAGCGCAAGCGCCGCCGCGACCAATCCGGAGGAGACCAGAACCGGGGAGCCAACCACAACCAGCGCAACGACCGCCGCAACGAACGCAACGATAACCGAACCGAACGCAACAACGACCGCCAGCAGGAAGACCGCTCCGCCACCATCCTCGACGGCCCGCTTGTCGAGGCGAACGGCATCCTTGAGATGACCCCCAAGGGCTTCGGTTTCCTGCGCATGCCTGGGACGAATTACGAGCAGGCCAAGGAAGACATTTTCATCTCACCGGAGATGATCCGCAGCCACGCCCTCCGCCACGGGCAATGGCTCCACGGCAAATACCAGGCCAGCAACCGCGGCCCGCAGCTTGTGGAGATCGACCAAGTCAACGGGCTCCCAACCGAAGAGGCGGCATTGCTCCCCCATTTCGACGAACTCACCGCAATCAACCCGAACAAGCGCATCGCCTTCGAAACCACACCCGACCGCTACACCACCCGCGTCATCGACATCGTATCGCCCGTCGGCCGCGGCCAGCGCGGACTCATTGTTTCCCCGCCCCGCTCCGGCAAGACCACCCTCCTCCTCCACATGGCCGAGGCCATCCGGGAAAAATACGACGAGCAGATCCACCTCATGATCCTCCTCGTCGATGAGCGCCCGGAGGAAGTCACCGAGTTCCGCCGCGCCCTCCCCGGCGCGGAGATCTACGCCTCCTCCAACGATGAGGCCACCCGCAACCACTGCCGCATCGCCGAGCTCGCCATCGAGAGAGCCAAGCGCCTCGTCGAGGCGGGTCAGCACGTCTTCCTCCTCATGGACTCCATCACCCGCCTCGCCCGCGCCTACAACGGCAGCATGAGCAGCGGAAAAGGCGGGCGTGGTCGCGCAACCGGCTCCGGCGGCATCACCATCGGCGCCCTTGAGGTTCCGCGCCGCCTCTTCGCCGCCGCGCGAAACACCCGCGAGGCAGGCTCACTCACCATCCTGGCCACCGCCCTCATCCAGACAAACTCCCGCGCCGACGAAGCGATCTTCATGGAGTTCAAGGGCACCGGCAACATGGAGCTCGTTCTCGACCGCAAGATCGCCGAAAGCTATATCTACCCCGCCGTGGACATTTTCAAATCCGGCACCCGCCGCGAGGAACTCCTGCTTGCCGAGCACACACTCCACAAGATCCACCTCATCCGTCGCGGCCTCTCCGGCCACCGCCCCTTTGAGGCCATGGAGCGCCTGCTCTACTTCATCAAGAAGTTCCCCAACAACCCACAGATGCTACTGGAAATCAAAGGCTAGGGCGAGCCCTTCTGGAGAGCCGTGCCCCCTGCCGGCTTCTACCCATCCGCGCAGCGCATTTCTTCTTCATTAAAGTTTGGAATTTAAAGTTTGAGATCTTGAAACCATACACCCTCTTCGTCGAGAAACTCCCACCCTTCGCCTCCGAATCGCGCCACCTTCTGCACGATCTCCGCGAATCCCTGGCACTCCCCCGAATCGCCTCACTGCGACTCCTCAACCGCTACGATATCGAGGGCGTCACCGATGTGGAGTTCGAACAGGCCTCGGGGCAAATCCTTTCCGAGCCGCAGGTGGACACCACCTCCACCTCCCTGAGCCTTGCGGCAAACGAGCGCTCCTTCGCCTACTCATACCTCCCTGGCCAATTCGACCAGCGCGCGGACTCCGCCGCCCAGTGCATCCAGATCCTCACCGGCAAGGAAAAGCCCACCGTCTTTTCCTCAAAGATCGTCATTCTCACAGGCGATCTCTCGGATAGCGATCTCACCGCCATCAAATCCTATGTCATCAACCCGGTAGATTCCCACGAGGTCGAAGTGGGGGCGATCTTCGGTCGCCCCCCTCTCGAACAGCCAAAGGATGTCTCCACCCTTGACGCGTTTCTAACAGAAAACCCCGAATCCATCCGCAGCAGGATGTCCCTCGCCATGTCCGAGGCCGACATCGCCTTCACCCAAAAATATTTCCGCGACGAGGAAGGCCGCGCGCCCTCGCTCACCGAGATCCGCATGTTGGACACCTATTGGTCCGATCACTGCCGCCACACCACCTTCCTCACCGCCATCGACGACATCACTTTCGCCCCTGGCTCCGATGTCGTCGAGGAAACCTACGGGATCTACCGCAACGTCCGCAAAAAGCTGGGCCGTGACCACAAACCCGTCACCCTCATGGACATCGCCCTCATCGGCATGCGCGAACTCAAAGCCTCCGGCGAACTCGACAACCTCGAGATCTCCGAGGAAATCAACGCCGCCTCCATCGTCGTCAAAGTCCAAATCTCAAAATCCAACTCTCAAAAAGATTCAGTGGCAGGGTCTTCCCTTGGCGACTTGACGGTTCAAAATCCTTCGGAAGAGGAATGGCTGATCCAGTTCAAGAACGAGACCCACAACCACCCCACCGAGATCGAGCCATTCGGCGGTGCCGCAACCTGCCTCGGCGGTTGCATTCGCGATCCCCTTTCCGGCCGCTCTTACGTCTATCAGGCGATGCGTGTCACCGGCGCGGGCGATCCGCTCACACCGTTTTCCGAAACCCTCCCGGGTAAGCTCCCTCAGAAAAAGATCTGCCAGGTCGCCGCGCACGGCTACTCGTCCTACGGGAACCAGATCGGCCTCGCCACCGGCCAGGTCGCGGAGGTCTACCATCCGGGCTATGTCGCAAAACGCCTGGAGATCGGTGCGGTTGTCGCTGCAGCCCCGCGCTCCAACGTCTTCCGCGGCAGCCCCTCGCCGGGCGATGTCATCCTGCTCATCGGCGGCCGCACCGGCCGTGACGGAGTCGGCGGAGCCACCGGATCCTCCAAGGAACACACCGACACCGCGCTCGAGAACTCCGCCGAAGTCCAGAAGGGCGACGCCCCCACAGAGCGGAAAATCCAGCGTCTTTTCCGCAACCCGGAACTCACCCGCAAGATCAAGATCTGCAACGATTTCGGAGCGGGCGGGGTCTCCGTCGCCATCGGCGAGATCGCCCCTTCCCTCGTCATCAACCTCGATGCCGTCCCGAAAAAATACGACGGCCTCGACGGCACCGAACTCGCCATTTCCGAGTCCCAGGAACGCATGGCCGTCTGCGTTGATCCATCGGAGATCAGCTACTTCATCGCCGAGGCCGACAAAGAGAACCTCGAATGCGTCCACGTCGCCGACGTCACCGACTCCGGCCGCCTCGTCATGACCTGGCGCGGCAAGACCATCGTCGATCTCTCGCGCTCCTTCCTCGACACCAACGGTGTCCAGCAGACCGCTAAGATCCACGTGTCTACCCCAGCCAGCATCACTTCCACCGCTCCCTTTTCACCGATCACCGATCACTTAAAGTCCCTGAACATCTCCTCCCAGAAAGGCCTCGGCGAAATGTTCGACGGTTCCGTCGGCGCCAACACCGTCCTCTGGCCATTCGGCGGCAAGCACCAGATCACCCCCCCGGATGCCATGGTCGCCAAACTCCCCCTCATGGAAGGCGAAACCGACTCCGCGACCTACATGTCTTGGGGCTTCGATCCGTATCTTTCCGAGCAATCCCCCTTCCACGGCGCTGCATTCGCTGTCACGGAATCCGTCTGCAAGGCCGTCGCCGCTGGCGCTCGCCTCTCCGACATCCGCCTGACCCTGCAGGAATATTTCCCGCGCCTCGGCAACGATCCCGCCCGCTGGGGACTGCCCTTCGCCGCGCTCCTCGGAGCCTTCCGCGCCCAGCACGAGCTGCGCCTCGCAGCCATCGGTGGGAAAGACTCGATGTCCGGATCCTTCAACGAGCTCGATGTGCCTCCAACCCTCGTTTCCTTCGCCCTCGCTCCCGGCCTCGCATCGCTCGCCATCTCCCCGGAGTTCAAGAAACCGGGATCCACGGTCTCCATCGTGGAAACGCCGTTCCTCGAAAACGGACTTCCCGATTTCAAAGTGATCAGGGAAATCGCGGAATCCCTTCACTCCCTCAATAAGGGCGGAAAGATCCTGTCGCTCCACCACATCGGCAAACCCGGCATCGCCGCCGCGCTCACGAAAATGTGCCTCGGCAACCGGATCGGCTTCGTAGGCTCCAACATCGAAGCTCCGCTCGCGCCGCGCTTCTTCGCATTCCTCATCGAGCACGGAACCGACCTTTCCCTTCCCCATTCCAGGAACATCGGCACGACAAGCTCCTCGCCAACGCTCGCAATCAACGACGAAACCCACTCCCTGACAGAACTCGAATCCGCATTCACGGCAACCCTCGAACCCGTCTATCCCACCAAACCGGAATCTTCCCTTGGCGAACTTGGCGTCTTGGCGGTTCAAATCTCTTCGACGGCCCAACATTCACCCGGCACCCGGCACCCGAAACCGAAGGTGTTGATCCCCACCTTCCCGGGAACAAATTCAGAATACGACTCCGCCCGCGCCTTCCAACGCGCCGGCGCCGAAACCGACATCGAGGTCTTCCGCAACCTCTCCCCCGCCCACATCGCCGAGTCCATTGCCGCCCTCGCCGAAGGAATCAAGAAGTCCCAGATCCTCTTCATCCCCGGCGGCTTCTCCGCAGGCGATGAACCCGACGGCTCCGCGAAATTCATCGCCACCATCCTCCGCAACCCGCGGATTTCCGATGCAATTTCCGACCTCCTCGAAAACCGCGACGGCCTCATCCTCGGCATCTGCAACGGCTTCCAGGCACTCATCAAGACCGGCCTCGCAACGCACGGCAAGGTCATGGAAACCGACGCCTCCTCGCCCACACTGGTCCACAACGACATATCCCGCCACATTTCACAATACGTCCAAACCTGCGTCGCCAACAACTCCTCCCCATGGCTCGCCAACATGAACGTCGGCGAAATCCACACCGTCCCCGTCTCCCACGGCGAGGGCAAGTTCTTCGCATCCGCGGAAACCCTCGCCCAACTCGCCGCAAAGGGCCAGATCGCCAGCCAATACTGCGACCCTGACGGGAACCCGACCATGGAGCACCCCTTCAACCCCAACGGATCCCTCGCCGCCATCGAAGGCATCACCTCACCCTGCGGCAAGGTTTTCGGGAAAATGGCCCACTCCGAGCGTTTCTCCGAAGGCGTTGCGAAAAACATCCCCGGAAACAAGCGCCAGCCGATTTTTGATGCGGGAGTTCGCTACTTTGGGTGATCCGAATCGGGAGCCATCTGCATTCCCCTATTGGCTGCTTTGCATCGGATCGGGCGACAATCCGGCTTGCGGCGCACGCTCTGACGGAAATTCCTTGATGCGGAGCGGCCGCTTGCACTCCATAGTCGGCGTCATCCGGAGATCCGGCACTACATGCTATGTCAGAAAAACCCGCCAAACCAGACCTGGAATCCGACCGACTCGAACTCGCCCTCCGGGCTTCCAACGAGGGCATCTGGGACTGGATGACAGGCGAGAAGTCCATTTTCTACTCACGCCGCATCCTGGAATTCCTGGAATGCACAGCGTCCGCCGCGCCGAACATTTTCCTGCCACCCCACCTTCCCGTCCATCACTTGGACCGCCCGGCCTTCGTCCGTGCTCTTGCCGGTGCACTTGATCCGGGCGGACCCGAAACGCTGGCAGTGGATGCGAGGGTGCAGACCGGCGGCAACGGCTGGAGGTGGCTGCGCATCCGCGGTACGGTCGTAAGGGACCGCGAAGGCAATGCGCTGCGTATCGCCGGGTCGATGATCGATATCAGCCTGCGCAAGGCGGCGGAAGCCCAGATCGAGGAAGAGCGCCATCTCCTAAGGACGCTCATCGACCACGTTCCGCTGCAGATCTATTTCAAGGACAAGGATTCCAGGATGGTGATGGTGAACAGGGGCATGGTGGAATACCATGGCTTCGCCTCCAGCGCGGAAATGGCCGGCAAACACGATAGGGATCTTTTTTCAAACGCCCACTGGGAGAAGGCGGCGGCGGATGAGAAACGCATCATGGAAACCGGCGTGCCGATGACAGGGCAACTGGAATGCGAGACCTGGCGCGAGGGCGGCGAGACCTATGTAGTCACCTCCAAGTTCCCATGGCGCGACAAGGCGGGCATGATCAAGGGCACCTTCGGGGTATCCAGCGACGTGACATCACTCGTCCTGGCGCAGAACCAGGCCACCGAGCTCGCCAACGAACTCCAGCAGAAGAACGCTTCCTACGAGGAGGAGCTCAAGCTGGCCCGCGAGATCCAGCAGGCGCTCACCACAACCGGCTTCCCCAAGGCCACCTCGCCGGAAGGCAACCACCTCACCTTCGGCTCCCGCTACATACCCATCTCCGGCCTTGCCGGCGATTTCTTCGAGGTGCTCCCTCTCGGTGCCAACCGCTTCGGCGTGTTCATCTGCGATGTGATGGGCCACGGCATCCGCGCCGCGCTCATCGTCTCCATGCTGCGCGGGCTGATCGTCACCCAGAATGTCAAGGGGCGCAGCTCAGGGGAATTCCTCACTGCCATGAACCTGGGGCTGACCTCCATACTCCAGCGGGCGAACGTGACGATGTTCGCAACCGCGTTCTACGGCATCATAGACCTTGGGGCCTTGACCCTCGAATACTCATGCGCCGGCCACCCCGGCCCGTGGCCCGCCGGCGATGGGAAAAGCCTCCAGCTATGTTCCGGAAAAAAGGAACGGGGGCCCGCACTCGGCCTGATTTCCAAGGTAAGCTACCCCAGCAGCGCCATGTCCCTGGATGGGATACGGCGGCTCCTGCTTTTCACCGACGGCGTCCTTGAGGCCGAGAACGAGGTAGGCGAGCAGTTCCTCGACAAGCGCCTGCTCGGAATCGCTGCGGGGAATGCCGGGAAACCGCTCGAAGGTTGGCTGGATGAAATCCTCAACACCGTCCTGGATTTTTCCGAGGGCCACCATTTCGACGATGATGTCTGCCTGCTCGGCATAGAGATCCTGCGCGGAGACGGCTGAGAAGCCTATTCCCCGCCATCGATGAGATCCTCGAAGCTGTCAGGCCCCGGTTTCGGGGCTGGGGATTCTTCCTCCCGGGGCGATTCGGCTGCCTTGTTGTAGAGTTCCAGGAAATTGTCCGCAGGTACCGCGGATGTTCCGCCGACCTCGATATCGACCCATCGGTATCCTTCGCGCAGGGATCCGAAAAGCAGATCGAGCCTCTTGTTCTTGGAAGCCGCGACCGTGGTTTCGGGAATCCCTACCCGGAGCGTGCCCGTGATGGCACCGGCGTTCCCGTTGGAGACGTTGCCGCGCACGGCCATTCGCCCGCGGCTGACCATGTTGATTTCGGAGAGGTTCACCTCGCCGCCGCGCCTTTTTAAAACGATGCCCACATTGTCCGTGAAGTTGGGGAACTCATACCAACGGTCGTCAAGGGCTTTGGCGAGTTGGGAAAGGAACCGGAAGCCTCCGAGGTCGATGCGCGAGTCGAGCGAATTTGTAAGCGTCAGGTCAAGCAGCGCTTGCTCCACCTCGTCAGGGGGAATGGTTAGGAAATTCGAGTCCGGGATCTCCTTGCTGTCAACGGTACCGAGGAAAAAGCGACCCAGGTCGGCACCCGCAAGATATGGGAGGGGCATCTCGCGGACATTCGCCTCGATCGTGTGTGTCGCTCCAATTTCCAGAGGCCTGAGATTACCGGAGAAATCGATAAAGCCCTTTTCCGGCTTTCGTTCGTTGGCGGCCTTCGGCACGGTGAACCTCATGCTCTGGATCTGGAACGACCCTCCCTTGACCTTGATGTAGGACCGGTCCAGCGCGGCAAGCGGCCAGCCATCGAACTCAAGCAAGCCGCCGAGCAACCTGATCTCCGCCTGGCCTGCCGCGGTGCTTGGGAAAAAGGATGCTTCCGTACCCTTCAGGTAACGGCGGTTTCCGGGAGCATTTCCGAAAAACACTTCCAGCGACGGTACCGAATATCTCCGGAACTTCACAGGCATCTCGCCGCTACCCGGCTTGTGGCGCGCGGGTTCTCCCTGCGTGGGTGCCGCCAGCACGAGAGTCCCCTTGGCGGCCACGACTTCCTCACCGCCGAATTCGTTTCCGAGGAAACTCGAGGGGGAGATCTTCGCTGTGATGTTGCCAAGGGTGATCTCCGAGAGGGCGTTGCCGCCCGGCCAGAGAAGCTTGGCAGCGTTCGCGTTCGCATTGGCCGGATTCATGCGGAACTGGGTCAGGCTCATCTCGGCTCCGCTGGCATCCTCCATTTTCCCCAGCAGGGACTCGCGGAAAGATGCGCTGTTGGCATACAGGACACCGATGCCCACAGCGAGGGAAAGCAGCACCACGACAACGACGAATCCGGCGATCTGGATGATCTGGACGCGATGGTTGCGCTTCGTCTCGCTGTTGACGGCCTGGTTGGTGCGCCTCCTGCGCTTCTTGACCTTCATGGCCTGGCTGCCATCCGGGCGGGTCACCAGCTCGGGGCTTTTGCCGGATGTATCGCGCCCCTTGAGGCGATCCATCATTTCGTCGATCGTGTATTTCTCTTGCTCGCTGCTCGGCTCTGGCATGGTGGGTGTGGAAGAAGTGGCGGGATCAGCGATCCCTGTAGGGGCGTCCGGTAGGATCGAGCAGTTCCACATTCACCAGGAACACGATGGCAATGGATCGTTGGCTCTTCCCCTCTGACTTGAAAAGCCGCCCTACGACAGGGATGTCGCCCAGGATCGGCGTCTTGTCATCAAGGTTTGCGATCTCGTCTTTCAGAAGCCCGCCAATGACAATGGTTGAGCCGTCCGCCACGACCACATTGGTGTTTGCCCTTTGGACGCTGAAGACAGGCATCAGTATCTGGTTCTCCGTCAGCGTGACAGTCACTGGGCCGGCCAAGCCCTGCGAGGTAGAGTTGATCGGGCTGCCGTAGTTCACGAAGCCGTCGAAATCCGTGATGACGGGGTTGAGCGTGACATCCACATAGCGCCTGTTCGCATCGGCGACAGGCAGCACCTCAAGGCTCACACCCACATCCCGCTTCTCGAAAGCGGTGGGGGTGGCCGGAATGACGATGTTCGGAGCGGTGTTGGCGACGGCGGTTATGTTACCGGCAGGATCGATCGCGATGGTTCCGCCTCCGGAATTGGGCAGCTCCGGGGGTTCGTACTCCGTCGGGTAGATGAATTCGCGGATGAGCTGTATCGATGCCGCCTGCCCGCTGCGCGTCGTGACGGATGGCTGGGACATCAGGTCAACGCCTTTCTGTTGGTTGAGTCCCCTCATGAGCACCTGGACGGTCGCGTTGCCTAGGATGCCGTTGAGGCCGAGGACACCCGGAGCGCGGTTGGTGGACTGCCTGCCGCCAGTGCTGCCTGCGGCGATCAGGGCGTCGATCGATTGCTCGGCAAAGGCTCCGTTGCCGCTGCGGTTCCCTGCCGTGATCGGGTTTGTCGGGAAGGTCGCGCCGGGCAAAGGGGCTATGTCGGTGATCGCAGTGCCGTTGCTGGTGGTGCCGCCGGTCAGGTTCAGCTTGTCGGCTCCGGGTATCCAGCTGTTGCCTCCGAATCCGAAGTTGTCCAGCATCCAGTCAAAGCCAAGTTCCTCGAGGCGATCCTGCTGCACTTTCAGCATGGTGACGCGCACCGCTACGGAAACCGGCTCCGTCTGTGTGATCGAGTCGATGATCTGTGCGATGATGTCGAGGTTCCCTGCGGTGTTGATCACCCGGAGGGTGTTGGACGCGGCGTTGAACATGGCGGAAGCACCATCGGGAAAAGTGACCCCCTGTTGAGCGAGGGCTTCCTGCGCGCCCATACGTGCCGCCAAGAGCCCGCCATTGCCGACCTCCGTGTTGAAAATGTCATTCTCCTGCTTTTCCGCATTCGAGCCCGCCGAGAGGTTGCTCAGGAAATCGGGGGGAACCCTGAATACCCTGGACATCAATTCGTCGGACTGGAATCCGGCGGGGATGATCGTGACCGCGAAATCGTCTGTCCGGTATGTCGTTCCGCTGATTTCCGTGAGGTATTTCAGGATCGCGTCAACCGGGACGTTCGCCACCTGGAGATCGAAGTTTTTGGCAAGGATTTCCTTCGCAGGGGAAACTGTTGGATCGCCGAGATTGACAGTGATGTTGATGCCCTTCTGCGCCGGATCCGATGAGAGCTTGTCATTCTCCGTGGCACGCAGCCGCAGCAGTTCGACCGCCTCCATCAGCGTGCCCTGCACGATGCGGAACTCGGGGACGATGATGCGGCTGAGCTTGTTCGACACGGGGACGAATCCCGCCTGGCCGCCCCCGCCGGAGACAAGGTCTGGCAGAGCGGGCACTACGAGATCCGGAGCAAGGCCAAGCTCCCAGGCTGCGTCCACTTCGCCCAGCGTCTCAGCGCGCGCATGATCCCTGGCAGAATCCATGTAATCGGATTTCGCGGATGCGACGAGCTCCATTCCACGGCGTGCGGCCTTGTTGTAAGGATCGATGCGCAGCACGGACTGGTAGTGCTTCCCGGCCTCGTCATGCTTGCCCAAGTCATAAGCCCCTTGGGCGGTGTAGAGCAACCTGCGCACCTCGTCCACATCCTCAGCGTGCTCCTTGGTCAGGGCGGGGTTTGTCCTGATCGGATCGTCGAGCTGCGAGCGGAAGGCCAGGGCGTAGGAATCGTCGGGCGCGACGGACTTATCGAGAACCTTTTCCACCACGGCTTTTGCGCCGGCGACATCGCCCTTTCGTGAAAGCTCGCGACCGTATTCGACGCTTGCGAGGATCAGTCGCCGTGTCGCGGCATCCCTCAGGTCAGCGGTCGCCGGGGCATCGGGAAACGCACTGCGCGCGGCGGAGTAGGCATCCGTCGCATCCTGGAATCTCCCTGCATTGTAGGCATCATCGCCTTTTTCCAAAAACATCTGCCCTTCCTGGACAAGCGCCAGCCGCTTTTCGAGTTCCTTTCCTGCCAGCGCAGTCCCATCCTGTGCCAGAAGGGCTCCAGCGAAGAGGATGGGAGCCGCCACCGCGATAATGCGGCCCGTGTGTTTCGTGAGAAAAGGGATTTCCATGCGGAGGTTTTGAAAGGTTGTAGCCGCCCGGCATCCAAAGGGTAAGCGTAAAATCCGGGAAAATTCATCTTTCCGGCAACAGCCGGGAAACCGCCCGATCACCATCCGAAGTCGAGCTGCTCCTCGCGCCGCCGTCCCGCAGGTTTCCGGAATCTGCGGACTTGCCTCTTGAGTCTCCGCCTCCATTCGATGATCCTCAGTTTCCAGCGCAATCCAAAGTATCCAAACAAGTCCATCCCGAATGCTGTTCAAGGTAACAGCATAAGGTCAAGCGTCAACTTTCAGTCCTCGTCCTTTTCACCGTGCCCGATGACGTAGGCCTGATCCTCCTTGCTGAGCGAAAGGAACTCGAAGTCGATCATCCTGCCGTTCTCAAGCCGCACCCGCACCAGACCCACCGATGGATCGAAGACCACCAGCCTGCCCTCGAAGGATTTGCTGCGGTCGGCGTTGTAGAAGCTGCGGATTTCGCCATATGGAAGATCCGGCAGGCGGCCTGCGCTTTCCCGGGGTGTGCCGCCTTCCGTTCCGTCCGCGCCGTGCATCCTGAGCTTGGGGGTCGAGTAGCTGTAGAGGAAAGCCACGGCCGCAGTGGTGTGGTTGCGGATGTTGCCGCGGTAGTAGGCGAGATCCGCGTAGTCGCGACCAGGGAGGATGACATAGGAATCGCTGCCGTGGCAGCGGGCGAGGTTGATCCAAGCCTTGTAGTAGTCGGCCACCTTTTTCCTGAGCTTCTTGTCGTCGGATGCGAAGGTGCCGGCCCAGCCCCAGGTGAGACCCATGAGTGCGTCGGCATGGCCGTCAGGCATGTCCTTGTAGGCGGCGTCGATGTTTGAAAGGTGGAGCTTCATGGTTTTTTTCGATTCGCTCCTTTCTGGGGAAAGCAGGTGGACGAGGTAGCCCAGCCCGGATTTGTGGGAGCCGCCGTTGCGGGTGCTGGCCTTCCATTTGTCCCAATCGACAGGCCCGTTGTTCAGTGTGAACTCGCCGCCGTAGGCGATGCTGCCCGCAGCTGTCGTCCCGTAGTCCAGGAAAGTGAAACTCCTCTCCACCGCCTCCCCGTCCACCTCAAGGCCGCATTGTTTCCCGAGCTGCCATGTCATGAGGGCAAGGCAGGTCGGCCACTGCATGGGCCCGTAGCCGCCGCCGCCGCGCTCGACGATGACGGAATAGGGTGCATGGCCGAAACCGCCCTCATACAATGCCTGGTGCTTGTCGATGAGCGATTGGTTTATGCCCTTGATCTGCTCCGACTTCCAGTGGCGTATCTCGCCCTTCCACTGGGCCTCGCCCAACAGGCCCATGGTGTGCTCGATGGTTTTCAGGACGGATTTGTCTCCGGTGAGGAGATAATACTCGCCAAGGGCGATGCCCTGGAAGCCGAGGTGCCATGACCACGTCTCCGGGCCGTAGGGCCTGTTCCAGTCCAGCGCCATTTTCTTTCCTGCTCGCTGCACCTTGCTGTCATCGGATCCGAGCAGGGCAAGTGTCGCGATGCAGCGGCCCTGGGAATCGAGGCCGCCGGGGTTATCCATGAGATACCCGTAGGCCCGGTCGCGCAGGATCGCGGTCTTCTTGCAGTCCACCGGAAAGCTGTCGGCGAAGCGCCCGAGCGCCTCAAGCTGCACTGCAAGCTCCAGCTTCTCCCCGCCCCGATCCACCATGAGCCTAAGCACGCCGTCCTCACCCTCGCTGTCCTCGATGGCCAGCCCGAGATCCTGCATGGGGCCCTCGATCCCGTGGTGGCCGCCCCCGAAGGTGTGCTTGGAAAACCTTTTCCCGTTCGCGCCATAGACCTCGTCCCCGATCTCCAGCACGCCTGCCGCAGGGGATTTCCTGAAAACATGCCCGACCACGTAGGAGCTTTCCCTGAGAACGCCCCGGGCACCCGTCGGGCCCATGTTCACAAGGAAGCCCGGCACCTCCTTGTCCGGGCCATCCTTGCACGGCTGGTTCCAGCGGCCTTGGTTTTCCGCATCCTTCAGGGCGAGCGCATTTCCGGATAAACCGACGATGAAACATGCCACGACAAGTTTCCCGGAAACGCGATGGTGAATGTCTGACATGTGTGTTTTTGAAAATATCAGCGTAGCCCGCCCCGTCCAGCCAATTCCCGCGTAAGGGGAATGCTGGCGGCGGATTGCGAGCAACCGGGTTTCCGGATCCCTTGCCTGCCTATTGCGGAGAGTTGTCCCGGCTCACGCACCGAGGGAACGGCCAGGCTCCAACCCCATCCCCTCGATGACGAGGCGGTCTGAGTAGCAGCTGACGGTTGCGTAGGCGGTTTCCTTCTCGGTTTCCACCATGCCCTTGAAATTCACGTAGTGGCAGCCGCCCTTTTCCGCGTAGTTCCCGGCGTGGTGGTGGCCGTTCATGTAGGCCGCGACGTTGCCGTGTTTCCCGATCAGGGCGACGAGTTCCTTGCTGTTCGTGATGTTCGGCCCCTTTTCGGGAAATGCCGGGTAGTGGTTGAAGACGATGGCGCGCTGGCCGGATTCCTTGGCGGCGGCGAGTTCCTCTGCAATCCATGCCATCTGCTCCGCGCAGATCCCGGAATTCCGATATGGCTTCTTGGCGGCCAGCGTGCGCGGATCAGAGGCGGGGTAGCGCCAGATCGCGTCGTCCGTTCCATCGGTGAAAAGGAAACGCCAGCCCTTGATGACCATGGAGTGGTAAGCTTTCTCCATTCCAAGAGCCGCAAGCACCTTGCCTTTCTCCCCGTCCTCCACGGAAAAATCATGGTTCCCAAGAATTGGGAAATGCCTCGATTTCAGCTTTTCATAGATCGGCATGACGGAACCGAAACTCTTGAAATCCCGGTCGATGAGATCGCCGAGGGTGACGGTGAAATCCAGGGGGCGGGTGTTGAGATCCGCGATGGCATGCTCCAGCTTTGCCAGCGAGTTCCGGTAAAAACGGCTGCCGTGTGTTTCCACATCCGCGTATTGGGGATCCGCGATGACGCCGAAGGTGAGGTCCGGCGTTTCCGAAGTTGCGCCTGCAGCCCTGCCGGCGAGGGCGATCGGCAATGTGATCCGGATGAAGTCCCTGCGTTTCATCAGGCTAGGCTAACCCTACTTCCGATCAACAAAAGCGGAAAAAACCATCACTGTGCAAATTGCCCTCAAATCCCGCCGTAATCACTTAAAGCCCTCTTGTTTGGGAAAATCATCTTCCCTTCCATCCGCCACCAGGTAGGATTCAAGCAAACCATATTTCCCATCCCGAAAGTGCACATCCCACGAATCATCGCCCTCACAGCGCTAGCCATGCAGGCATCAACGGCAGCGCCGGATTTCGTGAAAGACATCCAGCCCATCCTCGAGCGGAACTGTGTGCGTTGCCACAACGCGGACAAGACCAAGGGGGGCCTGCGCATGGACACCCACGAGCTGATCATGGAGGGCGGCGACACCGCCGATGCCATCGTCCCTGGCGATCCCGCCGCCAGCGAGCTCCTCGTCCGCATCCACCTCCGCCCCATCGACGAGGGCGTGATGCCAGACGAAGGCCGCGCCCTTGAGCCCGCCGAGGTCGCGCTGCTCGATGAATGGGTCAAAGCAGGCGCGCATTGGCCGAAAGGCATAACCCTCACCGAGCAGAAGCCAGCCCCCGTGAAACGCGTCCCCATCCCGGATCGCATCCCCGTTTCCGCCGCCGACGCCGCAAACATCATCGATGACATACTCGCCCGGGAAAACGCAGGATCCGAGGCCATCACCACCCCGCCCGTCGGCGATGCCGTTTTCCTCCGCCGCGCCACCATCGACATCATCGGCCGCATCCCGACGATGGATGAGATCCGTGCCTTCGAGGCAATGGGCGAAGGCCGCAGGGAAAAACTCATCGACCGCCTGCTCTCCGACAAGCGCTACGCCGACCGCTGGACCATCTTCATGGCGGACATGCTCCGCATCCGCTCCGACATCGAGGGCGGCAACCAGCTCCTCGCCTACGTCAACGGCTCCCTCGCCGCAGGCAAACCCTACGACCTCATCGCCCGAGAGCTCATCAGCGCATCCGGCCGCGCGAACTCGAACCCCGCCGTAGGCTTCATCCTCGGCGACGACGTGAACCCGATGGAACTCGCCGCCGCCACCGCCCAGGTCTTCCTCGGCGTCCGCATGGGCTGCGCAATGTGCCACGACCATCCCTTCGACGATTGGCAGCAGCGAGACTTCTACGACCTCGCCGCGTTCTTCGGGAAAACCAAGAAGGTCGGCAACCGCGACCGCGGCATGGTCTATGCAACCGAAGGCGACACCATGGCGGTCATGTGGCCGCCCGAGGACAAGGCCAAGGAAGGCAAGCGCGAAGCCGTCCGACCTCGTTTCCCGTTCAAGTCTGCTGCGGTCAAAGAGACCCCGCCGCACATCGCCCGCTTCGAGAAAGCCCGCACGGCGCTTGAGGATAAATCATCCGGCAAAGATGCAAACGCAGAGCTCGACGCCCTCCTCGACGCCCCCGGCCCGACGGTCGGGCGGAGGCAAAACGAGGTTCTGGAGGAAGCGAAAAAGGAAAGCCGCCTGCTCGATGTCCACGGCGACATCTACCGTGCCAGCGAACTCCGCAACCAGCTCGCCGGCCTCATCACCAACCCCCGCAACGACTTCTTCGCCCGCGCCTTCGTAAACCGCATGTGGGCGGAACTCATCGGCCGCGGCTTCGTCGAGCCGCTCGACAACTTTTCCCCGTACGTCGATCTCAACCACGCCTCCACCCTCGATTTCCTCGCCCATGAGTTCACCGCCAGCGGCTTCGACATCCGCCACCTGATCCGCATCATCACGCTGTCCGATGCCTACCGCCGCTCCCAGCTCACCGCCGAGGTGCCGCTGACAATCCGCGAGCTGAGCGAGAGGAATTTCACCGCCGCCCCGGCCCGCCGAATGCTCGGCGAGGTGATCTACGACAGCATCGTCATTGCCGGGCACCTCGAGGATTTCAAATGGCCCGCCGGAGCGAACAACAAGGAAATCAGCCGCGAGATCCGGGTGCCGACCGGGGAATACATCATGGCCGAAAACGGCGCGGAACCAGCGCCCGTAATGGAAGCCGCCGCACCCAAGATGCGCGGCGACGGCTACGACCTCGAATCCTCGCTGAAACTCGATTTCAACTCCATCCTCTCCGCCGACGAACGCAACGAGCTTGATACGATGCGAAAGGAATCCGACGAGCAGATCAAGGCACGCGAGATGGCTGCGATGCAGAAAGAGAGGGATCAAAGGGTGATGAAATTCCGCACCGAGACCGTCACCGAGACCGTGGACGACAACCCGCGCTTCGACAGCGCCTTGCGGATGGCGACGCCAGCGCCGCCCGCCCACTTCCTCCGCGTCTTCGGCCAGCCCGCCCGCACCGGGCTCGGCGAATTCCGCGATCCCTCATCCTCCCTCCGCCAGCAACTCATGATGCTCAACGGCCGCATGACCCACGAGGCATCCCGCGTCGGGCCGCTTGAGCCGATCCACCGCGTCCTCGAAAAAGACACCGCACTGGCCATCGACTTCGCCTACCGGGAAATCCTCACCCGCCTGCCCACCCCGGAGGAAAAATCCGAAGCCCTCCAGCTCCTTTCCGAAAACCCCCACGAAGGCATGGCTGACCTCCGCTGGGCACTGCTCAACTGCAACGAATTCCGATTTGTGCCCTAGCCCCCCCATGCCCAACTGGGCATCTCATACTGGCCTAGCCTGGGGCAACGCCATAGGTATCCCCCTCAACAAGCACCCAGGCGAGAAAACACCCCGCACCTGTCTCACTAGGAACTGGCTGCCACATCGCGGCAGTCCGGAAGCCTGAGGCGCATGGCTCAAAGGTTGAAACGCGGTGACTGCCGGAGGAATTCGAGCGGGTTGTCATAGACCACCTTCGCGATCTGTTCCGCACTGTATTTCCGGCGCTTCATTTCAAGCGCGCATTTCGGAACCGCCATGGGGTCGGAAACACCCCAGTCGCAGGCGGAGTTCATCCAGATCCGCTCGTTGCCAAAAATCTCAAGGATGTCGATGGCCCGGTTCGGCGTGCATTTGCTCTCCGGATACAGGGTCATGCCCGCCCAGAAACCGGCATCAAGCACCAGCCCGGCTGTGTGTTCCTCGACATGGTCGATGATCACCTTGGACCGGTCCAGCTTCGAAAAGGAAGCCAGCGAGTCGATGATGAGTTTCGTACCCTTGAGCTTGTCCTCAAGGTGAGGGGTGTGGATGAGCACAGGAAGGTCGTGGTCGAGGGCGATCTGGACGTGTTCCTCGAAGATCTGGAGTTCGCTGCGGGTGTTCTTGTTCAGCCCGATCTCGCCGATCCCCAGCACGTTTTCCCTTTCGATGAAGTCCGGGATCAGTGCCATGACCTCGCGGGCGAAACCCGGATCATCCGCTTCCTTGGGATTGATGCAGAGCCAGCAGAAATGCCTGATGCCGAAGCGTGCCGCGCGCCTCGGCTCATATTCCGTGAGCTGGCGGAAGTAGTCGTAAAAACCGTCTGCGGAAGATCTGTCGAAGCCCGCCCAGAAAGCCGGTTCGCAGAGCGCCTCGCAGCCTGCGATGGCGAGCTTTTCGTAGTCATCCGTCGTGCGGCTGACCATGTGGGCGTGGGGTTCGATGTAGCGCATGGGTGTTTGGAATTCCGGGACAACCGCTCTTGCTCCAACCTTCACGCCCCTTGCAGCCGATTGCAAGCCCTCTCCCTAGGACGAAAATCGCGTAAAAATGAAACTTTCCACCGTCGGTGGTGTTATCGAAGCTATCCCATGCTTTTCATTGGAAAATCACTCGCCCTCTTTCCGCTGGTCGCATTCGGCATCGCGTCCACATCCGCAAAGACCCTGACGGAAAAACAGGCACTTGATGCCGCGGCGCGCATCGACCACCTTTTGTCCGCCGATCTCAAGGCAGCCAACCTTTCGCCCACCGGCCGCATCGACGACGGCACCTTCCTCCGGCGCGCCTACCTTGGCATTATCGGGCGTATCCCAAGCGAGAAGGAAGCCCGGGCATTCCTGGACGATCCGTCACCGGACAAACGAGCCGCCCTGGTGAATTCGCTCACCTCCTCGCCCGGCTTCGACAGCCACCTTTTCAACTGGGCGGGCGATCTCCTGCGCCTGCAGACAAGGCAGGAACAGTTCGGCCTCGGCTGGCATGTCTGGCTGCGCAAATCCCTTTCGGAGAACAAGCCGTGGGACGTTCTCGTCAGGGAGATGCTCTCCTCAACCGGACACACGGCGAAAAACCCCGCCGTCGGCTACTATCTGCGAGACCGCAACATGCAGTTGGATAATTTCAGCAACACCATGCAGGTCTTCCTCGGCCGCCAGATCGGCTGCGCCCAGTGCCACGACCACCCCTTCGATGACTGGAGCCAGATGGAATACTACCGGATGGCGGCCTTCGGAGGCGGCTTCGAATACCGCAGCGAGGATGCCAAGGAAACCGTCCGCAGGGTCATTGCCGACACACGCCCGGAAACGCAGGATAAGCGAGGCGGCAAAGGCGCAAAGAAGGATAAGAAAGCTCTCCGCGCCTCGATGGACAGACAGCGCAGCGAAGCGAGGACGATCTCCAGGACAATCGCCCCGCTCTTCGGCGACTTCAACAAGAACGCCCTCATCGACGATCCTGCGAAATCCCTGCACCTGCCAGAAGATTACCAATACAAGGACGGCGCACCCGGCCAAAAGGTCGATGCGGAAACCTTGTTCGGCGTCCAGCTCAAGGATGTCCCGCCGGAGCAGCGCCGCGAGGCGTTCGCCAAATGGGTGACGTCTCCGGAAAACCCTTTTTTCACCAAGGTCATCGCCAACCGTCTATGGGCACGCACCTTTGGACACGGCCTCCACGATCCCATCGATGACTGGACGGATAGCAGCAACCCCGCACATCCCGAGGTGCTCGCATTCCTTGAGGTCACCATGAAAGCCGTGGACTACGATCTCCGCCAATTCTGCCGCATCCTCTTCCTGACAAACCTTTTCCAGCGCGAGTGCGATCCCACGGAGCCGCAGCCCGGCACCCCGCACCTCGTCCGCGGCCCCGCCTTGCAGCGCATGTCCGCAGAGCAGATCCACGATTCCATGGTCGTCCTCACCCATGGGGAGATCAACGACTCACCCCTGGATACCAACGAATCCCGCTGGGAAAGCTACACCCAGTCGGTCGCGAAACTCATGTCCGCCGATTCCCGCGACCTTCTCGTCCTCGGCGAGTCCGCCTCGCAGGCGGAGGCCGCATACCGCGAGGCGAGGACCGAGACCCGCGCCCTCCAGGCAAAGGTCGCCAAGGCCGGATCCCCGGAAGAGCGGAGAAAAATCTACCAAGCGCTTGTCACCGCACGAAACAAGGAGCTTGCGTTCAGGAGGCAGAGCGACCCGCTCAGCTCCATGGGCATGTCGATGATGGAAATGGACTCACGCAGCAAAGGCAAGCGCGCCGGAAAATCCACCGCCCGCGCCTCCGAGCTGCCCGCCCCTTTCAATCCCGGCACCCTCGTCCGCGAATTCGGTGGCAGCGACCGCGAGACACCCTCCTCCGGTGACACGATCCCCACGGTGCCCCAGGCGCTTGCGCTGCTGAATGATTATGAAACAGATATCCTCGGCGACAGGCGCTCCGACCTGGCGGGCCGCCTCTCTTCCCTGAAATCCCCCGAGGAACGGCTCGATCTCATCTTCCTGCTGCTCTACTCGCGCCCGCCCACAATTGCGGAAAACCGGCGCTTCGCGCCCCTCGCCAAGGACAACGAATCCCTCCGCGAACTCACCCGGGCCATGCTCACGTCAAACCGCTTCATCTTCATACAGTAGAACTCCGCCATGAATCCGAACCAACTCACCGAACTCAACCGAAGGGATTTCCTCACCCGCACGGCGCGCACCTGCTTCGGCCTGACCATCGCCGGCTCCGCCGCGGAGCTGTTCAACCCCCGCGCCCTTGCGGCAGACCCTGCCGTCGTGAAAGCAGGCGGCGGCAAGGCAAAGCATGTCATCTACCTCTACATGTCCGGAGGCATGACCCACATCGACACCTTCGATCCCAAGCCGGACGCCCCCGCCGAATACCGCGGCCCCACGGAGGCGATCAAGACCAACGTCGATGGCATCCGGCTCGGCCACTGCCTTCCCATGCTTGCCAAGCACATGGACAAAGTCGCCCTGATCCGCTCGCTCAACACCACACAAGGCGCACATGAGCAGGGAAAATACGTCATGCACACCGGCTACACCCAGCGCGGCAGCATCGCCCACCCCTCCTCCGGCGCATGGGTCTCGCGGCTCTCCTCCGCAATCAACGAAACCATCCCCTCCTTCGTCCTGATAGGCGGTGGCAACAACCATCCCGGCGGCGGTTTCTTCGAACCGAAATACTCCCCCCTTCCCATCGGGGATCCGGAAAAAGGCCTCCGCAACGTCAGGATGCGCCGCGACACCGACGATGCATCCTTCAACCGCCAGCTCTCCCTACGCGAGGAGCTTGACCATGATTTCGACTCCCGCTTCCACAGCGGCCAACGCTCAGTCCGCGCATACGGCGAGGTCTATGACTCAGCCGTCAAGCTCATGCACAGCAAGGATCTCGAAGCCTTCGATCTCTCCAAGGAATCCGCCGACTCCCGTGCCGCCTACGGCAGCGACCGCTTCGGCCAGGGTGTACTGCTCGCACGCCGCCTCGTTGAGCGCGGTGTGCGATTCGTGGAGGTGGAGTTCGGCGGCTTCGACTGGCACGACTCGAACTTCGACCAGATGGAGCAGAAAATCCCCATCCTCGATCAGGCGCTCTCGACCCTCCTAACAGATCTCTCCGCAAAAGGCCTGCTGGGGGAAACCCTGGTTGTCGTTGCCACGGAATTCGGCCGCACCCCGAAAATCGTCGCCGACAGGGCGGGGCGCAACCATTTCCCGAAAGCCTTCTCCTGCCTGATGGCAGGCGGCGGAATCAAGGGCGGCATGGCATACGGCAAGACCGATGAAACCGCATCCAACGTCATCGAGGACAAGGTCGGGGCATCCGATTTCAACGCCACCATCGCACACGCCATGGGCATCCCACATGATCTCGTCCTAATGTCCCCTTCCAAACGCCCCTTCAAGATGGGCGGCAAGGATGGAAAGCCGATCGGGGCGCTGTTCGGATAGGGGAATGGAACCGCGATTCGGAAATCGCGGAATATATGGGTGGGCGTCCTTGGACTTCACAGCCCTCGCCGACCGCGTTTTTCAAAAATCACGCTTCTCCCGCCGCTCACTCCACCGGCGCACCCGTCGCACCTTGGAAGGGTGCGGTCTCGGAGATTTCCGGAGTCATGTCCGAGAAAACCTCCAGCACGGCCTTGGCACGATCCGGCCTGTCCTGCAGGAGCACAGCGAGGGCTTTCTCGAAATATGCGAGGCGGATATCCGCCTCGCCATTGTGCCGGTCCATCCGGTCGAGAAATGCCGCGAGGTCGATCACCCGCGCACGGGCATCGATAAACTGGAGGTCAAGGAGTTCCTTCTTGCTCAACATGGGGTCATGCTAAACCGGGTTCTGACGCTTTGAAACGAAAACCTCGCGGCGGAAATGCTTTCCACCGCGAGGCAAATTGTTCGGGCCGCCGTCGCTCCGCGTTTTCGGTTGCCCGTGAGACGCTGAGCGGTGGCCGCCCTGAAGATTTTTCCAACGACAAGCATTCATACGCTGTGGCGCAGGGGGTCTTTCAGGCCGGCACCGGAAAAAGTCAGGATGGCTCCACATTCTCCACCACCTGCGCATCGGCGGTTTTTCCACCGGAGTAGCCGAGACCTGGCACGACCTTGCGGACGAGCTTGGAAAACCCGCTCTCGGCGGAGGCCATCTCGGACTCGGCCTGGCGCATCGCCTTTTCCCAAGCCCCGGCAAATCCCGGCGCCTGCTCGCGCATGGAGCTGATCGCCATCTCCTGCATGCGGAACTGACGCTGCTCGGACTTGTCCGGCTTGTTCTGGAGAGCGGCAAGGTTCACACGGAGGTTCTCGTTATGCTCCTTGAGCTTCTCGATCTCCTTGGTGAGGGAGTCGCTTCCGGTGGCGGTGATCTTCATCTGGGTGTTCAGGTGGGACTGCATCTCGCGTTTCTCCGCCTCGATGCGCCTGATCTCCCGCTTGAGCCCCATTTTTGCTCCGATGGAATTCTTGAGTATGAATCCGGCGACGAGCAATCCGAGGGCCAAGCCCCAGATGAAATGACTTTTGATGATTTCCTGAAAATCCATGGTGTTCCTAACCTTCCGGTTTATCGGCTTCTGCCTGAGCTTCGGGCTCTTTTGGCGCTTCGTCCAACGGTTTCTCATCAAGCAGGGCGATGACGCCGTCGCTCAAATCCACAGGATCCTTCACGTAGAGCACGAATGGCACGCCTGTGTTCGAGCTCCCGGAGATATCCAGCACCCCATCCAGGTTCTGCTCCTTCGCGAGCTGTTCCGCAGCGCCCATGATGCGTCCCAGCGAGGCGCGCATGGCCTCCACCATCATCCTGTTGATGCGCTTGTCCTCGGCTTCACGGAATTTCTCGAACTCCTGCCTGAGCGTTTCCGCTTCCTGGCGCTTGATCTCGTATTCCCTCACCAGCTTCCTGCCGTCCTCGGATTCCAACTCATCCTTTTTCGCCTGGAGCTGGCTTTGGATCAATTGCAGCTGCCCGATGATGGCGCGCAGCTGCTCGGCGCGCTTGTTGAGCAGGATGGCATCACGCTGACCCTGGATTTCCTTTTGCATCGCCGCCGTGGAAGGCAGCTCACGGTAGATGTCCGTGACCCGGACGACCGCGAGCTTCGAGGCTGCGGGTGACATCACCGTCAGCGCGATCCACAGTAAGCTTAATGAAAATTTCATGGTTTCCGAAGGAATATAGGCACGCATCCTGCGGCTTGTCGATAGCCTACTAGATCTCATGCACCGGCAGGGCGGCGCACTCCTCGCGGAGCTTTTCCGCCAGGGGCGTAGAAAGGTAGCGTTCGCTCGACGAGCATCCGATGGTGACGATGCGCTTGCCCTTGAACTCCGGGCGCTTGGCGATCTGCATGGCGGCCCAGACGTTCGCTCCTGTGGAAATCCCCGCAGGCAGGCCTTCCTGCTGGGCGAGAGCCTGCGCGGTGGCGAAGGCGTCCTCGTTGCTGACAAGGATGGTCTCGTCGATGATGCCCACATTGAGATTGCCCGGGATGAAGCCGGCACCGATCCCCTGGATCATGTGCGGACCGGGCTGCCCGCCGGAAATGACAGGGCTGTTCGCAGGCTCGACGGCGAAGGTTTTCATGGCACAACGGGACTTGAGGACTTCGGAAACCCCGGTGATCGTACCGCCGGTGCCGACCCCGGCCACGAAGGCGTCGATCTGGCCGTCGGTGTCGCGCCAGATTTCCTCGGCCGTCGTCTCGCGGTGAACCTGTGGGTTGGCCGGGTTATCGAACTGCCCGGGGCCGAACGCGCCGGGGGTTTCGGCGAGAAGTTTTTTCGCCATGGCGATCGCGCCGCCCATGCCTTTGGCGCGGGGGGTCAGGACGATTTCGGCACCTAGCAAGCGGAGCAGAACGCGGCGCTCCACCGACATGCTCTCCGGCATGGTCAGGATACAGCGGTAGCCCTTGGAGCGGGCGACGAAGGCAAGGGCGATGCCGGTGTTGCCGGAGGTCGGCTCGATGATGAGGCCACCGGATTTGAGCAGGCCATCGCGCTCGCCCGCCTCGATCATGGATTTCCCGATGCGGTCTTTCACGCTGAAGAGGGGGTTGAAAAACTCCGCCTTCACGCAGATCTCGGCCTCCAGGCCTTTGGTAATGTGGTTGAGGCGGACGAGCGGGGTGTTGCCGACAGTGGCAACCATGTTTTCTGCGATGTTCATGATGGTGTCTTGGGTCAGTGTGGATTCTCCGGCAGGTTGTAAGGAACCGCGGCCGAAGCCGCCAGTGCAAACCGTGCGAGCCGAGGGAAAACCATTTTCCCAAGAGAGAATCCCGTTTCCATGGGAGTATCATGTGCGATATCACGCCGTTTCGCAACACCGGGAAACCGAATTGCCATCCCATCGAAAAACGCCATATTTCCACA
The DNA here is from genome assembly GCA_017798145.1 of Akkermansiaceae bacterium. Classification (NCBI taxonomy): domain Bacteria; kingdom Pseudomonadati; phylum Verrucomicrobiota; class Verrucomicrobiia; order Verrucomicrobiales; family Akkermansiaceae; species Akkermansiaceae bacterium. The sequence continues at coordinate 217,276 of CP059069.1, read as the reverse complement.
GCTCCAAAATGAACCCGATTCCTGCTGTTTTCCTCGCCATCCTCACCGCAGCCCCTGCGGCCCCGCTCATCAAGCAAACACTCGCCACCGGCCTGCTCGATCCAATGGAAGTGGCCATCGCGCCGGACGGGAATCTCTTCGTAGCGGAGCGTGAGGGTCGGCTGCTTCGCATCAACCCGCAGACCGGCGGGATTTTCGAGATCGGTAACATCACCGTCGAAGCATTGCGCTCCTCCGATCCGAAAAGCAACTACGCCCGCGAGGACGGATTGCTGGGCATCGCCCTTGATCCGGATTTCACAGCCAACCAACGCATTTTCCTCTACTACAGCGCCCCGGATGTCGTTGCGAACAGGCTTTCACGCTTCACCCTGAAAGACGGGAAAATCGACCCCGCCTCCGAGCTGAAACTCCTGGAGATCCCCACCGAGCGCGAGCACAAGGTCTGCCACCACGGCGGCTCGGTCGAGTTCGGCCCAGACGGTTTGCTCTACGTTTCCACCGGAGATAACACCAATCCATTCGAGAGCGGCGGTGTCGCCCCCATCGACGATCGCGAAGGCCGCACGGAACGGGACGCGCAGCGTAGCGCGGGCAACACCAACGACCTTCGCGGCAAGATCCTCCGCATCAAGCCGACCGAAACGGGCTATGAGATCCCGGCCGGGAACCTTTTCAAGCCCGGCACCGAAAAGACCCGCCCGGAGATCTATGTGATGGGCTGCCGTAATCCGTTCCGAATCTCCATTGACCCGAAAACAAAGACCCTCTACTGGGGCGAGGTAGGCCCCGATGCGAAGGGAGATTCCCCGAAAGGGCCAATGGGCCATGACGAGGTGAACCAGGCGAAAAAAGCCGGCAACTATGGCTGGCCATTCGTGATCGCGGACAACAAGCCCTATCCCATCGTGGATTTCAACGGCAACAAGGTTGGCAAGATGACCGATCCCTCCGCCCCGGAAAACCCCGGCCAGCGCAACACCGGCCTAAAAGACCTCCCGCCCGCCCAGGCCGCCCTCATCTGGTATCCGTATGGTGACAGCCAGGAATTCCCCGTCATGGGCAAGGGCGGCCGCAACGCCATGGCCGGCCCGGTGTTTTACCACGATCCCTCGCGTAAGACCAACATCCTCGGCAAAGGGGATGACCGTACGCTGCTCACCTACGATTGGATTCGTGGGAATATCTTCAAGGCAAAGCTAGCCGCAGATGAGAGACTGGAAAAACTCGACATGCTCATGGACAAGCTCGTCCACCCCATGGATCTGGAGATGGACAGGGACGGCTCCCTCATCCTCCTCGAATACGGCTCCGGCTGGTATTTCAACACCAACGGATCTGTCTCACGCCTCATTCCCGACGATGGCAACAAGCCGCCGACGCTCGCCATCAAGCCGACTCCCGGGGTTTCCAACGGGTACTCCGTCGACAAGGCGGAAGACCCGGAGAACGGCAAGATCACCGTCACCTGGTATGCCACCGAGGGAGTGACAGAGCGCGAGCTTGGCAGCGGCTCCGGCATGACGCTGCCGGAAGGTGTTTTCAGCGACATCCGCGCAGTCGCCACGGATGACAAGGGCGCCAGGGCATTCGCGCGTATCGCCTTGGATCACTCCAAGGAAATGCCGCAACTTGCCCTTGAGATCGATAGCCCCAAGAAGCCCCGCGGATTCGGAGATGAGGTGAAATTCAAGGTGAGTTCCAAGGTCACGCCGGACGCCAAGCAAATCGTCTTCCGCGCCCGCTACATCGAGCCGACGGGGCACGATTCCGGCGGCCCGGAATTCACCGCAGACATTGCGGAACTTGCGAAAAGCAGCCAGTGCCTCGCCTGCCACCAGGTGGACGGGGCATCGGTCGGCCCTTCCTACCTGGATGTCTCGCTGAGATATTCCGGGCGCGGGGATGCCGCCGCATACCTTGCGGGAAAACTCAAAACCGGCGGCGGTGGTGTCTGGGGTGATGTGCCAATGCCACCCCAGGTCGCGCTGAAGCCGGAAGATTCCGGGAAACTCATCGCCGCCATCCTCGGCCTGTCAAAGGGCATTAGCGAGGCAAGGGGGACCCTGCAAGGAAGCATCAAGCTGTCCCCGCAGGGCGAATCACAGCCGGGCGGCGCATGGGAGTTTTCCGCTGAGGCTCCCGGTTTTTCCGCCGCCAGGATACGCGTCGCTGCGCAGTGAACGCACATGCATTCCCCAAACCCATGAAACCCCGGATTTTCCGCCTGGCCTTGATGATCCTGCTCTCCCTCCCGCTCGGGGCGGCCCAGGGTTGGCGGACATTCACCGACAAGTCCGGCCGCTCCTTCGAAGGGCGCGTGATTTCCATCCACGAAAATTTCAAGACGGCGACCATACTCACCAGGAAAACCAACACCAAGGCAACGATGGATCTGAGCGTCCTCTCGGAACGCGATCTCACCTACCTGAGCACCTGGAAGCCTGGTCAGGTGGACGAACCGGAACCCGCCGAGATAGAACCCGCCGAAAGCGAGGAGGAGGAAGAGGCTTCCTCCCGTCTCTACCCCAGGAGCAAGGAAGAGATCCGTGAGCGCCTGCGTGAGATCGACAAGCGCGTGGGGCCGACGGGCATCAGCCGCGACCAGCAGGAAACAATCAACCGGCTCAACAGCTACCGCTATCTCTCTGGCGTGCCGGACGAGGTCGAGGCGGATCCGGAAATGGTCGCTCAGGCCACGGATGCGGCGCAGGCTTGCAAGAGAAACGGCGGTCTGTCCCATGACCTAGGCCACTCCACCAACCTCTGCAACCTCGCCAACGGCAGCAACATGCTTTCCAGCGTCCAGCAATACATCAACGATGCCGGTGCCAACAACCGCGAGGCACGCGGCCACCGCCGCTGGTGCCTGAACCCGCCGATGGGGAAAACCGGATTCGGGGAGGACGGGGCGTATTCCGCCATGGTCGCGATGGACTCCTCCGGACGCACAAGGATGAAGGATAGCTGGGCCTATCCGGGCAAGGGTTTTTTCCCGAAGGAATACCTGCACGGGAATGCATGGTCCCTCTACCTAACAGAAAAGTCTCCCCCAAGGGAGGACATAACCGTGGAGGTTTACGAATTGAGGAAACGGCCGGAAAAACCATTTTCCAACAGCGAGGAGATCCCGGGCAAGGCGTTGCCCGTGGAATACATATCGGTCTACGGAAACGCGATCAACTTCGAGCCGCAGCCTCAGCCCATCACCGGGCGGGGCATCTACTGGGTGCGAGTCAAGGGCGGCGGACTACGCGAGGGCTACGTCGTGGAGCTGTATTAGGCCGGCTCCTTGTCCAGCCCGAAGGCATCGTGCACGGCACGGGCGGCGTCCTCGATGTGGATCTCGTCAACGGTGACCGCGATCTTGATTTCCGAGGTGGAGATCATGCCGATGTTGATGCCTTTTGCGCCGAGCGCCTTGAACATGGTGGCGGCGACCCCGGAGTGGGAGCGCATGCCGATGCCGACGGCGGAGAGCTTTGCGATGCCCGCCTCCGTCTGGATCCGCGCGTCGGGGGAAAGCTCGGCGAGCACTGGCTTGAGCGCCGCCTGGGCTTTCCCGAGATCGGTGGAGTGCATGGTGAAGGAATGCTTCGAGCGGTCGTCGTTGGAGATGTTAGAGACGATCATGTCGAGGTTGATCTCCGCATCGGCGAGAGCCCCGAGGATTTTCCCGGACATGCCCGGTTCGTCGGGAATGCCGGATATGGTCACGCGGGCTTGCGACCGCTCGATGGAGATTCCGCGGATGACTACGTTTTCCATGTTGGGATGTTCTTCTAGCACGATGGTTCCTGGGTTGTCGTTGAGGGATGAGCGGACTTCGAAAATGACCCCGAATTTTTTCGCAAACTCGACGGATCGGGATTGCATGACCTTGGATCCGGAGGAGGCCATTTCCAACATCTCATCGTAGGAAATTTCCGGGAGCTTGCGGGCGTTCTTCACGACCCGCGGATCGCAGGTGTAGACGCCGTCCACGTCTGTGAGGATCTGGCATACATCCGCCTTGAGCGAGGCGGCCACTGCGATTGCGGTGAGATCGGACCCTCCCCGCCCGAGGGTGTGCACCATGCCTTCGAGCGTGATCCCCTGGAATCCGGCGACAACCAGGGTTTTCCCCTCATCGAGAAACCTGTTCATCAGGGACGGATCCATGTTGGAGATGCGTCCGCGGGTGTGGCTGCCGGTGGTGAAAATCCCCGCCTGCCTGCCGGTGATGGAGGCAGCGTCGACCCCGAGCGACTGCAGGGCCATGGCCACCAGGGCGATGGATTGCTGCTCGCCGGTGGCAAGCAGGACATCGAGTTCCCGTTCGGAGGGGTTTTCCCCAAGCTCCTTGGCCATGCCGATGAGCTTGTCGGTGATGCCGGACATGGCCGAGACCACTGCGACAACCTTGTTGCCCTCGTCGCGGGTGCGCTTCATGCGTGCGGCGACATTGCGGATGCGGTCGATGGAGCCGACGGAGGTTCCGCCGTATTTCTGTACGATCAGGGGCATGGAGAGGGGCGGATTCAAGGGGCAGCCGCCTGAAACTTCAACCCCCAAATCATCAAACGGCGATGCCGGGCGCGGCGCGAACCGGAAGCCGCCAAATCGACTTCCCAGAGGCCAGCCCCGGCACTTTACTAGCCCGCATGAGCGACACCCCAAGCATAGGCACCCCGTTTTCCGAAACCGCGACCCGCGTGATGCTCTGTGGCTCCGGGGAACTGGGCAAGGAGGTCGCCATCGAACTCCAGAGATACGGTGTGGAAGTAATCGCCTGCGATTCCTATCCGGACGCACCGGCCATGCAGGTGGCGGATCATGCGGAGGTGTTTTCCATGCTGGACGGGGCACGGCTGCGTGAAGCGATCGTGAAACACCGGCCTCATCTGGTGGTGCCGGAGGTCGAGGCCATCGCAACCGGCACCCTCGCGGAGATCGAGGCCGAAGGGCTGGCCACGGTGATCCCTACTGCACGCGCGACTCAGCTGACGATGAACCGCGAAGGGATACGCCGCCTGGCGGCGGAAACGCTAGGACTTGCCACCTCGCCCTACCGCTTCGCCGCCACCTGGGAGGAATATTGCGCCGCCGTGGCAGAGATCGGCATGCCCTGCGTGGTAAAACCGATCATGAGCAGCTCCGGCAAGGGGCAGAGCACGGTACGCGAGGACAAGTGCATCTCACCCGCATGGGCATACGCACAGGAAGGCGGGCGGGCGGGGCACGGGAAAGTGATCATCGAGGGCTTTGTCGATTTCGACTACGAGATCACGCTACTCACCCTGCGCCACGTGGGGGGGACAAGTTTCCTGGAGCCCATCGGTCACCTCCAGGTCGATGGGGATTACCGCGAGAGCTGGCAGCCGCAGCCGATGAGCGCGGCCGCATTTGAGGAATCCCGGCGTATCGCAAAAGCGGTCACGGATGATCTGGGAGGGTATGGTGTTTTCGGGGTTGAACTCTTCGTCAAGGGCGACAAGATCTATTTCAGCGAGGTCTCGCCCCGCCCGCATGACACGGGAATGGTCACGATGGTTTCGCAGGATCTGAGCCAGTTCGCGCTGCATGCCAGAGCCATCCTCGGCCTGCCAATCCCGAACATCGTCCAGCATGGGCCCTCGGCCTCCGCGGCGCTGCTGGTGGAAGGCGTTTCGGAGAGGGTCGCCTACGAAAATCTGGCGGAAGCGCTGGCGGAGCCGGACACGCAGATCCGCCTTTTCGGAAAGCCGGAGGTGAAGGGGAAACGCCGCATGGGGGTTGCATTGGCACGCGGAGGAACGATCAAGGAGGCGCGGGAGAGAGCGCGCAACTCAGTCGCCGCGATCAAGGTGAAGCTCTAGGGCCAAGGTGGCGTCCCGGCCTCCCGATGCAGCATGCGATCACGCACGCTGCGCCACAAACAGCGTATGCGTGAAACGCTTCGCCTTCGGATACGCCTTCGCCCCGACGCTCTCCGAGTTTCCGAAAACCTTTCCGAGGGCTTTCGCGAAACCCTTGTCCTGGTTCGCCGACCAATAAACCACCCGCCCCCCGGGATTCAGGGCCGCCTTCGCAAGGGCGATGCCGTTCATACCGTAAAGCCCGGCGTTGCCTTCCTGTACCAAAGGATCCGGGCTATTGTCCACGTCCAGCAGGATCGCATCATAGCGCTCAGCGCCCGCACGCCTGATGATCTCGGCGACGTCCCGGATATGGATGCGCACGCGCGGATCATCCACGAGCAGTCCGTTCACCCCTGCCAGAAACACCCGGTTCCATTCAACCACCACCGGCAGCAATTCCGCGACATCTACGATTGCATCCGCCGGGCAAAGCTCAAGCACCCGCCGCAGGGTGAATCCGAAGCCCAACCCGCCGATCAGGACACGCGGCTTTGTCGGAAGATTCGCACAACCAAGCTCCGCCATCGTCTGCTCGGAGGAAGAGGCGGTGGTGCTCATCAGCGGCACTCCCCTAACCTTCATGAAATGCTGCCCATCGTGCTCCTGGAGGATGAGCGGCTCGCCATCCGGGGTGGTCGACGTGGCCAGGGTGGTGGTGATTTTCATTCCGCGCTCTCGCCGTATTCCGTGTATTTCTTCGACGATCCCCTCACCCGCTCCGCCGGATACTTGTATGCGTTGGCGCGGATCTTGTTTTCCATCGCCTTGAGCAGATCCATGCCGAGGTTGTCCGCCAGCTCTGTCAGGTAGATGGCGATATCGGCGATCTCCGACTCAATCTCACCACGTTTTTCGGCGATGCGTTGCTCCACTTCCTCCGGATTTTTCCACAGGAAGTGCTCTAACAGTTCGCTTGCCTCCAGGGAGATCGCGATGGCCATATCCTTGGGGTTGTGGAACTGAGCCCAATCCCGCTCATCGCGGAAGGCGCGGATTTTTTCGGTGATTTCCTGTAGGCTCATTTCGATTCGGAGTCATTCCCCGGCAGAGAAGTCGATGCCTGAGATGAGTTGTTTGCCGCCGTTGCCGGAAATTCGGTTGGCGGCGTAGCCATCCTCCGGGACACCTTTCTCGAGCACAAGGCCGGGGCCGCCGTTGGAGCTGATCGCGTTGTCCTTCACCGTAACTTTTGCACCACCCGCCTTCACGACCATCCCTCCTAAGATATTATTCCCCATCGTGTTCCCCGTGACCTCGCCCTCGCCCGCGCTGGTCACGACCATTCCGAATTCCCGGTTCCCCGTTAGCTTGTTGTCCAACACCGTCGCGGATGCCGTCCCGCAATCGACGTGAATGCCGTTGCGGCTGTTGCCACTGGACTCGTTGCCGGTGAGGATCACCGCCGCCCCGTCCCAAGCCTCGATGCCATTCTGGAAATTCCCCTTGAGCATGTTTTTCTCCGCCTCCAGCAGGCTGCCGGAGCCTGAGACGCCGATCCCGTTCCAGCCGTTCTCCGTGAATCGACAGCGCACAACCTTCGCATGTCCGCTCTCCGTTACGGCGATCCCGTGCCCGCTGCCCAGCTCAAAGCGGCAATCCGAGAACTCCACACCCGCGCCCCGCACATGAGCCAGGGAAAAGCGCTCCTCGCCCGCATCAAAGGACAGGTGCCGCACGGTCAGGCCCCTTACACGCACGCCTTTCACGCCAGGTGCAAATCCGAGCACGCTGCCGGCATCCGCCGCGCATTGGAAAAATCGTTTTCCGGAAACACCCTCAAGCTCAACCGCCGCCCCGATGAGGAACGGCCCTTCCCAAGTGCCTTCCGCTATGACAATCCGATCCCTGTCCCGCGCCGTCGCCAAAGCCTCGCCAACCGTCTCCACATCAACCGGCACGCGGATCGTGCGGGTATAGGAGGCCATCCTCTCGTAGCGCGCCTTGATCGCCTCATCATCCGGAGCCAGGGCCAGGGCCTCCCTCATCAGTTCCAACCCCTCCTCGTCGAACTCGCCCGTATCTTTCCCGGCGGCCAGCGCGGCCAGGTCGCGGGCACGCAACAGGTCGGCCTCAGCCTTATCCTTCGCGGCTATCGCCTCGCGCAGAAGCTCCGCCGCCTCGGCATCCTCAGTATCTGTCCCTGCCAGCGACCGTGCGCCGGATATCGCAGCGTCGAAGTCCCTTGCCGCAATGCTTTTCCGCACCGCGGCGATGGCATCCTCCCGCAACTCCCCCCGCTTCGCCTCCGCAATCCTCGCAATAAGCCCTTTCACTTCCTTCTCGCCAGGAAACTTTTCCAGAACCTGCCGTGCTGCCTTTTCAGCATCGTCCCACCGGCTCGCCTCAAAAGCCGCGATCGCCTCCCCCTTCCAGTAGCCGATGAACTGGTTCTGCTCTTCCGCCATCCCGGCCTCGATGCTGCGACGTCCCAGCGTCACCAGATCGGATTCAGGATAGATGCCCTCGATTTCAGCAAAGGCCTCCTCAGCCTCCGGCCAGCGTCGGTTCTCGATGAAGATCGCCCCCTGGCGCTCAAGGAACGCGACGCGCTGCTGCTTCATCAGTTCCCGCTCCCCTTCGATTTTCAGATAAGCCCAACCACCGAAACCGATGAGGGATAGCAACAGCAGCGACCAGGCAACAGCCCGGAAAAAGCCACCCGCAGGAGGCACCTCTTCCTCCGGCAGATCCGGCAGAGGCTGCGAAAGCACAGGCAGCCCGACCGGCTCCGCGACCAGGTTCTCAGGAACAAAAACCGCGTGGCCGCGCGCCGCCGATGGCACCTCAACGACTTTCACATCCTCCGACGGAGCGATCAGGCCCAACGCCTCCAGATACTCGCGCACCGCCGCCAGCGCCCTGTCGAACTCCACCAGCCCTTCCTGATACCTCGCCGCCAGCATCTCGTTCGGCGCCGTCCGCACCATATCGGCGATCCGTTCCCGCACCGCGCGGAATTCATCGAGATGTGGCCTCGGATCCTCATCGGGTCCGAGTCCCAAGATCTTTCTGGCCTCCGTCAACGTCATCCCGCCCCTTATCCCCTCCACACACGGAAAATGGAAGCCGGAACTGGTTGGAAATCGAACGGGGCGCTGGTCTCCAGGCAATCGGCCCAACACTCACTTGAACACCTTCAGCGCCGAATCGTCACCGATCCACGCCCCAAAGTATGGCCACTCCGCCCCCTCACGCCAGAGGAAGACGAAGAACGGGCGGTCGTAGATGAATTTTCTGGGAACCGGTTTGGGCGCGGAGTTGCCTCCAAACGGATCCACCTCGATGGATGTTTCAACCCGCACCCGTGCGCCTTTTTCGTAAAGCTCGAACCTAGTGACCTGCTCCGCCCGGCGTATCGTCCACGGATCGCCCTCCCCCCCATAAGAGCGCCTGCTTTGCAAACGGCCTGCCATGTCCTCGGTCACATCTAGCGATACATATGGCACCTGCACCACATCGCCCTCATGCAGCACCCTGTCCGCCCAGCCTCCCGGCAGTTCCTCGTTCGCGACGTAATCCTTTTTCCATTTCCGCAGCCATTTGCACGCGGTTGAGAAATCCTGCACCACGGGCGGGCGGTAGAAGACCACTTGGTCATCCCCATGCTTGCAGGAAACCTCCAGCGCGTGCGACCCATCAACCGGCCTGAAAGCTAGCACCTTGACACTCTCGCCATAGCCCCCGCTCAGGCGGCCATTCGTTCCGAAGTAACTGACCTCCGTTTTCTTCGTGCCGAACCTCATCGGAACCGTGCGGCTCCTGAAAAAGGCCGTCTGGAATTCCACCTCCCTGTCAAGCAGCCCGAAGCAGGCCAAACCGCCTGGCACCTCCTCCAGCAGCCTGAAGGGACCTTGCGCCTCGCCGGTGATCGCCGCCGCTTCCCGGTTCACCGTTTCAAGGAACCCTTTCGTCGCCTTCCCGGCCCACACCTTCCAGGCACCCTCCGGCATCACCTTGTCCGGCTGCCACTGGAATGAGTCGAGCCGGGTCATCAGTTCGTTGGGCGGATCCACGTCGAGGGGCTTGCCGCCGAGCTCCGCGTTCATCGCGTCCCATGTCGCTTGGAAAAGCGGCGACCACACCACCGTTTTCCCCACCGCCAGCTCATCGGAAGGATGAGCCGCAGTAAGCACCTCCGCACGGATCGGATGCAGGGAAACGAGCAGAGCTGTTAGGATGCGCATCATGGGATCACCGACAGCACGTCGCATTTCACGAGTATCATCACCTTTCTTTCCAGATCGATTTTTCCCGCCCCGTTTTTCGGTGATGCCACCCCGACCATCACATACTGCCCTGAAATGCAGGTCAGGCTGGTGTTGATGCTGAGCTTGTAGAAATCAGGCATGGATACCTTGGTGATATTCCCATGCCCATCCTTCCTCTCCTGCCAAACCGTCTCCCCCGTGTGCCAGGTCAGTTCGGGCAAAAACCGCAGGTCGATGATCTCATCATTTTCACCAATGGTGGGCTCGATTTCCAGGCTGCTGCCCAGGTTCTTTGTTTCGAAGGCGGTGGGATGTTCGGAAATGGCGGGGAAATCCGTGCCCTTCACCTCTCCTTCCTGAGACTTTGGCAAGGCCGGAGGTTTGTATTCCGTGGGATACATGAATTCAGAGATGGACTCCACCGTCGCCTTCTGCCCGCTCCTTGCCATGACGATCTGGGTATCGAGAACACTTGCCTTTTGTCCATCCACCATCTCCTGCAACTTCATCCGGAGCGCGGTCGCATCCGCCTTGTCCGACCTCTCCTGCATCATCAGGCGGGTGAGATCCTTGTGCGCCATTTCAATGAACTCCATCTGCACCCGCACCATCTTGGGGGCATCCACCGCGGGGTCAAACGGATCGAGCATCTCCTTGCCGGCAGCTTTTCCCTCCCCCGAATCCTCTCTTTCAAAAGCGGGCGGGACTTCCTGACCGAGCAGGCATCCGGCTCCGAGCAAGGCAATCGAGCATAACCATGACAGCACTTTCATCGCCACATGTCTAGCAGCCGGAATCACCCCTCCAAGTCATTTCTGCGGAGCTGCTTGATCCAATGGAGACGGCAGGCGGGAGCTTGATAAGGTGCATCGGCGCAGCATCCATCAGCCCGGCGGATCGAAGCATGCGGACAACAATCGTAACGCACCGATTCGAATTCTTGATGTTCGCCGATGGAAGCCCAATGCTTGCGACATGCCAAAGCGGATCTTCCTGGGATACGATTCACCCTTCCTGCCCAATCTGGTCTCCCACCTCCTTGGCGACCCGGATACGCTGGCGCACACCCTCGTCATCGTCCCCACCGGCCAGAGCGGCAGGACGCTGCGCGAGTCACTCGCAGCCGCCGCCGGTTCCATCCTCGCACCGACCGTCTCCACCCCTGGCGCGATGCTCCACACCGGCGATCCATCGCTAGCCACCGCATGGTTGGAGAAACTCGCATGGATCGAGGCCCTCGAATCCATAGCCCCCGCCGATTGGCAAAATTTCTCCGGCCTTTTCCCGGTATCCCCAGCCAGTGCCGGCGGCAGTTCCGACTGGGCTGTTTCCCTTGCCTCCGAGCTGGCCTTGCTGCGCGCCGGGCTTCAGGAAAACCTGCACAACCTTTTCTCCGCCTCGAAATTCCTCGCATCCACACCGGAGTCCGCACGTTGGGAGGATCTATCAAGGCTGGAGGTGCTCGTGGAGAAACTCCTGGCATCCTGGGGATTCACCTCGCGCTCCACCATGCTCAGGGAATCCTTCGCCCTGCCCGCAAATTTCCACACCATCATCCTCGCCGGAGTCACCGAAATGCCGCCCTGCCTTGCCAAGGCGCTCATGGAAACGCACTGCGATGTGACAGCCATCATCGCCGCCCCGGAGTCAGAGGCGCAGCATTTCTCGGAACTCGGCCTTCCGCTTGAACCGTGGATCATCCGCAAGCTCCCGCCGCACGCCTCCGTGAGCATCGTTGCCGATCCTGCCGCCCAGGCGAAATGCGCTCTCGAAGCGGTGTCCGCCACCGGATCGCCTTCACCAAACATCGCCCTCGGCAGCGCGGATGAGCCAACGGGAGCCGCCCTCGCCCGGGTTTTCACAGAGAACGGCTGGAGCGCCTTCCACCCCGCATCCGCCCAACCCCTCCCCGCTCTTGTCCGCTGGCTGGGTGCTTGGAAAAACTGGCTTTCCAAACCCTCCTCCCGCCACCTCGCCGCCCTGCTTTCCCTGCCGGAGTGCAATCCCATGGCCAACGGGAAACGCTCCGCAAATCTCACCACCCTGAATCGTTTGCGGGACAAGCACCCGACCATAGAGCCCGAGGAAATCCTATATCGCCTGAAAAACCTCCCCCCATCCGATGAAGCGGAAAACTCACGAAACGGGGAATTATGGCTCACCGTGAGCGGGCTGTCCGCACGCCGCGAGCATTTCCTCAGCTCCACCTTCGCGGAAGCGCTTTCCTCCCACCTCCGCGATCTCCAACCCGTCGCGGAAAGTTCCGCCGCCACACTCACCGCCATCGAGGACTTCCTCGCCGCCGCCTCACCCATTTTCGGAATCGTCCGGCGCAGCAACACCTTCTGGCTCCAGACACTCCTCTCAGAACTCCCTGCACCCACCGCCCGCCCACCCGCTGACCGTGCCATTGATGTCCAGGGCTGGCTGGAACTCCTCTTCGAGCCGGGCGAGCACCTCGTCATCTGCGGCATGAACGAAGGCTTCGTCCCCGCCCGCTCCAGTGGCGACCCATGGCTTTCCGAAAACACCCGCAAGATCCTCGGCCTCACCTCGGATGCCGACCGCCATGCCCGCGACGCCTACCTGCTCCACGCCATGCTGATGATGCGTGGAAACACCGGCTCCGCCCATCTCATCTGCGGCAAGAACGGTGCGGGCGGCGAGCCATACCTGCCCTCACGCCTGCTCCTCCAGGTGCCGCGCAAGGAGTTGCCAGAAACCGTCAGGCACCTCTTCCGCGAGATCGCCCCGCCGGAGTCCGATCTCATCTGGACCCGGGATTTCGAATGGCAGCCGCCACACATCGAAGTCCCGGATCACTTCGGCGTCACCACCCTGCGCGACTACCTCTCATGCCCCTTCCGTTTCTACCTCAAGCACCTCGCCCGCATGTCCGAACCTGCGCCGGATCGCAGGGAGATGGATGCCCGGGATTTCGGAAACATCGCCCACCACGTCGTCGAGAACTGGGGCAAGGATGAGGAGGCCAACAAACTAACAGATCCCACCAAGCTGAGCGACTATCTCGATTCCGCGCTGGAGACAGCGATTTTCCGGGAGTTCGGGAAAAAGCCCCCCCTCGCCATCCGCATCCAGGCTGCAGCCATCCGCCAGCGCCTCGAGTGGTTCGCCGAGCGCCAGGCGGAGTCCGCAGCGGAGGGCTGGGAGATCGTCGCCACCGAGCGCGGCTTCACCATCCCCTCCGGCAAACTCACCATCAAGGGCAAGATCGACCGAATCGACCGCCACCGCGGCACCGGCCAGATCCGCGTCATTGACTACAAGACCGGCGACGTGAAAAAAGGAGTCGAGGGCGAGCACCGCCGCAAGATCACGCCAGCCGCAAGCCTTCCGTCCCACATCCCGGAAGCCGGTCCTCCCTTCCACCAAGGATTCGACCCGAAGGGCAAGCCCGCCGCTTTCCTCTGGCAGAACCTCCAGCTCCCCCTCTACGCGCTCGCCGAGTCCAGTGACGGCGGCATCCCCATCCCCTGCTACATCCACCTCGGCAAAACCGAGGACAACGTGAAATTCAGCACCTGGGACACCTTTTCCGAAAGCGACATGATCTCCGCCCAAGCCTGCGCCGATTGGATCGTCTCGGAAATCGCCCAGCGGAACTTCTGGCCACCCGCGGAAAAAGTCACCTACGACGACTACTCCATCCTATCCCAGGGCCGCCCCCTGGCGGAAGCAATCGCATCCCTTGGCGGCTGAGGAAACCTTAGCCGAACTAGGGATTGTTCGGGAAGGTATCCGGAAACGACCCACCACCCGGAGAAAGATTCCCTCCCGAAAAGCCCCCCCCGCCCGCAGACGGTGGCGGCTGCTCGTTCCCGTTTGAACCATGGACGTAGAACAGCTCGCTCATCAGGGAGCGCGTATAGCCGTTTTCCTTGCCGGGACCGCGGTTGATGAGTCCGGAGGGATGAAGGTCTCCGTTGATCCTACCCTCCCTTTGTGCGGCGATCGTCCTGTCGATCGCTTCCTTGGCGGCTTCATCAAGATCCCCGAAGATGCCCCTGTCCGCAAGCAAGGCCGTTTTCATCGTCTTCTCGATGTTGATCTGCACCGGAACCGGGAAACTTTCGTCATCCGGGTGCATCACCAGCATGTAGCCGGCCGGGATGGAGACCTTCTCGCCCTTGCGGTTGATCAGTTCCGCAGTGCCCTCGAGGCAGATGAACTTGATGTATTTCCCTGGGCTGAACTCCATCAGGGTGGTGGTGCCTGTGATGGCCGCCGTTACCGTGGCGGTGCGGATCTTCGCCCCACCGGAGTTTTTCGGAACCTGTAGCAGGAAAGAACCCTGGGCGATCTCCATGTCGCGCGAGCCGGAGCGAAACCGGAACACCGAGTTCGCACCCACGCGGGTGACCGTCCTGTCAGGGAATGTCATCGCGGCACGGGAGGCGTTGCCGGTGAGGATGGTGGATGCACCGGTCATTTTCGTCCCTTCGCCGATGCTGCGCGGGGCGGCGCGGTTCTCGCTCATTTTCACGTCCTTGACCACGGTGGTGACGATGGCCGTTTTCAACGGGGCGGCGGTAATGCTTAGCGGGAAAATCGCCACCAAGGCTGGAGCTAAAAATCGTTTCATGGGGTAGGCTGTTTGGAGTTTCAGAAAGTGAGCTGCATGCCGATCCCGAGTCCGCCGGACCAGGCCTCATACTCGTTGAAGTTCCCGAAGGTGTCGGACTGGTTTTTGTCGAACGAAAGCGAGGCATTGGCGCTCAACCTTTCGGTGAACTGCCAGACCAGCTCCGCCGCCATCCTGTAGGTCCAGTCATCGCGACCGAACTGGTCGAAGTTGAAGCGCGACGCCCGGGCGGAGAGCACCGTGTAGATGGAGTCCGTGATCGAGTAGCTGTAGGCGAGTTCCGCGGCATACTCGTTGCGCATCAGCGCCTCCGGACGGGCGCTCCACTCATAGGCTCCGCTCACCGTCCCGACCAGCTGATGCCTCGGCATGGACCATAGGACTTTCTGGAGACCGGTGCGGATGCGCTGCGCGTTGTAATCGCCCTCGCTCAGCGAGGTGGAGGTGATGCGCTGGAACTCGAGGCGTGTGAACAGGATGGTGTCATCGAGCTCGGGAAAGATCCGGAACACCCCAAGGCGGGCAGTGAAATTTTCAAAATCCACCGCGTTGGTCCTGTCATACCGCAGGATATCCACTCCTGCCCCGAGATCGGCGAACCAGCCCCTGGAAATGTGCGGACGCCACGCTGCCGCAGCACTGGAGCCGAACACCCATGAGGAACGATCCGTCGCCGGATTCCCGCTTGGCGCGGTGTCCGTGAACATCACGGATCTGTGGAAATCGAAGATCACCGGCTCCCTGTCGGGGCGTTCCACCAGGATTTCCTGGACCCCGAGATCGGAATCCGCAGGCGAATAGGGAGCCTGATCCAGGGCGGAAGCCTTTGTCTGCCCGTCTTCGCCGGAATAATTCGGAACCTGTCCCCCAAGCCCGAAGAAACGCTGGGTGGAGGTGAGGACATCCGCCTGCGCGACCAGACCGCCGAGTATGGATAATGGAAGTATGAGGTGATTCACAAATTAAATGGTTGTTGGTTGATACGCATTAAAGAAACTTATGATATGAAGGCAAGGACAAAGGCATTTGACAAAAGAAAGATCTCCGCAGGCCTTGCCTTCCTCGGCGGGCTGCTTGTCGCTGCAACCGCTTTCATCCCCGGCATTTCCGACGGCCTGATCTCCATCGACAGGCTGCTCGGCGACAATTCGCTCTATCGTCCCGGCTCCCCGCCGCCACGCGAAGACCTCGTTTTCCTTGGCATTGACGAGGAAATTCTCACGCTCAACTCCCATGAGCCGGATCTTGTTGCGGCCGATCCGACATTGTCGCGCATGGCGCAGCGCTTCCCGTGGGACAGGCGGGTCTATGCAAATGTCTTCGAGAAACTCATCGGCGCGGGTGCGCGGCTCGTCATCCTCGATCTCGTGCTGGCCGATCCCTCGGATCCGGAAGCCGATGCGGAACTCGCCGCCGTGATGGCAAAGCATGCGGATCGCATCATACTCGGCTCGCAGTTCGCCCCGATGTCCATGGAATACGACGGCTTCCGGCATGTCTTTCCCTGCGAGCAATTCATCGAAAGCGATCCCGCGCCGCGCTTCGGGTTCGTGAATTTCCGCCCGGACCAGGAGGACGGCCTTGTCCGTGACGTCGAGTATTCCAGCACGCTCAACGAGCAGAACATGGATCCCCCCCTGCCCGGTGAAACCCGCTTCGACTCGCTCTCGGGAGCCGCGCTGAGGGCACTTGGCAAACCGGCATCCTCGGCAAACGCGCAGCCGCGCTACAGCATCCTCGCTCCGGAGATCACCGTCGACCCGGAGACGGGGAAAAACATGCTGGAGCTCGATAACAAGGCTTCGCGGGTTTATCCGCCTTATCCCGTCTGTAGCATTTTCGTCCCGGATGACTGGCAGCATCGCTTCGGGAACGGTGATTTCTTCAAGGGCAAGACCGTCCTCATCGGCCCGGCGGCCGCTGTCTTCCAGGATACCCACCAGACCCCCGTCGGCCAGCTCATGGGTCCGCAGCTGCACTTGCAGGCGATCGCTGCCGGGCTCAACGACAGCTTCGTCCACCGCCCGTTCCGGGGCTGGCGCGGCGCCATCTTCTGGGCGGGCATCATCGGCGGCCTGGTGTCGGCGTTGATGATCTTCAAGGTGCGGCGACCTCTCGTTGCGCTGACGACAACCGCCCTGATCATCGCCGGGGCCTACCTCGGCACCTATCTCTACGCCCGCTGGGGCGCGACGTGGATTGGCCCCAGCCCCTTCGCCTTCGCGGTGTTCCTTGGTGCGGTGTCCGGGCAGACCTACGATCTTGTCAGCGAGAGGCTGGAGCGCTCACGGCTCAACCAGCAGTTCCGGCGTTTCGTCTCGCGGGATGTGGCGGACTCGCTGGTGAACAACCCGAACATCTATCAGCTCGCCGCCAGCGGCAGGAAGCGGCGGGTGGTCGTGGTTTTCTCGGACATACGCGGCTTCACGTCGCTTTCGGAAAAAGTCAGCCCGGAGCAGCTTTTCGAGCAGCTCAACGAATACCTGTCCGCCATGGTCAGGATCATTTTCACCCACAAGGGCACCTTGGATAAATTCATCGGCGATGCGATACTGGCTCACTGGGGGGCGCTTGAGGACGGCGAGGATTCGGCGTTCGCCTCCTCCGCACTGGCCGCCACCAAGGACATGATCGCTGAGCTTGACAGGCTCAATGCGGACTGGGATTCGCGCGGGCTGCCGGTGCTTGGGATAGGCATCGGACTGCATCTCGGCGAGGTGCTGGCCGGCGAGATCGGATCCGAGCAGCGCACGGAGTTCGGTGTCATCGGGGATGCGGTGAACCTCGCCTCCCGGCTTGAGGGCATGACCAAGGCGTTTTCCTGCCCATGGCTCGGCAGCGGGCAGTTCATCGAGGCAAGCGGCGGGGGAAGCGGCCTGCGCCGCATCGCAAGGGTGCGCGTGAAAGGCCGCGAGGAGCCGGTCGATCTCTGGACGAACGCCCCATCGGAAGAGGCGCGTGCAGCCTACGCGGAGGTGCTGGCGGAATTCGAGACGGGCGATTTCGATGCCGCCATGGAAAAGATCGAAGCCTATCTGCGGAGATACCCGGATGACAAGGTCGCCCCGCACCTGCTGGAGCACATCAGGTTCCACCAAGAGCTCAAGCCCGCCCAATGGGAGGGCATCATCCGTTTCACGGAGAAATGACATGCGAAAGTGCCGCCGGCCGGACTCGAACCGGCACGCCTGTGAGGGCAACGGATTTTAAATCCGTAGTGTCTACCATTCCACCACGGCGGCTTTCCTGCAACGCGGTGATTTGATTTCCCCGGCGCATGGAAGGCAAGGTGATTCACGGGTCTGGTTTCTACATGCTGGTTTCCGGATGCTCGCACAAAGCCACGAAGCCGAGACGCACGAAGCCCCTCATTCCCAGAAATCCTTCGTGCCTTCGTGTGAAACAACTCAAACCCTCGTGATCAGTCCTCCTGGGCTTTGGTGCGGTGCCCCGGTTTGGCGAGGATCTCGATATAAACGGCATCCCAATTTTCGCCCCGGGCAAGATCCACGGGCTTGGTGATTTCGGAAACATGAACGGTGGCCGCGCTCTCCGCATCCTTCCCAGCCCGGCAATGGAAATCCCAGAAATCCGCTCCCTCCGGAAGCTCCTTGCGGCGCTCCCTCTTGAGATATTTCCGGATCTCCGCCTTGATCGCTTCCACCACGCGGGCGGGCTTGTGCTTCGGGTCTTCGAGCGGGAACGATTTCTTCATGGCGGTGCTTTTCGCGCATGATCGCCACTTTGTCGATGGCGGGCCATCGCGATTTTCAGCGCGTCCACATCGCCTTCCGGCACGAGGTAAAGGAGCGGCTGCGCCGTAAGGGGCAGCTCCGCAGCCGCCGTCTGCGTCCATAGCGGGGCACGGATTTCCACAGCGATGGGTGCATCCGGTGGCAGCCACTGCTGGGATGACGCCGGACAGGTTGGCCGGCATCCCTGAGAAAGCGCCTCACGATGAAGATCCGCGATTTCAGGAAAAAGGCCAAGGCTCCGGCGCGCGTCGGTTCGCTGTGGGGTTCCGTCCCTTTCATGTTCGCCTTGGCTGTGTTTCAATGCGCCCCGTTCATCAGGATCACCATCTCGCCCTTGGTGCCGTGCGCTCCGAACCATTCCAGCAGCTCCGCCGCCGTGCCGCGGTGGTAGGTCTCGAATTTCTTGGTCAGCTCGCGGGCAACACAGACCCTCGCCTCCGGCGCAATCTCCGCAAGGATCTCCAGGGTGGAAACAATCCGGTGCGGGCTTTCAAAAAATATCCCCGTCTCCCCGCTTTCGAGCGTGGTTGCCATTTCGGTTTTCCGTTTCCCTTTTTTCACCGAAAGGAATCCGCCGAAACGGAACGCATGGCAGGGCAGCCCTGAGCCGATCAAAGCCGTCAGCACCGCCGAGGGGCCGGGCAGCACATCGAAGGGCACATCCGCCTCCAGGCAGGCCTGCACGAGACGGTAGCCGGGATCGGAAATGCCGGGCATTCCCGCATCACTGATGAAGGCAATCACCTCCCCTGCCCTCGCCGCCGCGACAAGCTCAGGGGCTTTCCGCACCTCGTTGTGCTCGTGCAGCGCCACCAGACGCCTGCCGGATATCCCATGATGGGCAAGCAGGATCCCCGAGCGCCGCGTATCCTCGCAGGCGATCCTGTCCGCCGTCCTCAAAACCTCCAGGGCGCGGACTGTAATGTCCCCCAGATTGCCTATGGGCGTCGGCACAAGGACGATGCGCCCCGCTGTTTCGGCACCGCTCATTTCCCGCCCTCCAGAAGTTTCCGCTCCTCCCCTGGAATCGTTTCCGGCAGGCCGGCAGCATTCACTTTCACGGCGGTCATCTCCCCTCTCGCCGCGATTTCCCCATCCATTTTTGCGATCTCGAAATTCCAGGTCACGGATGTCCCGCCCATCCTGGAAAGCGCCAGCCTCACCTCGATGCGATCCTCAAAACGCAGCGGTTTGCGGTATTCGCAGGAAACCTTGACCCTCGGCCAGCCGCCCTTCGCAGGATCGAAGACCGGCAGGCCGCACTGCCGCAGATAGCTGTGCTCGGCCTCCTCCGCATAGGCGAGGATCTTCGTGAAATGCACCCATCCGCTCGCATCCGTATCCGGAAAGGCGACTACGCGCTCATAGCGGTGACAGGTGCCATTCACCAGATCATCCCTCGAATTTCCGGACAAGAACCGAGGCGTTGTGACCACCGAAGCCGAAGCTGTTGCTCAGCGCCACCCTGATCGGCACCTCGCGGGCCACATTCGGAACCACGTCCAGATCGCATTCCGGATCCTGCTCCTCGATGTTGATCGTCGGCGGCACCACTCCATCGACGATGCCCATCACGCTGGCGATCAGCTCGATGCCGCCCGCCGCTCCGAGCATGTGCCCGGTCATGGATTTCGTGGAGCTGACCATCAGGCCGTTCTTTGCGTAGTCGCCGAAGGCAACCTTGATCGCTTTCGTCTCCGCGATGTCGCCGAGTCCTGTCGAGGTGGCGTGCGCATTGAGGTAATCGACCTCCTCCGGATTGATCTTGCCATGCTTCAGGGCCATGCCGATCGCATACGCCGGGCCGCTGCCGTCAGGGGACGGGGCGCTGAGGTGGTAGGCATCCGCGCTGACGCCGTAGCCGATCAGTTCCGCATAAATCTTGGCCCCGCGAGCCTTGGCCGTCTCGAGCTCCTCGATCATCACCACACCTGCACCCTCGCCCATCACGAAGCCATCACGGTGCTTGTCGAAGGGGCGCGAAGCCCTCTCCGGATCGTCGTTGCGGGTGCTCAGCGCCTTCATGCTGGAGAATCCGCACAATCCCATGGGCAGCACCGCAGCCTCCGCCCCCCCGCAGAGGAAACCATCGGCATCGCCGAATTTGATCATCCGCCATGCCTCACCGATGTTGTGGTTGGAGGTCGCGCAGGCGGTCACAATCACCATGTTCGGGCCGTGCAGGCCATGCTCCATGGAGATGATGCCCGAGGCGATGTTGGAAATCATCATCGGGATGGTGAACGGTGAAACCCGTTTCGGACCCTTCTCGATGAAGACCGAATGCTCGCGCTCAAGGGTCGAGAGGCCGCCAATGCCGCTGCCGACCATCACGCCGTAGCGGCGGGAGTCGATCTGACCGGTGTCCAGGCCGGAGTCCTCCATTGCCATTTTCGAGGCGGCAACTGCATATTGGACGTATCGGTCAGAGCGGCGGGCATCCTTCGGGGCTCGGAAATATCCGTCGGCATCGAAATCGCGAACCTCTCCGGCGATCTTGCAGTCAAACGGCTCCGGATCGATCCCCGCGATCCTTCTGACGCCGCTGCGACCGTTTTTCATGCCATCCCAGGTCGTTTTCAGATCATTCCCGAGTGGGGAGATACAACCAATGCCCGTAATTACAACCCGTCGTTCGCTCATATCGTGGGGAAAGCCTAGACGCGGAACCAAGCACCACGCAAGCACTAGAAATACCCTGCGCCGGCACTGCGATCAGCCTCTCCGCCCAAGCAGCGCCGCGAAGGCTCCGTCGGTGGCGTGCTGGCCCGGCGTGATCTGGATGGTTTTCCCGACGGCAAGGTTGTTCTCCCCGGCGAAGGCTTTCACGAGATCGATGTTTTCTGAATCCTCGATGGAACAGGTGGAATAGACGATGCGCCCGCCGGGCTTGAGGCAAGGGAGGGCGTTGGCGAGGATCTCGGCCTGGATTTTCGTGAGGTCTTCGATGTCCTGCGGCTGGAGGCGCCAGCGAACATCGACGCGGCGGCGGATGACACCGGTGTTCGAACAGGGCACATCGAGAAGGATGGCATCAAAGGCACCGCGGAATCTTTCCGGGGCGGGCTTGCGCCAGTCGTGGATGGAGATTTCGTCGGGAACGATGTGGAGTCGGGAGAGGTTTTCCTCAAGACGTGGGATGCGTTTCTCGTTGGAGTCCGTGCAGGTGAGGCCGGCCCCTGAGCCGAGGGCGGCGGCGATGAGGAAGGCTTTTCCGCCAGGGGCGGCGCAAGCATCAAGGATCTTTTCGCCGGGCTGCGGGTCGAGCAGGGCTATGCAGTGGCGGGTGGCGGGATCCTGGATATAGATGGCACCGGAGGCGAGGAGCTCGGTCGGCAGTTTGCCCTCAAGCCGGAAATAGTCCGGGGCGTTGTCGAGAGGTTCGCCAGGGATTGCGGCATCGGTGGGTGAGATCGGATTGATCCGGAAAAAGGTTTCCGCAGGCTGGTTGTCCCACTCCATGATGGCGATGGCCTGTTCCTTCCCGAAGGTTTTGCGCCAGCGCTTGTAAAGCCAGTCCGGGTGGGAATGGAGGGTGGCGGGGTTCATCTCATCAAGCTCATCCATCAGCCGCTTGCGGGAGGTGATCGCCTTGCGCAGGACTGCATTGATGAGGGGCCGGACTGGGGCTTTGCCCGCCTCGACGGTTTCGTTCACCGCGGCGTGATCCGGGATGTTGAGGATCAGGATCTGGCAGAGTCCGACGCGCAGCACATCGCGCGTCTCGGCATCGAGCTTGCCCTGCCGGAGCTTTGAAATCCAATGATCGAGCACACGGCGGTGGCGGAGGACACCGAAGAGAATGGCCTGCAGGAGACCGCGATCCGATGCGGAAAGCATGCGCCGCTGGGCGTGGCGCTCGACGAGGCTCTCCGCATAGTCATGGCCCTTCGCCCACGCGCGCAGGGCGGAGACGGCGGCTTGGCGGACATGGAAGTTCTTGGCGGGCATGGCTTTCAACCCTCCAGGGAGAAGGGAACAGCGAATGGACGCGATTGGACGCCAATAAGAAAGCATGAACTGATCGGCATCATCTCGAGATTCGCGTTCATTTGCGTCCGTTCGCGGTCAGGACATCCATGATCTCAGGCGAGAGGAAATCCTGGCCGTGGATGATGTGGTCGAGCAGCGGGATGTCGGTGAGGGATTCGAGGATGCCCTTGTTGGTGATCATGGGGGTGTCCATTTCGTCCTCGAGCTGGTTGAGGACAATGCCAACGCAGGTCAGTCCCTTGGCCTTGATGGCGGCGAGGGTGAGGAGTATGTGGTTGAGCGCGCCAAGACGGTTCGCCGCGACGAGGATTACGGGCAGGCGGAGATCCTTGGCGAGATCCGAGATGAAATAGCTTTCGGTGATGGGCACTTCCCAGCCGCCCGCTCCCTCGACGAGCACGATTTCGTGCTTCCCCGCGAAGTCTTGGAAACAGCCGACGAGCTTCGCCGGGTCGATGCGCTTGTTCTCCAGCAAGGCGGCGGTGTGCGGGGCGAGGGCGGCATTGAAATGGACGGGGTTCACTTCATCGATGGGCAGATCCCCGGAGGCGGCCGCGAGGATGCGGCCGTCATCCCGATCGCCGCAGGAGACGGGCTTGAAGCCGGCCGCGCTGTGGCCTTCCGAGCGCAAGGCTTCCACCATCAGCTTGGTGAGATAGGTTTTGCCAACCTCCGTATCCGTTCCCGTTATGAAAAAGTTCACTCTGCGCTGAGGGAGCTTGCAGGGCGTGCTCCGGTCAAGCATGGAACAACCCCCGGGCTGTCTTTTCTCTTCGACCACGCCCCGGATTCCTGCCTATCTTCCGCCAGTGACGCGCTGCCCTTACTGCCAGACCCCGATTTGGTCCAACGCCCCGGAATGCCCGGCGTGCATGCTCACTTTCCCGCGCACCACCGCATTGGTGGGCGCCCTTCCCCGGCTCAACACCATGGTCGCCGACACCACGGGACAGCTCAAGAACGGGGTGGCGGGGAAAATCTGCAAGATCATCCAGAAAATCCAGCGGCGGTTTCCGCAGCTTGTCATCCAGGTCGTGATGCACGCGTTTCCGGCGGATCATCCTTTCACCATGCATGCCTTCTGGCTGTTCAATGCCGGCGCTTTTGCTGGCGAGGCGAAACGCGGCAAGGACAACCACGCATTGCTCATCCTCATCGACCCCTACCGCCAGGAGTCCGCCATCGTCCCCGGCTACGGCCTGGAGCCCCTGCTCAAGCAGGAGGCGCTGGATCATCTCCTGGAAATGTCCGGACCCGCTTTCCAGGATGCGAAATGGCAGCTTGGGCTGGAGGTTTTGCTCGAAGGGCTCGAGCAGCTCCTCGAATCCGTCAGCACCGTCGATGAGGGCATTGAGTTTGCCGAAAACGAGTTCTAGGCGAAGGCGCGCAGGAAGCCGACCTCCAGCGCCAACGGCTCCGAAGCGTTTGTATCGAGGGTCTGGCGCAGGCGATCGAGAGCATCCAGCCGTTTGCCGATCTGGAAAACCGTCTCCGTCTCGGCGATTTTCGAGAGCTGGGCTGCGGACGCGGGGAAATCCAGGCCGCCCGCTCCGGTCTTGATGCGGATGAGATCCGCGAGCCATGCGATGAGTACGTCGAGGTAGCGGTTGCGCGCATCGAGGTAATCGGCCTCGGCGGCGGCCTTGTGGTAGTCCTCCCTTTCCTTCAGCCAGGTGCCGTCGGTGCCGTCCTTGTAGGTTGCGGATTCCTCCTTGGCGGCTGCCTTCGCGGCCGCCTCGGCATCGGCTTTTTTCTCGGCAAGGAAATCACTGAAAACCGCCTTCATGTGGAGCGCCGCCATGGGGGTGCCGAAGCCACGCCCCGCGACCTTGTTGAGCTCCGCGACCAGCTCATCCCCCCCGCCCTCTCCGAGCGGCCGCCCGCCGCTCAGCTTCACCTGCACGCAACGGGAAAGGATCGTCGGCAGCAAACGCTGCGGCTTGGTGGAAAGCAGCATCAGCAAAGTGCGATCCGGTGGCTCCTCGAGCGTTTTCAGGAAAGCGTTCTCGGCATTCTCGTTCATCCTGTCGGCATCCGCGATCACCCCGATCTTGGTCTCACCCTTAGGCGCGGCGAGATGGAGGGTGTGCTCTAGGTCACGGATATCGTCGCGGGTGATCTGGCGGCTTTTCGAGCGGGGTCGGATGATGCGCACCCATCCGCCTTCCTGCTCATCGAGCGGAGGAGTTTTTTCCTCCACAGGATCGCCGAAAAGATCCATCCCGCCGGAATCGCCGCTTCCGTTCAAAAGGGAAATGATTTTCGAGGCGAGCTCCTCTTTACCGCAGCCTTCCGCCCCGGTGATCAGGAACGCATGGGCCAGCCTTCCCCTGCCATGGGCGGATTTGATGAGTTCGAAGGCTTTCTCGGCGGACTGGGACACGCGGGCGAGGATGCGGAATGCCTGCCATGCTGGCAAGCAGGGAGAGGAGAAGATCGGTTGATTCACACCGCCTGCCGTGTCTAGTGTTTGCCCCATGGAAGGCAAGAATGTGCACAGGGGAAGCGGCGGGAAAGGCATCCCGTGGTTCGGCATCGGCTTTGTGATCCTGGTGCTGGCTGGAGTCGGCCTGCTTTTCACGAGCATCCCCGGGAAGATCAGCCGTCACCTCAAGGAGATCCTGCGCAGTGCACCCCAGGCTGCGGATGATGCCGAACAGGAAACCCTCGCCCTCCAGATCGAGCAGCGGCTGCGCACGGAATATGACGAAAAGCTCAAGGCCGAGCTCGCCGCCCTCAAGCCGACGAAGCAGCCGGTGAAACCCTCCGAGCCAGCCCCGCCCGCACCTGTCATGCCGCAGGGAAAAGTGACCGACGTGAGGAAGCTCGGCATCGGCATCCCGTTTGAGACAGAGGTGGTTTTCTCACAGGGGCAGACCGCTGTTGTGGAAAGGAAGCTCGAGGACAGCTTCACCGCCAGCTACCAGCTGAAACTCCGCCTCCCGAAGGCCGCACAAGACATCTCGGAACCTGGAAAAGGGCACCCCAAGCTCTCCGAAATCCTCCCCGGCCTCACGAAAATGCTCCCGGATGCGAAAATCTCCCCCTGGTACGTCACACTCTACAAGAACAAGTCGGAACGCATCCGCCGTGACGCGAACGCCCTCAACGAACTCCTGACCAAACACAACGTCTTCGACTGCAACACCATCCTCCATCTCCGCTCCGCAGGCGGGCGCAAGGTGTTCTTCATGCAGGCGGAAATGGATGTGGTCTCCGACGGCTCCGATGGCGACCGCCTCGCCACGATGCCGGATTCCATCGTCAACTCCACCCACTACCAACCCTTCACCAGCTACGGCTGGCCGAAACGCACCAAGACCCCCAACCCCATGGTCGCCGGCTGGGAAAAACGCATCGAGAACGGCACCAAGGAACTCAAGGATCCCGCCACCACCGCCGACCGCAAACGCTGGCTGACGGATCGGATCGCCATGCTCAGGCGCG
Source organism: Akkermansiaceae bacterium (assembly GCA_017798145.1). Lineage (NCBI taxonomy): Bacteria > Pseudomonadati > Verrucomicrobiota > Verrucomicrobiia > Verrucomicrobiales > Akkermansiaceae > Akkermansiaceae bacterium. The sequence continues at coordinate 191,391 of CP059069.1, read as the reverse complement.
GCATCTCCGACCTCAAAGCCCGCAGCTACCTCATCGCCGAGTACGACCCCTTCATCGTCATCCCCGTGAACCTGCTCACCGACCGCAGCGACCCCTACGCCCCGAAAGTCGGGGATTACGCGGTCGTCATCCATGCGGGGAAAGCCTACCCGTGCATCGTCGGCGACGGCGGCCCAACCTTCAAGGTGGGCGAGGCCTCGCTGCGGCTCGCCAAGGAAATCAACGACAGGGCCAGCCCCTACAGCCGCCCGGTCTCCGATCTCAGCGTGAGCTACGTGGTTTTCCCCGGCACCCGCGAGCCCAAGGCCGGGCCGCCGGATTACGAGGCATGGCGTCAAAAATGCCACGAGCTGCTGCAGGAAATCGGCGGGCTTGGCAATGGCTACGAACTCCATGCCTGGACGGATCTGCTCCCGAAGCCACCCGAGGATGGCGCGCCACCCACCGCGGAATGATCTGTTAGGGGGAATCCCTTGAGGGCTTTGCCAAGGGGTGTTAGCCTTGGCGCGATGTCACAGGAAAAGAACGTCCGGCTGTTTTGCTCGGATCTTGACGGAACCCTCTTGGGTGTCCCGGAAGCCACGGCGGATTTTGCGGAAACATGGATGTCCGGCGGGACGCTGCGGCCTGTTTTGGTTTACAGCACCGGACGCCTGCATGGCGACGCGCAGCGCATGATCAAAATTTCCGGCCTGCCTGAGCCGGACTATTACATCACCGGCGTGGGGACGATGATCTACGATGTTTCCTCCGGCGGCATGATGGACGGCTTCGCGGAAGCCCTCAACGAGGGCTGGGACCTTGAAATGGCCAGGCGGATTGTTTCCAGGAAACCGGATATCACCGAGCAGCCTCCCGAGCAGCAGCACGCTTGGAAGAACAGCTGGTTCTGGCATGGCAGAACCATGGGCGACATCACGGAGCTTCAAAAGGAGATCCACGCGGCGGGTGTGGATGCCCAGGCAATCTATTCCTCCTCGCGCGACCTCGACATCCTGCCCCTGCGCGCGAACAAGGGCAACGCCGTCACCTGGCTCTGCGCCCACCTCGGCATCGGATCCGACGAGATCGTCGTGGCGGGCGACACCGGGAACGATTCCTCGATGTTCCTGCTCGATGGCGTGCGCGGCATCGCACCGGGGAACGCGGAGCCGGAATTGCTTGGGATACTTGGCGAGGCACGGGCATATCATGCATCCGGAAAATGCGCGGCGGGCGTCCTCGAAGGCCTTTTGCATTACGGGGTTTTCCCCGAAATCCTCCCGGCGAAGAAGCAACACCCGTCTGCCTCATGAGCGCGAACATCGATTTCACGGAGACGAGGAAGCTGGATATCATCCACATCTCCATCCATGGCCTGATCCGCGGCAAGGACATGGAACTCGGGCGTGATCCCGATACGGGCGGGCAGTGCCTCTATGTATTGGAACTCGTCAAGGCCTTGGCGAAGGATGGACGCGTCGGGCGCGTTTCCCTGGTCACCCGGCGGGTGTTCGATCCCAAGCTTTCCCCGGACTACGCGGAGCTGCGGGAAATCCTCGATGAAAACGCTGACATCATCCGCATCGAGGCCGGCCCGCGGCGCTACCTCCGCAAGGAGGTCATGTGGCGGCACCTCGATGCCTTCATCGACGGCACCCTTGCCTACCTGCGCAGGGAAAAACGCGTGCCCGACCTGATCCATGCCCACTACGCCGATGCAGGCTACGTCGGCAGGCAGATCGCGGCCGTGCTCGGTTGCCCGTTTGTTTTCACCGGCCACTCGCTCGGCCGGGTCAAGCGACAGCGGCTGGTCGAGGGAGGCGTCGATGCGGAGGAAATGGAAAAACGCTACAACCTCGCCGCCCGCATCGAGGCCGAGGAACTCAGCCTCGATGCCGCGAGCATGGTATGCACCAGCACCCGCCAGGAAGTGGATGAGCAATACGCCCTCTACGACCAGCACTCCGAGAGCCGCATGCGCGTGATCCCTCCCGGGGTCGACCTGTCCCGCTTCGACGGGCCGGGCGCGCCTGAAATGGCATCGGCGATCGATGCGAAGCTCGCCCCGTTTCTCCAGGATGCCTCAAAGCCCGCCGTGCTGACGATCGCGCGAGCCGACGAGCGCAAGAATCTCCCAGGCCTCGTCCGCGCCTTCGCCGGAAACGAATGGCTCCGTGAAAACGCGAACCTGATCGTGATCGGGGGCAACCGTGAAACGCTAGACAAACTCCCCCCGGGAACACGCAAGGTGTGGCTCGAACTCCTCAGGACTTTCGACGACGCAGGCCTCTATGGCTCCATCGCATATCCGAAGACCCACAAGGCGCCGGAGGTCGCCGGTTTCTACCGCTGGGCTTCCGAGCGCAAGGGTGTGTTCGTCAACCCAGCCTTCACGGAACCCTTCGGGCTAACGCTTCTGGAAGCCGCTGCAGCTGGCCTGCCGCTTGTTGCAACCCACGACGGCGGGCCACGCGATATCATCGCAAACTGCCGGAACGGCACGCTTGTCGACCCGCTCGACGAGAAGGCGATGGGCGATGCCATCGAGGCAATCCTTTCCGATCCGGCAAGTCAGAGGGAACTTTCCGAAACGGGCCATCTGGAGGTGAGGAACCACTACTCATGGGCCGCGCACGTCGATACCTACCTGACCGAGGTTTTCCGGATCCTGCCACCTAAACCGGTTGTCCGCGGCAGCAAATCCCGTGGATCGCTTGTGGAACGCGAACGCTGGGTGGTCATGGATCTCTTGCCGCGCATCGAGGACCAACCTCCCGACTTGGTCGAGCGCTGGAACCGTGTGTTCACGGATCAGCCGATCGGTTTCGGCATCGCAACAGGGCTCTCATTCGACGAGGCATGGGAGGTGATCCGGCGCTGCGGGATGCCTTTGCCGGGTTTCGTGATCTCCGGGCTCGGCGCCGAGATCCGCTACGGCGAGAGCGGTGTTCCCGACGAGCGCTGGCAGAACCAGATCGGCACCCGATGGAACCGTGGCGCGGTTGTCGAGGCGCTTTCCTCCGTTGAAGGCTTGAGCATGCAGGAGGAGCGCTTCCAGCACCAGTTCAAGGTGTCGTTCCTCATGGATGCGAACCATGCCTCCGGTAGGCTTGCCCTGCAGCGCAGGCTCCGGGAAAGGGGCATTTCCGCAAAGGTGATCGTGACCGCGAAGGCATTCGTCGATGTGATCCCGATCCGCAGCGGAAAGGATGTCGCGCTCCGCTATCTTGAGAACCGGTGGGGGATCGATCCCTCGCGCATCTTTTATTTCGGCACATACGGAAACGACATTTCCGCGGTGCGCGGCAGGAACCTTTCGGTGCTGGCAGGGGATGCGGACCGTGTCCTCAGGCAGCTCCATTCCCGCCCACGTCTCTACCATGCGCAGGGAAAAGGCCTCGAAGGGTTCTTCGAAGGCCTAGATCATTACGAATTCATCGAGGGCTCCAAGCCTCCGAAACCACATGAGAACGAGGTGTTGAGCGAGGAGGATGTGCCTCCCATCGAACTCCATCCCTGAATTTCAGGCAATCCCGTAGCAGCGTGCGGCGTTTCCCGAAAGGATCGCATCACGTTCGGAAAGGCCTTCCGCGAGATTGCGGACGGTGTCCGCCCAAGATTTGTAGCCGGTGCGTAGCAAGCAAACCGGCCAATCCGTGCCGAACATGACCCGGTCGGCTCCAAATATTTCGAGCGTTTCGTGGAAATACGCGGAGACGGTTTCGGCATCGCCTTCGCCCTCGGGAAACTCGGTGAGCAGTCCCGAGAACTTCACGCCGACCACGTTCTCGCGCTTCGCGATTTCCTTCATGCCCTCGCGCCATCCGGATTCGACCCGACCGTTGCGGGCTTCCGGCTTTGCGATGTGGTTGAGGACGATGGGCAGATCCGGCTGGCGATCCACAAGCTGGATGGCAACGGGAAGTTGCCGCTGGAAGATGAGAAGATCGAAGTTCAGTCCGAAGGACGGTAGCTGAGACAGTCCGCGGTGGAAATCGTCGCGGAGGAAATATTCGTCGGGCTCTTCCTGGAGCACGTGGCGGACGGCATTGAACTTCGGATGCGGCGAAAGCCGGGCGAGTTCCTCGGATACGTTTTCATCGATCAGCGGCACCCAGCCGACGACCGCCTTGATGCGATCCGTTTGATCCGCAAGCGAGAGCAGGAAATCGGATTCCCCGGTGACTTGTCGGGCTTGGACAACGACGGTTCCCGTCACGCCGGATTCGGATGCAACGGTTTCGAGTTCGGGAATGAGCTGGTCTTGCGCAAGCGGCGAGCCCTCGGGGATCCAAGGATATTCCTCCTTCGAGTAGCGCCAGAGATGATGGTGGGAGTCGATCATGGTTATGGAGAAGGGTGCTTCCAGCCCCTTTGCGGAGGACAAGGAGATGGCCCGGGTTGTGGAAAAGCGGCGGGACGCACGCTTCTCCTTCCCGGAGCGAAGCGGAAATGCACCGACTGGAAAACCGAAAAATCCCCGTCCACCCGCCACGCCCATCACATACGAGACCGAGGCGCTCCCCGAGCCGGGTTCTCACGGAGGGGCAACCCCGGCCAAATGTACGGATGCGTGCGATAAATTAAGTGAAATCCCCATGATTGGGGCGATGTGTTGTCCGTGAGCAAAATGGATGAGATCGCCAACGGCTGCCCGGATCAGATGGTTTTTCCCGGTCTTTCGCTTTGTCATGTCGTCGCGGGACGCCTGGAGGGGCGATCCGGCGGACTCTGGCCTGAGGAACTGGCGCTGGACGACGTGGAGTCCGCGATGCTCTGGTGGGATGGCTGCGACGGGACCGCGCTCGTGGCGGCGGCGGAAGGCGGGAAGCGCTGGCTGCGGCTGCGGCGGCACGGGGATTTCCTCAATTCGGAGGATGTGACCGCAGGGCACCAGGCAACCGAGCGCATGCTGCGCGAGGGACGGCATTTCCATGCGCTCATAGAGAGGTCGGCCGAGGGGATATCGATCTTCGATACGGGAGCGAACATCCTGTATGAAAGCCCCTCGAACGAGCGCATCCACGGCTACCGGGCGGAGGAGATGGAGGGGAAAAACCTGTTCGATTTCTGCCACCCGGATGACATGGAGCGGGTGATGCCGCGCTTCGCGCACCTCGCGGAGGGACCGGGGATCGTGGAGACGGAGATCGTGCGTTTCCGCCACAAGGCGGGGCACTACATCTATCTGGAGGGGACGGTGCTCAACGCGACGGATGACCCGCGGATCGGCGGCTTGGTGAACAATTTCCGGGATGTGACCGGGCGTCTGGAAACGGAGCGCGAGCTGCGGCGGGCGAAGGCGGCGGCGGAGGAAACCTACCGGCGGCAGAGCAACTGGCTGGCGAACCTGACCCACGAGATCAAGACCCCGCTGGCGCTCATCCGCGGGCCGCTGGCGGATCTGGAGAACGGGGAGGAACCGGATGCGGCGCGGGCGGCGGCCTGGCAGATGGTCGCGCGGAACATCGGCAGGCTCGACGGGCTGCTGACCGAGCTGATCGATCTGGCGTTGCTGGATGCGGGGGCGTTTTCGCTGAACGTGAAGCGGCGGGATCTGGCCGGCTTCGCGAGGGAGATCGCGGATGATTTCGTGGCGGCAGCGGGTGAGCGGGGAATCGCGCTTGAGTTTTCGGCCCCCGAGGTTTGCGAGGTTTTCTTTGATGAATCCAAGCTGGAAAAAGTGCTCTGCAACCTGATCGGGAACGCGCTTAAATTTTCCGGGCAGGGCTCCAAGGTGCGGGTGCACGTCGCTCCGGGGGAAGGCGGGTTGGCGGAGGTGGTGGTCTCCGATGAGGGGATCGGCATGGACGAGCAGACGCTCGGGCGGGTTTTCGAGAGGTTTTACCAAGGGGATTCCGGGGCAAACCGGGCCAGGGAAGGCATGGGGATAGGGCTGGCGATCGCGCGGGAGATGGTGGAGCTGCACGGCGGGCGCATCTCCGTGCAGAGCGAGGCGGGCAAGGGCAGCGTGTTCCGTTTCACCCTGCCGACGGGCTGCGAGCACTTCGATCCCGAGGATGTGGATCTCTCCGCCCCGCCCGTGCCGCGGCCATTGGCGGTGGGCGGCACGAGCCCGTTGCACGCGAGAAACGGGGCGATGGATGACGCGCCGAGGCTTTTGCTGGTGGAGGACAACTTCGACATGCGGACGTATCTGCGGCTGCATCTGGAGGGATTCTATCGCGTGGAGGTGGCCGGAAACGGGGCGGAGGCGCTGGAGATATTGGGGAAGGCGAAGCCGGACATCATCCTCTCCGATGTGATGATGCCGCAGATCGACGGACTGGAATTCTGCCGCAGGCTGCGGGCGATGCCGAAGTGGGGGAAAGTGCCGGTGGTGCTGCTTTCCGCAAAGGGCGGGGTGGATCACAGGGTGGAGGGGCTGGCGGCGGGTGCGGACGATTACCTTTCCAAGCCGTTTTCGATCGCCGAACTGCACCAGCGGCTGCGGGTGCGGCTGCCTGCGGGTTTCCGGGAAAACGACGGGAACGCCCTGTGGTGGGAGGATCTGATCGCGCACATCGACGCGCGGCTTTCCTCTCCGGATTTCACCGTGGCGGTGCTGGCGCAGCAGATCGGCTATAGCGACAGGCAGCTTCGGCGCAAGGTGATCGGGATCGCCGGGGAATCGCCGTCTGCGGTGATCCTCTCGCGGCGGCTGCAGCGCGCCCACGAGCTGATCTGCTGCAAGCGCTTTGCGACGTTTTCCGAGGTCGCGGCGGAGGTGGGCCTGACGCCGGGGTACCTTTCAAGGTGCTACCGGAAGAGATACGGCTCGAGAGACGGGGAACGCGGCCTCATTTCCCGGTGATTGGCCTTTTGCGCCGGAGCGTGGTGAGCATCGCGCCGAGCATGAGGGCGAGGGAGGAGGATGGCTCCGGGATGGGGGTGTAGGTGAGGAAGATATCGCTGCCGTCCGAGCCGATGCCGAAGCTGCCGGTATGCGGGTTCGCGAAGCCGGAGGTTACGAGATTGAAGGCGGAGGCGTCGAAGCCGTTGATCCCCCCGGATGCACTGGCGATGATCCACGAATAAGCCGTCGAGTCCGAGAAGTTGTGCACCTGACCCGGCGAGTTGCCGAGTGCGAGGGAGGTGATGTTGATGTTGAACGGGGTGGACGTGGTGGCGGTGATGTTCAGCGCGCCGCTGAGGGACATCCAGTCCCAGCCCTGCGGCATGCCTTTTCCCGCGAGGACATCGCTCATTTCCCAGATGTAGCTGCCTCCGCCCGCCCAGGTTTGCGAGCCGGTGCTGAGGGTGCCGGGGCTGCTGCCTGGCGAGAGGGCGCCCCCTGCCATCACGTTCACATCGCCAAGGATGGTTCCCGATCCGCCGAGTGTGCCGCCGGATTCGATGTGGATGACAGGGCTTTGCAGGGAGCCTGCGATCAGCAACGCACCGCTGCTCACCGTCGTGATGCCGCCGTAGGTGTTCGCCCCGCCGAGGGTGAGGGTTCCGCTGCCCCGCTTGGTCAGCGAGCCGCTGCCGCCGAGGTTGTATTGGGTGGAAACGCTGAAGCCTTGGGTATCGATGGTGCCGCCGCCGGTGCCGAGGCTCACCGTCCCGGGCGCGAAGCCGCTGAAAAGATCCGCCTGATTGGCGGAAAGCCGTAGCGTGCCCCCAGCAAAGCCAATGGCGGAGGAGCCCACGGGATTCGCGAATCCCGCGGTGGTCAACCGCCCTCCAAGGAGGTTAAGCGCTGCGGACGATCCCGATGCTCCAGCCATTTGGGTCATTCCGGCAATCACCTCACCCGTGCCGCTGATGTTCACGGTTCCGGAAGCGTTGCTGCCGATGAAAAATTGGGGGCTTTCCACCGAACCGCCGCTGACATCCATCACGCCGTTACGGAAAAGTCCAACGGTTAGGGAGTTTGACAAAACGCGAGCCGTTCCGCTGACATCCATGCTTCCTGATCCAAACAATCCCACGAGGATGAGAGACGCGTTGGTCGTCCCACCGGTGAATCTCGCGCTGCCCTCGGATGCCGAGCCGACGAACAGGGAACCGGACGAAAAATCCGCGGTGCCGCCGATTTCAAGGCTACCGCTTCCCGTGGCTCCCTCTCCACTAGAGCCCAGAAATGACCCGCCCACAGTGGTCTGGCTGGCGGTAAGCCGGCCGGAATCCATCTCAACCAAACCGTTCGATCCTGACGCCGAGCCGATGTTCAGGTCACCTGTTGTTACCACGGCGCTGCCGCCGATCCGCAGAGTGCCGGTGCCGCCGCCGATCGGACCAACATCGATCACAAACTCGTTCCAGGTCCCCCCGCTCGCAACCGCAAATGCGTTGGATCCGGCGGTTGTGCCGATTCTTGTGTTTTCGCTTCTCACGAATCCTCCGTCAACGATCTCAAAGGTGGAGGCACCGGCTACATTGATCGTTCTTCCCGCAGTGAGCGAGCCGGAGATCGCAAGGGTGCCACCAATGACCGAGGTGGAGCCAGCGTAGGGGTTTACGCCCGCGAGGGTGAGGGTGCCCGGGCCATCCTTGATAACCTGGTTGCGACCCGAAATCACGTTGTTCAGGGTCACGTTGTCGGCGCGGTTGAACCGCACGATGCCGTTGCCGGTGAAACTCTCGGAAGCGAGCGATCCGGTAGTGCCGCCGTTTCCGATCTGAACGGTTCCAGCCGTCAAATGGAACGTGCCGGTATGGGTGCTCTCGCCGCTTATGATCAGGCTGGCTTCTCCGGATTTGGTGAAAAGCCCGCTGCCGGTCAGCGTGCCCGCGAGGGTGAGATCCGCCTGGGTGTCGATCATGCCGCCCGTGACCGGAATGAAAAAGTCCTGCAGCGAGGTGGAGGCTGCGGTCGTCCTCAGGCTGCCTCCCTCGAAATTGACCAACCCGCCGCTCGCCCCGAGGGCGCTGCCGGAATCGATGCTGAGGACACCGCCCTGGAGAAAGACCCCGCCGGTGAAGCTGCTGTTTCCGCCAAGGCTGAAGGTGCCGCTGCCGGTTTTCGTAAGGGCGGCGGCTCCCGAGAGATCGTAGGTGAGCGATCCGCTGCGGGCTTCGAAGGCTCCGACGTTGGAGGTGGAGCCGCCGCTGAGGATGCCGCCGTCGAAGATGATTTTGGAAATGTTCGGGGTCACGCCGCCGAGATCGGCGCTGCCGGCCAGCAAGGTCAGGGTGCCCGGACCCATGGCGTTGGCGTGGGTGATCGCAAGACTTCCGGCCGCGAGGACAAGGCCTCCGGCAAAGGTGTTTTCGCCGCCCAGGGTGAGGTTGGCGGAGCCGGTTTTCCGGAAGGATCCGCTGCCGGAGACCGGGCCGTTGAAGGTGAGGTTCGCCTGGGTTTCGACGATGCTTTCCGGAACCGAAACAAGGACGGACTGCTGGGTGGTGGAGGAGCCGGTCGTCCTGAGGACGCCTCCCTCGAGGCTGAGCACTCCGCTGCTGGCTCCTAGGGCGGTGCCGGAGTCGATGCTGAGTGTGCCGTTCTGGAGGTTGACCCCACCGGTGAAGCTGCTGTTTCCGCTGAGGGCGAAGGTGCCGGTGCCTGTTTTCGTGAGGGCGGCGGCTCCGGTGAGATCGTAGGTGAGCGATCCGGTGCGGGCTTCGAAGGCGCCGACGTTGGAGGTGGAGCCGCCGCTGAGGATGCCGCCGTTGAAGATGATTTTGGAAATGTTCGGGGTCGCGCCGCCGAGGTTCGTGCTTCCGGCGAGGAGCGTCAGGGTGCCGGTGCCGACGGCGTTGGCACTGGTCAGGGAGAGGTTCCCCGCCGCCACGGTGAGGCCGCCGTCGAAGCTGTTGTCCCCGCCGAGGGTGAGGGTGCCGGCGCCGATTTTCCGCACGGAGCTGCTGCCGGTGAGCCTGCCGTTGAGCGTGTTGTTGAAGCCATTGGTATCGAACACGACCTGCTGTGCCAGTGCCATGTCCAGCGAGGAGGTGAGGGAGGAGCCGATGACCCGGAGGGTGCTGGCGGACAGGCTGACGCTGTGGGTTCCCGCGCCGCCGCGAAGCCCGTCCGTCCCGCCTACGGAAAGGATACTGCCGGAGCTGATGTTCAGCGTTCCCGCGCCGCCTGCCAGGCCGCCGATGGTGATGGGTCCGCTCGCGGAAACCAAGGATCGGTCCGTGATCGAGAGCGAGCCCTGCCCGGCCTGCCCGACGAGGATGCTCCCGGTATTGAGCGAAGTGCTGACACCGCTCACACTGACCTGACCATTGGCCGCAGCGCCAACGCCAATGGCCAGCGATGAACCCACATTCACGACGCTCCCGCTGGCGATGGCAAGGGAGCCGGTGGACGCGTGGGCGACCTCCGCGAAACCGGTGATGTCCCAGCGGCTGCCGTTTTCCAGGCTGGCGCTGCCTTGTCCCGCAAAGCCGCTGTAGGCATTTCCCCGCGTGGTGACAAGGCCCCCGGATTGGACATTGAGCGCACCGACACTTGCCGCCCCAAAGCCGATGTTCAGATCCTGTTCTGTCCGGAACAAGGATCCGCCGTGCACGGACAGGGTCCCGGAACCTTCGCCGCCCACGAGCGCAAACTGCGCCACCGTGGCATTCGAGGCGTTGTTGAGGGTGATGCTGCCGCTCGTGCCCGGGGTGAAGCCGAGCCCGGCGAATGTGCCGACCTGGAGGTTGGAAAACTGCCCGTCAAGCGTGACGGCTCCGTTCCCGGTTCCGTTGATCCCGGCAACGAAGGAGGTGGTCGAGCGGACGGTTCCCCGGTTCGTGATGTCGAGGGTGCCGGTGCCGTTGCTGCCGATCTCGATGAAGTTGCTGCTGAGGGCGGCGGCGGTGCTGCCGGTGACGGTGGCGGAGCCGTTGCCCACGGTGATGACGCCGGTGGCGAGATTGGCCGTTTCCACCCGCAGGCTCCCTCCTTGCAAGGTGACCGTGCCGGTGCCGAGGGCGTTGGCATGGCCGGCGATCACGGTGCCCTGTTGGATGGTAGTGCCGCCGGTGTAGCTGCTGTTTCCGCCGAGGGTGAGGGTGCCGGTGCCGGTCTTGCTAAGGGAGCCGGAACCGGAGATGTCCCCACCGAAAATGTGGGCATCCGTGCGCTCGAAAACGAGCGATCCACTGTTGCTTACGTTTCCCGAAATCGATGCGCCCGTCCCGATCCGCAGGGTGCCGGCTTGGATGACGGTGCCGCCGGAATAGGTGTTCGCGCCTACGAGAGTGAGCCGCCCCGTGCCAGCCTTGGTGAGCGCGCCTGTGCCGGAAAGGGGCACCGCGGGGGCGACGTCAAATCCCTGGGTATCCAGTGTGCCGCCACCTGCGCCCAGGGTGATCCCACTGGAGCCGAAACCTGAAAAAAGATTTCCCTGATTTCCCGCGAGACGGAGAATGCCGCCGTTAAAGCTCACACCCGCTCCCCCGCCGCCTGCCAAGACTTGGCCAACAGTGATGCGGCCCCCATTGAGCCCAAGCGTTCCTGAAGAGCCGCCTACCGCACCGAGCACGAACGCATCGGTGGTGACCTCGGCAGAACCACCCGCGACGAACAGGGCGATATCCCCACTCTGCGAGCCAACGACGATGGGGGCAGCATGCGTGAGGGAGCCGTTTCCTGCGATGCTAAGCGCGCCGCCCCTCACCGTGGTGCCCGCCCCGTGCGAGACAACGCCTTCGAGGGTCAGGGTGCCGGTGCCGGTTTTGACCAATGAGCCGGTGCCGGTGATGCTGCCCAAATAAGCGGTCGTATTGTGATTCCCACCGGTGGTGAGGGTGCTGCCACCATTGAGAACAAGACCGGAAGCCTCGAGGCCGGCAAGGGAGCCTATCGTTTCGCTGGCTTCGAGGCGGACGCTACCACCACCCTTCACGATGATGGGGGCGGTATCGTGAATGGCGTCGCCGCCGCCCAAAATGAGCAAACCGGCATCGACCGTGGTGGTGCCGGTGTTTCCAGCCACCCCGTTGAGGGTCAGGGAGCCGCTGCCCCTCTTGATGAGGCCGCCCGCGCCGGTGAAGCCCGCGTTGGTCGCCACGGCGAAGGCCTGGGTATCGATGATGCCTCCGTTTCCGGTGATGGCCGGTGGCAATGTGCCCAAGCTGCCGAAGAGGATGCTTTGGTTGCCCGTGATGCGTAGCGTTCCTCCGTCGAAGGTGAAGGCCGTTCCGGCGGCTCCTCCGATCTGTCCGGTCTGAAGGACACCGCCTGCCGAAAGAAGAACCGAGCCTGACGAGCCGGAAAACGCGCCGAGACCTACCGAAGGCGCATTCACCAACCCGCCGTTGCCGATGGTGAGGGCGCCGGATCCGTTCAGCCCCACGATGATTCCCGACCCGCCGGTCATGTTGAGGGTTCCGTTGATGGTGGCGGAGCCGCTGCCGCTGGCCCTGTCGCCCAGTAGGAAGGTATTGGCGTTGACCACCGCGCCTGATGCAACCCGGAGATTTCCGTTAGCCTCGTAGCCGACCGAGAGGTTGCCCGCCGTGAAAGACCCGCCGTCGATGGCAAGGAGACCGTTGTATCCGAGGGCGTCCCCCACCCGCACATTGGCTCCGCCTGAGAAGGTCCCGGTTCCGTCGATCAGGAATGTCGCCGGATCACCGGTAAGGGATCCGATATTGAGAAAAATGTTCACCAGTTGTGAGGTGGTTCTCGGCTGGAAGAAGGAGCCGCCTGATGTCACGCGCAGGGTGCCTTCGCGGATGAAGTTGCTCGCCGTGGTGTTTGTGGCGCCATCAAGGGTCATCGTCCCGCCGCCCACCTTGATGAAGCTGTTGCCGCCGCTGATGTTGCCGGAGAAAGTCGTGGTGGCGTTGTTGGAGCCGACCGTCAGCCCCGCCGATGAGAGATCCAGCAGCGTGCCAGCCGCGCCGGAGAGTGAGCCGATGGTTTCCCCGGAAAGGAGGCGGAGGGTGCCCCCGGCGAGGTGGACGGCTCCGGAATCGCTGATGGCCGCGCCACCGCCCAACGCGAGGACTCCGCCCTCCACGGTGGTGGTGCCGGTATAGGCATTGCTGCCGGAAAGAGTCAGCGTTCCGCTCCCTCCTTTCGTCAGCCCGCCGCTGCCGCCGATCCCTGCTGTCACGCCGACGCTGAAGCTCTGGTCGTCGATCCGGACGCCGCCCGCGCCGATCTGTACATCTCCCGCCCCGAAGCCGCTCAAGAAATTGCCGTTGTTCGCCGTGGCGCGCAGGAGAGCGCCGTCGAACAGCAGGGAGCCGCTGCCCGCGCCCTTGGAAATCTGGAAAGTGGAAAGCGAGCCGCCAAGCAGCCGCAGCGCACCGGTGGCTCCGCTGTTCACGCCCACGGCGACCGAGCCGAAGGTATTCGCCCCGCCCGCCAGCTCGAAGGTTCCGTTGTCACCGCTGTCAACCCCCACGGAAAGGGTGTGGCCGGGGGTGTTGAACGCGCCCGCACCCTCCGCCCGGAGGACTCCGCCGCGCACCATGGTATTTCCCGCAAAGGTGTTCGCGGCGGTGAGAGCAAAGGTGCCGGTGCCGGCCTTGGTGAGGCCGCCGCTGCCCGAAATGATACCGCCGAAAGTCGACGTTCCGTTGTTGGCACCGGTGGTGAGCGTTTGCCCGTTAAGACTCACGGAACCCGTCGCGCCGGCAAGCGAGCCGATGGTTTCCGAAGCGTTGAGCAGCAGGGTGCCGCCCGTCATCACCACGGCGCTGGAGTCGCCCAAGGCCTGGCCGCCGTTGAGCGCGAGAGTCCCCGCCTCGATGGAGGTGGTGCCGGTGTAAGAGTTTGCACCGCTCAGGGTGAGGGTGCCGGTGCCGGATTTCGTAAGCCCGCCCGCGCCGGAAAAAACGCGATCCGTCGCCACCGCGAAACCGTTGGTATCGATTTTCCCACCACCGGCATTCAGGGTGAGTTCACCGGGAGCGAAGCCGCTGAAAAGGGCGGACTGGTTCTGAAGCAGGCGCAGCGTGCCGCCATCGAAGGAAACGGAGCCCGCACCGGCACCTTTGGAGACCTGGTTCGTGCTCAGGATCCCGCCGTTCAGGCGGAAAATGCCCGTGGTGTTCGCATCGAGGCCGACGATCACACCTCCCGTGGTGACATTCGCTGTCCCACCCACCTCCAAGGTGCCCCGGCTCTGATTCAATCCGGAGCCGACGAGGATATTGGTCACGTTGTTCCAGCTCCCTGCGTTGATCCGCGCCACGCTGTCGGCGTTCGAAGTGCGTCCCCCGATGTAAACGTTGTTGCTGATCACCGATCCCGTGCCGCCGATCTCCAGGCTGCCGGCACCGAAGAAACCCACACGCAGATCGGTCCCAAGGCTCCAGCTTCCGCCGGTGACCGTGGCCGATCCCGCGCCGTTATCACCAAGGAAAACGACCCCCTGGCTGACGACCGTGCCGCCATTGTTGATCGAAAGCGATCCGCCGGATACGCGCAGTTCGCCTTGGGTTGTAAGTTTCCCGCCCATAACCTCGATCAAGCTCTGGGTAAACCCGCCATTAATGCTTGTAATCCCGCCAAGGGTGACCTCCCCCGCGCCGCTGATCGAAAGCGTCCCCGAACCCGAGGAGCCGACCGTCAGATCGCTCGTGCCCCAGAACGGTTGGGTGACGTCGGCCTGCGTGACCGTCCCAGCGAAGGAGCTCAGGGAGCCGGTGACCCGGATGTCCTGTGCGGACGCGGAGCCGCCGCACGCAATGAGACCAAGGATCGTGGCGACCCCCACGATGCCGTTTTCCAAAGGCTTAAAATTTCCCATGGAATCCAATTGCCATCGGGTGGGAGACCGATGCCATCGAATTTGCTCCCATGTCCGCCGGGTGGCGAAGAATGTCCGATTTCAGCGCATGGAGGCGATGATTTTGGCGCAGCCCTTCGGGCTATGCTTTGCGATGGCTGAAGATACAAATCCCTGGCGTTGGCTCTTCTTCCCATTACAGGAAAAGCGGCTTCATATGGCGGTCGAGCAGGTTCTCGGTGACGCAGCGGGAGACGATGGCGCGGTTGTCGTGGAGAGCCTGGATGTAGGTGTCGCCCAGCATCGCGGCGATCTTGAAGCCGACGTGGAGGAGCTGGCGGACGTTGGGATCGTAGAGCGGGTTGCTTTGGTCGTGGCGGAGGGCGCCGGTGAATTGTTCGCTCGTCCATGCGTTCACGGTTTCCGCCGAGGGCAGTTTCGCGAAATCGATGTCGATCACGGTCGCGTAGGGCTGGCAGAGCGCTTCCTTTTTGGCGAGCGCCTGGGCGTAGATTTCCTTGGCGAGCGCTAGGCCGGTGCCGCCGGATTCGGCGAGTCCGATGACTTCCTCCAGCCAGTTCGTACCGGCGGTCTTGATATGGAGTCCGGCGCCGGTGCGGGCGAGGGCGCGCTTGATGGCTGGGTAGATGGAAAATTTGTCGGAGCCGGAATGTACGGAGAGTTTGAGGGTCTCCGGCAGTCCGTAGGCCTTGACCGCGTGGGCGATGACGGCGAGGTCGTCGTTGAATTCCTTCTCGAATTGCGCCGTGTCGCCGACGTAATCGACGCCCTTGTTAAAGCGGCCGGTGAACTTCGGCGCGATGGTTTGGATCGGGATCCCTTGGTCGGCGATGGCGGCGAGGATCACGAGAAGCTCCGGCGGGGTTTGCGGGCTGTCGGTTTCATCCATGGATACTTCCGTCACGAAATCCGTGCCTTTCGCGGCGGCGATATGGTCATAAATCGCTTTCGCTTTCTGGGTGGCTTTGAGGAACTGGTTCGCGGTTTTCTCCACATCCGCGCGGGTGATCTCGAACGGCTTATCGATCCCCGCGATGGAAACCGTGCCGATGAGTTCCGGGTGGCGGGCTATGAACGCTGAAACATCCGCCGGATCCGCCGCCTCTCCTATGTCATCCGCGACGTCGAGGGTGAAGAAGTCGCAGGGAGCGATGAAACGGTCGACGGTCTTGAGGTTGATGTGGTCGGCATCCAACAGGTACTCGCCCGTCCATCCGAGGTCGGCGACGGCCTTGTCGGCGGCGTCGCGGGTGGATTGCGGTTGGGAGCCGATGATGTCATGCTCGCGGTTCGATTTGTTCCAGACCGGCGTGATGTCGATTCCGAGTTCCTTGGCGGCGATGAAGGCCTTGAGCTGGGCGTGCACGCCGTTGGCGAAGCGGTCGCCGACTCCGAAGGTGTATTTGGGGCAGGGTTTCATTTTGTTAGAAGCTATTTGTTGTTGGTTGTTGGGAATAATTTTTCACCGCCAAGTTCGCTAAGATCGCCAAGGCCAGGGTAGTGGGGATTTTTTGCCACAGAAGACACGGGATGAAGAGATTGGCTTGTGGGGAATCGATCATGTTCGCGTTGCATGGTCACCGAAGCGTAGATGGGCGGACTAGAAAACCGAAAAATTTCCGTCAAATCGCAACCTTTTCCATCCAGTCCTGCGGCAAAAAGTGCCCTTCAGCCGCTTCATCCCGGAAAAAAGGTTCTCCCCGGGGGGCTCCAGCAGGAGATGGAAGTGGTTGCCCATCGGCACCCACGCATGGACACGCCGCCCCATGGCTACCGCAAACCTGTCCGAGCCGGTGGATGAAGCTCCTGCGGTCGTCGTCGTCCTCGAAAATCACCTTGCCGCCATCTCCGCGGGCCATGATGTGGTGGATCGCTCCAGGATACTGAAATCGCAGTGGTCTTGCCATGTCCCGTGGCAGGCCGGTTCCGGAAAGGACGCAAGCCGGATGTGAATCCGCAAGTCCTGACCCCATTCACAAGCCCGCGCCGCGCACCCGCCAGCATCACCGCACGGTGCAGCCTTTCTCCCAGTGAGCGCGGCTCGCGCCCGTTCTCAGCACATAGCTCCAGCCACCGCCTGTGCCAGCGCATCGCCACCGCCCAGCGCTCCAGCTGCCAATCCTTGCGCGGCTTGGTGATCACCTGCTCATTCCAGAATCTCACCGCCGATGCCCTGACCGGCTCCAAACCCTGCCCCAGCCTCCAGTGCTCATACCACGCCACCAAAAACACGTGGTTTTGCTTTTCCTGATCCGTGAGATCCCGGGAAGCCTCGAGATCCGATCTCCAGTCGGCATGCGAACCTATCATCAGAACACTGTTCGTTTGAAAGGTGTTTGCAATCAAGGTTTTTCATCACGCTTCGTAAATTCTGGTATTCAACCATCTATGACCATCACAGATGCCTGACGGAACGAACGCCCGCACCGCAACCCCGCGCAAAACCGCCACCCTCCGCCGCCCGATATGGACACGCCCCCGCGCGAAAAGCCTTGATCTTCCAGCGATTTCCCGCTCCCATACTGGAAGACTATCCCGCCCGATATCACAAGCTGGGCGGAACTAATACATCTGTTGTGCCAAAGAATAGAAATTCCCTGATCTGCCCACCAAAGACCATGCGCCTCCCCTAACTCTATTTGCAGTAACCGCATCGAACTCATAAGACAATCACGTAATCCAAACTGAAGCTCCAAATCAACCAGCATGAAACCAAAGCCCACAACCCAAGAACGCATCGAAAGTGCACTAGCCTCGTCAGAGCATCCAGGTTGGTTCAATGCGGGAGCCAAACTCTTTCTTGTCCTCGCATTTGTTCCTGTCCTTATGATGATTCCCCCCGCATTCGGACAGGATGCTGATGGTCTTCTCGCTCTCGCTGACCGTGTTCCCGTTTATGGGTGGACGGCTGTGGGTTTGGCGTCGCTGTCAGGCCTCTTCCAAGCACTCCACAAACTGACGCGTCGCAAGCCTTCGACTGCCAAGAGCTTGCCTGAGTAGTCCCAGCTTCCAAGAGAGCAGGAAAAAGACAGGCACAACAAGGCGTCGCTCCTAACACCTGCCCCGCCGCGAGTTCAATCCGCCATGATTATTCAACCTTCAACCCGCAGTCGAAACCTCGCCCCCGGGCAGGTGTAGGAGGACTTGGACGTTGTGCAGAGAACCGCGCATCGCAGCGCAAACGGAAATATCAGCCTTTCCGGTTGCTCCGCAGTCTGGGCAGTCGCGCCCGTCTAGGTCGGAATCCCACATTGCCGCGATCCGTCCTTGTCCGTAGCATGTCGGGCAGTCATCACCCAAGCACCGTCCCGCCCTACTACAGTCGGTAGGGCGGGCGCAGGTTTCGCAGATGTTTAGAGCCATGCGTCTTCGGGGTATTCGATTTCGAGAAGTTCGCAGATTTCAGATTGGCGGATTCTGATTGCATCCCATTCGTTGTCGGAGCGGCAGATAGATCCGTTGTCGTATTGCTTGAGCTCGTTGATTAGGTCTTGGCGGTTCATTTCGGTGTTGTTGTTGGACATGCGTTCACAATACGCATTGCGTAGGGCAACGCAAGGATTATTTTACGCATTGCGCATTTTATTTTTCGGGGTAGTATCCACGCATGACCTGGAACGAATGCCTTGCCCTGGGAGCTACGAAGCTTGCAGCCTATCTGAATTGCCCCGTGACGACCGCGCATAGCTGGATTCGTCGGAGTGGCCCAGCCGATTGGCTCCAGCCCATCCTTGCTGCATACGTTACAAAGAAGCACAACAAGGCGCAGAAGCCGACGCCGAGGAAGTTGTGTGATTAGGTTAGAGTCCATACCGGCGCGGCTTTGCTAGGTGTTCTCCCCAAAAATGCCGTCCACTAAACCAAGGCCTTCGGTCAATCACCGACAACTGCGTATCGCCGTCAGTTCAATTTCGATCGCAATGCTCGTGGGATGTTCGGGAGGATTGCCTGCATTGAGACCAGGCGGATACGTTGTTGAGCCGTCTTACCTTGGACAGTTCACATCGGGAGGGAGTCTGAGCACACTTTGGTATCGTGGTAGCGATTCGCAATACCACTATTTCAGCCACCTAGTGAAGGTCACCACCAATTATAGGGTGAAGCGTTCCGAGCTGACTCTCAACGAATCCGACGAATTCCAACTTGGAGCTCAGGACAGTGTCTTGGTTGCGCATTTCCGGAACCCTTCGCTCGCCGCGGCCCTAAACGAAAAAAATCCGGGAGAACAAGGCGTGGGTGGACAACCCGCTACCCCGCCGCGAGTCGGAGATTGAACCGTGATTAGAACCCTTTACACTGAGTCGGACTGGCGCTCCCGGTAGCGGGTGCCACCACTTCGACGTTATCCAAAAACGGAAAAATCTATATGCCGAACAACCAAGAGAGACAAAAAAGCCGAAAGTCCGGCTGCTTCATTGCTGGCACTATTGTCGCTGTGGTCGTCATGCTGGGAATTGCCGGTGTAGTATATTTTATAAACAGGCAACTGAGCGATTTTGATTCCCACCGAGAGAAAATGTGTCTTCGTCCCGGACTGGTGGTTATTGATGAGCATCTACGCTACTCGCCATGGGGAATGGATGCCGCGATGTGGAGCAAGTTCACCGTCAGGGTGAAGGGTATTGACGAGGTGTTCGACACCTCAAGGGTAGACACGTCCGAGTTCACTCGGGATGGATACGAATTCAAGGTGGACTGGATCGGTGACGCTTGGTGGGATGCTGACAAACGCCGCCTCATCGGGGGTTCAGACGGCGTCGGTGATGACGTCATGCGTGTCGGATACGTCGATAATGGAGACGGAACCCTCACCATTTATATATTCTGGTTCGAAGTGTGAGATTATGTTGGGATTCAGGACCACTCCAAACAACCCACAACCTGGGATAACAAGGCGTGGCTGCCAACAGGCTGCCCGCAGCGAGTCGAAAACGTCATGATAATTCAACCATCAACCTTGAACTCGGAGCGCGCCGCCAGGCAGCCTGTGGCAGCACTTTGACGTTAGCATAAGAATGATCACTCCTCAGAACATCGTGGGTCGGCTCCTCGTGATCGCTTTCTTCGCCTGCGCTGGGATGGGAGCCACCTTTGCCGATCAGTTCACGGAGTTATGCAAGCAAGCGCCGATAATCGTTCGCGCGAGAATCGTCACTTTAGAGCCCGGCGTGGCCATCAGCGATCAGAGCAAGGAGTTCGTGGTTCAGGCAGAGGTGTTCCAGGTGGCCAAGGGCAAGCTCAGCAAGAAGGAGCGGATTAGGGTAGTCATTCGGCTTCCCATGAGAGACCACGATTCGTTGCGCGGCGATCCATTCGGGATGAATGTGGGTGGAGACTTCATTCTATTCCTTGGACCCCAATACGCCGCCGATGGGAAGACGCTTGTTGATTACCGCTTTACCGAGGTTCCGCTTGGATGCCTACCGCACGACTTTTACACGTGGGCACAGCTTGAAAGAGCAATCAAAGAAAGCTAACAAGCCGTGCATGGCAACACCCACTAGCCACTCTGTTCTCGATGCTCCCACGTAGTTTCAACATTAACCCCTCGATCAACGTTGGCTCCCGCTAGTGGGTGCGCCATCACTTTGACGTTCTCCAAGAAATGAAGACCCAGACCGTCAAACACACACCAACCAACAAACCACAATGACCTGTCCACACTCAACACGCAGCGCGCTTCTAGCAACCGCACTGCTCATCACATCCTTTAACGCACACGCGCAAGACGAAGCCAAACAAGATACGAAGAACGGCATCATCACCGTAAAAGACTACCTCGGGAAGGAGCGAACGCTCTTCGATGGCGACGGAGATGGCTGGGATGATCTATGGTGCATCCTGCACCCCGATCTCAAGCATCGGAACAAATCGATAGATACCGACGGCGACAAGCTGACGGACTATGAAGAGATGATTATGTGGCGTGATCCTTTTGTTGCGGGACCACTCCCGCGCGAGCTAACACCCGAAGAAATCGCAGAAGCCGAGCGTGACGCTGCCGCCGCTCTCGTTATCGCTCAAGAAGCATGGGAGAAGAAGAAGACGGAAGCGGCTCCGCTTCTTCGCCAGCTTCTGCCACCGGGCCAGAGCGATCCAGATGCGAAGATCGTAGAGGCGGAAGACGGCTCCGCCGCCCTCCGCCGCGACGCTGCCGCATCTAAGTTGCTCACGGCTGGCAAAGAGCGTGCGCTTGATGACCTTGCCCGTAAATATGGGGTAGAAAAGGTGTTTCAGGATGAAGACGGCAAGAAGCTAAAGCTTGCTGGCGAGTCGCTTGGTCCGATTTTCATCCAAGCGAATGATACTTTGTCCGCAGCAGGAATCAGCGCGGACGAGCTTTGGCCGATTCAGAACAACTCATCGCTACCGGGCTTTTTTCCATGGCCTTACACTGAGAGCAATACCGGACTCAATCTTACAGGTGCTGGCCAAACCCTCGGAATGTGGGAGGTAGACGGTGCAGTGCGCCCGGCACATATCGAGATGGGTGCGGCACGGATTTTTCAGAGGGACGCGGCCGCACTCGACCCGACAAGCCACGCGACTAACGTCGCTGGCACAATGGCCGCTAGCGGCGTGGGATCTCTGTTTGGGCAGTTCTTTGAGAGCCGCGGTGTCGCCTATCAGGCGAATGTTTTTGCTTACGAGACTAGCACGAATTTTAAGGCCGAGAGAGAAGCTGCAGCAGCAGGCAATGCGACCGATCCACCCATACGCGCAGCAAACCATTCTTGGGGTTTAACGTGCGGTTGGCGGCGTGAGGATATTGATCCAACAGCTGGAACAAACCTTCAGTGGGTTTGGTATGGAGCCACTTTATCTAGTTTTCAAGAGGATCATAAGTTTGGATTTTACCTGCCCGACCAGCCTTCACCATTCGATTTTGGCTCAACGCAGCTTGATCTATTTCTTCAGTCGCAAGCTCCTCAGCACTTAATGGTTTATTCCTGCGGGAATGACCGGACTGAAGGCCCGGGTGTCTCTCCGGGAACCTACTACTACAGAACCGGAGCGACTACTTGGACGCCCGTCAACGCCACCACCTTCCCCCGCGATTGGGATGATGGTGACGCGGGTTTCTACGATACCGTCGCTCCTCCGGGCACATCAAAGAATGTGCTTACGGTTGGTTCTTGTGACGATGTATTCAACACTGTCGGGTCAAATCTATTCATTGGCTTTGGCCCTACTTCCGTCGTCAACGCTTCATCATTTAGCGGAGCGGGTCCGACTGACGATGGCCGTATCAAGCCGGATTTGGTAGCCGTTGGCTCACCTTCGCAGACGATCCGTCAGCCTCTCGGCTTGATGAGTGGTAGCCCACTTGCGCCTGTCATCACAGCCCCCAACTCAGCCACGAACAACAACTACTCGGTCGGCATCCAAGGCACCAGTTTCTCGGCACCTGCGGTGACTGGCGCACTTGGACTTGTGATGCAGCGCAGGGCGCAGCTTTATCCGACATTACCTGCTTCGCAGGCGTGGCGCGGATCGACGCTGAAGGCCATTGCGATCAATACCTGCGACGACGTGGGAGCGGAAGGACCGGACTACCGCCTTGGCTATGGCGTGATGAATGCCCGGAGAGCGGCTCTTGCGGTTGATGCAGATCATGTAAGCGGACGCGGCTCCCTCATCAAGGAGTTCAGCCTCGCTCCCAGCCAATCGGCTTCATGGGTAGTAAAGTGCGATGGCACACAGCCGCTTTCTGTCACTTTGCCATGGAGTGATGTTCCCGGACCCGCATTGACGACCATTACCGGACCGGACGCGCAGAACGCAATGCTGGTCAACAATCTCGACCTGAAAGTCGAGTATCTTGGCCCGGATGTGACGACTCTTCCTGCTCCGACTGCGGTTGTTTCGACTTTCCTTCCGTGGACTCTCAACCCCGATTTGACGACCAAGAGCGCGACGACTCGCGCTTTACCCGCAGTTCGCGGCGTGGACAACCGCAACAACGTTGAGAAGGTTTCCATCGCCAGTCCTGCGGCTGGCCGTTACCGCATCACTGTCACTCACTCAGGCGGGCTACAGGGCAATCCGGCTCCAAGCACACAGGTTGTTTCCGCCGCCCTTAGCGGCGTAACACCCGAGTTGCCGACGATCACCTCTCTGGCGGCATCACCGACTGCGACTGAGTTTATTCTGAGTTTCACGGCGGATCCGGGCGCGTTTTTCACGATCCAGAGTTCGCCGGATTTAGTCACGTGGACAGATGTAGGATCGGTTCTAGCTGAGACCGTGACGAACTCGGTGATCGTCACGTCGGGTGTGGGCAATCCTAAGCTGTTCTGGCGCATGAGGAGAGGACAATGAGCCGCAGACTACTCACCGCAGGCATTGCAGCCGCCTTGGCCTTCGGCCCGGCGGCTCATGCCGCTGTGGTAATCACGGCTTTGTCTTCACCATTGGAGATACGTGACGAGTTCTTTGGACGTTATGATCCCATCGATTTGGACGGCAACGGCATAGTCGATTACACGTTTGTTAGCACGTTTTCTGGAACTGGGTTTCAGACACCAGATTTGAATCGTGCAGTTATACGTCTTGATCCTCCGCCAAATATTGGAGGTCCTCCAGTTTCTTTGGGAATCGGCTACATCATTGGAGCGACTTTAACACCATCAGAATTCAATAATTTATTCTGGGATGACAGTGACATGAGCATTGTTCAGGTTTTAAGTACTGGATCAGCTAGTGAGTTCAACGGACGCGGGGCTATCGGTCTTGAGTTCCGCGCAGACGATGGGATTCATTATGGTTATTTTGATATCAGTGCGGGGCCAGGATACGCCGGGATCACACTTTATGGCTGGGCATACGAATCACAGCCGGGAATATCGATATCGGTAGCGCATGTTCCGGAGCCTTCCGCTTTGACCTTGGCTGGTGTAACTACAGCGTGCCTTCTATCACGTCGCCGAAGAAAATGAAGACCGGAGAACAAGACGCTGCTGGACAACAGATGGGGCGGCCTTGTTTGCGGAGCGTTATTGTAGTCCGTGAGTCTTTACAGCTATCAACACTCCCCCTCGCCCCATCTGTGCCAGAGCTTTGACGTTGCTATGGCTGCCTGTTTGTCAATGGGCAAAAGTCTCTCTATGTCATCGATGGTATCTGATGAGGTTTCTTCCGGTTTTTCTATGCTGTAGGCCGGGATGGGAATGGCGTTGTTTGATCCAGTTGTGATCAGCAGGTTCGCCTAGTGCTTGGTATGCTGCTATTCGTGGGCTGCTCCTTTCGGAGCCTTTCCAACAGTTTCTTTATTCACGTTTGTGGCCCTTGTTTCAGTCTCTGCACGGGTGCTCGCCCGGCAATGCCGGACTAACCCAGAACGTCTATCGAGGATTGGGCCGGCTGGCGCTTCCCATCCCGGTCTGCAACGCAGTTGACCGGTATATGTCTCTTTCTTATGCGGCTTCTTATGTCCCTGGTAACGGAAGCTTTCATTTTTCAAATCCCCCCCCAAGGGACGCCGGGGGATTTGAAAAAGGGAAGGTGGAGTGGTGCGGTTATCGGTTCCTGCGGCGGGCGGGCATGGCGGAGGGTTCGGACGTTTTCCTGATTGGTGTCTTGGATTCGATCCTGGTGCCAAGCTCCCAGATGAAGGCGCAGAGCTCCCTGGCGACCGATACCTTGATCTCGCCTAGTGCTTGGTATGCTGCTATTCGTGGGCTGCTCCTTTCGGAGCCTTTCCAACAGTTTCTTTATTCACGTTTGTGGCCCTTGTTTCAGTCTCTGCACGGGTGCTCATTCAGCAATGCTGAACTAACCCAGAACGTCTATCGAGGATTGGGCCGGCTGGCGCTTCCCATCCCGGTCTGCAACGCAGATGACCGGTATATGTCTCTTTCTTATGTGGTTTCTTATGTCCCTGGTAACGGAAACTTTCGTTTTTCAAATCCCCCCCCAAGGGACGCCGGGGGATTTGAAAAAGGGAAGGTGGAGTGGTGCGGTTATCGGTCCTTGCGGCGGGCGGGCCTGGCGGGGGTTTCGGACGTTTTCCTGATCGGGGGTTTTGGATTCGATCCTGGTGCCCAGCTCCCAGATGAAGGCGCAGAGCTCGCGGGCGACGGAGACCTTGATCTTGTTGTGGTGCAGCCTGCGCTTGGCCAGCGACATGAAGCGGGTGCTGAGCCGCAGCTGGGTGCTCCATGAAAGCTCCAGGATCCAGCGGGACTGCCCGGTCTGGCGGCGCGAGAGCTGTTCGCTGACTTTGGGCGGGTAGCGGTAGTGGGTGGCCTGTTCGATCAGGAGCCAGCGGGCGTGCGGGTTGCCGCATTTGGTGATGCCTCCCTGCCTCTGTTTGCCCCCGCTGGAGTTTTCCGAAGGCACGAGGCCGAGGAATGCCATGAGCTTCTTGGGGTGTTCGAAACGGCTGAACGTGCCGATCTCCGAGACGGTGACCATGGCGGCGACGAGCTTGAAGCCCTTGAAGGCCATGAGTGCGTCGACGAGGGGTTTGCGCTGCCAGCCGCCGAGGAGGTTGAGCATTTCCGCCTCGATGCGTTCGACTCGTTTCTCATGGAAGTCGATGAGGGTGAGGTTGTCCTCGAGGACGATGTGGTGGGCGCTGTCGGGCATCCTGAGGCCGCGAAGGTAGTTCATGTGCGCCTGGCTCCAGTGGGTCTTGCCGTCGTACTTGTAGCCGAGTCGGCGGAGCAGGGCGAGGAGCCTGGCCCTGGCGCGTCGGAGGTCGTCGACGGCATCGGTGCGGCCGCGGCAGAGGTCGCGGACGGCCTCGTCGACGCTGTCGGGGATGTTGACCGGGACGAGGTCGTTGGAGCGGAGGTTTTTGGCGAGCTTCATGGCGTCGCGCTTGTCGGTCTTGACCCGGTCGCCGGACTTGGTGGGGATGAGGGAAGGGGCGATGACCTCGCAGCGGACGCCCATCTGCAAAAGCCGCCGGGCGATCCAGAACCCGCATCCGCTCGCCTCGTAGCAGACGTGGAGGTCGGAGAGTTTGCGCCCGTTGCTTTTGGCAATCCTACGGATGGCGCGTTCGAGTGCGTGCTGGGTGGTGCCGATCTCGCCGTAAAGGCGTGGCTCGGCGTCGCGCTCCGCTTCGAGGATGGCGATGGATGTTTTTTCTTTATGGACGTCGAGTCCGAGGTAGAGTGCGCGTGGCGTGTCCGAGTTCGTTTTCATTTGTTTGTTCATATGAATGTTGGATAGGTCCCGTTCATTCGGGATAGCCCACGGATTGAACCGGACACGCCACCTTTCAAACCAATAAAGAATGGATCTGAAATGCTGCGCCGTGGTCAACGGGCAGCCATAGGGTCTCTGCAAGAAAATGAAGACCATCAAAAAACTCGTTGCTATCCTTGGGTTTATGACGGCCATTTGTTTAGGATCGGAAGAGATTCCACTCCCTTTAGCATCGGCGGATATCAAAGGATGGATCGAAGTTGCTGGTGGAGTCCGCATCCAAATCGAGTCACCCAAGGGATCAATCGATACCGTCAAGATTACCGCTTTCGGCAGGGAGATCGAGATTCCCGAATCCGAGATGGCGAAGATAAAGCACATGATCTATTCGAAGGTCTCAATCTCGCACGAGGGAGGATACAAACAGTTGGGCGGACACACGATATACTTCGATCTTAGCTTTCGTGACATGTTTGGAGGCGATCCGTTTGAGGGTGATCCGATGATGGAAGAGCGTTTACGAATCGCAGTTCCCGAGAGCGCACCAGTCAAAGTCACAAGGACGCGGGTAGCAGTCAAAGAATGACAAAAAGAAGCAGAACAAGGCGGAGATGGCGACGCCGAGGAAGCCGTCTGATCATTTTGGAAGTTGACCCCGGCGCCGCCATTCCTTAGACGTTAGACTAGAATGAAGAAAAAGATCCTCATTGGAATTTTTGCAGTAATCCTAGCATCGATATTAATCGGATTGCTAAATCCTATGCACGAACGCAGTGGGGCATTCAGCGTGCCAATTCGCATAGAGGGCGATATACCGCTGGTCAGCGTAGAGTACAAGAGCATTTACGAGGGCGAGAGTCTAGAAGATGCAGGTGGATGGCGAGAGATCGAAAAGGATAAGTCTGGGAATTACATCGTAAGGGTATCATACGTAATGGTGGGGAGTGATTTGGCAGATGAGGAGAACTACACCTACGCCAACAGAATCTTTATCAGGCTTTCGTTTGAGGACGGAGGCCAATTTTCTGTAATCAGTCCACTGAAGTTGCCTGATGATAGCGCGGAGATAAACATATTTACGAAGCAACCAAAAGAATCGTCTATCAAGTCGGAGATGGCGACGCCGAGGAAGCCGTCTGATTAAATTCGGAGCTTTACCCCGGCGCGCCATTCCTCTAACGTTCGCCACAGAAATAATGCTACGACACGCGCTACTACTTGGCATGATTGCCACGACTGGTTGTTCCGATCCTAAGGCATCGACACAATCAACAGCGGATCACAACCCATCGCTTGAGAAGTGGTCACAGGCATTTTATCGAGATTCAGCCACGCGCAAAGAGAACCTGCGATGCGAGACCGAGAGCTTTCTTTTCTCGATCGGAACCGATGGAGATTGGACTGCACTATTCTTCAAGGACAAGAGGACTCATCCGAATAGTGGGGTATCATCGTCAGCCTACTTTGTTAGAGACGGAAGGAAGATTATTCCGACTGTAGGAGATGCCGGAGATGGAAGGACGCCTGGCTTGAAGCTTTTAAAAACGTTGCAGGTGTTTGATGGCTTGCTATTCGAATATCAGGTCGGCGAACGTCCAACGGAAGAAGTCGTCTTTTCCTATCGCAACGGTAAATGGTTGAAGCCAGAAAACAACAAGGCGAACAAGACGGAGATGGCGACGCCGAGGAAGCCGTCTGATTAATTTTGTGCGTGCAAGCCGGCGCCGCCATTCCTATAACGTTCTGTGAAAAAATGAATCTCCAATCCGCACCGCCAAACTGGCATGCCGCGGTGAACTTTCCAGTCGCGCTTGTCTGGATCGTGGGGATTCCAGTCGCAGCATGCTGTCTCATTCAGATTCCCCTGTGGTGGGTGATCTTAATCGCTCCTATCTGGGCGCTCCTAACGGGACGAATTACTGATCGATGGCTTCCAGGGCTTACTGGCCCAGTGATTGATCGAGTATTCCACATGGTGGGAGGAGAGCGGAAGCCTTACGGCCCATTGAAGCCCGAATCTGATTATGTCGTGGAGGTGAGCGACTCCTGTGTTCGGACGACACGACCTGACGGCACGGTAGAGGAGATCATGTGGGACGAGATTTCCCGCTTCGACATCGAGACCAATTCGCTCGGACCGTTTGCTCCTGACGTGTTTTGGATTTTGCACGGCGACGGGCGAGGCTGCATCATCCCACAGGGTGCGACGGGGGATGGAAAGCTGCTTGAGCGGCTTCAGCAACTCCCAAATTTTAACAGCGAGAAGTTCATGGAAGCGATGGCGTCGACATCGGAAGCAACCTTCGAGATCTGGCGCAAAAACAACAACACAGAACAAGGCGTGGGTGGACAACCCGCTACCCCGCCGCGAGTTGGAGATTGAACCATGACTAGAACCCTATACCCTGAATCGAAATGGCGCTCCCGGTAGCGGGTGCCACCACATCTAACGTTGGGCTAGAAAAAATTTATTCGATATGACAAAACTGACTGCCATTTTCTGGTGCCTGTTGATAACGGGAACCGTAATTGTCGCGGCAGGAGAAGAACGTTTATTCAACGCGAAGGACTACGGTGCAGTCGGCGATGACAAAAGCGACAATACTGAAGCCTTCAGTGCCTGCCTCGATGCGGTGATTCAAGAGGGAGGGGGGCGCATGTTGATACCCGACGGAGTCTACCGCGGTAGAATCATCATTCCCGGAACGAAAGAGTGGATCACCGTCGAAATCGTCGGTGAGAGCGAACCGACGCCGGTCTTCGGGACAATCGGTGCGTTTCCCTTTCCGAAGAACGGCACGATTATCAAGTGCCTGTCGGAGACGGGTGCCGCGGTAATCTCCGCGGCAAACACGCCCGAGAAGCTGTACTTTTCATTCTCTGGGGCCAACGTGAGTCTCAAGAATCTGGGTGTGCGCACATATGACAATCCAGGCATCAGCGGCATCGACCTGAAGCACGCGGCGCAGTGCAAGCTTGAGAACGTCTTCGTCAACACCGATCGCTACAACGTGCAGGCGTCCAAGCCCACCCACGGCACGGCGGGCATCATTACCCCAGCCTGCAACAACGCAGCCCTCACCATCCTGCGCAATGTGATCGTGACCGGGTATCATTCCGGCATCCTCGTCAACGAGCACACCGACGGTGACAACATCAATCTGGCCTCCAACGTCAACGGCCTGGAATTCGCCTTCGCCAATCACGCCTCCAGGTTCGGCCGTGTGGGCGCTCAGCGCTGCACCCGCAGCGTCACGGTGACGGGCAAGCACGGTTTTTGCATTGAGCAGCTGGATATGGAAATAGCCGGCCATGGGCAGACCGATAAAGACAACAGGTGGCAGGCAACCGATTTCAATATCTACGATCCCAAAAACCTCGGCATTGGCGACATCAACTACTGGGTCGTCGAGGGCAACGTCGGAGCGGTGGAAAAGTTCACCAGGAATGGCGGAGAACACATTCGGGCCCGGCGGATCGGATCGCCTCCGGCCGACAGAAAGCATGACCCACAAAATGCCCGACAAGACGGTGCTGGACAAGCGCCTACCCAATCGCGTCAACCCAAGGAGTAAACGATTGCCTGCCAATGGTTTGCGCGCTTTCCCGTTCGAATCTGAGGTGTCTTAGGTCGGGATCGAAGGGCGGGCCTTTGTGGGGATGACTCACGATGAGGAGATATATGGAAAAGGAGTCGCATGTTTTTTCGATGCTCAGCCAGCCCTTTGAGCCGTGCTTCCGGCATAGGTCGCGGTGGATCTTCGTTGTGAGGAGTTGGTAGAGGAGGGCGGTGAGGACGAGCGCCTCAAGATGGAAGAAGTCGCTTTTGTGTGTGAGCGCCCGACTGATCTGGCAGGATTGCTTGAGGGAGCGGCACTGGATCTCGATGCCCCAACGCAGGGCGTAGTTGTCGTTGAGGCGCTTCGCTGAAACGGCTGATCCAGAAGGCTTCGCGGGCTTCGATGACATGGAGGGATTCGAGATTGAAGAAGCCCATGTCGCGCACGATCAGGTCGGCTTGGCGGCAGTGGTCGAGGATTTCCCGTCCGAGCGCCTGGTCGGAATCGCGGGCGTTGTGGAGAGCGGAGGAGAGGACGTCTCCGCTGGGGAGATCGGTGAGAAGGAAGGAGGTGGAGGCGGGTGAGAAGTGCTTGTGCATCGATTGGCGCGACATCGCGCTGGACTGGAGGGTGCCGAGTTGCATCGCGAGATGGCTGAGCGAGGCGTCCCCCTTGGTGACGGAGCGCAGGAGGGCGAGAAGGAATCCCGAGGCACTCAATTTGCGGGAGCGCCTGCGGATGAGTCCTGATTTTCTTGCTATGGAATCGAGATCTGAGAAGCTCAGTGAAAAGAGTGTACCGAACATGTCGATTTTGCCCGGGTCACCGGCAGACCAAGCTTTTTCTCGAAGTAATAACGATTTAATCCATTGAAAACCAATCACTTACGGCCTTGAGTTGACGCAAATGACCCGCTACCCGCTCCGAGTCGAACTGATTTCCGTAGCTACAACCATAAACCTCAAGTCGATGGTGCGCTCCCGGTAGGCGCTGCCACACCTCTGACGTTGTATGCAATAGTTATGAAGCGGATCTCATCATTGTTACTGCCACTCCTGACAGCCTTCTGTTGCGGCATAGCTATGGCAGCAGACAAGCCGATAAGAGTCTACATAATGGCCGGCCAATCCAACATGGTCGGAACGGGGGCCATCAGCACCTTTGACCATATTGGCGAGGACCCACAGACTGCTCCTTTGCTCGAACAGATGCGCGGCAAGGATGGTAAGCCCTATGTTTGCGAGCGTGTATGGATTTCCTATCTCAACGGCAGGCAGAACCAATACGGCGGCGAGGGAATCGGTAGATTGACCGCCGGATACGGACTGCGGGAAAAGGACAAGCACGATCAGCCGTGGGATCATATCGGTCCCGAGTATCTCTTCGGCATCACCATGGAACAGGCTTATGAGGGGCCGGTCCTGATCATCAAGACGGCTTGGGGCGGCCAGAGCCTGAGCACCCATTTCCGCTCGCCCGGATCCGGACCCTATGAACTGAACGATTGGCAAAAGGATGATTACGCCAAGCGAGGGATTCTTGATAGCGTGTCGGAACGACAGAGAAAGGAAACGGGCCAGAACTACCGCTGGATGATGGACCACGTCAAAAAAGTCCTTGCCGACATCAAGCGTGTCTATCCGGACTATGACGGGAGCCAGGGGTATCACTTGGCGGGTTTTGTTTGGTTTCAGGGATTCAATGATTTGATCGACGGCCACACCTATCCACCCGGATTGGGAGACAGCCGCTACGATCAATACAGCACTTTGCTGGCTCAGTTCATTCGCGATGTGCGCAAGGATCTGAATGCACCCGATCTTCCATTCATCATCGGCGTGGCCGGACAGAACGGCAATTTCACTCCGGGAACCTATGATACAAGAGGTGGGCCGGAGAGATGGATGAGGCTGTTTCGCAAGGCCATGGCGGCACCCGCTGAGATGCCTGAGTTCAAGGGGACTGTTGCAGCGGTTCAAACGGCACCGTATTGGGACGAGAAGCTCGGTGCTCTGAGCATGAAAAGCCTCCAGATCAATTGGGCGGGTCAACGCCTCGACAAACAGCAGATGGAGGAGCGCACCAAGCTCAAGGAACTGCCTGCGGACGAGAGGAGGAAACGGGAGAACGAACTGAATGAAGAGAAGAAGGCACACCTGGAAAAGCTGCGCGCCGAACTGTTCACGGAAGAGGACGAGGCATACTTGAAACGCGCTACCGGTCCGGGCGGCTCGATCCACTATTTCGGCACCGCCAAGTTCCATGCCCAAGCAGGCAATGCGTTCGCAGAGGCAATCTTGAAGATGGAGCCAAGAGAGCCCTGATAGCCTTTTGCTCCGGCTACTTCCATGACCTCTTGCAAGGGTCGAGCGGTGCACTTACTTTCTGAATTCAAGATGCAGAACAAGCCGCCCATCGTCATCATCGGAGCAGTGATGACCAAGCTCCTGCACATTATCTACGGCGTGCTAAAGCACGGCCAACCCTTCAACCCCCAACCACCACAAAAAGCGGAAATTATCCCTTGATCTCAATGCCGTATCTGACCCGAATGGCGCTGTTTTAAGCCGCTTTTCGGGGTGAAGACCCAGGCCATAGTCGCTTTCCGATAAGGAGCAGGTGCGTCTCCGCGCCTTGCGTTCGGGGTGGCGTCTCTGCCGCCCGTGCAAGTGGCATTCCTGCTGCGGGTGAAGACACCCGCTTGAACTCAAGGCGCGGAGACGCGCCTACTCCCTCATGAAATGCGCTTAAAACAGCGCAATTCGTATCTGACCCCATAGATTACTTGGCTTGCCGGGCATCAGAATGCATCCCCTCCTTGGGGATCAAGCCCCGGGAGCCGGGCCGATGGTGCCCCCTTCGATCAACTCCGCATTGGAAAACCCTTTCTGCTGATCCTTCTTTCCCCGTGCAATGTTATCAGCCCATTGGACGATGCGTTTCAAGATGGGGCGGCGGTCCCACTTGATATGGGAGATGCTCGGTGTGCTCCACGCGAATGACGGATCGGAATCGGTGCAGATCAGCGAGAAATCCTTTGGCACATCCAGCCCCCTCCTCATACAGAACTGGAAGGTCGCCGTCACGAAAGGTGCTTCGTCGATGAGAAGGGCGGTCGGAGGCGTGACCCCGAACAGGGAGTCCAGAACCCTGTGGAAATCCCCGGTGTTCTCCTCCCAGTCGGGGAGGTTGTATTTCCCTGTACTGATGCCCAGCGCCTCCATTTCCTTCAGGAACGCACGCTCGAACAATCCCGGCTCCGGAATCCTGCGCATCGGCCGGCACAGCATCACGATGCGGCGGTGACCCAGCCCGACCAGTCTCCGGAGGCAGGTGCGCAGCGGCGTGATCTTGTCGGGGGCGATGCTCGGGAGCGCGATCCGGTTCGCGCGCCCGGCGAGGGCAAAGCTGGGTATGTCGGATTCCGCGAACCACTGCAGCACATCCTTCGTGGCGGAATACACGATCCAGGCATCGGCTGCAGACTCCCCGACGCAACGGGAGATCAGTTCGACGCTATCCTTCAGCTCCTCCTGCGTTTTTGATGCGAACTTTGCCGAGTGCCCCTCATCTTCAAGGGCATTCACCAGATCAAGGATGGAGGCCTGGTCCCGATCCGAGGTCTCACCCAGCAGGACGGTGATCCGTATCTTGCCTTTTCCTGACTCACGGGGCTGCAGGATGATCTTCCTGCCGCGCCTCCGTCCCCGGTTCTCCAGCCAGCCTTCCAGCTCCAGCAGTTTCAATGCGGCCTCCATCGTGTTCGCGCCAACCCCCAGCTCCCGCGCCAAAAGATCGCCACCCGGCATCATGCCGCTCCATGTCCGGTTCTCCAGTTCACCGCGCAGATGCGCTGCGACCTGCTCAGACGAGGAAAGGATCCTTATGTTTCTCATGGGGTGGTCATCTACCTTGTTTTAGTGGTAGATGGCGAGAGAAAACACTGAAAGCAGGATTGCGGTGCCCACGCACTCTGGCTTGAATGTCTTAGTCATGGAAGGTGATTGCCTCCTTCGCAGCATAGACAAATCAACAATGTATCCAAAACCAACTATGAATATCCAAGCAAGAATGAAAGCATTTGGTTTTCTCGCCGGCCTCGTCACGACCGTCGGCTCTGCAAACGCAGCTGTCACTATTCTCAGCGAAACCTGGGAGTACACGAAAACCAGCACCGACATCAACGTCGACTCAACCCTGCACTCATCGGTGGGTTACGGGCTAAACCAAGACAACCCGACCACGTTGAATGGGGCTGGGTCAGGCGGGAACGTTCTCCTTGACCAAGGCGGCTTCGGTGGCACATACGGCGTCGGCACGAATGCCGGCAGCGCAATCCGCATCCGATCCTCCAACGGCGCGTGGCTGAACCGCAACGCACTTGCTCTCAGCGCTTATACTTCAGTCACCTTCTCGTTTGATTTGAAGCAGAACACCGCAAACTACCACCAAGTGGTTGAGTATTCCAGCGACCAAGCGTTCACCAGTCCTGTCCTTCTGGATACCTTCACCGGCGACACGGATTTAGGAGTCTGGCTCTCCAAATCCTATACGATTACCACGGGTCTTACTGACACTGCCTACTTCCGCATCCGTAAGCTTCGCCCCAGTCCCGTCGGCACTACCGGCGGAGCAAACGGCACCTCACATACCTACGACAACATCCTAATCACTGCCGTGCCTGAGCCATCCTCCTCCGCCCTTCTCGGGCTCGCCGGACTTGCTCTGATCATGCGCCGCCGCAAGTGATCTGACTTCGTTCGATCGAAACTTCATTGAGACCCACTTCCCTCATGGGGAGTGGGTTTTTTCATGCCTTGGCCTGTCGGCAGGGATGGCAATCCTTGCCGTCCATATCTCGCGGCTCGATGCACGGGAAGCAAGCGACTGAATGGATACGGCCGTCAGATATGGACTTTTAGGGATAAAAAGTCCCTGCCTCTTGGCTTATGCCGTTTGCCAAAATGAATCGCCGAAACATTGGCGCGAATGTCTCGGCGAATTTCCATCCCGGCTCCCCATGGCCGACACGCCCGGCGGGCACACCTCCGGCGTGCAATGAATGGTTTCTTATTGGGGTCAGTCCTTTCGGATTGATTCTTGGATTGATTGGTAGTGCAGGCAGGGTCTTCTGCGGAATGGTGATGCCGTACCGGTCGGATGAATGCCGGAAAATCTCTGGAAATATCAATCCGAAAGACCTGAGCCCATAGAATGACCCCATAGAAACAAACCCTCCAGCGCGATCCCGGAAAATCGTTTCATTGTCCGTTTCAACGAGGCAATCACGCAGCCCCTTTTTCTGCCCTTTTATTCTTGACGTGAGTGGCGGCAAATCCATAATAAGCACTGTTTTTATTTAGAAGAATTAGCACATGAACTCCCACAACAAGCTCGTCTCGATAATTCCGCTGGCCGTATTGACCGTGACCGCCCATGGGGCCACCACGATCACACCCCTGACGTCCTTTGATCCAACCACCTTTTTTGCCAACGTCACCGCTGGTTTCGATTTCAATGGAGCGGGCGGCCCCAACCAGTCCGGGTTCACCTCCATCGCGCCCGGCAGCGGCGGCACCTACAGCGCTACGAATAACGGCATCACCATGGATCTCGCCGTTACTGGTTTCAACGCCAGCGCGCACCGTAACCGCAACAACGCCGCGGCGGGAAACCTGGTGATGGATTTCGGGCAATGGTATCACACCACCAACGCCAATGCGGAAGCCGCATTCACATTCACCGGCCTGAAAGCGAACACCGTATATGAGATCACCATGTTCGTTTACAATGCGGGATCCGGGCAGATGAAGCATAACTTTTACGAGGGCACCAGCTCGGCCGGCACCTTCCTCACCCAATACACCACAGCGGGAAACCAGAACAATTATTCCACCTGGAGCCCGGGAATCACATTCGGGATCGATTCCGGAGCATCCAGCACGATCAGCGTCACCATGCAGGAAGCCGGCAGCCGCCTCAACATCGACGGCATCAGCATCGTTGAGGTTCCTGAGCCGTCATTGACCGCCCTGCTTGGACTCGGAGGAGTCTGCCTGTTGCGTCGTCGCAGGCGGTAAGGGCAAGGTTCCGGCCGTTGTTCATAAACGGAATGTCTCTCACCTTGTAGACAACCGCCGCATCTGCCGCGCGGGTCAACCGCCCGGCGACCCGCTCACTGCCGTTTCGCCGTCGGCCCGATCGTCCCGCCCTCCACGAACTTCGCCGCGATCTCCAACTGCTGCCTGTCCGCCTTGCCGCTTGCCACGTTCGACGCCCATTTCAGCACCCGGTTCACCAGCGGCCTGCTTTCCCAGCGGATGTGCGAAACCAAGGGCCGGCACCAATCGAAGACCGGGCTGTGATCCGTGCAGACCAACGAAACATCGCCCGGCACGCTGATCCGCCGCATGGACAGGAATTGCTGCGTCGCGAGAAAGGACGGCGCTTCCTGGATGATCAGCGCGGTGGGCGGCGTGACACGGAACAGCGAGTCCAGCCTCGCATGGAAACCCTCCGGCCTCTCTTCCCACGCCGGCAGGTTGTAATTCCCAACCGGCAAGCCCAGCGCCTCCAACTCATCCAGGAAGGCCTGCTCGGAAAGACCGGGTGTCGGCAAACGCCGCCGCGGCCGCGCGAACAGCACGATACGCCGGTGCCCCAGCCCCGCCAGTCGCCGCGTCGCCTCCAGCAGCGCCGCGCGCTTGTCCGGCCCCGCACCCGCCACCGGCAGGCCTTGCCGCCGTCCGAAGATCGCGAAGCACGGCGTTCCCCTTGCCGCGAACCACTCCATCACATCCTGCGGCGCGGCCAACACCAACCACGCGTCCGCCTCCGTCTGCTCCACCAAGCTCGATATCCTCCGCAAATCCATACCCAGTTCCACCATCCCCCTCGCCACCTGGATCACCGTATGTGGCCGGCCTGCCAGCTCGTGCTCGATCTCGATCATGTAGTCGATGCCCCGATCCACGGACTCGCTCGTCAGGATCGCCACCCGCAATGACCGGTTTTTCACGGACGCGGGGATTTCCGCGATCAATCGCCCGCGGCGGCTGCCCCGGCTCAACAGCAAGCCCTGCCTTTCCAACAAATCCAGCGCAGCCTCCGCCGTGTTGCAGCCGATCCCCAGCTCCGCCGCCAGCTTGTCACCGCCCGGCATCTTCCCCCTCCTCAACCCGGCCAAAATCTCCGCCCGAAGGTGCCAAGCCACCTGCTCCGCCGCCGTGGTGATGACCAATCGTCCCATGCGGGATGAATCTACCTGATCCGGAAGGCAGTTGTCCAGACTAGAAGATTTGACGGGGCACTAAGAAATGCGAGAAACCCACTGTCGAATACGACATCAAATCCATGAAACCCAAAAACCCTTCCGTTTCCCGACTGACCGCATCCTTCGCCACCGCGCTCTCCGCACTATTCGCAATCAAGTCCGCATCCGCCGCCGATTTTTATTGGGACGCCGCAGCCGCCGCAAATTGGACCACCAACACCGCATGGGCGACCACGGCGGCTGGTGGGACGGATCCGGCCGGGAATCCGGGCGCAGCGGACAATGTCTTTTTTAACATCGACCCCAACAACACCACCGCCGCCACCGTCAGCCTGGCAGGCGGCGCTCGATCCGCGAATTCCGTCACCTTCAGCACCAGCGGAGCCACAAACCTCCGCGCGGGAGGCGCCAACTCCACCGGCTCTCTCACGATCGGCAGCGGCGGGATCACCATGAACTCGGGTGCGGGACCGGTGACAATTAGCCAGACTCCGGTCAGTAGCTACGGAACACTCACTACGATTCTCAACGTCAACCAATCCTGGACCAACAACTCGACCAGCGCGCTCATCGTGGCTGGACCCCTATCAGGTAGCGGCAACCTGCAGAAGCTCGGCACAGGCAGTTTGGTCCTCAACGGCGCCAGCACCGGCTACTCCGGCATCATCACCGGCGACGGGGGCACCATCCAACCGGGCAACAATAGCGCCTTCGGCACCAACAAGGTGGTCATGAACGCCGGCACGATCTATCCGACGGCAGCAAGTTACACTTTCGCCAACGACCTGGAATTGAACAACGCCTGGTTGCGGCAGGGCGGGGGCAACAGCCGCTTGCTGACCTGGAATGGCAATATTACCACAACCGGAAGTTCAACCATCTATTCGGATGGCAGCACCGGCGGGGTCACCATCGGTGGCACGCTGGCCATCGGCAACGGGGCAACCTTCACTTCCAACGGATCCTCCACAACCAACAGGATCAACGGCAATATCACGGGCACGGGAGTGAACTTCAACGTCGACGGAGCCACCCTGGAACTCAGCGCGGCGACGAACCACACCGGCACCACCACGATCAGCAACGGCTCCGTGTTTCGCCTCCAACCGAACGGCACGATCTTAAGCTCGAACAACGTGGTCATCAATGGCAACCCGAGCAACTTCAACATCCGGAACACGGTGGGCTGGGTCTACAACGGCACGATCAGCGGCGACGGCCTCGGCCAGATCAACCTGAACTCCGGAACGAATGCGACCCTGGCGGGGGCGGTCTCCGGCCTAGCTTCCATCAACGTCAACAGCGCCAACACCGACACCACGATCAGCGGCAAGATCAGCGGCGGCTCCGTGATCAACATCCAGAGCTCGGGCAATCCGAGGCTGACCCTGAGCAACACCGGCAACGACTTCACCGGCAACACCACGATTTTCTCGGGCACGCTGCGCCTGGGCAACTCCGGTGTCGTGCCGGACGCGACCTCCGTGGTTTTCAGCCCCGCAACGGGCGTCACCTCGACGCTTGAAATGAACGGCTTCAACGAGACGGTCGGCGGCCTCATTACAAACACCGCCGGCAACAGCGTGGTGGACAACACCGCAGCCTCCACCAACTCCACCCTCACGGTGAACGCGACCGCCAACAGTACCTTCGCCGGCGCGATCCGGAACACCGGTGCCGGCGCCACTCTCGCCCTTACCAAGACCGGCTTGAGCAATTTCACCCTCGGCGGCACCAACACCTACACCGGTGCCACCACGGTAAACGGCGGCACCCTCGCCCTGAGCTCCACAGGGACGATCGACAACACCAGCGGCGTGGTTCTGGGCGGCGGCACCTTCGATGTCTCCGCGAAATCGGGTGGCTACACGGTGGCCAACCTCTCCGGCAACGGCGCGGTCCTGGGCTCGCTCACTGTCAGCACCCAGCTTGCGATCGGCAGCTCGCCCGGAACCGTTGATTTCTCAGCCCTTACGCTCGGCTCCGGCTCCACCTTCCTCTACGACATGACCGGCGGCTCCAACACCGCGGATCTCGGCAACGTCTCCGCCACGCTCGATCTCGGCGGGGCGACCCTGAACCTCGTCCAGTTGGGCAGCTACACGCCCAACGACAAGTTCACCCTCTTCGCCTACCAGACCGGGAACCTGACCAACACCTTCGCAGGCCTTGCCGACGGCGCGCTCTTCACCGACGCAGGTGGCGATTGGATGATCAACTACTTCGATAGCTCGCCGGGACTCAACGGGGGAACCGGCACGAGCTTCATCACGATCACCGCGATTCCCGAGCCCGGCACCTCGCTCCTCGCCTTGCTCGGTGCCGCCGCACTCCTCCGCCGCAAGCGCTGAGCCGCCTGCATCCCCGCGCCCGATCCGGGCGCGGATTCTCGGATCGGAACCCAGGGGATCCACCGCCCGGGCGGGTCTTCTCAGAATGCTCAAAGGCATGTTCAAAGGGCTAGGCAAACTGCATGCGTGATTTCTAAATTCCAGCATTTCAGCTTTACCCAAACACCCCATTCCCCCGCCCTCCAGGCTGGCCTCTTGCTCCATCAGGTGCCTTCCCCCCAAAAGCGAATAACTGCGGATCCAGTTCCGGAGCCCTCGTCCGCAGCCCTTCTCGGGCTTGCGGGGCTTGGTTTCCTCCGCCGCCGCCGGAAGTAATTTCAATTTCCCGACACCCTCCTTTTCCCCATCTCCGGTCCGGCCACCCTGCTCTTTCGACGGCCTTCTCCCCCAAAGCAGATTCCTGGCATTCATTGACATGAAGCCGGGAACATATCGCGACGAAAACCCATACTTGGGTTTGTCTCGGCCAGGGTAGGTTTGGAGGCGGATACAGGCTCCGCGACAGACGATCACGCTTTGCGGTGCCTCCGGCAGAGCAAGCCGAGCGACCCGACGATGAGAAGGGCGATCGAGGAAGGTTCGGGGATCACGTTCAGGTCATCGACATACGCACTCAACCCTCGGGACGATCCCCCTGTATTGTTATAGGCGAAGACGGCGTAATCCGCCGTCGAGTTGTTGTAGAAAGAACCCAGACTGCGCGTGTCGGTGACGAGGGTGGTCGCTCCGTTTTTGATCTGCAGCGTCGCGTTGTTGCCGGAAACCTCCATCGAAACATCGACCGTCGTGCCCATGGGCAGCACATCCGCAAGGACCGACACCCCGTTGAAAAACAAATCCGCCGAACCGCTGCCGTTGAGGTTCGCATCCGTATCGAAATACCAGTGGGCTGCGGTGCCATCGGCGGTCGTGTTCTGGATGCGGGGGCTGAAGGCAAAGTTGCCGTTCACCTGGATCAAGTCGATCCTTAGGGCGAAGGAGACGGTATAAGTCTCCACTGCATTGAGGTCAAAGTTGACATACGCAGCCCCGTCGGATTGGTCACCGCCATTCCCTGCGCGCAGCTCGTTTGCCAAGGTAGAGGTTGCGGTTGTTCGGCCTGTTTGGACCCAGCTGAATCCTCCGACCGAAGTGGTTCCGATGGCTCCATTATTGGCGCGGTTGAAATCATCGGCGTAGATCACGGCTGCACTGGCCGATGAACCCGCGATGAGTGCCACGGCAAGGGTGGGAAGCATGAGTCGAGGGGTTTTGGATGCGTTCTTCATGATACGTCTCTGAATTTTTTGCCTGGTATGGTTCTCTTATGGAGAACACTCATACCTATTTCATTTGTTCATTCGATATCATCCATTGATGATTACAAGGATTTTTTCAGGAGAAACCACGTCATCCAGGTAGGGGGAGGAATGACCCGATGAACGACCGCTAGCGCTCTTCTGCGCTGTCGTAGCCGGGCTCACCGACCTGAAGAAGCGCTGCAAGCCTTTGAAGGGGAGTGCATGCCTGCCACCAGCGCCAGATGTTGGTTTCATCCGGGTGGCTTCGGTAATATCTGACCCATTCAGAGCGTGACCTGCGAGCCGAGTTCGACGACCCGGCCGGGCGGCAGCTTGAAATACGCCGTGGCGGGCGAGGCGTTGCGCGCCATGATTGCGAAGAGGAACAGACGTGCGCGGTCGAAGAGGCCCGCGTTCTTGCCGATTCCATATGTTTCCCGGCCCAGGAAATAGGTGGCCTTGGCCGGGTTGAATTGCAGGCCATCGGGCAGCGGCTGTTTGAACGCCAGGGGGACATCGGGCGTGTCGGCGAAGCCGAACTGGAGGGTGATGCGGTGGACTCCCTCCCCGAGATCCTCATGGCTGAGGGTATCGGGGCCGGAGGCGTGCGGTTCGTCGGATGTGGAGACGTGGAGAAGGATGACCTGCTGGTGGAGGACCTGGTTGTGCTTTAGGTTGTGGAGCAGGGCATTGGGGATTTTCGTGTCTTTCCCGCTCATGTAAACGGCGGTGCCTCCGACGCGGTGTATCCTGCCCTTTGCGAGTTCGGCGAGAAGGTCGCGGACTGGGAGAGCGCCGGCCATGATGCGCTTGTAAAGCCGTTCCCTGCCCCAGATCCAGATCAGCATCAGCCCCATCACCGCGCCGCCGACGACGAGTGGCAGCCATCCGCCGTGGGCGATTTTCAGGGCATTTGCGGCGAGGAACGCGCCATCGATCACGAGGAATGCGGCGGTGAGGAGGAATGCCCTGGCGAAAGACCAGTGCCAGTAGGCGCGCGCGGCGGAGAAGAAGAGAATGGAAGTGATGGCCATGGTCAGTGCGATGGCGATGCCGTATGCACCGGCAAGCGCGGCGGATGTCTCGAAAGTGACGACGAGAAGAATGCAGGAGAAGGCGAGCATCCAATTCACCATGGGCACATAGACCTGCCCGGCGGAGTGCACCGAGGTATGGCGGACGAGGAAACGCGGCAGGCAGCCGAGCTGGATGGCCTGGGTTGTTAGCGAAAACGCTCCGGTGATGAGGGCTTGGCTGGCGATGATGGCGGCGGCGGTGGCCAGCAGGGTAAGTGGGAAGCGCAGGCCTTGCGGTGCAAGCAGGAAAAAGGGGCTGCGGATGGCGGCGGCATCCGCCGTGAGCAGCGCGGCCTGACCGAGGTAATTAAGCACGAGGCACGGCAGCACCAGGCTGAACCAGCCGATGCGGATGGGGCGCGCACCGAAGTGCCCGAGATCCGCGTAAAGGGCTTCCCCTCCCGTGACAGCCAGAAACACGGCGGCAAGCAGGGGAAATGCGTGGGTCCACTCGCGGATGAGGAAGCCAAGCCCTTCGACAGGGCTCAGCGAGAGCAGCACCTGCGGCTGGTTGATGATTCCCCTAAGTCCCAGGAACCCGATGGTTGCGAACCACAGCAGGACAATGGGGCCAAAGAGGACGCCGACCTTGCCTGTTCCAAAGCGCTGGATGGCAAACAGCGTTGCAAGGATACCTACGGCGGCTGGCACTGCCCAGTGAGCGAGCATGGGTGCGCTGACGGAAAGGCCTTCCACGGCGCTCAGTACGGAAATGGCGGGAGTCAGCATGCCATCCGCGTAGATCAGCGCGGCTCCCGCGAGGCCGAAGAAGCAGGATTTTTTCGCCCTCTTGCCGCTGTCCTGCTTTGTCGCACCCCGGATCAGGGCGGAAAGGGCGAGGATGCCGCCCTCGCCCTTGTTGTCGAGTTTCAGGATGATGAAGAGGTATTTGACCGATACCACGAGCAGCAGCGACCAAACGACCAGCGAGGCCGCGCCGATGAGGTTGCGCGGGTCGATGTGCACTCCGTGGGGGCCGGAGAAACACTCGCGGAAGGCGTAGAGCGGGCTGGTGCCGATGTCCCCGAATACAATCCCAAGGGCGGCAATTGTTGTCGCAGCGATTTTCGGCGTATGGCCGGGTTGTCCGGAGGTTGCAGGATTCATACGCTCGGGAGCCTCTCCCGCACGGCTTGCTAAGCACCTTACGGGCTGTCTGGCTAGCGCGAAATGGTGTGGTGAGGGCGGTGGCTCCACCCCCCCTTATCCCCTTCCCGGTCCGGCTCACCAGCGTATTCTCCGCCCTGAATGAAAAAGCAAATATCTAGTATTCATTCATTTTCATTTAAACGGCGACCGAAGATCGCCGTTACCGGACTTCAATGATGGCCTTAATCGCTCCGAGGTTGGGATCGGTGAATTGGTCGAATTTTTCGGGGACATCTTCGAAGGAGATGCGGTGGGTGATCCAGATGTCGGTGTTGATTTTGCCTTGGCGGATGAGATCGATGATTTCGGGGAAATCGGAGGGGAGTGCGTTGCGGGAGGCCAGCAGGGTGAGCTCGCGGCGGTGGAAGACCGGGGCGTGGGGGAACTGTAGATCCGAGGTGGTGATGCCGACATAGACGACGCGTCCGGTGAAGGCGGCGAACTCGAAGCAGGTGGACATCGAGCGCGGCGAGCCGGTGGCATCGATGATCACGTCGGCGAGGTGACCGTCGGTGATTTTCTCAAGATCCGCAAGGTGGGAGCCGTCGGCCT
This sequence comes from Akkermansiaceae bacterium, assembly GCA_017798145.1. Lineage (NCBI taxonomy): Bacteria > Pseudomonadati > Verrucomicrobiota > Verrucomicrobiia > Verrucomicrobiales > Akkermansiaceae > Akkermansiaceae bacterium. Next base: position 148,366 of record CP059069.1, on the reverse strand, counting down.
TGGCGAGGACTCCGTTCTTGATGCCGAGGTTCTTCGCGCAGAAATCGAGTCGTCCCTGCACCATGTCCATGACGATCACGTTCACGCCTTCCATGAGTTTCAGGAACTCCAGGCAGGCGAGGCCGATGGGGCCGGCGCCGATGACGAGGACGGTTTCGCCGGGCTTCGGATTGCCGCGCTGGACGGCGTGGTAGCCGATGGCGAGGGTCTCGACGAGGGCGAGCTGGTCGTAGGAAAGGTCGTTGCCGGGGTGGAGCTTGCGGGCGGGGACGATGAAAGTGCCCTTGCGTAGCCCGCCGTTGTTGTGGACTCCGATCACCTGCACGCCGGGGCAGCAGTTGGAGGAGCCCTTTTTCGAGGTCGGTGTTTCCGGGTCGTTGACGTAGGGCTCGAGCGAGCACTTGTCGCCTGGCTTCACGTTGGTGACGCCTTCGCCGACGGCGACGACCTCCAGCCCGAGTTCATGGCCGGGTGTGCGGGGGTAGGCGAAGAACGGGAACTTCCCGAGATAGCAGGAAAGGTCGGTGCCGCAGATGCCCATGCGGTGGGTGCGGACGACGGCTTCGCCGGGGGCGGGATTGTCCTCGTTGGGGCGGTCGATGACGGTGATCTTTTTCGGTTCGGTGAATTCGATGGCGTGCATAAGTTTGCGAGTTTTCAGGGAAGACTGTGGCTGTTTCAATCCTTGATGGTGTGGAAGCCGGTCATTTCGGGAAATTTGTTGTCGGCGATCAACGGGTTTTGATGCTGCGTATTTCGGGCTGGGTGGTCGCTTCCTCGATGGTACGGATGGCATTTTCGATATCGCCAACACGAACCGTGTTCAAGGATGGTGGAAACAGGTTGGCTGCGGTGTCGCGGTTGAAAACTTCGATCACTTCCCTCAATGCGGGAATCACCGGCTTTGCCGCCGAACCATATCCGGTGATGATGGCCATGATTTCCTTGGTTCTGTGTTCGCTGCCGTGCCCGCCTTGGGTTTTCGCAAGCGCGGCCGCGGCGGGAATGCATTCCTTGAAATTGTATTTGCTGAGCGCCTTCAATCCGGCCATCCGGATCTCGTTGTTGAACATGGTATCCGCCGGACTGGGTGTTTCAACAGCGGCGAGAATCGTGGGGGCCAGCGCGCTGACATCCTCCTCGCTCAGGCGATTCTCGAAGAAATCCCTGAGTGTGGCGCGTGCCATCCCATCCGCATTCTGCGATACCGCACGGATGGCGGCGTATCGCAACTTCGGGTCCATATTATTGACCTCTTCCTTCAGGGGGCCGTTGAAGACCGCGGCAGCCAATTGGCCTTGTGCGATCTGGACGGGGTCTTCCCAACGGATCGGCCAGGCCGGCTCCGAGGTCGCAACGACCGCCCTTAGGATGTCCTCGATCGCCGGCTTGGCGTCGCCGCCCATGTTGCGGATCGCCTGAGCGGCTTTGTAGCGCACCCAACGATCGTGGTGAGCCAGCTGTTTGACCAGAACCGGCAAACCTTCCGGTGCCTTGATCCTTCCGAGGGTTTCGCATGCGCCTTGGATGCGGTGCGGGCTGTCGCCATCGGCGAGCTGGACGAGTTCTGCGACCATGGATGTGGCTTCCGGCCTTCTTGAGAGCTCTTCCGCAGCCCAACTGCGGACGATCGGCGACCAGTTGTCGAAGGCTTGCAGCAATTCCTGTGGAGACATGGCGCGGCGATCCAGATCAAAGCGCCCCGCTGCGATCGTCGCGTTGGCTTCATCCTTGTTCAGGTGTGTGGACGGATCGGCATCGCGACCCGTGATGACCAGTTTGCGCAAAGGCAAGGCATAGGTAAGGACATACGTCGCGGCGGGACTCAGCCCATTGTAACCGCTGTTGCCGAAGTAAGTGTCGTCATCCGTTTGGCCGGGACTGTATTGCTCGCCGCCATCGTAGGTGAAGGAGCCGTCCGAGCGGCGTACAAGGTCGAGATGCCATGAGGACTTGCGGAAAAACGCGGCGGCCGCTTCCGGTCCGCCTGCGGCGGCGCCGAGGGCGCTCCATACGTAGCTGAAGCCTTGCCCGGTGTGGCCGTACTCGCGGTTGGCATATCCCGCCGTCGCCATACGGGCAAAGAATTCGGTTTCGGTGGGCTTGTTGCCCATCGCGGAAAACATGACGGCCGCGATTGAGTTCTTGCCGTTGTTTTCATGATACGGCCATGGTTCGTGTTCCCCATAGGGGATAGCTCCCTTGTCCGTGAAATATCCGTAGAAACCGGCCGAGCGTGCGATGGCCCGATCAATCTCCGGATGGTTCACTCCGCACTTCTTTGCCAACACGATCGACAAGCTGGCGGGAAGCCCGGCCATGTTGACAGGGCCGTAGGGAGGGACGGAGCCGTTGAATTCCCCGTCCTTTGTCAGAGCCGCAAAACCATGACCGTAGGTGCCGTACATGCCTTGGCCGCGTGCGAGAAGCAGCGACAGCCTGTCAATGGCTGGCAGGATATCGGGGTCTTTGGTGAGGAGATAATACTCGCACAGGAACAGGTTCTGGTAGCCTTGGCTCCAGGTTTCACCCCATATCGGGCTATCGGGCTTCTTGTCCGGATCAACCTCCTTCGCCGCGATCCTGATGGCGAGTTCCTTTGCCTTGGCCAGCAACTCGGGCTGTCCCGTGGATAGCAGGGCGAGTCCTTGGATTGATCCCTTCCAATCAACGGTGGGTTCTTCCTTCGCGAGGATACGGACGGCGTCATCGAGTATGCGTTTCGATTTCGGGCAATCCCAAGGGGCGGTTTTGCTGTAGGTTCCGATCACGGAAAGCTTCAGCGCCATCTCCTTGGTTTGTCCGCCGCGCGAGATGAGGAGCTTGAGCACACCCTGCTTCGCCTCCGTTTCCGCTTCCTGGATCGCAATGGCGATGCTTTTGCGGGCATCGTCAGAGAATGGCTTTCCATTCACGCCGATGATCACATCATCCACCTGTAGTATCCCATCCGCCGGTGATGCCGTGCCAACATGTGTGACGAGGATCTGTCGGCTGGCCTGCGTCGTGCGGCCTTGCGCGGCATCCAGGTTATTTTCCGCCTTAGTGTAAATCCAGCCACGCAGACCTGTGGCGCCGAGGTTGTAAGTGAGCTTGCGATCCACGGACTGGGCATCCTTTGTCAGATCCGGAGGATTCGCGTGGACTCGGATCGCTACGATCAGGATCAGGCCAAAGAAGAAGACGCAGTTCCTGAAGGAGGTTGTCATGGTGTGGTGGATTGAAACGAGTCTGCTAGGTTTCAGCGTTCAGTTTGCGGCAAGGCTAATTGTTTTCGGCGAGGCCTTCCTTGTGTCCGATGTCTTTGACAGGTTCGAAGATGGAAATGACCTGGTCCATGAGCTCGCGGGCTATGGGTTTGGCGAGCCATTCGGCCCATTTGGCGATGTTGTTCGGGTTGGCGGAGCCGGCGATGGTGGTGGCGATGCCAGGGTGTTCGCAGGAAAACTGGATGGCGAGCTGGGCGATATCGACGCCGTTGTCGGCACAGAGCTTCGCGGCGTCGCTGGCGGCTTGTTTCACGTTTTCGGGCTCCTTGAGCCACTCGGGCAGCTCCGCGTTGGTGAGCAGGCGGGCGGAGAAGGGGCCGGCGTTCATCGCGCCGATGTTTTTCGCCTCCAACCTGGGCAGCAGTTCGGTCGCGAAGGAGGTGTTTTGCAGCGTGTAGCGGTTGTAGCTGAGAACGCAGTCGATCTCGTCCTCGATGTGGTCGAGGACGGTGTGGAAAGTTTTCAGCGGGTAGCAGGAGAAACCGATGGCGCGGACTTTGCCCTGTTCCTTGAGATTGATGAGCGCTGGCAGGGTTTCCTCCCAGATCTGCGGGAGCGGGACGAACTCGACGTCGTGCATGAGCATGATGTCAAGGTGGTCCGTCTTCATGCGCTGCAGAGAAATGTGGCAGGATTCCTCGACGCGTTTCGCGGAGAAATCGAAGTGGATGTCGGAGTAGCGGCCGAGCTTGGAGCCGAGGATGTAGGAATCGCGGGGCACGCCTTTGAGGCCGAGGCCGAGCATGATCTCCGACATGCCGCGTCCGTAGAACGGCGAGGTGTCGATGAAGTTCATGCCCAGGTCGAGGGCGGTTTTGGTGGAGCGCATCGCCTCGTCGAGGGTGATGGAGCGGAACTCCGCGCCGAGCGAGGAGGCGCCGAAGGAGAGGATGGGGAGATCGATGCCGGTTTTGCCGAGTGGACGGGTGGGGATCATGGTGAGGAGTGGAAAGTGCCGAGTGATCAGTGATCAGTGGAAGACTTGGGTTGCGGTGGTCAGAGAACGCTGCTGATGGATTGGATGGTTTGGTTGGCGGCGGTGATGGGGTCTGGGAGGGGGAATATTTCGGCGGAGAGGTGGCCGGTGTAGTGGATTTCCTTTAGGGCGGCGATGACGGGTTTCGGGTCGGTGTGGCCGAAGCCCATGGCGCGGCGGTTGGAATCGGCGTAGTGGACATGGCCGACATGCTTGCCGCCTGCGCGGATCGCTGCGGGGAGATCCTGCTCCTCGATGTTCATGTGGAACATGTCGGCGAGCAGGACGATGTTTTCGAGCGAGTTCGATTCAATGAACGAAGCTCCGTCCGCGAGGCGGTTGATGAGGTTGGTCTCGTAGCGGTTGAGCGGCTCGTAGATGAAGGGGACATGATATTTCGCGGCGGTGCGACCGGCGATGGTCAGGGCTTCGGAAAGCCATTCGAGAGCCTGCTCACGGGAAACCTCACCGCCCCATTTCCCCTGCATGGAGCCGAGGATGGCGGGGGCGCCGAGCTGGCCGCCGAAGGCGATCATCTGTTCGAGGAAGTCGAGGGCGGCGACGCGTTTGTCGAGGGAGGTATCGGTGAGGGAGAGGCCGTGTTTCACCATGCCGGCTCCGGTGCCGACGGCGGCGATGCCGAGGCCGTGGGTTTGGGCGAGGGTTTTGATTTCATCGACCGATACGTGGCCGGGACCCGGGAGGAAAAGTTCGACATCGTCGAATCCGGTTTCCTTGGCGAGGGCGAAGGCTTCGGGGAGGGGTTGGCGGAAAACGAAGGGGCCGGCGGCGGCTTCGGGGACTTGGGAGAGGGTGACGGCGGTGCGCATGATTTTTCGATTTAGAAGAGTTCACCGCAGAGGCGCAGAGGTCGCTGAGGGTCGCGGAGAAGATTTTTTGACCACGGAGGACAAGGAGTTCACAGAGGTGGATTTTGGTTTTTAAATGTCTTTGAGAAAAGCTCTGCGTCCCATTGCGACCTCTGCGTCTCTGCGGTGATAATTATTTAAACTGACTCCAGGATGACGTTGCCGTATGCGGTGGTGTCGCCGGTGCGGATCAGGCCGATGGCGTTGGGGACGAGTTTCTTGAAATCGTTGTGCGGCAGGCGGGTGACTTCGACATCGGGATAGAGGCCCTTGAAGCCGTTGAAGGAGGTTTCGTATTTCCCAACGACATCGGTGGGGTTGGTGGTCAGGAACTCCTCGGCCTGCCAGATGCGGCCGACCTTGAAGTTGTCGTGCAGGAGATCGAGGAGATCGGTGATGGTGGGGATGCCGCGGCAGAGGGTGATGTCCACGGTTTCGATCTCGTCCCAGTAGGGGAAGGCCCAGTCGGCGATGACCAGGGTGTTGGTGTGGCGGATCCGGGCGAGGAGGTGGAGGATGTCGGGATTGAGGATTCCTTTTTGGAGCATGGCGGCGGTGGGTTGGTTGCTGGGAAATGTCTTAAACCGGATCGGGCGGGAGTTGTAAGGATTTTCCTGCGTTCCGGGAATATTGGATCGCGGGCTGGATGCAGGCTCGTAGGCAAATCCTGCACGATCAATCGCAAGCGATGCGTGGAATGGCTCCCGTTGCTGGGCTTTGTTATGGTATGAAAAAGCCCCTAAGTCATCTCGCGGCCGTAATCGGGAGCATCCTCCTGTTTCCGCCAGCCCATGCCAAATTGATCGGCCACTGGACCTTTGACGAGGCTTCCGGCACGGCGATCGGGGACAGTTCCGGCATGGGAAACCCAGGCACCCTGGTCAATCCCCAGCCTGACACCTGGATCACCGGCATACACGGCAGCGCGCTATATTTCCCGGGCACCACCGGCAGCGGATCCACGCGGGTCGATATCCCCGACTCCGACTCCCTCCGCACCGCCAATGCCATCACCTTTGCTGCCTGGGTGCGCTGCGATGACATCAACCGCGATGGACCTATCCTTGCGAAGGAAAGGAGCGGCGCGAATTCCTATTGGTTCGGCGTCAACAACCGCTCGGCCGAGGGTGCGGTTGCCGGCAACTTCGGGGTTCTCCTCTCGGCAAACGGCAGTTGGAACCTTGCTGACCGCAATCAGGGAACCATTCCCGAGGGTGCTTGGGTGCACCTTGCGAGCACGTGGGACGGCACAACGGTCCGCCACTATCTGAACGGATCCGAACTCCCGGAAACGAATACCTTCACCGGGCCGATCTCCCCAAGCAGCGCCCTGCTTGCCATCGGGGTGAATTCGGTTCATAGGAACTACGCGTTCAAGGGAGCCGTCGACGACCTGAGGATCTACGACGAGGCGCTGAGCCCGGCGGAAATCATTGCAATCAGCAAGCCGCCGTTTCCGCTCGCAGGCCTGCTCGCCCACTATCCGCTCGATGGCAACGCGGACGACACCAGCGGCAACGGCAACCACGGAACGGTGAACGGCGCGACGCCCTCCGATGATGCGGATGGGCATGCCAATGGCTGTTTCCGCTTCGATGGGAACGACTCCATCGACATCCCCGGATTCACCGGAAACCACCCGACCGGCACCTTCGCCGCCTGGGTTACGGCCGATGGATATGATACGGGATTCAACCAGCTCAACCTGATCTTCGGGCAAAACGACAACCTCCAGATAGGACTCGGCGATTCCTCGATTGGCGCGGACGGGCAATGGGTTCTCCGCCACCGTTCGGACGGCGGCTTCGTCAATCCGGCCGGGCCGCTGCCGAACCTTGGGCGCTGGACGCATGTGGCGGGCGTGTGGACGGAGACGGAGGCAATCCTTTACCTCGATGGCGTGGAAGTGAGCCACGTGGCCAACGGCACCCTCGTTGCCGGGGCGCCACCCGCGAAGCTGGGATCGCATCCATTCGCGGCTCAGAACTACTGGAAGGGTAAAATCGACGACGTGTTCCTCTACGACCGTGCGCTGGATCTGGCCGAGATCCAGCTGCTCGCCTCCGCGCACCCGACGGATTTCGGCCTCAGCCTGTCTCCGCAAGGTGTGCCCGTCTCGGCGGCGGCGCTGGAATGGAACAGCACGCCGGGTGCGCGCTTCCGGGTCTGGGATAGCGAGGATCTGAAAGCATGGAATCCCGGTGCGCTGATCATCGGGCCGGCGGGGCAGAACCGGGTTTCCCACACCGCCGCCACGGCTTCCGCTCCGACCCGGTTCTACAGGGTTGAAAGGCTCCTCGGAAGCGGTTGGAACCTGGCGCTGGGGAAAGCGATCACGACGAATGCTTCCTATCCGAACCAAGGCGTTGAACTCGCGATCGACGGCGACCGCGCAACCCAGTGGTCATCAACCGACCACGGATCAGCCGGGGACCCCAACTGGCTGAAACTTGATCTCGGCCGTGTCCAGGAGATCGGGAGGGTTTTCCTCTGGTTTGTCTACAACAACGGGCAGTATCCCAATTACACAAATGTCTATGAACTTTATGGCAGCCAGGACGACAGCGACTACACCCTGATCGCCACCGGCACGCTCGTGGACACCGCGGACTACGAAGGCCGATCGGATGATATCATCCTGCCGGTTGATGCCCGGAGCTATCGTTACCTGCTCTACAACGTGGTCGGTGGCAGCCACTGGAGCGGTCTGAACGAGTTCGAAGTGTATCCGCCGGGCTACTGAAAGGGCGGCATGCCCGCCATGCTCACAGCCCGTGCTTCTCCTTCACCTTCTCGATCTCCTCGGTGAGGGAGGACCAGCGGGTGTAGGCGAGGTCGAGGGTCTTGGTGATCTTCTCGACCGCGTTGGTGGTCTGGCGGAGCTTATCCGAATCCTCGGCGATCTGTGGGCTGGAGAGGGCGGCGGTGAGGGTGGCTTGGGCGGCTTCTTGCTCGGCGATCTTCGCTTCGAGGCTTTCGAGTTCCTTTTCGAGGGGTGCGAGGATTTTTGTCTTCGCCTCGCGGGCCATGGCTTCCATGCGGCGCTGCTCCTTGCGGTTGACGCCGGGGGTGGATTCCCTTTTCGGGGCGTCCTTCCGCACCTCCGCGTCGGCGGTGGTGGCGGGGGGCTTGCGGGTCGGGGTGGTTCCGGCGGATTTCTCCTCGGCTTTCTTGTCGAGGTAGTAGGCGATGTTCCCGTGGAATAGTCGCGGTTCCTCGCCTGGGCGGAATTCCAGGGTTTTCGTGACGAGGGGATCGAGGAAATCCCGGTTGTGGGAAACGATCATCACCGAGCCCGGGTAGTTGAGCAGCGCACGTTGGAGGACGCCTTGCGACTGCATGTCGAGGTGGTTCGTCGGCTCGTCGAGGATGAGAAAGTTCGCGGGCTTGAGCAACATGCAGGTGAGCGCCACACGTGAGCGCTCGCCGCCGGAGAGGACACCGATTTTCTTGAAAACGTCATCGCCTGTGAAAAGGAAGCAGCCGAGGATGTTGCGCACCTGCGGGGCGGCATCGCGGGAGGCGACTGCCTGGACCGTTTCTAGGATGGTGAGGTCGGGATCGAGCTCGTCGGCGTGGTTCTGGGAGAAGAACGAGGGTTTCACGTTGTGTCCGAGAACGACCTCACCGGCATCCGGATCTTCCTGGGCGGTGACGAGGCGGCAGAAGGTGGATTTCCCCGCGCCGTTCGGGCCGACGATGGCGAACTTCTCGCCCTTGTTGATCTCGAAATCGAATCCGTTGAAAATCTGGAGCGGGCCGTAGGCTTTCGAGACGTTCTCGACCTTCGCGACCGTGTGGCCGGAGTTCGGTGGCGGCGGGAATTTGAAATTCATGACCGCGTCGTCGCGCTCCGGTTCGGGGATGCGGACGACCTTGGCGAGGAGCTTGATGCGGGACTGGACGAGCGTGGCCTTGTTGGCGGAGGCGCGGAAGCGGTCGATGAAGCGTTGGGACTCGGCGATCTCGCGCTGCTGGGCGGTGTATTGCTTGAGCTGGATTTCCTTCCGCAGGACGGACTCGCGCTCGAAGTAGGAGAAGTTCCCGGCGTATTCCTCGGCGCGGCCGTGGGCGAAGGCGATGGTGCGGGTGCAGAGGGTGTCGAGCAAGGCGCGGTCGTGGGAGATGAGCAGGATCGCGCCGGGGTAGTTGACGAGGTATTGCTCGACCCAGAGCTGGGTTTCGATGTCGAGGTGGTTGGTCGGCTCATCGAGCAGGAGGACTTCCGGCTGCTGGAGGAAAAGCTTGGCCATGGCGATGCGCATCTGCCAACCGCCTGAGAACTCGGAGCAATCGCGTTTGAAATCCTTATCCATGAAGCCGAGCCCTTTCAGGACGGACTCGATCTTAGGCTTCATCAGCGATGGGTCGTTTGCGTAGAGCTTGAGCTCAAGCTCGCCGATCTCCTCAAGCAGCTCCCCGTAGGGTGAGGATCGGGGATCGAGTTTGACGAGCTCGTCGGAAAGGCGGTCGACCTTTTCCTTGAGCGCCATGATTTCGCCGAAAGCGGATTCGGTTTCCTTCCAGAGGGTGCGGCCTTTCACGTGGATGCCTTCCTGCGGGAGGTATCCGACCTTGGTGCCTTTCGGTGCGGATATCTGGCCGCCGGATGGCGGGATGATCCCGGCGATGCATTTCATCAACGTGGATTTCCCGGCCCCGTTGTGCCCGGCGAAGGCGATGCGCTCGCGCGGCTGGACGGAGAAGGAGAGGTTGTTGAAGAGGACGCGCGGCCCGAACTCGACGCGAAGTGATTGGACGGAAATCATGAACGCGGGGAGGTTGCACAGGCTCGGGCGTTGGTCAATGGCGGAACCGGATCTTCAAGCTCCCCTGTGGGCGCCACCTGTGCTAGAATGGGGAATGACGATTTGGATCACAGGATGTTCTTCAGGATTGGGGCGTGCATTAGTCAGGCGTTTCGTGGATGGCGGGCACACGGTTTCGGGATGTGCGAGGCGAGAGGGGAAAATCTCTGAACTTCGCGGGGAGTTTCCGGGCAACCATTTTTTTTCCACATGTGACGTGTCCTCTGACGATGAGGTTCGGGATTTTTGCTCGGAGGCTTTCGGACGGACGGGTGCTCCGGATCTTGTCATCAACAACGCTGCGATGATCAATCCGCCCGCCCCGCTCTGGGAGATCGGGGCGAAGGATTTCGACCGGCTGATGGCGATCAATGTCTGCGGCACGGCGAATGTGATCCGGCATGTGGTTCCCCTGATGCGCGAGGAGGGGAAAGGGATGATCGTGAACATGTCATCGGGCTGGGGTCGGTCTACCTCGCCGGAGGTAGCTCCCTATTGTGCGAGCAAATGGGCGATCGAGGGACTCACGCAGGCATTGGCGCAGGAACTTCCGGAAGGGCTTGCCACGGTGGCGATGAACCCGGGCATCATTGATACGGAAATGTTGCGGAGCGCGTTCGGTGAGGGCGCTTCGGCCTACGGAAACGCCGAGCAGTGGGCGGAGACCGCCGCGCCGTTCATCCTCTCGCTCACCGTGGCCGACAACGGCAGGGCTGTCACGGCTCCGTAGATTGACCGCGCAACGGAATTCTTCTCGCCCCGGAGGGGTGGCAACGAACGTAGCCGGGGGTGCAACCCCCGGTTCACGTGATCCGAACGACATCGCGTCCCGGAGGGCCGCCGGAGAGGCGCTTACCACAGATGTCTATCATCATACTCAACCCCGCATTTCTCCAACATCGCCACATACTCCTCCTTGAACGTCCGCGTCCGGTGATGCTCCTCCTGTCCCAGCACGTATTCGCGCACCTTCTCCAATGCCGAAGCGCTCACGGAAAAGACCCCATATCCTTCCTGCCATGCGAAAGCCGTCCGCCCCAGCTCCGCTTTGATCCATTTCGACGACTCGGCCTTTAGCGCACGGATGAGATCAGGAATCGAATCGGCCGGTTTCAATCCGACAAGGAGATGGATATGGTCGTCCGTCCCGCCAACCGCGTACGGCGTGCCGCTGGCGTTGCGGATCATCCCTCCGAGGTAAGCGTGGAGCCTTTGGCGGAAATCCGGTGAAAACCATCTCTCCCTGTTCTTGGTGGAGAACACGATGTGAAAAACCAGGGAGCTGTGCGTCGATGGCATGGAGCAACATTTCCGGCGGCCCTCCGGGGCGCGAGGAAATTTCCACCTTTTTTCCGGGGGTTGCACCCCCGGCTACGTTCGTGGCACCCCTCCGGGGTTGTGGAACCCGCAGTTTCGAGAATAGGGTGGCGCGACCCGCGACGGCTCGTTAGGAAGAATGCTCGGTTTGTCCTGTGGTCAGGGAACGCCGCTCCTTGGGGGGCTTTCTTCCGTCAAAGCGTATCAAGGAATCCATCCGCGGTCTCGCGGTAGCATTCCTGTTTTTCCTTGGAAAATTTCTGCCAGGTGCGGGCCATCATGGAGGAGCGAGGGTTCTTGAGGAAAAGATCCTGGTGGTCGGCGACGAATGTCCAAAAGAGGGCGTCCCAGGTGTCGGTCCAGTCGCCCTTCTTCTCATCGGACATTTTCAGGACGTAGTTGGATCCGGAGATGTATGGCTTGGTGGTGAAGGTGCCGCCGTCGGCGAATTGCGACATGCCGTAGACATTGGGAACCATGACCCAGTCGTAGGCGTCGATGAAAAGCTCCATGAACCATTTGTAAACCGCGTCAGGGTCGAAGCGGCAGAGCAGCATGAAATTCCCGAGGATCATGAGGCGCTCGATATGGTGGCAGTAGGCCTCGTCATCGAGCTGGCGGATGATGCGGTCGATGGGAGGAATGCCTGTTGTCGCGTTGTAGAAGGATTGCGGAATGGGGCGGGTGTGGTTGAAGAAATTCATGTTCCGGATCTCCGTACCACGGTGCCGGTAGATCCCGTGCATGAATTCCCGCCAGCCGATGATCTGGCGGACGAAGCCTTCGAGCGAGTTGAGCGGGATTCCCTTTTTCGCTAGCGCCGCACCGATGATTTCCTGCGGCGTGAGCAGGCCGATGTTGAGCATCGGGGTGAGGACGGAATGGTTGATGAAGGGATGGGCGGTGGAAATGGCGTCCTCGTATGCGCCGAAGTCCTCGAACCGCTCATCGATGAAAACTTTAAGCCATTCCCTCGCGTCGGCGCGGGTGACGGGGTAGCGGAAATCATGGGAGAAGCCGGGGTTCTCCGGGAAAAACTCGTCGATATGGTTGCAGGCGGTTTCCGTGTAGTGGTTGAATTTGGTCTCGGGCGCTGCGGGCGGCTCGTAGTTCTTGGGGAGCTTCTTGCGGTTGTCCTCGTCGAAGGACCATTGGCCGCCGGTGGGGGAACCGTCCTTTTCGATGAGGATGCCCATGCGCTTCCGCTGCGCCTGGTAGAAGGATGCCATGAAGGGCTTTTTCTTTTTCCCGATATGCTCTTCCAGGAATTCCGGGGGCGAAAGGAAGGCGGGGGTGGGATGGATGTGGAGTGCAATTCCACGCTCTCCGGCGAAGGCACGGAGGCGCTTCTCCAGGATGAAATCGTGGGGATCGGTGACGTGGAGTTCCTTGAGGCCGGACGGCAGCGCCGATTGGTAGGTGTTGGTGTGGGGGATGTTGTTGACCGCGTGGCCGGCCGCGCGGAGTTCGTCCGTGTACGCCTGCATGGAGGCGCGGTGGAGAACGAGCTTGTGCTTGTGGAATTTGACCGGGTAGTGGCTGTCGTTTCCGAAAAACAAAGGATCCTCGGCGAGATAGATCGAGCGGCCGCTGCTGACCGCAGGGTTGGTTTCGAAAAGCTGGTGGGGGAAGATCAGTGTGGCGCTGTCCATGGCGGATGCTCGGCCCGTATCCGCGATTCCGCAAAGGGTTTGCCGCATTGTTTTCCGGAGCTAGGCTGAGGGCGGATGCGACATGTTGTTCTGATGCCGTTCGGGAGTGCCGGGGATGTGTTCCCCTTCATCTGGTTGGGGAAGCTGCTCAAGGCGCGGGGTCACAGGGTGACCATGGTCACGACCTGCATCTTCTCCGATGCGGCGGAAGCGGCGGGGATCGATTTCGTGGGGCTCGGGACGATGGAAGAGGTGGAGGCGATCGGGAAGGATCGCAGGATCTGGAAGCTCGGTGTCGGCTCCAAGGTGGTGATGGATTACGCGGTGAAATGGTCGAAGCGGTATCTGGAGGAGGTCGGGAAATTGGGGAAAGTCGATCTGCTGATGGCTCCGCTGACAGCGTTCGGTGCGAGGATGGCCAGGCAGAAACACGGCATCCCGCTTATCACCGTGCACCTGCAGCCGATGGTTTTCGTCAGCGCTCATGAGACCCCGGTTCTGCATCCGTGGCTTGGCTGGTTCCGAGCCTTGCCGGTCTGGGTGAAACGGCTCCTGTTTTCCCTGCCCAATCCCATCGACATGATGGCTCTCCCCGGACTCCGGAAAATCTGCGCGAAACATGGGATCGATCCGCCCAAAAGCCTTTGGCGGGAGTGGTGGGATTCGCCCGACGGGGTGCTGGCGCTGTTCCCGGAGTGGTTCGGGAAGCCCCAGCCGGACTGGCCGGAAAATCTGCTCCAGTGGGATTTCCCGATGGAAGATCTGGGTGCGGAAATGCCGATGCAGAAGGAACTCGCTGACTTCCTGGCCGCAGGCGAAAAGCCGGTGGTGTTCACGCCCGGAAGCGCGAATGTCCAGGCGGAGAGGTTTTTCGAAACCTCGGTGGAGGCGGTGAAGCGGCTCGGGATCCGGGCGGTCTTCGTGACGCGGATGGAGAACCGTGTGCCGCCGGGAATGGAGGATCAAATCCTGCAGGTCGATTTCGTGCCCTTCGGAAAACTGCTGGAACACACATCGGTATTTGTCCACCACGGAGGGGTCGGGACGATGGCGCAGGGATTCCGTGCCGGGGTGCCGCAACTCGTCATGGCCATGGCGCACGACCAGCCGGACAATGCGGCGAGGCTGGAGAAACTGGGCGCCGGAATCGGCCTGACTCCGAGGAGTTTTACGACGGAGCGGGTGACCAGTGAACTGCGGAGATTGTTGGACGACGAATCGTTCGCGGATGCGGCGGAGGTGTTGAAGGGGAAAACGGAAGGGAGAAAGAACGAGGGGGAGTTGGCGGGGTGGATCGAGGGGAGGATGCGAGGGGTGTTTGGCGGAAGGGAAAAACCTCAGCCAATCTCAGCATCACAATCGCCTCGACTCTCCACGTGAGTCCATCTAGAACTGACTCAGAATTTCTCACTACCTCTCTATTACTGGCTAGAACCGTTGTGGATCTGGTTTTTGGATCTAGAGATGTAATGGGGCTTAATTGTAAAGCTGTACGACAATAAATTTATGAGCAAGGACAAGGAATTCAAATTACCTGGAAGTGGTTACGACGTGGTATGCAAGGTGCTGCACGCGTATGTTGTCTGCGGCAAAGGAAAGGCAAGTCTAGGAGATGTGGCTGCGAAGGCGGGGATCGATTCCACAATGGTTTCAAGGAACAACGGCTTCCTTCTAAGCATCGGAGCACTTCAAGGTGGACGAGATAAGGAATTAACTGGCCCCGGACGTGATCTAGCTATTGCCATCGGCAACAATATCGATGAGGATATCAAGCAAAACTGGAAGCAGGTCTTCCTTGGGTGTGAACGAACCAAGTCGGTTCTTGATATGGTAAAGATTCAGAAAGGGATCACAAAATCCCAATTTACCGCTAAGGTTGCATCAGCATTAGGACTCGTGGTCAATCCAACCACGAAAACTGGCATCAACACGCTTACCGACATTTTCGAGAAGGCTCAATTACTCAAGCAGGACGATGGCAAATACGTCGTTCATGAAGATGCCCTAACGGTTCAACCTGCGGATGAGAAAGAGGAAATTAAATCAGATCCCGATTCGGATCCGGAACCTGACCCAGTAAGCGTCAAGAAGGAGATGTATCACGGAGATTCAACGAATAACCGGTCAAGCGGATCCCCTGAGATTCATATCAATGTGCAAGTGCATATCAGTCCTGAGAGCACACCCGAGCAGATTGAAAAAATCTTCGAAAGCATGCGCAAACACTTGTATGAGCGCCCAAATGAGTGACCTCGGGATAGATTACTTCAAACGCTCTCAGCAGCTCCAAAGTGACTTCTTACGCTTCGCTAATGTGCCTGAAGAAGGGCTCCCTGCCGAGACGCATCAAGTGCTTGCAAGCAGTCTTACGCGCGGCACACGCGGCTACATTGAGAAGATTGCAAATCAGATCAATGGCTGCTTCGAGAAGGGTTGGTTTGACGGATGCGCGGTAATGATCAGAAGGCTAGTTGAGACTCTCATTATCGAGTGCTACGAGAGCCACGGTCTCCAGCAAAACATAAAAGACCAGAATGGAGATTACCTCTTTCTTAGAGATCTGATTACGTCGATGCTAGGAGAAACAGGATGGACAATCGGCCGTAATTGTAAGCAGGCTCTACCCAAACTAAAAGATATTGGCGATCGTTCGGCCCACAGTCGTCGTTACACGGCCAATAAGAAAGACATCGAGAAAATAGTCGATGATCTTCGTGTAGCCACTCAGGAGTTGCTCTACCTCGCAAAACTCAAATAAGACGAAAAAGACGGTGATGAGAATGGCTGTCGCAGCGTCACGCGTTCGACGCAATAAAGCTTTCTACTTATCAACCCACCTCATTCAGCTCCCGCAGCATCGCTTCCAGCCGTGTCGCTGCATCGGCCCCGATATGGGTTGCCTGCAGACGTTCCGCCCAGAGGGTGAAGGCGAAGGGGGTGAGTTTTTCGGTTTCCTGGAGGTGGAAGGGTTGTTGTTTCGATCTTGCGGAGGGAGGCGTTGAGGCGGGTGAGTTCGAGCTGGCGCTCGAGGATCTCGCGTTCGGATTGGGCGAGGTAATCGGAGACTTCCGTGGCGGCGGATTTCATCCGCAATGCCAAGACTTGGCATTGTTTGGCTTGGCGGCTGAAATCCGCCGCCACGCCAGGATTCTACTTCGCGAGCTTGAGTCCGTGGTCGATGTAGAAAGCCATGGATCGATCCCGGGAGACGAGGGCATGGCCGTTTTGGATCGCCTGCCAGATGATGAGGCGTTTGAAGGGGTCGCGGTGATCGGCGTTGACCGGCAACTGGTGAAAGGTGGAGAGGACATCCGCCGAGGCCGGTGATGCGGTGAAGCCCTGGTCGCGGCAGGCTTGCGGGATCTCCGAGGGATCGGTTTTTGGAAGGATCAATTTCCCGAGGCCATGCTTCAAGCTGATCTCCCAGTAGGAAATCGGGCTGACATGGATGGAGTTCAGAGTATCCTCGATCAGTTTCCGGGTCTTTTTCCCGAGCTTTGTGGGTTCGAAAAGCGCCCGGAGGAGGGTGTGGGTGTCGAGGAGGTAGTCCATGTCTCAGCGCGATCCGAGGAATTCCTCTTCGGTGAGTTCCCAGTCCTTGAAAACCGGCTTGCCGCGTCCGGCCAGGATCCCGAGTTTGCGCGGCTTTGCCGGAAGGGCATCCACCGGCGCGAGAATGGCCACATTTTCGCGGCTCCTGCCTTTCTGGAGGATGATCGTATCGCCCTTGGCAACCTCGCCGAGCAGGGCGGGAAGGTGGCGTTTGAATTCGGCGATGGTGACGGATTTCACGTGGGGAAGATGAGGTGAAGTTGACAAGTTGTCAAGTTGGGAGGGCACCTCCATCAGGGACGAGAAGAATTCGAACCACAACCGGAGCGAAGCGGAGATAGCGGGAAAGCTCCGATCCCTCCGGCAAATGGACACGGATGATGCCCGAAAACGAAGTTCCCCAAATCTCTTATCCGAGTCCATCCGCGTTCATCCGTGGTTCTATTTTCTCACTCTTAGGCGGTATCTTATTCCCTGAGCATCGCCTCCAGCCCTGTCACTGCATCGGCCCCGTTATGGGTGGCCTGTAGGCGCTCGGCCCAGAGGGGGAAGGCGAGGGGGTGAGCTTTTCGGTTTTCTGGATTGGGAGCATCTGGAGGGGGGGCTGGCTTGGCAGAAAGTGATTTGCACGCTGCGGAGGTCGGCATATCTTGCCGATATCATGGAAACGTCTAAAGCATCTTTCAGCATTGCATCCATCGTTGCGATCATCGCCGCAATCCTGAGTTTCAAGTTCGGAGCCATCCTCGGGCTCATCTTTGCCGCCGTGGCATTCGTCTGTGGAGCGCTCGGCATCATCCTGGCGCTGGGGCCGAACACCCGCGGCGGCGGCCTCAGCATCCTGGCTGTGATCCTCAGTTTTGTTGGTGTGATCGCGGCGATCATCAAGGCGGTGATCTGGCTCCTGAGCCTCGGATAAGCCGCCGGGTGCGGAGTTTGCTCCCCGCAAAGGGTAGATGCGTGGGTCACTCATCCGGTATGGCCAAAAATTGTCATTGGTGGATCCGAACCATCTGCCATTTTTGGACAACCAATGAAACCATGTGTCACGTTCATTTTCCTGGCAGTCCTCCATTTGCTGCCGCTGGCAAGCGCGGCGCCGGCGGCACGGCCTAACATCGTTCTCATCTACACCGACGACCAACGGTACGATGCCGTGGGATATGCCGGCAATCCCGTCGTCCGCACGCCGAACCTGGACAAGCTTGCGAAATCCGGCGTGGTCTTCCGCAACTGCTTCGTCAACACCTCGATCTGTGCGATCAGCCGGGCCAACATCCTTTCCGGCCAGTATCCATCGCGGCATGGGATCGACGATTTCCACAAGGAATTCAGCGGCACGCAGCTATCCGATACCGTCCCCGCCCTTCTCCGGGAAAGCGGCTACCAGACGGCGTTTTTCGGGAAATGGGGGATAGGCGATTCGCCGGAGAAAACCCACCGTGGAGCGGCTGCCTTCGATTACTGGGCGGGCCAGCCGATGCAGACCTGCTTCTTCCACCAGCCGGACTGCAGGTATGTCCGTTACGATGGATTTTCCAAAACACTCGATGACCTCTGCGATTGCCCGGCGGACTCCCGCGGCAAGGTCGGATACAGGAACCGCATCGGCGCGGCGAACCTCCGGGATCCGCTGCACATGGATTCGGAAATCATACCCATGCAGGCGGCGCGTTTCCTGGAGGGAAGGGACTATGCAAAACCGTTCTGCATGATGCTCTTTTTCAAATCCCCGCACTCTCCCGTCGGCGATTTCGATCCTGCAGTGAAGGACATGCTCAAGGGCAAGGCCATCCCGAAGACCGCTGCGGGGACTTTGGAAAACGCGATGAAGGAACCGGAGATCATCAGGAAATCGCTCGGTTGGCCAACAGGGAACCGTTTCCTGAGGATTCCGCCGGAAAGGGACCGGTTCCTGCGCGATTACTACCGCAGCGTATCGAGCATGGATCTCGGCGTGGGCCGCATCATGGAGGAGCTGGGGAAGCGCGGGCTTGCGGAAAACACCGTGGTGCTGTTCACCTCGGACAACGGCTACTTCGAGTGCGAGCACGGGCTATCCGGGAAATGGCTGATGTATGAGCCGTCGCTGCGGGTACCGGGATTCATGGCGGATCCGCGCCGGAAAGGCGGCAAGCTCAGCGACCGACTGGTCATCACCACCGATTTTTCCGCAACCATGCTCGATCTGGCCGGGCTGCCGGTGCCGGAGCGTGTCAGCGGCATGAGCCTCTCCGCTCTCGCGGAGAACGCCGCCGCCGACTGGCGCAAGGATTTCTACTACGAGCATCCCTATGCCCACAATGGAGCCATCCCGACCACCGTCGGTGTCCGCTCGGAAACCATGAGCTATACCCGCTACACATCCGAAAGTCCGGCATACGAGCAGCTCTTCGATCTTACGGAAGACCCCGACCAGCTATCCGATCTCGCGCGGGATCCGGCACATTCGGGCATTCTCGAAGAGATGAGGAAACGCTGCCGTCAGCTTGCCGCCGAGGTGGGAGCCATCGGCGGGCCGTGAAGCCGCGGATCAGCGCCGGGCCGCGGCATTCTTGTTCCCGGAGCCGTCCCAGATCTGGACGAAGCCATTGCGCTGGGCCTCAAAGGCCAGGGTGTCGCGGTGAATGGACATCAGGGGGAAGATATCCGCCCCGCACGCCTCCAGCGCCTGCCCGGTCCAGACATTGCAGATGCGCGGGAAATAATACGAGTGCGGGGACTCCAGCAACACCCCCCCACCCCAGCTCGCCGGACCAATGGCAATCGGTTTCCCATCTTCGCCAGGTATGGTGCAATGGTTCAGGAAGGAAGCGATGTATGGGCCCGCGCTCGCGGGGATGGATTTCATCCAGATATGCTGGTTGGGCGAGACCTCGGTGACGTTCCATTGGATGGGGATGCACTCCATCACCGAGCTGGATGGCAGGAAGATCGCACTGACGATCTCCGGCGCGGTCAGCCATCGCTTGTTCACGTAGGCCATGCGGTCACCCCATGAAAAAGTCACGAATTTGCAGTCAGGGAAATGTTCCGGCGGCACGAAGCCGGATTCCAACAGCCAATCGTAGGGGAAAACCATGCCGGTGTGAAGCTTGTCAGCGATGAGCCAGACCTGAACTTCCGGCGGGCGCTCCGGGGTGTAGGTGGAAACCGTGTTCTTTCTGACAAGCCCGGCCGGCGGCTCTGCGGCGGGCGGCAGGCTCACGAAATTGCAGGATGTGAGCAAGCCGAGGATAGCGCAGGCGGGCAGATGGCGGAGGCTGGGCATCATGGGAAAGCCCTTGGAACGGGCAGGCATTTTGTTGTGGCTTGCGGGTGAGATGCTTTTGGGCTCCGGAAACCTGGACCGCGCCGATACGGACGGCAAAGGGAAAGTTCCCGGCACCAATCCCGGTGGCGGTTTTCTCGCAGCGCCCGCCGCCGCATGCAAGATCTTATCTCCGGGACCGGCGATTGGCAGCGACAAGGGGGATGCGATCCTGCGGAAACAGGCAAAATCATTCCCCTGCAACAAAATCCAACCCGATATCCAGCGCCGGAGCCGAGTGAGTCAGTGCACCGACAGAGATGAAATCCACTCCCGTCTCCGCAATCTCCACAACGGTGTCCAGATTCACCCCGCCGCTCGCCTCAAGCCACACCCGGTGGTTTTCCGCACGCATCCCTACCGCCTCCCGCAGCTCTTCCAGCGACATGTTATCCAGAAGGATGTAGTCCACCCCGTCGAGCTTGAGGAAATCCGCAACCTGTTCCAGTCGATCCGCCTCCAGCTCCACCTGGACATGCGGCTTCTCCATTTTCACCAGGCGAATGGCCTGCTGCAATGCCTCCAGCCCGCCCTCGGCGGCGAGGTGGTTGTCCTTCACCATCGCGCGGTCGTAGAGCCCCATCCGGTGGTTCGTGCCGCCGCCGTCGAGCACCGCCTTTTTCTCAAGCGCGCGGTAGCCCGGCGTCGTCTTGCGCGTATCGAGGATCTGCGCCCTCGTATGCTTCACCAGATCGACGTAGCGAGAGGTCAGGGTCGCAACACCCGAGAGCCTCTGGAGGAAATTCAACGCCGTCCGCTCCGCCGTGAGGATGGATCGTGCCTTGCCCTCCACGCGCATCAGCATCGCCCCTGTGCCGACGCGGCTGCCATCCTCCACCAGCACTTGCACCCGAAGGTTTGGATCGACCTCTTGGAAGACCTCCGCCGCCAGCCCCACTCCCGAGACCACCCCCCCCTTGCGAACCGTCACAAACGCCCGTGCGACCTTGTTCTCAGGGACAAAATAACCAGCCGTGACATCGCCCTCACCGATATCCTCCTCCAGCGCCATCATGATCAGATCGTGCGACATGTTTACTTCTATCCGTTTTCCCCCAGAGTTTGAAATTGGAATTTCGAATTTTAAACGCCCATCACCGTCACCGCGATCCTGCGCGAGTGGGCTTGCCTGCGGTGCTCGAAAACAAAGATCCCCTGCCAAGTTCCCAGCGTCATCCGCCCGCTATGGATGGGAATCACCTCGCTGGACCTCGTCAGCGCCATGCGGATGTGGCTCGGCATGTCATCCGGCCCCTCGTGGGTGTGGATGAAATCGGGATCGTCCTCGCGCACCAGCCGGTCGAACCAGCGTTCAAGGTCGCGCCGCGCGCTTGGATCGGCGTTCTCCATAAGGATCAGGCTCGCGCTGGTATGGCGCAGGAACACCGTCACCTGCCCATCGCTCACCCCCGATTCACGGACGATCCGCATCACCTCATCGGAAATCTCGTATGTGCCCTTTCCCCGCGTCCTCACCGTCATCTCCGCCACATGCACCTTCATTTCTTCCCTTGCTTGAAATTTTCCATCGCCTTTGGGGTCGCCACATTCAGGAAACGCACCCGCCTTTCCCCCACCCTTTCGATATCGAGCAGACGTCCCTCCTCGGCATATGCCCCCAGCCTTTCCCGGCAGGCATGTTCAAAACGGCCTGCCGCCTCCGCGCTCCCCAGCACCACATCCCAGGCGAGCCCGGATGACATCTCCCCATCGGCGAAGAGCACGTAGCGATCCGCCACCCATTCCCCTGCGATCTCCGCAGCCAGCCCCGCGTCCCCACCCTCCGCAAGCCACAGCCGCAGCCCGAGATATCCGGCGCTTTCCTCCAGATAGACCTCATCGGAAATTTCCGGAAACACGATGTCCACCCCTTCATGCGGCTCCGCTGGAAACGCCACCCCGTAGGTGCTTTGCGGAGCCTCACGCATCCGTTTGGAAAATTCCGCCGTCCCTTTCACAAACGCCGTGTCGGCCAGCCCCTTCCCCTCGAGCGCCGGGAACTGCACCAGCCCCTGCACAAACGCCGGCAGCGAAAGCAGCAACCGCGCCGCCGGCCCATCGTCGTTCATCGGCAGGAAACCGATGCCCCTTGCGCTCGCCGCATAGAATCGCGATTCCGCACCCTTTGCCGCACCGGCATGCAGCGCCTCCCGCGCCCTCGCCGCATCGTCGCCCGGATAGGCCGGGGGCGGCGGGAAATTCTGGTTCAGCAAAACCCTCACAAGCAGCCGCAGCATCGCCGCCTGGTCCGGGATGTTCGCGATATCGAAGCGGTCCGTCACCCATGCCTCGCCCGTCACCTCATCGAACCACCCGACGGCACCCACCGATTTCACCGCCACCAACTGCTCCAGGAGCTTGTCCCCAGGCTTGAGCAAACCCATCCACCGCCACGCCTCCTGCCTGTCATCCGCCCCCTGCGGACCCAGCCTGCTTTCTAGCGCGGCCTCGATCCGGTATCCCAGCTCCTCGGTGGCGATCCTGTGGAACACCGGGCTGGAGAGAAACGCAAGCCCGTAGTCCTTCTCCACCTGCGCGATCATTTCCGGTGGCACCGCAACCTCGCCCCCACCCTGTGCCAGCGAGCGCAAGGATGCGTTTTCCTTTTCAAGGATCCCTATGCGCTGCAGCAGGTCCGCATCGCCAGCCGCGTCCCCTTGGGAGCGCGCTCCCGCCGGGCGCATCCAGCCTGCGGCGGCGATGGCCGTCCCCACCAGCAGCGGCAGCAAGTGTTTCCCGGAAATCATCCCTGCGGAAATCATCTGCCACCCGGCACCGAAAACGGATTCACATCCAGTGCGCTCGGCCCACCGAACACATCCTCGGCGGTGGCACCGGGGATCAGGGTGGTCGCGATCGGCTTGCTGCGGTTCCCGAGCGCATCGTAGGTGTATTTGAAAATGCGCACCGGTATCTCAACATCCGTGCCAGGTGCCGTCCGCTTGACCCGCGAGTCGAACATCCGCTCCTCGACCAACAGGCCGTCGGAATTCCTGTAGCCGTAGCTGGACTTGAACATCTCGTTCCGCTGCCCGTCGTAGATCTTGCAGTTCATCGGGTTGCCGTGTGCATCCATCCGGTAGATCGTGACAAGGAAGAGCGCACCGTTCGCGGTGAAGGTCTTCTTGGTGAGCACGCGGTTGTCCGGGCTGCGGGTGAATATCGTCCGCGAGCCGTCGTCATGCCGCATCACCCGCACGTTGGGGCCGTCCACCGAGTCGAAGCCCGCTTCCTCAGAGAAAACGGGCAGCATTCCGCAGGCACAGAGAATGGCGAGGCGCAGGAATTTCATCCATTCATCAAAGCCTCGTTCCCGCCTCCCTGCAAGCTGCGATTCGATCCGGCCATCTGCATGAAGCCGGAAGAGGCCCTCCCGCCAGCCTGCGCGGCATTTTTCTCTCGCCCAAGCCCCCCGGCACGGACAACCTCCGCCCGCCATGCTCAAAGCCGGAATCGTAGGTCTGCCAAACGTCGGGAAATCCACCCTTTTCAATGCCGTCACCCGCACCCGCAAGGCGGAGGCCGCGAACTACCCGTTCTGCACGATCGATCCGAACGTCGGCATCGTGATGGTGCCGGATGAGCGCCTCGCCGTGCTTTCGAAAATCTCCGGCTCCCAGAAACTTGTCCCCACGGCCATTGAGTTCGTCGATATCGCCGGACTCGTGGAGGGTGCCTCGGAGGGCGCGGGGCTGGGCAACAAGTTCCTCGCCAACATCCGCGAAACCGATGCCATCGTCCAGGTCGTCCGTTGCTTTGAAAACGACGACATCATCCACGAGCTCGGCTCCGTAGATCCGATCCGCGACATCGAGATCATCAACGCGGAACTGATCCTCGCCGACATGGCCGCGCTGGAAAAGCGCCGTGCGTCCCGCGAGAAGAAGGCCAAGGGCGGCGACAAGGAATCCAAGAAGGAGGTCGAGCTGATCGACATCATCCTGCCGCACCTGGATCAGGGAAAGCCCGCGCTCACCCTGGATTTTTCCGTGGAAGATGCCGAGGTGGTGAAGGATTTCTTCCTACTCTCCTCGAAGCGCACGATCTATGCCTGCAATGTCTCCGAGGACGAGCTGGCGGGAGCCACGGAAAACCCCGACTCCCACGCACAGGTGGCCAAGGTGCGCACATACGCCGCCGAGCACTCCGGGGCGGAGGCGGTTGTCATTTCCGCCCGCATCGAGGAGGAACTGAGCGAAATGCCCGAGGAGGAGGCCAACGAATTCCTCGCCGAGATGGGAGTCAGGGACTCCGGTGTCTCCGGCCTGATCCGCGGTGTCTATCACCTGCTCGGCCTGCGCACCTACCTCACCACCGGGGTGCAGGAAACCCGCGCCTGGACCATCACCCAGGGTGACAAGGCACCGGCCGCCGCCGGCGTGATCCATACGGATTTTGAACGCGGTTTCATCGCTGCGGAGGTCGTCCACTACGATGACCTTGTGGCAGCCGGAACCAAGACCGCCGCGAAGACTGCCGGAAAAGTCCGCATCGAGGGCAAGGAATACGTCGTCAAGGACGGCGATGTGATCGAGTTCCGCTTCAACGTCTGATCACGCGGAAAGCTATTCGGCCGCCCCCCCGGCGGGCTGCGGATCTGGTTTCTGCGCTTCCGGCGCGCTGCTTAGCCCGTTGAGGAAGGATTGGCCGCCGGTTTCCTTGCGGTGGCGGATTTCCAGCCCGGCGAAGAAGGCGCTGGCTGCAAGGATGAGGAAAAGAACGATCATGCCGGCGCTCACACCGGATTCGGCTGCGGGCGGCAAGGACGGGCGCGGCACAGCCTTGGGCCTGGGTTTCGGAGCATCTTCCTGATCCCGCGCTTGCCGGGGAATCTCCTGCTCCCTCCGCACCGGAGATTCGTTGGCAGGCTTCTCACGACCCAGGGTTTCCAGCTCTTCCTCCGTAAGGCTGAAATCGAAGCTGACATCCCCCAGCTTCACCGACATCCCGGAACGGAGTGGTAGAACCCGTTCGCGGGCGCCGTCGTATTTGATCCCATTCGTCGATCCGAGATCCGCAAGCTCGTAGCCACCCTCCACCCTGTGCATTTCCGCGTGCCTCCCGGATACCGAGCCGCTGTCGATGACAATGTCGTTGTCGCTGCCCCGCCCGAGGCTCACGACCTTTCGGTCCAACTGGAAACGGTAGGGCTGGGGATTCTTCTCCGGGACGGTGATGATGACTCTGGGCATGGTATGTGAACGGACAGATTTCGCACATTCTAGCGAAAACTTTCATTTCCCCACACGCGAAAAAACCGGGATTCCGCAAATTCTTTCGGGTTGCCAGCCACCCCTCCCTCTGCTTTGATGCGCCCCGCCATGGCAAATGCTACCAACGTCCTCTCCACCGGAATCGAAATCACCGGCTCCATCCGCTTCTCCAACGACATGATCATCGACGGCAAGATCGAAGGTGAGATCACCTCGGACAAGGGCAAGGTCACCATCGGCGAGAACGCGAGGATCAAGGGCGATGTGACCGCAGGCGAGGTCAAGGTCTATGGCAACGTCGAGGGCAAGATCACCTCCCAGCGCTGCGAGCTGAAGGACAAATCCAGGATCAACGGCGATATCAAATCCAAGGTCTTCTCCATGGAAGAAGGTGCCCAGCTCACAGGTCGCACCGAAATCGGAAGCTGATTTCATCCCCCCTCATCCAACAGGTGACCAAGGCGAGCGAATCTGCTCGCCTTTTTCTTTGCCCCATGCCCGGTCAGGGACGGAAGTTCACGATACCAAGAACTTCCGCTGCTCCGCCGCCTCGGGATTCGTTTCACCTTCCGGGATCGATTCCCTGGTTTCCGAGAGCAGCTCGTCGCGGAACTTCGCGATGATCGCCTCGACAGGCCAGGAGGAGGCCTCGCCGAAGGCGCAGATCGTGCGGCCGTCGATCTGGTAGGCCACGCTTTCCAAGGTCTCGATGTCCTTGGGGGTCGCCTTGCCTTCCACGAGGCGGTCGGAAATCTTCTTCATCCATGTGGAGCCCTCGCGGCACGGGGTGCACTGGCCGCAGGATTCGTGGGCGTAGAAGGCATTGATGTTGTTCAGCACCCAGGACATCTTCCGGGTGTCATCCAGAACGATGACACCGCCGGAGCCGGCCATGGAGCCGCAGGCAGCCAGTGAGTCGAAATCCATCGGGATATCCCAGAAGGCCAGCTCGCGCTCCGTGCCGTCGGGATTCCTGAGCTTGAAAACCTCATCCGCTTTAAGGATTTTCGAGGAAGATCCGCCGGGGATGACCGCCTTGATCTCCCGGCCGTCCTTCGGCCCGCCGCACATGTCGTAAAGCAGCTCACGCATGGTGACTTTCCCGACCTCGACCTCGAAGTAGCCGGGGTTCCTCACATCCCCTGAGACACAGAGGATGCGGGTGCCGGTGTTGCGCGCTACGCCGAGCTTGGCGTATTCATCGCCACCCATGCGGATGATGTGCTTCACGTGGCAGAGCGACTCGACGTTGTTGACGATGGTCGGGCACATGTAGAGGCCGAGTGCGGCCGGGAAATAGGGAGGCTTGATGCGCGGATAGGGGCGCTTGCCTTCCAGCGATTCGATCAGGCCGGTCTCCTCGCCGCAGATGTAGGCACCCGCGCCGCGGTGGACGTAGATCTCCAGGTCGAAGCCGGAGCCGAGGATGTTTTTCCCGACGAACCCTTTTTCCCTGGCCTCCTCGATCGCCTTCTCAACGATGATCGCAGCCTCGGGGAATTCCTCGCGCAGGTAGATGTAGGCGGTGTGGGCGCCTGTGGCGAAGCAGGAGATGACCATGCCCTCGATGAGCTGGTGGGGATCCTGGTGGACGATGTAACGATCCTTGAACGTGCCTGGCTCGGATTCGTCGCCATTGCAGATCAGATAGACGGGCTTGGTGTTGTTCGGCGGGATGAAAGTCCACTTCATGCCGGTCGGGAATCCCGCGCCCCCCCTGCCCCGCAGTCCTGATTTTTTGACTTCTTCGGTGATGTCCTTGGGCGCCATCGCAATGGCTTTCCTGAGGTCATCATAACCCCCATCCGACATGTAGGTGGCGATGGACGGATCCCAGCCCTTGCGGTCGATGTTCTTGAAAATGAGCCTATGCTCGCGTTCGTGGGGCTGTTTCGTGTAGGAAATCATAAGCGGCGGCGGGAATATGGAGTCTGCGGGCAAGATGGCCAATGCGATTTTCCCGGTTTGTGAAATTTTTCACAAGGTGAGTTTCAAGCCCCGATCCGCGGATCGAGGAAAGGGATCCCGGTTTCCCCGGCCGCAAGAGCCCGGCGGATCTCGGTGGCGGAGGCGGGGTGCTCGCCGGTGACAGTCTGGAGGCGGTAGCCTGGCCTTTCCGGAACGATGGAGCCATTGCGCGCGAGGACGATGAAGGACGCCAGCCCCGCGATGATCTCGGGATGCTTCCATGTCGGGAGCGCTGTCCATTGGTCGCCGCCCATGATCCAGAACCACTCATGGCCGGGATGCATTTCCGCCAAAGCCTGCATGGTCTTGTAGGAATATGACGCCCCTTCCCTTTGCAGCTCGTAGTTCTCGATCCTCGCCCACGGCAGATCCGCGGTGGCGATTTCAAGCCATCTCACGCGGGTCTCACCGGCAGTGGGAGGGCTGGCTGCCTTGTGCGGGGAAATACGGCACGGCAGGAACCAGACCTCATCAAGCGATGCCGCCCGCCTCGCCAGACCCGCGAGGTGGATGTGCCCCTCATGCACCGGATCGAACGATCCTCCGAAAATCCCTATCCTCATGGCTGCGACACTACGCCGTATCTTTGGGGATCGTCATCAGGAATTTCGTTTCCTGCCCGGGAACGGATGTCACGGTGATGATCCCATGGTGTGCTTCAATCGCCCGTTTCACGATGGACAAGCCCAAACCGGTGCCCTTGATCTCTAGCTGGGAGTGATGCTTTTCCACCCGGTAGAATCGCCGGAATATATGAGGAAGATCGACACTAGGAATACCTATCCCATTGTCTTTAACCCATATCTGGACATTTTCACGGTTTTCCGATGATCCAACCTCTACCTTCAGATCCATGTGCGGGTTCTGCTTGAGGGCGTTTTCCACGAGGTTGAAAAGGACTTGCGTCCAGTAAAAGCGATCGCCGTTCAGGGACGCCGCATCGTCATGGAGATTGACCTCAACAATCGCCTTCTGGCTCTGCACCACGGACTCAAGGCGCTCCAGGACATCCTTCACGCAGGAGCGGAGCCTGAACGGCTCGATCTTGATCGCGGATGCCTCGCCGGATTCCAGCCGGGAAATCACCAGCATGTCCTCCACGATGCGGGAGATGCGTTCCGTGTGCTTTTTCATCACGGAGAGGAAACGCCGCGCCATTTCCGGTTCCTCCAAGACCCCGTCTTCGAGCAGGTTTTCCAGATACCCGTTGATGATGGCCAAGGGTGTGCGCAGCTCGTGGGAGGCGTTCGCAACGAAATCCTTGCGGATCTGGTCGAGCTGGTGCTCGGATGTGACGTCACGGATCACGACTCGGGTGCTGGGGTTGCCATCGGGAGTATCGGAAAGCTGCGCGGCATCGATGACCCATGCGTTGTTGCCGCGGGTCTCGAGGTCGCCGAGCGGCGAAGTTTGCTGTGGAAGGACGACCCGGGACTGGACCGGTTCCCCGGTCTCCAGGCAGGTGAGCAAGGCCTCTGCAAGGCGGGTGTCGAGGAAGGCCTCACGCACGGGGCGGCCGGTGAGCGCGCGGCCCCGGAAAAGCTCCTGGGCGGCGGCGTTTGCAAAGGTGATGTTCGCCCGCGAATCCACGATGAGGAAGGCATCCCCAAGGGCGTCGAGCAGGCGGTTTCTTTCATCCTTTGCATGTTTCAAATCGAGTTCCAGGCGCAGCTTCCATGACTTCACCTCGGATTCGTATTCCTTCCTGGATCGCTTGATGCGGATGACCTGGATGAAAAGGGCTGCGAATGCGGCAAGGCTTGCGAAGATTGCGAAGTGTTCTGTCATGTGACGGGGCTCGCCACGCAATAACCCACTCCCCTCACCGTTTCAACCAAAGCCCCATGCGGCCCGAGCTTTTGGCGGAGCCGTTTCATGTGGGTGTCGAGCGTGCGGCTGTGCACCTCATCGCTGTATCCCCAGACGGTGCGGAGGAGATCGTTGCGATCCTGGGGCTTGCCGGAGCGCTCGCAGAGATAGAGCAGGAGCTTGAACTCCGTGGCCGTGAGATCGACCGGCTCGTTCTCCAGGTAGAAGCGTACGGAATTCTTGTCGAAACGGAAGGGGCCGAAGTCGAACAGGGCGGCTCCGGGGGGCGCATCGGAGCGGCGCAGTATGGCATTGACGCGCAGGACGAGTTCCTTCGGGCTGAAGGGCTTGGTCAGGTAATCGTCCGCGCCCGCCTCAAGGCCCTGGATGCGGTCTTCCGTCTGGGCGCGCGCGGTGAGCATGATCACCGGGATGTGCGAGGTGCGGGCATCCCTCCGGATCTCCCGGAAAACGGAATATCCGTCCCTGCCCGGCAGCATCAGGTCGAGCACCACGAGATCCGGCCGCTCGCGGATCGCCACCTCGGCGCCGGCGATGCCGTCGTGCGCCTTCAACACCTCATAACCCGCCCGCTGGAGGTTGAACATGATCAGATCCGCGATATCAACCTCGTCCTCGACGACCAAAACCCTCTGCATATGCAAGTGGTCTAGCGCGTCGTCTGTCATCACGGGAACGGCGGGATTGTGACGATTTGGTCACAGCATGTCTTTCTCGACGTAGCTGCCCGGCTTCGTGGTGCGGGCGACGCCGATTTTCACGCCGGCCTCAAGCGAGGTGTTCACTCCGGTCCTGACCCCGTCCCCAACGATGGCGCCGAGCTTGACGCGACCGGTGTCCACCGCTTTCCCGCGCACCATGGAAATGTGGTGCCTGCCATCGTGGCGGTGGTTTTCCGTTCTGGTGCCCGCACCCAGGGTCACGTGCGAGCCGATGATGGAATCCCCGATGTAGCAATGCCTGGAGATGTAGGTGTTCGGATAGATCACAGAATTTTTCACCTCCGCCCCTTGCCCGATGTAGCAGTTCGCGCCTATGCTCGTGGCTCCCCTGATCAGCGCGTTGGGGCCGATCTGCGTACCGGCGCCGATGACAACAGGCCCCTCAATGACAGTTCCGGGGTGGATCCGGGCGCCCTGGCCGAGGCGCACGCACCCGGAGATCGTGGCGAGCGGGCTGACATCGCCGTTGAGCGAGCTCTCGTCCATCAGTTCCAGAACCTCCTCGTTCATGCGCAGCAGGTCCCACGGATAGGCGATGGGGAAACAGCCCGCCTCGGTGCGTATCTCCTCCTCGCATTCCTCCGGTTTCTCGAATCCCTTCCATGCCAGCACCACCCCATCCGAGTCGCACAAGCGAGCCGTTTTCGTGTTCCTTCCCAGCATGAGAAGCGCGCCGAGCTCGATCCACGTGTCGATGGGGACACGCAGGGTTCTGGTGCTGGCATCCTCAGGCTCCACCAGCTGGAAGCCGGCGCGCACCAACTCTGCGGATAGCAGGTCTTTCATCGGCACGTTTGCGATCAGGCAGGCTCCCAGATCCCGGTTTGCGGTGATCGGAGCGCAGAAGACCGGATTTCTAGCTGGAAGGAGGGACGCTTGCATGGGTTGGAATGGATCAAAGCATTTGCAACCATGGGACACACGAAAATTCTTCGGCGGAATCCCATTTTCCCGCAATCCGCCAGGCCTGCCGGAAGCCAGCGCTCCAGCAGTTCAGCCCAGGCTGCCGTTGTGGCGGTGCAGGTTCGGCTTGCCGCAAGACTTGCATTCGGCCACTCCGCCGGAATGCGAGGTCGCGAAGACATGCCCGCATAGCCGGCATACCGTCCTCGTCGCCGCCAGCCGCCGCTCCGCCCTGCCATGCAGGAATCTGGAAACCACGGAAAAGAACCCCACCAGCAGCAGCGCCCCCCATAGCACCGCAACGACGAAATCACTCAGCCCCAGTTCCATCTCCAGGTATGTTCACGAACTCGACGCGCAGCCCCAGCCAGCGGTCGCCGGCCCCTTCCTTGAAACGCACGCCGAGGAGCCAGTCCTCCATGGCAGCCTGGCCTGCGTCATCACCGCCGCCCAGCGAGATGGACTCCCGGACAGAGCCATCAGCCCGCAGGTTGACGGTAAACCGCCATGACGCGGAAACCTTCTCCGTCCCCTCCGGCATCACGAACGCGGGCAAGCGATCCGGCATCCAGGCCAGCGAGGCGGAATCATAGGGAATGAGCCGCGGCACCTTTTTCATCCCGGCGACTGCTGGTGGAGCCGCATCATGGCCATCGCCCGATCCGCCGAGGGAAGGAAAGACCCTCCCGCCCTTTGCCGCAATCCGCTCGGGGGCGATACCGCCCTCATCACCGATGCTCCGTAGCTCGCTCTGGTAATCGCTCCACCCCAAGCTACCTTCGACCCCAAACCCATCCAGCCTTCCACCAAAACCCTCCAATTCCATCCGCCCCGGGAAGGGGCCACCTTCCTCCGCCTGAAGATTCCACGAGCGCCCCACTTCGTCATCCTTGAACAGCAACACCGAGGCGCTTGAGGAACGCTCCTGCGTGGGTGATACAATCCGCACATCCAAGAAACCCAGAAAAAATGTAAAAATGATCCCAACCAATGTAAATGCAATGATCTTGATCCGGAATGACCCTTCCGATTTCTGCCAGTCGTAAAGCAGCTCCCCCCTGGTCATTCCCGCTCCCCTTTCCGCTCCTTTGAAACGTCCGCTTCCTTCTGTGGATCGCCGACCAGAGCCAGGTCAAACCCAGCGCCAAGCACAAGCTCGGCCACGCTTCGCTCCATCCCAACGGAAGTCCCAACATCCGTTTTAAGCAAAACCACAGCACGCGACATCGCCTCATCGGCCTTGAGCGCGGCAAGCTTGCCAGGAAGATCTCCGAGCGTGACCGCCTGCCGTCCGAGGTAGAGGCTGGCCTCTTTTCCGCCGGGACCGACGGTGATGACGATGCTCTTGGAATATCTCTGCATCTGAAAACGCGATGCGGGCACCTCCACGCCGATGCCGCTCTGGCTCAGGAACATGGGCCCGAGCAGGAGAAGCATGGTGACGAGCGAGAAAAGGTCGAAGAGAGGCAGCGCGTGTAGGAACCCGGGGCGCTCATCGAGTGTCGTTTCCAGCCTCATGGTGCCTGCGTCCCGGGGGTTTTGCCGGAGGGCAGCTTCTTTTTCCGGCCGTGGGTAACCTCACCGCGGAAAGGGGCGTATTCCTCTTCCTCCCGGGCGTCGGCGATCATGTTGACGATCTCGATCCCGGCGCGCTCGATCCTGCTGACCAGGCGTTTCGACCGGCCCACGAAGTAGAGGTAGAAAACATACATGGGCACCGCCACCGTGAGCCCCGTCACGGAGGTGATGAGCGCCGTCATGACACCTGCGGAAAGCTCCCCCGGGCTGGAGATGCCTCCCTGCTCGCTGACCCTCTGGAAGGCATCCACCATCCCCAGCATCGTGCCCAGCATCCCGATCAGCGGTGCCAGCAGGGCGACGGATAGGATGGCACGGATGTTTTTCTCGATACGGGGCACCTCAAGCTGCCCGGCCTCGCGGACGACATCGTTGAGATCTCGCCGCTCCAGGTAATATCTCAGCAGCCCCGCATGTGCCACCCTGCCGACAGGGCCGGGAGCCCGGGCAGCCTCATGGACAGCCTCCGCAAAGGCGCGCCGTTTCACATGGAGTCCTAGCCCGACAAGCAGGGTGCTGACATTGATCCTGGACCTGTGGAAAAAGAACATGCGCTCCACGACACATACGGAGCCGAAGAAACCGAGCGCGAAGAGCACCCATACAAGCGGCCCGCCCTTCTCAACCAGTCCCGATACCTCCCACGAAGCCAAAATCATGCTGCCGCAGCGTAAGCCCGCGCCATCCCGCCTAGCAATCCCGAAAAATGGATGCGAACACGGCGGTTTCCGATGGGTCGGCATCTTCCGGACTCCCGCCAAAGGCAATGGAAAGCCCCATGGCATCAAGAGATCGGGTCATCCATACCTGCCGATGATTCCTTGGTGGCCCGGTTGGCTCCGGCAGAAACACGCCCGGCTATCAGGCATCCGTCCGCAGGTTTGCAAAGAATCCGCAGAGCATGCGCACCCTGTCCCCCACGGCGGCCGTTTCCAGGAGCTCCTGCCTGAGATCCGGCTCGTGGACGAACTGCTGTGCCACCAGATCCGCCATGAGGCCTGGCTCATCGGCTTGGTCGAGCAGGGCGAGGACGCCGGCCTGCACGTCGCCGGGCAGGCCGGAGATGCCGTCCTCCACCGCCCCGCGCAGGGTTTTCATTGCTGCCTCGCCCCGCTTGCCTTCGAGAGGTTCAGGAATGACCGGCTCGATGAGGGCAAGGGGATATGCCTTGCCCTCATCGAGCCATTCGCAGAACCTGACGCGGATGACACCGTGCAAAAGCAGCTGCGAGGTGCCGTCCCCGCCCAGGCGCGATGCCCTGACAAGTCCTGCGGTGCCGATTTCCGCAATCTCCTCCTTTCCATCATCGCCTTCCCGCACCCGCCCCACCGCGAACACACAATCCCCGGCGAGGGCATCGTCCAGCATGTCGCGATAGCGTTGCTCGAAGATGTAGAGCGGAAGGCCGCCGTGCGGAAAGAGCGTGCAATCGGGGAGCAGCATCACGCCGCATTTCTTCGGGAGGTTCAGGCCGGTCATTTTCAACAACCTTGCACCGTCGCGGCGTGCCCGCAACCGCCAATGGGTCAGATTGACAGCTCACTCCGAAGGCCTGGGAAGGTCATCCCCCACATCAAGGAGTGCCTGCTCCCGCTGCCGCTCGAGTTCGCCAAGGATGCGCGCATCGGCGTGACGGAGCCGGTCGTCCTGGATTTCCCGCGTCTGCCGGAGGATGACACCCGCCATCGCGCGGGCGGTTTCCCTGCGCAATTCCTCATCCTGAATGGAGTGCGGCCATGCCATCGCCTTGTCGCGCTTCTTGGCATTGGGGCGCGTAGCTTGGTTTTGAGTTCCCCGTTTGGAAGCCCTTCGACCTGGGACGAATTGCCTTTCCCGAATTTCTTCGGCGCCTTTTTCTCGGCGGGGGCGGACGTTGCGGAAAGCCCGAGGCAGGCAAGGATCGCATCAGCGGAAATGAGTGTGTGTGTTTTCATTGGGTTTGCAAAAAATGCATGATTTGGGTGCAAGGCAGTCGGTCTGCGCACAAACAGGAGTGAGGCGAAGGGCTCCGAATGACCGGATGGGGCGGTGGAAACTGGTTTGTCGGAAGCAGCGAATTTCCGGAAAGCCGATGGGCTTTTGCGGTCAGGGGGCTAACACGCGAACCTATCCGGAGCGCATGGTTGCACTAGAAATTTCACAACCAATTTTCGGGGTCGGGAGAAGAGCATGAAACGGGGGATGATAGATGCCTGGTTGTTCCCCATCGAAAAGCGGATGAGACCAGCTCCACGCCCTTGCCACTCACCCCATTACCCAATTAGCTGGACACATGTGTAGCCCGAAAAGATCCCTGCCGCTTGCGATTCTTCTGCTCTGCTCCTGCCAGCCTGCGGTGCCACTCGCAAAGCGTTTGGCAAGCCCCGCAGCCATACCCACACCGATCCAGGGTAGGGACACGGTCGCACCAGACGAGTCCACGCCGCCCGGCGAAACCACCGCAGCCGCTCCCGCACTATCGCGCAAAACGATACGGGGCATCGAGTTCGAGGGGGTGGCTTTCGATTCGCGGACACATCGCCTCCTCGTCGTGGATCAGGCAGCCGGGCCGGGATCGGAGTTCACCTCCGCTGCGGATGCCGCCCAGAGGCACAACGCACTTCTCGCCATCAATGCCGGCTTTTTCACCCCAGAGGGGAAACCGCTTGGTCTGCTGGTATCAAACGGCAGGGCTGCCGGAGCATGGAATTCCTCCTCATCCCTGGGCAACGGGGTTTTCCGCGAAACCCGCAATGGCAGCCTTTCGATCTCACGCCGCAACTTGCGCCCGGTCACATCGGATTACCTGGAGCTTCTGCAGGCCGGCCCGCTGCTGTTGGAAAACGGGAAGAGCATCGGCGGACTGGAAGCCAGCAAGTCGGCGCTGCGCTCCATTGTCCTGACCGATGGCGGCCGGCGCTGGTGGATCGGCAGGACATCCTCCTGCACACTTGCCGAGCTCGGCTCCGCACTGGCCACCGCATCCCCCGCAGCATGGGGGATCCGCAACGCCCTCAACCTGGACGGAGGCCGTTCCACCGATCTTTTCATCTCCGCCTCGATACCCGGCGGCCCGGTGAACCGCAGGGGCATGCTGAACCGCCCCGTTAGGAATTTCCTGATCCTCAAGGCGAGGTAAGCCAGCCTTTCCGATTGTGCAGGCAGCGACATCCCTGATAGTGTCTGAGCAATGAGATCCAGTCGGTCGATGAAACCCGCAGCTGTGGTGTGCATGCTCCTGGCATCCTCCCCGATGCCCGGCCAAGGCTGCTGCGCCGTAGCGGGAATGCTCAACCACGTGCTGAACGCAGACCAGACAGTCATCATGGTCTGGGACAAAAAGCGGCAGACCCAGCATTTCATCCGCAAGGCGGATTTCAGAACGGATGCCGATGAGATCGGCTTCCTTGTCCCCTCCCCGTCCCGCCCGCAGCTCGATGAGTCCGGCAACGGCGCGTTCTCCGAACTCGCCGCCATCACCGCACCGAAGGCAAGCCATGGCGGTGGTTTCCCGCTTGGATGCTCCGCGGCGCCGCAGGCAATCACCTTGCAATCCCGCGTAACGGTCATCGAGGAAAAGCGCGTCGCCGGATTCGACGCAACCGTCCTCACCGCCCGCTCCGGCGATGATCTGGTGGAATGGCTGAGGAAAAACGGCTACGCCTACTCGCCAGCCGTCGCCGATTGGGCGCGGCCTTACCTGGGCGGCGACTGGCATTTCACCGCATTGAAGGTCGCGAAAAACAACAGAGGGAATGATGAGGTCAAGGCCGCCGCTCTGCGCATCAGCTTCAGGACGGATCGCCCGCTTTTCCCCTATCGCGAGCCTGACTCCATGGCAGCCACAGGAAACCTCGATGCGAAGAACCGCCTGCTGCGCATCTATTTCATCGCCGACACCCAATACGAAGGGAAGATAGGCGGAAACCGGCCATGGACTGGAAAAACAAAGTGGTCGGGCAGGATCACCCAACACCGCCAATCCTTGCTGGATAAACTCAATCTCCCCGAATCAAGCGGCCCGTCGGAGTGGTGGCTGACGGAAATCGAGGATCGGTGGCCTTACAGGAAAGCCGCCGGTGACGTGTATTTCTCGCCGGTTGCCAGGCCGAGGACCATCGCCGGGAACGATGCACGGAATCGTTCGCATACTGACGCATCCGCGATCGCGATGCTGGCGTGTTTCGTCTGGGTGATCGGATTGAGAAAACGCGGATGATGCCTTATTTCACCGTGATGTGGGGGAAGCTCTCCGCAGTGCCCTTGGCTTCGCCAAAACCCGGCCATCAATCCCTTGCGGGCGGGAGCTTCGCGCGGAAATGCTTTTTGGAAAACGCGATCTTCGCCTCGAGATCGGCGGTGGGATGTTTCAAATGCTGAGCCACCACGGGCTCAAGCCGCCGCAGCAGGCCGATTCCGTTGGCCATCTGGATGGCGAGGCCTGGCCGGGCGTTCACCTCGATCATCAGCGGCCCCAGGGTCTCATCGATCATGATATCGACGCCGAGGTAACCTAGGCCGGTCATGAGCTGGCAGGTGACGGCCATGTGCAGGATGGTGTCCCAGTCCGGGATCTGCACGCCGATGAGGCCGATGCCGAGATCCGGATGCTCGGTGATGGGCTTGCCGTGGTGGATGGCGCGGACCGTCATCCCGGTGGCGATGTCGATGCCGATGCCGACGGCTCCCTGGTGGAGGTTGGACCGGCCGTCGGACTCCTTGGTGGAGGCGCGGAGCATGGCCATGACCGGATAGCCGTGGAGCATGACCACGCGGATGTCCGGTGCGCCCTGGAAGCTCAGCGCCGTGAGCAGCTTCGCCGGCTGGACGCGGTATTCGATGAGGGCGTAGTCGCGCTTTCCGCCGAGGCTGAACAGGCCTGCGAGGATGTTGGAAACGTGGTTCTTCAGGTCGCCGGGAGTGACTTCCGCCCCGCTGGGTTTCACGAAATTTTTCCCAGCCCGCTTGTCGATGACCATGATCCCCTTGCCGCCCGAGCCGCGGGTCGGCTTGATCACGAAGGCATCGCGGCCTTCGACGAATTTCTCGACGCGGTTCGCATCGTGGGGGGATAGCAGCACGCCGTAGGTTTCCGCGACCTTCATGCCCTCCGCCTCGGCGAGCGCCTTGGTGCGGAGCTTGTTGTCCACAAGGTCATAGAGGCGGCGCGGGTTGTTAGGAAGGAGGAAGCGGGCGTTGCGCATATTGATGCCGACGACGCCCAGCTCGCGCAGCTCGCGCGGGGTGCGGAACCAGCGGTGCCACCAGCGCTCGCCGGTGTCCTCCGCGGCGGTTTTTTCAGCTGCATCAGGCATTCTTGAAGGTCTTGAAGCGGATCAGTTCCGACAGGCGGTAGCCGGTGTAGCGCCCGATGAGGAGGATGCCCGCGAGAAGGATGAGCAGCATCTCGGGGAAATAGAACGCCCAGTACTGGATCTGCGAAACGTTCATGAAATAGTAGGCGCAGACCGCGACGACCATCGAGCCGGTGACCTGGACGAGGGCGCTGCGTTTCCCCTCCTCCTCCCAGATCAGGGACATGCGCTCCAGCGTCCATGCGATGATGATCATCGGGAAGAGGGTGATCTTGATGCCAACGCTGAAGCCGAGCTGGAAGCTGACCACGCCCATCAGCATCATCAGCAGGGTGACGATGACCACACAGGCGGCCACACGCGGCACCACGAGCAGGTTCATCCGCGAAAGCAGGAAACGGAACCACAGGCCGGCACCCACCAGGATGGAGAACATCAGGATGGCCTTGAGCGGCGCGATCTCCAGCAACGCAAGCGCAAGCAGCACCGGCATGAAGGTGCCGAGGGTGGGCACGCCGATGAGGTTGCGCATGATCACCACCACGAAAGCCCCGAGCGGTATGAGGACGATGTAGCGGAACACCGCCCGCTCGGAAACCGGAAGCGCGAGGATCGTGGAGATGAGGAAAGGCGAATCCCTCAGGTCAGTGAGCGTGGCCAGGGGGATGCGGTCTTTGGCGACGGTGAAGGTGACGCGCGAGTTCTCCACCCCGCCGCTGACCTCGAGCAGCGGCCCGCCGCCGCGGTGCCAGACGAACATCTCGCGGCCATCGGGGAGCTTGGAAGGTTCCAGCGGATCGCGGACTTTCCAGAATGCTCCATCATAATACTCAAGCAGAGGGATGGGAGCCTGGCCGGCGTTCTCATCGCTCAGCCTGACACCGTATGCCAGGCGCGCGGGGATACCGGCCAGGCCCAGGAGATCGATGCCCATCGCGATGTTCGGGTTCACCACGGCTTCCTTCTCATAGTGCCTCTTGACCAGAACGTATTCCTGCGAAGAGCTCGCGTCGTTGATCTGGCGGAAGAGCGCCACAAAAAGCGAATCGGGATCTGCGGAAACGCTCTTGGCCTGGTTGACGATGTTCTGTGCGGCGGCCCCGAGGGAGCCCGGCAGCTTCGGCACATCGGGAGCCGCAGGTTTCTCCAAGGCCGGCCTTGGCTCGCCACCGCTGGCAAGCCCCTGCTTGAAACGCACGCGGTAGTAGAGCGCCTGGGTGTCCTCGCGCTCGCGGGCGGACCAGACGGCCGTGTATTCGTCCTGGTTTTCCTCCTCGTCGTAATGGTAGCCGAGCGATCCCGATTCCTGGCCCGAGCCTTTCCTGACAGCATCCGTTGGCAGCGAGAGCCTGGCCTTGACCTGCTTCCCGGTGGCAAGGAAGGAAACCTTCGCCTCCACCAGCCACTCGTCCACTCGCTCGCCCTGCCAGAAAGGGACGCCGAGCTTATGGGACTTGTAGGCGGCAAGCCCGCCGCCGAGCGCCGTGAGGCCGATCACGGCCGTGAGCAATTTTCCCTGTGGGGTCATATGGGTATCTCAGGAAGCGCCGAATCAGCGCATGATCTCGTCATCGGCAAGATTCGTCCGGGAAGGATCGATCCAGCCGAGTTCCTTGATCGTTGTCCGCCCGATGAGCACAGCCGAGAGCATGTTGGAGCGGTTGTTGAGCGTGAAATCACCGCGCAGTTTCTTCTCGCCGATCTTGAAGGCCAGCTTGACGACCTCGCGGGATTCGGATTCACCGCCCGGGTTCTTGATCCTGGCGATGCGCACAAGCGGTGCCTCGATGCGGACGCGCGGCGAGTCTTTCTTGCGCGGCTCGGTGACGATGAAACGAACCCACTTTTTCCCATCGCGCTCGAAGAGTTCCATCTCCTCCGCATGGATCGAGCTGGTGTAGGCCCCGGTGTCGAGCTTCGCGTAGATCGATTTCTCCATCCCGTCTATGGTGACCTTTTCGCGCCATCCATAGACCTGCACCGGCTCCGCGGGAACCGGTCTGGCGACCGCAGCCGCCTCCTCCTCCTCAAGGGCCGCCTCGTCGTCCGGATCGATCTCGGGCTTGTCCTCGCCAGCCTTCGCATCCTCGGGTTCCGCATCGCCCTTGGGTTCCTGTTTCCCGGCTTCCTCGGCGGCGGGCTTTGCATCCTTATCGGTTTCCTGCCCTAACCCAGGCAACGCAATGAGCGACAGCAGCAGCAGCGTCGCAAGGCTTCGTGTTTTGTTCAGTGTCATGGAAGGCATGTCCGGGCACGGACTAATCACCGCTAGCGCGAGGGATTGCAACGGAATTATCCGGGCGGTGCCGACACTTGCACCGGAATTTTGCGCCCCCGAACCAGGCAGCGGGCCGCTTCCAGACCCGGCAAAGGGGGTGCAAGGGGGGGGGCCATGAAGTTTTGCGTTCCAAAAAAATATTTCCCGGCCATTCTTTGCTCCCCGTGAAAGTCATCGCCGTCGCAAACCAGAAGGGAGGGGTTGGAAAAACCACCACCGCCATGAATCTCTCGCACGGACTGGCCCTGCGCGGGCAGAGGGTGCTGCTGATGGATCTCGACTCCCAGGCGAACTGCACCTCCGGCCTGGGCATCGAGGCCGCCCCCATGTCGTCGATCTACCCTGTGCTGTTAGGCGAAAAGGACATCCGCGAGCAGTTCGTCACCGGCGGACGCGAGAACCTGACTTTCGTCCCCTCCGAAATGGATCTCGCCGGCATCGAGATCGAGCTTGCGCGCTCCGACGACCACCTCACCCGTCTGCGCGGCATCCTGCAGGGGCTGAAGCCGAACGACCTTTTCGAATACTGCATCCTAGACACACCGCCCTCGCTCGGCGTGCTGATGACCGCCGCCCTCGCCGCCGCCGATGAGATCCTCATCCCGCTGCAATGCGAGTGGTTCGGCCTTGAGGGCTTGGCGAAAATCGTCGGCGTGCTTGATGAGATCCGCGGTTCCGGGGCGAATCCCGACCTCGTTCTCGAAGGCATCGTGATGACGATGTACGACGGCCGCACCCTGCTTTCCCGGCAGGTCGTCGAGGAGGTCTCGAACTATTTTCCCGAGGAAATCTATCAGAACGTCATCCCGCGCACGATCCGCATCGGCGAGGCCCCCTCACACGGGAAAACCATTTTCGAGCACGACCCCACCGGTCTCGGCGCAGATGCCTACGGAAAACTCGCCGACGAGTTCCTCGTCCGCCACGCAAGGGTCGGCCCGCTGCTTGCGGCGAAGTGAAAATCCCGTTTTTCGCTGGGAATTTGCTTTTGGGGTGAAGGCCTTTGAAAGAGCCGTTGACCGAACCGGAGGGGGAAAAAGGGGGTTGGAAGAAGATCCCGCGCGTGGTTCGTGTAGAGCGGGCCTCGTCACCCCGGAATGATATGCAATGCTGAGTTTCCGGCGGTTTCTGCGGAGCTTCTGCACTGTTGCCACCCTATATTGTGACACATGGGGAAGTCCCATGGGGAATCAAGCAATTCGCTTCCTTTCCAACTCCACAGCAACCACGAAAATATGAAAACCCATCCATTCCCATCATCCCGCCTGCTTCCCACCGCAGGACTCCTCTCCATTCTCGCCCTTTCCCCGCAGCTTGGGAATGCGGCGACGGATATCCCCACAACACCGACAGGCGATGGGCTTTATCACAACGAACTTGGGACCGCCTACGACTTCTTCGACAGCACATCCGCTTCGATCGGTGTGTCCTACTATTTCGCGGGGACGAGTGATACGGTGAATCAGAACACCGGCTACCTTCAGTTCGCGCTCGGGAGCCTGCCGAGTGGGGTCGAATACGAATCGATCACTTTGAACCTTCACATAACGAACAACTATTATCATGACGACAGCACATCGGCCGGCTACGTCAGGCATCGGACGAACTCAAGCACCGCCAACGGCCTCGCTTCGCAGAGACTGGAAGGGGATGTCCAGGTTGCGGAGATCAAGGACGTACCCAACGGCTGGCTGTCGATAGATGTCACCTCCGAGGTCATGAATGACCTGACAGCCGGATATTCCCATGCGGCATTCAGCCTCAATTACAATACCGCAGGATACTTCAGGAATTCCGGCTTCACGATCACCTCTGCGGATGCCGGCAGCAATGCACCCTACCTGAGGTTCACTCCTGCAACGGGACCGACTCCCGAGGTCGCCTTGGAAAATTACCTTGTCGCGGCCGACGTCCCCTCCGATCAGCGCGGGGCGTTTGACGATCCCGACAAGGACGGGGTGGTGAATCTCCTGGAATTCGCCCTCGGACTCCCGCCAATGGCACACAGCACCCTTCCCGTTGCCGCAAATCAGAGCGGAGTCCTCAGCCTTACCTACACCCGCGCGCAGCAGGCATATGTGAACTATTCGGTGAAAGCCTCCTCCGACCTTGGCACAGGCGATCCATGGACGGAAAGCGGGGTCAGCCAGGGGACACCGGATGAAGCCGGGGTGACCACGGCAAGCATCCCCGTTTCGGAATCACCCCGCTTCCTGCGCATCGAAGCCAGCCTGATTCCCTGAAAATCCCGGCCCACGCAATCCGCCCCCAACCGTAAGCCGCACCTCGCACGGGCTCCAAAACAGCATGATCATCCCACCGCTTTTGGGGTCTGCTTTTGAGGTCAGATGACCCCAAACAGACGCCCTCGCTGGAAAGCCCATCTGGATCCACAAGTTCAACCAGCGCATCGAGGAATCCACCCTCTGCATCTACCGCGACAAGGTCTTCGTCCTCGCCGGGGATGGTTACGTCCACGCCATCGAATGAAGTCCCTTCCCATCGGGACTCAAAACACTACGATCCACCGACATGAAGATCCCCCGCCCTGCCCGAAACCTTACGAGCGCTCTCAATGAACGGGCGTCCTCCGCCGCAAGATGCATCGGTCTGCCGCTCTTGCTGGGCGGGCTTTCCCATGCCGAAATCATTCCCCAACCACAGCTTGCCGCCACCAGTCCCGATGAACCATCGGCTTACGATCTGGTCGTTTACGGCGACTCGTCCGGCGCGGTCACCGCCGCCATCTCGGCCAAGCGACAAGGGCGCTCGGTCATACTCGTGAATCCCACAGGCTTTCCCGGTGGAATGAGTTCGAGCGGCCTCGGCGCAACCGACTTCCTCGGGCACCGCAACACGTTCGGCGGCATCGCTTCGGAGTTCTATGACAACATTGCAACAGCCTACGGGGCCGAGCACATACGCAGCTTCGAGCCGCACGTGGGCAAGCAGGTCTTCGAGAAGATGATCGCCGATTCCGGCGTTACGGTCGTTTACAACGAGCTGCTCGACCGCACGCCGGGCAAGGGCGTGAAGATGAGCGGAAACCGGATCGATTCCATCACCACGCTCAGCGGGAAAACGTATCGCGGCAAGATGTTCATCGATGCGACGTATGTGGGCGACCTGATGGCGGCGGCGGGGATCACCTACACCGTGGGCCGCGAACCGGAGAGCCAATACGGTGAAGACATGGCGGGAGTCCGGCGCGGCGACACCAAGCCGCGCCTTCACTACACGCAGCGCGACAAGGATCATTTCGTCAAGGACGTGGATCCCCACATCAAGCCCGGCGACAGTGGCAGCGGCCTATTGCCGCACGTTTTCAAAATCGACGGTCTGGCCAACGGGCAGGGCGACAAGAAGATCCAAGCTTACAATTATCGCGTCTGCCTCACGAGCGACCCGAAGCTGCGCATTCCGATCAAAAAGCCCGAGGGCTATCGGGAGATGGATCACGAATTGCTGCTGCGGAACTTCGAAGCGGGCGATGAACGGATGCCGGCGCTCATTGAGCCGCTCGCGGGCGGGCGGCAAAAGGTGGACTGGAACAACATGCACGCCGTCGGATCGGATCTACCCGGCGCAAACTGGGATTACCCCGAAGCCAGCTACGAACGCCGCCAAGAGATCGAAAAGGAGCACGAAACCTACATCCGCGGGTTCCTGTGGACGATGGCGAACAACCCGCGCGTGCCCGAGGCCATCCGCAAGAGGACGGCGGCTTACGGTTTGAGCAAAGACGAATTCACCGACAACCGAGGCTGGCCGTGGATGATCTACATCCGCGAGGCGAGACGCATGGTCAGCGACTACGTGATGACGCAGCACGATTGCATGGGCCAGAAGACCGCGCCCGACCCGGTGGCGCTCGGTTCCTTCGGGATGGACTCGCACTGCGTCCAGCATTTCGTCACCGACAAGGGAACGGTGCAGAATGAGGGCGTCATCTGGCGGGTGCCGCCCGAACCGTATGGAATCTCCTATCGCTCCATCATCCCACGCAAAGGCGAGTGCGAAAACCTGTTCGCGCCGATCTGCCTCGGCGCCTCGCACGTCGCGCACGGTTCGATACGTATGGAGCCAGTGTTCATGGCGCTGTCGGAAAGCGCGGCGGTGGCGGCGGGTCTTGCGATCGATCAGGGCGTCGCCACCCATGACGTTCCCTATCCTGCTCTGCGTGAGAGGCTGCTGGGCGCGAAACAGATCCTGACCGCATCACAAATCCGTGTGAAAAAGCCCAAGGCGAAGATCAAGGAAGCGGATCGATGAGCGTATGTGGCACCTAAAACCGGCCTAACACTAGGCGCAGTCGGCCATTCCCATGCGATCCTAGACCATTTCTCAGAAGTTCGATTTTGGGGTCAGGTGGAATGGCACGGGATTAAGCAGTTTTCCGAAAGTACCGTGAGCGGTGGAACACCTCGACGTATTCGTGGCGCGGTGCGTTGAGAAGCGGGTGGTTCTTCGGTCGTCGTTTCACCGCCCTTGGCTCGCTTCGGAAGGGGCGGATCTCGATCAGCTTGGTGGCGCAGCTTCAGCTCGATGTCCCAGCGGCGGGCGTAGAGGTCTGCCAGCTCGATGCCGTCGTGTTTCCGGTGGCCGGTGAGTGTCGTGACGAGAACCAGCCGCCCTTCTCCTTGGCGCGGTTCCCGTAGGAGACCTTGATGAGGCGGACTTCGATCTTTTCCGGCAGCGCTTCCCACTCCCCGCGGGACATGGAGGTTCCGGCCGGTTGTTGCGGGCGCTTCCAGGTCACGAGCCTTTCATGTGGCGAGATCCTTTCCCCCTTCCTCCAGTCCAGGGCGCGGTCGCGCGCCTGGTGCAGGCGCATGAGCACGTGGGCTTTTTGGGCGCGGCAGCGGCAGATGAGTTCGTAGGAGCCGAAAGCGCGGTCTCCGAGAAGCAGGTCGCCTTCCGCAAGGTGCCTTGTGAGCGCCGCCGCGGCAATGGACTCAGGGCGCGATTGCGGGCAGGTCTCGACATGCTCCCAGCCGCCGTGGCCGGGGTTGACCGGCCCGACGATGCCCATGTGGGGGAAGCCGCATCCCTCCTTCTGGCTCGTCGGCTGGGGATAGGCCGCCTGGTTTTCATCCGTGTCCATGAGCTGGACGGAGCTGCCGTCGACGGCCTTGAGGTTGGGTCCGTTCCACCTGTCCCATGGTCATCGCCATTCACTCCCGGCTCAGATGATAGGATTCGCGTAGCATTTACCAGATGACGGGGAGCTGTACGGTTGTTTCCCGGTCACAATGCATGCATGGTCAGTTGTGGCGCGGAGGGGCATC
This sequence comes from Akkermansiaceae bacterium, assembly GCA_017798145.1. Classification (NCBI taxonomy): domain Bacteria; kingdom Pseudomonadati; phylum Verrucomicrobiota; class Verrucomicrobiia; order Verrucomicrobiales; family Akkermansiaceae; species Akkermansiaceae bacterium. The sequence continues at coordinate 103,539 of CP059069.1, read as the reverse complement.
GCGCCCGCATGATCTAACCCTGCTCCTCTCCCTCGAGTCGGATTCGACCCTTTCGCCTCGATAAAGCCCCGTTGCCGCCCGCCCACACCCAGATCAATCCGTGATTAAGAAAATCATCCTGCCGACGATATTTCTCATCCTGACCTACGGGTTTTGGATGAGTCCGGATTTCAAGGAAATCGCGGCTGGGGTGGCGATCTTCCTGTTCGGCATGCTTTCCCTTGAGGAGGGATTCAAGGCGTTCACCGGCGGGGTGCTGGAGCGCATTCTGCGCAGGACGACTGACAAGCTCTGGAAAAGCCTCAGCTTCGGGGTGATTTCGACGACCCTGATGCAGTCCAGCTCGCTGGTGTCGGTGATCGCGATTTCCTTCATCTCCGCAGACCTCATTTCCCTCGTTGCCGGGGTGGGAATCGTCTTCGGTGCGAATCTGGGGACAACGACCGGGGCATGGCTGGTTGCCGGCTTCGGGCTCAAGGTCAATATCGCCGCCTATGCCATGCCGATGCTTGTCTTCGGCATCATCCTGGTTTTCCAGAAAGGCAAGGGACTGAAGGGGTGCGGCTACATCCTTTCGGGGCTCGGGTTCCTGTTCCTTGGGATCCATCACATGAAAGAGGGTTTTGAGGCGTTCAAAGAGACCATCGATCTGACGGCCTACGCCGTGGAAGGTTATCCCGGCGTCTTTCTCTTCGCCTTGATCGGGCTCGCGGCGACCGTCGTCATGCAGTCCAGCCACGCCACCCTGGTCCTTACCATCACGGCCCTGGCAGCGCGGCAGATCACCTATGAGAACGCGCTCGCCTTGGCAATCGGAGCCAACATTGGGACAACCATCACCGCCATCATCGGATCGATCGGTTCCAATGTGAATGGACGGCGCCTCGCCGGAGCCCACCTGATCTTCAACCTGGTCACGGCGATCGTCGCGATCGGGATGATCCACCAACTGACGCAACTGGTCGATGTGGTGAGTGCCTGGTGCGGGATCGGAAGCGAGAATTACACCCTGAAACTGGCGGTCTTCCACACCATCTTCAATCTGCTCGGCATCCTCCTGATGCTCCCCTTCATCAAGCTGATGGTCCGATTTTTGCAGCGGATCATCAAACCCCGCACGCGGTCGAAAGCCCAGCCGCGGTATCTCCATGCGGTGTCCATTGAATTGCCGGACACCGCCATCGAAGCCGTCAGGCGGGAGACCTTGCACCTCTTTGACAATGCCTCCGAGATCATCGCAGCCGGACTCAGCCTGAATCTGGCGGAGATCCTCTCGGATCGGCCGATTGACGAGATTGTTGCAAAGGCACGAAGGCCGGTGACATTCGACATCGACGAAAACTACAACGAATGCGTGAAAGGGCTGTATGGGGAAATCGTGCAATTCATCAGCCGCGCACAGGGGGCAATGACACCCGCGCAATCCGAGGAACTCTTCGTGCTGCGGGCCGCAGGCCGGGACATCGTGGAGGCGATCAAGGACACCAAGCACCTGCAGAAGAACCTTTCCCACTACATGGTGAGCGAGAACAGGGAGATCCGGAAGGAATACGACCGGATCCGGTCAAGCCTGGCCACGGTTCTGCGGAAGCTCGATGCCGTGCGGCAACAAGGGGGTGATTCGGCCGCCGTTCTCTCCCTCGATTCGCTGAAAATTGCCATGAAGGAGTATGACCGTGACCTGGACTTCCGATTGAACACCTTGATCCGGGAAGGTCTCATCAGTGCGCCGATGTCCATTTCCTTGATGAACGACAGCGGATACGCCTACGATGTCACCAAAAACCTCGTCAAGATGGGTGAAGCCTTTTTCTCCACCGGGGAAATGCGCCTCCGTGAAGCGGAGCGCAGCGTCTCGCTGGATAGCGGCGAGATCGACGAGATCGTTGAGAATTCCGACAACCCGCAACCCGATACACCGCAATGAATATCCAAAAACTGTTAGAGAAAGCCGGGGCATTCCTCAATGCGGAAGAGCGCAAGCGCAAGGAGAAGCGCAAGCATCTCAAGCATGTGATCAGGAAGCTCAAAAAGCATGAGAAAAAACTGGGTGAGCAGCTCGACGCTGAGGTCGATGAGCAGGCCAAGGATAGCATCGGGAAGGAAATCACACTCGCGCATGCCCACCGTAAGAAGGCTCTCAAGATCCTCAAGGCGTTGAAGAAGGGGAAAAATTCCTTGCCGCCTAGCATTGAGATCTGATTTCCCGGACTCGCAGAGGCAGAGCCATCAGCCGTGAAGAGAATCCACAGCCCATCACTTTCACAAAACCATGAATCAAAAGTCTGATCGTAAATCGGTGAAAATCCCCCGCGATTTCCTCTCTAATCCCCCGGAAGACGCTGAGCGGACTTCCAGGGCCGCCACCCTCCAGGCTCTCCATGAGGCCGGCGCGTACCCGTATGCGGAGCCCATGGGAACCCAGAAATATGAGAAGACGAAGGCGCTCCTCCAGGCGGAGCTCATGAAGGTCCAGAAGTGGGTCCAGGACGATGCCCGGCGTGTGGTGGCCCTTTTCGAAGGCCGGGATGCGGCGGGCAAGGGCGGAACCATCAAGCGCTTCATGGAGCACCTCAATCCGCGGCTTGCCCAGGTCGTGGCCCTTGAGAAGCCGACAAACTACGAACGCGGCCAGTGGTACTTCCAGCGCTACATCGAACACCTTCCGAGCCGTGGCGAGATGGCATTTTTCGACCGCTCCTGGTACAACCGGGCGGGAGTGGAGCGGGTCATGGGTTTCTGTGATAAGGGCGAGTACAAGGAATTCCTGCGGCACGCCCCCTTGATCGAAAAGGTCATCGTCGAAACCGGGATCACCTTTTTCAAATATTGGTTTTCGGTGAGCCGCATGGAGCAAGGCCGGCGGTTCCATGCCCGCGAGAGCAACCCGCTCAAACAATGGAAGCTCAGCCCGGTCGATCGGGCTTCGCTGGACAAATGGGACGAATATACAGCAGCCAAGCAGGCCATGTTCCAGCACACCGATACGCCCTACGCACCTTGGACCGTGATCAAATCGGACGACAAAAAGCGCGCCCGCATCAATTGCCTGCGGCACTTCCTCCACTCCCTCGACTACCCGGGCAAGGACAAGGAAATCGCGCGGAAGCCGGATCCGAAAATCGTTCTTCCGGCCTCGAAATTCTACGAACAGGACTCCTCGCACTGAGGGGTATGGCCGACAGGATGAAAAAGGAATCTGGATTCTAGCTCAACGGCCCCGGCAAGCGCAAGCCAGTCCTTCTCGTGCTCGAAGCTGGAAATGAATTTCGTCCGGGCGACCTCCACCTCGAACAGGCCGCACTGCTAAGAATTTGCTTTCTGCGAGAGGCTCCTGAAAGAGCCATTGGGTCGAACCGGAGGGCGGGGAAAAGGGGGTTGACGAGATCAATGCAACCTGTTTCAACCGCGTCGCCAAGCATCTGCTGACCCTCCTGTTCGGCGGGTTGGTCGCACTCTTCGGCGGACTGCTTTGCTGGAACCTCGGATGGCCGACCCGATGACCGCAGCGATCCCACTGCTTGTCCTAACCGGTGTTTCCGCCGGCCCCTTGTTGGCGAGGCTGGGGTCAGTTGCACTGAGGCGCAGCACCGGCTGGCTTCTGCTGGCGGCGATCATCGTGGCTGCCGATTTTGCCGTCAGGGATGTGGAACCGCTCTGGCGAATGGTTGCGATTTGCTGCGTGCTTCTGGGCGGCATGAAAGGGCTCGTCTATGCGGAGTGGGCGGGTTCTCAACCGCTTCCCCTTCCCCGCTATGGGATCTTCGCGTTCCTCTGGTTCGGCATGGATCCGGGCAGTTTCCGGGTCAGGCGGAATGGGCTGAGCTGGAAGCGGGACACCGCGATCGGCCTGCTCCTGATGCTGATCGGAACACTCGGGGCATGGCTGGTCTGGGCGATGGCTTGGCGGAACATCCTTGTCATGTTTCTCCCGATGAGCCTCGGCTTCCACTTCGGCGCGCTGCGGGTGCTGAAAGGCGGATTGCGGTCCGCGGGATTTCCGGTCAGGACGCTTTTCCCAAACCCTCTCGAAACGCAAGGCACCGGCGACTTCTGGAGCAGGCGCTGGAACACCGGATACTCGCAGATGATGCAGCGCTGCGTCGGGCGTCCATGCGGGGCACTCCTGGGTGAAAACGCCGGGATCATGGCCGTGTTCGTCATTTCCGGCCTGCTGCACGAACTGGCGATCACCCTTCCCGTCCGCTCCGGCTTCGGATTGCCGACACTCTTTTTCACCCTCCACGGATTGCTGGCCGTCGTGGAAAGGAAACGGGGGCGGCCGCTGGGGAAAATCCCGGCATTCCTTGCCGTTGCGCTGCCTTTGGGCTGGCTGTTCCCTCCCGACTTTCAGACCGAAGTCATCGCCAAGTGCCTTGGGATCTTCGAGCTGTCGGGCGGTTAGGGCGGTGGAAAATTGCTATCATTCCGAGCATCAGCCCGGCTAGGCACGCAGCTGAAGGTTCCGGGATCGGGGTGTAGGCGAGGGCGATGCTTCCCTGCACGATCTGAAACGTGCCGGGCGTGCCGCTGAAGGTTAGGCCGCTGGTATCGATCACGAACTGATCCGGATCGAATGCCCCAACAGCGGCGTCCGAATCAAACAGGGTATAGGTTCCGGCAATCGAGACGTCGAAAACATCTCCTGCCCAACCGGCGAGCCGGATCGTGAACGGGTTGAGCGCGGTGGAGGATATGGACAGCGAATCCGAATAGATCAGCGTGTCGCTCCTTCCGTTTCCAGCGGAAATGATGATTCCCCGGGCTCCCCCCGCTGGAAGCTCACCCGTTCCAGCAATATGGATATTTGCAAAAGGCGCGCCAAAATCGAGGGTCGCCCCCTTCATCACATTGTAGTAATCAAGGGTATTTCCGTCTTCGAGATATACGCCCTCGAAGAAAAGCCGCTGTTGGTCTTGGGGGATCAACTCCCCATCAAAAATCTTGGCTTTGACGTTCTCGATCGCCTCGTTTGCCTCGACCTCGAAGCTCATCGTTTCGCCGGTTTTGGTTGTTAGGAAAAGCTGGAAGGCATCGGCTTGGATTGCGGAGGCCGTAAGAATAACAGCAATGAATCTCATCGCCGCAAATCACGGTCGTTCCGGGAAAAGAGTCAAGGGGATTCCGCCGGTGGAATCAGGTGACAACGGCTATTTTGCCTCAATCCCGATCCGCAACAAAAAGGGTATGCGTGAAGCGTTTCGCCTTCGGGTAGGCCTTCGCCGCGATACATTCCACGTTCTTGAAAATATTGCCGTCATTTGGGGTCACGTCATTTGGGGTCAGGTGTCGCATTTCAACATTTTCTCCAGTTCGCTCAGTTTCGCGAGGTTCGCCTTGCCCTTGCCGAAAGCCCCTACCAGCCGGCTCACGCTTCCCGTGTGCCCCATCGCGAGGCGGCGTGCAAGCCAGCGGTTGCCAGCCGATGTGTGTTTCCGGAGGAGAGCCGCCACAAGGATCTTGCCTCCATCCCCCTTTCGCAGTTCCGAAAGCGATCCGGTGTCCGCCGGAAGCCCCACTGCGGCCAACGCCCGCACGGCAAGATCCTCCGCCCCTTCCTCATCGTGCGAACGAGCCACGGGATCGGCCCCGGTCACCCGGCTGCGCTTGCCCTCCACCAGCGAGCGCAATTTGTCGGCGAAGGACGGGTCACCCAGATACCAGCCCCGCTTCAGCGCCGCCATCGCCTCAGCGCCGATCCCATCCCCGCCGTCAGCCGCCCGCTCCTCAAGCCAAGCGACGTATGCCCGCCTCCCACGCCCGTCCTTGGCGAGTTCGAACGCCGCGAGCAACCTGTCGAAGACCAGCCAGCCCGGCCCCTTGCCCCGCGCGTAATCGCCCAGGCTGCTCCATTTCCACGAAACGAGCTTGCCCCGTTGCCCGCCCGCCAGCCCCGCCCGCGCGGGATTGAGGTGGATGTAATCCGCCACGATCCGGAAATAATGCGGACTCCCCGCCGCCGCGCTTACGGGCACCGCCTTGTAGCGTCCCTGGAAAACATGGCCGCGCCGCGAGCGCCGGGCGTTCCATCCCTGGCTGAAGGTGCCGAGCAGCCATTTCATCCCCGTGACGAGGTTGGGTTCCGGGGTTTCGAGGAGGAGGTGGAAATGGTTCCCCATCAGCACCCACGCGTGGACGCGCCAGCCGTGGCTCCCGCAAACCTGCCCGAGCCGGAAAAGGAAAGCCTTGCGATCGTCGTCGCCCTCGAAGATCGCCTTCCCGCCGTCGCCGCGTGCCATCACATGATAGACCGCGCCCGGATACTCGTGTCGCAACGCCCTCGGCATGCCGCGAGCATCCGCAGCTTCTACCAGTAATCAAGGAAAATGTTGAAATGCGACACCTGACCCCAAATACACGCAGCTTCTACCAGTAATCAAGGAAAATGTTGAAATGCGACACCTGACCCCAAATACAAATACATCCCCTCCGACTCGCCGAAGAAGCTCGCCGAACTGATGTTTTCCGAGGCCAAGAAACAGGGGGTCGCCGGCCACTTCGGAACGGCTCCCGGTGAAATCCTCGATGATCACGTGCCGCTCAACCTCGTCGGCATCCCCACCATCGACATCATAGGCGATTTCCCGCGGAAAGCATGGTGGCACAACACCGGCGACAACGCCGCGATCATATCCGCAGAATCGCTGGGCATCTCCATCGGCGTGGTGCTCGGGATGCTGGATGAACTGTTGGACTAGAAAGCGCGAAAGGTCGTTTTGACAAACTGATCCCGCTTACGGCGGGACTTTTGGGCTGGACGGAGCAACCAACTTCCCGTTAGGATCTCGCCCCCAGATTGATTGCATGACCCCAACCGCCAATCAGCGATCGGCTTGTTGCAATACCGGGGAGGGCGCAAGCAATCGATCAGGCAGAACAGATGGATTACAGATGAATGCATATCACCGTATCGGATTGTGGGCTCTGGCTTTTGGGGTGGCGGCGGGTCCGGCCATTGCTGCCGGCATTTCGGACATTACCTGGACTTCAAACGAGGGGGCCTACATCAACGACACCATTGTCAATGGGAGCACTTCCCCGCTGGCGTTCACGCCAACGGCTGACCTTGCACAACCCTTTTTGAACGAAAGCGACTCAACCATTACGCTCAGCTACGGAAGCTACTACGCGATATCATTCCGCAACTTCGGGGCGCACATCGGGCCGGGATCGATTTCTTTCGTGCTGGATGGCGTAACCTATTCCCAAAATGTCGTGTTCCCGGATCCCACTTCGCCCAGCGGCGTTTTTGCCAGTTTCGCACTGCCGGGGGGCGACTTCGTGACGGTCTCGGCGACGGGGCTCTCGGCGGACCGGATTCGGATCATTGCCGACGGATCCGGATTGGCCGGGGATGGGACGCCGGATGCCTTTTACCAGTTCAACTATTTTGTTATCCCCAAGCTCACGATCCGTTCTTCCGCGCCGGGACAGGTTACAATCTCGTGGGATCCGCCCTCTCCGGGCTTTGTATTGCAGGAGAGCTTGATTTTGTCTCCAGTCTCGTGGGAGAATTCTCCCAGTGGGGCGACGAATCCCGTCGTCTTGCCTGCCACCTTGCCAAAACAGTTTTACAGGCTCTTCAGGCCGTAGAACCAATCCGAAGGTGCCAAAGCCCAAAGCAGGTTCGGGTGGCAGCGCGGGGCCTATCAGGCGTTGCAACTGGCCGGGACTGGAACTGTGGCTCCAAGCCTGCACAGCCTGCCCCACAGCGGGGTCAAATGGTTGCAGAGCTTGTCTTAACCAGAAATTCCCCGAAAATCAGCCGGAAAGCCGGCGAGAAATCTTCCGGGCTGGCGGCCATCCATGCTTCGATCTCTATGATCGGGAACGGCAGCATGGATTCGATTTCAGAAGCCGGGAAATTCACGGCACCGGAGTGACGTATGAGGAAAAGGTGTATGTGTTCCCAGCCGGTTTGCTCCGATGGCATAAGGTTTGCCACAAGTTCAAGCTCATCCGGATTCGCCCCCGCTATGCCGATTTCCTCACCCACCTCGCGGACGGCGGCGTGGAGATAATCCTCCCCGGCATCGAGATGGCCGGAGACACTTGAGTCCCATACCCCCGGATTCATGTCCTTGAGGCGCGAGCGCTTCTGGAGATAGAGGTCGCCGTTCCTGTTCAGGACGAAGACATGCACGGCGCGGTGGATGAGAAATGCTAGGAATTAATGAATGCTAGGAATTTGCTTTTGGGGTTGAGGCCGTTAAGGGAGTCGGTGGCCAGACCGGAGGCGGGGAAAAGGGGGTTGCGGGGGAAAAGGGGGATTTGGGTAGAGCTGAAATGCTGAAAACTGAAACGCTGAAAGGAAGAATGCTCCGCAGAACGCCGAGATTGGCGAGATCGGGAGAATTTACTGCGACGTTCAATCGCCGCGAGCGTAGATCTCCAGACCGCTTTGCCAAGATCTTTTTTGGTCGCGGCTTTTCGGCTGGTGAGCTTGCTGCCTGTCAGGTGTATTCGAGAACCAGAGTCCGACCGTCCTCCAATTGGATTTCCTTGGGTTTCCATTCCTGGCGCTGATCAATGCCGTCAGGATCAGGATTTGTAGAATTCCGAGGACGGTTGAACCAATCGAGGTCGGGTTCTTCGTCGGGGATCCATTCCTTGATGGCTCTCCAAGGCGGCTCGATGCGCTGTAGGTTCTCGATGTCGAAAGGTGGCGGTGGCGGTCGAGGCAAGTTGACCACACCTTCCCATAGCCCGTGGAGACGCAGAAAGAATTCGACTTCCTCACGGCGCAGCACAGGCCGCTTGATTTTCATCGTTCCGTGGCAGCAGGGACATTCGAGAGGATCACCACCCCAGACTTGTAGAATGAGATCACGCCACAAAGGACGCATCATGCGGGCGCTGCGCTTGGGTGGTGGCTCCACGAGCAGGAACTCCGATTGATGATTGACGATTGTTGATGTTTGATTTTCAGAATTAGCCGAAGGACCAATAGCACTCTCCTTGATCAAAGACGGTAATTTGTCCCTAACTCGTCCGCGGATCTTGTTGGAATAAACGCCGTAGTAACGCACTGTTTGCTGTCCCTTGGGCGGTAGGTGCAAAAGGGCGGCGGCGATGAAACCGGGAGCCTTGAAGATCTCGAAGTTGCGTTTGGTGTTGTGATGGCGCTTGGAGCGGTAGATGACGGTTTTGCTGGTGGCGTTCCAGGTGATTTTCTGGAGGGAAAAAGGATGGCGGAGCAGGTATTCCGCAAGCCGCTTGCGTCCGTCTCGGTTATCTGCGGCGATGAGATCGTCTCTGCCGTCGTGAACGTGAAATCCGGAATGTTTCCAACCGAGCAGGTCGCTGAGTTTACTAGGGCTGATGAGTTTCTTTTCCCTGAGGATGGCGAGGAAGCGATGGCGAAACAACTCGGTCATGGGGCCGATGGCTCCTTGCGGCAGGCAGTGAAAGCGCCCGTCGGGGGCAAACAAGCCGTCGGCGACGAGCACATGGAGATGGGGATGGAAGACGAGGTAATCGCCAAAGGTATGAACGGCGGCGACGGCTCCGAGTTTGCCTTCGGCAAGACCGAGTTGCAGACGAAATGATTCGGTCAGGGTATCGATCGCACTTTGGAACAGAAGAGAGAGTAATGGGCGACGTTTGCGAAAGATGCCGCGCAGCACTTTGGGAATGGTGAAAACCACCTGTCGATGCGGGACTTGATGGCATACAGATCCCGCGATCCATTCACTGGTGGATCGCACGCGTCGTTGGTGGCAGGCGGGACAGAAGTGGCGGGTTTTGCAGGTGAAGGCAAGGAGGCGCTCGTGGCCGCAATCGGAGCATTCGGGGCGCGTGAATCCGGAGGCGAGGTCGCCGCAGCGGAGGAAGGATTCGACGGTGGCGACGGCGGCCGATTTGAGAGGACCGAGTATGGGGCGGTGTGTTTTTTCGTAATCAGCGACAAAGGAACTCCAGCCATGATTGACAAGCTGCCGGAGAGGTGAGGCTCGGGGGCGGCGGGGCTGATAGATGGACGGCACAAAGAGTGCTCATAAGAACATACAATGAGTTGGGCAAGATCGGTGGTGATAGATCGGATATGGGGAAAGTTAGGGTAGGTGTGGTAGAGTTCATCCCTCACGCGGAAAAACCATCTTCGAACACGACCCAACGGGTCTCGGTGCCGCCGCCTACGGCCAGCTCGCCGAAGAATTTCTGGTCCGCCACGCCCGCGTCGGCCCGCTGCTCGCGGCGAAGTAACTCTTCCTTGGGGTTTAGAGTTTCAATACTCCTCCTCTTCCTCGCCCGGCACCGGCGGGATGAGATCCTCCCTTTCCAACAGCCGCTGTAGGTCGAGATCCGCAATCAGGTCGGCGGGCGTGCTCCTGACGGTGGCTGCGTAGGGCACGATGCGATCCAGCTCCGCGATCGCGCAATGCACCATGGAGACCACGATGTCCGCATCGAATTTCTCGCGCTCGAAAAGGTTCGTCACGCGGAAGACCAGCATCTCGCGGTCGATGTCATACTCGAAGCCGCCGAGGGTAAGCTGTTTGTTGCCGCGCATCAGCAACTCCAGCAGAGCGGGCATCTGCGGCTCGGCGACGAACATCGGAGTCTCGCCGACGATGCTCAGCGCATTGAGTTCCGGGAAAGCCTGCACCACCAGATCGACGCGGGTATGGTGCGCCTCGAAGCCCGCGCGGAGGACATCGCGCCCCTCGACGAGCTCGGCGTGCCAGCCGTTTTTCCCAAAAACCTCTTCCACCGAAAGGATCTGCCTTGAATGCGGTCTCATGTGGCGACACCCGATACCCGCCCGAGCACCGCCTTGGCAAGCAAGCTCCGGGTTTTTCTGCGAAGGGGGCGCAGCGAAAGGTGCATCCCGGCGGTTTTGTCCGGGTTGTAATGCAAGGACAGCCGCGTTTCCGTGTCATTCACCTCCGCCGCATCGATCTCCTGCCACATCACCACCTGCATCCCCTTGGAGGGGCGGAAGAACGGGAAAACCTCCAGCCCCATCGGGGTCAGGATCAGGTAGGCGTGCTTCGTGAGATGCCACCCGAGCAGGAAAAAAACGGCGGAAGCTGCAGCGAAGGGCAAGGCCCATGCCGGGTGTGGCACGGCGGGATTGATTGGCCGGTAGTATCCTGTCGCCGCCAGCGTCACGGCGATCCCAGCGAGCACGGCACCTGCAACACAGAAGCCCGCCGCCTGGCCGGCGCGGGTGAACCTCAGTTCCTTGTGCGGCTCGCTGACCATGGTGCGGGCATAGCCCTTTCCGGGAAATTCCGCAAGCGCCTAGCGGGGCGGCGGCGCTTCGGCAGGTCAGCCCTGATCCGGCCCGGACTGCCTAACTTCCCTCCGGCACCATGCGGCTGCGCCCATCCCATTGGCCGTGTTCCGAAATGGCGCGGAAACGGTAGGTAGCAAAGCCGTGGTGGAAATCCTTCCGCTCGCGCTCCGCCATAGCACCCGCGTGATGCGCAGCGTCTGGGGAGGAGCCATGGCCGCGGACCATGTCGGTCATTTCCCGTTGGGAGCGCCACACGGAGAATGTGCTGAATGTCCGCAAGGGACGAAGCGCGGCAAGAGCCATGGTGGTGGCCGGATGATCCCGCACGAGCTTTTCCACCGGCCTGCCCCAGCGGATGAAACGCAATGCTTGTGGAAGCTTCAGCCGCGCCAATGTCACTGCGACGACAGGCAGGGCGGGATCCGTCTTCCCATCGCCCTCCGGGAGCCCATCGAATTCAGGCACATTCCCCCAGCGACGCAGGAAGCGGAGGCGAACATGCCAGCCGCTGTAGAGGGTGGAGCCTAGCTCGCTGAATGATAGGAAATCTTCAAGGGCCGCTTCGCTTTCCCACGAGGCAAAGACCGCCAGGCTGCGCAACTGCATCCTCTCCGGGGAAAGGATGGGTGCGCCGAGCGCCATGGTCGCCATGCACTCCGCGTGATGCAGGCCGGGGCTGGTGTGCCTGGTGGGAGGGCGGCACATGGCGCGTAGCGTCGTGGCGGGACTCGTAGTCGCAAGATGGTAACTGAAAATCCTCATGGCGTTTTGCATCAGCCCGGAAGGGCATTTGTCTTATCAGGCAAAGCGGAATGAGACGGCGGTTTGCCCCATGCAAATGCGGCAAGCCCCAGCCCGACATGGCCGATTGCATTCACAATGCCGTGATATCGGATCATCTCCGGAATGTCGAGGATAGGCCTGCCCCATGCCCAGGCCATCGCGGGAATCACCGTCAACACCGGCACGAGCAACGCCACGGTGGCCATGATACAAGCCCCACGCCGCATGCGATGCGGACGCCCGCAAAGGAACGCCGCAAGCTGGATCAAGAAAATCAGCCCGTATCCTGCCGAACCAAGCTCATCGCAAAAGCGGAATCCGTAAATTCCGGCGGCGGTCACGAGATAAGTTGCCGGATGGGCAAGCAACAGGATGCGCAATGCTCGCAAGGCCCCGCTGCCGCTCACGGCGCGACAGCAGAACGCAGTGACTGTCAGCGCCCCGAAACCGGCTGTCGCAAAATGCGCCGCCGCAAGCCAGTTCCATGGCGGGCCGAATCCCAGCAAGACCGATCCGCTGAGATACACCCCCAGCCAGACCAGGCTGCCGACAAGGAACACCCATGCCACCGCGAACGCGAACTCCTCGGGAAGCGGATTCCGCAAGGAAAATGCCCGCCGCAACAAAACTGCGCCAATGGCAACAGCGAACAGGCCCGGAACAGCAAGGAGGGCGATGACATTGCTCGCATCCATGCTCATCGCGGTGTGTGGGATGGCTTTGTCGGAAATCATTCTGTGTCCCCTGCCTCCACGGCGGAAAGCATGATGTTCAGCGCGCCACCGGAGATCCAGATTTCCCAGACAAGGCAGGTCAGCGAGGCTCCCATCAGCAGCAGGGCCACGCCGAAGGCAAGGATCGCCAGAGCATTCATATCCAGCACCACGGTGACCATTGCCACCACGCAGAGCAGCAGGCTGACGGCACCGAGCAGTTGCATCCCGCGTATCAGCACGAGGCGGCGGCGGAGATTGTCGATCTGCTTGCGCGCCACACAGTCACCACGCTCCAGCCACTCGCGGTGAAGGGTGCGGATCAGCGCGGAGAGGTGCAGGAAGCGGTTCGTATATGAAAGAAACAGCAGGCTGATCGCCGGAAAAAGCAGCGCAGGGGTGGAGACCTCAAGTGTCATCTCCCCTTCTACCCGGACAGCCGAACTTTGCAACCGTCATGGCAGGAAGCCACCCGCCGAACTCCGGTGAAAGCTCACAAACCACCTACCGCGTTGTCAGGCATCGACCTCACGGGAACCGCCGGCACCAATCAAAAACTCGGCGTTTGGCAGCATCGCAAAGCATCGCGATGCATCTGGCTGACTGAGTGCCAGCCTGTTTGGCATATTGCCTAATTGTTGCCAGAAAGCCCTTCTCCAGACCGCTCTTCGAATGGAATCCTTATAAACAAAGGATGGTGCGCGATACTGGGTTCGAACCAGTGACCCCCTCCGTGTCAGGGAGGTGCTCTACCACTGAGCTAACCGCGCTTGAAGAGGTTTCCCTCCGGGCGGCGAAGCTAGGGGCAAAGGCGCGGGCTGCGCAACCACTTTTTCTCAGGCACCTCCCAAAAAAATTCGTCTCCTTTCAAAAAAGAGATTGCACGCACCGCGGCAGCTCCATAGCGTCCCGCCCACCCGAACGGGATGGAGCGGTAGCTCAGTTGGTTAGAGCGCCAGCCTGTCACGTTGGAGGTCGCGGGTTCGAGCCCCGTCCGCTCCGCCATTCCCATTCGAGTTGACCCCGCCAAACGGCCCTCAAAAGCCACAAGGCGGGGTTTTTCTTTTCAACAATCTTCTTCATTTCGGCTTTCGAATTTAGAGCTTAGAATTCCCTGATCATGCCCACCGTAGCAATAGTAGGCCGCCCGAATGTCGGGAAGTCCGCCCTCTTCAACCGCCTTGCCGGGCGGAAGATCGCCATCGTCCACGACCAGCCCGGAGTCACCAGGGATCGGATCGCCGCGCCTTGCACCCTCACCGGCCATCCCTGCACGCTGATCGACACCGGCGGGATCGGCGCGACGCTTGACGACGGCTTCGGCGAGCAGGTCGCCATCGAGGCGGACATCGCGATGCAGACGGCCGACCTCATCCTTTTCCTCGTCGATGCCCAGGAAGGGCTGACTTCCATAGACCAGGCGCTCGCCCAGAAGCTGCGCAAGGCGAAGCCGCCGGTGCTGCTGGTGTTGAACAAGGTGGACCACGACAAGCATGAGGCATCGTTCTCGGATTTCTCGCGGCTCGGCCTGGGAGACAGCGTATTCGTCTCCGCGGAGCACGGGCGTAACTTCGGCGAACTGATAGAAAAGATCGATGAGGTGCTGGAACCGCTGGCCACCGAGGATGCCGAGATCATGGAAGTGGTGGAAAAGGTCGGCATCAAGCTTGCCATCGTCGGCCGGCCGAATGCCGGGAAATCATCGCTCATCAATGCGATCCTCAAGGACGAGCGCACGATCGTATCCTCCATCGCAGGGACAACGCGGGACGCGGTGGATCTCCCCTACTCCTTTGCGGGCGAGAATTTCACCCTCATCGACACCGCCGGCCTGCGTCCGCGCGGCAAGCGCGACAACTCCGTGGAGGTATTTTCAGCGATCCGCTCGGAAAAGGCGATACGCCGCGCCGATCTATGCGTGCTCGTCATCGACCTCGCCGCCGGTGTCACCGCCCAGGATCGAAAGATCGCGCAGCTCATCCTGGAGGAGAAAAAGCCCTGCCTCATCGTGCTGAACAAATTCGACCTCTTTCACCCCGGAGCGGACTACAAGGATCGCGTTGCGGAGGCGGAGGAACATGTCCGCCGCGAGCTGTTCTTCCTTTCCTACGCGCCTTTCGTCGCCTGCTCAGCGAAGACAGGTGACTCCACCGAGCATGTCCTGAAAAAAGCCATCGCCATCAAAAAGGGAGCCCAGGACATCCCCGGCACCGGGAAGCTCAACCGCATCATCCAGGCGGCGATGGCGAAGAATCCGCCGCCCACTGACAACAAGGCGAAGCGCCTCAAGCTTTTCTACACCACCACGGCGCTCAACGAGAAATACACGGTCATCCCCGTGCCGACCATCGTGCTTTTCGTCAACGACAAGACCCTGCTGACGGATTCCTACGAGGCCTACCTGACCAACCAGTTCCGCGAGGCGCACCCCGCCCCCGGCATTCCGGTGATCTTCTCCTGCCGTTCCCGCCGCCGACGCGAATGGGAGCCGCCGAAGAAGGGCAAGCAGGGGCATTGAAGGGTAAGGCGATCTCCAAGCGTAATAGGATACCATGAAGCCAACCGCTGCCGCAGTCCTCGCCTCGCTCGTGTTTCAATTGGCATCTTGCTCCGGAACGGGATCCCGCCCGCCGGCCACGGTTTCATCGTTGGACAAGGCTCGTTATGCGGGGGAATGGCACGAGATCGCGCGCCTTCCGAATTTCTTTGAGAAAGGCCTGGTCGCAGCCAAGGCAAGCTACGGGGTCAACGACGACGGCAGCATCAGCGTCCATAACCAAGGGCTCAGGAGCGATGGGAAACTTACGTCCATCAAGGGCACGGCCAGACCAGCCGACCCTTCCGCTCCCGGCAAGCTACTCGTCCGGTTTGATGCATTTCCGGCCAACCTTTTCGAGGGCGACTACTGGATTCTCGACATCAACCCTGGCTACACCCGCGCCCTGGTAGGCTCGCCGGACTACAGGTTCCTGTGGATCCTCGACAGGAATCCCATGGACAAGGGCGACTACCAGCCGCAGATCCGCAAGGCCGAACAACTGGGTTACAATACCGGCGAACTCATTTTCAACCCGAAGCGGATCCCCGACTGATCACGTGATCAGTCCCGAATGGCGGGGAGCTTCATCACGCCATTTTCCCCGGATGGCACGCTGATGGCGCGGAATGCTACGATGCCCTCGCTTTTCCCATCTGCCATTTCCCCCACATCAGCAGGCAAGCGGTGAGAAGGGCGAAAAACGGCACCTGCCAGAGCAATGCGTGGCGCAGGGCATCGTCGCCGGGGCCGTCATTGGATGCGAGCAAGCGGGAGAAGCCGAGGCTGAAGCCGCCGTAGGCGAGGTTGAACGCAAGGCCTTTGACGGAAAGGACGGTGGCGCGGCGGGAGGAGTCCGACTCGCGGTTGAGAGAGCGGCTGATGGTGAATCCGAGGAAGCCCATGGTCATCATCAGGAGCATGGCCGGAATGAGGCACCAAAGGGAGTTTCCCGAGACAATCCCGGATAGCCCGATGAGCGCCAGAGCGGCCGCAAAACCGAGGTTCGCGAGGGTGCCGAAGCGCTTGTTGAGCTCCGCGGCGATGGATGGAACGACAAACCCGGCAAGCCCGACGAGAGCACCGAGGAAACCGAACGTCCATTCCGGGAGACCGATCAGGCGATAATAGCTGGAGGTGATCGTCGCGAAATTCCTGACCACCGCATCAATCGACAGGCCGATCATGACCACCACGCAGGTTGCCCGGTGTGTGAAGACCCATTTCGCCGTCTCCAGGGTGAGGGCTATGGCTTTCCGGCAGGCTTCCCACGTGCCTTCCAAGTGGGTTTTGGTGGACTCCACCATGCGCAGGGTGATGACAAGGCAGGCGATCGCCTGGAGCAGCACCAGCGCTACCGGAAGGCGGTGGGCGAAGCTTGCCGAGATCTCCATCCCATCCGGAAGGATGCGGTTGGCGATGGAGGGATCGTAGAGAAAGCCTCCGGCGATCATCGCGATCACGAAACCGGCGGCGCGGTAGCGCATGGCTTTTGCAAGGACATCATCCCATGCCTGTTCGCGGTTTTCCTCCGGCAAGGAATCGTAGGCCAGAGCCTCATCCGCTCCGCTGGCGGCAGCTTCGGAAAGGCCGGAGAGCAGGCGGTTCGCCACACAGAGGGAAAAGAGGATCCACCCGCCGTCCTTCGGCGCGAAAAGCAGGCATGACATTTCCACGATCATCAGGACGGAGGCGGTGACAAGAAGCGTCTTCCTCCCGAGGGTGTCGGCCAGTGCCCCGGAAGGAACCTCGAAGAGGAAAATCGTCGCCGCCCAGACGAGGTTGAGCATCACATACTGGTCGAGCGTGAGGCCGAGATCGAGGAACAGGATGGCGAGCACCGGGTAGTAGGCGCGGGCGTTGTAGAGGGTGGTGAAGCAGACATACCTGCCGGGATTCTTGCTGGTTTCGTCGCTCATCCTTCCTGGAAGCTAGCCGGGAATCACCGACGGGAAACGCTTATGTTCACCCGAACCTCGCCGGATCGAGCTGCGTGAGCGGGATGGGGCCAGGCTCGCCGGAGACAAGTTTTTCAACCAGCCAACCCGTCGAAGGGGCGAGGCTGAGGCCCATCATGGCGTGGCCGGTTGCGGCGATGACCCGCGGTTGGCCGGGGATGTATCCGAGGTATGGGAGCCCATCGGGCGAGCAGGGGCGGAGACCGACCCATGGCTCGATGCCATCGAAATCCTCTTTGCGGAAATCCGGATAGAATCGGCAGAAATGGTCAATGATCCCTTCCAGACGAAGGCGGCTGATCGAAGTGTCCGAGCCGCAGATTTCCATCGTCCCGGCGACGAGCAGCTTTTCTCCCATCGGTGTCACCGCCACGCGGCCTTCCTTGAGCAGGCTGCAAAGGCGCAGGGATTTGCGAGGTTTCGGCAGGGTGAAACTGTAACCCTTCCCGCCCTGCATCGGCATCCGCAGCCCGAGCCTGCGGGCGAGTTTGATGGTGGCGATCCCACCGGCCAGGACAATGCGGCCGCCTGTGATCTCTTCACCCGCTGCCGTTTTCACACCTGTCACATCCTTTCCTTCGCGGATGAAATCCACCGCTTCGCCCTCTACAAAAGTCCCGCCGTCGCGTAAAATTCCGCGTATCAGTGCATTCGCGAAATCCACGGGAGAGAGATGGCAATCCTGTTTCCACCAGACGCCGCCGATCGCATTCACCTCCGTCTCCGGCTCGAACTCCCGAAGTTTTTCCTTTCCGAAAATCTCCGCCTCAAGCCCGAGCCGATGCGCCGCCGCGATAACCTCACTCTCGTCCTCCAGACCTTTCTCGCCCTGGCATAGCATGAGCAGCCCGCGTTCCGTCAGATCGAATCCCTCCGCCTTGGAAAGCTCCTGGTGCAGGCGACGGCTCTCCAGGCTGAGATCGCGCAAAAGTTCTTCGCTTTCAGCGACATGCCGGGCGTTCGCGTGGCGGAAAAAAGTCCATACCCAGCGTGCGAGGTCGAGGTCGATGCGCGGGCGCAGGAAAAACGGGCTCTTGGGATCGAGCATCCAGCGTAGCCCCTGGCCGATGACGCCCGGTGCAGCGAGAGGAATGAAATGGCTTGGGACGACCATTCCCGCGTTGCCCGCCGAGCAGCCGGAAAGCAGCGATGGATCGCGCTCAAGCACCGTCACCTTGCGCCCGGACTTTGCGAGGTAATAAGCGCTCGCCAAGCCGATCACACCGCCGCCGACAACCACCACATTCTCCGCGCCCATCAGATTCTCCCGAAAATGGTTTCCGTCCCGATGCCGTGCCGGAATGGATCGTCCGGTTCCATGATGATCTCACTCTCCGCCGTGATCCATGCCTTGCCGGTGACGATGGGCGTGATCCTCTCCGCATCGATGCGGCGGTAGCTCGCTTCGAAAACCGTTCCGACGATGCCCGCCTGCCGGAAAACCCGCCCCTCGGCAAGATCGCCATCCGCCGCGAGGCAGGCGAGCTTCCCGCTTGTCCCCGTCCCGCACGGCGACCTGTCATACGCCCCGCCCGGGCAGAGGACGAAATTCTGGCTGTCTGCAATCACACCTTCCTGTGGCTCCGCAAAAACCTCCACATGGTCGATGAGATCCCCCTCTTCGCTGCGGATCCCGGAGGAATCAAGCGCCCGCCTTACTGCCGTGGTGAAGGCCATGAGCTCCGCGATGCCGGACTGACTGACCGGCGGCCCCTGTCCCTCGATGAGGAAGAACCAGTTCCCTCCCCAGGCGATGTCGCCGGTGATTTCTCCGTATCCCGGCACATCTAACAGGACATCCTTCCGCGTCCGGTAGCTCGGGACATTTTCCACCGTCACGTTTCCATCCTTGGAAAGAACCGCCGTCACGATGCCGACAGGGGTCTCCAAACGGTGCGAGCCCACATCGATGCGCCCCATGTGCTGGAGGGTGCGGATCACGCCGATAGTACCGTGGATGCAGCTCGGAAGGTAGCCGCCGTTGTTGAAAAAAACCACGCCGGAAACGCAGGATCCATCGGCCGGCTCGCAGAGGAAAGCCCCCACCACGGCATCGAATCCGCGCGGTTCATCAATGAGGCAGCGGCGCATCCAGTCGGCCTCATCGCGTAGGAACTTGCGGGCGAAGGCTGCGCCCCTTTCCGGCATGATGGGCCCGCCGGAAATCAACACGCGCGTCGGCTCGCCGACGGTGTGGGAGTCGATGACGCGAAGACGTTTCATTCAGGCGCGGCCGTCCCAGTTTGACCACCATTCGCGGAACAGCTTCCACTGGGTGTGCAGGAACTGCTTCTGGCTGGCGCTGAGCTTGTCTGATCCGTAGATCTGATGGCGGTAGGCATCGTGGCCTTCGAGCACCATGAGTTCCTTGTAATGCAGCACCAGATCGGGACCCTCATCGAAGGTGGAGAGGACGGTGAGCGCCTCGGAAAGCTCCAGGGCGTATCTGCGAGCCTGGTTATCGCCCTTCGCGGCGGACTTGCAAAGCTCCACAAAACGCAGGATCTCGGCGGGGAGCGCGTTGCCCACGCCGGTGATCGCGCCCGTCGCACCGCAGTTGACGAAACCGTGGAAAACCTGGGTGTCCACACCCGCCATCAGCGTGAGCTCGTCGTCGCCGCTGGTGATGAACTCCGCCGCGTAGCTCAGCGATTTCGCACCGCCGAATTCCTTGAACCCGATCAGGCTAGGGAACTCCGCACGCAGCGCGAAAAAGAGGTCGGCCTTGGTTTCGAAACCATAGTAGGGGCTGTTGTAAATGACCGCCGGAAGGTCTCCGCCAGCCTTGAGGATCCCGCGGAAATGCTCCTTCTGGGCAGCGGGTGAGCTGCCACGCGAGAGAACGCGGGGAATGACCATCAGGCCGTCGGCGCCGACCTCTTTCGCATGTGCCGCGTGTTCGGCGGCGATCTTCGAGTTCTGCGCACCGGTTCCAACCACCGTCGGGATTCCGGCCTCGACAAGGCGGCGCACGCCTTCCTGGCGCTGGGCATCTGTGAGCAGCGGCCAGTCACCCATGGAGCCGCAATACACGACACCGCGCATGCCTTTTCCCATCAGGAATTTGGCGGTCTCGACGAGGGCGTCATAATTGATTTCCCCCGCTTCGTTGCAGGGTGTCATCAGGGCGGGGATGGTTCCGGTGAAAATCGGCTCGTTCATGGTTGTGTAAATCGTTCTGTGAGTTCGGGCACATCGCCGTCGCGGCGCAGTTCGTAGGTGTTCACCCCCGACTTGTCAAAAAGGAACGCCTATCGCGGGGATCACTGGTTCGGCCCGCGGTCGTGGTCGATGCGGAAGGTCTTGCCGCGCAGCTTGGCGTTGCGGGTCTTCTGGATCGCCTGGTCGGCGAGGCCTTCTGGGACATCGACGAGACAATGCTTCGGAAAGAGGGTGATGCGACCCAGCGACCCATCGGGCAAGCCGGCCTCGCGGTACATCATTCCCACGATGTCCTTGGGCATGATGCCTGCGCCCTTTCCGAGGGAAATGAACAGGCGTGTCATCCCGCCCTCGATGGCACCGGCATCCCGCATCCCGCCGCGCTCGTAGTTTTTCTCGCGGGGTGCGAACTCGCGCTTCTCGGGGTGTGGGCGGGCTTCGCCCCTTTCCTTGCGGTTTTCCTTTTGTTGGAATTGCGGCTCGCGGTCTTCCTGGATCGCCTCCCCTTCCCTGCCGCTCGATTCGCGTAGCATGGTGATCAGCGCACCGGCGATGTCCGTCGGCGTGTGGCCCTGCTCGAGCAGGCGGTCGATGTTTTCCTGGTAGGAATCGAAGCCTCCGGTCTCAAGGCGCTCCTTGAGGCTTTCGAAAATGATGTCCGCGCGGCGTCCCTCCACCTGCTCAACGGAGGGGATCTTGTCGCGCTTGATGACCTGGCGGGTGTAGCGCTCGATGGACTGCAGGCGGTAGATTTCCCTCCCGAAGACGAAGGAAACCGCACGCCCGGAGCGTCCTGCGCGACCCGTCCGGCCGATGCGGTGGACGTAGTCCTCGGGATCGGTTGGGAGGTCGTAGTTGAAGACGATATCGATCTCATCGATGTCGAGTCCGCGTGCGGCGACATCGGTGGCGACGAGAAGTTCGACGGCACCGTCGCGGAAGCGTTTCAGGACACGTTCGCGCATCTGCTGGGTGATGTCGCCGTGGAGGCGGTCGGCGGCGTAGCCACGGTTCACGAGGTCTTCCGTGCACTCATCGACGGAGCGCTTGGTGTTGCAGAAAATGATCCCGAGGCGCGGCGGGTTCATGTCGAGGATTCGGGAAAGAACCTCCACCTTGGAACGCTGGCGCACCTCGAAGTAGGATTGATCGACGGTGGAGACGGTCATCGCCTTCTGCTCGATCTCGATGACCTCGGGGTTGTTGCCGAATTTCTTGATGAAACGCGAAACCCCGGCATTCATCGTGGCGGAAAAGAACAGGATCTGGCGTTCCTTCGGGAGGGCGGCGAGGATCTCGTCCATCTCTTCCTTGAAGCCCATGTCGAGCATGCGGTCGGCCTCGTCGAGGATTGCCATGCGGATGCGGCTGGCATCGAAGGAACCGCGGCGAAGGTGATCCAGCAAACGGCCGGGCGTGCCGACCACGATCTGTGCGCCGTCGCGCAATGCGCGGAGCTGTCGGTCCATCGGCGCACCACCGTAAACCGGTGTCGCCTGGAGGCCTTTTTTCTTGGCACCGAGGCGATGCACTTCCTCGCAGACCTGCACGGCAAGTTCACGGGTCGGGCATAGGATCAGCACCTGCGGGAAGCGCTCGGTGACATTTACGTTGGCCAGAGCCGGCAGGGCAAAGGCGGCCGTCTTGCCGGATCCGGTTGCGGAAAGACCGAGGATATCCTTGCCTTCGAGGGCGGGAGGAATTGCTTTCCATTGGATCGGAGAGGGGCGCTCGTAGCCGAGGGTTTCGATGGCGGCGAGCAGGTCATCGGGAAGCCCGAGCTCGGAAAAGGGAGGTATGTCCATAAAAGAAAAACCGCGAATCTTCGCGGGGAGGAGGACGGTTGCACACGTTTCGAGGAAAATACAAGCTCCGATTCGGGAGAAACCATTGCCAGATCGGAGATTCAACCCTGAATTCGTGAGAACCGGCCTATTTGTCCTGTCGCGGCAGCCGCGAGCCGGGACTCAAAGCCCTTGAGGCTGCGTTCCGCAGTGTTGGGATGTTTGCGGATGTGATCCAGCAGGGCACCGGCTTCATGATTCACTTTTTCGCCGACCAAGGGCAATTCCTGCTCCAAATCCGAACTGACAGGCCGAGCGCGCGCCCAGCCGATCCAAGGCCTTATGTCGGCGAGCACCTCGCATAATTCGATTGAGTCGGAAGGGAGGTTAGGAAACCAGGTTTTCTTTTATCATTCGCCTCACTCCTTCCAGCGGAAGTGCCCGGTTAGCTTGAAATCGCCGAGCCTGTCCTCCTCACGCGTCCCGCCGCCGATGTTGTGGATCACCAGTGGCAGCCCGTCCGCATTCCTGCGGTCGCTGACAATCATGACGTGCGGCAGGTGGGGGGGAACTGTGCAAGTGACAATATCGCCGGGCATGAATTTCGCCTTATCCCCGGCTTTCGGAACCGCGAACTCCGTGTGTTTTCTTCCGAAAAACGCCATCAGGTTCGGAACCCGGCGGTGATCAATGTTCTTGTCCGGCCCCTTCAAACCCCAGTTTTTCGGATACTTGGCGAAGTTCGCCTTCATGTCCTCATGCACGAGCTTCTGCAGATCCTGCGCGAGTCCGTCGCGGAGGGCGCGGATCAGGACATCGGTGCAGACACCCTTTTCCCTCGGCACATCGCCGCCGGGATACTCCAGGCCGACGTAGGCCGGATCGTAGCTCACCGTCACCCCGATCTGTTTCCGCGCGGCATCTACGATTTTACCACCCGTGCCTGCGGCAAGGGAAGCCGCCATCGAAATCGACAGCACAAATGATCCGATGAGCCCGCAGGATGTCATTCCCGCTTCCTACGGACATTCCGCCCCTGCGCTATCACTTGTCTTGATCTCCGGCACCTGTCCGGATGATGCTCCCGGAGCATTTTGAAAACCAACCCCTGCCCCATATCTCCGCCGCCATCCCCACACCCCGCACTTGGCGTGGACTACGGTGACTCGCGCATCGGCATTGCGGCGACGGATGACTTCGGCATCATGGCACATCCGGTGGAAACCATCGCCACGGATGGAAAGGATCCCCTTGGCAGGATCGCCGCGATCGCCGCGATGCGGAAAATCCAGACCCTCGTCATCGGCCTGCCGCTTAGGCTAGATGGCAGCGAGGGGGACTCCGCGAAAAAGGTGCGGATTTTCGCAAAAAAACTCGCCGACACCTTACCGGGCATCCCCATGCTCTTCGTGGACGAGACCTACACCACCTCCGATGCCACCGAGAAACTCCGCGAGGCCGGCCGCAAAGCCCATAAACAGAAACACATCATCGATCAGGTTGCCGCCGTCGAGATCCTGAACCGCTGGATCGGGGGAATCTCATGAGGCTCAAGCTCACCATCGCGTACGACGGCCGCCCCTTCCTCGGCTGGCAATCCCAATCCGGCGGCAACACCATCCAGGACCTCCTCCACGAAGCCCTCGAATCCGTCGCGAAGGAACCCCTCCGCCTCCAGGGCTCCGGCCGCACCGATACCGGCGTCCACGCGCTTGGCCAGGTGGCCCACTTCGATGCGCCCGACGGCACCTCGATGAACCCCTACAACTGGGTGCCCGCCCTCAACACCAAGCTACCCGCCACCATCCGTGTGATGGAATGCGAGGAAGTCCCGCCGGATTTCCACGCCCGTTTCTCCGCGGTCGGGAAGAAATATTTCTACGACATCTGCACCGATCCCGTCCTCCCCCCGCTCAAGGCCGGCCTTGCATGGCACCTGCCGCGCCTGCTCGATGCCGACGTCCTGCAACAGGCGCTATCGCTGTTCGCCGGGAAACACGATTTCCACGCCTTCGCCGCCTACCGGGGAAACGAGTTGGAGGACACCGACTACATCCGCACCGTCCACTCCGCCTTACTCACCACCCTCCCCGACGGCTACCGCATGTCCTTCCACGGCGATGGATTCCTCTACAAGATGGTTCGCATGCTCACCGGCGCCGCGATCAAGGCAGCCCAAGGCCGGCTTCGTCTCGATGACCTTGCAGCCTACCTCGACCAGCCGCAAAACCTGCCCCTCGGCAAATCCCCGCTGTGCGCCCCGCCGGACGGGCTGTATCTCGAAACAGTCATCTACTGATATGAAAACAAATGACAGGAAATGGATCGCATTCGATGCGGCCGGGACACTCTTCGAAACCGCCGAACCGGTAGAGAACGTCTATGCCGATTGCTTCTCCACGCTCGGCTTCGGCCTCCCCGAGAGCACCTGGAAAACCGCCTTCCACAGGGCTTACGAGATCACCCCGGATCCCATGTACGGGGACTCCGGGAATTGGGATGCGGCTGAAAAACAATGGTGGCGCGACCTCGTAGGCAATGCCGCGATCTCAAGCGGCATCCGCCCCGACCCCGCCACCATGGACGATGCCTTCGGCGAGCTCTTCGCCCACTTCGCATCCGGGTCCGCATGGAAACTTTTCCCCGAGACACATTCCGTCCTATCCTCGCTCAAGGCGAAGGGCATAGGCCTCGCCATCGTCTCCAACTTCGATTCCCGCCTCCACGGGATACTCGGCGAGCTTGGCATCGCCGCCCAGTTCGACCATGTGATCACTTCAGCCGATGTCGGCGCACGCAAGCCCTCTCCCACCATCCTGAGTAGACTCATGGAGACCACTGCGGCCAACCCCGCAGACTGCTGCTTGGTCGGCGATTCCCTGACGGCCGACGGCGGCGCAGCGGAGGCCGCCGCGATGCCCTTCTTCCACATCGACCGCCCACGCACCGACCTCGCCGCTTTCGCCGAATGGCACGAGGCGAGGTTTTTCCCAAAATGAGCTTGCCAACTTCCATCCTCCTCCCCTAGTTTGCCGCCCCGCCGCCGAAAAGCGGCAATCACCAATTGCGAGGATAGCTCAGTTGGTAGAGCAGTTGGCTTTTAACCAATTGGTCCTGGGTTCGAGTCCCAGTCCTCGTACCACTTTCCTGCTGCCGTAGATCTTTGACCGATCCGCGGCTTTTTGCATCGGTTTGCCTCTACTTGGAAAACCGCTTTGAGAGGATTTCCTTGCGGAACCCAAAGATGCGCTCGAGCTTCGGCCTTACGAAAATGTCGTGCCCAATCTCCCCGAGAGGCCAGAGCGGCAGCGCGTAGTGGACGAGATCCCTCATCAGCACCCCTCCGTCCTTTTCCTCGAAGGTGTGCAGGTGGTGCCAGAACTTGTAGGGACCGAAGCGCTGTTCGTCGACAAAGGATACGCGCTCACGCACACATTTGATTTCCGTGACCCACGGCACCCAGACACCGGGAACGATCATCACCCGGTATTCGATGACCTGCCCCTCATACATCTTGTCGCCGGGCTGATAGACGATCCTGAAGCCGAGATCGGAGGGCGTGATCTCGTCGAGGTTGGCCGGGCTTGAGAAAAATGCCCATGCCTCGTCGAGCGTGATGGGGAGGAACTGTTCTTGGGTGAGCGTGTGGATCATGCAGGAAGGTGGCGAGCTTCCGGGCTTTCGCAACTAGAGCTTCCGCACCGTCACCGTCACCATGTGCTCCGTGCCATCGCGGGTGTCCGTGGCTATGAGGGTATGGGTTCCGGGCACCAGCAGCGCGACATCACCCTCAATCACGAGCGTCTCGCAAGACCACCGCACCAGCGCGGGGAGATTTGTCTCCAAGCGCAGATATGAATTATTCCCGGGGATCTCGGGATCGAGCAGGATCGTGGTATCGTTGCGCGGGCTGTGGATCTGAAGCGGGATCGTGTTTTCCGCCGCTTCATCCATCACTAGCTCATGGCGGCGCAGATTCTGCGGGCTGGCATACCAGTCGGCGTAGATGGGTGGGAGCTTGGCACGGCCTTCGGCATCGTAATCGGACGCGGCGGCGGCGGGTATCCCGATTGAGGGAGGCAGCCATTCCGTAAGGGAAAACCTTTGATGCTGGCGGTTATCGAGCCTTTTCCCGTTCCGGACATCGACTTCCACCAGGCTCCCTCCCGCAGGGCGCGGATACCATGTAGGTGGGTGTTCGCGGTGCGCCCGAACCATGCTGCGGTGGAAGATGGCACCGGCACCGGAGACACCTGAGATGCCTTTCATCGGCTTGTTCTCGAAGTTACCAGCCCAGACACCGACTGTATATTCCGGGGTGTAGCCCACACACCAGTTGTCCCTGAAATCCGAGGAGGTCCCTGTTTTCGCCGCGCTGCGAAAAGGCAGGTCGAGCGGGCCGCCGGTGGAAAAGGCCGGCGCACGCGCGGCCTTGTCGGAGAGGATGTCGGAAATCAGCCAGGCATTCACCGGATCGATCAGATCCTTCCCGGCGGGGATCTCCTCATCCATGAAAAGGCGGGTGGGAAGATAGCTTCCCTGCCGGGCCAGGGTGGAATAGGCGTTTGTCAGATCAAGGAGTTTCACCGGCGCGTTTCCGAGCGTCAGGCCGAGGCCGTAGGTCTCCGCAGGCTGGCTCAGGCTGGAAATGCCAAGCTCACCGAGAAAGCGGTACAGCTTCTCCGGCCCGCCGAGCTCGTTGAGTTCGCGCAGGGCCGGGACATTGAGCGAGCAGGCCAGGGCATGCCTCACCGTCACCGGACCGCGGTGACGGCGGTCGTAGTTTTCCGGGAGCTGGAGGCCCTGCTCGGTGAGGAGTGTCGTGGGGATATCCGCGATGACGGTGCATGGCAAGTGCCCGAGGTGGCGGAAGCCGAGCAGGTAGGTGAACGGCTTGAGCGTGGAGCCGGGCGAGCGCGGGGTCAGCGCGCCGTGGAGCTGTCCGCCGCGGGCATCATCCCAATCGGCCGAAGAGACCATCGCAAGGATATCGCCGCTCGCGTTTTCGATGATCACCACGGCGGCATGGCGTAGGTTGGCGGATTCCAGCTTTGCGGTTTCCTCGCGCACGATGCGCTCGATTTCCCGCTGGAGCGGAAGATCCAGCGTTGTGCGGGTGCTGGAGCCGGGGCTGCGGTTCAGCCAGGGTGCGGCGGTGGATTCCCGCAGCGGGCGCAGCCTTAGCGGCTCGGCACGGGCGAGCGCAATCTCCTCCGCCCCGTATTTCCCGGTCCTTGCAAGGCGGTCGAGCACCATGTCGCGGCGCGCCTTTGCGTTGTTCGGATTGCGGATCGGGTTCAGGCGAGAGGGTGCCTGCGGCAGCCCGGCGAGCAGGGCGCACTCGCCCAGCGAGAGATCGGAGAGCGGCTTCTGCAGATAGAAACGCGCCGCCTCCGTGGGGCTGATGCGTAGATTCCCGTAATCAAGCCGCGCGAAATACGTCCCGAGTATTCGATCCTTCCCCCAGCTCATTTCCAGGCGGCGGGCTATCATCGCCTCGCGGAATTTCGAGGCCAGGTTGCGCGGTGCAGGTGGGGACGAGATTTTCGCAAGCTGCTGGGTCACGGTCGATGCGCCGGAAACCACACGCCTGTTCCTCAGGAAATCGAAGGCCGAGCGACCCGTCGCCAGCAGGTCGATCCCCTGGTGGCTGTAAAAGCGCTTGTCTTCGGCGGCCAGCGTGCAGTCGATGAAAATCAGGGGGATTTCCGAGAGCGGAACCGGCGCGGATCGCGTGAAATCCTCCGCGGCAAGGTGGCGGATCGCCCTGCCGTTCCTGTCCGTGAGAACCGGCGTGGCGGCGGGATCGCTGGAGAGCCCGGGGGGCAAGGAGAAGGCCCAGGGAAGCGCGAACCATGCAAGCGCTGCGGCAAGCACAAGCGAAAGGAGAAACACCGCAGGTTTCTTCCAGCGGCGCCTGCGGATCGGCCTGCATTGCTCCGTTTGCACGTCCATGGAACTAACCCGGAAGCGACCCGTTTGCAGTTTTATTCCGCAAAATTGGCTTCCGGTGTTTTTGCCTTGGAAGAACCGCCAGTTTGCCCCCGTAATCACCCCGCATGAAAATGAAAATGATGCTCTGCGGCCTCGCCGCCACACTGATGTTCGTCCAGCCCGCCAAGGCCGACGAGGACTCCCCGCTTGCCAAGGAGATGGAGGTGATGAACGACGCCTACAAGGCCATGCGCCGCGAGGAGGATCCGTCGAAGGGAGCAGCCCTGGCCCGCGAGGCACAGGACGCCATGGTCAAGGCCATCACCGAACTCCCCGAAATGGTCAAGGCCATGCCCGAAGGTGCCGACAAGGCCAAGGCATCCGCCGAATACCGCAAGATGATGGGCAATCTCATATCCACCCTCGCCGGGATGGAACTCGCCTTCCTCGATGGCGACCTCGCCAAGGTCAAGGAGATCGTCGAGTCCATGCGCGACATCAAAAAACAAGGCCACGACAAGTTCATGGAGGACGAGTGATCCCTCCCCGGCTTTGATTCCACCGATAGGGCCCGCCGGAGAAATCCTGCGGGTCTTTTTTGATAGCCACTGGACCGGTTCCTCGCAGAGGCTGACTGCGCCCGCCCCACCCCCGGGCGCCCGCCAAGGCAATTTTTAGGAAGCGGGGAACGATAGGGCCGCCACCTGCCAAGAACAACCTGCCATACAAGCAAACGTCCGCCGGCTTATGAAACCCGTCACCCTCAAGATCGAATACGACACCCCGCAGTTCCTCAACGGCTTGTTCGCGAACGACCGCCGCAACCTCTCCTATCTGGAGGGCGCGCTGGAGGTCAAAGCCGTAACCCGCGACGGATGGATCAGCTTCACCGGCGCGGAGCATGGCACCATGCTTGCGAGAAAGGTTTTCGAGGATCTGGAATCCACCCAGCGCAACGGCCTCCACATTTCCGACAGGGATTTCCGGCTCGCCGTCGATGTCGCGAAAAATGCCGGCGACACCCCGCTGAACTCGCTCTCCACCATCCGTCTCGTCGGCTCGAAGAACCGCAAGGCCGTGTCCCCGCGCACGCCGAACCAGCTTGCCTACGTAAAAGCCATCCAAGATAACGATGTGACCTTCGGGCTCGGTCCCGCAGGCACGGGCAAAACCTACCTCGCCATGGCCGCCGGCCTGCACATGCTCAAGAAGCGAGCCATCCACCGCATCATCCTCACCCGACCCGCCGTCGAGGCCGGCGAGGCTCTCGGTTTCCTTCCCGGAGACCTCAAGGAAAAGGTCGCGCCCTACCTCCGCCCGCTCTACGACGCGATCCACGACATGCTCGACCCCGAGGAGGCCCAGCGCTACCTCGACGAGGGCATCATCGAGATCGCCCCGCTCGCCTTCATGCGCGGCAGGACGCTTTCGCGCTCCTTCGTCATCCTCGACGAGGCGCAGAACACCACCCGCGAGCAGATGTTCATGACCCTCACCAGGCTCGGCGAGGAATCCAAGATCGTCGTCACCGGGGATGCCTCTCAGGTCGATCTGAAGCCCGGCGTCCGCTCCGGGCTCCATGAGGCGGAGCACGCCTTGGAAGGCATAGACCGCATCGCCTTCTGCCGCTTCTCGCCGGCAGACATCGTCCGCCACCCCATCGTGGAGCACATCGTCAACGCCTACGAAAAATTCCGCGCCTAGCGGGCAAGCTCAAACCGGACGGCAGAGCACGAAGGGCGAGACCACCAGCGCCTCGAATTGCGTTCCGCCGTTTTCCCACTGCTTGGCATGGAGATCACCGATTTTCACGATATCCCCGGCCTTGATCCACGCTTCGACCCGCGCTTTGCCATCCTCGGAAAACGCAGCGCCAACCTCCGCCAATGCCAGCGAGGGATCCACGAAATACAACACGCCGCTCAGATGATGCGGGCGCAGGTATGTCCAATCCACCTGCCCGGTGTATTTGTCCAGCTTCTCGGCGGTGCTCGATTCATCGTTCCCTAGCATCGCGTACTTGAGCCGCCCGGGGGGATCTGGATTCGGTGAAACCATGCCCATTCCCTAGCCCGCCCGGCCACTGCGGGCAAGCCCCGAGAAGAGCGCCTCAGAAAATCAGCCGTGTCGAAAACCATGCCGTGACACCCTGGAAAACCCTGACATCCCTTGATTCCAGCCTTTCCCATTCCAGCCCGGCGAGCAGCGTGAAATGCTCCGGCACGATGGTACAGACCAGCCCTGCATAGGCGGACTCATGGAAATCCCCCGCCCCCGCAGCAAGGAGCGGCAGCCCGCCGTTTTCCGCCAGCCCGGCCTCCCGCAGATACCTGGACGGCAGCCGCAGCCCGGCCTCACCTTCCGAGGCCATCACGGCATAGCGCAGCACGCCCTGCAAACGCCCTTCCACCAGCCAGAAGCTCGGCATGACAACCGCTCCGCCAAAAGCCCCCCCGGCACCCGGCAACCTTCCGTCGTTTTGCCCCACCGCCCCGCTAACCCGCAAGCCCCACCGCCCCTGCCCAAGGCGCATCCACGGTGCCGCCACCCATTCCCACTGCGAGTAAAGCTCATCCGCAGCAGCAGCATCCTGCCACCCGCCAGTGATCGAAACCAAAGCCTCATCCAGCCCCCAGCTCTCGGAAAAATCATGCCTCCAGCTTGCCAGGAAAACCCTGCCCCCGCCCCAGCCGCCGAATTCGGGCGAGGAATCCGTTGTGAAAACCCCCAGCGAAACCAGCTCATCACCCCGCGTCATCCTTACCCAAGCACCCGTCGGCGCGGTTGACTGGCGGAAAGGGACAAGCAAGCCCGCCAGCGCGGATCGCTCCACACTCAGGATCGAATTCACCGAGGTGTCGATCTCCTCGCTGAGCTCCACCAGCTTGCGCTTGCCGTAGCCGAGCTGCAGCGAGGAGATGTCACCGAGATCGATCATCCGCGCAAGATCCACCGCCAGTTCCGCCAAGAACACCGAATGGTAATCGAACTCCACCCCGCCGCCCGCAGCCCCCTCGTCCTGAACCAGATTGAGATGGATGTTGAAATCCAAAGCTCTCAAAACACGCCCCTTCACCACGCCCCTCACACGGCGCCAATCCGACCGGCGCGTGTAGGACAAGCCGCCGCCCCCAGCATCGCCATCCACGTGCGCGGCCTGCACATGCGCATAGCCACCCACATGGAGCGACTGGAGCCAGGCCGATTCCTGATCCTCGAAGACAAGGCCTCCGCCCTCCGGCCAATGCTTCCACCAGTCCCCCGCCTCCACATCCGCCGCCGCCGGAAGCCAAAGCCGCATCCACAGCAAGATCAGGAGCAACCTCATGCCAGCAAGCAACCATAAGAGCACAGGAAAACAAAGCTCATGCTGGGATACAGGCAGCAAAGCGCAATTCCTGCACACACCGCATCCCGTACGCCGCTGCGCCGCGGATGGACATTCGGAACCTTCAATCCGCCCGAAGAAATCCTCCGCCCTTGCTAGAGATTCCCCTTCTTCATTTCCGAGACGGCATGGTCCGCCGCCCTAGCTGTTAGAGCCATGTAAGTGAGCGAGGGATTCTGGCAGCCGGAGGAAACCATCGCCGCGCCGTCGGTGCAAAAAACGTTGGGTGCACCCCAGACCTGGTTGTGGCTGTTGAGCACGGATTCCTTCGGCGAGCCCCCCATGCGGGCGGTGCCCATCTCATGGATGCCCAGGCCGATGGCAAAATCCCGGTCGTAGGTGTTGATGTCCTTCGCCCCCAGCGCCTCAAGCATCTCGGCCGCATCGTTTTGCATGTCCGCGCGCATGGCTCGCTCGTTCTCCTGGAACTCCGCGTCCGCAACCACGATGGGCAGGCCCCACTTGTCGGTCTTGTCCGGACTGAGTGAGATGCGGTTGTTCTCATAGGGCAGGCACTCGCCGAAACCATACATGCCCACACTCCACGGGCCGAAGGATGTTAGCTCCTTTTTGAAATCCGCGCCAAAACCCTCGATGTTGCGGAACCATCCCTGGCGCATCCCGCCGCCCTGGAATCCGTAGCCCCGCAGGTAGTTCGCCTTCTCCGGCTTCTCGCTGAAATTCCGGTAGCGCGGGATGTAGAAGCCGTTCGGGCGGCGGCCGACGTGGATCTTGTCCGCGTGGGTCTCCACCCGCCCCCTGCCGCCGACCCCGAGATGATGGTCCATCAGGTAGCCGCCGAGCGATCCACTCTCGTCCATCCCGTTCGGAAACCGCCCGGACTTGGAATTCATCAGGATCGCGGTCGAGGCGACGGCGGAGGCGTTGAGGAAAATGATTTTCGCAAAATACTCGGTGGTCTCCATGGTAACCTCGTCGATGAGCCGGACGCCGATGGCTTTTCCTGCCTTTTCGTCGTAGATCACGGAGTGGACGATGGAGTGCGTGCGCAGGGTCAGCTTGCCCGTGTTTGCCGCCGCTTTCAGGGTCGCCCCCTGGCTGCTGAAATAAGCGCCGAAGGGGCAGCCGCGGATGCAGAGGCTCCGGTACATGCAGGAGGAGCGGCCCAGCGCGGTTTGCTCCCGGGTGGGAGCCGTCAGGTGGGCGCAGCGGCCGGGGATCAGGGTGCGCCCCTTCCATTTCGCCCCGATGGCGGCCTTGAGATCGAGCTCCGGCGGGGTGAGCGCCATCGGCGGCTGGAACTCGCCGTCAGGCAGTTGCTCCAGCCCTTCCAGCGATCCGCTGATGCCCGCGAATTTCTCCACATAGGAATACCAGGGAGCCAGCTCATCATACGTGATGGGCCACGGGATCGAAATCCCTTCCTTGGCGTTCGCCTCGAAATCCATGGGGCTGAGCCGATAGCTCTGCCTGCCCCACATGATGGAGCGCCCACCGGTGTGGTAGCCGCGCATCCAGTCGAAGCGCTTCTTCTCCTCGTAGGGGTGATCGATGTCATCGACGAAAAGGTGGCTCTGCGCAGGTGCGATCGTGTAGCCGGTGCGGCTTTGTTTCTGCTGCTGGGAAAGCATTTCCCGCGAGGGTTTGTTCAGCCATTGGAGTTCCCAAGGTGCGGAGTTTGTCGTGGTGTAGTCGGTGATGTGCTCGAGCTTGTGGCCGCGCTCCAGCACCAGCGTATTGAGACCCTTCTCGCAGAGCTCCTTGGCAGCCCAGCCGCCCGAGATCCCCGAGCCGACGACGATCGCATCATACGTGCGCTTCGCTTTCCCCTTGGTGTTGAGATTCATGTTTGGAAAAATTTCGGGTTACATGGGGGAGGGTTTCATGCCCGCTTCGAGCGGCATGTCCGGCACCCATTTCCCGGGCACCAGCTGGTAATCGAAGGCCTGCGTGGCGCCGACCTCGGAGTTCACGTAGCAGAATTTCGCAAGCTCCTTGAACTTCTGGAGGAACTCCGCCTGCTTCCCGCCCCCGGCATTGTATTCGTTGAGAAACTCCACCTGCTTTTCGGGCAGAAGATCGCCGAGACCTGCGCCTTTTTCCTTGGCGCAAGACATCATGGTTTTCGGCAGGCCTTCCTTGATGAGCGCCTGCGCACCCGGTTCGAGGCAATCCCTCACGATGACCTCGATCCAGCCCGGCACCCCGGCCTCGATCGCGCCGGGCGTATCGGTCTTCGGAATGATCGCCTCGGCCAGGATCGCCACCTGCTGCCGCTCGGCGGGCCTGAAAAAATCCAGTTCGTTCGGATCGAAAGGCTCGCCCATTTTTGCAAAGGCGCTTTCCGGAAGTGCGACACTTCCCCCGAATGTCATCGCCATGATTTTCAACAGTTCCCTGCGTTCCATAGGTTTGCCCAAAGCCTAAGCGCAAAGCCACGGGCTGCGAGGAAAAAAGCCCGGAACGCAGGGCCAGCTTTGCGCCGCGACTCCTTTGCTCACAACCATTCCGCGCAAAACAGCTCCGCTCAAGCAACCCACTTGAGCGCCATCAAGCCCTCGACCACACCCTTATCCATAAATTTCGCCTCGTTTCCGCGATCTCCGCAGGCACGCCTAGATCCTTCACCGCATCCGGGATGGAGTCATGATACTTCAGCTTCAGCAGCGGGGTCAGCTTCTTCGCATCCAGCTCCTCCACACCCACATTCGCATAATGGGAAAACTGCTTGGCAGTCGGGCGCGACCTTCCATGAGCTGTCCGCAACCATTTCCGGAGGGCACGGAGTGCCATCCGTGCCAAGGAAAAATCCCCCCTGCGGCAGTAGGCCACAGGGGGGATGGGAAGGGTCGTGTTGCGCTTACCTGGCGGCGGCGGCGACGTCTGCGGCGGTCATGCCGAGTTCTTTCATCACCACATCGCCCGGGGCGCTGATGCCAAAGCGGTCGATACCGAGCGCCTTGCCTTCGGTGCCGACGTATTTCCACCAGAGATCGGTGACACCGGCCTCGATGGCGATGCGCTTGGTGCAGGATTTCGGAAGGATGCTTTCCTTGTATTCGGCGGACTGGCGGTCGAAGCGCTCGGTGCAGGGCATGGAGACGACGCGGACTCCGCCGCCGAGTTGCTTGGCGGCCTCGACACAATGCTGGAGCTCCGAGCCGGTGCCGATGAGGATGGTTGTGAGGGCTTCGGTTTCCTTCACGAGGACATAGCCGCCCCGCAGCACGCCGTCGCGGCGCTCCTGGGCGGAGACGGAATTCTGCATCGGGATGGCCTGGCGGGTTAGGATGAGGGCGCTCGGGCCGTCGGTGCGGTGCATCGCGGCGATGAAGGCGCCGGCGGTTTCCTCCGCATCGCCGGGGCGGATGACATCGAGGCCGGGGATCACGCGGAGGCCGCTGACCGTTTCCACCGGCTGGTGGGTCGGGCCGTCCTCGCCGACTCCGACGGAGTCGTGGGTGAAGATGAAGCTCACGGGCAGCCCGGAAAGCGCGGCGAGGCGGATCGCGGGGCGGACGTAGTCGGCGAAGACGCAGAAGGTCGCACCGCTGGCGCGGAAGATGCCATCGTAGGCGATGCCGTTGCAGATCGCGCCCATGGCGTGCTCCCGGATGCCAAACCAGATGTTGCGGCCCAGCGGGTTTTTTGCGGAGAAATCACCCTCGCCCGAGAGGTAGTTTTTCGTGGAGCCGAAGAGATCGGCACTGCCGGTGAGGAACTGCGGCATGGCCTTTGCCACATCGTTGATGACCTTCGAGCCGGCGGAGCGGGTGGCGTCCTTGTAGTCGGCTGGGAAGGTGGCGATCATTCCGGAAAGATCCGTGGGAACCGTGGAAGCAACACCTTGCGAGAGTTCTTCCGAGAGTTCCGGATTCGCCTTGGCCCATGCGTCGTAGGTGGCCTGCCACTCGGCGAAGGCCTTCGCCTGGGTTTCTTTCCGCTCGGCGAAGAAGGCCTTCGTTCCCTCGGAGACGAAGAAGTGCTCATCGGCGGGAAGGCCGAGCCCGGCGCGGGCTTCTGCGATGAATTTCGCGCCGCCCTCGCCGTGTGCCTTGGCTGTGCCGGCGACTTCCGGAATGCCTTTCCCGATCAGGGTCTTGGCAATGATGACCTTGGGCCTGCCGTTGTTGTTTGCCTTGGCGGCCTTGAGGGCTTCGGCGACGGCGGCGAGATCGTTGCCGTCGATTTCCACGGCATCCCATTGCTGCGACTCGAAATACATCTTCGCGTCCTCGCTCTGTGTGAGATCCGCCATGGCGTCGAGGGTGACGTCGTTGGAATCGTAGATGAGGATGAGGTTGTCGAGGGCGTTGTGGCCTGCGAAGGCGATGGCCTCCTTGGCAACGCCCTCCTGGAGGCAGCCGTCGCCGTGGAGGGCGATGACGTGGTGGTCGAAGAGTGTGTGATCGGCGGTGTTGAACTTCGCGGCGGCGCGTTTCCCGGAGATGGCGAAGCCGACGGCATTCGCGATGCCCTGCCCGAGCGGGCCGGTGGTGGCCTCCACTCCGGGTGTTTCATGATATTCGGGGTGGCCCGGGGTGATGGAGTGGAGCTTGCGGAAGGATGCGACATCGTCCTTGGAAACCTTGTATCCGGAGAGGTGGAGCCAGCCGTAGAGGAACATGGAGCCGTGGCCTGCGGAGAGGATGAAGCGGTCGCGGTTGAGCCAGCGCGGGGCGTCCGGGTTGAAATTCATGCCCTGGCCGAAGAGGACGGCACCGATTTCGGCGCAGCCTAGCGGAAGGCCGAGGTGGCCGGAGTTGCAGGCGTGGATGGCGTCCATGGCGAGGCCGCGGGCTTCGTTGGCGGCGGTGGATAGTGCGGTCGTGTTCATAAAGTGCATGGGATCCCCGGCGGTTCATCTGCCGGAGAAGAGCGGATACCCTAGGAATCCACCGCCGCTTGACAAGCCTGCATCGCCGATTTTCCGGCGTTTCGCTCAGGCGCGGTTCATCGCCACGAGATCGGCGTAGCGGATGCCGCTGCCTCCGAAAAGATCCAGGGCACTGCCCACCGTGACGTCGACAAGCCCCCTGCCCTTCCAGGCCACAAGCTCCACGTCCGCCATCGTGGCGGCTCCGCCGGCGTAGGTTACCGGGCATTTCCCCCAGCCACCCAACAGCCCCACGAGATCCTCATCAATCCCGCCGCAAAGCCCTTCGACATCGGCGGCATGGATCAGGAATTCGGCACAGGAGGGCAGCAGGAGATCGAGTGTTTCCGCAGTCACATCCATGTCCGTGAGCGTCTGCCAGCGGTTCATCGCAACCGTCCAGCCGGATGCGGTGCGGCGGCATGAAAGGTCGATGACCAGTTTCCCGGCACCCACTGCGGCGACGAGGGCCGCCAGCGAATCCGGGAGAAATTCCCCCTCCGCGCTGAACAGCGCGGAAGTGACGATGACATGGCTGGCACCGGCGTCGATCCATTCCGCCGCGTTCCCCGCATGGATGCCGCCACCGATCTGCATACCGCCCGGCCAGGCGGCAAGCGCCTCGGCTGCGGCGGCCTCATTGCCCTTACCGAGCATGATCACATGGCCACCCATGAGGCGATCCTCACGGAATTTCCCGGCAAACCATGCGGGCGGATGCTCGGAGACGAAATTCTCCTTGGGGGCCGAACCATCATCGCGCAAGCTGCCGCCTACGATCTGTTTCACCTTTCCCCCGTGGAGGTCGATGCAGGGGCGGAAGCGGCAGCTCATTTCGAGCCGACAATCGCGCCGTCTTCGCACTTCCCGCAAGCCGAAGTGTAGCCGTGCCTGTAATTTTCCGGGCAGCATTTGCAGGAAGGTTTCATGGTCATGGGATCGAGGGGCGGGTTCACCCTGCAGGAAACCGTCATGCCCGCCATGCACAATGCCACTGTCGCAAAAATCATCTTCATCATATCGTTTTTTGTTTACGTAAAACTGAAATATCAGGAACCCCAAACATTGGCCAGCACGAAAATCACCGAAGCAAAAAACCCCTGGTCCGTGATCATGCTAGCAATCGGTGGTTGCGGCATCCTCCCCGTTGCAGGAAGCCTGCCCAAGGCTCGCTAGCTTCGTGCTTGGCGGGATAGGCAGGTGGGAGTAGTCCTATGGAAATGAACCCACTCAAGCTATTGCTTCTGCTTGCCGCATGCTGCCACACGGCCTCCGCCCAGAAGCTCAGCAATTCCGACCGCGAGGCGCTCCTGGAACGGCTCGAAAAAATCAGCGAGGAGGCCAGTTCCAAGGTCGATGCGCGCTTCCGCACGGCCATCTCGGCATACCGCAGTGCCATGGCAAGCGATGATGCGGCGATGGATCTCTATCTGAAATGCGAGGAGAAGGTGAACTTTGAGGAAATGCAGAAGAAGGGAGCCGATTTCCGCGAGTGGAAAAAAAGGAACGCGGAGGTTTTTTCCGACAAGGATTTCCGGGAAGCCCTCCGCCAGCAGCTCCGTTGGCTGGTGCTCACGCTGGAGGCCGCCTCCGAGGATCCGGATCGCGACAAGCTGGCTGCGGAGGCATCCAGGGTGCTTGAATCCATCGTCTCCCAGGCGGAGGATTTCACCAAGCACCGGAACGTCCTGCAGCAACCGGGCACCGGCAGCGTCTTCGCACGTGCCTACGACATCAACGGGGTCAAGGCGGAGCAATGGCCGCCCTCCCCCATCCCCATCGCGGCGGTCTACGAGCAGGTAATCCTGCCGCCGCTGCGCCGCTCCGACCGCCTTGCCTCCCTGAGCGATGCATGGAAAAAGCGCATGGTTCAGGAAAGCACCCTTCTGGACACATGGGACAGCTCCGGGGACGGCAAAGGAAAGGCAGGACAGCAAGGGCCGGCCTACGTGAAGTTCGTTTCCGAGACGCTTCCGAGGCTGAGGTGGGATGCGGAAAAAGATCTCTTCAGGTATGGCGACGAGCGCGGCGCCGCCCTGCGCATGCTCGCCCACATCCAGGAAAACCTCACCCATGAGGATGCCCCGAAGTGGACTGACGAATTCAAGTCTCTCCTCCAGGCTGCACCCGCTGAGGGCGCCCCCTGAACGATCTCAGGAAAAGTGATCCCAGCCTCCGGCGAGCGACTGCCCTTCCCCCGCCGCCACCAGCCGCCCGATGCGTGTGAGTTCCAGCCCCGGGAATCGCTGTTCCCATCCCCCGGCCACCGCATCCGCCGGAGCGGCGAAGAGCAGCTCGAAGTCCTCCCCATCGCAAAGCCCCTGCTCCAGCGTGCAGCCTTGCGTCAGCGGAACATCGGCCATCTCCAACAGGAAACCGCAGCCGGATGCCTTCGCCAGCCTCGGCAAATCCTTCGCGAGCCCGTCGGAAACATCCATCATCGCGGTCGCGGCCATCCTTTCTGCGATCCATTGCGCCTCCTCCACCCTCGGGGAAAACGCCAGGTGCTTCCCGGCAAGAGATCCGCCCAGCCGCCCCGTCACCCAAAGGCAGTCACCCGGCATTCCTCCGGAGCGCAGCACGATTTTCTCGCGCCCCACGGAACCTGTCGCCGCGATGGAAAGCACCGCCGCCGATCCATCCGGCACCCTGCAGGTCTCCCCGCCCACCAGATTCGCCCCGTACGTTTCCATACATTTTCCCATCCCCCTGTAAACCCCCTCGATCCAGGAAAGCTCCATCGCCCCCGGTAGGGCCAGCGTCACCAGGAAACGCTCCGCCACCCCACCCATCGCCGCGAAATCCGAAATCACCCGCGCCACCGCCTTCCAGCCGACGGCCTCAGAGTCGGCGGTTTTGAGGAAATGCACGCCCTCCACCAACCCGTCCGCCTTGAGCAGGATGAGCCTGCCGCCGCCGGTGTCCACCACCGCACAGTCATCACCGGGCCCCCCGGCTCCCTGGTGCGTCGGCACCAGCCGCACCAGCCTCTCGATCAAGGCATCCTCGCCGGTCTCTGACAGCAGGCTCATTGCAGCGCTTTCACATCGATATCCGCGAAGCGAATGTAGAACTGTGCCGCCACCGTCGCGCTGTTGAAAAGGAAATGCACTGCCATCGGCGCCCAGATCGACCCTGTGAACTCATAGATCGCCACCAGCGCGAGACCAAAGGCAAAGAGCGGCAGCAGCGCCGAGAAACTGCCGTGCGCTGCGGAGAAAATCAGCGCCGTGGCCAGCGCGGCGACCCATGGCCCGGCATACTTTTTCGCCACCGGATAGAGGTAACCTCGAAAAACGATTTCCTCACAGATCGGAGCAACCAAGGCTGCCGCAACAGCCAGCAGAACCAACACCACGATGTCCTTCTCGGTCTGGAACATGGTCACCGTATCCTGGACCTTTTCCACCCCGAGCTTGTCGAGCAGATCCATGTAACCCGCCACCTGCAGCCCCGCGAAGAGAACCCACATGGACACCACGGCCATCGGCGCGATCAGGAAAGCCATCGGCCATTTCTTCCATGCCAGCCCCAGCCATGCCACAGGATTCACCCGCCCGATCACCACGATGATGACAATCCCCGCCATGAAAAACTGGAACCCGATGGAGAAAGCCACGGCCACCGCATTGATCTTCGGTGCGGCATCCGAATCCCCGGCGACGGCATTGAGGGCGGCCATCATGTAAAACACCCCGATCACCATCAGGAAGCCGAGCAAGTCCAGCCCCCGGTAAGGCCAAACCGCCACCTTGCCGGCAGGATGCGCCGGAGGCTCCCCGGCCGGCCTGCCTGCGGCGAGCCGCTGCCGAAAGAGCGCCGCGAGCACAAGCAACGCCAGAGCCGCACCGTAGGCCACGTTCACGCTCAGAAAAGTGATGTTCTCCATGTTTCCGCAGCTAAGCTGCCCGCTCCCCGCCCACCGCGCCACCATATTTCTTCCAAAGCCCGGGTCGCTGCGGTTTTCGTTTGCCCGGCGCGGAAGGAGGCGCGAACATACTCATCATGAAATTCCTGAGAGTATTCCTGTTGTCCGCCGCCGCCCTTCATGCCGCCGAGCCCATCGCCCTGTTCAACGGGCAAAACCTCGATGGATGGCATGCGGATGTCCCCGCAGCCGACGACAAGGAGGACAAGAACCCGAGCTTCACCGTCCGCGACGGGCTGCTCGTCTCGCTCGGCAGCCCCGGCGGACACCTGATCACCGACAAGGAATTTTCCGACTACAAGCTCACCGTGGAATACCGTTTCTCCGATAAGCCCGGCAACTGCGGTGTCCTCATCCACGCCTCCAAGCCTCGTGCGCTCTACGACATGTTCCCGCAGTCCATCGAGGTTCAGATGGCCCACAAGAGCGCAGGGGACTTCTGGTGCATCCAGGAGAACATAGAGGTTCCGGACATGGAGAAACGCCGCCCGCACAAGGAAGGCCAGAAATTCGGCGGCGCGAAGGAAGACGCCCGACAGATCCTCAACCTAACCGACGGTTCCGAAAAACCCGTCGGCGAATGGAACACCATGACCATCGAGGCGCGTGGAGCAGAGATCATCGTCCACGTGAACGGCGACCTCGTCAACCACGGCACCAACGCCACCGCCACCAAGGGCAGGATCGCCATCCAGGCAGAAGGCTCGGAAGTCGAGTTCCGCAAGATCGAGCTGACGCCGCTGGCCGGCCAGTAGGATAGGATCCCCTCAAAGAAACGCGCTGGGCGCCCGATGAGGCCCGGCGCCGTGATTGGCTCCGCAGCGCGCGCCCACCCGGGCATTCCGCGAATTTTTCGCAAACAAGTTGCATTCCCGCGTGGCTCCGCGTAATGCCCCCCGTGGTGTTTTCCAATTTTTCCTTCCGGACTCCGCCGCTCCAATGATCGAAGTAATCCTCATCCTTGTCCTTCTCGTCTTCAACGGTGTTTTCGCCATGACAGAGATCGCGCTTGTCTCAGCCCGGAAAGCCAGGCTCCGCCAACTCGCCGACGAAGGAAGCGTAGGCGCCAGGCAGGCACTCGTACTTCTCGGAAATCCGGAGCGATTCCTCAGCTCCGTCCAGATCGGCATCACTCTTGTCGGCGTACTCTCCGGCGCCTTCGGCGGCGCCGCCCTCTCCGGCCATATCCAGCCCTGGATCGCCGCCATCCCCTGGCTCGAACCCCACTCGGCTCCCATCGCCTTCGCCCTGGTCGTCGTGGCCATCACCTACCTCTCGCTGGTCGTCGGCGAACTTGCCCCGAAAGGCATCGCGCTCAGGCACCCGGAAGCGATCGCCTCGACCATGTCCCGCCCCATGGCTCTCCTCGCGAAGCTCGCAAGCCCCCTCGTCTGGATTCTCGAGCTCAGCACCCGCCTGCTGATGCGGTCTTTCGGCGGCTCCGGCAACCTTCCCTCCGGCCCCACACGCGAGGAGGTTCGCGTCCTCGTCCGCGAGGGCATCATCACCGGCATGGTCGATGCCGACGAATACGACATGGTCGAAGGTGTCTTCGATCTCCGCAAGGTTCTGGCCGAGGAGATCATGCGCCCGAAGCCCAAGGTTCTTTTCCTCCTGCTCGCGGATACGCCCGAGCATTTCTGGCCACGCGTCGCCGCCAGCCGGCAGACCGTCTTTCCCGTCCACGAAGGTTCGCACGATGAAATCTGCGGACTGGTTTCGCTCAGGGATCTCTTCGCGAACTCCGCCAGCGGAAACTGCAAGTCCCTTGCGGAGCTCATCACTCCCCCCATCTTCGTCTCTGAGAACCAACCCGCCCTGAGCCTGATGCAAACCCTCCGCGCATCCCCGCTCGGAGCCGCGCTTGTCACCGACGAGTTCGGAACCATACGCGGCCTCATCACCCTAGAGGACCTCGTCGAGGAAATCGTAGGCGAACTCCGTCCCGGCACAGATCCGACCCAGTCCGCAAGTTTCCGCCCCTCCGGCGAAAATTGCTGGATCATCGACGGGCTCATGGAAATCGACGATGTCATCGAGCATCTCCCCGCGCTCAAGGAAGTTGTGGAGCGCGAGCACGAACCTTTCCAGACACTCGCCGGATACATCGTCCACCGCCTTGACCGCCTCCCCGCCGAAGGTGAATCGTTCCGCGAGGGTGACTTCGAATTCGAGGTGATCGACATGGACCGCCAACGGATCGACAAAGTCCTGATTCGCAGCATTCAGCCCTCCGAAGGCGGACAAGCCGAGGACTCAGCAGGCCCGCTGCCCGGCGAATGAACCGCCAACGTGCCATACGCTCACCGGATAGGCAGGAAACTACTTGGCATCCGTATCGGCGAGATCCTCGAACCACCCACCCCGGGCGGTGACCCATTTTCCTTTCCTAACGATCTTGGGAAAACCCAGGCCTTCCTTCGCGGCGGCCTCGAAGACATCCCATGCCTGGCTGGCGAGGATGCCGGAAACGACGAGATCACCGCCCTTCGCCAGCGACTTCGCGATCACCGGCCACGCCTGGATCAGGACGGTGGAAAACAGGTTCGCCAGCACCACATCGTAGCCTTTCTTGCGCGGCTTCCACTTCAGGACATCCTGCTCCACCAAGGTGACACCGGGCGTGCCGTTGCGCTCCGCGTTGCGCAGGGAGACGGCAACGGCGAAGGGATCGAAATCGCAGCCCCAGACCTCATCGGCACCGAGCTTCGCTGCGCCGATGGCCAGCAAGCCAGTGCCCGCCCCGAGATCCGCGACACTCCACTTCCCGCCCTTCCTCTCCCGCGAGATATCGACGAGGAACCTCATGCAGGTGGAGGTCGTGGCATGATCGCCCGTGCCGAAGGCCATCTCCGGCGGGATCACGATGATCTCCCGCTCGCCATGCTCCTTGCGCAAAGCCGCCAGCCTCTTCCCATCCGTTTCTGCAGTGACGAGGAAGGCATCCCTCACCTTGAGCGGCCTCGGCGGTTCGGGCGTTTTTTTCCAATCCGCATCCTTCACCTTTCGCACCGATCCACCGAACTGTCCTGCGATCGCATCCGCCTCCTTCTTGGTCCCGCAATACACCTGCAGGCGCACGGACTTTCCTCCCTTGATGTATTCCAAGACGAAATTCGCGTTCCCGGAAAACCGCTCTTCCCAAGCATCGATCCACTGCTCACCGGATAATTTCGACCAAAGATACATACGCGCGGAAACATCACGGTTTCATAACCCGATGCAAGCCCTGAGAAGCTGGAAATTCCCGAGTCCCAAAAGGTAGGGCTGCCAAAAGCCCCCCACATCATCCTCAGTGGGCAGACAAAGCATCACGAGAAACACAGACCGCACATGAGCGAAAAGGATCAAACCCAAGATCCCAGTCCCTGGCAAACGAACCATCGCATCAATACCCTCGATATACTCCAAGCCGAATTTCTTCAGCCAGTCGGGGACAGAACAGCGATGCGGCGGGACTGGCTGGCGTTCCGGGGCAGGCATGTTCGCTGGAAAAGCTTTCCGGGACGATCATGAATGTCGCCGCAACAGGTCATGGAGTCGTCATTCGCGCGCAAGCCCGGAGGCTCACTTCCAGAGCAATGCCACCCGGTCCACCACGACATCGGTGCGGGTTGGCTTGAGGGTTTCCTTTTCCAGCGCGAGCTGCGATGGGTCGAAGCTCTCCCCAATCTCGGCAATCTCTTTCTCAAGGGCTTTGCCGATCTGCTCCATCTCGTCGGCGATACCCTCGATCTTCGCCTTCACGTTGGCCACGTCCTGGTGCTGCTTGTAGGCGGTTGTGGCCTTTGTCACGGAGCTGGTGCTGGTGCCCCTGATCAGCCCGCCCATCCCGGCCTTCCTTCCGAAAACGGATTTCATGATGCCTCCGAGAACCGAGATACCCGCCTGCATTTTCGCGGAACTGGACTCCGCCTGCTCCTTGGCGAGCTGGGTCTCTGCGGTGCGCATCCTTCCCTCCAAGGCCTGGATTTTCTTTTGCGCCGCATCACGGATTTTTCCAAAGGCCCCGTCGCGCTGCTCGCGGGCATCATGGGCGATCCTCACCCGGAAGTCCGCTTCCGCCTCACCCATGCGCCCCCACGCCTTGAGCGCAGGGCAATACCAGATTTCCGCTCGTTCCTCGCGGTAGAGATCGTCAGAGAAATCCTTTTCCACCGCCGAGTA
Source organism: Akkermansiaceae bacterium (assembly GCA_017798145.1). Classification (NCBI taxonomy): domain Bacteria; kingdom Pseudomonadati; phylum Verrucomicrobiota; class Verrucomicrobiia; order Verrucomicrobiales; family Akkermansiaceae; species Akkermansiaceae bacterium. The sequence goes on along the minus strand of CP059069.1, from coordinate 59,107 downwards.
ATTCTTCGCGTTCATCGCGTAGCCGGGCAGTTCGGAAAAGCCTATGCCCTCCTCCGGATTCCCACGCAGCGTTGCCGGATCGATGCCGGTCGTCTCGTCCCACTTGATTTCCTTTTCCAGGATGGGGTTCACCTTCGTGACCTTGCGGCTGCCTTCCACATTCGCCTTGCTGAGGGAAAAATGGACGGTCGCCTCGCGAAGCAGAAAGGGCTTGTAGGCATCCCCCTCGGCAGGGGCGAAAAGCTCGGTCACCCCGGCACCCACCGCCGGACGGGAAGTGCTTTGCACGGATGCTTTCCTTGCCATCGGATTCACCTCCTCCTCAGCAGCGGCCTTTTCCGTGACGAACTCCCCGCGCTTCGGATCCATCAGCCCCTTGATCTGCCCGCGGGTCAGCGGCCCGGTCAGGTAGCTCATCACCCAGCGCACATGGAACAGCACCGGGCCGTCCTCGTGGACGTTGTTCATCAGGAAAACGCGGTTGCCGAGACCGGAGAGAAGAACCTCCATCTGCTTGCGGTCGAACTTGGCGTTCTGAGATCCCGCCGCGCCTTCCAGCCCATCCAGCACACGCATCTTGTCGCGCTCGGTCTGAAGCCTGCCCAGAAACCAGGTGCCGATGTTCGAAAGCGCCTTGTAGTCGAGATCGACCGGGTTCTGTGTCGCCAGCAGGCAGCCGAGGCCGAAGGCGCGCGCCTGCTTGAGCATGGTCATCATCGGGCGCTTTGAGGGAGGGTTCGCAGTCGGCGGGAGGAAGCCGTAGATCTCGTCCATGTAAAGCAGAGCCCGCAGCGAGGTCGTGCCGCGCTGCGTCCTCATCCAGCCGAGCATCTGGTTGAGCAGCAGGCTAACGAAGAACATCCGCTCCTTGTCGCTCAGGTGGGCGATGGAGAAAATCGAGATGCGCGGCTTGCCGTCGCCGCGATGCAGCATTGTCCCGATGTCCAGCGGAGCCCCCTCCAGCCAGGTCGAGAAGCCGGGCGAGGCCAGCAGGCTGTTGAACTTCATCGCCAGCGCCTGACGGGATTTCTCCGGATAGAATGTCTCAAGGTCGATCACGCCGATCTTCCCGAAACCCGGCCGCTGGATCTGGCGGATGAGTTTTTCCAAATCAAGCCCCCTGCCCCCTTTCCACTCCTCCTGGAAAATCGCACCCAACAGAACCGCCTCCTCCCCCTGCGCACCGTCCGTATCGACACCCACCAGCGAGAGCAAGCTCTCGACCGTGCTGCTGATCCTATCCCCGTAAAGCTCACCGTCTTCCATCACCTCCGGCGGCGGCACATCCAGGGAGCTGAGTATGGAAACCGGAATCCCCGATGTGCTGCCCGGTGTGAAAATGTTGATGTCCACCTTCTCCCGCAGCGCCGCGATCCGCACCGGCGGCTGACCCCAATCGCCCAGGCCTTTCTTCCACATCGCCGCGGTCTTTTCAGCATACTCATCGGCGCTGATCCCCTTCTTCGCGGCATCATCCTCGTTCACCCAAGGTCGGAAGCTTTTTGCATCAAGCTCCGGAAAAGTCAGCATCAGGTTGGAGATGTCGCCCTTGGGGTCGATCACGATCGCCGGGATATTGTCCATCGCCGCCTCCTCCAGCAGCGCGATGCATAGTCCCGTCTTGCCCGAGCCTGTCATCCCCAGCACCACCCCGTGGGTGACGAGATCCTTGGAATCATACATCACGGGATCGCCCGTGACCTCTTTCTTCTCAAGATCATATCCCTTGCCCAGGTAGAACTGACCCAGCTTCTCGTAATCGAACACTGCCTCACTCATCGTAGCGTCATTTTGGATGACGCAGCGAAAAGCTCCAGCAGGAAAACTCAAGCCTGCCTGTCGCTGCGATCGTCGGGATCACCGATCTCGATGGAGACAAACTCATCGCCCGCCCTGCGCTTGCGCCAGATGTTCAGCGCGATGACGATGAACAGGCCGAGAAGGAAGAACGAGGCCTCCATGAAAAACGGAGTGGACATGATGCCGGCCACGGTGCCCAGGCTCTCCCCAACCCATCCGGGCACGTGCCTCCATCCCATCAGGAAAACAACCGTGACCGTGGAAATACCCAAAAGGATCGCGCTCCCTGCGAGGATCTGCCTGCTCCGGCTTTCCCCATCCACCGCTGTATTGTCGTCTTCCACTGGCATCAGCATATCCCGGCAAGGATGGGGAATCAACCTGTGATCGTTCCAAAGAAACAGATGCTCCTGCAGCGGTGAAAGCCGTGGACATGGAAAATCTCAAGCACGGACTACGCGGAAAAGATCGGTTGCGATCCTCGGGGATGTCGCTTCCCCGGAGAGATGCTTCCCATTCCCGCAACCACTTCCAAATTGGGCCCGATGGCCTGCATTCGAGCCATCAGTGATTGGGCTCCCGTCGCAATCCGTGCCAGGGAAATTCTTTAAAAAATACAACGGAAAGCTTGATTATTTTAAAAAACTTACCATAATCGCCCCCATCAAAGCTTCTGCAAATCCACTCAAGCCACTCGTTCTCGCCGCCTTCCTCTCGGCGCCACTCCTTTCTGCGTGGGCATGGAACAACCGTCAAAACGAGACCTCGGCACCTGCTTCCGGCAACCCGCCGATCACCGAACGCCTGCCCATCGAGATCATCGCCACCGAGACCCAGCCCAAATGGGTGCTGGTTCCCATCGACCCGAGCTGAGCCGTTTTTTCTGGTTTCTGGCCTTCGGTTTCTGGTCTCTAATCCATCCATGACCCGCGACGAATCCCTGCCGCTCGACAGGCAGCTCCGCCAGGAAATCCTGCTGGCCCGCGAGCGCGTCTATCACTTCGGGCAGCCGACCCCGATGGAGAAACTTTCCATCCCGGACGGCCCGGAAATCTGGGTGAAACGGGAAGACCTCTCGCCGATCAAGGCCTACAAGTGGCGCGGTGCGGCGAACCGCATGGCAACGCTCACGGAGCTTGAGGCGGTGCGCGGGGTCGTCACAGCCTCCGCCGGGAACCACGCACAGGGCGTCGCACTGGCCGCAAAGAAACTCGGCATCCGCGCCCGCATCTACATGCCACGCTCCACCCCGAAGGTGAAGCAGGACGCGGTGCTGGCCCACGGCGCGGAATACGTTTCCATCCACCTTGCGGGCGACAGCTACGACGATGCGGTGCACGCCGCCCGCGCCGACGAGCAACAAACCAAGGCCGTGTACATCCACGCCTACGACGATCTCCGGGTCATGGCCGGCCAAGGCACGCTCGCGGATGAGGTCGTCCTCTCCGGCCACGGCCCTTTTGATGCCGCTTACCTGCAGATCGGCGGCGGAGGGATGGCGGCGGGCGTTTCCACATGGCTGAAAACCTACTGGCCGGAGATCGAGATCATCGGCGTGGAGGGCGAGGGCCAGGCATCGATGAAAGCCGCCATCGCCGCCGGGAAACCTGAGACGCTCCCGCAGGTCGATCTCTTCTGCGACGGCACCGCCGTCCGCCGGGCGGGCAACCTGCCCTTCGAGATCTGCAAGAACACCCTCGCCCGCATCGCCGTGGTCAGCGATGCGGAGGTGGTCTCCGCGATCCGCACGCTCTGGGAAGGCCTGCGCTGCATCTCCGAGCCATCCGGCGCAATGGGCCTTGCGGCCGCCCTCGCGGAAAAGGAACGCTATGTCGGCAAACGCATACTCGTCGTCCTCTGCGGCGCCAACGTGGATTTCCTCCAGATCGGGCGCATCGCGCAATCCCGCGGCGCCTCCAACAGCAAATCCCGCACCCTCCGAGTCCGCATCCCGGAAACACCCGGCACCATGCTCAAGCTGCTAGGCACCTGCTTCGCAGATACCGACATCACCGATTTCCAATATGGCAAAACCCATCTCTCCGATGCCTGGCCCGCGTTCACGCTTTCCTCGGAGCATCCAGCCGTGCTCTCCAGCATTCCCGCCAAGCTCGATGCCGCGGGCCACGACTGGCAGGATATCACCGGCGCGACCGACATCGCATTCCGCGCCATCCCCTTCCGCGGCGACCTGCTCAACAACCCGGCCTTCCTGCGGCTCGATTTCTACGAGCGCCCCGGCGCCCTCCACGATTTCCTGGCGCAGCGGCTCACAGGAAACGCGAACCTGATGTATTTCAACTACCGCCACTCCGGCGAGCGCATCGGCCGCGCACTCATCGGCATCGAGTTCCCCTCCCCCTTCGAGCGCGATGCCTTCCTCATGGCCATCCCTGCACAGGGCGAAGGCTACCGTCTCTGCGTACCCCTCGACGCCGATGCCGCCTCAAGGCTCGCATTTCCCGATAGGCGATAAGCACAGGTGAGGGCGACGACTGGCTCCAGTCTGTCGCAGGTTGCCATGACCCCAAGCAACACCACCCGAGCGGCGTAGGGATGGATCTTCTCGTGACACAATGCGACCATGGGCCATTCGTAGCCGGCGGGTGTATTTCCAGTCCCCATGGTTTTCTGGCAAATCCCTCCAGGGCATGCCGAATTTTACTATGCCGAAATGAATGATCCTTGCATACCTACGTAGACACCATCCTGCCATTTCCAACGGAAATGGCCTGGCAGCACCTGGAACCCTGCGATGGGATCAGCGACCGATTGCCGCCGTTTGGTCGGAAGACTTGCGGAAATCGTCAAGAGCAGTCTTGGATTTGTTTTCCGCCCATGAATCGTAATCCTCCTGGGTGACGATTTCCATGATGCCGACCATGTCTCCGTGCTTCTGGCCACAGAGTTGCGCACAGACCACATAGGTTTCCATGGGCTTAACGGGTGTGAACCACATGGCGATCTCCTTGCCGGGGATCGCGTCCTGCTGGATGCGCATCGGCACGATCGCATAGTTGTGGATCACGTCGAGGGTACCGATGTTGAGAACCGCAGGACGCAGGGCGGGAAGCTTGAGGTTGCCGTCGATGAAATCGTCGTGGGCGTTCGGATCGGTGTAGTCGATGCCGAGCTTATTGGTGGAGGTGATGAGAGCGGTATCAACCCTACCGAATTTGCCGTCCAAACCCGGGTAGTGATAAGTCCAGCCGAACTGCCAGCCGACCACGCGCACACGCACCGGATCCATTTCCTGAACCTTTTCCCAGCTATCGACACGCTCGTTCCAGAGCGGGAAGGCGAATCCGAGAAGAAGCACGGCCTCGATGATGATGACCGCAACTTCCATGTGGCTGGAAAGGTGGCTGCGGACACCGTCGTAGGATGCCTTGGGGTTGCGCTTGTGCCAGAATTTGAAGAGACAGACGAAGAAGAACGCCGTCCAGCCTACGAAAAGCGCGAGCATGAACCAGTGCACGACCATGATCATGTGGTCGACGCTGCCGCCGTGGGCGGAATAGTTTTCGGGAAGGCCGAGGAGTTCGGAGAAGGTCATATTGGGTGAAGGCTGAAAACTGAAATGCTGGAAGCGGAATGAGCGGCGGCGAATCTTATCGAACGCTTGGCCTGTTGGCTTGGACGGAATGAAATGGAGTCAAAAGTGAAACCCTTTAGTGAGGGACGTAGTCGTCCCGGAGCTCTGGGTCGAGATTAGCGTTCTCGCGGCGGGCAAGGCGGACCATGAAGAAGCCGATCATGCCGAGAAGAGCGAGGATCATGACAAGGAGGACAAAGATGGAGTAGCCGATGGAATCGCCTGTGGCGGCGAAAGAAGTGCGGCAGGTGGTGCAGGCGAGGGATAGGATGGGGTTCATGGTAGGCTCAGAGGTGTAGTTTCGTTGCTTTCTTGAGAAACATCACGGCATAGACGGGAATCAGGAGCAGCCCGGCGATACCGAGGATGCCGGATGTGGTGGCTATTGCGGAAGGCTCCGGCGAGAGCACAAATGCCCAGACCACCAAGAACGCGCAGAGGAGCGTGCAGACGGTGATGAAGACGATGTGGAAGCTGCGGAGCGACATGGCGGTTATTTGTAGAAGAGGTGATCGTGAATCGGGCTGCGGTAGGCGAGTGCGAGCAGGTAGCCCATCCATGCGACGAAGATCAGGCCGGAACCGAAGATCCAGTAAACGGCCTTTTTCTCATGGTTGAGGTGCATGAAAATCAATGCGACGAGAGTGGCCTTGGTGCTGGCGATGAGCAGGCCGAGAATGGCATCGTAGATGTCAAAGCCGTGCTTGCCCACATCGAGCCAGTAGAGGAAATCCGGCGGCGAGGCCACCAGCACGGTCAGCACCGTGCCGACGAGCAGCGCACCGAAGACCATGAGGTAGGTTTTCTTGGATTTCTGGATCGCTTCAATCGAATCTGCCATTTTCAGGGGAAGGTTAAGAGGTTGGTGAAAGGGGATTACATCAGGTAAAAGATCGGGAAGGCGAAGATCCAGACCAGGTCAACGAAGTGCCAGAACAACCCGCCGACTTCAACACGGTTGGCGAGCCACTCGGGATTTTCAAGATACATCTTGCGCCCGAAGAGCAGATAGTAGAGCAGGACGATGGCACCGCCGATGACGTGCAGGCCGTGGAGCCCTGTAACGGTGAAATAGATCGCATAATAGGTGTTCCATGCCGGTGTGAACTTCGCGGCATGGCGGATTTCCTCGCGGGGGATGGAAAGGTGCGGGAAGGTTTTGTCACCGCGCGCCACGTAGTTCGGGCCGAAGAATTCCTCCTTGAGCTTGGCCGTGCCGCCCAGTTCGACACCCTTGGTTTTCTCTCCCCATTCCGCGAAATCGTGCCAGCCGATGCGGTAGAGTTCCTTGTGGGTCAGGGTGCGCTTCGGTTCGGCGGTGGGATTGCCATCCTCGTCTTCCTTGAAACCCCATTTGTCGTTCAGATCCTTTTGCTTTTCCTCGTTGCGGGCGAGATGCCATGCCCACACCTCGCGGACGAAGGCGCTGTTCTTCATGAGCCACGAGTTTGCGATGGCAGTGTCGGGATCCATGCCCTTCTCCTCGGCTTTCAGGACAAGCCATTGGAAATCGATGGCATCGGTGTTATGGAAAACCATGGGACTGGCCTCCATTTCGCCTTCGATCACCGTGTTGTCGCGCAGGGTCGAGGTCGTCGCTCCCTCGCGGATGTCGCGGGGCTTGAACAGGAATTGAACCGGCGGATCCACTTTCTCCACGGCAAAGGTGACCGATGGGATCTCGGTGAGCATATCAGGCTTGAGCGCCTCGGCATCGATGTTGACCGTCTCCGAGTACTCCCAGTTGCTCTTGCCCGGGTTCGCCTTCTTAGCGACAACCCATGCCTCGCGGAGCGCATCGGTGCGCAGGGATGCGTTGTGCGCCCGCGCGGCTTCGTGAACCTTGAAAATTTTCCTGAGCAGATCCGGCGAGAGTTTTTCACCCGCCTTGGCAACGGTCTCTTCCTTGCCCCCAACCTCTGTCACCGCCTTGATTTCCTCGGCGAGCGTGATCCCCGCCTTCGCGTGATCCGCCTCGGCGACGATTTCCTCAACCCATGGAGTGTGGAAACGATCCACCCTGAAGGTCAGCTTGTCCGCCTTCACGCGGATCATGTTTTCCTCGATCTTCTTGCCGTTGCGATCCTTCACGTAATCGTCCGGCTTGGGATGATGCTTGTCGGCACCTTCCTTGAGCTCGTAGCCCAAGTGACCCTCGACCACGGAGTAATCGTGCAAGCGAACCGCCTGGTGGTGGAACTTGACGTTGTACTCGATGCCCTTGAGCACCATGAAAAGTGCGGCGCATCCGACGGTGATCCACATGTAGATCTGGAACTTGCGCCATTCCCTGAGCTTGAGGGCGACCCATGCGAAGACCACGGTCACGGAGGAAGCGATCAGGATGAAGGTGTTGATCAGGCCCGGAAGGATGGGAAGGGTGCGCTCCGGCCAGGGGTAGCCCGTGCCCGGCTCGCCCGACCCCATGCGGAGATAGACATATGCGGAGAACAGTCCGCCGAATAGCATGACCTCGGAGGCGAGGAACAGCCAGATGGCGATCTTGGAGTTGATCAGTCCCGTGTCCTTGCGGGGCGTTGTTATGTATGGGATTTCCATTTCTAAGATTGTGCTAGTGGTCGGTTGCGGTTTTCAGACCGAGCCTCAGTGATGATCCTTGGTGTGTGCGACGGCGGGTTCCTCGGCGGGTTCCTCGGCTTGCCTTTTCGGAGCTTCCCATTGCGGGAAGTAGTCCTTGTCGCAGTCCGGGCGGGAATATTCGTAGGGGCCGCGATAGACGGCGACATCGAAGGTGAAATTGCCATGACCCGGAGGTGTGGGGGTGGCCCATTCCAGGGTGCTGGCTCCCCATGGGTTGTCGCTCTCGACCTTTTTGCCCGTCTTCCAGGAGATGAACAGGTTGATGATGAACGGGATCTGCGCAACGGCGAGTGCCCAGGCGCCCATCGACATGACGATGTTCAGGTCGATGTACTCGCGAACCGTGTTGCCGAAGACGTTGGCGCTGTCGGCGGCCTTGGCGAGGTAGGCATCGCCGCCGTTATACCAGCGGCGGTGGAACCCGGCCATGCCCTGGATGAGCATGGGGAAGAAAATGATGTTCATGCAGACCAGGCTGGGCCAGAAATGCAGGTGGTTGAGCCACTTGCTCATGTAGCGTCCGGTGATTTTCGGATACCAATGGAGCACCCCTGCGAAGAGGCCGAAGAGGATGCCGGGCGCCACCACGTAGTGGAAGTGGCCGATCACGTAATAGGTGTCGTGGAGGTGGAGACCGACGAGATTGAAGGCGAGCGGCAGACCGGTGAGGCCGCCGATGCCGAACATCGGGATGAAGGCGCAGGCCCACATCATGGGCGGCGTGAAACGGATGGAACCGCCCCACAGGGAGATCAGCATTGCGGTGATGATGATGACCGAAGGGATGGAGATCAGCACCGTGGTGGTCTGGAAGAAGGTGGAGACAGCGGAGCCCATGCCGGTCATGTACATGTGGTGGGCCCAGACGATGAAAGAGAGGAAGCCGAGGATGAGGACGGAATAGACCATCGACTTGTAGCCCCAGAGCGGCTTGCGGGTGTTGACCGGGATGATTTCCGCCACGCAGGCGATTGCGGGGAGCAGGAGAACGTAAACCTCCGGGTGACCGAGGAACCAGAAAAGGTGCTGGAAGAGCAGCGGTGAGCCGCCGCCGGAGAGATCGGCGAGACCTTCGGACTGGGTGAAGAGGCCGGAGGGCATGAAGAAGGACGAGTGCGCCACCCGATCCATGAGCTGCATGATACCGGCGGCCTCAAGCGGAGGGAAGGCAAGCAGGAGCAGGAAGCCGGTGACGAGCATCGCCCAGACGAAGAAGGGCAGGCGCATCCAGGTCATGCCCCGGGCGCGGAGGTTGATGATGGTGGTGATGAAATTGACCGAACCCAGCAGCGAGGAGGTGATCAGGAACACCAGCCCTATCAGCCACTGCGTCTGGCCCGCAAGCCATTGGTTGACGATCTGGCCGTCGGCGAAACCGGCGAGCGGCGAATAGTTCGTCCAACCGGATTTCGCAGCACCGGATTCCATGAAAAAGGAGGCGCACATGATCAGACCGCCAACGAGGTAGACCCAGTAGCTGACCATGTTCAGCTTGGGGAAGGCCATGTCCACCGCGCCGATCTGGAGGGGTGTGACGTAGTTTCCAAAGGCACCGAAGCCGAGCGGCACGATGCCGAGGAAGACCATGATCGTGCCGTGCATGGCACCGAACATGTTGTAGGTGTCGCCCGTCACCTTTCCGTCCTGAAGCCAGCGGGACTTCCAGGTATCGCTGAAGAGGAAGCTCATCCACTCCGGCAGCGGTTGGTGCGGGTAGGCGATGCTCCAACGCATCACCATCATGAGGTAAAAGCCGAACGCCAGGAACAGCATGGCGGTGATGCCATACTGCATTCCGATCATTTTGTGGTCGGTGGAGAAAACGTATTTCCGGATCCAGCTGATTTCGTGGTGGTCATGGCTGTGGCCGTCGTGACCGTCGTGGGATGCTGCGTGGGCGCTCATGGATGAAATTCTAAATTTTTAATTCTAATCGGATCACTCGGCGGGTGCGAGGGTGATGGGGTTGACCAAGGTGTCAGGGGCGATGGTCTCGCCGGGAAGCATGGTCATGTGGTTGGCGACGATTTCCTCTGAAGTGACCGCCTGGCCGACTTTCTCGCGGGCGGCGGACACATCCATGGCGGCCTGCGCCATCTCTGCGGACACGACATCGCCAACCTCGTTTCCGAAGCTGTTGCGCAGGTAGGTCATCAGGGTGGCGAGATCCTCGGGGCTCATTCCGGCACCCTGGGCGGGCATGATGCCTGCGCCGTATGTCTTGCCGGTGCTGATGGGGCCCTGCACGCCGTTGAGGACGATCATGGCGAGCTTCTGCGTATCGCCTACGACCCACTTGGATCCGGCCAGCGAAGGGAAGTTCACGCCATCGCCCTTGCCGTCGGCACCGTGGCAGCCGCTGCATTTCGAGTAGATCTTCGCGCCCTTGGTGCTGTAAGCGGCGAGCGCGGTCTTGGGCTTCGGCCCCTCGTCGGCGACGCCGGGGGGCTTGTCGCGGACGTAGCCTTCCTTGAAGGTGCTGTTGTAGGAAAACAGGGTTCCGGCATTTCCGAGGACACCACCGGCGATGAGCAGGACGATGCCACAAGCGGCGATCACCCAAAGCGAGACCTGCTCATGGCCGTTGTCGGCGATGCGTTTCTCGCGGGCTGCAGCGGCGGTCTCACGCTCCACGCGGCCATGCGCCTGGGTGACGTTGATCGTTTCGTCGAGGTCTGGTTTCGGATTCTGGCTGGGCGAAGACATGTTCGGAAATTGCTGGGAAATGATGCTGGTGGCGCCGTGTCGTTATGGGGCCGGAGCCGGTGCTGGGGCGGCGGCGGCAGCTTCTTGCGCCGCCGCTTGGCCGAAGCCGAGTGAAGCTGGAACAGGTTGGTCTTTTTTCAAGGAAAGAAGATACGAAACTAGCGCGCGAGCATCGGGTGTCGGGACGATTTCCATGCCGTCTTCGACAGGGAAAGGGAGAGCCTCATCGGAGGGGTTGCCCTTGATTTCCCGGATATCGAAAAGGAAGCGGAAGGATGGGCAGGCGGAGTTGCGGCGGTCTGGCTTCCAACGGGGGTTGTAGAGGTGGGAGTAGAGCCATTGCTCCGGCTCGACACCCTTGGCGTAGTTCGCCTCGATGCGGCGGCCGAGGTTCGAGAAATCCGGGCCGATGCGGGCGACGCCGATCTGGGCGAAGTCCTCACCGGCGTAGTCATAGGCGTTGGTTTCGCGGCGGGTGTCTCCGCGCACCTCGTCGAACTGGAGTCCGGCCCAGTCGGGGCGGAACATGTCGTTGCCCGCGTAAGTGGGGCGGATGAGCTGGGAGTGACACTGGTAGCAGCCGTTGGCGGCATAGACCTCGGCACCGTCGGTGATGCGGCCCGCGCGTTTCGGGATGAAAACCGCGTTGGTGCCGTCGGCCTCCTCCACGGCGAGGGGTTCGATCCCGCGCATCTTGGCAAAGGGGACAATGATGATGGCAAGCCACGCCACGCCGAAGCTGACCGAAAGGCAGAGGATGAATGTGCGGAAACTCATTGTGGAAAATGTTAGACTCTAGATTTCAGGTCAGATTGGAATCAGTGGGCGGCGGAGGCGGTGCCGGGGCCGCAGTTATCGATGTCGCCTTCCTCGCCGTGGGGGCTGTGGCCGTGGTCGGCGACGAGCAGGGTCGGGTGGGTGCTGCGGCGGCCGAGGCGCAGCCACATGACGGTCAGGTGCAGGAAGAAGAAGATGTTGGAGAACAGGATGAAGGCCCAGGAGATGGTGATGAGCCAGCCATAGTTGACGGCGCGCTGGGCGGCGGACTCCTGCCATGGCTGGTCGAAGGCTTCCTGGCCGATGCCCTGCTGGATGCCGCCGAAGATGGCGGCAACGGCGATCATGGAGATCCCGTAGACCGAGAAGAAGAAGTGCATCTTGATCAGGCGGCGGGAAAGCCATTCGCGGCGGGTGACGCGTGGCACGATGAAGTAGATCGCGCCGAACATCACGAAGCTGAAGAACGCGTAGAGGGCGAGGATCTCGAAGCCGTATCCGGAAAGCGAGAACTGCGTCCACGTTAGGGTGGAGCCGGGAAGGTTCAGGAACACGGCGGCGACCGCCATGACGATGAGACCGACGATACCCGCCATGGTGAAGCGCAGGGTCGGGCTGTGGTTTACGAGATCCGGATCGGAGAGGGCGGTGCGGAGGATGTTGATCGCGGCGGTGAAGGCCGGAATGAAAAACAGGATGGTGGAGGCGGCACCGACATAGGGGATGAAATACGGGATGGGTGCCCCGGCGAGTTTCTGCATCCCGGCCCATGGCATGATGATGGCGAGCGACCAGAAGCCGAGCTTGGCGAGCGAGTAGCTGTGGATGGGGCGGCCGGAGACCTTGGGCGTGAGGTAGAAGGCGGTGCCGAGCGCGATGGGTGTGAAGAACAGGAAGATGAGGGAGGATTTGTACCACGCGTTGATGCCTGCGGCCATCACCGGATTGCCCGGCATCACGTGGAGCAGGACGTTTGCGGTGATGAAGATCCACGGGAACCAGGTCATCGCAGCCATGAGGTACCATTGGGAGATGTAGACGTGCCCTACCGGGCGCACCTTGAACTGGACGAAGGACCAGACCACGATGGCGAAGTAGGTCAGCAGCAGGATGGGCCAGGTGAAGGCGGGGAATTCCATCCATGGCATGCCTGTTCCGTAGCCGGCGAGGATCCCGAGGACACCCACAGAGATCGCGAAATTCCAAACGTGGCCTGCAGTGAGGATGAGGCCGGCGGCGCGGCATTCCTGGCGTGACAGGCGGGAAAGCAACCAGATGATCACGCCGAAGGCGGCCTGGAAGCCCCAGCCATAGACGAGGGCATTTACGTGCGCCGCCTGGGTGCGCCCGTAGGTGAACCATGAGCAGCCGTCCATGAAGCCGGGCGAATGGACCTTTGCCGAGGAAATGATGCCGAGGATCAGCGAGACCGCGAGCCATGCGGCGGCGCTGGTCAGGAAAAACATCACGGGGTGGCGCAACGAACGGTCGATGCCTGCGCGCAGCAGGGCGTCCTGTCCGGTTGGATTTGTGGATTGGGAAGACATCGGGGAAATCGGGTTACGGCTTGATGAGTTCTTCGGCGGTGGCCTGGGGCTTGCCGACCTCACCGCGCATCGCGGCGACCTGCTCCGGCTTCACGGCGGAGGCCTTGTTGCCGAAGCTATTGCGGATGAAGGTTAGAACACCGGCGATCTGCTCGTCGGTCTGGTAGGCCATCGGGGTCATGCCTGCGGGAAAATTGTATTCCTTGCCGGCAACGGTGATGGGCCCCTTGAGGCCACGGAGCTGGATGGTGATGAGGTTCGAGATCGGGCCGGTGACCCACTCTGAACCGGCAAGCGGCGGACCGGCGGGGCCGCCTTCGCCGTTCTGGCCATGGCATGCGCCGCAGACAAGGTATTGGGTTTTCCCGATCTCCATCTGGGCGGGGTCGATGGGTGCATCGGCATCGGCGGGAGGCGCGTCGATGGCGGAGGTATCGACGGCAGGTGCGTCGGCGAGAGCTTTCGCGGTGTCGGAGCCGGGAACCATCTGCTCGGGTTTTTCGATGGCGAGCGGCTTGGATGCGGAAAGGGTTTGGGCGACGCCTTCCACGGCGGCGTGGATCTGCTCCTTGGAGAGGAACGCATTCTGGGCTGCCTGGACCTCACTGGTGATGCCGTAGCGAATTTTCCCGGCGGCATCCTCGGGTTCCTCGCCTTTGCGGAACCATCCGAAGAGCGCGCCGATCCCGAGGACAAGCACGAGGATGACTGCGAAGAGCGTGAGGATGCCCAAGCCGTCGAAGAAGGCTTTGATTCGGATCAGGGGATTGTCGCGGGTGGGGTCCATGGGTCGGGGAAAAAAGGATCAGTTGGAGAGGTTCGCGGATTCGAGGATGCGCGGGTCGCGGTTCGGGTAGAGAGAATGCTGTCCGAGGGCGCGGAGGAGGAAGAAGACGAAGGCCGCACCGATGGTGACGAAGGCGAGGATATCGCCCCAGAAGGCACCGGGGATGGAGGTGGTGATGTCGCCGAAGGTCTTCGGGTCGATTTTACCGAGTGATACGCCGCGCTCCGGGATCGTGATGAGGTAGTGGTCGAGCGCGTGCATGACGAGCGTGTAGACCGCGACGATGGACAGGTATTTCGGGTTTTTCTTAAGCCATGCCTGGAGCAGGACGACGAAGGGGACGACGAAGTGGAGGAAGACGAGCGCGATCATCGCGGTGTTCCAGTTGCCGGTGTTGCGGATGAGGAAATAGGAGGTTTCCTCGGTGATGTTAGCATACCAGATGAGGAAATACTGGGAGAAGGCGATGTAGGCCCAGAAGGTGGTGAAGGCGAAGAGCAGCTTGCCCATGATATGGAAGTGCTCGGGGCCGGTGACATGTTTCAGGTGGCCACGGCTTATCAGGAACGTGGCGACAAGGATGATGACCGCCATCGAGTTCAGGGCGGAGCCGGCGAAAAGATAGACGCCCCACATGGTGGAGAACCATTTGTAGTCCAGGGCCATCACGAAATCGAAGCCGGTGAAGGTGATGGTGAGGGCGAAGATGATGAGGGTGTAGGTGGAGTGCTTGCGCGCGGCGAAAAGGCGCTCCGTGCCGGGCTTCGGATCGGTGTCCTGGTCGGTGGAGAGTTTCCGCAGGAACCAGATCACGGCGGTGAGGCCGATCCCGTAGAAGATGAAGCGGCCGATCCAGAACGGCATATTCATGTACCATTTCTTGTTGTAGAGCAGGTGGTCGGCGTGGTGGAGGTGATCCTTGAGGCTCATGCCCTCGGGGGTGGCGCGGTGGATGTTCATCCACTCGTAGAGATATTGGTTCACCTGCGGGAAAAGCAGGGGGAGGCCGAAGAGGAAGACCCAGGGGAAGGTGGAGCCGAGGTTCTCGAAGGTGCGGCGGACGGAAGTCCCCCACCCCGAGTTCGATACGTTGTGGAGGAGAGTCCAGAACACGCCGCCGATGGAGAGTGTGAGGAAGAAGTAGTAGGCGAAGACCCAGGAGTAGGCATAGGTGCCAGCAAAATGCTTGCCGAGGACGCCGAATAGGCCGAGCAGGCTGATGACGGTGCCGATGCCGGCGATGCCGAGGCAGATGGTTTTCACCTTGGCGACCTTCGAGTTGTCGAGGTGGTCGCCGTTGATGGCGATGTCGGAGGATGTTACGTGATGGGACATCTGGGAAAAGTTTATTGGGCTGCGGCTTCTTTGGCGGCTTGGAGCGTACGGACGTAGGCGATGATGGCCCAGCGGTCGCGGACGGGGATGTTCGCGCCGTATCCGCTCATCATGCCCTTGCCGAGTGTGATGACTTCAAACATGCGCCCGTCAGGATATCCGTCGGGCTTGAAGCGGATCTCGTGGAAATTCGCGATGCCCGGAACGCCGTAGCGGCCGGTGACGCCCTGCCCGTCGCCCGAGGAGCCGTGGCAAACGGCGCAATAGATGCCGTAGCGTTCCTCGCCACGGCGGATGAGTTCCTCCGCCTTTTCCGGGTTGAGTTCAAGTTCCTCCGGCATCCCCGCACCGTAGTAATCGCCGACGTGGCCGCTGTAGTAATACCCGGTGCCACCGCCGAACTCGAGTTCGGGGATACCGCCGATTTCCCTAGCGCCTTCCTCGTTGAAGCCTAGGGGCTGCGTTTCCGAAACCGGAAGCCTGCCGCCCTGGCGGTCAGCAAAGAAAGTGCTGGGTGCCTGGGCCTTGAGCTTGTCCTGGTTGTCCATGTCCGGGAAGACCTGGACAGGCGGTTTGGAGAAGTGCTGGCCGCGGAATCCGCCGATTCCGACGATGAGGACGGCGATCAAGGCGTAGGTTAGGAAAAAGTAGCGCATTGGGGAATGGGAATTGGATATTGGATGTTGGGTATTCCTCAGTTCTCTTCTTCGACGAGTTCGATGTTCTCTCCGCCGATCTCGGCTAGGAGCGATTTGGTGCCATCCGGGCTGAATTTCGCGTCGCGGGCTTCGATGGCGATGAAGAAACCGTCGTCTGTGGCGCGGTGGAACTGCTTGCTGGCGAAGAGGGGGTGGTTGAGGCGCGGCAGCTGGATCAGGCCGAGCAGGCCGAAGAGCACTGTGAAGCCGGAGAAGAGGATGGTGAGCTCGAACATCACCGGGAAGAAGGCCGGGATGGTGAAGATGTTGACCGGCTTAGCCTGTACGATGGTCGGGTAGATGACTACCTGGGTGGTGTATGCGAGGGCGAAGGCTGTGGCGCAGCCGGTGATGCCGCCGAAGAACACGAACCATGGGAGGATAGAGCGCTTGAGGCCCATCGCGGCATCGAGGCCGTGGACGGGATAGGGCGTGTAGCAGTCCCATTTGCGGAAGCCCGCGTCACGGACTTTCTCCGCCGCCTTGTAGAGGGCGGAGGCGCTCTTGAACTCGGCGAGGTAGCCGTAAACTCGTTTGCGTGTGGTGCTCACGTGGAAAAGGTTGGAAGTTATTGGTTAGAAGTTGTTTGTGTCAGCATTTCAGCTTTCAGGATTTCAGCTTTTGCTTTCCGGGAGTTCCTTCTGGTAGGCGGGGATGGTTTCCGCTCCCGAGTCCGGATGGGATTCGTTGTCCTCGAAGTGCGGATCGCTTTCCTCCTTGGCCCATTTCACCTCGGCGATGTTGATGCAGGGAAGGAAGCGGAGGAACAGGAGGAAGAGCATGAGGAACATTCCGATCGTTCCGACGAAGAGGAGCTGGTCCTGCCCGGATGGCGAGAAGGTCTTCCAGTCGCCCGGCAGCCACATGCGGGCGAGGGTGGTGACGATGATGACGAAGCGCTCGAACCACATGCCGACGTTGACACACATCGCCACGGCCATGACGACCCAGAGGTTCTCGCGCATGGACTTGAACCAGAAGATCTGCGGGGAAAGGACGTTGAGCGACATCATCGCGGCGTAGGCCCACCAGTAGGGGCCTGCGATGCGGAACTTGAAGGCGTCCATTTCGTAGATCGCGCCTGAGTAGAAGGCGACGAAGAGCTCCATGAGATAGGCGTAGCCGACGATGGTTCCGGTGAGCAGGATGATCTTCGCCATGTTGTCGATGTGCTTCATGGTGATCAGATCCTGGAGTCCGTAGATGAAACGGGCTGGGATCATGATCGTGAGCACCATTGCGAAGCCGCCGAAGATGGCGCCCGCGACGAAGTAAGGAGGGAAGATCGTGGTGTGCCAGCCGGGGACGACCGAGGTGGCGAAGTCGAACGAGACGACCGAGTGGACGGAAAGGACGAGCGGGGTGGAAAGCGCCGCGAGGAGCAGGTAGGCCATTTCGTAGTGGCTCCACTGGCGGTTGCCCCCGCGCCAGCCTAGGGCGAAGATGCCATAGAGGATCTTCCGGATGCCGGGCTTGCAGCGGTCGCGGATCGTGGCGAGGTCGGGAACCATGCCGAGGAACCAGAAGATCAGCGAGACGGTGAAGTAGGTGGAGACGGCGAACACGTCCCAAAGCAGGGGTGACTTGAAGTTCTGCCAGATCGCGTTCGCGTTCGGGACGGGGGCGAGGAACCATGCGAACCAGACGCGGCCGACGTGGAAGGCGGGGAAAATGCCCGCGCACATCACCGCAAAGATCGTCATGGCTTCCGCAGCGCGGTTGATCGATGTCCGCCAGTTTTGCCGGGTCAGGAAAAGAATGGCGGAGATCAGTGTGCCCGCGTGGCCGATACCGATCCAGAAAACGAAGTTCACGATGGGCCAACCCCACATCACGCGGTTCGTGTTTCCCCAGACACCGACGCCGGTGGAAACGAGGTGGAACAGCCCGCCGCCGACGCCGATGAGGGCGATGAGCGAGGAGGGCAGGAAAAGCAGCCACCAAAGCAGCGGCTGCTTGTTCTCGATGATCCCGCAGATCCGGTCCGTGATCCAGTGGTAGGAGCGGTCGTTGAGGATCAGCTTTTCACGCTTCAGGACCGGAAGTTTGACTCCCGTGTTCGGTGCGGTTTCTGTGGATGAGGCCATGGAATGGAAATTGGAGAGGAAGAATTAGGACATTCGGATCAGACCATGTGGATGGTGGCCTGCCCGATGTATGGGGCGTCTGGCATGTCCGGATTCGGGTTCTTCACGCGAGCCAGGTAGCTAGTGCGCGGGAGGGTGCCGATGTAGTTGAGGAGATCGTAGTTGCGCTCCAGTTTCTTGGCGCGGCCCATTTCGGAAGCGGACTCGTCCTTGAGGTTGCCGAAGGCGATCGCCTCGGCGGGGCAGGCGTCCTGGCAGGCGGTTTTCACAGAATCCACCGGGATGCGCAATGTTTCGTTGGACACTTTTATGTCCGGGGAGAGGCCGCCATCGGCAAGTACTTCCTGCTTCTGGCCGCGCTTCTGGCGGATGACGGCGTCCTTGAGGCGCTGCACGCAGTAGGTGCATTTCTCCATCACGCCGCGCATGCGGACGGTGACGTTCGGGTTCTTCTGGAGGTGGTTCGGTTCCCTGTCGTGCCTTTCTCCAAGGGGGCCCTTGTTGAGGTTGTTCTTGATGAGCGGGTTGCGCTTGTTGTAGTCGAAGAAGTTGAAGCGGCGCGCCTTATAGGGGCAGTTGTTCGCGCAGTAGCGGGTGCCGATGCAGCGGTTGTAGGCCATCGCGTTGAGGCCGTCCTCGGTGTGGACGGTGGCATTGACCGGGCAAACGGTTTCGCAAGGTGCGGACTCACACTGCTGGCACGCGACCGGCTGTGGGACGAGGGCGACGTTGTCCGGATCGAACTTGTTTTCCTTGTGGGTGGCGAAGTAGCGATCCATGCGGATCCAGTGCATTTCGCGGCCTTTCGCGACCTGTTCCTTGCCGACGATGGGGATGTTGTTCTCCGATTGGCAGGCGACGAGGCAGGCGTTGCAACCCATGCACGAGGAAAGGTCGATGGTCATGCCCCACTGGTGGAGCGGATCGGAAAGCAGCGTATTGCCGTTGCGGTCCTCCTGCTTGTAGAGGGAAATGTTCTTCGGGGCGTGCGAGTCATTGCCCTGCTTCTTGACCTTGGCGAGCTGTGCCGCGAAATCGCCTTTGTGCGGGATCGCATCGGTGCTGATCTCGCGGGCGAGGGCGCGGCCATACATTGCGTTGTGCTCTTGGGTGAGTGCGACGGGATACCTCTCGCCGGTCAGTGTGATTTCCGCGCCGGTGGCGAAATAGGCGCTGTCCCGGGTGCGGAGCGGATAGGCGTCAAACCCGCGGTTCACTCCGACGAGGCCGACGAATTTCTCGTTTTTCGTATCGCGTCCAAGGACATCCTCGCTGTTGAAGCCCTGTCCGTATCCGAGCGGGATGACGAGGGTGTTTTCCGCCTGTCCAAAGGAGACAAGGACGGGCAAATCGACGGACTTGCCGTTGACCTTCACAGTGATCATCGGCGACTTGCGGTTCTCACCCTCATCGTCGGGAGAGCGGGAGGCGAATTTCGTCTCAAGCTGGATGATCTGGTCGTAGATGCCGAGTTCCTTGGCGGTCTTCGGGGCGATGAGCACCGCATTGTCCCAAGTCAGTTTGGAAACCGGATCGGGTGCTTCCTGGAGCCAGCCGTTGTCAATCCAGCGGCCATCGTAAACCGAGGCGTCGGTTGCGAAGATGACATCGAGAGAGGATTTGTCGGCCTTGGAAACCTTGGCGTTGGCGATCTCGGCGGCGGCATTGCCCGCCAGCGTTGGCGAGGCGGCGGCATAGGAAGTGCCTGCGGCGAAACCGTTCTTGAGGAGCGTTTTCCACGCAGCCTTGTCGCCCTTGAAGGTCTCTTTCACCGCGAGGAGAGCCGGTGCGGGTGCGCCTTCCTCCCCTTCCCCGGTGACGAGCTTGCCGTCATCGGAAAGGAATGCGAGGAGCAGTTCGAGTTCCGCCACGCAATCAGGATAGAGTGGGAGAATCATTGGCTGGACGATTGTGTAGGCACCGGTGGCGCTGCGGGCATCACCCCACGACTCGAGGTAATGGGCGGCAGGCACGTGCCATGTGCAGGCATAGGCCATGGCGTTGGTGCGGTCGCTGAGGTGGATGCTGGTCTTCGCCTTTGCGAGGGCATCGGGGAATTTCAGGTCGGCCGGTGCATCATAGACCGGGTTGGAAGGGGTGAGGAAAACGACCGTCTCGATGGCTCCCGAGTTGAGGTCGGCGGTGAGGTCGGCGATATCGCCCATCCCGGTGGCTTCCGTTTGGTAAGCTTTCACACCGGTGCCGATGTTCCCCAGAGCGAGGTTGATCGCAAGGGCAAGGTGTTTCACGGCAGCCGACTGGCGCGGGCCAGCAAGGACGGCGGTGTTGGCTCCGCTTTTCCTGAGATCCTTGGCGAGTTCCTGGATCCATTCGAGCTGCTTGGAATCGGTGATCTCGGGAAGGTTTCCGGCTTCGGCGCCGAGCTCGCGTGCGATCTGCGAGGCGACCGATGCAATCATGCCAGGAGCCACGCGCAGGCGGTGGTCTGCCATCCCGCCGGTCAAGGTGAAGGCGGCTTCCACCGAGTAGAGGCGGTTCATCGAGGTGGCGTCGGCCTTGGAATTGTAGCCTTTGCCTTCCGGCTTGCGGCGGTTGAAGAAAGCGATCTTTGAACCCACCACATCCGTTCCCGCGAAGTCGCAGTCGAGCGAGAGGATGCGGTCGGCCTTTTCGAAATCGGGAACGAGTTTCACGCCCTCACCGAGGATGGGGCTGTCGTCAGAAGAAAGGGCCTCGTAGGAATAAAGTTTCGCGGCGGAGTATTTCGCAGCCAGCGATTTCGCAAGGCGGAGGCGGGTCGGGCTTTCATCGGCACCGAAGACGAAACCGATCTTCGCGGACTTGTCGGCGGCGAGCGCTGCGAGCGCTGCCTCGAACTCGGAGCGCTTCATGGCCTTGCCGTTTTTCAGAACCTTGCGTGAGCGCGAGGTGGAATACATATCCAGCACGGAGGCCTGTGCGAAGGCGTCGGTGCCCTCGTAATCCGGGTGGAGGCGGTTCGCACCGACCTTGGTCGGGCGGCCTTCGAAGGTGGTGACCACCAGCGGCACGGCACCGCCGGCGCGCGGCATACTGGAAGCGTAGTAGGTGGCTTTCCCTGGGATCACCCACTCGGGAGCCTTGGTATAGGGAACGATGTAAGCCTCCGGCCGGCGGCAGGCAACCATGCCGAATCCGGCAAGCGCGGTCGAGGAGCCCATGAGCTTGAGGAAAGTCCGGCGCGATGTCTCCATCTCGTCCTGGTTCTCCATTTCCGCGGCACCCTGCGGGAATTCGCGATCCATCCAGGTGCGGAATTCCTTGGTGTCGCGGAGCTGCCCGGCGCTGCGCCATGAGACGGTGGTTTCGTCCTGCGGGACTTCCGGGTGGTTCCAAATGCGTTTGCTCATATCAGGGCTTGCGGGGAAAATTTCTTGGGAAAGCGGGTCAATGGTGGCAGGTCGCGCAACTCGTTTTCGGGTGCACGTTGAAGGTTTCCTTGAGCTTCTTGCCGAGATCCTTGGTGGTTACGACCGAGGCATCCTTCGAGTATTTCGCGACATCGGAATCGCCGTAGTTCAGGTTGTAAACCTCCTCAAGCGGGCGCAGGTGCTGCTCGGGCGCGCGGTGGCACTCAAGGCACCATCCCATCGAGTGCGGCTGAGCCTGGTAGACAACCTCCATTTTATGCACGTCTCCGTGGCAGCTCTGGCAGGAAATGCCGCGGTTCACGTGGGCGGAGTGGTTGAAATAGACGTAGTCGGGAGACTTGTGGATGCGCACCCACTCGATCGGCTTGCCATCGTAACCGGGGAAGGTCGGATCCATGGAAACATGCAGCGGGGCGAGCTTGGGGCTGTCCTTCTGGACGTGCTGGTGGCAGTTCCAGCAGGTGTTGCCGGTCGGCACGTTCGAGTGACCGGCGACATCCACGAAGGAGTGGCAGTAGCGGCAATCAAGGCCGAGCTGGTCGACGT
The DNA here is from genome assembly GCA_017798145.1 of Akkermansiaceae bacterium. Taxonomy (NCBI): domain Bacteria; kingdom Pseudomonadati; phylum Verrucomicrobiota; class Verrucomicrobiia; order Verrucomicrobiales; family Akkermansiaceae; species Akkermansiaceae bacterium. The sequence goes on along the minus strand of CP059069.1, from coordinate 37,257 downwards.
GGATCTTATGCGAAAACGGGATGGGTTGGGTTGGCTGGTAGCCCACGACCTGAGCCTTCGGAGTCGCGTAGTAGTTGATACCGAGAACCACTCCGGCTCCAACAGTACCTAGGCAAAACGCGATTTTTAGTGGTAGCAGGTTGGACCAGCGTGGAAAAATGTTTGCCATGAGCGGAGATTGGGTAGGGCTGTTCGCCGGGCGTAGGTTGGGAGCTTGTGAAAAATTTCACAAGCGTTTTTCTTAGACAAATTCGCTTTTGTGCAAAATCACCGCCGTCATTGCCGTAATAATTGGGCTGGCGTGGGAAGCGCAATGGGCAAGTCCCATGTGCCGGGCACAGCATGGCACGGAAACATGATTCACTCCCACTCGATGCTGGCCGGGGGTTTTGTGGAAATGTCATAGAGCACCCGGTTAATGCCGCTGACCTCGTTGAGGATGCGTTGGCTGGTTTCCCGTAGCAGTTGCGCCGGGAGATCGACCCACTCAGCGGTCATCGCGTCCTCGGAGACGACGGCACGGAGATTGGTGGCCCATTCGTAGCTTCGCTCGTCGCCTTTCACGCCGACAGTCTTGACCGGGATGAGGCCGGCGTAGGCCTGCCAAACCTTGTCATACCAACCGTACTCCTTGAGCTTGCCGATGAAGATCGCATCGCAATCGCGGATGATTTCCAGCCTTTCCCTGTCGACCACTCCCGGGCAGCGGACGGAGAGACCGGGGCCGGGAAAGGGGTGGCGCTGGAGGATGTCCTCCGCAATCCCGAGGGAGCGGCCGAGCGCGCGCACTTCGTCCTTGAACAGCTCCGCAAGCGGCTCGAGGACTTTTCCCTCCGCCTGGAGTTCGAGGATTTTCGCAACGCGGTTGTGGTGGGTCTTGATGACGGAAGCCTTGGATTTCGCGTTCGATGCGCTCTCGATCACATCCGGGTAGAGGGTGCCTTGGGCAAGCATCTGGGCATCGCCAACGGCATCCCAGAAAACCTCGATGAACATGTTGCCGATGATCTTGCGTTTTTTCTCCGGATCGCCCTCGCCGGCCAGCGCGTTGAGGAAACGGTCGGAGGCGTCGATGGTCTCGATCTCCAGGCCCATGCGCTTGAAATTCGCCTGCACTTCCTGTGCCTCGTTCTTGCGGAGCAGGCCGTTGTCGACGAAGATGGCGCGGACTTTCACGCCCGCCTCTTTCAACAGCACGGCAAGCACTGTGCTATCGACCCCTCCGGAAACGCCGCACACCACTTGGCGGTCGCCGACAGTCTTGCGGATGTCAGCGATCATCTCGCGCTTGAAATCGTCGATCTTGAACGGCTCCAGGTTTTTCGCGAGGCCGAGGAAGTTTTTGAGCATCCGCTGCCCTTCGTGGCTGTGGGTCACTTCCGGATGGAACTGGATCCCGAAAAACGACTCGTCCCACTGGAGAGAGACGGGCGTATCGTGCTGATTCCTTGCGATGACCTTCGCACCGTCCGGGATGATTCTCACCGTGTCCGAGTGGCTCATCCACACCTGGGAGGTCTCCGAAATTCCCGCGTAGAGTACCGATGCGGTGTCCGGAAAAAGACTTGCGGAGCCGTATTCTCGGCGGTCGCTCTTCTCGACGGTACCGCCGAATTTCAGGTTCAGCAGTTGCATCCCGTAGCAGACCCCCAGCACTGGAACCCCGAACGCTTTCAATGCGCCGAAATCCAGATCCGGGGCATCCGCCTCGCTCGTGCTCTTCGGCCCCCCGGAAAGGATGATGGCTCCCGGCTTGCCGATGTGCGGGAAATCATCCAGGGAATACAGCATCGCGAAAAAGCCAAGCTCCCGCACGCGGCGGACAATAAGCTGGGTGTATTGCGAGCCGAAATCGATGACGGCGACGTGATTTGTATCGTGCATAAAATTCAACTTTCAGATTTCAAACTCCAACTTCCATGAAGATCCGAACGAACAACCTTTTCCTTGGGAATCGAAGATTGGAAGTTGGAGGTGGTGGCTTCAGCCCAGCGGTTGGTAGTTGGTTGGTTCCTCGGTCATCACGATGTCGTGGACGTGGCTTTCGCGGAGGCCGCCGGGGGTGATCCGGGTGAAGGTGGCTTTTTCGCGGAGCTCGGCAAGCGTGGCGGCCCCGACGTATCCCATGCCGGATTTCAGGCCACCCATGAGCTGGAAAATCACATCGGAAAGCGGACCCTTGTATGGCACCCTGCCTTCGACACCCTCAGCGACGAGTTTGCCGGAGCTGTTCTGTGAGTAGCGGTCCGCGGCACCCTTGCGCATCGCGCCGAGCGAACCCATGCCGCGATAGGTCTTGAAGCGGCGACCCTGGAAATACACGCTCTGGCCGGGGCTTTCGCGGGTTCCGGCGAGGATGGAGCCGAGCATCACCAGATCGGCTCCGGCGGCGATGGCTTTCACCACATCGCCCGAGTAGCGGATGCCACCGTCGGCGATGACTTTCACCCCACGCTCGCGGCAGTATCCGGCGACGTTCTGGATCGCCGTGAACTGCGGCATCCCCACGCCCGCGATGACCCGCGTGGTGCAGATCGATCCGGGTCCGACCCCGACCTTGAGCGCACTCGCCCCGGCGGAAACCAGATCCCGCGCGCCGGCCTCGGTGACGACATTTCCGGCGACAACCGGCCTGTCACTCATCGTGCGGAGCTTATCGATCACATTCATCACGTGGCGGGTGTGGCCGGTGGCGGCATCGATGAAAAGCGCATCGGCACCCGCCTCGATGAGTGCCGCAGCACGCTCCTCGACATCCGGCCCGACACCCACCGCAGCCCCGCAGCGGAGTTGGCCGTTGGAGTCCTTGGCGGCGCTGGTGAACATGATGCGCTTCTCGATGTCCGAGCCGGTGATCAGGCCGACGAGGATGTTGTTTGCATCCACGAGCGGCAGTTTCTCGATGCGATTCTCATAAAGGATGCGCCGCGCCTGCTCCAAGCCCGTGTTCGGCGGGGCGGTGATCACCTTGTCGCGGGCTGTCATCACCTCGGAGACCAATGCGCCCGGCCTGTCCAGATAGCGCACGTCCCGACCCGTCACCATGCCCTCGAGGCGACCATCCGGATCGACCACGGGAAATCCGGAAAACCCATTCTCGTGCATGATCTCCAGCACCCGGGCAACCGTCTCTTCCTTGCGGACGGTCAGCGGCTTGAGGATCACGGCGCTTTCCGAGCGTTTCACCCGGGAAACCATGGCCGCCTGTTCCTCGATCGGGCAGGCGCGGTGAATAACTCCCATACCGCCTTCACGTGCGAGGGCGATCGCCAGATCATGCTCCGAAACAGTGTCCATCGCCGCAGAAACCACTGGAAGGTTGAGCGGAATACCCGCTGCAAGCTCCGTTGCAAGCTCTGCCTCGCCCGGCAAAATCGCGCTGAGCGCCGGGACAAGGAGCACATCGTCAAAGGACAAACCCAAGGAAATCTCTGCCATGGGAAATTCAACAGGGCGGAATGTGCCTCCGCAAGCCCGGATTCCATCCCGATGAAAAAAATGAAACCCACGCTGGTGTTCTTAAACCTTGCCAAACGCCCGGAGCCGCCTAGATTGCCGCCCGAGCGGGAGTTCCCCAACCTCCGATGTCCGCATCCGGCACCCATTTTCTCCAAACATTCGTTTTCCTCCGGGAAACTCGGATCTTTCGGGTCTGCCAGGAGACACGGAACCACCCGGCTCACGGACGGCGGCGCAGATCACCGGCATCCGGCCCTTCCAGGCTTCTTTCCGCAATGGTTGCGGAGGCCTGGCCCAGCACCATAACGCTGGCGGCCGGCAGCCGCACCGATAGCTCGCAGGTCCGTTCCTGCACCGCCGGGCAGCCATGCCCGCCGCGCCGGGCCGTCCGTACAACACCGACCCATGCCAAAACATGTCAACTGATACACAGAACTCCCGCCAATCGGGAGATAGCCGTCGCCGCCGCTCACGCGGAGGCCAAAACCGCCGCAACAACAACGACTCAGAAAACCGCAATTCCGAAGGCCGCCAGCAAAACGGGCGCCAATCCGGAGGCGGCAAACGCCAGGGCGGCCGCAGCGGCCGCCAGGATTCCGGCAAGCCGCAGCGCCGCCCCATGCCCGCACCCGTCCAGCTCAGCTGGTGGCAGAAGCTGCTCAAAACCATAGGCCTCTACAAGGAGCCTGTCCGCCCGCCGCGCCCCGAGCGCCGTCCCGATGTGGACGAAGTGAAGAAAACCCGCGAGCCGCGCCGCAACAAAACCCGCGATGCCCGCTCCGAAAACCGCGACGAGCGTTCGGAAAACCGGGACGAGCGTTCGGAAAAACGAAATGAACGCTCGGAGTCCCGTGAGGACGGCGAATCCCCGCGCCGGGGCAAACGCAGGGAGCGCAGTGCAGGCGGCCCGCGCGGAGGTGATCCTTCCACCGTGGAGAACCGTCGCGTCTATGTCGGCAACCTCTCCTACGAAACCACCGAAAGCGACCTAGAGGAGCTTTTCAAGGGCGTAGGGGCCGTGCGCCGCATCGAGATCGTTTACAACCGCACCACACACCGCTCGAAGGGCTACGGCTTTGTCGAGATGATCGACATCGACGAGGCCAAGCGCACCGTCGAAGTCCTGCACGACCAGTTTTTCATGGGTCGGCAACTCACGGTGTCCGGCGCGAAATCCGAGGATCACCAGAATGCGGAAAACGAGGAAGGTGGCAACGAGCGTGCCGCCAATGTCATGCCCGCCCTCGCGCCGATCAAGCCTAAGGAAGAGGTTCTTGACCTCATCGACGAACCCAAGGCCGAGGTGGCCGCCGTCGAGGTGACCCCCGAAGAGCCCCATGCGGAAATCCCTAACGAGGAATTCCATCATGAGACCGAGGCCGACGAGGAAAACAGGGAACAGCAGAACGCCTGATCCCCTGCCCATCACCCCATCCAAAGGGACTCTCCGCAGCGGGGAGTCCCTTTTTTTACGCCCAGCCGGGGATCTCCAAACGGAAATCCGGGATCCTCGCGAAAATCCATTCCCCGGCTGCGGTTTCCCCGAAGAAAGCTCCGGAAGCCGCCGCCGCCTTGCCTACCACATGATAGCTGTTGTAGGAAAAATGCTCGCCCGCAGCGATCACCGGCTGCTGACCTACAACCCCGTCCCCCTCGACCACCGTCGTCTCCCCCCCATCCTCCACCACGACCCATTTCCTGCCGCGTATCGTCACAGGCACGGAGGAATCGTTGAAGATGGAGATGAAATAGACGAAAGGGTGCGGCCTCTCCGCCGGAGCATCCAAGCTGGGCATGTAGATGACATCGTCGATTCTGACGCGCAGGCCTTCAAATTCCTTGATGTCTTTCGGCATGAGGTAAGGATTGGAAGGACACGGCAAAGAATCAAGGAACAATGGCGACAACAAGCGACATCACCCGGCCCGTCATCCCCGTGATGACGATCGCAGGCTCCGATTGCTCTGCGGGGGCAGGTTTGCAGGCGGATCTGAAAACCTTCCAGCACTTCGGCCTGCATGGCCTCACCGCCGTGACGTGCATCGTCTCAGAAACCGCGGAAACCGTGCGCCGCGTGGATGCCGTCGATCCCGGAATGATGGAGGACCAGATCCTCCTCATGCTGGATTCATTTCCACTCGCCGTTGTGAAAACCGGCATGCTCGGCTCTTCGGAACACGTCCGCCGTGTGGCGGAAATTTTCAGGACCCGCCCGGACATCAGGCTAGTCATCGATCCGGTGATGGTCGCCTCGACCGGCGCGAGCCTGCTGGAGCCGGATGCCGTGGAAAGCTACCGCAGCGAACTCATCCCGCTCGCCTGCGTCATCACGCCGAACCTTCCCGAGGCGGAGACTCTGCTGGGCGGGAGCATCACCTGTCTTGAGGACATGGAGGCCGCCGCCCGCGAGCTTTCGGATAGATATGGCTGCGCGGTTCTGCTCAAGGGCGGGCATCTCCACGCGGCGGTTTGCACGGATCTGCTTTTTCACGGAGGGCGCCTGCAGAGCTTCAGCTCGCCCCGCCTCTCCGTGCGCGCCTCCCACGGCACCGGCTGCACCCTGGCCGCCGCCGTCGCGTCAGGCCTCGCGCTCGGCAGGGAACTCACGGTGGCCGTCCGCATCGCCAAGGATTACCTCAACGACTGCCTCACTGGATCCTATTCATTCACCTCACCCGGCGGCGGTGCGATCCATGCCCTAAACCAAGGATTGATACGGTCGTAACGAGCATATCCCTAAGCGAGCCAAACTTCCTATTGCGCTTCCAAGGGAATCCAGCCTAGAATCCCTCCCCCGGCTATTAACACGTCGGTTTTTCCTTAAAGTCTTATGAATCCAGACCGCGCAACCCTTAATTTCCTCAATTCTTTCCCGGAAGACGCACGAAGACGCGGCGATATGCTCCAGAAAGACGGCGGCGTCACCCAGATCTTCGGAAACCACCTTTTCATCCAGGGTCGCGTCGAGGACGAGACCGGCACCCACCGCACCTCGCTGCGCCTCCAAGGGAACCGCTGGTTCGGATCCTGCACCGCCGAGGATGAGCTCGTTTCCGGCGCCTGCCAATACGCCACGATGATGGAGCGCATGCACCGCGGGGAGGATCTCCCGGAATCGCCCAACGAATTCGACGATACCCCCGTCCTCGACATCATCGAGGAAAAGCTCGGCCGCGAGCTCGATGACAAGGAGGCAGACTACGTCACGAAAATCGAGAAGCGCTACCGCCGCTACGTCATCGAGGGCGAACTCCACGACCACGACATGGTCCGGATCAACCCGCGCTGGGAAATCACCACCTACGAACCTCTCGAACTCTGGCCCATGCCGCCTGGCGATATCATGGAGTTCTGGAACTTCCTCGCCTACGCATTTTACAAACGGAAACTCCCCTACCCCGAGTTCATGTCCGTCATCACCGATCTCTCGGCGGTGCAGAAGAAAATGGCGGAGTGGGAGCAGGAGCGCGAGGTCGCCGCATGGTATGACCGCATCGAGCAGGTCAACGAACGCCCTCCGCAGGATGCTCCCCTCACCGTTCATTTCCGCCTCGTTGCCACGATCAACGAAGCCCGTATGGAAATCCGCGAAAGCAGGCCGAACGCACAATTCTTACAGCTGCGCGAGAAATCCGACATTGACCGTTACGTGGCGCTGCACCAGGAGGGCGCGCTCCTCATGGATGCCTCCTCGCAGACTCTCTGGGAGCATTTCCTCGCCTTCTACCGCAAGCACGGCGACACCACTCTGGACTTCGACCAGGAGGAATCCTGCCGCTTCATGAACCGCGTGTTCCAGCAACCCGCGCTCACGGGCTACCTCGTCAACCTCGACGAAAGGCCGTTCCGCGTCTCCGAGGAGTCCCTCTCCTGGGTCTGCGAGGACGAACCCTTCGACCCCAATTCCTTCGCCCTCCAGCTCGTCACTGCCTCCGGCGAAAATGTCTCCCACTCCGTCCGGCTCCTGCCCGGACGGAAGGAACTCTATCAGTCCGACGAAACCGTTTTCCCCGGCCCCCCGCGCTGGCTGGAGGAAACCGAGGTCATGCCCCGCTACCTCATCCCGCGCAAAGTCATCGACTCCCTCGAGGGCGTGGAGTTCCTCCGCAAGATCGGCGCAACACTGCCGGAATCCCTCAAGAAGCGCGTCGTCGACCTTGAGCTGAAGCCCAAGCTGGAACTCAAGCTCATCGCCGGCCTCACCGCCGCGGAGACCGAGCACCTCGTCACGGACGTCACCGCGATCGAGGCGAAAGGCCGCCGCACCGAGCGCCTCACCAAGGAAGGCTGGGAACTCGTCGAGCAACAGCCGGTCAAGGGCAAGCAACTCCTCCGTTTCGCCCGCGAGCCCCTACACCCCATCCCCCCCATCCTAGAGGAAATGGCCCTCGCCTATGACGAGAAGCTCAACGCCTTCAAATCCCGCATCACCAAGCAGTTCCCTGAGAAATTCGCCGAGTGGGTGCGCGCCATGCCTCCCGAAATCGAGCTAGACATCGACCTGCGCCTGAAATCCATCCTCGATGACCCTGTCACTGCGGCCGTCCGCTTCGAGGTCGTCGGGCAGGACATCGACTGGTTCGACCTCCGCATCGTCATCGATGTGCAGGGCGTCAATCTCTCCAAGTCCCAGATCCGCCAGCTCGTCGCCGCCCGCGGCGGTTACGTCCGCATGGACGACGGCTCCTGGATGCGCCTGGAAATCAAGCTCGACGCCGACCAGCGCGAGGCCGTCACACGCCTCGGGCTCGATCCCTTCGACCTCTCCGGCGAGACCCACCGCATGCACGCCCTCCAGCTTGCCGACCCGAAGGCGGCGGAGGTCTTCGATCCGAAGGCATGGGAGCGCATCAAGAACCGTGCCAACGACATCAAGCTGGAGGTCACGCCCCCGCTTCCGGAAGGGCTCAATGCAACCCTCCGCCCCTACCAGGTCGATGGTTTCCATTTCCTCGCCTACCTCTCGGAAAACAACTTCGGCGGCATCCTTGCCGACGACATGGGACTCGGCAAAACCATCCAGTCCCTCACCTACCTGCTCTGGCTTTTCCAAAGGCACAAGGACACCGGCGCGCCTCACAAGCCGGCCCTCATCGTCTGCCCGAAATCCGTGCTCGATGTGTGGTATTCCGAGGCGGAGAAATTCTGCCCGCAGCTCCGCGTCAAGATCCTCAAGAACCGGGACGACATCAACGTCAAGAACATCCAGAACAACATCGACATGCTTGTCCTGAACTATGCCCAGCTCCGTGTCTGCGGCGAGGAACTCTCCGGCATCAAATGGCTCACCACCATCCTCGACGAAGGCCAGCAGATCAAGAACCCCGACTCCAAGGCCGCCAAGTGCGCCCGCGAGCTCGATTCGCAGAACCGCCTCGTCCTCACCGGCACGCCGATCGAGAACCGCCTGCTCGACATGTGGTCGCTCATGGCTTTCGCAATGCCCGGTGTGCTCGGCAACCGCGCCTACTTCAAGAAGCGTTTCGACAAACGCAAGGATCCCCTTTCCCAGACCCGCCTCGCCTCCCGCCTGCGCCCCTTCCTGCTGCGCCGGACCAAGCTCCAGGTCGCCCAGGATCTCCCGCCAAGGACCGAGGAAGAGGTCTATTCGAAAATGGAGGGCGTGCAGCTCGAGCTCTACAAGAACGAGCTCAAGCGCATCCAGAAAGCCCTCCTCGGACTCGATTCCGACGAGGCGGTGAAGAAGAACTCCTTCGCAATCCTGCAGGGTCTCATGCGTCTCCGCCAGATCTGCTGCCACCCGGGTCTCATCGACCCGAAATACCTCAAGGATGAATCCGCGAAGATGGAATCCCTCTTCTACCTACTGGACCAGCTCCACGAGGAAGGCCACAAGGTTCTCGTCTTCTCCCAGTTCGTTTCCATGCTCGACCTCATCAAGGCGCGCCTGGAGCTCGAAGCCCGCCCCTTCCACTACCTCACCGGCCAGACCAAGGACCGCAAGGGCGAGATCGAGCGCTTCCAGACCACCAAAGACCCATCCGTCTTCATGCTCTCCCTGAAAGCGGGTGGTGCGGGCCTCAACCTGACCTCCGCGTCCTACGTCATCCTGTACGACCCATGGTGGAACCCCGCCGTGGAGAACCAAGCGATCGACCGGACGCACCGCATCGGACAGAAAAACAAGGTGATCGCGTATCGCCTGCTCACCCGTGACACGGTCGAGGAGAAAATCCGCATCCTCCAGCACCAGAAAACCCAGCTCGTCACCAACGTGCTCGGCGACGAGGGCTTCGCCTCCAACCTCGGCATGGAAGACCTGCAGTTCATCCTAACCCACACCATAGACGACGACGAGATGGATGAGGAAAAGGAAAAGGCAGCCAAGGCAGCCAAGGCCGCGAAAGCAGAGAAAAAACCCGCCAAAAAGGCCGCGAAGAAGCAGAGCAAGGACAACCTCTGATCGGAAAGGCGAACCCCGTCCGCCATGCCCCACCGCCAATCAAAAAGCCTCCCGGAAACGGGATTGCCAGATGCTTGTGTTCCCCTTGCCCGAAGGATCTAACCCCATACCCACCCGCAGCTCCTGCGCAGTCAAGAGCTTCCCCGCCGCAGGCTTGGCTTACGCCCCCCCGCAATGCCAGCAGGAGGGCCTTGCTTGATTTCATCTCGACACGAGGCCACCTCTGGCCACACTTTTCCCCCACCCCATGCGGACGGCATTATTCGGCGATATCCACGCGAACCTGGAGGCTCTTGAGGCAGTCCTGGAAGACGCGGCGGGCCAAGGTGTCACCGACTACGTATGTCTCGGCGATGTCGTCGGCTACAATGCCGATCCATACGCCTGCCTGAACATCATCCGCGAGATGGGCTGCCCCACCGTCAAGGGAAACCACGACAAGGACGCCTCCGAGAACCATTCGCTCGACTCGATGAACCCCGTCGCCGCCACCGCCCTGAAATGGACGCGCGAGCAGCTCGACGAGGATCAGCGGACATGGCTCAAGCGACTGAGGATGGTGCGCCAGGTCTCGGACTACACCATCGTCCACAGCACGCTCGACCAGCCGGTGCATTGGAATTACGTGACCAACCGCTTCGATGCGATGTCGAACTTTTCCTATCAGTTCACTCAGCTCTGCTTCCACGGCCACACCCATGTGCCGCGCGTTTATATCAAGTCCGACAAGGTGCGCGAGGTGCCCGCCGAATCCGTGGAGATCGAGCCGGACGCGAAGTATTTCATCAACGTGGGCTCCGTCGGCCAGCCCCGCGACGGCGATCCCCGCGCCTGCTACGCGATCTACGACCACGACACCAATCTCATCGTGTTTCGCCGCATCGAATACGACATGGCGACGACCCAGAAGAAGATCCTCGATGCCGGCCTGCCTGAAATGCTCGCCGAACGTTTGGCGGAAGGGAGGTAGGGGCTCTCCTCAGCACACCGGGCACTGGTTGATCGTCCGGAAAAAGTCGTTGCCCTTGTTATCCACTAGGATGAAGGCGGGAAAATTCTCCACCTTGATTTTCCAGACCGCCTCCATGCCGAGCTCGGGAAAGGCGACGACCTCCTGCGAGCGGATGTGTTCCGTGGCCAGCAAGGCCGCCGGGCCACCGGCCGACCCGAGGTAGAATCCACCGTGCTTCCTGCAGGCATCCGTCACCTGCTGGGAGCGGTTGCCCTTCGCGAGCATGACCATGGAGCCGCCGTGGGACTGGAAAAGATCCACATAGCCATCCATTCGCCCCGCAGTGGTGGGGCCGAAGGATCCGGACGGCAGCCCCGCCGGTGTCTTCGCTGGCCCCGCGTAATAGACCGGATATCTCTTGAAATACTCCGGGAGCTCGCCGGTCTCTTCGAGGATTTCCTTTAGCTTCGCATGGGCTGAATCGCGGGCGACAATGATGGTGCCGCTGAGGGACAGGGCGGTGGTGACGGGGTATTTGGAAAGCGTTTCCAATGTCTTGCCCATCCCTTGGTCGAGGTCGATCTCCACGCCCTTGAACTTCCAGTCGCGGTATTTTTCCGGGATGAAACGGCCGGGGTTCTTCTCCAGCTTCTCCAGGAAAATCCCGTCCTTGGTGATCTTCGCCTTGGCCTGCCTGTCGGCGGAGCAGGAAACGCCGATCCCTACCGGGCAGGACGCGCCGTGCCTCGGCAGGCGGACGACCCTCACATCGAGCGCGAAATATTTCCCGCCGAACTGCGCGCCGATCCCGATCTCACGCGCGGCGGCGAGGAGTTCCTTTTCCAGCTCCAGGTCGCGGAAGGCGCGGCCGTGCTCGTTGCCGCTCGTCGGCAGAGCATCGTAGTAGCGTGTCGTGGCCATCTTCACGGTCTTGAGGTTGTTCTCCGCAGAGGTGCCGCCGATGACGAAGCCAAGGTGATACGGCGGGCAGGCCGCCGTGCCGAGCGACTTCATTTTCTCGATGCAGAATTCCTTGAGACGCTTCGGGTTCAGCAGTGCTTTCGTTTCCTGGTAGAGGAAGGTCTTGTTCGCGGAGCCGCCGCCCTTGCTGACAAAGAGGAATTTGTATTCGTCGCCCTGCGTGGCATAGAGGTCGATCTGTGCGGGAAGGTTGGTCTTGGTGTTGACCTCGTCATACATGTTGAGCGGTGCGGTCTGGGAATAGCGGAGGTTTTCCTTGGTGTAGGTATCGTAGATTCCTTTTGTCAGGAATTCCGCATCGTCTCCCTCCGTCCAGATCTGCTGGCCTTTTTTCCCGATGATCGTCGCCGTGCCGGTATCCTGGCAGGCGGGAAGGATCCCGTGGGCGGCGATCTCCGCGTTTTTCAGAAGCATGAGCGCGACCATGCGGTCGTTCTCCGAGGCCTCGGGATCATCGAGGATCGCGGCAACCTGTGCGAGGTGACCGCTGCGAAGGGTGAAATTGATGGCCCGGATCGCTTCGGACGCGAGGAAGGTGAGGGAGTCCCCACCGACCTTGATAACCGTCTTGCCGCAGCATTGCTCCGTTTCCACCCCGCCTTCCCGGATGCATTCGTACTCCGTTTCATCCGGCCCCAGGGGGAACGGATCCTGATAGAAAAATTCTTTGTCGCTCATCGCGGGAAAAGCCTAGGCGGAGGATGGCGCACGTGAAACCGAAAATCCCAGAAAGGGACGCGATTTGGGAAACGTGCGACAGGAGAGGGGCGGCAGTCACCGCGTCCGCACCTTGATTTTTTCGCCCGTCAGCCAGTTGCGCATCACGCCGCTGTCTGCGGTCAGATGGCCGAGCATGCGCCATTTCGACTTCCGCAGCGCCCAGGCATTGTCGCGGTTTTCCTCCACCACCCCTACCTCGTCGGCACCGGATGAGTGGAAGAAATGCATGCCGTCAGAGCGCACGACGATGAAGCCGACATGCGTGTCCAGGCCGAGGAGATAGACCCCCGGCTCCAGGCGTTCCACCCAATCCGCATATTTCGGATAATCCTCCCCCACCCTGAGCATGCAGGAATCGCCGGGAAGGAAAGTACGCAGGATGTTTTCCGAGGGCTGCTGGGCGAGCTTGTAACGGTCCACCCGGAAACCGGCATCCCGGATCACCGTCGAGACATAATAGCCGCATGCGATCCTTTCCTTGCCCGGTTTCTCGGCGGTTCCGTTGAAATCATAGGGGGTTCCGACCCAGCAGCGCATCATTTCCGGGAGGATGATCTCCAGGATCACCCGGGCGTCCTTTTCCACGGCCTGCCTCTGCTCGTCCGTCCTCGCCTTGGCGTATCCCCGGGCGAGCTCTTCCCGCCATCGTTGCAACTCGGCGACAAGCACCTCGTATCTCGCCGTATCCGGCACCGCTTGCTGTTTCCCGGTGAAAAGGATTTGAAAGGTGCCATCCCTTTCGGCCTTCCAGACCCACCACCCGACAGCGACAATCCCGCCGAGCAGGATCGCTGCCAAAACGGCTTTCAGGGCGGGCTTCATGCAGGTAGCTTCGTTGGCAAAGCAGCCCCCATCAATCCCCCAATGCTGAAAAAAGAACGCGCCGCACACATCCACCGGAGGCTTGATGCGCTCTATCCGGAGACCCCGATCCCGCTCGACCACAGCAGCCCCTACACCCTGCTCATTGCCGTGCTGCTCTCCGCCCAGTGCACCGATGCCCGCGTCAACCTGGTCACGCCCGCGCTCTTCGCTCTCGCAGATACGCCGGGGAAAATGATGCATGTGCCGGTGGACGAGATTCGAGCCATCATACGCCCCTGCGGCCTTTCGCCGCGGAAGTCTGCCGCGATTTCCGAACTCTCGAAAATCCTCGTCGAGAAGCACGGTTCGGAAGTTCCGCAAAGCTTCGGGGATCTGGAGGCGCTACCCGGGGTGGGTCACAAGACCGCCTCGGTGGTGATGGCGCAGGCCTTCGGGGTTCCGGCCTTTCCGGTGGACACCCACATCCACCGCCTCGCGAAGCGCTGGAAGCTCACGCAGGGAAAAAACGTCGAGCAGACCGAGCACGACCTGAAGAGACTTTTTCCGCGGGAATCATGGAACAAGCTCCATCTCCAGATCATCTTCTACGGCCGTGAGCACTGCAGCGCCCGCGGCTGCGATGGCAAGAGCTGCCTGCTGTGCCAGGAAATCCGAGCCTGAAAGCTAGTTCCCGCCAAGAGCCCAGCCGAGGTAGCCCGCGTTCACCGCATCCGCCTCAATGCCAAGGATCTCCGGAACCTCATAGGGATGCATTCCCAAAAGGCCTTGCTCAAACTCCGCAAACCCTCCCGCCACGATCTTGAAGATCGCGAGCACCTCGTTTTCTGTCTGCATCTCCCCTTTCCAAAGATACATGGATTCCACCTTGGGGACAAGGTTCACGCAGGCGGCGAGGCCACCGGAGACGAGCGCGCTGCCGATCCTGCGCGCCGCTTCCAGATCGGGAAATGTGCAGAGGACAAGCATCAAGCCGTCCCCTGCATGGCCGTTACCGCCCATGGCCTGTTAGATCGCGACCGGTGCACCCGTTCGCGCGGATTCGTAGAGCGCATCGATGACGAGCATCAGCTTGTGCGCCTGGTCCGGGGTGTTGAAGGGCTTGGCGGCGCCGTTGATCACATCGATGAAGTTGGCCGCGGAGTTGATCCGGCCCATGTCCTCGCAGGCTTCGGTGATGATCGTACGGTTGACGCTGTTGCCGTTTTCCTGGACGTAGAGCTCGCAGGTGTCGATGGCGGTCTCGTCGAGGCCGTCGCGGCCGAAGAGGCGCTCGACTTTTCCACCGGCCTTGGTGCCTTGGAAAACGACGGAAACCTCCTCGCGCTTGACCATTTCCGCCCAGGAAACCTGCAGGCTTAGCACCTGGCCGCTCTTGAAATTCACGAAGCCGTGGACTGCGTTCTCGACATCCGTGGTGCCACCTTCGCGATCCGGGATGCCCCACGGCCCCTTGAAACCGGGATCCTTGATGTGGTCGTTAAAGGTGTTTGCGAGCACGTGGGCCGGCTCCGGGTAGCCCATGAGGTAAAGTGCAAGGTCGATCATGTGCAGGAGGTCGATCGTCGCGCCGCCGCCTGCCATGGCCTTGGTGGTGAACCAACCGCCGAAGCCTGGGATGCCGGTGCGGCGTATCCATTTTGCCTGCGCGGAGTTGATCGTTCCCACCGTGCCGTCATCGACGTATCCCTTCATCGCCTGGGACTCGGGACGGGCGCGGTTGTTGAAGTTGAACATCAGGGTTTTCCCCGAATCCTCCGCCACCCGGATCATCTCCGCGACCTCACCGGCATTCAGGCCGGGGGGCTTTTCGCAGAAAACGTGCTTGTCCGCCTTGAGGCACTGGATGGCCAGCGGGGCGTGGAACTTGTTCGGCACGATGATGCTGACGGCATCCAGCTCGGATGCCTCGGCCAGCATCTTATCCACGGAATCGAAGGTCTTGGGGATCCCCCATTCCTTCGCCGCCTTTTCCGCAGCGCCCGGCGCGGGATCCGCGACGGCAACCATTTCCGCACCGGCTTTCCTGAACCCTTCGGCATGGTATTTCACCATCCAACCGGCACCGATCACTCCAACTTTGACTGACATGATGTACGAGATTCCGGGTTATTGGTTTTTCTTATCGAAAGCCGCGTCAAAGGCGACGTTTGAGCCGGGGAAATCGACGTTGCGGACAAAAGCGGCGGCCTCCGTGGCACCGTGCACGCGATCCATGCGGATGTCCTCCCACTCAACCGAGAGCGGCCCGGCGTATTTGATATCGTTTAGGGCGACGATGATGTCCTCGAACTCGATGTCGCCATGTCCCAGGGAGCGGAAATCCCAGAAGCGGCGGGAATCGCCGAAATCGGTGCTGCCGCCGAACACGCCGACCGAGCCGTCGCCGTGCCCCCACCATGCGTCCTTCATGTGGACGTGGTAGATGCGGGAGCCGAGCTCGCGGATGAACTTGATGTAGTCCACGCCCTGGTAGCCGAGGTGGGAGGGATCGTAGTTGAAGCCGAAGCGCTTGTGGTTTTTCACCGCCTTGAGCGCGCGCTGCGCGGTGGCGATGTCGAAGGCGATTTCCGTCGGGTGCACCTCGAGGGCGAAGTTCACGTTCTCTTTCTCGAAGGCGTCGAGGATGGGGGTGAAGCGTTTCGCGAAATCCTCAAATCCCTTGTCGTAGAATTCCTGGCTGGTGGGCGGGAATGCGTAGAGGCCGTGCCAGATCGAGGAGCCGGTGAAGCCGTTCACGACCGCCGGAAACTCGTCCTTGTTCTTGCGGCCGGGCTTCGCGTTGAAGAAAAGGCGGGCGGCCTTGCCGGTCTTGGTCATCTGCTTGGCGGCGCGCTTGCGGACACCTTCCGGATCGCCGTTGCCCCACACATCCGGCGGCAGGATCGCCTTGTGGCGCTCATCGATGTTGTCGCAGATCGCTTGGCCGACGAGGTGGCTGGAGATTGCGTAGGAAGTGAGGCCGTTGTCGGAAAGAAGCTCCCACTTCTCCTTCACGTAGGATTTTTTGGAAATCGCCTGATCAACGTCGAAGTGATCGCCCCAGCAGGCGAGTTCCAGGCCGTCGTAGCCCATTTCCGCGGCGAGCGGCGCGAGTTTCTCAAGCGGCAGGTCGGCCCATTGGCCGGTGAAAAGTGTGACTGGTCGTGACATAGTTTGGTGGTGGTTGGGTTGCGGGGGGAATGTTGGGTGCGGGGCTTTGGGGGGAAAAGGAAAAAGAGAGGGAATGGGGAAAGCCATTCATCCGGGAGGCTTGGTTTTGCTTGGCCCTGAAGCCGCCTGGAAAGACGCTTCCCTAAGCCATTGCCTCGGCCCAGAGCGAGCGGACGGCATCGAAGAGAGGGTGTTCGGGGAATGTTTTTCCTTGCAGGGCGGAGACGCGCACCGGCCCTTTCACGGAGGAGGTGAGGAACATGGCTTCCGCCTTTTCCAGATCCGCCTTGCGGAGGATGCGCTCCTTGCAGGCGATGCCGTGCTCGGCCGCAAGGCGGATCAGGAGGGCGCGGGTTACCCCGGCGAGGCATCCGCTGTCGAGGCTTGGGGTCGAGATTTCACCCTTTCGGATGAGGAACACGTTGGCCATGGCGGCCTCGCACAGCTCGTCGGCGGTGTTGTAGAACAGCATTTCGCCGAAGCCTTCGAGCCGCGCCATATCGAGGGCGATGAGGTGTTCGGCGTAGTTCCCGGTCTTGATGCCGCGCAACACGCTTTCCCTGTCGCGACGCCACGGAGCAAGGGTCATGCGGATGTCCTGCACCTCTCCATCCACCGGTGCTGCTGTCATCCATGCCCATGCGGTGCCATGATCCGTGCGGTCGAGCGGCCCCGGGCCGAAGCTGAGGGTAAGCCTGATCCGCGCCATGCCTTTTTCGAGGCCGTTGCGCTCAAGGAGCAAAGCCATCGCCTTGCCTAGACCGGCATCATCCAGCGCGATGCTGTTCACTCCGAGACGCTCAAGACCGCTGCGGAGGCGGGCGAGGTGCTCGCGCAGAAGGCGCGGCTTCCCCCCCACCGCAAGCAGTGTCTCGAAAAGGCTGAGGCCGTGGCAGAGGCCGCGATCCAACGGGGAAACCCTGAATTCGCACTCTTCCAAAAATTTCCCGTCACACCAGACAACACCCATGCACCAACTAAGAACGTGGAGGCGGCGACAGGCAAGAACCGAGAACGTCGGATCGAAAACGGCAAAAAAAGAAGCGACCCGACCGATTATCCCCGGGAAAAACCCAAAAACCCAAAGGGACGTTCAGTCGAGCCGCCTTGTCTTGCGACGGCTGTAAGCAACCACGGCTCCGGGGTGTCGTCAACTGGTTTTACGAAAAAAAACAGGAAAAATTCACATCGTTTGTTTCCAACGATTTATGGAAATCCTACCACCGCACCGCAGCCGCGGCCCATGTCAGGCCGGCTCCGAAGACGACAAGCACGATGTTGTCGCCGCGCTTGAAGGCACCGGAGCGATTGGCCTCGTCCAGGGCGATGGCGACGGCGGCGGCTGAGGTGTTGCCGTATTTGTCGAGGTTCACGAAAACGCGGCCTTCCGGGACGGAGAGGCGGTCTGCGATCGCATCGATGATCCGCAGGTTCGCCTGGTGCGGGATCACGCAGGCGATGTCCTCGGGCTGGAGCTTGGCTCGGCTGATCACGGTTTCCGCCGCCTCTTTCATGCGGTTGACCGCGTGCTTGAACACCTCTTTTCCCTGCATGGCGAGGGTGGCGAGGTGGGTGCCTACGTTGTCAGCCGTGATCGGGCAGGCTGAGCCGCCGCCTGGGATGTTGAGAAGGTGGGTGAGGCTCCCGTCGGTGCCCATTTCCGTGGCAAGGATGGAACCCTCTTCCGGTTGTGCGCGGCGCAGGACGGCGGCACCGGCACCATCGCCGAAGAGCACGCAGGTCGTCCTGTCCTCCCAGTTCACGAAGGCGGAGAGTTTTTCCGCGCCGATGATGAGCGCGTTCTCAAAGGCTCCGTCGGCGATCAGGCGCTTGGAGATTTTCATCGCATAGAGGAAGCCGGAACAGGCGGCGGAGATATCGAAGGCGACAGCCCTGCTTGCGCCGATCTGCTGCTGGACGTAGCAGGCGGTGGCGGGCGTGAGGGTATCGGGAGTGATCGTGGCGACGATGATGAGCTGGACATCCGCGGCATCGAGCCCCGCCTGCTCAAGGGCGTTGCGGGCGGCGGCGCTGGCCATGTGGGAGGTGTGCTCGCCATCGGCCGCTATCCTGCGCTCGCGGATGCCGGTGCGGGAAAAAATCCACTCGTCGCTGGTATCCACCCGCTTGGCGAGTTCGTCGTTGGTCATCACCGTTTCCGGCAGGTAACTTCCCGTCCCCGCAATGCATACCTGGTAATTCGTCGCCGCCTCGCTCATGTGCCAATAGCCTTGAATCGCGATGGCGCACAAACAAGCGCCAATTTCCCGCCACCCATCCTCGAAGGGGAAGTCCTGCACAGGTGGGAAGAGCTCATGCGATGTCCCATGACAAGCTCCGGGGCGTAGCTATGCGCCAATAGCTTCCTCCCATCACGTGGAGGCCGGGAATGCTCTATCGGCCCGCCTTTCAAAGCCTCACCGCCCCCAAGCCCAGGAAAAGCGGAAATTGCTCAGCAGCGAGATGTTCGGCCTTGCTGAACGGCCCGCCTCCCTGTGACCTGCGGTGCGAGAACAGTTCCGTGCATTCCGTCACACCCAGTCCGGCCTTGCCCATTTCTGAAATCACTTCCGCCAGCGGCCTGTGATGGAAAACAGTGCACTCCTCGGTACCCAGCCCAGGCCTCGTCTTGATCCCGATCTCCAGCGCCTTTCCATACTTGTCGAGGCGTCGGAACTGGATCTTCTGATCCCCATCCCAACCCCAGTGGCTTTCCTGTGGAATTCTGAAACACGGATGCATCATCACGATCGCAACCCGCCCCCCGGGTTTCAACGCCGCCGCCAGGTTTCTCATAAGTCCCGCCGCGTCCGGCACATCGTGGACTGCCATCACGCAGGCCGCCGCATCAAAGCTACCATCCGCCCAATCCCCCGGCGCACAGGCGTCCGCCACCATGAACGAAACATTTCCTCCGCCACCATGCCGCTGCCGTGCCGCAGCGATCAGCTTGACACTCGCATCCACCCCAAAAACCCGCGACGCACCCGCCCCCAGCAAATGCCTCACCAGGACACCTTGGCCGCAGCAGACATCCACGACCGATTCAGCCCGTTTCACCCGAAGCAAATCCATCACCCCCGGCAAAATGACGTTCTGATGGTAGTCCGAACCATCCGCCCCCACCAGCTTGTCATACCAGCCGGCAACCCCGTCCCAGCCCTGCTCTTTTCCCAGGGACCGTTTTACCGGAAATTTCCCGGCCTCGGTCTTTTTCGGGAAAAAGCCGCCTCCACTCCTGCCATCGCGATCCTTGCGCTCCATGCACGATCCTACTCCCTCAAGCCCACTGGCTGGCGATGAAAATCCACAATCCATTCATGGGCAGCCCACCATGGCACACTTTGCTGACTCGCTGGAAGCAGAGACCGCCCTCGGACGCCCGCTAACGTCTTTCGCTTTTTCCGCTGATTTCCTAACAGCCAGAGTTCGCTACTAAACCATACATCTTCAGGTTGGAGGCGGAGGTGGGAATCGAACCCACGCATGACGGTTTTGCAAACCATTGCCTTACCATTTGGCTACTCCGCCGCTGTTATAAAACGCGGGGCGACTGATTACGCGCTCGACAGCAACCTGTCAACCACCGGATTCCCCGAAAATTCCCAGCAGGCCGCACTTCCGCTGGCGGAGAGGAATTTCAGGCATATCCTGCGCCGTGCCCGGAAAGAAGAAAACACCTGACAAACAACCAGTTATCGCACTCCGCGGCTGCCGCCAGCATAACCTCCGGGGCATCGACCTCGATATCCCGCTCGGGAAACTCACGGTTGTCACCGGCCCATCGGGTTCCGGGAAATCCTCGCTCGCTTTCCACACCCTCTATGCCGAGGGACAGCGGCGCTACGTCGAGACTTTTTCCCCCTACGTCCGGCAATTCTTCGACCGCATGGACAAGCCGCTGGTCGATTCCATCGAGGGCATCCCGCCGGCCATCGCCATCGAGCAGAAAAACCATGTTCGCACCACCCGCTCAACGGTCGGCACACTCACGGAGATCAACGACTACCTCAAGCTCCTCTACGCCCGCCTCGCCATCGGCTACGACCCGAGAACCGGCGAAAAAATCCAGCCCGACTCCCCGGAATCCGCCGCCGAATGGGCGACAGAAAATCTTTCCGGCGAAAACGTCCTGATCACCTTTCCCATCCCGATCCCGTCCGGCACCGAACCGGCCGAACTTTTCCCATTCCTCGGCTCCCAGGGCTACCTCCGAGTCCTCATCAACGGTGAAACCTGCCGCACCGACGAAGCGCCGCCCGCCGACATGCCTCCCCTCCGCGCCGCGATCCTGGTCATCCAGGACAGGCTCAAGGTCACCAAGGCAAACCAATCCCGGCTCCTCGAAGCGCTCGAAGCCGCCTTCCACCTCGGAAAAGGCCACGCCACCATCTCCCACCCGAAAACCCCGCGAACCTTCACCACCACCTGGACCAACCCGAAAACCGGCTTCACCCTCCGCGCCCCGACCCCCGCCCTCTTCTCCTTCAACTCCCCCCTCGGCGCCTGCCCCCAGTGCCGTGGCTTCGGGCGCGTCATCGGGATCGACCTCGAGAAATCCGTCCCCGACCCCTCACTCTCAATCAGGCAGGGAGCCATCAAGCCTTTCCAAGGAGACCGTGGTGAGGAATGCCAGCGCGACCTCGTCCGCAACTGCCGCGAACGCGACATCGACCTCAACACACCGTGGGAGGAGTTCGACAACGACACCCGCGAATGGATCTACTACGGAGACCGTAGGACAAGCACCCCCGAGGAGCTTGAGGAACTCTGGCAATCCGGAGGATGGTACGGAGTCAAAGGCTTCTTCGATTGGCTGGAAACCAAAGCCTATAAGATGCATGTCCGCGTCTTCCTCTCCCGCTACCGCTCCTACACCACCTGCGACGCGTGCCGCGGAAAACGCCTCCAGCCCGAGTCCCTTTGTTTCAAAATCGAAGGAAAATCCCTCCCCGATCTCTGGGCGCTCCCCATCAGCGAACTCCTCCCCTTCTCCTCTTCGCTGCTCACTGATCACTCGGCACCCAGCACTGATTCCACACTCAGGCTCGTCCTCACAGAAATCCAATCCCGCCTCCACTACCTCGACCAGGTCGGACTGGGATACCTCACCCTCGACCGCCAGACCCGCACCCTCTCCGGCGGCGAGGTCGAACGCGTCAACCTCACCACCTGCCTCGGTGCATCCCTCACCGGAACGCTCTTCGTCCTCGACGAGCCTACCGTCGGCCTCCATCCCCGCGACATCGACCGGCTTGTCGGCGTGATGCAAGGCCTGCGCGACAAGGGAAACACCCTCGTTGTCGTCGAGCACGAGCAGACCGTCATGGAGGCCGCCGACAACCTCGTGGACATCGGCCCCGGAGCCGGCCAACACGGCGGCACGGTCATCTTCCACGGCGACGCAAAAGACTCTTCGCTTCTCACTTCTCACTCGGCACTCGGCACGATTCCCTGGCTCAAGGGCGAAAAATCCATCGCCATCCCGAAAAAGCGCCGCAAACCCGGGAAGCAAAAGCTCCAGTTCAAAGGCGCATCCCGCCACAACATCCGCAAGCTTGACGCGGAGATCCCGCTCGGGCTCTTCGTCTGCCTCACCGGCGTTTCCGGATCAGGGAAATCCACCTTCGCCCACGAGATCCTCTACCTGAACATCGCCCGCAAGCTCGGCATCGAGACCAACGAAGATCCTGCACCGCTGAAGGAGATGCTAGGAACCCAGCATCTATGTGGCGTCGAACTCGTGGACCAGACCGCCGTCGCCCGCACCCCGCGCTCCACGCCGGCCGTCTTCCTCGGTGCCTTCGATCCCATCCGCCAGCTCTTCGCCTGCACGGACGACGCGAAGGCGCACGACCTGAAAACCGGCTTCTTCTCGTTCAACTCAGGCGAAGGCCGCTGCGACCGCTGCGCTGGCAACGGCTATGAGAAGGTGGAGATGCAGTTCCTCTCCGACCTCTACGTCACCTGCCCGGATTGCGAAGGGAAGCGCTACAAACCCTCCACCCTCGAATATCTATACAGGGGGAGATCCATCCACGACATCCTCAGCTTCACCGTTACCGAAGCCATCGGATTTTATGAAAACAAAAAGGGCATCCCACCTTCACATGCCAAGCGGCACCACCAGATCATCCAGCTCCTCTCCCCACTCGTCGAGGTCGGCCTCGGTTACCTGAAGCTGGGGCAGGCGCTCAACACACTCTCCGGCGGCGAATCCCAGCGCCTCAAGCTCTGCCAACTGCTCGCCGGTTCATCGGGCGGCAACAAACTCCTCATCCTCGACGAGCCCACCACCGGCCTGCATTTCTCCGACATCGAGAACCTCCTCGCCGTCTTCCAGAAGCTCGTCGATTCCGGCCACTCCCTCCTCGTCATCGAGCACAACCTCGACGTCATCAAATCCGCCGACTGGATCCTAGACCTCGGCCCCGAAGCGGGCAAGAACGGCGGCCAGGTCATCGCCGAAGGCTCACCCGAAACAGTCGCAAAAGCCGACACACCGACCGCCGCCTACCTCCGCAGCGCGTTGAAGGGGCCGCGGGCTTCAGCCCCCGCTTCAAAAGCCCTTCCACTGATCACTGATCACCCGGCACTGATCACTCTCCGGGGCGCCCGCCACCACAACCTCAAGAACATCTCCGTCGACATCCCCCGCGACAAGCTCGTCGTCATCTCCGGCCTCTCCGGATCCGGGAAATCCACCCTCGCATTCGACATCCTCTTCGCCGAAGGCCAGCGCCGCTTCCTCGACAGCATGTCCGCCTACGCCCGCCAGTTCGCGGAGCAACTGGAGAAACCCGAAATCGACCAGCTCCAGGGTCTCCCCCCAACCGTCGCGATCGAGCAGCGCGTCTCCCAGGGCGGCGGCAAATCGACCGTCGCCACGGTCACCGAGCTCTGGAACTTCATCCGCCTTCTCTACTCAAAACTCGGCACCATCCACTGCCCCGACTGCCACGTCCCGGTCGAAAAGCAGTCCCTCGCCGCCATCGAGAAAACGATCCGTGCTGAGATAAAAAAGAGCCCGGTGAAAATCCTCGCCCCCCTCATCCGCGGCAAAAAGGGCTACCACACGGAAATCGCCCAATGGGCCATCAAACAAGGTTTCACCACACTCCTGGTGGACCGTCAGTTCAAGTCCGCGGAGGATTTCACCCGCCTAGAGCGCTTCGTAGAACACGATATCGACGTAGTCGTCGCAGACTCTTCACTTCCCACTTCTCACTCGGCACTCGGCACCCAAATCTCCCGCGCGCTCGAAATCGGCAAAGGCCTAATCAAACTCTTCACCGCCGACAAAAAGTTCACCCTCCTCTCAACCAGCAGCAGCTGCCCTTCCTGCAACCGCTCCTTCGAGGAACTCGATCCCCGCCTGTTCAGCTTCAACTCCCCGCATGGCTGGTGCCGGGTATGCCGGGGGCACGGCAAGATCCCGAAGCGCCACCGCCATCTCGACACCTCCCGCTTCGATTCCGTCCTCGAAGCCGAGCTCGACGCCGACCGCTCGATCGACCGCATGGAGAACGACGAACTCATCGAATGCCCCTCCTGCCACGGCTCGCGCATCAACCCCGTCGGCTCCGCCGTCCAGCTGAATGGGACGGCCATCTCGGAGCTATCCAGCCTTTCCATCAACGAATCCTCCGCCCATTTCAGCAAACTCAAGATCCCCGGCTCCCGCGAAAAGCTCATCGCCCGCGACATCCTCCCAGAGATCAGCCAGCGTCTGAGTTTTCTCCAGGAGGTCGGCCTCGGCTACCTTCACCTCAACCGCTCCGGAAACACCCTCTCCGGCGGCGAGTCCCAGCGCATCCGCCTCGCCGCCCAGCTCGGTTCAAACCTCCGCGGCGTCCTCTACGTCCTCGACGAGCCCACCATCGGCCTCCACCCGCGCGACAACGCCGCACTCCTCAAAACTTTGGTGGCCCTCCGCGACCAAGGCAACTCCCTCATCATCGTGGAGCACGACGAGGATACGATTACGGCTGCCGATCACTTGATCGATCTCGGGCCGGGGGCGGGGCGACTGGGTGGTGAAATCGTTTACGAAGGAAAGCCGCCGCAAGTGCCGAGTGATCAGTCATCAGTGATCAGTGGAAGAGGAAAGAAGCAGAGCACACGGTCTTCACTGATCACTGATCACTCGGCACTTGCCACCTCCCCCACTTACCGCGCCCTCGCCAACCCGATCACCCATCCCATCCGCGGTTCACGCCGCAACATCCCGAAATCCCACCAGTTCCTGAAAATCAAGGGCTGCACCGCCAACAACCTCAAGGATATCGACGCCGCCATCCCCCTCGCCCGCCTCACCGCTCTAACAGGCATTTCCGGTTCCGGGAAATCGACGTTGATGCACCGGTGCATCGCTGCCGCCTTTGACAAGAAGGCGAAGAACAAACCCTTCCGGTACGCCACCGGAAACAAGGACATCAAATCCGTCTACGAGGTCGACCAATCCCCGATCGGGAAAACGTCCCGCTCCTGCCCGGCGACGTATGTGAAAGTCTTCGACCACATCCGCTCCCTCTTCGCCCAGCTTCCCGATTCCCGGATGCGCGGCTTCGACGCCTCGCGCTTTTCCTTCAACACCGATGGCGGCCGCTGCCCCCAATGCAAGGGCAACGGCCGGGTGAAACTGGAGATGGATTTCCTGCCGTCCGCCTGGGTGCATTGCGACGAGTGCGACGGGATGCGCTACAACCCCGCCACCCTCGAGGTCACCTTCCGGGACAAGAACATCGGTGAGGTGCTGGAGATGACCATCGACGAGGCATCCGCCTTCTTCGAATCCCAGCCGCGCATCTCCCACCCCCTGAAACTCATGGCCGACACCGGCCTCGGCTACCTCCAACTCGGCCAAGCCTCCCCCACCCTCTCCGGCGGCGAAGCCCAACGCATCAAGCTCGTCTCCGAGCTCATCAAGGGCCGCGGCATGAAGGCCACCCTCAACAACGCCCAGCTCAAGACACGGAACCTCTACCTCATCGAGGAGCCCACCGTCGGCCTCCACCTGGAGGACGTGAAACGCCTCATCGACATCCTCCACCGCCTCGTGGAAGAGGGCCACACCGTCGTCGTCATCGAGCACCACATGGCCGTCGCCGCCGAGGCCGACTGGATCATAGACATCGGCCCCGAAGCCGGAGAAAACGGTGGGAAGATCGTGGCGCAGGGGACACCGGAGAAGGTGGCGAAATCCAAGACTTCACGCACCGCTCCGTTCCTGAAAAACGCCCTGGAAGGCTACAAGGCATAAGCTTGCCATCCACCCATATTCCTGTGTCGTTGGCTTGCCATGAAAAACCACCGCGGATCTTCCAGATGTCCTGCTGTTGCACCATCTTCATCCTTGTTGGAACCCAGGACAAAGAAGATGCATTGCCTGTGCGCCGTCTCCGGGATAGGAGTGCGACCTAAGAAAACCTGCGCCAAATGATCGTCAAAATTGGACTGCCACTCATCCTTGCTTTCATCATGTTTTCGTTGGGTCTGGGCCTGCGGAAGACGGATTTCACCCGGATCTTGCGGTATCCGAGGGCGTTTTTGACCGGTGCCGCCTGCCAGCTCCTGCTGCTGCCGGCCTTTGCCTTCGGCCTGGTGACGGCATTCTCCTTTCCGCCGGATATCGCGGTGGGCGTTATGATCCTCTCCTTCTGCCCCGGCGGCGTGACCTCCAACGTCCTGACCCGCCTGAGCAATGGCAACACGCCCCTTTCGATTTCCCTCACGGCCGTCACAAGCCTGGCGGCCATCGTCACCGTGCCGGTTCTCGTCGCCCTGAGCGTGGGGCATTTCATGGGGAAGGATGCGCCCGATGTGGATATCCTGGCGCTGGGGATGACGATGTTCCTCATCACTGCGGTGCCGGTGGCGCTGGGGATGCTCGTCACAGCCCTTGCGCCGCAGCTTGTTGCGGGCATCTCCGGCGCGGTTTCCAGGACGGCGATGATCCTGTTTTTCGTCATCATCGTGGCGGCCTTGGCCAGCAACTGGGCGGTTTTTTCCGGCAACCTGCCGAACCTCGGGCCGGCGCTGGTTTTGCTCAACATCGGCATGTTGGCGATAGGCCTTGCAGCCAGCCGTGTCATGGGGCTGGGATCGGAGGATGCCTCAACGGTATCCATCGAGGCGGGCGTGCAGAACGGCACGCTGGGGATTGCGGTCGGATCGCTGGTAGCCCTTGGTTCTTCCGAGGCATTGCCTCCCACCACCGTCCCGTCTGCGGTCTACAGCATCATCATGTATCTGGTCACCATCCCGTTTGTGGTTTGGCGCAGGAGGGTGCGGGGGTAGCGGGCAATCGTTCCGCACTGTGGCATGGGACTTGCGCGGGATTCGAATCAAAGCCATGTTTCCATCATGGGAATCGACAAAATCATCCGCTCCTGCCTGATTGCCTCGCTGCTCATGTTGCCGGCAAGAGGGAATGAAAAAACCGAGCCTCTGCAGATCGACCGTGCGGAGCAGCTTCTCGCCGCGAATGTCCAGTTGATCGATGTTCGGACAAAGGAAGAGTGGGACGAGAGCCATTTGAAAGGCGCGAAGCTGGTAACCGTCACGGAAGACGATTTCCTGGCCAAGGCCGTGCTGGATCCCGAAAAGGAAGTGCTTGTCTATTGCAGGAGCGGCAAACGAAGTGCCATTGCGGCGGAAAAACTGCGGGCGGCGGGATATGCCGTACATGAGATATCCGGCGGGATCACTGCCTGGGTTGAGGCCGGGAAACCGGTGGAAAAGGGCACGCCGCATGATACCGGAAAGCAAGCGGACAAGCCCTAGCTCCAACGGAACCGCCGCAGAGAAATGCGGACAAAAGCATTCTCATCCTCCGGGCTGTGGTTCATGATGGCTGCTACGACCATGTCATTTTCACAGAAAGGCTACAGGACCCTGAACCATCGCGACGTCCAATACCGCTGGCTCATGAAGCAGCGCAACGGCGTAAACGAGGTCTCGATCTACACGAACGCTGCGATCGGTGGCCGGGAACTGATCGCGGAGCTACCCCGCATCGTAAAGCTCTCGCTCGTCGGGGAAGCCATCGATTTTGGCAACGCGAACGGCTGGAATCCAAACGAGGAGGGCGAACCGCTTCGATGCAGGCATTCCCGAAAGGGTTTCTCGTTGGCGGACTGAAGGTTTCCCCGGAATACAAAAAAGCCGCCGGGATCTGGATCTCTATCCCGACGGCTTTTTGAAAATCCGGAAAATCACCGGAAGTCCCACATCTTGCCTTTTTCGTGATCCTCGAAGACCTTGGCGCTCTTCATGTAGGAATCCGGTGGATTGGGCAGCGGGCCGTCATCGAGGCGGGGTAGTTTCGCGCCAATGGTGGAGTCCCATGGCTGGGAGCTGGCGACGTTCACAGGGGTGCCGACGCGGGTCATGTCGAAAACCTTACGGGCGGAATTGAGCGGCATTCGGACGCAGCCGTGGGTGGAGGGATATGGTTTCACAAAACCCCAGTGCATCCCGTATGCGGGGCTGTAGAATGACATCCAGTAGGTCATCGGATAGCCTGCGCCGGGGTTGCTAGCACGGCGGCGGTGGCGTGTCTTTGAGGTGATCCTGAAATTCCCATGGGGCGTGGGCGTGGCGCTTGTGCCGACGCAGACAGGCGTGGCGAGGAGCACTTCATTCCCTTCCGTCACATAGAGTTTACCGGCACCTGTGCTGATGTGGACTTTCACGGCGGAAGGGTTGCCGGGTTTCTTGGCCGGTGGGTCGAAGGAGAAGGCGGTGCCCGAGCTGGAGCTCATGTTCCCGCAGGAACTCAGGAGGATGGCGGCACCGCCAAGGGCGATGGATGCGAGGATACGGATTGGTTGTTTCATGGATTGCTTGGGATGGATTCTTACGCGCCAATATGACGGAAGGCGGACGTTGTTCAATTACGTTCTTTTGGGAGGCGGATATCCGCTTTTCAGCAAACGGCCCAGAAGTCCTCGCCTTCGCGGCGTCCAGCGGAAGCGGCCATTCGGGCAACCGAGTCGCGCGCCCCTTTGAGGCCGACGGCACCCAGCAAGATGCTTTCGCGCCATTTCGAGGCCATCTGCCCGGCTGCGGCCACCCTGGCACCGTGGATACACTGACCGACACGCGCCGGATTCACATCGAAGAACCCTTTCACCTCCACCCCCTCGCCAAGGAGATCCAGCGCGAGCCGTTTGCCGATCGGCCCGGCGCCTGCGATGACGATGCCGTTCTCGCGGACGCCTGGGAGGATTTTCAGATGGTGCGCCCGCATGCGGCTTCTTGCCACGCTGCCATAACGGGGATCGCGCCGGGTCAGGCGCCCCGGTGAGTCCCTCCATTGGAATAGGATTTCCGGCACCCTTGCGAAGCGGCAGCCTGCCGCGAAAAGCCTGAGCCAGAGATCATGATCCTCCGCCCATGGGGTATCGTGATAGCCGCCCACGCGCCGCATCCAATCCATGCGCACCAGCGCCGTGGGGTTGATGACCGGGGACTCCACAAAGCGGCAGCGCGCCATCGCATCGTGATCGGCCAGGCTGTTCGTCCAATCGACGTAGCGCCTCATGCCGTCTCCCTTGCAGCCGATGGATTCCACCCCGCAAGTCACCACCCCCACACTTTCATCCGCAGCCTTGAGCTGTTCGCCGATGCGCCGTGGCAGCGAGATATCATCCGCATCCATCCGCGCGAACCATTCACCACAGGCCAAGCCAAGCCCTGTCGCCGTGGCTGCCACGACGCCGCAGGGAAGCCGGTTGCGAACCAGCCTGAACCTGGTGTCGCCGATCCCGGCCAGGGACGCGGCGGAGCCGTCTCGGGAGCCGTCATCCACGGCGATGAGCTCGATGTCGCGGAATTCCTGCCGCAGGATGCTGCGGACGGCATCCGCCAGGGTCACCACCGCGTCGCGGAAAGGAAGAACGACAGAGACAAGCGGCATATCCGGTTCTCGTGCAGCCGGGATGACT
Source organism: Akkermansiaceae bacterium (assembly GCA_017798145.1). NCBI lineage: Bacteria > Pseudomonadati > Verrucomicrobiota > Verrucomicrobiia > Verrucomicrobiales > Akkermansiaceae > Akkermansiaceae bacterium. The sequence continues at coordinate 7,796 of CP059069.1, read as the reverse complement.
TTGCACTTCCAAAAGCGAGCGATGCCCTCTTATCGCTGAAGTGGAAAATGCCGGCTGGTGGATGTTATGCTGCGGGAATGCGACCGAATGCCAGCCTGCGGGAAAACATCGTGCAGGGAGCTAGTTTCCGAGCCGCTCGACGAATTCATCGAGGAGTGCGTTGAGCCTTGCCTCGCCGGCGATGCGGGTCGGCGTATCGAAGCCGATCCAGATTGCGGTGGAACCGCTGGGGCCGAGGCGCAATGTCCAGGCGTCGCGCTCAGATCCTGTCGCGCCGGTGAAACAGCGTGTTCCGGAGCGGTTTTTCAGCACTCGGACGGATTCCGCCGCAGCCTCCTTGCTGAGTGCCTGGGTTACGGACGGGCGGGCATTGTAGATCGTCTTCCCATCGGCATCCGCGATTCGTGAAATGAGGTATGGTTTGGGCTTTTTCCCGCCGTTGCCGAGGGTAGCCAGCCCGACGGACATTTCCATGGGAGTGGCGGCCACAGCGCCCCGGAAAAGGTCTTCCGTATCGAGGAAGGGGCCTGAAAACCCGCAGCGTTTCGCCAGCCTTTGCACCTCCGCCGGGCCGATCTGCCTGCCGGTCTGGACAGGCTTGCCGGGAAGGACGAGTTTCCCCCTTTCTGCCGCGGCGGCGGCGACGAAAGGCTCGAAGGCGGAGCCGAGATCGCGCTGGGAGCGGGTGCGATCGTAACGCGAGTCGGCGAAGTCCCGGCCACCGATCAATGCGAGCACGGCTCCGGTTTTCGTCTCGGTGGTGACGGCGGCAAACTGGAGGTATCCGGCCTCCGTTCCAGGCTCATGCGCCGAGTGGCTTGGGTGGGGCCAGCCCTTCTCGGCTTCCAGCGCGGAGACGGCGCGGGCGAGTTCCGATTCGAGCCGAGCCTGCCAGCCTGCATCGAGTGTGGTGTGGACTCTCAGGCCCGAGGACGTGATCTGTTCCTGCGCCATCACCTGCTCCAGCCTGGCTTTCACCTGCCGGACGGCATAGGAGGCACGGTTTTCCGAAGCGGTGCCCTTCACCAGGCGGATCTCGATCACCCTGACTGCATCCGCCCTCTCGCGGGTGATGAAGCCCGCATCCACCATGCGGGAGAGGGTCTGGTCGCGCTGCTCCTCGGCGGCATCCAGATCGCGGAGCGGGGAGAAGATATGCGGTCCGCGGATGATGCCGACGAGCATGGCGCACTCGCCGGGATTGAGCTGGGAAACGGTTTTCCCGAAGTAGGTGCGGGCCGCCTGCTCCACGCCGTAGGCACCGGAGCCGAAGTAGATGCGGTTCAGGTAGCTGGTGAGGATCTCGTCCTTTGAGTAACGGGCTTCGATCCTTAGGGTCAGCGCGATCTCCAGCGCCTTGCGATGCAGGGACTTGGCGCGCATGTCGTAGGTGTTGCGGGCGAGCTGCATCGTCAGCGTGGAGGCACCCTGGGTGAAATCCCTGTCCTTCACGTTGCGTACGGTGGCGCGGGCAAGGCCCCGGAAATCAACCCCGCCGTGTTCGAAAAACCGGGCATCCTCTCGGGCGGCGAGCGCCTCGACCATGAATTCCGGGATCTCGCCGCGGGAGACGATGCGCCTGCCTGTGGCTCCCGGAGCATCGATTTCCTTGCCATACCGGTCATAAAGCACGATGCCTCCGGGCAACTTCGCGATCTCCGCGAGGTCGAACCTCGAGGAAATGGTGAAATAGAAGAAGGCCAGCCCAAGGAGGATCAGTGCGGCCGCAATGGAAAGCTGGAAAAGGATGACAAAGGGGGCATGGAGCCATGACGGGAGCCACCGTTTCCAAAGTGGGGTTTTCGCAATGGGTCGCCAGGTTGACATCGTTCCAAGTATCGTCCGGCGTGGACGGAATCACACAAAGCCTGGATCACCAACACCAAAGCGCCGGGCTGGCTCACTCGGCGGGGTAACGGAAATGGCCGAGGATCTGGTATTGGAAGACCGCTTCCTCCCATTTCACGCCACCGCCTGCGGGATGATGAACGATCCACGGCGCATCCCCGGAGCCGACAGGGCCGGGGACGACGATGCCGACATGCATGTCCGCAGCATTGGCGAGAGCCCAGACGACGACATCGCCGGGCTTGTATCCGGAGGGGTCGCTGTTGGTGGAAAGTGTCTGACCCTTGCGGCTGAAGAAGCGATGGAGGTTCTGGACGCGGCGGTGATCGATGTTCGCGTCCGGACCCTGGGCGGCCCAGAGCTGGGGATAGACGCGGAAATGCCTTGCCATGTCGTCCTGGATTTCCTGCTGGAGATCGATGCCGAGCTTGCGGTAGCAGCGGACGACGAGATCCGCAGCGACCCCCTTGTTGGCCGGAACATCGCCGCCGGGGCTGGGGATTTTATAGTAGGCTGGATCGTAACTGACCGGGGTGCCGGAGTAGCGCAGCGCCTCTGCGGCAAGGCTGTTCCCGAAGCCACCCGCATCCTTGAGCTGGGACACGATGACCTCCGCGTCTTCGCCGGATGGACCCTTGTCCGCCGCGAATGCGCCGCCGATGAGCGGCTTGCCGAAGAAGATCCCGGCGCCCACCGCAATGGCCACGATTACCCAGCCACCGAAGAAATTCTGCCGTTTCGGCTTCTGCGGGCGCGGGCCGATGTATTCAATGGCGCTGTAATATCCTGAGCGGGGGCGAGACATTTTTAAAAAAACTTGACCTGAGATAAGCAAAGCGGATTCCGGATGGCGATGAAAATATCCGCCTCGGATGATTTTTTCATACGCGTCAATGGCTGCTGGCTTTTCAACGGAATCCGTAGTGAAACATCTGTCATGCAACTTTTCACCACGGAGACACGGCTGGAATGGGGCTCCCTCGATCTGCCGCTGATGGGCATATCCACGGATTGGGACAGGCGGGCGCTGATTCCTCCTGCGGGCTTCGCGCTGGCGGCGGATGCTGAGAAGGTTTGGTTCGTGGCGACAAGGCAGGCACCCGCGAAGATGCATCCCGGGGCGGCACCAGGCGCATTCACCCCGGAGCTTTGGAAGCATGATGTCGCGGAGCTTTTCATCGCAGACGCTGACGGCGGTGCCTACCTGGAGCTCAACCTCGCGGCAAACGGAGCCTGGTGGGCGTGCCAGTTCGAGACGGCAAGGAAACCGTCGGAGCGGCAGCCGGATTTCGCTGCCGCGATCAAGACTTACCATGACGACGCCGACCCAGCATCGTGGCTGGCCGCGCTGTGCATGCCGCTGGACTTCCTCAGGGAGCAGATCCGCTTCGGGCTCGGCAGCCGGGCGAACGCAGCCTTCATCCTGAACTCGCCGGCGCAGACGTTCCATACGGCGGCGAGGCTTCCGGGTGATGCGCCGGACTTCCATCAGCCGAAGTTTTTCCCGCGCCTGATCCCGCGCAAGATGACATTGAACTGACCCGAGCTTACGGCTTGGCGCGACCGCACAAACCATTAGGATTTCCGCGGAATGAACCGCTTCCAGATCGAAGACATCGCCGGGCAGGACAAGCACGGGATCGTTTACCGCGCGCATGACAGTGAATCCGGAAAGACCGTGTCGCTGCGCAGGTTCCTGCCGTTCGGGCAGGAAGGTGGGGGCTTGGAAAAGGACGAGGCGGAAGCTTTCGGGATCGCATCCATGCGGCTAGCGGACGTTTCCCATATCGCCTTGCGTTCCGTCATCACAGGCTCCGTGGATCCCATCGACGGCATCCCCTTCCTGGTTACCGAGTGGGTGGAAGGCATGCCCCTGAATGAAATCCTCGCGGGCGAAAAGCTGGATCCGGCTCTGGTCATCGACGTCCTGCGCATCGCGCTGGAGGTCTCCATCGTGATCTCGCACGTGCTCGGCGAGGAGGCGGTGTGGGTGGAGACGGAAGTCGATTCCATCATCATTGGGACGAGGGAGAGCGGACGGGGCTTCACTTTCTGGATCTCGCCCTTCAAGTGGCTGGGAGCCGAGTTCGAAACGCGCAAGCTTTCCTCCATCGTGAACCTTGGCGAGGAACTCACGGGCTGGAAGAGAAAGCTGGTCAGCGACCATGCTGGCCATGGGCTGGGCGGATGGCTGAAGTGGCTGAAAAACAATCCCGACGCACGGCTGGCCGAAGCCCTGCAAATGCTGGCGGAATCCACAGGCAACGAGCCGCCTCCCGCCGAGGAGGTGCTCGTCGCGCGGGCGACGGATCCACAGAGCTTCAAGGTGAAGGAGCCATCCTCGGGCAAGCCGCTGATTTTTGCGGCGCTGGTGTCGCTGCTGGTGATCGGCAGCGCACTTCTGTACCTGCACAAGACGGCCAAGCCCCCGCAGATCGCGGCGGACTACAGCGAGCAGGAAATATCTCCGGTGATCGAAAGGAAATCGGCTCCGGTGAATGCCAGCGAGACCGTGCCTGCGCCAGACTCTGCACCACCGGTTCCTGAGGTGCCAAAGGAGCCTGCGGCTGCGGAACAGGCGAAGCAGGACAGCGCTGCTGACCGCGCGAATGCGCTTGCGAAAAAACTCAGCGAGGAAGCCGCCGCACGCGACAAGGCGCTTGGTTTCACGCCGCCAGGCTCTGCGACTCCTGCGAAACCTGCGACTCCTCCCGCCACACCTGCGACTCCTCCCGCCGTGGGGGGAAAAATTTTCACGCCGGCAGACCGCGAGCTATGGAAGGGCATCAAGGTGAATTCCACGGTGAAACTCCGTGGAACCATCCGCGGCCTGGGAAGCTCTTCCACGGGGAAGAGCATCTACCTTTTTTTCGCCGATCCGCCGGATCCGGAGCAACTTGTCGTGGTCATCCACCAATCTGATTTCCAAGGCTTTTTCCGGCCACAGACCTTTGCCCCATTCGTCGGCAAGGAGGTTATCATCAGCGGCAGATGTTTCAAGGAACCCGGCGGGCGGATATGCGCAAAGATCAAGGCGCTCGATCACATCAGGCTGGTGAAGTGAAGCCATGTTGTCACCAGTCCGGCGATTGCTGGCGGATTGCCTCGAACAGCACGATCGCAACAGCGGTGGAAAGGTTCAGGCTACGGGTGCCACCCGGGGACATCGGGATGCGCAGAGCGGAATCGCCGGCGGCTGCGAGCGTTTCCACGGGCAGCCCCTTGGTCTCTTTCCCGAAGATCAGGAAATCGCCGGGCGAGAACCGCACCGCCCAATGGGCTTTGCCGGCCTTGGTGGAGAGGAACCACCTCCCCTTCCCTTCCATGGCGCACTCCAGTTGGGGGAAATTTTCCCACACTCGCAAATCGACATCCTTCCAGTAATCGAGGCCGGTGCGCCTGACATATTTGTCATCGAGGGAAAATCCCATGGGCTTCACCAGATGCAGGGTGGAGCCGGTGGCCAGGGCGAGACGGCCCGCCGCACCGGCGTTATGCGGGATTTCCGGCTCCACGAGGACGATGTTGAACATGCCTTCCCATAGGTGCCTGCGGGCGTGCTGTCCATACTTCCCACAGAGGCTCATCGGGCTCCGGTATCTGCAATGTATGGGCTTGCGGTCTGATGCGGCGCACGGCTAACATACATAGGTATGACAAACCCTCATGAGGTTGACACCAAGGATCCGATCGCCGTTGCGGAGGAGCTGAAGGGGCTTTTTAGGGAAGATGAAGGGAAGGACAGCATCACCCTGATCGACCATGCGGTCGGGGATGTTGTGAGCATGTTCGGGGGCGGCTGGCCGGGATACCAGCCCATCGACATGGAGTACCATGACCTCGACCACACGCTGCAGGTCACCGTCTGCATGGCGCACATGCTGGACGGGTATCGCAGGGAGGGGGGCAAGCCCGCTCTCGGTGTGCGGGACCGCGAACTGGCACTGCTTGCTGCCTTGCTGCATGACACCGGCTTTCTCAAGCAAGAGGGGGATCTTTCCGGCACGGGTGCGAAGTACACTTTCATCCATGAGAAACGCAGCTGCGCCTTCGCCAGGAAATATCTGCAAGGAATGGGGATCACGGAAACGGAGATCGGGGACATCTGCTCCGCGGTGATGTGCACCGGGCCGAGGAACCGCATCGGGAACGTCGCCTTCCGCAGCGCTGAGGCGCGGCAGGTCGCACTTTTCCTGGTGACGGCGGACTACCTTGCACAGATGAGCGCTGCGGATTACCTGGAGAAGCTGCCTTTGCTCTACCTTGAGTTCGTGGAGGCCTATGGGCACGAGGGAATCCCACCGGAAGATCGCCCGTTCCAAAGCCTCGGCGGCCTGCTTGAGGCCACCCCGGGATTCTGGAGGGATTACGTCCTGCCGCTGCTCGACGGCGAGGCGGAGGCGGTCTACCGCTACCTATCGCCCAAGGGCATCGCCAACCCTTACCTGCAATCAATAGACGAAAACATCGGCGAGCTGGAGCGGAGGCTCAAGGAACAGGTCTGAACGGGAAAAACCGCATCATTTCCCACTGCGCCTGCCCGCCTTGGGCCTGGTGCGATCCGCCGGGATGCCTTCCTTCGCGGCATCGTAGGTGGCGGGATCGAATGCGGGGTTCGGGACTGGGAGAACCGCCTCGGTTCTTTCAAGGAATCCTGCGATGAGGGCATCCATCGCCGAGACCCTTTCGGGCTCGACTGCCGCGAGATCGTTTTTCTCCCCGATGTCCTCCGTAAGGTGAAAAAGTTTCCAGCGGTGTGCGCCGTTCTCGCCGCCGTGGAAGATCCGGATCAGCTTCCAATCGCCGGTGATCACAGCGCAAGAGGGAGGCAGCCAATCCGGCACCGGCGGATCATGCGGGAAGTAGCTGAAAATCGCCTCGCGGGTGAGCCTCCCGCCTTCCAGAGCCGGGGTGATATCGATCCCGTCGAAGGCCTGCCCGGGCGGCACCTTGATCCCGAGGGATTTCACGAAGGTGGGGTAGAAATCGCAGCCCTGCACGATCTCATCGCTCCGCGATCCCTTTTCCACCAGGCCCGGCCATGCGACGACCATTGGCACGCGGATGCCGCCCTCGTAAATCGTTGCCTTGCCGCCGCGCAGGGGTGTGTTGCTCGTCGGCGTGCTTCCATCCACCTCGTCGTACATGTTCCCGCCGTTGTCGGAGTAGAACACGATGACGGTGTTGTCGGCGATGCCAAGCCTCTCCACGGCATCCAGCAGCGTGCCGACGGCATCGTCCATGCTCTCGATCATCGCCGCATAGGTCGGGCTGCGCTGGACGGATTGCGGATCGGCCTTTGCTCGGTATTTCTCGATGAGCGCCTTCTTCGCATCAAATGGTGCGTGCACGCTGAACATCCAGTAGTTGAGGAAAAACGGCACGTCCCTTTGCTTTTCCATGAAGCTCACGGCCTCCGCCGCCATCCTGTCCTCGATGTGCTGGTTCGGCACGCCGGGATCCGGATCAAAGTCCTTGAATTTCCATGGCGCGACGAAGCTGCCCGCCGGACCCGGCCCGGGCCAATGCGGAATGTCCACATCGAATCCGTGCTGCAGCGGCGAGTAAGGCTGGGGGCCGAGGTGCCACTTCCCGAAGTGGGCTGTCACGTATCCGGATGCCCGGAACGCCTCCGCCATGGTGTAATACCGCGGGGCGAGACGTGTCACCACACCGGGCGAGACCGATTTCTTGTTCGGTGCCGCCTTGGCCCCTGGTTTTGCCTCCGTCACAACCTGCGGCAGGTGGCATTGCGGGGCGGTGATGCCGGTGCGCGCCGGGCTGAGTCCGGTGAGGACGGCAGAGCGTGTCGGCGAGCACAGAGGGCTGTCCGAGTAGGCTCGGTTGAAGACCATCCCGCGCTTTGCGAGGCGGTCGATGTTCGGGGTTTTGTAAAATCCGGTGTGACCGTAAAGCACGGTATCCGCCCAGCCGAGATCGTCCGCCAT